>JAHHHC010000006.1 GCA_019359515.1 Desmonostoc vinosum HA7617-LM4 | reverse complement strand
AACGCCCTAGGACAAAATCACCACGCACTCCTGTGCAAACGTGGTGAGCCGGGGAACCTGTGCAAACAGGATATTAAGGCAGCAATGTCTTAAGAATCTCCGTGGCTTTAGCCCGGAGAGTGTCAATGAGATAGACTTTGATTTGATTAAAAATGCTAAAATCGCTCCAACCCCAAAGCTTTTAGGCGTCTTTGATGACTTTCGACCTTCCTGACTCCCTAGTTGTTGACACTGCGCTCTCAGTAGCTGGGTTAACCGACTATATCCGCTTTTTGTTGGAGCAAGATCAGCAACTACGACAAGTTTGGGTGACGGGCGAAGTTTCTAGTGCTAACCATCATCGCAGTGGGTTATTTTTTACGCTACAAGACCCTGATGGTACGGCAGGAATTAAGTGTGTGGTATGGAATAGTCAATTGGCGAAAATTGCACAAATGCCAGTTCCTGGTGAACAGTTAATTATTTTAGGTAGTATTCGAGTTTATCCACAAAGGGGAGAGTATCAGTTGTCGGTTTGGCAGGCTTTACCTGCTGGTGTTGGTTTACAGGCGCTACGCTATCAACAACTCAAAAATCGCTTGCTGGCTGAAGGGTTATTTGATGCAGAACGCAAACGTCCTCTCCCGCCTCATCCCCAAACGATCGCAGTTGTCACTTCACCGACTGCGGCGGCTTGGGGCGATATTCAAAAAACCCTCAAGCAACGGTATCCTGGTTTACATGTTCTGTTTTCTCCGGCGACAGTCCAAGGTGAGCAAGCCCCAGAATCTATAGTCAAGGCAATTGGACGGGTAGAACGGGATGGACGCGCCGAGGTGCTAATTTTATCGCGGGGTGGAGGTGCGGTTGAGGAATTGGCTTGTTTTAATGATGAGCGGGTGGTGCGATCGCTTGCAAGTTGTTCGATTCCTGTGATTACTGGTATTGGTCATCAACGGGATGAATCTTTAGCAGATTTAGTAGCAGATGCTTGTGTGCATACTCCCACAGCTACTGCGGAAATGGCTGTGCCAGCCTTATCAGAGTTGTATATTCAACATCGCCAGCGAGTTGCGGCTTTACAGCAAGCAGTACATGACTCTACAATGACAGCTGCGAATCAACTGCAAGTATTACGTCACCGTTTGCGACGTTTGCGCTTAGATCGACAAGTACAGCAAGAGGCGCAACAGCTGATTTGGAAGCGGCAGCAACTACTGCAAGTAACGATGGGGCGATCGCAACAAGCAACGCAATATTTAGAAATGTTACGGCAAAAGTTGGCCAGTCTTGACCCTCAAGCCGTCCTGCAACGTGGTTATGCTGTGGTGAGGCAAAAAGATGGGGCGATTGCTCGTTCTACGACTGAGTTAATTGTGGGAGATGAGTTGTTGATTCAGTTGGGGCAAGGTGAGGTTAAAGTGAAAGTTATGGAAGTTAGAGATTAACGAACCCCCCTACGGGTTCGCCAGTCCCCCATCGTGACGGAAACCGCCAAGACGGGGGCTGGACTCACAAAGGCGCAAAGGGCACAAAGTTTGAATGGTTAAACGCAAGAATTCTTCTAGTTCTGAGTTAGTGACAGATTGGAGTTATGAGGCGAAGGTGGCCCAAATAGAGCAAATCATCGCTCGAATTGAGGCGGGAGAGTTGGATTTGGCTGATGTGTTTGACCAATTTGCTACTGCTGTTGAATATTTGCGTCAGTGCGAAAGTTTTTTGCAGCAGCGACAGCAACAGGTAGATTTATTGATTGAAACTTTGGGTGATGAGTAGAAATATTCCACTCAAGACAATAAATAACATTATTTTCACCTGAAGACTGATCATTAGGGTTGACGAGGGAACGTGGAGAAATTTTAATAATAAGTGATTGCCGGAACTTAATATAAGATTTAATTTAAATTTAGGACACAAACATGGACGATAAGCTGATGCTAATGATCCCTGGCCCTACTCCAGTGCCAGAAGCCGCCCTACTGGCATTAGCCAAGCACCCAATTGGACACCGTACTGGTGAATTTAGCAACATTCTGGCAGAGGTGACAGAAAATCTCAAATGGCTGCACCAAACTCAAAGCGATGTGCTAATGCTGAATGTCAGTGGTACGGGTGCTGTGGAAGCTGGAATCATTAATTTTCTCTCTCCAGGCGATCGCATTTTAGTTGGTTCAAATGGTAAGTTTGGTGAACGCTGGGTAGAAGTTGCTCAAGCTTACGGTTTGAATGTAGAAGAAATTACCGTCGAATGGGGAAAACCCTTAGACCCAGAGTTGTTTGCAGAAAAACTCCAAGCAGATAGCGAAAAGCAAATCAAAGCTGTCGTTATCACCCACAGCGAAACCTCAACGGGTGTTCTTAATGACCTGGAGACCATTAATCGTCATGTCAAAGAACACGGTGAGGCGTTAATTATTGTTGATGCCGTGACTAGTTTGGGTGCATTTAATCTCCCAGTAGAAGCTTGGGGCTTGGATATAGTCGCCTCCGGTTCTCAGAAAGGCTACATGATCCCACCTGGCTTAGGGTTTGTCTCTGTTAGCCCCAAATCTTGGGAAGCCTATAAAACCGCGAAATTACCGAAATATTATTTAGACTTAGGTAAATATCGCAAAGCCGCAGCCAAAAACACTACTCCCTTTACTCCACCTGTCAACATGATTTTTGCACTGCACAAGACGTTGCAAATCATGAAGGAAGAAGGCTTAGAATCGATATTTGCTCGCCACGACCGACTCAAGAATGCTACCCGTGCTGCTATTAAGGGGTTAAATTTACCCTTGTTTGCGGCTGATGGTAACGCTAGTCCAGCAATAACAGCTGTAGCACCACAAGGAATTGAAGCCGATAAAATTCGGTCGTTGATGAAAAAGCGTTTCGATATCGCCTTGGCTGGTGGTCAAGACCATCTCTCAAACAAAATTTTCCGCATTGGTCACTTGGGCTTTGTCAGCGATCGCGATATCCTCAGTTGTATCGCATCTTTAGAAGTTGCCCTCTTAGAACTTGGTTACGAAGACTTTACTCCCGGTTCTGGTGTAGCAGCAGCAGCTAAAGTATTTGCACAATAGTTATTAAAGAAGGGAACAGTTTTTCTGATTTCCTGTTTCCTTTTTAATGGTCATTGGTAAGTAATTAGAATAATCATAATCAAAAGAGCGAGTTAATAAAATAACTCGCTCTTTTAATCTATATGTAAATAAGTAGAAACCGCCAGAGTCAACTTCCCTATGTATTAACCTTGGAACAAGGTAGGGTGAATGTGACATACTTTAATTCTCCTGAATCAGCTATTCGTAGGCTACTATTACTGTAATTTGTACTCAGTGTTAGCCAAGAAATTAGCACGCACAATACATTTATTGATTTTGAATTTTGAATTTATCACCTAAGCCGTTTCTAGCCAATCATAAATTTGCTCTAACTGTTCTAGAGTAATTAACCCATATTGCCAAAGAATCATTGGTAAAGGCCCTGGATCTTGCTCTCGATGACGGAGTGCAACCGCCAACGAGGCTGTGGAAATTGCTAAATCCTCTTGTAAAAAATGAATTAGTCGGGAATAAGTTGTTGGTGACATTTGTATCTCACCTCCTTGCGTAGAGTGTATTGTCATATATTTAGTTCACTATTTCTCAGTAGGCAGTAGCCTGGATATTATCTGTTGCTGTACTGTTATCGAATATACACCCCAGTACAGTTTTTTGATCTGCATCTATATAGAGTTTTCTCACAGATAGTCTGGAAAAGATAACTTTATATATAGTGCAGTTTGTTTAGTATGGCTTCTAGATTCTCAAGCAGTATTTTTACCTGGTCATATTGGTTTCATCTCTATTTACTTCAGTGCTTGGTTTAATTACACATCCAGTAATAAAGATTCCATAGTTTATACTCCCTTATTGACGACTATTCACACTTACGTCAAAAGGAAGATTTTTACAACCCCACCTGAAAACTGTTATTGCAGCTTTAAGAAAGCAAGGTTTGATATCTATATACCAGAGTTTTTAAATAGTAGCCTTACTAGTGACCGTTTTACCACAATACGTGACATTTTTTACAAAAAAATCACAATATAATTTTTACTGGACTGTAATAGAGAAAGTATCCAAGTAGTTACCTATGTGTATTTACGGTTTTAAGAGACTCAATTTTAACTTTATCTCCTTCCTTCAACTTCAATTCAGCAGCTCGTCCAGACCGAAGTTCGATCACGGTGTCAATTGGTGTATCGGGCCCATAAGTAGGACAAGGCTCATTTTTACAAGGAAGTGCAGAAGCTTGAATAAATTTAACTATTCCATCCTTGAGAAAAACCATATCGAGAGGCACAGGTACATTTTTCATCCAGAACCTGACTGGTTGTGCTGAAGGAAATGCAAATAGCATTCCTCGGTCATTAGGTAAAGCAGGTCGATACATTAATCCTTTTGCTTGCTGTTCTGGTGTTTGTGTTACTTCCAACTGAATTACTGTGCCATCAGGAATAATAGCTTTCGCAGAAATTGGTAGTGTTTGACCCAAGTTGTCGAGTGCTGAAGTTGGAGAACTAGAAATGGTAATAGGAGGTTCCGCTGGTGATGGTAAAGAACAGCCCATGAGTATAACACCCAGCAACATCGACAACAAACCTGTCCAATGAATCATAATAGTGTTGATTTGGTAATTTAAATTTTGATTTTACAGAATTTAACCTGAAAAACCCACGCCTTTGAGTGTTAAAGTTCAAAAATAGCTGTGTTTAAGATTCCCTCAATACGTAACCTACGCCTCTCACAGTCTGAATTAGACGCTTTTGACCTTCTTCTTCAATTTTTAGACGCAAATATCGAATATACACCTCAATCACATTTGACTCACCCATGAAGTCGTAACCCCAAACATTTTCGAGAATTTGTTCGCGAGTTAATACCTCACGGGGATGTTCCATTAAGAATTTTAATAGTTCAAATTCTTTCATTGTCAAATCAATAGCCCGTCCGTTGTGTATTGCCCGGCGCGTTGCGATGTCTAAAATTAGATCTGCAAAGCGTAATTGCTCTGTAGTGTCAACATCAGGTTTAAGGTAGAGGCGAATCAGCTTTAAAAAGTCTTCAGAGCGATAAGGCTTGAGGATGTAATCATCAGCTCCAGCTTCTAGACAAGCTACACGATCATCAACTGTATCCCGTGCCATTAAAATTAGTACAGGCGATCGCGTACCAACGCTCCTTAAATTTTTACACAAAGAAAGTCCTGATTCTCCTGCCAGCATTCGGTCTAAAACTATTAAAGCAGGTTGGCGATCGCGGCAGTATTCCAAACCGCTTGTGGCATCATGAGCCAAAATCGCATCGTAACCAGCTTCTTGTAAATCGAAACAAAGCTGACTAGCCAGACTCTCATCAGTTTCAATCACCAAAACGCAAGGACTTTGAGCAACTGTCATAACAATTTGGGATATGAGGTTTTAGAACTTACAGACTTGAAAAAAGTCCGTAAATTAAGTTAAAAGTGCAATTACGAGCTTTTAGTGATGGAGGAATTTTGATTTGACATGCTGCCTAGTATGTTCTAGCACGTTCAGGGATCAGCCATCCTAATTCTCAAATGCAACTTAATAACTTAATCCAAATACCATACATATACCAGTGATTCTGGAAGGAATGGGGAATGGGGAATTGACAACTTGTACTAAGCAAAGTCGTACCCCTACGCTTAAGCAAGCCAGGCGCTAGCGTCTTTGACAAAAGAAGTATGGGAATAGTCACAAATGACAAATAACTCTTCCCTATGGCAATTCTACAGAAGTGGGTTTAGCAATATGTGGCAAGCCCCAACCTAGTTTTTCTCGTAAAATGCGGAAAAATTCTGGTGGTTGGAGGCGAATAAATTTGGCACTGTAGTGCGATCGCTCTAAGTGTACTCGATCCTCTTGGAAGATATAACATCCGCCATTGCCATCCACCACCATTACCAACCGAGCAATATTGACTGGATAAATATTAACTGGTTCAGTGTCTGGAAACACCAATGCCCTTGAAGCTAAAGAATGTGGACAAATAGGTATTAGCTGCAAGACTGGTACTCCAGGGGCCACTACTGGCCCGCCAGCACTTAATGAATAAGCAGTGGAACCAGTCGGTGTTGAGACAATCACACCATCTGCGGCAATATCCACTGGTGCGTGATACCCCACAGCAATTTCAAAATGGCACATAGAGGTCAATGGTTCTCGATGCAACACCATTTCATTCAAGCAAAGGGCTTCCCATAATAGCGATTCTCCTCGAATCACTTTCACGCTCAGCATTGCTCGCTCTTCAATTTCATACTCACCCGCCATCACCTGCTCTAATGCTTGAGGCAATTGGTTGAGGTAAGCTTCTGTGAGAAATCCCATATGACCAGTATTCACCGCCAGCAACGGAACACCGCAGGCTGCTACCTGGCGTGACGCTGCTAACACAGTGCCATCTCCTCCCAGTACAATCGCAAATTTCATGTCTGAGTCAAAACCAGGAGGTATCAGGCCATCAATTGGGGTGTGGCAAACTGGACTCTCTGGGTTAGAGTAGCCCAGAATGCCACCGACACTCGTTGTGATGCATACATTCCAACCGGCTGCGGTTAGCTTGTCTTTTAGCTCGATAGCGACTCGACCCGCTACCGGTTTAACGTCATTGTAGATAATGCCTGCTTTCGGCACACTCAAATATCCAAGTATAGGCGATGCTCTGTCTTTTGTAATAGTTACACATTTTGGACAGTGTAGTCATTAGTCAATAGTCAAAAGTCCAGAGTTCATTGACTACTAACTATTGACTGTTGACTTTTTTTAAGGGAGTTTTTTTAGACTGCTTTTTGGTTTTGTTTTTTTCGTAGTCTAACTCCTTCAGCTTTTTCATAATCCGGCTGAAGTATTCTTGCAGGTAACTCTCTAAGGTTGTGGTTTGCTGTTTATCTAATCCAAAAACTGTATATGTCTCATCCATTGAGGCATTCAATGGTTTACCACTAGCCAACACTTCGGTAAATGCTAGTCTGTCTGCTACGTTCCACCCCCACTGAAAGAAGCGCATACAGCTTCGCACGGTACGCAGTAAGTTGATTGGCATCCGTGTTACCCTGGCGTCTTTGCCGGATAAACGTTCGCACAGATTAATAATTTCCTCTGCACTCCAAGCACGAGTACCTACCACAGGAAAAACTTGGTTTTCTGTTTCTGGCACACTCAAAGCACGAATACCAAACTTAGCAATGTCTTGAGTATCCATGTAGGCTACAGGAGAAGACTCACCACTCACCCAAACTGGTTGTCCTTCTAAAATGGGAATCCCATACTGACCGATTAACCCTTGCATGAAGCCAGCTAACCTTAAAATGGTGTAGTTCAAGCCCGATTCAGTTAAAAACAGTTCTGTACACCGCTTAATTTCCATCAGTGGCACTTCTGGGTATTTTTCAGCATCCAGAATTGAAAAGAAAATAAAGCGTTCTACACCTGCTGCTTTTGCAGCTTGAATTAATGCTACTTTACCGTCCCAATCTACTTGTCTAATGCTCAGTGAATCTGTCGGACGAGATGTTGCTGCGTCAATGACTGCGGTTACACCTTCCAATGCTGCTGGCAGGGTTTGAGGAAAACACAAATCTCCTGGTACGAGTTCTGCACCCCATTCTTTCAAAAAAGCTGCTTTTTTACTACTCCGAACAAGACAGCGTACCTTATACCCCTCATCGATAGCACGACGAGCCACTTGTCTTCCTAAGGTGCCAGTAGCACCGACAATTAATAATGTCATGAGGGCTGTTATAAATCTTAAATGTTTTATGAAAAGAATCTTAACAGAATTATACATGTAAACAAAAGTTTACACTCTTTCTCAGAAAATGGTGTTAAACAACTAAAGGCTAGAAAAAGCGTTGTCCGGTTGGCGGACAAGCTGCTTTTTCAGAAAGGGAAAACCCTTTGCTGCTTAAAGGGGGGGATAACTTAGTGGGATTATTCTTCTGAACCCTGAATCTTTAATAGCAACGCGCCCAAAGCCCAGCCCACAAAGATTAAACTGAAAGACAACAGAGCTGCATTAAAAATTTCGCCACCCATTGATGTGAGTCTCCTTTGCGAATTCATTTATGTAAACTAAGTCTACAGAAGCTTTGTGATAGCATCTGTGGGATTAGACCCGTGTAAATAATTCTAAACTAGTTTGGTGGTTAATCCCTAGTGTTGGGGAATTGGGGATTGGGAACCTGCGCTTAAGCAAACTACGCGTAGTATCTGCGACAGGAGAAGTATGGGGGATAGTGCGGTGAATATGTATCAAGTGAATCAAGGTCAGATGAGAGTTTTTTCGCATCAGGAAAGTCGGCCGCGTTTGGCGCTGACGTTGGGAGATCCGGCGGGAATTGGGCCAGAGGTGATTTTGAAGGCTTTGGTAGATGTGGAAATCCGGCAAAAATATGACGTGACAGTATTGGGAAACCGGGATATACTAACACAAACTTATCAAAAACTGAACTTAACAGAGAATTTAGTCCCTTTGCTAAATCCAGATCAGTTGTCAGTTATTGATGTGGATTTAGATCAGGAAATTGCAAATGAAATTATTACAGGAATAGGCAATATGGCGAGTGGTGCGGCTAGTTTCGCCTACATGGAACAGGCGATCGCCCGGACACTTGCTGGTGAATTTGATGGTATTGTTACAGGCCCGATCGCCAAATCTGCTTGGAAAGCCGCAGGTTACAATTATCCAGGACAAACAGAACTCTTAGCCCAAAACTCAGGTGTTGAGCGCTTTGGGATGTTATTTGTGGCGCGATCGCCCCACACTAGCTGGACACTCCGCACATTACTAGCCACCACACATATTCCTTTATGTCAAGTAGCTCAGACATTGACACCGCAGTTACTCACAAAAAAACTGGATTTGCTGGTGGAGTGTTTAGAAAAAGATTTTGGGATAGAAAAAGCGAGAATTGCGATCGCAGGTTTAAATCCCCACAGTGGCGAAATGGGACAACTCGGAACCGAGGAACAAGATTGGTTGATTCCGTGGTTAGAACAAGAACGAATAAATCGACCACAGTTACAGTTAGATGGGCCGATACCGCCAGATACAATGTGGGTGAAACCAGCTCAAGCTTGGTACGGGAATTCTCATATTCAAAATCCAGCGGATGCTTACTTGGCACTTTACCATGACCAAGGTTTGATTCCTGTGAAGCTGATGGCGTTTGATCGAGCGGTTAATACTTCCATTGGTCTTCCCTTCGTGCGGACTTCACCGGATCATGGAACAGCCTTTGATATCGCAGGTAAAGGAATTGCTGATGCTACGAGTATGAAAGCAGCGATCGAGTTAGCGGCTGAATTAGTCAGTCAGAGGTTAGCTGTGAGACAATGCGAAGACAAAAGTATTAGCGGCGATCGCGACTAGATTTCTTAGCTTAACATGCCATTAGGCAAATAAGTGCTTACATAACATCATGGCTCAGACTATAGCTCCAGCGACACCTCCAATGGAAGGTTCTCGACTTGTTCTTTACGACATTAGTTGGGAAATGTACGAAAAGCTTTTAGAAGTTTTTGCGGAGCATCCCACTCCCCGAATAACCTACTATCAGGGAACTCTCGAACTAATGACACCCCTACCAGAACATGAAAGATATAGCTGGACTCTCGGACGGCTAGTAATTGTACTTTCTGAAGAGCTAGGGTTGGAAATTCTCGGTTTGAAATCTACGACATGGCGTTCAAAACCCAAAGCTGCTGGTAAAGAAGCGGACGAATGTTTTTATATTCAAAATGAAGCCTTAATGCGTGGCAAATTAAAGATTGATTTGAAAGTAGATCCACCACCTGATTTAGTTATTGAAATTGATGTAACTAATTTATCAATTGATAAAATGGCTATATATGAAGCATTAAAAATGCCTGAAGTTTGGCGATTTAATCAAGGTAAGTTAACAGTTAATATTCTGACTGATGCGGGTTATATGCAGTCAGAAACAAGTTTAGCGTTTGGCTTATTTCCTATAAAAGAACTGGTAAGATTTATACAACCAGACTCTGAAAAAGGTGAAAATGCCAGACTACAAGAGTTTAGAAAATGGGTGCGATCGCAGTTAACAACATAGAAATTCTCAAATATTACACAACAGATTCACTAATTCGCAGTCCCATAATTACTAAGTCGCGTTCAACCCCATCAAGTTCTGCAACTTGAGGCAAATGTCCCCAAGTTTGAAAGCCAAAACTTTCAAAAAGCTTTAAACTAGGTTGATTGTGGGCAAAAATAAAACCTACCAGAGTCTTGAAACCTAAACTATGTCCTTGGGTAATTGCTTGCGTTAGCAGTTGCCGTCCTAAACCACACCGCTGAAAAGCTGGGGCGATATAAATACTAATTTCGGCAGTTGTACTGTAAGCTGGCCGTCCGTAAAATGATTGGAAACTGAGCCATCCTGCAACTACTCCTTCAACTTCGACTACCCACAGGGGACGATGTGAAGGCGATCGCCCACCAAACCAAGCGAGGCGACTTTCTACAGACACTGGTTCTAAATCAGCTGTTGCCATGCGGCTAGGAATTGCAGCGTTATAAATTGCCACAATCATGGGCAAATCAGTTTCAAGGGCATGGCGAATAGTCATTGCTGCCGTCTCAGAGAAAATCTTGCAAAAATATTTAAAAATAATACAGCGTTAACACCAGTAATTCTATGGTTACTACAGTAATTATCACAGGTGCTTCCCAAGGAATTGGTAAAGCTACAGCACTTTTATTTGCTCGTAAAGGTTACGATATCGTCCTAGCAGCGCGACAGCCAGACCGTTTAGAATCAACAGCAGTTGAGATACGGAATCTTGGGCAAAAGGCACTAGCTGTTCCTACCGATGTCAGAAATGTAGAACAAGTGCAAGCCCTAGTAGAAAAGGCTTTAGATTTTTCCAACAATATCGATGTACTGATAAATAATGCTGGCATCTGTATGACTGGGCCAATAGAGAACACCTCATTGCAAGATTGGCAACAAATTATGGATACCAATTTTTGGGCATACCTTCACACTACTCAAGCACTACTGACCCACTTCTTACAAAGAGGTACTGGGACAATTGTAAATGTGGGGTCTATGGGAGGAAAAATACCTCTACCTTACATGACGGCTTACTGTACTAGCAAATATGCTGTCACCGGGTTTACAGATACTCTGCGACTGGAACTAAAGCCAAAAGGTATCCATGTGTGTGCAGTGCAACCCAGTGCAACGAGAAGTGACTTTATGGAAAGGGCGCAGTTTCGAGGGCAAGATGAAACACAAGCTCAAAAATATCGCCAGCAAATGAACAACTTGCTAGAAACGCAACTCACAAGTCAACCTGAAGATGTAGCCCAAGCAATTTGGGATGTAGTCAAGCATCAAAAAGATGAGATAATAGTTGGCTCAGCGTCAATTTTATCAACTGTTCATCGGTTATTTCCTGGTTTAACACAATGGGTTATGCAGTTATCAAGCCAAAAGTCTTGATCATCAATTTCAACATATATTAGGACTCACACAAAAACTCTCTTCAACCTTATTTCTCCGTGCCCTTTGCGTCCTCTGCGGTTGGTTTTTTTGTTCACATAATCAGGATTATATTTTTGTTAATCTTTTCCAAAAACCCAGGTTAAGTAACTTTCAAAACAAAAAGGAGTATTAAACAGTACTGAAATGAATTTAAGTCAGACAAAATTGTTTGTGCTTAGGAACAAAAACAAGTGTTGAAGAAAGTTGTCGTAATTGGGGCTATTACCCTACTGATTTTGGTAGTACCGCTGATGGGCAATGCTTTTGCTCAGATACCTGCTACTGCCCCACCTGCTGCCGATACTGGAGATACAGCATTTATGCTGATTTCATCGGCACTCGTTCTGTTGATGACACCAGGATTAGCATTCTTTTATGGTGGATTTGTCCGATCGCGCAACATTCTAAACACATTAATGATGAGCTTTGTGTTGATGGCGATCGTCGGTGTCACATGGATCTTGTGGGGCTATAGTCTTGCCTTTGCACCAGGTTTGCCGTTCATCGGTAGCTTACAATGGCTAGGTTTGAATGGTGTTGGGCTAGAAACAACCGATTATCTTAAAGGGTCGAACCCAGTAGAAGTTGTTTCTTATGCCGCTACAATTCCCCACCAAGCATACATGATTTATCAAGCTATGTTTGCCATTATCACCCCAGCTTTAATATCTGGGGCGATCGCTGAGCGGATGAGCTTTCGCGCCTATTGCTTATTTGTACTGCTGTGGTCAACCTTTATATACACTCCCCTAGCTCATATGGTATGGGCTAAAGGTGGATTCTTAGGCTTATCTGGTGGCTTGGGTGCCCTTGACTTTGCTGGTGGTACAGTTGTTCATATTAGTTCTGGGGTTTCTGCTTTAGTTGCTGCGATCGTCCTTGGCCCTCGCAAAACCCATCCCGATCGCCTCAGCCCACCGCACAATGTACCCTTTATTTTGTTGGGTGCTGGCTTACTCTGGTTTGGCTGGTTCGGCTTCAATGCTGGGAGTGCCTTATCTGTTGCTAGTGGAATTTCTGGTAATTTAGTCACAAATGTAGCAACATCAGCCTTTGTTGCTACTAACACAGCGGCGGCGGCGGCAGCTTTAATGTGGTTAATTTTGGAAGGAGTTTTGCGCGGTAAACCAACAGCAGTGGGAGCAGCAACAGGAGCTGTCGCGGGTTTAGTAGGTATCACCCCAGCAGCTGGATTTGTTACACCCTTATCAGCAATTTTAATTGGTTTCATCACCTCTTTTGTTTGCTTCTATGCAGTGAGTTTCAAGCACAAGCTGCAAATCGACGACGCTTTAGATACTTATCCTGTACATGGCGTTGGTGGTACTGTGGGCGCAATTTTAACAGCACTCTTTGCCACCGTCGAAGTTAACTCAGCAGGTAAAAATGGTGTATTGCGTGGTAATTTTAATGAATTGGGAGTAGAACTAGCAGCTATTGTAATTGCTTATGCGATCGCAGCTGTTGGTACTTGGATTATTCTCAAAATTATTGATGCCACGGTTGGTCTGCGAGTCAAAGAAGAAGCCGAATTCCAAGGTTTAGATATCAACGAACACGGCGAAGAAGGTTATAACTCCGAGTTTAGCGATCGTCCTATGTAGGGGCCGCGGGATGAGGAAAGACGCGGTGACGCAAAGAAAATTTCCCCATTACCCCTAATCCCTGCGGGAGCGGGGGCCCCAGTCTAGGCTGTTGACTTTGTTGGTTTTTAGGCGATTTTGCGGAAAATTATTCGTGTTCTTTTTTGTTTGTGGAAAAACGGCTGTTCCAGCCGTTTTTCCACAAAAATAGTCAACACACTTTCTGCATGAACCCTTATGGGCAAAAGAGTACAAAGTTTACAGCCTAGCCCCAGTCTCTTATGGGTAGGTTTTTTAGATTTCGCGTTTTGGTTGACGCGGGGACACGGGGACGCGGGGACACGGGGACAGGGAGAAAGATTTCGGAACGAAAAAATAGGTTTTTTCAGACTGAATATGAAAAACCTGCCCTTGAAAGGGGGCCCGAGTTCCCCATTCCCAATTACAAAATGCCGCCCGGATATTTCTAGGCGGCAAGTAATTGTTAAAAATTAAAAAACTTAATTCTTTATCTTCCTACACCTAAATATTGGAATCCAGCTCTGACCATTGTTTCGGGATCAAGGTAGTTACGACCATCGATGATCACGGGATGACTCATCAGTTTCGCCATCTTGGCGTAGTCCAGAGTACTAAACTGTTGCCATTCGGTTACGAGAACCAGGGCATCACATCCATCAGCAAGTCTTTCAGCATCGGTTTCCACCAATACTCCAGAAAGACCGTGACGCAAGCCTGTTTGGGAAACAATTGGGTCGTAGGCTTTCACTTTCGCCCCTAATCGGTTGAGCTGTTCAATCAGGTTGAGTGCTGGGGCATCGCGCATGTCGTCTGTATCTGGCTTGAAGGTAAGACCTAGTAGTCCCACAGTTTTACCTTTGAGAATTTTGAGAACTTGCTGCAATTTTTCCAATGCTATTAGACGCTGGCGTTCGTTGACGCTAACGGCAGATTTGAGTAACTGGGCTTCGTAACCGTAGTCATCAGCAGTGTGAATTAAGGCAGCAACATCTTTAGGGAAGCAGGAACCACCCCAACCGATACCAGCTTGTAAAAACTTATTACCAATACGGGAGTCTAAACCGATGCCTTTAGCTACTTGAGTAACATCAGCACCGACGCGATCGCAAATGTTAGCAACTTCGTTAATAAAACTAATTTTAGTCGCCAAAAACGCATTAGCAGCGTATTTAATCATTTCTGCTGAGCTGAGGTCTGTAGCCAGAATTGGTACAGGAGGTAAAGATTGGTCAGCGGCATACTTGCGTTCGACAATTGGGGCATACAGTTCTTGCATTAAGGCGATCGCTTTTTGACTATTGCCGCCTAATACAATGCGATCGGGATTAAAGGTATCATAAACCGCTGAACCTTCACGCAAAAACTCAGGATTGCTAACTACATCGAAATGAGCCGCCATCTCAGGTAATTTATCTTCACTAGCCACTCCACCTGCGGGTACGAGTGTTTTCTGACGTTCTGCAATCCCATCTAAGACAATCATCCGCACCCAGTCACCAGAGCCAATGGGGACTGTAGACTTATTCACAATTACCTTGTAGCCACCGTTGAGATTTGCCCCAATGCCACGGGCGACAGCTTCTACATAACGGGTGTCGCTTTCACCGGTGGGTAGAGGTGGAGTTCCTACAGCAATAAACAGAATTTCGCCATGAGCTACTCCTGCGGCAAGATCTGTGGTGAAGTGGATCTTTTGAGTTTGAATAGCAGTCTGCATGATTTCTGAGAGTCCCGGCTCAAAAATAGGGGACTGTCCAGATTTCATGAGCTTGACTTTCTCTTCGTTATTGTCTACACAAATCACATCATGACCGATATGAGCTAAGCAAGCACCTGTAACTAAACCAACGTAACCAGTACCAATTACGCAAACACGCATTTTCTTTTACTCCTCGCTCTTATTGGGGTTAGTCTTCTAAAAAAAGTTGTTAGCACGCAACTTACAAACAAGCGGAAAATACCGCTACTTAATCACAGGCTTATAGGTCAAATTAGCCTGCACGAAAGTTCATAGCAGTGGGAAGCACTACTTAATAGCTTGATAGCTGAACGTCGCTTTTGATGCGATCGCGGAAATCTTCTATTGTCAGTTTTAACCCCTCTTGCAGAGGAATGGTAGGTTCCCAATTTAACAAGGTTTTAGCCTTTGTAATATCGGGACGGCGACGACGTGGATCGTCAGAAGGCAGCGGCTCAAACTGAATTTCTGCATCTGGGTTGACTAGATTTTGTACTGCCTTTGCCAATTCTAATATTGTATACTCATCAGGATTACCCAAATTTACTGGCCCGATGTAATCGCCATTCATCAACCGCATCAGTCCTTCTACTAGGTCAGATACGTAGCAAAAACTACGGGTTTGTGTACCTTCACCGTATACAGTTAAAGGAATACCTTGTAACGCTTGAACTACAAAGTTGCTAACTACACGACCATCGTTTTCAAACATCCGAGGGCCGTAAGTATTAAATATCCTGGCAACTCGAATCTCAACTTTATTTTGTCTGTAATAGTCAAATGCTAAAGTTTCAGCAATTCGTTTTCCTTCGTCGTAACAAGAACGCAGTCCTATGGGATTGACGTTACCTCTATATTCTTCAGTTTGGGGATGAATTTCTGGGTCTCCGTACACTTCGCTTGTGGAAGCTAACAAAAATCTAGCTTTCACACGCTTAGCTAAACCCAACATGTTCAACGTTCCCATCACGTTAGTTTTAACGGTTTTTACTGGGTTGTATTGGTAATGTACTGGAGAAGCAGGACAAGCCAAATGATAAATTTGATCTACTTCTAACCGAATTGGTTCGGTGATGTCGTGGCGGATCAGTTCAAAGTATGGATGATTCAGCCATTTGAGGATATTACGTTTATGTCCTGTGTAAAAATTATCTAAGCATATTACTTCATGCCTATCGGCTATTAGTCGGTCGATGAGATGGGAACCAATAAACCCAGCACCGCCCGTCACCAAAATTCTCATAGTTTCCCAGTTATTTACAGATATTTTCAGTAGATATTGAGCTTATTGTTAGATTACCCAAATTGGGTACAAAAACACAGAACGAAAAAGGTCAATATAAGTAAGTATTTTTGGGGTTGCCAATTTTCCTACAAATGCAATTTCGTTATGTTTGTATTTGCTTGCTAATCAATTTAACTAGCAAAATAACAAACATCGTCTAAAAAATGTCAGTTTTTTACTTAGAATTCATCAAATCTTCAACAAAATAAATTGTTTTAAAGCTAATAAAAGGAGTATTAAAACCAAGAAAAAACTTCATGTACTAAATATAGGAGCTTGAAAATGGGGAGTGGGGGAAGATAATCTGTTGGAGATTTAAGTTGCAGTTCAAATCGCCAGAAACACGCAAAGACGCGAAATCTCAAAAAGCTACACCTACCTGTTAGGTAGAGAGTAGTCATTGTGTTGTGGTGAGACTATGGCTGTTGTTTGAGTGCGTTGTGGTTCTCCTAGCATGACAATTGAGCATGTAAGTTGCTTAGCCAACTGGGTTGTGACATCACTAACCGCTAATCCTCCAGGACTAGTACGATTACGGATAACTGGTAAAACTACGAGATCATATAATCGCGCTGCTTGTAAAATCGCTTGAGCAACGTTTTCATGAGCGATGATTTGAATTTCCGGGGCATTTGACGCGGCTAATTTAGACACCAACAAAGATAAATGCGATCGCCTCCAAGCAATTTTACTGGCACTGGTGCGGCGATCGCATACATTTAATACAGTCACTTGGGCTTGATTTACCTCTGCTAGCATTTGGGCAAAATACACAGGTTGTAGTGCCGGGGCGATTAAATTTTCTAATGGTACTAAGATTCGCTGAATTTTTTTGGGGGATTCTACTATCCTTGTGACTGCGACTGGACAATGGGATGCCCAAAGAACGTTATCAATAACGTTGCCAAATAAACGCGCTCGCAAACCAGTACGTTTACCCCAACCCATGATAATTAAATTCGCTTTTTGTTCGCGAGCAGATCTGCTAATGCCTTGAGCAAAAGCATCATCGATTCGCAGCAATGGTTCGGCACTCACGCCCATGACACGGCTTTGAACAGTAGCCTTGGCTAATAATTGTTCGCTTCGTTGCATAGAAGCTTCTAATTGGGGTGCATCCATGTGAGCAACAGATGTAGCGATCGCTAGTGGTATAATTCTGCCATTTGCTTGCCGTGCTAGTAGTGCTGCCATTTCAATCAAATACTGCTGGGTCTGAGGATTGTAAATGGGTACAACTATAGTAAAAGCAGTATTTGTTTTCTCTACTTTCTGCTCAGGTAAAATTGTTAGTGCTGATTCCTCGGTTGTTGAGGCAGTTAAACCAACAGCAACTTGACTTGTAATCAACGGCCCCAAGGTTGAAGTTACGAGCATTAAAACAACAATACTGTTTAATATTTCTAAAGGCAGTAACCCAGCTTGATACCCTACTAACGTTGCTGCTAATGTTGTACCCACTTGAGGGACTGACAGTGACCACATCGTTAGTATTTCCTGCCAGTTATAGCGGTAAGCCAATTTTGCCAAAAAAGCTGCGATGAATTTACTGGTAATTAAACCAAGTACAATCAACAAGGTGATTTTGAGCGTACCCAAACTATTGACCCAGGCAGATAGATTGATCGTCAAACCTAAATTTACAAAGAAAATGGGAATGAACAGCACACTGCCAATAAACATCACCTTTTCTTTGACTGGCCCTTCGCCAACTGCCTCATTCACTGCCAGACCTGCCAAAAAAGCACCCACAATTGTTTCTATACCAATCAATTGAGCGCCTACAGCAGCAAGAAATACAGCCAGCAATACAAATAGAAACTTGTTACCTTCGTCGTCTCCTGAACGCCGAAAAAACTCTTTGCCTACCCAATCAAGACCTGCCAAAACGGCAACAGAGTAGACAGTTAACCAACCCGATAAGGTTAGTAACTGAGCTAAGCTGAATGTTCCAGCATGAGCGATCGCCACACAAATAGCCAGTATAATGACTACGCCAATATCTGTAAAAATCGTAGCGCCAATTGTGACGGTGACTGCTTCGTTGTTGACTACTCCTAAGCGATGAATAATAGGATATGCCAAAAGCGTATAGGAACTAAATAAAGAGCCAATTAATATAGAAGTATTCCAACTCAAGCCTAAAATCTGTCCAATTAAAGCCCCCATAACTAGGGAGACACCAAAGGTAAAGGTACTAAACCCAAAGGAACGACCCCTCCGGCGACGGAAGTGTTCAAGATCAAGTTCTAGCCCTGCTACAAACATCAAATAGATTAGGCTGATATTTGATAGCAATTTAATCATTGATTCTTCAGGCTGAAATAAACTCCAGCCGGAGGGGCCAAGTACTAGCCCAGAGAAAACCAATCCCACTAATCCTGGTAATCTTAGACGCTCAAATAATATGGGTACAACTAAGATAACCACCAGCAAAATAGCATAAGGAACAATCGGTTCCTTGCTGAGGATTTGGGAAGTTGGTTCCAAAGCAAGAACTTGTAGCATGAGTGCCATCAGGTAGGACTTGAAGAGGTGATGGGAAAGCAGTGATTATTCTTGATATACAGCAGATAGCAGGTAAATGAGGTACAAATTTTAAGAACAAAGTCGTACAAAAAGACTTTCAATCCTGTTAAGCGTTCCCTGCTGTAATCACCCGCTCGATACAACTGTAGTAGCGACCTGACTAAAAAGACAAAAATCCAAGATTACAATACCTAAGCAATCGTCTTGTAATTAACTATCTATGGGTGGATTTGACTCAAAATAAACCGCAAGCGATCGTAATCGTCTTTAAGCAATACACTCAGGGTACGTCCAGCTTTAATTAGCCATTCTCGGTCAGCTTTGCGTAACTGGTAAACTTCTCGAATGGCAGCCGCTGCTAAAGATTCGACTGGCGCACCGTTGACACAAAGCAGTGTCCGCAGAAAATCCAGTTCATCAGTGAATTTGATGATTGCTTGGGCTTCACATTGATAAACGGCTTGATGAATTTGCGGTGGGCGAGGTGGTAAATACTGATACACCCTTGGATTTGCACCTGAAATTACAGACGATTGCTTAAATCCCACGATCGCCGCTCGAAATTCAGTTCTCAGCATAGCAAATATTTGGGGTTGTTCCTCGCGTAAGTCTTGCAAGGACAACCCCAATGCTCTGGCTCTATGTACAGAATCTATGGGCATAGTTGTAGCGTAATATACTACTGCGTAAATTTGATTGCCCGATTCTTCATCCAGAGAACAGACCCAACTACCAAATGGTGGCATAGAGGGAAAGCTCAAATCTTCTGGTTCTAGACACTGAGCTAGAAATTCAGTAGTAGTAGTCTCGATCACCTCTGCAATATGATTAGGGTGGCGATCGTCAGTAGCAAATTGTGGTAGGGGAAGGCGCATAATAATTAATAGTCATCAGTCATTTGTCATTAGTCCTCTGTCATTTGCTAAGGACTAATGACTAAGGACTAATCTATTTTGCTTTCTTGCGTCCAGCTGTGGTCTCTACAAGTTCTAATTCGCTGAGACGGAAAGTAACTAATTTATCCCAATTACCACCTTCAAATAATACAGCTACTTTACCATCACTCACCCGCTGCACAAGTCCTTCATAACGATAGTAAGTATCAGCGGGATTTTTGACGCGAACAGTTGCTCCAGGCAGGATCATAATTTTTAGCCTCGCTTGTTTCCTGATTAATAGCTTAATGCTTCTTAATGGTCATTAGTCATTAGTCCTTTGTCCTCAGTTCTTAACAAATGACAAATGACCAAGGACGAATTAATAATACTTCTGCCGTTGTCGAAAATTTGCTACCGATTCTACGATTCCTAGAGAAATGAAGTTAGTCAGCATGGCAGAACGTCCATAACTCATCCAGGGTAAGGGAATCCCTGCTACTGGGGCTAAGCCAACAGTCATACCTACGTTGACAATCAACTGAAACACAATCATCGACAAAACACCAATCGCCAACAGCGAACCAAAGTTGTCTTTAGCGGTTTGGGCTACATGCAATAGGCGCAGGCAAATTAAGCAGAAGATAGATAACACTACTAAACAACCCACAAAACCAAATTCTTCGCCTACTGCCGAGAAAATGAAGTCTGTGTGCTGTTCTGGCACGAAATTGAGTTGCGTCATTGGGCCCTTAAATAAACCCCATCCCCAAATTTCACCTGCACCAATAGCAATACGCGATTGAATTAAGTGATATCCAGCACCAAGAGGATCGTGATCGGGGTTGATAAATACACTCAGGCGGTCTTTCTGGTATTCTTTCAACACATGATTCCAAGCAAAGACGCCTAATTCACCGCCAAGCATATTCATCGCCGATGCAACTATACCATTGAGGGCAAACCGACGCCAAGGGAGAGTCAGCCAACCGAGAATACCCATGGCGACTACCCAAACTAGCCCCAAAGGCCCAAAAGAAAGTTCTTGGAATAAAACGATTGGCTTTGCTAAAGGCCAAGAAATACTAAACAAAACGGCAGCAACCACAGGAGAAATCATCAAAATTAACCAGCCTGGGTTAGCATTTGCCCAGTAGAGCATCCCTAAAACGATCGCACCAAATACAAGTGATGTTGCTAAATCTGGCTGTAAAAATACTAGCCCCCAAGGTATGGCTGTGATTGCTAGCACACGGAAAACACTTTCGAGCTTAGAAGCTGTGCGCTTGTGCAACAAAGCTGCTAAAGTGATAATCATTCCTACTTTGGCAAACTCCGAGGGTTGGACGTTAAAGCCAGCAATATTAATCCATCGCTGTGCCCCTTTAGCGCTGGTACCAGCAATCATCACAGCAATCAGGCTAGCGTTAGTTAGGGCGTATGTTACCCAGTGCCACTGCATCAGGTGTTCATAACGGATGCGAGCTAAAAACAGGGCAATCAAAACACCAATACCAGCCACTAGCCAGTGCCACCACCAATCTGTCACAGGCTGCTTCAGTTCCGTACTGAGAATCATGACGCCGCCAAATATGCTAATACCAATAGGTAAACAAAATAGCAACCAATCTACCTGCTGCCAGGGTTTAACCCAGGACTTCCAGCGAACTTTAGGAAGTGAGCGTTTTAATAACATTGTGTGATTTTAGACTTTACTTTATCTTTATAAATCTTAAATATGGAAATTGGGAACTTGTACTGAGCGGAGTCGAAGTATGGGGAATTGGCAAGAGGACGCGGGGACGCGGGGACGCGGAGAAATTTTTTCCCTCACTCCCTCATCTCCCGGTTGGTGAGCGGAGTCGAACCACATCTTCCCAGTCCCCAGTCCCCAGTCCCCAGTCCCCAGTCCCCAGTCCCCAGTCCCCAGTCCCCAGTCCCCAGTCCCCAGTCCCCAGTCCCCAGTCCCCAGTCCCCTAAGTCAAGGCAGCTACAGAAACTTTACCAGCAATAGAGAGGGCGATCGCGGTTAATGCTTTTGCAGAAGCTGAATCTGGCTGTGCCACAACTATTGGGACGCCGTTGTCACCGCCTACTCGTGTGGAAATTTCTAGCGGGACGCACCCCAAAAGAGGTACTCCCAACTCAGCTGCTGTTTTTGAACCACCGCCAGAACCAAATATGTCATATTGCTTATCTGGCATATCTGGTGGAATAAAATAACTCATATTTTCCACTATTCCCAAGACAGAAACGTTCATTTGCTGGAACATCCGCAAACCTTTACGAGAATCTAGCAAAGCGACGTTTTGTGGCGTTGTCACAATTACAGCCCCTGCCATTGGAACAGCTTGTGTCAAAGTTAGCTGAGCATCTCCTGTTCCCGGTGGCATATCTACAATCAAGTAGTCCAGTTCTCCCCATTGCACTTGATAAAGAAACTGGCGAATCACACCATTCAGCATTGGCCCCCGCCAAATCACTGGTTGATCTCGATCAATCAAAAAACCCATTGATACTAATTTGACACCATGATTGAAAGCAGGTTCGAGGATTTCTCCTGTTTCAGTTGAGCGGACTGTAATTTGAGCATCAGCTAAACCCAACATTGTGGGATCATTGGGGCCATAAATGTCGGCATCTAATAAGCCTACTTTTGCCCCTGTTTGAGCCAAAGCAACTGCGACATTCACCGCCACTGTGCTTTTGCCAACGCCACCTTTACCGCTGGAAATAGCAATGATATTTTTGATCCCAGTTATGCCAGTGCGATCGCTTAGGCTCTTTTGCTGTGGTGTTTCTGCGGTCACTTCTACACTAACATCAGTAACACCCGGTAGCTTTTTGACAGCTTTTTGACAGTCCTCGACAATAAATTCACGTAAAGGACAGGCGGGTGTAGTCAATACTAAAGTGAAGCTAACTTTGCCACCGTCAATTTTGACATTGCGAATCATATTCAGTTCTACCAGGCTTTTGCGGAGTTCTGGGTCTTGCACTGGTCGCAACACTTCAAGAACTGAGCGGGAATCGAGGACATCGTACATAGTGTTTTAACCGTTACCAGGGTAACAAACTTTAACAAATTTTTATGATTGCCTGTTAAAATTCTAACTTTTGCTTATTGCTTATTGCTAGTGAATTTGTCAATGGTTCAGTTGTTCGGTTTTGGCAATTGACAACTAACAACTGACCATCAATGATTTAAAAATCGAAGCAGCTGTCGCTAAGAGATTTCTTTTTTCCTGATACTGCTTGTAATGTTGCCCCCTCCACTGCTTCAACTAATGAACGTGCCACGCGATCTGCATAAGGACGAGACAACGACCAAATCAGGGGCGACAACCAACCGCGTAGTGTTACAGAGTAAGACAAACAAGTACCGCAAACCGTAGATTCGACTTGGTAAGTCACCCGTTCTTCTATACCAGGAATAGCCAGTACTCGTATACTCAACAATTCTCTAGGATTCACGCTTTCTACAAAAATTCGGATAGGGATAGGCCAAAAGCGCGTCATTGCCTGAAAAATTAATCCAGGTTTGGGTACTAAGCCATGAGGAACGTTAGTACTCTTAAGTAGAGGATGCCAGGAAACATCTGTTAAATCCACTACTTTTTGCCAAAGTTCATCTACAGAAGCAGAACTAATCTCTCGATATGTCTGTACAAGAGAAACCTGAAACCGACGACGTTTGCGGCGAATGAATTTGGATAACCAATCTTGCATTTTCCTTAATCCTCCTTGTGAGAAATTTTCTGGTCATTGCAGTATGATGTCCAACTGTGACCAAATCCCAAACAAAACTTTCGCAAAATTGCCCTCAACATACCAAGTTCCGATCGCTACAAACACCAACACGATTACTAAGTATTTCACCCCTAATTAATAGAACAACATTTAGTATTGGAACTTATCCACAGGTGTTAAGGAGGTAAAATTCTGAGACTACAGGGTTTTTTAACTCACATCTCCCACTCCTATACAAACCCTTAATCTTTCGTATTACTGTGTCAGTTTGATAATGTTAACCAAATTAGTTTAAATCTTTAGGTGTCAAAGTTGAGAGTGCTGGCATAGTTGCCAATGTTCTCATCAATAAAATTCAAAAAAAAACTGAGTCAACATACAAGCCTATACGCATTTGAGGGAAAATAACTCTAATGAACCTCATCAATCATGTAAATCTCTGTCCAACCAGAAAAAAGCAGGTTGAACAGGCAGAACCTAATTGGTGAGATGTGTTGCCTTCAAATTTTAATTAAGATCAAAAATTTGTGGCTTGCTGGAAATTGTAATTTAGATTTGGGAATCTTATGTTGACCAACTCGCAAACCCCAACGGTGGAAGCAAAATCATCTACCTCCCTACCACCAACCGACGCTAAGGTTAGGGTCAGTCAGTTGATGAAACAACTGCAAGATGAAATTACGCAGGCGTTGAAAGAACTGGATGGTGTGGGTAAGTTTCACGAAGATAGTTGGGAACGTCCAGAAGGGGGCGGCGGGCGATCGCGTGTCCTGCGTGATGGTGCAATATTTGAACAAGCTGGTGTAAATTTTTCTGAAGTTTGGGGTTCTCATTTGCCCCCCTCCATTTTGTCCCATCGCCCAGAAGCAGAAGGACACCGCTTTTATGCTACGGGTACTTCACTGGTATTGCATCCACGCAATCCCTATGTACCCACCGTTCATCTCAATTATCGCTACTTTGAGGCGGGGCCCGTTTGGTGGTTTGGTGGTGGTGCTGATTTGACACCCTATTATCCTTTTGCTGAGGATGCAGTCCATTTCCATAAAACCCTGAAACAGGCTTGTGACAAACACCACCCAGATTATTACCCAGTGTTTAAGCGTTGGTGTGATGAATATTTTTATCTCAAACATCGGGGAGAAACACGGGGGATTGGTGGTCTATTTTTAGACTATCAAGATGGGCGAGGTGCTTTATATCGTGGTAGTAACTCCCATGGAGAAGCAGCTACTTACAGTGACCAGGTAGGCACACCAGCACCGCGTAATTGGGAGGATTTGTTTGCCTTGGTACAAGAATGTGGTAAAGCTTTTTTACCCGCTTATTTCCCAATTGTAGAACGGCGGCATGGGATGGAGTATGGCGATCGCGAACGGAATTTTCAACTCTACCGTCGGGGGCGGTATGTAGAATTCAACTTGGTTTATGACCGAGGCACAATTTTTGGTCTACAAACCAATGGACGCACAGAATCAATTCTCATGTCCCTACCACCTCTAGTGCGTTGGGAATACGGCTATCAGCCAGAACCAAATTCCCCAGAAGCAGAACTATATGAAACTTTCCTTAAACCTCAAGATTGGATAAATTGGACACCAAACAAATAGTGCTGTGCGCTAAAGATAGTAACTGAGGCGTGGGGGAGATGGGGAGCAGGGGAGGCAAAAGAAGCAGGAGGAGAAATAAGCAACATCTGTTCCCTATACCCAATTCCCTATTCCCAATTGCCTTTTTCATCTCAGCTATACCTGAATGCTACTTAATCAAGCCAATTTAGTACCCAGGACTATTTTGGTGAGTTAAACTACTAAAAGTAAGCACTTAGTACAAATAGGTGACAATTTTAGCTACAGCTTGTTAGGCTCAAATTTCAGCACTAAACAATTTAGTGGCTGGTAAGTCAACTAAATCAACTCATTGCTGGCGATCGCTCCGGTAATGAACAAAGCAAGATTGCTATCAAAGCAAGTCTTATAGTTTACCAGTTGTCATTTAATTTCAGGGGCAGTTAATCTAAAAAGGGATGTCAAGGGGAGGGCTTCAGTGATTCAAATAGACCAAAAAACTTATACAACTCAAGACGGTAATACAGTTATTGTCTTGACACCAACAGGCCGGCTAGACATCACTACTGCTTGGCAATTTCGTCTCAAGCTACAAGAATGCATTTCCAAACTCAGCCGCCATGTAGTTGTGAATTTGGGACAAGTAAATTTTATCGATAGTTCTGGTCTTACTTCTTTAGTAGCTGGAATGCGCGATGCTGATAAAGTCAAAGGCAGTTTCCGCATCTGTAATGTCCATCCAGAAGCTAAGCTCGTGTTTGAAGTCACGATGATGGATACAGTCTTTGAAATCTTTGACGCAGAGGAAGAAGCCTTAGAAGGTGTACCTCGGAGTATTGCCAGCTAAGTTATACCATGTATCTAATCTTTCTGTAGATGCCTCAATTACGAATTACGAATTAGTCTCAGTACTGTTCCCTTTTGCTGTAGCGATAAGGGCCTAGAATCGCTCCCCATGTGGCTTTTCCAGTCTCTGAGTCAATTCCTTTGTCGTAGCTGTAAAACTCTGCCCTAGTGGCTTCAAAGCCTAAAGAAACTTGCACGGTGTTGCCTTGATAAGTAAAACTGCAAACAGTTTCTGGTGGTGGAGTGGCGACAAATTTATAGGAGTTGGGGGCTAGTGTTTCCTTGGTAACTGTAAGGATACAGCCTGGCAGTAAATCTAATTTGTCAGGTGTGAGTGTATCGAGTAAAGCAGGATTTTGACCTGCACCGCTGAATAAACCTGGATTTTGAAGCATATAATATTGCACTTGCAGGGGTGCATCAAAATTGCTCCCTTCTCGCAACCGGATAATTCGCTGGCGGTAAGGCTGATCTGGGTTAATAATGTTTGCTTGTTCAGCAAACAGAGTCATGCTGTCTTCTGAAAACAGATTGATTGGTCTTTGCCATAGGCGTAGGTGAACATACCAAACAGGTTCTGCCATAGCTTGCTCCCGGTTATCAAATTCACCGGCGAGGTATTTACTGAGGGCGATTAACTGTGGCGAGAAGCTCATGTTTGGGGATGGGAAATTGGAAATAAGGAATTGGTGTTGATTATTTCTCCCCAGCTTTTGGCTGTGGGCTTTTGTTTGTTGGTGTTTGAATTGTAAGCGGTTCTAGATTTGCTTATATTGTAAATGCAAGCGTGACCAGCATAAACATAAACTTGGCAAAGTAACCCTTAAGCGAGAAAATAAGAATACGTCGCCCTTAATATTTTCTTTGTGAATAACGTCCGTACAGTCTCTGATACAAAGCGAACTTTCTACACCCTTCATACCCGGCCGATCAACACTATTTATCGTCGGGTAGTAGAAGAATTAATGGTAGAAATTCATCTGCTTTCAGTCAATGTTGATTTTAGTTATAATCTGATTTATGCCTTGGGTGTCGTCACTGCCTTCGACCGCTTCATGCAAGGCTATCAGCCAGAAAGGGATCAAGAATCGATTTTTAATGCCTTATGTCAGGCTGTAGAACAAAATCCAGAACGCTATCGCCAAGATGCAGAAAGGTTGCAAGCAATAGCTCAAAGTTTGCCAGTCCAAGATTTGATAGCATGGCTAAGTCAAACGACCTACTTAGATAGAGATGCTGACTTGCAAACACAACTGCAAGCGATCGCTAACAATCCTAACTTTAAATACAGCCGCTTGTTTGCAATTGGTATATTCTCCTTATTAGAACAGTCTGATCCGGAAGTAGTCAAAGACGAAAAGCGACGCACTGAGGCACTAAAAGCGATCGCTGCTGGCTTACACCTATCAGATGATAAACTCAACAAGGATTTGGAGCTATATCGCTCTAATCTAGACAAGATGGAGCAAGCATTAATAGTAATGGCAGATATGCTTTGCGCTGAGCGCAAAAAACGCGAACAGCGCAAGCAGCAGTCAACTACCCCCGTTACTCCACCAACGACTAGTGAATAATTCGTAATTCGTAATGACGCGACGCTCCTGCGTCGCTAACGCTAACGCTATCGAGGACTCGCTACCGCTGCGCTAACGTAATTCGTAATGACGCGACGCTCGTACCTCGCTACCGCTGACGCTCGAGGACTCGCTACCGCTTCGCTAACGCTAACGCTAACGTAATTAAGTTTTGTAATGGGGATTTAGCACCAAGTCACCAGGGGGAAACCTGCGCTCTGACGGCAGTTGTTCATGGGGGAAACCACGCCACTTGCGCGGCTGCCGGAAAACCCGTCCAACGCAGTGGCTCCCCAAGATCACACTGCCTCAACTTTGTAAGACAACCCCAACACAAAACTTGCCGATTATGGAACCGGGGGACTTAAACCCACGGAACTAGTTAAAAGAGTCAGGTCAAAAGAGGCAGGGGAGCTCTTAGCAGGGAGCAAGGGGGAAAACACCAGACGGAGCTTGTACTCCGCCCCAGTAAGAGCGCCCGCTTATGGGCGGGGCTTCATACCCATGTTCCGCTCCGCTCCACGGCTCCAGGGCAGGGCTTGCTCCTTTCAAGGGTAGGTTTTTCATATTCAGTCTGAAAAAGCCTATTTTTCCGTTCCGAAATCTTTCTCTGCGTCCCCGTGTCCCCGCGTCAACCAAAACGCGAAATCTAAAAAACCTACCCATAAGAGAGGGCTTGCTCCCCCTGCTCCCTGCCCCTCCGCTTCTTCGGTGATACGGTAGTCGCTAACATGCGGTAAGCCTCTCACCGCGCGGTCTTTCCAATTCACTGCCGCAAGGTAGCCACTCTGGAACTGGGTACTAGGTGCTGGAAAATTATCACAAAATCTTCCTGTGAGTAAAGCAGAATTTTATTGATCGCGCGTAAAACCCCATCCCCTTGTGGGTGGGGGATGTAAGCGCGGTTAATTCCTAGTCTCCAGTCCCTTTGAGTTAGACACCCAGCAATCTGTAGATCACACTGTTAACAACGGTTAGTGCAAACGCTCCGATAACAGCGCTCCAAATACCGAAACGCAAGCGGAAGCCTTCGACTAACCAGGCAGCAATACTAAAACAAACGACGGCAATCATAAACGTGAAAATGCCGGATAATAAATCAAAAGTGAGAAAATTGGGTACTGCAAATACAAGGCGTAAAATTGGTCTGACTATTGCCGTTACGATACCAAGAATTGCTGCGGAAAAGAAAGCTTTACCTGGAGTATCGATTTCAACTCCCAGAAAAGGCAATTTACTAATAATTAACAAGCTGACAGACGTTACTACCCAAACGATTAAAACGGTTACAAAATCCATTGCCAAAACCCCTGAAACGTGAACGGCGATCGGCGATAAATTAATCGGTCTACGAATAGAATAGTGTTTGAAGATATGCAATTATTTGTAAATTAGCAGAGATTATTTCTCTAGTTGAGTTTTATTCTATAAATCTTTAGGTTTGGTTGCTGTTCTCTGTTGCCTTGGAATCATAATCTAGCGATCGCAACTCTCTTCAGACAGAGGTAAGGCTGAATAATCAAGTAGAGACGCAGCAATGCTACGTCTCTACAAGGGTTAGGGAAAATGTAAAATTTGTTGACAAGCGTAATTCATTCCCAGATTTAGCAGGGCCAAATTTTTCTTGCTTGACCGTATCTGCTTGGTTTTGTGTCTTATCTTTTGGGAGTAGGACTGGTTTTTTCCGGTACTACAGGTGCTGGAGACACCGACGACTTGGGAAGTATAGGAGACACACCAGGACTAGCAGGATTGATGTCTTGGCCAGTTACCTTGGGTAACGGTACTTGGGGTGTTGAGGGGAATTTGGGGGTCAGATTCCCTTCAGGATTAATGCTCGGAATTGGTGTGGTACCGGGAATTGGCGATAAGTTAGTTGATGGTTGAGACGGGCCAGGTATAATTCCTAGAGACACGCGATCGCCCCCTACTTGACGCAATAAGTCCAATGTTTCAATCACATCGTTATAAGTTGCAGTTCGCGAAGCATTTAGCACCACAACGCCGCTGGGATTGTCTTGGAGATACTGCTTTAATCGCTGTGCTAATTCCTCTCTTTTGATGGGCTGTTTTTCGATGAAAGTATTACCAACCGCATCAATAGTGACAATCTGAGTTCCGCCTTGTGAATTTATGTTGGATGTTGTATTAGCGCTAGCTTTAGGCAAATCAACATTAATCGCCTGTTGGCGGGTAAATTGCAATGCTGCCAACAGAAAAAACGTCAAAATGCAAAAAACGACATCAATTAGCGGGATGATTTGAATCTGGGCTTCTTCAATTGGACTATGTAGATTAACTTTCATGTCTCGCTCTTACGGCTATTTCAGCGGCTAGATTCTGGTCTTATGCTTAAGTTTTAATTAATCAATTGCAGGGGGTTCAGGAGGTTCAGAAAATTTGTTTTTATTGAGCTTACGAGGTGGGATCAAACTTTCTTTTGAGGATTCCCGTACAATTGCCGATGTGCTGTTGCTAAAGTCGGGTGGAGACTGACGATACAGTAATTCCATTTCATTTCCCGCACGACGAAAAACTTTGACTTGGTTAACCACAAAACTTTGAAACAGGCGATAAAATACCAGACTAACGATCGCAACTATTAGCCCTGCTGCTGTACTAATCAGCGATTCACCAATACCAGTAGTTACCCCAGCTGTTGATTCAGTACCTAAATCACCAATCCGAATTGAGCGCAAAGACTGGATCAAACCTAAAACTGTACCCAACAATCCTAACAGCGGTGCTAGGGCGATTACAGCTTCTAAAAGTTTTTCGCCTCGCCGCATCCCTGCTAACTCATCTTCCGCTGTCGCCTCCAGTGCTAAACGAAAGGTTTCGGCGTCGCTTTTGGGTAAACCCAAAGGCGCGTAAAGAAACCTGCCAATTGGCTGATCTGTGGCGCGTCTGGCAATTTCCCCAGCCACTTCCCAACTATCGCGGGCAGCATCTAAAACGCGATCGACTATTTGCTTTTCTTGAGTCAAAATTCTTAACCAGAACCACAGGCGTTCAAAAATTACACTTAAAGACAGCACCGACAGCGCCAGTAAAGGCCACATTGCTGGCCCGCCCTTGTAAAACAAATCTAAAATGTCCACTTTTTAGGTTTCCTCCCTCCATCTAGAGCAACTATGACAAAGCATCTTAATTTTAGAGATTAATGCACAACTACCATATTCGGATGCCGAATTGCAGAGTCAGTGTTTGTTTAACAAGGCGATAGTTTGCTTGGCCTGTTTCCTCTGTAATTCTATAGGAGTAGCGTCTTCCAGACGAAATGAGGACGGTTATTCCCACCGGGAATGTAAAACATAATTTGTCAGAATAAAAGGTAACTGGAGGTTAAGAATATGAAATTTTCTGTTCAATCACTTTACACTTGGTATCGCAATGTGCTGCGTAATCCTAAATATCGTTGGTGGGTAATTTTAGGAACGCTAGTTTACATGCTCAGTCCTTTTGATATTCTCCCGGATTTTATCCCATTTGTGGGAGAAATTGATGATGTATTCCTTTTAACTTTGTTAGTAACTGAGGTTTCTGGGGTAGTTATTGAAGGCTGGAAAGCTCGTAAGGGAGTTGATACTACCGCTACTAATAATACCGATAATCCTACCTCCACCGCTAGCACAGTCGATGTTGATGCTGTTGCTGTCAAGTAGTTTTGACTAAATAAAACTTAACAAACCCTCTACCTCTGTTATCTACTTACGCTGCACTTTTGAGGTGGGGGATATTTTTTTAACGCAGATCTGACAACATTCTCAATAAATCGCCAACATAGTGTAACGCAAAGTGTACCTATGGTGATTACGGTTTACTAGCTTCAGCGAATTCTGTTAAGAAGCGGAAGGCTTTGAGAATATAACCCGCGCAATCTCTAGGAGAAGTATTATAAAACGATCGCCATGCACTGGCTTTATCTTCATCATAGCGATCGCCTCGCTCAACATGATCTTCTAACCATGCTAATCTAACTGCATGACCGATCAACACATCTAATACTATATATTCTTCGATTTGCAGTTTAGGGTTGTTGGCTGCGATCGCAGCTAATTCTATTAATGCTTCAATATTAACTTGGCGGTATTCTGGAGCTTCAATTTTATTTAATAAATGCTCAACTAACAGAGCAAAATTCTTTTCTCCTGCTGTCATTTCTGACAACATTATTTCACTATCTAGACGGTTGCGACGTTCTAATTTATCGCCAATCACTAAACCTTTGCAATGCTTCATCAATAACCAAACTTGTTTAAAAAAGTCTTTTGGTACGCGTCCTGTTGCACCTTCTGCTTGGCGAAACCGACGCCAACCCCCTGACGGGACTTCCATTTCTGTTTCTACCACTGGTAGCACTACCCAAGCAATATCACTTTCTTTTTGCTTGACGTGTAATGATTCTTGCTGGCGTAGTAGGTTACTCATGCCACTGTATCCTGTTAATACTTGATGCAAGCGCGTTTTTACCTCGAATGGTGAAAGTTCCATTAATTGTTCGTATGCTTCGTCTTGGGTGAGGTGTAATTCCTGTGCTAGTTCGCTGGTAATTAAGAGGATGAGATAGCCGACTCTTAATGTCAAAAGTCCGCGAAATAGTTGCGGTTCTGAGCGAATGAGGATGCCAAGATAAATTAAAATCTCTTGTGTAAGGACGCGATCGCGAATATCCTCACGACAGAAATGGTTAATTTTCTCGGCGATTTCATGATGAGACATGGGTACAGCAATTAAGGACGCTTCACTGTAAGCTTTACCCACGGCTATTTGCTTACCTCGTACCAAAATGCTTGTGACTGTATCCGACAAGCCGATATCAACCATTTGGCGCAACCCCGCAGCTCGACGTACCACTGCCCAAATACCTAAATCCCCAGCTTTGGTGTAAACTTCATCAAGTAAATCGGCTACAGTCACAGGGTATCCTGGGCCGCCGTAGCCTGTATCAAATTTTAGTCCCTGTAAACGAATTAAAGTTTGCAACAGCTCAATTTGCTCATAAATATTTTCTGATGCACGCAAATAAGAAAGTAACAAACCTAAGTTTGTTTCACACTCCATTTGAAATTCTTGGGTATGCCCCAAGCGCCAGTTTTTTTCTGAGTGATACGCTAGGTAATAGCAATTTAGTCCAGCATTTTTGACTGGCAACAGAGAAAATTCTGTATTTTGCAAAAAATCAATTCTTTGAATTCCGGCTGTCAGCATTAACTGATTGAGTCGCCCTAATTTTACCTGCACTCCATTACAAACACCATCTTTTAATTCCTGCATCAATTCTAATAATGCTTCAGCACCAATTTCTAGCATGGTGTGTGTCAACATTAAAGTTAGAGTAGGACGCCCTAAATCACTCCAATATTTCTGAATGTAAGCTAGTTCGCTTCTAATTTGGTCTAATAAAAAATGATAATCAAGAGTTAAATAGAACTGTTGAGAATCCAAAAATGACGGTAAAAATACAACTGTTTCACTGCAAATACGAAAGATTCTTGATGTTGTCAAACTCCGCAAACGTCGTACAGGACGCCCAGTTAAACCAAGTTTATCATTGCGTCCTATTTGAGTATAAATAGCTGAAAGTTCCCCTGCTTCTCTGACTTGAATTGGTTCTACTTGGGCAGGTGTTTGTGTTTCTATCCCGTGAACTTCTAGTTCTGCTTGTAAATCTTCGTCTTCTGCTAATAAAGCAATTTGAATCAACGCCTGGCGCTGTTTACCAACACACAAATGTCTTGCTAAAGGGTCAATATCACCAATTGCTAGTAAACTTTCACTTAACATTTGACAGAGAAAATATAAACTCTGCGCCCATACTAAAGGAATATTTTCGTTGGGTAAACGTTTTTGTGTTTGAGGTGCTAGTTTTTCGGCTTCGATATTTTCTGCTGGCACATAATAAAGTTCTGGTAATAAACGCAAACCGTCACGCTCAAATAATAATGGTTCTAGCAGTTGTTGATATTTTTGGACTTGTTCTTGGTCGCCACGAAATAAGCCATCTAAGATTAAGTAAGTAAAAAATAACGGCCACTCACATTCAATATGCTCAAATTGTTTTAGTTCCCACGGTTCGTAGTGTAGGCGGTGGGTGTCTTCTAAAACTGTTTGGTGTCCATCGCGTAAAAAGCGTTTACAGCCGTATTTGCCAGCAAGTTTAGTGATAATTTCGTTGAGAGTGCGATCGCGCAACTGCAAATTCTCTACAGCAAAGGCAGGAAAACTAATTATACTCAACAATGCGGCGTCAACTTCTTTAGAACCAGATTCTCTCGGTAATAGGGATTCTAGCGTAATCCGCGCCCGCGCAATTTCATCTGGCAATACATGAATGACTGAGGTTTGGCTACCATTGATGCCAAATAAATTGAGTCCGTTCATAGCTTCTAGGGCAGCTTTCGCCATGCCTACAGAACTAGCATTTAGTTCTGCATTACCATGGTTAATCTTATTACCCCGTTCCCAAATACCAAAATCTGGTGTGCGGTATGCTCGTCCAGTGTAGTAAACCAAGTTTTGAACGAAATTTACTTCATCAATCGTATAGATTATTTGCAATCCTGTAGCAGTCATTTGCGCCAATATCAGTAAAAATATAGATGTGGCATCAAGTTGCAAATGTCCCCACTCGTTATCACCAACAACAATGTCCCCGGTTGCTGTGTTGTATTTGGCGTGTAGTCCATCCAAAAGCGATTGTGTGTGTTTAAATGTCTCCACTTTATGAGCCTGTCGCATCATCGCAAATAGCAACCCACGCATCAGCTTGATGACACTGTGTTCTAGTTCGTAAGTTCGTCCTTCGTCGTTGTCAATCTTGCGGTATGCAAGTGCTAAACCCCAAACCGCCAAAATACTGTAAACGTTGTCTCGCACCCAAGCGTCTGTATAATCACCATGAGCAGTGATTGCAGTACTTGCAGGTAGTAACCCTGTAATAGGATTCTGACGCACCAAAATAATTGCATGAATTTGCTGGTAGTAATACTCCAGGCGGACTGATAACTCTGTGGGTGTTTTCATGACTTTAGCAAGAGGCGCAGCTTACGAAATTTAACCATACAGCTGTGAAGTAAATAGTATCAACCAAGCTAGAACAAGTCTTGTCGTGGATGATGAAACAGCAGTAAAGAGTGGTGTAAATTTATTATCTCGTGTTAAGCGATAGTACTAACTTGGAATTAGAACATTTACCAAAAGCAAAATAGTCAGTAAATCATAACCAAAGTCTCAGATTTCTTTAAATCTTCATTTATACGTATAAAAATTTATACTTGCTTTGGCTAATTGTTGGTAATTTTAAAAATAAATAACTATCGAACAAATTACTTTCGGTAGAGATTATTCATACGAAAAAATTGATAGTAAAAGAGGAAAAATATGTCTATGCGCTATAATGAAAATAATGCTCCGTTAATAAAAGTTGTTTACTCTCAAATCAAAATTAACGGAAAAACAGAGCTGATACCTTTAGAACTCTACGCTGATGGTTCACTCAAACGCTCTGCTGGATGAGTAAATATCAGAAGGTAATTACTAAAAGTTAGTAAAAAAATTGGAAGTTTTCCTTGCATAATTCTCCTATCTTTACAGGTAGGGGAATTATTATTTAGCAAAATTTTGTATTCTAGGCTTGATTAATTCAATATTTGTAGTTAAGCGATCGCCTCAGAAATTCTGCAACACATCAACTAACAATACCTCCGCCATTTCCATAAGGTAATTAGTCCCATTGCTAACCCTAAACCAAGAGTAAAAGCAGGCTCAGGGACAGGCTGTATATTGACATTATCAATAAGTAAGGCAATTAAGTACGATTACATAGATTAACCGATAAATATTTTAACTCTATAAAGTTTCCGGGTAAATTCGTTTATTGGCTTGACATAGATTGTAACAATAGTAAAATCTACTCTAACCACACCAAAATCTAAAAAACATCAAGGCGTAAATTACATACTTGTGTGGCATATCAAAGACTCTGAATACTAGTAAGTACATCACCGCAATAGTGCGATGTGCTAGAAAGTTTTCTACTTCTGCACAACGCAAATATTAAGCAACATCTACCAGAGAATGCGATTCCGAGTTAGGATGGTCAGTTAGCGATGCCTGAATTGGGTATCGATGTTGAATTATTAGGATTTTATGGACAAAAGTCCACAAGACGGCAGTATTATCCTCCTCTGAACTGGTGAGGCAGTCTCCCAGCGCGGGGGAGACTTTTAGGAGGTATTACTATGCTCACACAAGAGATTCGCAACTCTCTAATAGAATCTACCGATTTAAACCAACTGAAATGGGATTTAAATCGCTTACAACCTGTAGATGTTGGAGACTATATCGCACAATTACCCGAAAAACAACGGGCGATCGCCTTTCGTCTACTCAACAAATCTCAGGCGATAGACGTATTTGAATATTTACCCACAGAGGTGCAGGAAGAATTGATCAATTCTCTGCATGATGCTCAAGTAGTGCAGCTTGTAGAAGAAATGAGTCCTGATGAACGGGCGGAATTGTTTGACGAACTACCAGCTGGAGTCATCAAACGACTACTGCAACAGTTGAGTCCAGAACAAAGACAAGCGACGGCGACAATTCTCGGCTATCCTGAAGGCACTGCCGGGCGGGTGATGACGACTGAGTATGTACGATTACGAGAAGGGCTAACCGTAGGCGAAGCATTAAGTAAAATCCGGCGGCAAGACGAAGATAAAGAGACAATTTACTACGCTTACGTCACAGACAATAACCGCAAACTAGTAAGAGTTGTTTCATTGCGGCAATTACTGTTTACCTTTCCCGAAGTTTTGATTCGAGATATAGCGAGCGATCGCGTCCTCAAAGTTAGAACCGAAACTCCCCAGGAAGAAGTTGCCCAAATCATGAAGCGTTATGACTTAATTGCTATTCCTGTAGTTGATCGCGAAGAGAGATTAGTCGGGATTATTACAATTGACGATGTCATCGATATTTTAGAAGAAGAAGCTACAGAAGATATTCAAAAATTAGCAGGCGTCAGTGGTGATGAGGCCGCTTTATCACCACCCCAAGTTACTATTCGCAAGCGCTTACCGTGGTTATTAGGAATTATGGGATTATATATAGGTGCAGCAAGTGCGATCGCCCCATTCCAATCTGTAATTTCTGCCGTGCCAGTTCTCGCCGTCATCATGCCAATTTTTTCAAACACTGGTGGCACTGTTGGTATTCAAGCATTAACAGTCACAATTCGCGGTTTGGGTGTAGGTGAAGTTACACCTAGAGATACTCTGAGAATTCTTCGCAAGGAACTTTGTGCCGGTTTCGGCACAGCTGTGGCTTTAGCTGTGACTATGTTCCTGCTGTCTTTAATTTGGGCACATCCTCAAGAACGATGGGTAGCTTTAGTTGCAGGATTAGTTATGGCAACCAATACGATTGTCGCTGTGACTCTTGGTACTTTGCTGCCAATGGCTTTGAAGCGGCTAAAGCTAGATCCTGCTTTAGTCAGTGGGCCGTTAGTGACGACTATGCTAGATACAATTGGGTTTTTAACGTTCCTGACGCTGATTTCTATAGCTTTAAAAGTTTTGCATCTACCAACTTAATCAGGCGATCGCAAGACATTGGTAGAAATAAATAGCTTTACTTCTACCAATTATCTTTTATGGTCATTATTTAGTTAAATAAGGTACAAATTTACGCCTGATATAAATTAAAAATAAAAAACTAGGCAGTAGTTTCAATCCCTAATAGGGATTTTGATTGATTAAAACTCGCTGATTCGTCGCGAGGCAGTGAGCCTGCCTTACACGATGTTTCAATCCCTAATAGGGATTTTGGTTGATTAAAACTTCGCACTTCTCCGCAGCTTCCAGCCAATCGCGCGTTTCAATCCCTAATAGGGATTTTGGTTGATTAAAACAAGCGACCGCCCGACTACCAATCAACGCGATCGCCTTTGGTTTCAATCCCTAATAGGGATTTTGGTTGATTAAAACTCGCCAAGAGGCGTTGATTGTGGCTGGCAATATCAAAAGTTTCAATCCCTAATAGGGATTTTGGTTGATTAAAACTCAATTTGATTTAGGTATCCGTCTCTCTCTTCACTGTTTCAATCCCTAATAGGGATTTTGGTTGATTAAAACCGGGGTCAGCTATCAGTCGATATCGAATTGGGTGTGAGGTGTTTCAATCCCTAATAGGGATTTTGGTTGATTAAAACCCAATCTGAAAAATCGACATCGAAGTCCGAAGAGTTTCAATCCCTAATAGGGATTTTGGTTGATTAAAACCCTAAAAAATACGATTGGTTTCTCTGTCCTTCACCGTGTCACGTTTTTGTTTCAATCCCTAATAGGGATTTTGGTTGATTAAAACTAGGCGCGGGCGGAGGCGGGGGCAATGGGGCATTATCAGCCGTTTCAATCCCTAATAGGGATTTTGGTTGATTAAAACTGAGTTTGTCTATCAGTCGATATGTGTTCAGGCTGTTTCAATCCCTAATAGGGATTTTGGTTGATTAAAACCTGAAAAATCAGCAGAAGCAATTGTTATCAATGTTGTTTCAATCCCTAATAGGGATTTTGGTTGATTAAAACGGCTTTTTTGTTGCCGCTTGTAATGCGTGCCAAGTTTCAATCCCTAATAGGGATTTTGGTTGATTAAAACTTTGCATGGGATATCATAGCAGATGCAAATAACATCGTTTCAATCCCTAATAGGGATTTTGGTTGATTAAAACTTTTTCACCTTTGAGGAACTTAAAGGTACATCTGTTGTTTCAATCCCTAATAGGGATTTTGGTTGATTAAAACCAGAATTGGGAGGTGTGGTAAATGTTAGTCCGGCTGATGTTTCAATCCCTAATAGGGATTTTGGTTGATTAAAACTGTAATACCAAATCAATTATCTGTTGAATTTTCGTTTCAATCCCTAATAGGGATTTTGGTTGATTAAAACAAAGATTTTTGAAAAAATGTACAGAAAATCATTGTTTCAATCCCTAATAGGGATTTTGGTTGATTAAAACATCTCGTAGATCATCGAAGCATTAGCCTGAAGTTGTTTCAATCCCTAATAGGGATTTTGGTTGATTAAAACCCTGGTTCGCCGATGGGTTTGCCACCAATCGCAGGGTTTCAATCCCTAATAGGGATTTTGGTTGATTAAAACTTCATAAGAGCGAATTTTTAATATCGATGCATCTATGGTAAGTTTCAATCCCTAATAGGGATTTTGGTTGATTAAAACTCGTACATCTATTCTTGGCGAAGTCAAACAAGAGTACGAAGGTAAATTGTTTCAATCCCTAATAGGGATTTTGGTTGATTAAAACTGTGTCAGGTGTTCGGAATCGTAGCTGATTGTGGCGTTTCAATCCCTAATAGGGATTTTGGTTGATTAAAACCACATAACGGTTTACGGCGCTGGCTACTAAATCCGTTTCAATCCCTAATAGGGATTTTGGTTGATTAAAACTCTAGCCCGTCACCAAGCAGTCGCGTGATGTATAGTCCGTTTCAATCCCTAATAGGGATTTTGGTTGATTAAAACGATATGGATTTCCAGCTAATAGTTTATTTAAACGAGTTTCAATCCCTAATAGGGATTTTGGTTGATTAAAACCGCTGGGGTCTGCAAGCGTTGATATATTTGATTTTCAAGGTTCAAAAGTGTCGATCTGTAGCTAAGATACCTTTTCAGCCGTTTGGTTGTCAAGAGCGCAAGCATAATAAATAACCTCAAAAGCAATTCTGGTAAGGATTTGCGGGAGTGGTGTCAACCTCTGAACACCTCAAAGAGGGTTCAAAGCTATTAAGGATAGGCTTTTCAGACACAAAATTTTGTTTTATTTAAAAAACACCTACTGGTTGACACCATAGGCATCAAGTAAAAATAAGTAGTGCGAGCATCTTGCTCGCGCGGGCAAGATGCCCGCACTACAAATATTAAATTGTTCAACTTATTTTTACACGAATCCATAATTACTAATTCGCAGTAGGCTAATTTATATTTTTCAACGCAGAGGAATACCAATATTTTTAGCCAACTCTACACACCCCTACAACTATTCTTCTTGAATCCAAAAAAATGTTGTTGGAGTTGGCAGTAGATACGGTAAAGCTAGCCAGGAATACGAAATAGCAGGAGGTTCGCGACGTAGGAACATGGGTGTAAGGTTATAAAGGTAGCTAAAGTGAGTTTCTTGACTTGAGGCGATTAGCGCTGTGGGGTGTAGCAAGAAAAAAAGTTGTTTTGATAGACGTGAAATATGTATCTACTTTGATAGAAGACAGATGATATCATTGCCTCTGCATATTTAAATTAAAAAGCTGTAGAAAAGCGTTAGCATAGGGCCTTTGTCAGGAAACCTGCTCGTACCTCTACGCAGACCAATGATAGCTATTTATGCCTACTACCACTTGGAATCGTCATCACGTTCTCTCTTTGGCTGACTTTACCCCTGCTGAATACGATACTGTATTGCAAACCGCTGCCAGTTTTCAAGAAGTACTATCGCGGCGAACGAAGAAAGTGCCAACCTTGCAAGGACAAGTAGTGGCAAATCTATTTTTTGAACCTTCTACCCGTACTCGCAGCAGTTTTGAACTCGCTGCGAAACGCTTAAGTGCAGATACGCTGAATTTCGCCGCTGCCACATCTTCGATGACGAAAGGCGAGACAATTCTCGACACGGCAAAAACTTATTTGGCTATGGGAACTGATATCATGGTGATCCGCCATAAAGAAGCAGGTGTGCCTCATGCGATCGCTCAAGAAATGGATCGTCTTGGTGTGCGAGTTGCTGTTCTCAATGCAGGCGATGGTCAGCATGAACATCCTTCCCAAGCACTGCTAGATTTATTCACTATTTGTACTCTGATTGACCCAGCCAATCCCAGGCTTGAACTTTTAAAAGGTAAAAAAATCGCTATTGTTGGAGATATTTTACACTCTCGTGTGGCGCGATCGAATATCTGGAGTTTCATCGCCAGCGGTGCCCAAGTACATTTAGCAGCACCACCCACACTTTTACCCAAGTACTTTGCCGAGTTCGTAGAAGAGGCAGGGGGCAGCGCTTCGGCTTCTCCTGTTGGAGACGCTACGCGTAGGCTTCCCCATAGGGGTACGCTCAGTGACCAGGGGCAGGCGGCAGGGGGAGAGAAAATAATATCAATATCCCCCACATCACCGATTGGTGAGCGAAGTCGAACCACATCCCCCCAACCCTTCCTTCATTGGCAACTCGAACCAGCCCTACAAGATGCTGATTTTGTCATGACATTGCGCCTGCAAAAAGAACGGATGAGCGCTCATTTACTGCCAAGTTTGCGAGAATACCATCAACTATTCGGCATTACACGTCCAAAGCTACAACTATGCAAGCCTAACGTTAAAGTTTTGCATCCTGGCCCAGTTAATCGTGGTGTAGAAATTAGCTCTGATTTGATGGATGATCTAGAATTTAGTCTAATTCAATCGCAAGTCACCAGTGGTGTCGCTGTTCGCATGGCCTTGTTGTATTTAATAGGTAGCGGCAAGACATCGGGAATTCAAAATTAAAAAGGTTGTTCGGTATTTGCTGTGCTAAGTCTCTGTGATGTCATGTCCGCCTGAAGACCTATGATATAGACTGACGCAGAGACACAGAGACGCCTGCGGACGAGGTTTCAAACCTTGATTGATTTCAATGAATGTAGAGACGCTTCAAAAGCGCGTCTCTACAAAGGTTTCGGGTAACGCAGAATTAATTTCTGGAGATGGGTAATTTACCCCACATCATATCAGCAATTATAAATTCGCTTTAAAGCGCATTTGTATTAATGGTATTATTTTCTTTTAAAGCTCTATGTAAAAACTCGGCGTTATATATTTAACAATCATGATTTTAAAGATGATATCTCTGTTGTACTCAAAGTTGCAGTACAGCAACACTGTTGCTCAAAGTCTGATGATATCAATGCCGTAGTCCCAAAATTCAGCATCCCAGACTATACAACTCAGAAAACCAGTATGTTTATCGACTCACCAAATCCTTTCTTCGCTGGAGATAGTATCCCACCAGAAAAATTTATCGGTAGGAACTCTATCATTCAAACAGCTTTTGACCAGATATATAACCGTGGTCATTTAGCGGTGTGGGGTGGACTGGGAACAGGAAAAACGTCGCTATTAGCAAAACTAGCTGCTGCTCAAACGTGGGAACAGAACAGGCAAGACATATCATTAGCAGTCATAGTTAGTTTTAGTTGTGAACAGATCAACCCTTTTACGGTCTCTGGTTTTTGGACAAAGTTACTGTGTTTAGTAAGAGATAATTTAAACACTGAAACAGAATTACAAAAGCGAGCAAATACTCTGATAGCAGAAGGTAGAGCATCTCAAGACAGTTTACGCCAAATATTAAGGGAACTAGACACTAAAGACAAATACTTAGTATTGCTGATAGATGATTACGATTTGGCTCTTTCAACTAACCAGCAATACCTTGAGCATAATATGCAGCAATTTTTGAGCGAATTTCGCAGCTTGGCTATTTACACTGACACTGGGCAAAGGCGAAATTTATCTGTGATTGTCACTTCACAAAAACGTCTAAATGATATTAAACCAAGTCTCAATCCTAACCAGTCACCCTGGTATAACCATTATTTATTTCGACAATTAAAACCTTTTAACGATGATGAAGTTGGGCAGTTACTACGATTATTTAATCGAGCAATTACAACGCAATTAAGAGAAGCACTAGAACAAATTGCTGGTGGGCATCCAAAGCTGCTACAAACTGCTTGTTTTTTCCTATATCAAGAACTCAGGAATGAAAACCAACCCTCTATTGAAGAGTTTGTTCATAATTTTATTCGAGATTTTGAAAGCAGCACTAATCCATTTTTCGATAGGACTTGGAAAATATGCGATGAAAAAGAGCAATATTTATTAATGTTAATGGTTTTGTCAAAACTGAGGGGTCGCCTGAATAAAGATAGACAATACAACATCAGAAATATTGAATCAATTTTTAGCCAATACGACAGAATATCGCGAAATTTAGAAGAACAGTGCGTTATTAAATATTCTATTAATAACGGCGATAATTCTTTTATTTTTATCTCGTCAATAATGGAGAAATGGGTAATTCAAGAAATTTGGAATTCTGATGACGAATCACTGCAAAAAAGAGAGAAAGCATTTTTAAATTTAATGAGTCATCAACAAATAGCAGATGTAAAAGGTGCTATTGTTTTGGTAAAAGAAAATCGGCAATCTATTACTTCATCTTTTAAGTCTATTTACCCTATTGTTGAGACAATCATCAGATTTTTCCTTAGTAGGTAATTGTTAAATATTTACTGATTATGAAAGTAGTATGGACAATAATCCTTATATCATTGGAACTCCAATCGAAACACCAGAGTTGCTTTTTGGTAGAGATTCTCTATTTGAACAAATAAGAGATCATTTGGAAAATAATATAAGATTGATTCTTTTGCATGGTCAAAGACGTATAGGTAAATCTTCTGTATTGAACATTCTTCCCTCTGTTGTAGCTAGAGATGAATTTTTATTCATTTCTTATGATTTACAAAACGATACCTCTTCTGAAAAGAATATAATTTTACATAAAATTATCAGTAATATCCTGCACGAACTTGGCATAGATCAAGAAATAGACATCAGCTATTTAGAAACAAATAGCAATTTAGAGGATAGAACAGTACAAAGAACTATATATGAGATTTGTTACGTATTGCATCAGAAAAATTTAAAATTAATTCTACTATTAGATGAGTTTGATGTAATCGAAAATGATAATAATATAGGCGAAGCTGTTAATTTTTTAGAATATCTAAATAATCTAATTAGAAATCAAATAGAAATATATCTAATCGCAGTAGTTGGCAGATATCTCAATTCGGTGCCAAATTTAGTACAAATGTTTAGAGAAGCACCACTTTTAGAAATTGGTTTATTGAATAATGAGAGTGCTAAAAAGTTAATTACGCAACCTGCTATTAAGAGCCTGCAATACAGAGACGAAACTATAGAAAAAATTTTGAAATTTTCATCAGGACATCCTTTATATACGCAGGTTTTATGTCATGAACTTTTTAATTTTGCTAGAAACCAAAATAATAACAGCAGGAGTTTTACTATTGTATCTGATGATGTAGATAAAGTTATATCAGAAGCCCTGGAAACTTCTCATGGCGGATGTGCTTGCTTTTGGGATGGATTAAGTCTGCATGAGAAAGTAGTGGTTTCAACTTTAGCTCAAGCTCAACAAGAAAAGATCACAGGTAATCCTAAAGAAATTTATCAAGAATATGGATTAGTATTGACAGATGCTTTACAAAATGCAATTAGTTCATTAATTAACAAGGGTTTTTTAAATAGTAATCCCATAAAAATAAAAGTAGAGATAGTCCGACTCTGGCTACTAATACATCATCAATTACGAGATGAAATCGCTATTTTAGAAAGAACAGAGGACGGAGAATTTAATAAAATGTTGGAGATAGCTCGAAGTTTCTGGCTACAAAAAGATAAACAAGAAAACGCCTTAATTCAATATAAAGAGGCTTTAAAGTTAAATCCTAATAACTTCATTCTTATAGTAGAGTTAGCAGAAAAATATTGTGAATTAAAGGATTTTGAACAAGCTTTACTACTTTATAAAAGAGCTTATAAATTAAATAAGTTAGTTTATAAACAAAGATTTATAGAAGCTTTAGATCACTACGGAAGTTACTTATTACAGCAAGAATATAACGAGAAAGCAAAAGAACAATATGAAAAAATTTTGCAAATTGACCCTGAAAATAGTTCAGCGAGAGAAAAAATCGGTGAACTAAGACACATGCAAATTGATAGTAATGAAATCGCCGAAACTCTCAAAGAATCAGATAGTTCTGGCGGCAGTAATTTTGGAGGATGGCTGCAAAGAATCATCCAACCAAAATTATGGAAAATACTAGGATATGGGGGTCTAATTGCTGGACTTATAGCTTTTGCTATGATTTTTTTTATTAATAAGCAAAAGAATTGTGCTGCCGATCAACAAAAAAATCCCCAGGGTGTATGCGTCACTAATTCAGAAAGCCTTAGTAGTGGCGATCGCTCTTTATTTTCTCAGATAACAAATAACAAACTCCAAGATATTGATAAATTTAAATTTAAAGAAAATAAACAAAAAGGGATTACTAACTTCCAACAAAAAAAATATCTACAGGCAGCAGAAGACTTTAAACAGGCGGTCAAATATAACTCTAACGATCCAGAGGTATTGATTTATCAAAACAATTCCTTAGCTCGTCAAAAGGGTGAGCCTTTTGTTTTAGCTGTAGTAGTGCCAGCCACACATCAGTCAAACTACGTTTTAGCTTGGGAAATATTACGTGGAATCGCACAAGCGCAAGATGAATTTAATCAAAATCAAGGATTAAACGGTCGCTTACTAGAAATTCTGATTGCTGATGATGGTGACTCAAAAATTCAAGCAAGAAAAGTTGCTCAGCAAATAGCAAATAATAACTCAGTATTGGGCGTAATTGGACATAATGCTAGTGGCGTTACTAACGAAGCTTTACCAATATACGAACAAGCGAAAATTCCGATTATTTCATCAACAAGTACTAGCATAGATTTAAAATCTTCTGTATTTTTTAGAACTCTTCCATCAGATAAAGAAACTGGTAATAAGTTAGCTGAATATGCTATCAAAAAAGGTTTAAAACAAGTCCTAGTTCTCTGTAATCCTGATGAGTCTTATAGCCGCAGTATAAAAGAAGAATTTAGAACAAATCTTGGCCCCAATGGCGAAGTTATTGGTGGTGGATGTATCAATATAGCTAACAAAAATGTTGACTCACAAATACTCGACAATTTGCCTAATCCAAAAACAATACAAGCGGTCGCTTTATTTCCAGATACCCAACACTTATATGAAGCTATTAAGATAGCTAAAAAGTATAAAAAAATTAATTCCGAAATCAGTCTATTAGGAGGTGATTCTGTTTATGTAGATGATATTTTTTCTAAAGGTGGTGACGATATCGAAGGTTTGGTTTTAGCTGTTCCTTGGTTTCGTGAGACGAAGAAATCACAAACTTTTGCTCAAAACGCTAAAAAACAGTGGGGAGGTGATGTTAGTTGGCGCACAGCAACCAGCTACGACGCGGTCAAGGCTTTTCTTGATTCCATAGATAAGTCTATTAATTCATCTCAGACTCTGTCCAGGGATACAGTTATCAACAATTTAAAAAAGGTAGAAGTTCAAAAAACATCTTTCGGAGAAACACTTAAGTTCAATGTCAGCCAGGAAAGCCAGAGGAAAGTAGTTTTACTGAAGGTAAAAAATAGACAATTTATAACTGAGGAGGAACAGACAAAAGAAGAAAAAAAATAAATTAGTTTGGTTTGTGATCTGTTAGACAGACATCATGAACGGGAATACTTAATATGGCATTGTCAGCTAGTTAGCCATAATCGAATCCGATAGATTTTCTACATCTTATAAATAAAGATTGCTGAGAGAATCTCATCCTGAGAATAGAGGTTATTATAAAATAGTGACCAATGATAAAAGAAAGACTTGGGAAAACTAGCTGAAAAATTAACAACTGCTTAGTAGTCCTATCACCATTAGTTATCTATGGTATCCTTAAAGTCTCAAAGAAACCCTTATGTAATTGGTCGTCCCATAAGTGAACGAGAACTTTTCTATGGAAGAGATAGAGAATTGTTTTTTGTGTGGGAAAATTTTCGCAAAGGGGAGAAAGTAGTATTTCTGCACGGAGAAAGAAGAATTGGTAAGTCATCTCTGCTTCAGAATATACCGGGATTTTTAGACGAAAAGGAATACAACGGTAACTACGCTTGTGTCAGCTTTGACTTAGAATATCATGCTCAAAATACGCTAGAGTCGCTGTTAGAAAGATTAGCAGAAACTATTGTTAAGCAATTAGATATCAAGCCTTATCAAATTGAGATACCAACTGCCGAAAAAATAAAAGTGCAGAAGGATATTTTCTGCAATAAATTCCTACCAGAGATATACGCAAAACTAAAAGATACTAAATTAGTCTTGTTATTAGATGAATTCGATGCCTTAGAGCCTACTTATATAGGTGCAACACTAGAATCACTCTTTGGACAGATCAAAAAGGTTGTAGAAAACCAAAGCAATCAACAATTATTGGTAGTGATTTTTGCTGGAAGAAAGTCTACAGATATATCAAATTTATTAAAAATATTTAAAAAAGTACCAATTAAAGAAATTGATTTTATAGACGAAAAAAGTGCCACAAAGTTAATTACTGAACCCGCTGCTAGTTTTTTGCAGTACGAACAAAAATCGATTGCAGCTATTATTAAGTTTTCTTCAGGACATCCTTATTTTATTCAGATTATCTGCTTTGTGCTTTTTAGTAGGGCCAGAGAATTAGAAAAACGGGGAGTTACTGAAAAAGATGTAAAACTGATTATAGAACAAGCAGTAGAGTTAGCAGAAGCTGGTCTAGCATGGTATTGGGAAGCTTTATCTGTACCAGAAAAGCTAGTATTTTCGGCTGTGGCTGAAGGCCAAAAAATAGCTATTGAAAAACAAGACCAACGTCTAAAGCAAGACCCACTCAAAATACTAGAAATATATAATTTTCATCACTTATCAAAAGATCAACTACAAAAAGTTGTCACAGAACTCATATATAGAGGATTTCTAAATAAACAAGGTAATCAAGTAAAAATAGAATTAGTTAGGTGTTGGTTGGTGCAACGTCACCCTTTGTGGCAGGAGGTAAGAGAATTTGAAAAAGGAGATAAACAAGAAATTGAACAAGCTTATCAAATTATTGATCAGTTGAATCAGCAAAAAAAAAATACAGCAGATATAGCTGAATCTCCAAATAATCTTGGAGAAGATTCTAAAAATCAAAATTATGATGTTTACGACTTTAATAACCTAGAAAATATCCCGCATGAATTTCCTACCAAGGGTTTAGGAAATATAAAATACTTAGCAGATAAAATTACTCTGAATAGAGAAAAAAAAGGGCTACTTTGTATAGCTTCTATTGTGGGTCTTGTAACAATCATTATTCTTGCCTTTACTACCTCAAGCGCCAAGAATGATCAAAATAATCATATTAATCCACAACGCAACATAAACTCTAGCCCTTAGCTCGACTTGATCCATTTTTGCACTGAGGCGATTCCGCGAAGGAGCATCATCGCTACGATTTTTACCAAGCCAGTTTGGAGCCATATCAACTGAAATTGTAAAAATCCCTCGTACCTTATTTGAACGCTTGAGGGATATTGCTATTTATGCCGCTTAATTGGATAAAGTCGAGCTAATATCAAGTTCGGGTAATTACTTATTATTAAAATTTCTCCGTGTCCCCGTGTCCCCGTGTCCTCGCGTCAGCCCTAACGATAAGTCTTCAGACGAACATGATATAATTCGTTATCCTGCGTTTGAGACAATACATCCTTTCACAATAATAGACTTCTTGCAAAAATACTTGAACCGTCAGAGACTCAAGTCTCTGCCTAATAGCAAAAGTCCGTTGAAACGGACTAAAAATACTGTTATTAGTCGGTTGAAACAGACTTGAGTTATCAGCCAGAAAATTTATTTTCTGGCGAGTATCCGACTTTTGCAAGAGGTCTAATGACGAATTATGAATTATCCAAGTAAGTTTTTAACCTTTCTGCTAGAACTTGGACATGGGGTTCTAAGACAAATGAATAGTGATGTCCAGTAACTTTACAAATCTCTATTTCATTTGCTGCTAGTACTGAAAATAACTCAACCCATACTAAAGTCGGATCTGGGGCCATGATATGTTTTTCAGTTGCTCGAAAAACGGTAACTTTTCCCGGATATAGACGGCGTTTATAAGCATAAGTTGCTTTTAATGTACCTACCAAAACATCTAGAATTCGGCGATTGTTTTGTTGTTGCACTGCTGGTGGAAATATCTTAACTTGTCTGGCTTTTTCGATAATATAGTTGATTTTCTCCTCCACATTAAGATGAGAAATTTCTTCAGGCTCTACTAAATTATCTCGTCCAAACATGCCGCCAAATACACGGGAAAGAACACCAACTAAATAAGCATCATCTATCTTTTTGGCTTTTTCTAACAAAATTGGCACATAAGAATCTAACACCGCTAACAGTGATATTTCTTCTCCTTGTTGAACTAATTGTTGAGCGATTTCGTAAGCAACAACTCCACCAAAAGACCAACCACCAATTTGATATGGCCCCTGCGGTTGGACTGTCTGAATTGCCTGAATATATAGGCTAGCCATCTCCTCAATTGTTGTCAGGGGTTCTTTTGTTCCATTAAATCCTTGAGCTTGTAAACCATAAAATGGCTGTTCTGTACCCAAGTAACGAGCTAGATTTACATAACAGAAAACGTGACCCCCTGCGGGATGAATACAGAAAAATGGTCGTTTGTTACCTTGTGGTTGAATAGGAATAATCGGTGAGGTGAAATCTACTTCGTTTGACGATCGCAACAGTTCTGCTAATTTTTCAATCGTGTTATTCACAAAAAGAACTGCTAATGGTAATTCTCGATCATATGTTTGGGCGATCGCACTCATTAAATGTACTGCTGATAGGGAGTTTCCCCCAATTTCAAAAAAGTTATGAGTAACACCAATCGGTGAGATAGCTAAAATTTCTGACCAAATTTCTGCTAACTGCTTTTCTATTTGATTTCGCGGTGGAATTAGATTTTCGTCTCCACTCAATATTGAGGAGTCAGGTTGAGGTAAAGCACGTCTGTCTACTTTACCACTGGGAGTTAGAGGCAGTGAACTTAAAACTATAAAAGCTGAGGGAACCATATAGTCGGGGAGTGATTGCTTAAGGAAATTCCGCAGTTCTTTGGGTGTAGGTTGCTGTTGTTGAACAACAATATAAGCAATCAACTGTTTATTATTTAAATGGTCTGTCTGAGCAATAACAACTGCTTCTCGAATCTGAGGATGTTGAGTTAAAGCGTTCTCAATTTCTCCTAGTTCTATACGAAAGCCGCGAATTTTTACTTGATGATCTATCCGACCAATGTATTCGATATTACCATCATGTAGATAACGGGCTAAATCACCAGTTTTATACAATTTTTCGCCATCTTTAAAAGGATTGGTAATAAATCGTTCAGCTGTTAAGTTTACACGGTTGAGATAGCCACGAGCCACTCCCACACCACCAATGTAGAGTTCACCAATTGTTCCTAGAGGTATTGGTTGCAGGTGAGAGTCGAGAATATAAAGTTGAGTATTAGCTATAGCTTTTCCAATCGGTACAGTTCTGAGTTGACTCAACGGTTGACACTGCCAAAATGTAACATCAATCGCTGCTTCAGTGGGGCCATAAAGGTTGTGTAATTCGCAACCCAAACGGGCAAAAAATCGCTCTTGCAAGTCTAGTGGTAATGCTTCTCCACTACAAAATACCCGTTTGAGAGATTGACAATTTTCTAATCCCTTTGCTTCCAAGAATACTTGCAACATTGAAGGAACAAAGTGCAGTGTTGTAATCTCCTCTTGGGCAATAATATCAACTAAATAAGCAGAATCTCGCTGTCCACCAGGTTGTGCGAGAACCAAACGCGCCCCAGTTAATAAAGTCCAGAAAAATTCCCAAACTGAAACGTCGAAACTAAAAGGCGTTTTTTGGAGAACGCTGTCAGTTGCAGTTAATTTGTAAGTGTCTTGCATCCACAGTAAGCGATTGCAAATCCCCCGGTGAGTGTTCATCGCACCCTTGGGTTTGCCTGTGGAACCAGAAGTGTAAATCACATAAGCTAAGTCAGTAGGTTTGACTGCTGAACTGGGGTTAATATCGCTGGCTTGTGAGATTTTTTGCCAATCGCTGTCTAAACAAATTGTTTGAATTCTTCCTGTAGATAGATGCTCAATTAAGTTAATCTGCGTTATCAGCACAGATGCTTGGCAATCTTCTAGCATATGTGCCAAACGTTCGGGAGGATATTCTGGATCGAGTGGCACGTAAGCACCACCAGCTTTAAGAATTCCTAACAATCCTATAACCATTTCCAGGGAACGCTCAACACAAATGGCTACCAGTACATCTGGCTGCACTCCTAATGTTTGCAAGTAGTGTGCTAGTTGATTGGCTCGACTATTTAGCTGACGATAGGTAAGGTGTTGATCAGCGAATGTAACTGCGATCGCATCTGGTGTTCTTTCAACCTGTGCTTCAATAAACTGATGCAGACATTGAAACAAATCATAATCAACTTGTGTATTATTCCATTCAACCAATTGTTGATGGCGTTCTGCTGGACTCAAAAGGGGAAGTTGAGCGATGCTAGAAGAGGAATCATTAGCGATCGCTACTAGTAAATTCTCAAAATGCCCTGCTATCTGAGTAATCGTCAAAGAGTCGAGCAAGTCACAGTTATAGTTAAAGGCACACACCAAAGACTCTGAATGAGCAGTAACTTCCAGGGTTAAGTCAAATTCAGCCCTTTGTTGAGGAAAGTCAAAACACTCTAACTCTTGTGAATTTTGCACATCCTCATAGGCAAAAGCCACCTGACATATGGGAGGATGACTCAATTTCAAATCTGGCTGTAGTTGCCGAACTAACTCAGCAAAGGAATAATCTTGATGAGCGATCGCTTCTTGACAAGTTTGCTGAATCTGTTTAAGGAAGTCTTTAACACTCAAATGATCAGCAACATCACTCCGCACAACCACCAAGTTATGGAAATTTCCCACGACAAATGAATCGCGTTCTTTTCTAAGTACTGTCAGCCAACCAACGAGAATATCTTCTTCACCTGTGTAGCGCCGCAACAAGATTTGGAAGGCCGCTAAAAGCAATACTGGTAAATTAACGTTTTCAGCCTCTGCTACACCTATCAACTGTTGCAGCAGCTGTGGCGAAATCCGCAGTGTATGAGATGCACTATTATAAGTTTGCACAGGAGGACGAGGACGGCTCATTGGAAGGTTGAGTAGTGGCAAAACCCCTGATAACTGCTTTTGCCAATAGTCTTGATGTTGGGAAAGACTAGGACTATTAGATGCTAATGTGATTTGCATAATTTAAGCTTGTCGCATTAAGTAATTCGTAATTCGTAATTCGTAATGACGCGACGCTCCTGCGTCGCTCTAAGCGAAGCTATGCCGCAGGCTTTACGCTGACGCTCGTACCTCGCTACCGCTTCGCTAACGCTAACGCTATCGAGGACTCGCTACCGCTGCGCTAACGTAATTCGTAATTAAGTTTTGTAATAGGGTTAAATCCCATTACAAAACTTGCTGGTTATAGAACCGGGGGACTTCAACCCATGGAACTAGTTAATTTTGAGGAATACCTATCAAAGTTGGCTTGACAAACTACTAATCGCCGCCAAACTCTACTAATTTGCCAATATTGAAGTCTATCTTCACCCAACCTCTTAGCTGTAGCAGATTTTGCAGCAAAAGTAAGGTAATTTGCCAATGATGCAAAGTAAAAAACGGTAGAGGGTCATCAACTTGATAAATTGCATCAGTACCCCGTGTAAAGTTATTCAACCAAGTTTGTAATTGTTTCAGTGAGCGAATTCCAGTTAATCGCCAAATTTCGTGATAATTCCAGTAAGTAGGCTTGCTGTTAGCGAGGGGTTGCAAAGGTGCAGTTTGAGGAGTTTTCCCTAAATAAGCTTCTGCGACACCTGGGTGGTTGTAAAACATTGTGATTGCCGAATGCGTGCGGGGATTGCATTCAATCGCGTAGACTGTACCGTCTTCTGCTTGGATAAAGTCAAAAGACACTTGTCCCGTTAGTCCCAAACCTTTGACAAAGCGCTGCACCCATTCGCGAATTTGGGGATTTTCCACATGTTCGTAGTTGATTTGAAATGCTGAAGAATTTGAGCAGCAATGCAACCTTAACTCGCCATCTCGCACCGTACTATGGGTACATAATTCCTTACCTGGGATAAACTCTTGCATAATCCAAGGTTTTTGTGGGCTGATGGGCAAACTCTTGACAAAATCTGCTGTCTCTTGTGGGGTATCACAAGGCAGCTTAGTTAAGTTTAAGCGGCGAACAGAGTCGTAGGAAATACTTTTGAGGATGTATTTGCGAGTTTCTTGGCTAAAATCGAAGTTAATGACTTGTTCGGGGTCTGTAATTTTAAAAGACTTGGGTACAGATAAACCAAGCGATCGCGCCTGATCGGTAAAAGCAAATTTATCATCCAGCATCTTAGTTATATCTGCATCAAAGTGGAAAACCTCACAATATTCTGATAGTGCAGGTTTTGCCAAAGAGTCATAGTAACTAGCTATAGGACTGCACACAGGTACATAAACGTCAACATTTTCTTTTTTGACGATTTCTACTAGCGCCTGGATATAACCATCCGGGTCTTTTTGCGGTGCAGGAACCGTATAAAACCGACTCACAGCCTTTGAAAATCTATGCCCAGATAACCAATATTTGTGCGTTTCCACCAGAATGACGCGATGTCCCGCAGCGGCAAAAGATCGCGCCAATTGCAATGCCTTAGTCATTTTGCCGCCACTCACCAAAATAGTCTGAGGGTGAGTAGCTACCGTTCTTTTTACAAAAGGCGATCGCACAACACCCCACAACAGCGACACCAACACCACAAAACCATTAATCGGCAAAGCTATCAACAATAGCGCCAGAGTTCCAACAGTCTTAACGAACGCCCACACTTTTCCCCCCACACCCATCGATGGCGTAGTCTCTTGAGGAAAAGATAAGGGAATTGATTGTGTCATAAGTTATTCTTTTTTAGGTAATGGGGATTGGGGAGTGGGGACTGGGGACTGGGGATTGGGGACTGGGGATTGGGGATTGGGGACTGGGGATTGGGGACTGGGGAGTGGGGATTGGGGAACTTGTACTGAGCAAAGTCGAATACTGAGCGAAGTCGAAGTATGGGGAATTGTCATTGATTATTCTCCGCGTCCCCGCGTCCCCGCGTCCCCGCGTCCCCGCGTCTCCCTCATCCCCCTCATCCCCTACGCCACGCGTCTAATCAAAGTCAAACCATCTCGTATGGGTAGCAAAACCTGCTCTACACGAGGATCGGCGACAACGACCTGGTTAAAATGAGCGATCGCTTCTCCATTGACGGTGCGTTGTTCGGGTGGTAAGTAAACTTGTCCCTGCAACAAAGTATTATCCACACAGATGATGCCATCAGGAGCTAACAAGTTGTTATCCAAGATGATTTTGAAGTACTCGACATACTCTTTTTTGTCGGCATCAATGAAGATTAAATCAAACGATTCTTGTGCTGCTGCTAGCTTGTAGAGTGTCTCGATTGCTGGTGCTACTTCCACAATAATCTTGTCACCGTGAGGAGACTCATCAAAGCAAGCTTGAGCAAATTGAGCCACGTAGGCATCTACCTCGCAAGCAATTAGCTGCCCATCGCTGGGTAAAGCTTCTGCCATCGCCAAAGCTGAATATCCTGTAAACATTCCCACTTCCAAGATGCGCTTGGCTTTGGTCATATGGACAAACATCTTTAAGGTCTGTCCTTCAAGATGTCCTGAAAGCATTTCTTGCTCTAATTGACGCACTGTTTCACCATCACTGAAACGCTTGCTCCAGTCTTCTTTGCTAGTTTTCTGGGCTAGTGCAGTCAATGCAAACGATTCAGGGGTAGTGCAATCATTCAGATATGGATCTAAACCTACTGCTAATTGCAACCCTTGCCGCAGAGATGTCAATATCTCTTGCGGAATATTATTTTCCTCGGCTATTTTGAGGGTTTTTTGTAGGTGCGCCACCAAAATACTATGTGGTGTGATTGGTCTGGCGGTATCTTTGCCTAAAACACTAGTCATGCATTCACACTCCCAATAGTTCGGTTTCTGGAGTTTCAATGTAAGCATCAACTCCTTCTCCACCACGGGGATATGCAGCACAGAGATTTTTATGTTCAGCTAAAGCAGCATCTAGTTCTTCATAGGTGAGATCGTTGGCAAAGAAGCACTCACCAATTGGTTTGGGCATGGCTGCGCGTTGTTTGCCATCTCGTGTCAAGGTAATAGATTTGGTGGCATACCAGAGCAAATCACTATCTAACAGAGGATGATCTAGTGATAAACCAATACGACTCATTAGGCCTAAGATGCGATCGCGTTCTCTGGATGTGATATATCCTCGTTTAGCTGCGATCGTTGCAGATAAGGCCATATCTATATTCACAGCATGACCATGATATAGAGGTACATGAGGAGCTAATTCTAAGGTAGGACTCCAAGTATGACCATAAGCAATCACACGGTCTAAGTCGATTTCATGCAAGTTAGGAGTTTCCAACTCCAACATAGTTTTGATGGCTTCGTAGTTTACCTGATGAGCAATTTCTTGGAGTTCGGGTGTGCCATTCACATGCCCAAAATGAGTTTCTAGTAGTTCTTCGCCATATTCATATAGCAACTCAAAAACTTGGGAATTTGCCACTACAGCAATTTTGACTAACTCCGCCATACCATTACGAACTTGTGCTGTTGGTAAGGTTTTTAAGAAGGAGAAATCGAGGATCACTTTCAAAGGAGCATGATACGCCCCCAAGCGATTTTTTAACTTGCGATGGTTGACTGCTACTTTAATCGCCACACCTGCATCGATTAAACCAATTAACGTTGTGGGAATGCGAATATAGTTGCTCTTCCGACGGTAAGCAGCACAAGCAAATCCTGCAACATCCGTGATTAAACCACCACCTACAACTAACACTGGTTCTTTGCGAACTAAGCCAAATTCTGAGAAAGCATCAACGATTTTTTCAAAGGTTTCCAGAGTTTTCGCAGGCTCACTAATAATGATGGGAAATACAGTTAGATCAATGTCATAGTGTCTAAAATATGACCTGATCTCCTCACCATAAAGTTCGTAGACATTAGCGTCAATCACAGTTAGACAGCGACCAAATTTCTGATAGTTATCAGCAATTTCTCGATTCTTGATATTGAATGCGCCATTTACATAGACAAGGCTAAACTCAATTTTTTCGTAACCTTCTACATGAAATGCAGTTTTTGTTGCTTCAAACGATGCTTGGACATTACTCATTGCTGTTTACCTCGATGTAACTGAAAATTTGTGAGAACTTGAGCAATATTTCGGATTTATCCTGGTGCAGGACAACAACAAATGATGCACTTTTCGTTTTAATTTAAAGGCACCACTAAATAAGCTTTCATAAGAAAAGCTCACTACTATTGCTGGCTGGCAATGTTATTACACAACACCATTAATTCGGATAAATTCTGCAAGTCGGTTAAACTTTTTTTGGATAACCTCAAAACTAGTCAACTAGTCCCCCTAGCAATATCTTGTAACAACGCTTGCACTCTTCCCTTTGGGATTGTTGACTGGATATTGAAGAAATTAATCTGAATTTAGATTAATTCCCTAATATTTTTCCATGGCTTTTCGAGCGTTCGATTCCACAAAGTTTTTATTCGGAAAAACTGCTCATCTCGTTCTTCTGTGGGCTTCCATTTCAGATTACAGCCTTGATTAACCTTCAGTTCGCTGTTTTTTACCATTAGTCTCGAACCTTATATTGCTAAACTCGCTAAACTTTGTCTCATTCAGAATGACAGTGGAATTTTAAGAAGTTAATTAGAATTTAAATTAACTCCACTACGCTGATTTCTGGTATTTTTAGACTGTTTGACTCCATAAAACTTCTACCCTTGAAGACGGATTATAAAATTCATCTCCAGGTTTCCATTTGAGATTACAGCCCTGATTAACTTTCAGTTCGCTGTTTTTTAGCATTAGTCTCGAACCTTAATTTGGCTAAAAACAATGAGGATTAGCTACACTCTGCCTTCTTCAGAATGATGTGAGAGTTCCAGTTTGATTTGGTCAAGTTACTGCTCAGTACTTAATATACCAATGTCAGGAACTTATGAAAACTCAGAATTAGATATATTCAGAGTTAATAATGGAAAACTTAGCTCAACTCTCTTCAGGAGTGATGTGATTTAAAAAAGTTTTGAAAAAAGCTTATATTGAGTTTTGCTCTAAGCCTAAGCTATTTTGGCTTAGCCCAGCACTATAATTTGCTGGTCTGCGCCTGAGAACAACAATAAGAATCATAACATTGTTACAACAAAAATCATCACATCTGTAGTTAGATTTAAGTAAATGTATATCCTCCTAATGATTTATCCTCAAAAATGGGAACGCCAGTGTTTGGTGGATTAGGAATAGGGAATTGGGAATTAGGTGTTTGTGATTTCTCCCTCTGCCCCCTACTCCCTACTCCCTCTTACAAAGGCTCCCAACCTGCACCTTTGTAGCCATATTGGAAAATTTCTGGATGCAAAATTTCTGCCAAAATCTCTAAGGAATCTACTAGTCTTGGCCCTGGACGGTTGAAATAAGCATTGCCATCTGTGATGAAAACTCTACCTGTTTGGGTAGCGTGGAGTTTTTGCCACTCTGGGAGTTGGGTTAATGGCAGCGTTTCTTGACGGGTGCGGTGTAAATTAAAGCCGCAAGGCATAAAAATAATCACATCTGGATTGCTGGCAATGAGTGTTTCCCACGGCAAGATGGGAGAGGGTTGACCTTTGACGCAAAATAAAGACTGGCCTCCTGCTAAATTAACTAACTCTGGAATCCAATTTGCTGCACCCATCAAAGGATCTGTCCACTCAATGCAGGCAACATTGGGCAGTTCATTTAAAGCAAGTCCCTGAATTTTTTGTTCACAAATCTTAACACGAGATTCTAAGTTTTCTAAGACTTTTACAGAATCTACATTAAAAACATTACCGACTCGCTCAATATCAGCCCAAACATCCTGAAGTAAATTAGGTTGTAGGGAAATAATTTGAGGCTGGCTGTGGATTAACTCAGCAACTGCTTTTTCAACTTCTTGTAAGCTAACAGCACAAACATCACACTGATCTTGAGTAACAATGTGAGTAGGTTGTAATTGTTCTAGAATATCTGTCTTAATTTGATAGATACTTAGAGCAGATTGCAGCAGCTTGTTCACCTCATCGTGAATTTCGTTGCTTGGAGCATTAGCGTTTAACCGTGCTTGGGTACAAATAGGGCGATTTTCGATTTCTGGAGGGTAGTCGCATTCGTGCGATCGCCCCACAATGGCATCAGTCAACCCTAGTGTCGCTAAAATTTCTGTTCCACTGGGAATCAGCGATACAATTCTTACACTGCTATCCGTCATTGCTCCACCTCCACAATAATCGTTATCTTAATTTTTGCAAAATTTAAGTAATTAGGTATCTTTCTTCAGAGGAATACATAGCTTGGATGTTGTCACTTCAAAATTATCAGATATATTTAGGAAAAATATTCTTTCTGAGTATGAAAAACTGTATAAACTAACTGTAGTTATAAAAGATGGTTCTACTTTTTTTGTAGAATTCCAAAGCAAACTTATTTCTTGCCGGGGGCACCAATGCAAGTAGTGGGGGTGAGAGAAATAATAGAGCGCAGGCAGATTAAAGAAGCTCTACAAATTAAAATAAACGGTCGGCGCAAACAGAGCCAAGCACTAGTGCAGTTGGCAAAAAGCAAGGTATTTCAGCAAAGCAATCTTAATCTAGCATTAAGAGAAATCACGGAAACTGCGGCTCAAATACTCTTAGTAGAACGGGTTGGTGTGTGGTTATATAATCTAGAAGACCGCTCTCAAATTGAATGTGTCGATTTGTATAATACCAGAACTGAAGAACATACTTCTGGAAAGTTACTGTTAAAAACAAACTATCCGACTTATTTTCAGGCATTGGAAGAGGAATATAGCATTACTGCACATGATGTTAGAAGAGATATTAGAACTCAGGAATTATACCAGTCTTATCTTGCGGTATTGGGCATTAAATCTATACTAAATACACCAATTTGGTTGGAGGATAATTTATTAGGTGTAGTATGCTATGAACATGTTGGCGACACTCGGCAATGGACTTTAGCAGAAGAAAATTTTGCTGGCTCAATCGCAGATTTCGTCACACTGGCAATAGAAGCTAGCGATCGCAATGTTACCCCAGAAGTCTTACAGCAAAGTAAAGAGCAATACCAGGCAATTTTTGCATCTTCTTCTATTGGCATTGGACTAATAGGTATGCAAGCACAAATAGTTGATGTGAATCCGGCGCTATGCAGAATTTTAGGATATAGCCGAGAAGAATTACAGGGCGAGCGCTTCACAGATTATATTCTCACACAAAGAGGGGATGTAGAACTTTATAAACAATTGCAAACGGGAATTCGCGATCGCATTGAAATTGAAAGACGTTGTCAGCATCAAGATGGTAACCTAGTATGGACTCGCCTTTGTGTTTCCGTAATTCTTAATACAAATGGTAAACCTGAATTGTTGCTAGCAATGGTCGAGGACATTAACGAACGCAAGCAAACAGAGTTGAAACTACACGCTTCTCAAGAGGCAGCTGAAGCTGGTAGCCGCGCAAAAACTGAATTTTTAGCAACCATGAGCCACGAATTGCGGACACCTCTCAACGCAATTATGGGCTTGTCGCAGTTATTGCAACAAGAAATGATCGGCTCTCTCAATCATAAACAAAGAGAATACATAGATTGTATTCACAACAGTGGTGAACACCTCCTAGCATTGATCAATGATATTCTTGATTTGTCTAAAGTCGAAGCAGGCAAAGAGGAGCTTTTGCTATCACCTTTGTCAGTGCCAAATTTATGTAATTATGTGATTGCTGCTGTTAGCGATCGCGCTTTAGAAAAAGGATTAAAACTAACAAGTGAAATCGATCCTCAAGCAGATATTTGTGTTGCTGACGACCGACGCATCAAACAAATTCTCCTCAACCTGCTCACAAATGCGATTAAATTCACCTCAGTTGGGCAAGTGTCACTGGTAACAAAAAAAGTACCAAAAGGTATTACCTTTACAGTTTCAGATACAGGAATTGGTATTGATTCGCAGCAGTTTCAATTTTTATTTGAACCATTTAAACAGCTTGACAGCCAGCTAAATCGTCAGTATGAAGGTACTGGTTTAGGTTTAGCTTTAACCCGTAAATTAGCGCGCTTGCATGATGGAGATGTGACAGTAACATCAACTTTGGGAGAAGGTAGTCAGTTTACTCTGTTTCTACCAGATCCACCAGGTTTAGAAGATAGTGAAAATAATCCTGATGAGGAAGATACATCGGGAACATCCCCCACAGTTTTGCCTCCAATCAAACGCATTTTACTTGTAGAAGATGAAGATAAAATTGCTGTAGTATTGCAATGTTATCTGCAAACAATTGGCTACCAAGTAGAGTGGATTAATAATGGCAATAATTTTTTAGAAAAACTGCAAACTATCCAACCAAGTTTAATTTTAGTAAATGGGCAGTTAGGAGGAGAATTTAACAGCATACATTTACTTAACATCCTCAAACAAGAGTCTTCTTTCAAAGATTTGCCTGTGGTAATAATTAGCTCACACGAACCACCAGAAGATCAGCTTTCTATTTTGTTGGATAGCGCTAAGGACTATCTCATCAAGCCAATTCGGATAGTTCAACTAGAGTCGATATTGATGCGATATTTGGGTTGAGTTGGGTACTAGGGATTGGGGATAAGGAACTTCCAAATCAAAAATATCCTATCGCTTTGGGTGTAAGGAAGTAGCACTTCGACTTCGCTCAGTCACCGGGAGCAGGGGGAGGTTCCCCCAAATCCCTTAAAAACATCTTCCCAGTTCCAAGTCCCCACTGGGCTTCGCTAACGTGAGGGCCCCGAGTTCCCCAGTCCCTTTCACTCAGCACCATCAATTGGGGCAAAACCTTGACGTTGAATATTTTCTGTGATTGTGCGTGGTTCCAAAAACTGTAACAGGTAATCAGGGCCTCCTGCCTTAGAACCTACACCAGAAAGTTTAAATCCGCCAAAAGGTTGCCGTGCAACAATAGCACCTGTAATTGTGCGGTTAATGTACAAATTCCCGACTTCTAAATCTTCCTGTGCTTGCTGAATGTGCGAAGGTGTGCGGGAATATAATCCCCCAGTTAAAGCGTAATTAGTTCCGTTGGCAACTGCTAAAGCTTCCGAGAAATTTTGCACGCGAATTACCGCCAAAACAGGGCCAAAAATTTCTTGCTGAGAGATCACAGCATTTGGCGATACCTCACTAAAAATTACAGGCCCAACAAAATACCCCTGAGTTGGTGCTGATAACTCCAGAACCACTTGTGCTTCTGCTTTACCTTTCTCAATATACTCGCGGATGCGATCGCGGGCATTAGCATCAATGACGGGGCCGACTTGCGTACTCGGCAACTCCGCCTCTCCAATATTGAGAGATTTTGTTGCTTCCACCAAGCGCCGCACAAAAGCATCATAAATTGGTTGCAGCACAATTACCCGCGAACAAGCCGAGCATTTTTGACCACTGTAACCAAATGCCGACTGTACCACACCCACAACCGCTTGGTCTAAATCAGCACTTTCATCTACAATAATTGGATTCTTGCCACCCATTTCAGCAATCACCCGTTTCATATGCTTTTGACCAGGCTTTAAGATTGCTGCATCTGCATATATCCTGCACCCTACTTCCTGAGAACCAGTAAAAGCAATTACATGAGTTTCAGCATGATTTACCAAATAAGCACCGACTTGTGAACCCTTACCTGGCACGTATTGAAATACACCCTTCGGTATACCAGCCTCCACCAACACCTCTGTAAGTTTAGCAGCAATCACAGAAGATGTTTCAGCAGGTTTGAGCAGAGTACAATTGCCAGCTACCAGGGCTGCCACCGTCATTCCACAAGCGATCGCCAACGGGAAATTCCACGGAGAAATCACCACAGCAATGCCTCTTGGCTGGTAAATATAACGATTAGTTTCACCAGCAACGTCATAATTGACACCTTGCTCCAACCGTTCCATCTCATCCGCGTAATAGCGGCAAAAATCTATCGCCTCAGAAACCTCAGCATCCGCTTCCTTAACAGGTTTTCCCACCTCCAAAACTATCCAAGCAGAAAATTCCGCGCGGCGTTGTGCCATCAAATCCCCAGCCTTCCTTAAAATACCCGCGCGTTGACTAACTGGAGTCTTCCGCCAACCAACAAACGCCGCCTTCGCAGCTTGCATCGCCAGTTGTGCCTGTTCAACCGATATCAGCCCAACCCTACCAATCACCTCACTAAAATTAGAAGGATTAACAGAATCAATCTTCACCGCCGTCTCCACATACTCCCCATCAATCAGCGGCAAATAACTTCTCCCCAACTGACCCCGCACCTCTGCAAAAGCCACATTAGACATCCTTCTCGCCTCCTCTTGGGCATAATCCGTATCCGCCACCCCAACGAAAGAAGACACGGGGACGCGGGGATGGGGGGACGCGGAGATGAAAGAGGACACGGGGACGCGGGGATGGGGGGACGCGGAGATAGTATTTCTCTCTACCTCTCTGCGCCTCTGCGCGGCAGTCGCTACAACGGGGGGAACCCCCGCAACGCGCTGCCTTGCCTCTGCGTGAGATAAATCCCCATCCGGAGGTGCCAGCAATTCCTCAACAGGTCTATTCTCCAAATTTTGCCGTAAAAAAGAACTATTAGCCGTATTTTCCAACAACCGCCGAATCAGATAAGCCATCCCTGGTAACAACTCACCATAAGGACAATAAACCCTGACCCGATAACCCCTCTCAACCAAAGCCTTAGCTAACTTATCACCCATCCCATACAGCACCTGCATCTCAAAGCAACGGCGAGGGACACTTAAACTTTCAGCAATAGCAATAGCGCGTGCTTGCGATCGCACATTATGACTACCAATGGCAGAATACACATATTGATGATTTTCCAACAATAGCTGAGTAATTGCTTCAAAATTGGCATCACTTGCCGCTTTATCGTTATAAACAGGCTGTGACCAATGTTTTTGTGCTGCTTTGATAGTTTCTTGATCCCAATATGCTCCTTTAACCAAGCGAATTGTCAGCGGATAGCCACGCTGTTTTAACCAAGAAATTATCTCTTTAGTATCTTGCTCACTGTCACGTAAATATGCTTGGATTGTAATACCAATATCTGTACGTTGCCTAAACTCTTCTTCTAATAACAGTTTTTTAAGGATGCTCAAAGTTAGATCCTTATAAGCGTATTGTTCCATATCAAAATGGACAGTTGCGCCTAATTGTTGGGCGCGACGTAAAAGAGTACGAATGCGATCGCTAACTCGCTGTTCACTACCCTCAGCATCTAATGGGTCAAACTGCGAGTAAAACGCCGTTAACTTTACAGAAACCTGAACTTTTGCCAACTGCTCGCCATCTGCCTCATCAATAGTTGGTATCTTTGCCCAGCCCCTAGAAGCTTCCACCAACTGTTGCATTAACTCTAAATAGCGTTCTAAATAAGACTGTGCTTCGATTTCAGTAATTACAGCTTCACCAAGTAAATCAATAGTGAAAGCCATTTTTTCCTTTCGTAGCCGTTCAACCGTCTTAATAACTTGCTTAATATTTTCCCCAGAAATATACTTATGAGCCAGTGTTTCTACCGCAGTCCCAACAGTTGTCGCCGCAACTTGTCCCGGCATAGAATCAGGGTGAGCAAAATTGAGCATTCCCTTCAGCGCTACTGGTAATTCTACAGATTCATCACCCAGATATTCCTGTAAATGCGTGGCAACTTCTGCTTTGCTGCGTAAAGCAGGTAAAGTATCTATAAAACGAAATAATTGTACCCGTAAACCAGGATTACTCATCGCCCAAGCTAGCAACTTATCATCCCAGCGCATTTGGTCGCGCAAAGAAGCCAAAAACGAGCGATTTTCCGGCGTTGCTGCCAGAAGCTGTTTAGCAATCTCTTGAGTTTTAGCTTCGTAGACGCTTGTTTGTACTTGTAATACCACGGATATAAACTCCTTATTTAAGGCAAGTTTTTCTTTGCCAAGCTTGTACTTTCCATTGTGACGCCTTCATTTTTAGATTGACAAAGGGCAACCACACAATTAACACTAATTTGAGAAAATTATTTCGCATTCTTCTTTGCGCCTTTGCGAAGCGGGGCGTAGCCCGGCAAAAAAAGATTTATAAGAAAGTCAGTATCACAGACAAACCATTGTAGAGACATTGCAATCAATATGCAAAATGCATAACAGCCTATTTCTTAACTGGCAACAAACACTCCAACCCTTTGAAGTCGATCCAATAACAGTCGAGAAAGTCTTCACATATTTAGTTGAAGCTTATTCTAACCCTAATCGCCACTACCATACACTAAAACACATTCATCACGTCCTTAACACAATTCAAACTTTGCAAGCCCATACCAACGACTTAATTGCTGTTCAACTTGCCGCCTGGTTTCATGATGTAGTATATGACACTCAATCTCCGAATAATGAAGAAAAAAGTGCAAACTATGCTGTTCAATGGTTGAGTAGCTTGGGTATTCCAGCAAACACTATAACCTATGTGACTCGTCTGATTTTAAATACTAAACATCACCAAGCTGCCGTAGATGACTTTGATAGCCAAGTTTTACTTGATGCCGATTTAGCCATTTTGGCTACTCCCCCAATTAGATATCAAGAATACGCTCATGCTATTCGACAGGAATATATTTGGATACCACAAGCAGAATATAGAGTAGGTCGTCGGCAAGTTCTAGAAAAGTTTTTGCAGCGACAGCGTATTTACTTTACACCTTTAATGTTCGACACAAAAGAAAACATTGCCAGATTAAATATCAAAGCAGAAATTAAAATACTTAACCAGCAGTAATTGTATGGATAATAACCAATACGAACAGCAATACAAGCAAGAAGTAATTAATTTTTTTAATAGTAGAAACAGCTATGATGACGATTACACTATTCGCCGCGCTCTACCTTTATTAGAGCTAGTTAAACTCCAAAAAGGACAAAAAATATTAGATTTGGCAACCGGAACAGGTATTATCGCCATTGCGGCTGCACAAATGGTTGGGTCTTTAGGCGAAGTAATTGCAGTAGATTTTTCATCAGGAATGCTTGCTCAAGCACAACAAAAAATTAAAGTTTTAGGGTTGCAAAATATTAAATTAATTGAAGCAGATGCCGAATATCTTGAATTTAATAAAGAGAGTTTTGATGTAATTCTTTGTTCTACAGCATTAGTCTATTTTCAAGATATTCCTGCTGCTTTACGTAAATGGTATCTTTTTCTGAAAAAAGGTGGCATGATCGGATTTTCTTGTTGCTCTAATCAATCTTGTGAAGCACCAATCATCATTACCGTTTGTGCGAAAAATGGTATTTCACTCTCTAACATTAATGAGCTAACAGGTACTCCTCAAAAATGCCATGATTTATTACGAGAAGCTGGTTTTCAAGACATTAAAATTAAGACCAAACAACTTGGTTTTTATCGTCAGCTTAATCAAGCTAAACAATGGGATGGACGATGGTTTCATCCTAGAGAAAATCCCTTGTCACAATTATCATTAGAGCAGATAGAAGTGTTAAAGGCTGAGTATCGCCAGCAAATTGAGTCAATGGCAACAGACCAAGGTGTTTGGTATGAAAACTTAACTTTCTTTGTCACTGGCTCCAAAAATGTAATATAAATTACAAGTTTTTCATATAAACTATAGGAATCTGACTTGATTAATGAAATTATTTACGTAGGCGGGGAGTAGGGAGTGGGGAGTAGGGTTTGAAACTGTAACTTAATTCCTGATCACATGTTGTCATTTTTTCCGAAATGAGGAGATAATAGATTATTAATTACGCTCGTGTTAGCAGTCACGACCAAAAAGAAGATTTAGTAGGCCAAGTGCAAGTAGAAGCAAGAAAAACAAAAAATTAATTGATGGCATGACTCAAGTAGTTAAGGAGGTAGTTTAAATGTTGCTAGGTTTCAAGACTGAATTGAAACTGAATAATCAGCAACGCATAGCATTAATGAAGCATTGTGGTGTAGCTCGTCATGCTTGGAATTGGGGACTCGCATTAACAAAGCAAATACTCGACCATAACAAAGATAATCCCAATTCCAAGATGAAATTTCCAACTGCAATTGACCTACATAAATGGTTGGTGGCATTGGTGAAGTCTGAGAATGAATGGTATTACGAATGTTCTAAAAGTACACCACAGCAAGCATTAATGGCGTTGCGTGAATCTTGGAAACGTTGCTTTCACAAGACTGCTGGTGTTCCTCGTTTCAAGAAAAAAGGTCAACGAGACTCTTTCACACTCGAAGGCTCAGTCAAAATCAAAGGTAGCAACAAGATTCAAGTACCTGTTATTGGTGTCCTCAAAACCTATGAACGACTACCACAGGTATTAACTAAGTCTGTAACAATTAGCCGCCAAGCTGACAGATGGTTTATTAGTTTCAGGTTTGATGTAGAGACTCAAACGCTAGACAATACAGATGTTGTAGGTGTTGACCTTGGTGTGAAAAACCTAGCAACTTTATCAACAGGTGAAATAGTTATAGGAGCTAAGTCGTACAAAAAATATGAAGCAAAACTGTCTAGAATGCAATGGTTGAATCGGCATAAAATTACTGGTTCAGCTAACTGGAAAAAAGCACAGATGCAGATAGCCAGACTGCATACAAAGATTGCCAACATCCGCGCATATTCATTGCATAAGCTCACCACACTACTAGCCAAGAACCACGGCACAATAGTGATAGAAGACCTCAATGTATCAGGAATGTTGGCAAATCATCAGCTGGCTAAAGCAATAGCTGACATGAGTTTCTTTGAGTTCCGTAGACAACTGACCTACAAGTGTGAACTGTATGGTTCCAAGCTAGTTGTAGTTGACAGATGGTTTCCCTCTAGCAAGACTTGTTCAAATTGTGGAACCAAAAAAGAAACACTCACTTTAAGCGAGCGAGTGTTTGAATGTTCCGAGTGCGGTTTTGTGATTGACCGCGATTTGAACGCTGCAATCAATTTGAGCCACTCCGTTGCGGAGGTTCCCTCCGTTGAAGGAAGTGGCTCACGCCACTCCGTTGCCGGGTTCCCCCGGTTGTAGCAAGTGGCGTGAGCAAAGCTGTCAGTTAGACAGTGTTAGCCTGTGGACTGGATAGTGCCGACACTACCAGAATGAAGCAGGAAATAAACGAAACTCAAAGCAATCAAAATAGTTCTAGTTATCTTGTATAGAAAAGAGTATTGTTGAATAGTTTTGAGCAGGTTTTATGTAACGGAATCAACCTTTTTAAGGTGTACGGAGTTTTTTCACCAAATCAAATAGGAGTCCTATATTAATGAAATAGTAAATTAGATTACAAAAAAATTTTGTGATTGCAAATTAAATGTTTAACAGTTTATCCTGTAGATAAGCGTATCCTTTTGATACTGAAACAATGCCAGCAAGGTTGCAAATAAAATCTGAAGATTGCTCCCCTTTGGGACGGTTAATCCTTCAACACCTGGAAGAACAGGGTATTAGTATGAACCGTTTAGCGGAGTTGTCTGGTATTCCTCAACCCAGGCTAAGAGGAGCCTGCTTTAAGGGAACTTGTCCCACACCTGAAACCTTGAGGAAGCTGGCTAGGGCTATGGATATGCACCACCTAGAGCTTTATACATTGGCTTACGAAGGCAGAATTGAGAAACTCCCAGAGGATGTAAATGATAATTCTCTAGATATGTTGATGCGAGAAATGTTTGAGACTGCTAGAGAAATGGGATTAACCCCCCCCAAAATCCGTCCTTCTAAAGCTAAAATTCGCAAGGCACTGATGGAGTTAGGATTTAGTGCCAAGAATGAAGAAATTGCTTGAGGATTGGGATAAAGTTTTGTATCCAAAAACACAATAGGGTGAGCATTACAATGCCCACCCTACAAGCAGTAATCTCTTAGAGAAAATCTCTACCTATCTCACTCCAGATAACTTGCGATAAGGTACAGATTGCTCATAATCAATGTTCTGCGCCGAGAGTTGTTGAGGTAAATTGCCACGGGGATTGATACTCTGCGCCATGTCTAAGAATAGAGATGGATTACCTGCTGTAGCTTGCTTGTCTTGAGGAACGTAGCTGCGGACAATAGTTTGCCACACAACTTGTGGGAAGCCAAGCTTACTGCGATAGTAGTCGTCGTAGCGGGGAGACTTAATGTTGAAAGGTCTTTCGCCTTCTGCTCGTCCGGGTAGAACTCGACGGCGTTGGTAGGGAACTGTGTCGTAACCGAAGGCTTCTAAATACTCATCGCTGTTGAGTAGGTCATCCACAAAACCTTTGAGACCCTTTGTAGCAACAACGATAGACCAAGCAAGCTTTTCTCTATTATCGTAAATGTCACGACCAAGGACTCGCTGTACTGTTTGCTCAACAAAGCGATAGTTGCTGTTGAGGTCGTAGAAACTGCGCTTGTAGGTATTAGAAAGCAGTAAGCCGCGAATAAAGTCTCTGACAGTAATTTGACCACTGCGGAGTTGGGACTCCAGAAAACGTTCGCGATCCGCAGCAAAGGCATGGAAGAAAATCTGACGATATGCAGCTTCAATCAGATCATCCAATTCCGTTGGGGAAAGCAGATTTTCTGTGGAGTAGAACCTGGGTTTCTCATCCCCTGCAATTTCGTACCCGACAACACGCTGATTCTGAGAGGATGGGGAATACTCTAAAAGAGGAATTGCCACGCCGAAAAAACTCCCTTTCCTTACAAATATTTTTCATAATTAATCACAATCATACGGTTAAGGGGGTGTTTTATTCGATTTAGTTTAATGAAGCGTTACATAACTTAGCTTTGGTTTCATTTTTTTGGGACTCGGGATTGGGAGTGCTAAGTCTGAAGCGCGGTAGCGGGGCGTTTAGCCTGTGCTGAGTGAGGAATGAGTGTTAGTAGTTTTTCCCCCTGCCCCCTGCTCCCTCACCCTTCACCACGCCAAAATGCCAATGGATCTGGAGTTGAGCGACAGTAAGGGTAAGACCGTAAGAAGCTAGTTTCCTTAGCTAGTTGACAGGGGGGAGGGGCGATCGCTAATCCTAAGCATAGGTGAGCTAGAGATTTAGCAAACTCCTGGTGATGACCAGGCGAACCGGCATGAGCATGAGCGTATTCATGGATAACCAGAGCTAGCCAGTCTTCCTGTACTATGCGTCCGACATCAATCAGAATTGTCATGGGATTTGTCTGAAGATTACAGAGTCCATCAATTCTAAAGGATTGAGCCAGGGGAGCTGCAAATATCTGAATTGCACACTGTTCCCAAGGGTGAAAACAGTCATGGCAAGCCTGGAGACAGGCATTGAGTGACGCGTTGACTGCATCAATGTGTTGGCCGATCCAAGTACAGATAGGAATGCGCTTGTCCATGTCGTAAACCACATCTACCATTTCTGGGTCTAGAGCTAGGCTACGAGCGCCATAGAGATAATCTAATCCCCTAGTAAAGGGATCGACGCTAGTTGTAATCAGTAACTTACCAACCAAGGAAGGATAAGAATTTTGTAGGTTCAATGGCGTTCTGAGTCTGGACTGTGGTTTGGTTTGAGAGGTTAGATGCATCTACCTCTGAGGCATCTTCTACACGGAATTCTGTACAGAATGTAGCAGTACTGAAGCCACCAAAACGCTTGACTGTACTAGTCCGCATCCGCAAGCTAGGGCTGGCAAACCAAAATCTTTCGATAGAACTCATGGTTTCGTATTCGGTAGTTAACACCAAACCATCCTCGTCATCCATATGATAGCGACCAGCCACCGGGACAATTTCAGCGTAACCCCGCTCTCGCAACAGCGTCCCCTGTCTACCATCAGAAGTATCTGGTACTAGTGCAAATACTGTAGAACCTTCGTGGTTTTCTTCTTCTCTATCCCATCCCATTGAGCCTTGCCAGGTTACATAAGCTCCACCAACTGCCAAACTAGGGTCAAACTCATGGAGTTGACAGATTTCAATCACTTTAGGATCATCAGATCTTAGAGCTTCGATGTAAATTTCAGATTCACCCTTTTCAGAGCGTTTGAAGGCTAAGTGGTGTGTGGTTCGTTGCGATCGCCACTTGCCAGTACTAAGTTGAAAAAACTCCATTGCATCCATAAACTTCCAGGAATAGAGAATAAGGAATCAAAAACAGCAATCACAGAACAGTTAAGAACTGACCCCTGATTAACTAGCAAAACTTCCACTATCAATATCATAAAACTCTAGAAGCCTGAAGCTAGAAAGAAATAATGGTGCAAGTATCCAAGTAAAGGTAGATTTAATCACCATTCCCTCTTTCTTATTCCCTACGCAAAAGGCTTATTCATACCAAAGATAAACCGAAATATCCGCAAAGGCTGAGCATCCGCACTCAACAATTAATAACTGCGGCAGATGTGAGAAAACAAGGATGAACAGAAAATATTTGTAACATCAATGTTAGCTCAGTACTATTCTATTTCAATCTTTTATTCGGAAACGTCTAAAAGTGCCCACTTGTCAAGTATGTGTTACTTTTGTTAACCTTATTGTAGGAAGTTGCATAAAACAACACTGTGAATAGATGGAGAGTGAATGTTATGGATATACCAATCGAACTTAGCTTGGAGCAAAGTTTCAACCTCAAAGTTTATGAAGACCAAGTCAAGAGATTGAGCCAAGAGCAATCTCAAACCTTTGTCCTAGAATTAATGAGACAATTGATGATCAAAGAAAACGTCATTAAACATCTGCTCAAGCAGGTTTAGCTATAATTTAAACTTATATCAACACTTGCTCTGCTCCCCCCTAGTACTTATAAAATTCCCTTCATTTCCCCCCATTTAGAATTGCTCTGACTGGGGGTTGTTCTTTTGGGGATGAGGGGGATGAGGGAGATTACGAATTCCCTATTACCCTAATCCCTACTCCCGGAGGGAGCGTTCCCTATTCTCAAATGTTAAGGATTGTTGCTTTGTTTCTCATAACTGAGACTGAGATACCCGTCATCTTTTATGTTCTAGATGTCTTGTTAAACAAACAAGCGATACCCCGATTTACTAACAAGGAGAGCTCAATGGTTCTTGATGCTTTTTCTAGAGCTGTAGTCTCGGCAGATGCTAGCACTTCCGTACTCAGCAGTGCTGACATTTCTTCTTTGAAAGGCTTTTTAGCTGAAGGCAACAAGCGTTTAGATGCAGTAAGTGCGATCGCTAGCAACGCTAGCTGTATCGTTTCTGATGCAATTGCTGGAATGATCTGCGAAAACCAAGGCTTGATCCAAGCTGGTGGTAACTGCTATCCTAACCGTCGTATGGCAGCTTGCTTACGCGATGGTGAAATCCTCCTCCGCTATATCACCTACGCTTTACTCTCTGGTGATGCTTCCGTACTAGACGATCGCGCTTTGAATGGTTTAAAAGAAACCTACGCTGCATTAGGCGTACCCACCACCTCAACCGTGCGTGCTGTTCAAATCATGAAAGCTAGCTCCTTGGCTCACATCAACGACACCAACACCGAAGCTAACGGTGGTAAGCGTTTCCGCCGCATGGGTTCTGCGAAGGGCGATTGCTCTGCATTAACCGCTGAAGCAGCTAGCTACTTTGATCGTGTTATTTCTGCACTGAGCTAGTCCTCAAAAAATCACGAGTTAGAGACTTGAACTCAAAACTCGAAATTCAAAACGATTACCGAGACGTTCTGAAAGCATCCATTCGGAGATATAAGCATGAAATCAGTTGTTACCACAGTGATCACAGCTGCTGATGCAGCAGGTCGTTTCCCCAGCACCTCTGATCTAGAATCAGTTCAAGGTAGCATTCAACGCGCTACCGCTCGTTTGGAAGCTGCTGAAAAGCTAGCTAACAATCTAGATGCAGTAGCAAAAGAAGCTTATGATGCTTCTATCAAAAAGTATCCTTACCTGAACAACGAAGGTGAAGCTAACTCCACCCAAGTTTTCAAAGACAAGTGTGCGCGCGACATCAAGCACTACTTGCGCCTTATCCAGTACAGCTTAATCGTTGGTGGTACTGGCCCATTGGATGAGTGGGGTATTGCTGGTCAGCGTGAAGTTTATCGCGCTCTCAACTTGCCAACAGCTCCTTACGTTGAAGCACTAAGATTTGCTCGCAATCGCGGTTGCTCTCCTCGTGATTTGTCCGCTCAAGCATTGGTTGAATACAATGCTCTTCTCGACTACGCAATCAACTCTCTGTCATAGTTAAATTGCTAGACTTGTGATTTCGTGACGGAGTAAGATTACTCCTATACAAGCCTGAGGACTCTTGGCGTGTTGCTTTACCTAATTAAGGTTGAGTACTGGCAAAGAATCCCCAGGCTTGTTTTTATGTAAGCCAAGGGATTAAAACTGTAACATAATTTTTGAACAAAAGTCCCTATTGTTAGTCATTTTGGAGCTTTTTAATCTTTATTCGGTTTGATTAGGTGGATTAAGGAGTTACCGTGCTGCTAGGTTTCAAGACTGAATTGAAGTTGAATAATCAACAACGCACAGCATTAATGAAACATTGTGGTGTAGCACGTCATGCTTGGAATTGGGGTCTTGGTTTGACAAAACAGATACTTGACCATAACAAAGCTAATCCCGATTCTAAAATTAAATTTCCCACTGCTATTGACTTGCACAAATGGCTTGTAGCAATAGATGTTGTAGGTGTTGACCTTGGTGTTAAATCCTTGGCAGCACTCAGCACGGGTGAAGTAATCCAAGGTGCAAAGTCCTACAAAAAGTACGAAGCTAAATTGTCTAGAATACAATGGTTAAATCGCCACAAAGTTAAAGGTTCAGCTAACTGGAAAAAAGCACAGATGCAGATAGCTAGGCTTCATAGAAAAATAGCCAATAGCCGCGCATATTCATTACACAAGTTGACTACTCTACTTGCCAAGAACCACGGCACTGTAGTAATTGAAGACCTCAATGTATCTGGAATGCTGGCTAATCATCAACTTGCAAAGGCAATTGCTGATATGGGATTTTACGAATTCCGTCGCCAATTGACTTATAAATGTCAACTGTATGGTTCTAAGCTTGTTATCGTTGACCGATGGTTCCCAAGCTCTAAGACTTGTTCTAATTGCGGAACCAAAAAAGAAACACTCTCGATATCACAAAGAGTGTTTGAATGCAATTGTTGCAATTTTGTGATTGACCGTGATTTAAACGCTGCAATTAATTTGAGCCACTGCGTTGCCGGGGTTCCCCCGGTTGTAGCAAGTGGCGTGAGTAAAGCTGTCAGTTAGACAGTGTTAGCCTGTGGACTGGTTGATGCCGACATCTCCAGATTGAAGCAGGAAGTAAGCACCAAAGTCGAAGTTGAATTTGTTTTGGTAACTAATTCTAGCACTGGGTAACTTTGGGTAAGTCTTATGTAACGGTTTTCTACACCCCTAGTTTTATGGATAAACGTTTTTTTAATATTTTCAATCTCACAGAAGACGAAGCTATTGCTCTTTTGGATACACCCCAAGACGAGGTAGAAGAGGATGATTCCCGTTATATCGCAGCTTCTCATTTAGTGAACTTTCCCACGGAACGCTCGATTAATGCTTTGATGAGAGCAATTGAGAAAAATGACCCATCTTTAGATAACCGCATCGTGCGACGGAAGTCAGTAGAAATCTTGGGACGGCTACAAGCAACGCAAGCCCTACCTGTGATTCGCACCTGTTTAGCAGATGAAGACTGCTACACCGTAGAAAATGCCGTTTGGGCAATTGGTGAAATTGGTACCCAAAATTCAGAAATCTTAGAAGAAGTCGCTCAACTGCTAGACAAGCCAGGGCAAACTTATCGGGTGATTATCCATACTCTAACTAAGTTGGATTATGAACCAGCAATAGAGAGAATCCGCAGATTTATCGACGCTGAGGATGCACCCACAGCGAGTGCAGCGATCGCCGCCGTTTGCCGATTCACCAGAGATTATACTTATATGGAAAAGGTGGTTGCTCTATTGCAACACCCCAATGTTTTTGCCCGTCGGTTGTCGATTCAAGACTTGATCGATGCAAAATATTATGACGCAATTCCCAGCATTGCTCGCTGTCCAGTATCTATTATCTTTCGTTTGCGAGGGATTCGGATGCTAGCGGAAGTAGCTATCCCCAACAGAGCAATGACTTTTGGTGAGATTCAACCTTATTTAGAGCAAACATTGCGCGATCATCCCCAAGATTTGGATTTAGTACATAGCTATAACCAACTACCAGCCTTACCATTTCTAGTGCGAGAGTTGTATGACACCGACTTTGGGCGTTGCTATCTGGCGACAAAAACTATTTTGGAAAATTATGCAGAGACTGCGCCATCTGCTCTCTTTGCCACCTATGCAGAAGAAGCCAACAATGATTATGGGGCCCATTTTCATGTAGTGAAATTGTTCGGCTGGCTTAAACATGCCCCCGCTTATGACCTGTTAGTGGAAGCACTGCACAACACCCAACCGCAGTTTCAAAAATCTCGTGCCGCAGCTGCGATCGCCCTTGGTGAACTAGGCGATCCACGTGCCATTCCCGAACTGAAAAAAAGCCTAGAAACCAAAATTTGGGATTTAAAGTATACCACACTAATGGCACTAGAAAAACTCGGTGATACCAGCAGCCACGAAATCGCCGCCAATGACGAAGACTGGTTAATTCGCGCCAAAGCCAAATGAAACAGCAGGGGGCAGCACTTCGACTTCGCTCAGTGACCGGGAGTAGGGAACAGGGGGCAGGGAGCAGGGGGCAGGGGGAATAACTAACACTCCTCACTCAGTACTTCCAATTTCCCAGTCCCGATTCCCAATCCCCAATCCCCAATTCCCAATCCCCAATCCCCAATCCCCAATTCCCTATGACCCAAGACGAACTTTTCCAACAAATGAAACATCCCAATCCCCACCTACGGGAACGGGCAATGCTAGAACTTGCAGAAATCCGAGATGAAACTACCATTCCTCGACTAGTAAGCATTTTAGGAGACGAAGACGTTGTTTATCGGCGAGCGGCGGTGAAAGCGCTGGGAGTAATTGGCCCAGATGCCGCTCCCGCCGTGGTCGAACCATTGTTGCACAACGATAATGTCACCATTAGAAGCAGTTGTGCGAAGGTCTTAGCACAAATCGCCGTCAACTATCCAGATGTTTCCCTTCCCACGGAAACTTTAGCTGGATTAAAAATTGCACTCAATGACCCCAATCCCGTTGTAAATATTGCCTGTGCGATGGCTTTGGGCGAGATTGGCGTCCCAGCTTTGGATATTTTGATTGAAACTTTAAAAACCACAGATAACGTCGCCTTGGCAGTTGCGATCGTCAATGCGTTGGCTGCTGTTGGTAATAGCCGGGGTGCGGAGGTACTCACAGCTTTAGTTAACGATGAATCGACCGACACTTATGTGCGTGAGTCAGCCACAAGTGCATTATCTCGTTTGGAGTTGGTGAACAAATATAAGAGAAGTTAAATACAGCAAAAGGTCGCAGAGGTATCAATAACCACTAACAACTGATAAATACAGGAGAGTGAAATGTTCGACGCCTTTTCAAAAGCTGTAGTTTCTGCCGATGCTGGGGGACGGTTTATTGGAGGTGCAGATTTAGATGCACTAAAATCCTTTATTGCTGCTGGTAACAAGCGCCTCGATGCTGTCAACGTGATTGCTAGTAACGCTAGCTGCATTGTTACAGACTCAGTTGCAGGAGCTATTTGTGAAAATGAGGGTCTGACTAGTGCAGGTGGTGGTGTTTATACCAATCGAAAAATGGCTGCTTGCTTGCGCGATGCTGAAATCATCCTGCGCTACGTTACCTATGCATTGTTAACGGGTGATGCTTCTATTTTGAGCGATCGCTGCTTGAATGGTTTAAAAGAAACCTACACTGCTTTAGGCGTACCCACCACCTCTACTGTGCGTGCAGTTCAGATTATGAAAGCTTGTGCAGTCGCCCATGTGAATAATACTGCTCAACGTCAGGAATCATTTACCCCTGGTGAATGCTCAGCCTTGGCTGCGGAAGTTGCTAGCTATTTTGACACCGTTGTCAATAGTATTAGCTAGCAGCTAGAGAGAGGCTAGGGATGAGGGGGATGAGGGAGATGAGGGGGATGAGGGAGATGAGGGGGAAATTTTCTCCGTGTCCCCGCGTCCCCGCGTCCCCGTGTCCCTGCGTCCCTGCGTCCCTGCGTCCCCGCGTCCCCATACTTCTCCTGTCGGAGACGCTACGCGAACGACTTCGCTCAGTACAAGTTCCCAATTCCCCACCTAAAAAATATGAAATCAGTTTTGACTACAGTTGTTACCGCAGCTGATCAAGCTGCCCGCTTTCCCAACGTTTCTGATTTAGAATCTGCTCAAGGAAGCTTGCAACGAGCAAATGCTCGCATGGAAGCAGCAGAAAAGCTAGCAGACAACTTTAGAATCATTGCTCAAGAAGCTATTGATGCGATTTATACCAAATTTCCTAATGGCAGTGGTCGAGATATAGATCCAGTCATTCAAAAAAATAAGTGTCTACGTGATATTATTCACTACCTACGGTTAATTAATTACTGCCTGGTTGTTGGTGGAACTGGGCCTTTAGATGAGTGGGGTATTGCTGGGGCACGGGAAGTTTACAGAGCTTTGGGAATTAATACCGCTACTTATGTTACTGGTTTAATCTTTCTGCGCGATCGCGGTTGCGCTCCTCGTGACATGTCTCCCCAAGCTTTGGTTGAGTACAAAGCCTATCTTGATTACCTGATCAACTCAATGTCATGAGGGAGATGAGGCAGTAAAAAAGCTGAGGAGGCTGGGGAGAATTCCCAATTCCCAATTCCCAATTCCCAATTCCCAATTCCCAACTACGAATTACGAATTACGAATTACAAATCAATGGTTTTCTATTTGCGAAATCGCCAATTTAGCTAGCAAGCGCACAACCTCTAATTCGTCATTGAGGGCGGCTTGCAATGGTTCTATGGCGGTGCGATCGCCTGTTTTCCCCAGAGAAGTCACGGCGGCCTTTTTCACTTCACTACTGCTATCCCGTAGGGCCAAAATTAAATGAGGGACGGCAGGAGGATAGTTGATCTGACCTAATGCTGCTGCTGCTTCTGTGCGAATTACTTCTGCTGGATCTGTCAGAGATGATACCAGAACATTACATGCACGTTCATCTGCTTGTTCTTGAGCGACATGAGCGATCGCACCCACTGCTGCACATCTGACATCTACAGAATTGGAATTCAGTGCTTTATATAAGTGTTCAGCCGCTTCTGAACCGATGAATGCTAATGCCCAGGCTGCGTGACCCTTGGTACTTTCAGGATGCTCAGGCGAGGCTAAAATTTCTAATAATGCTGGCACAGCTGCTTCACCCGTCCTCGCTAGCGCCCCAGCGGCCGAACCTTGAACTACTGTGTCTTCATCATTCAAAAAGGCGTGTAGCAATGCTGGTACAGCTGTCGGATCAGCAATGATTGTGAGAGTTTTAGCCGCAGCCCGTCGTACAACCACATTAGAATGATTTGCTAGTGCTTCTAACAACAATGGAGTTGCTGGTTCTCCAATTTCTCCCAACGTTTCTGCAAAACGCAGTCTGACCATACCTCGTTTATCACCTAAACCTTCTATCATCCGCTTCATGAGTTCGTGGTCATTAGGGTTGAAGGTATCAAGAGTAATTTGGTCACTAACCATCTCAATTAGAGCATCATTCTCTGCTTGAGCCAGCAACAGGGGATCATTCTCAGATTGCGTTTCAAAGTTGAGCGTATTACTCATCACCAATTCTCTATTACTTTTTCATTAACACTGTCAGTAATTTTGAGAGGTTGCAAGATCCCGACTTCTTGAAGAAGTTGGGGATCTGACCACTGTTAACCACTGAGAACTAATGACACGAACCACTAGTTACTTGCGCTCAAAACAGCTTGCTGTTCGCGAAGTGCTTGAAGTGTGGTATCAATTTTGGCTAAATCAGGCTCTAGTTGAGCTAGTGCTTGTGATCTGAGCATTTTAGCCCGTTGCGCCATTAATAAAGTGTCATTAACTAAACGTTCTCGATATTCCTCTAGTTCTGCAATAATCTCTGTCAATTCCTGAGCGGTTACTGGATCTGTTGCAGTAAGTTCTGAGTGGTCAGTCATATCTGTTGTTTTTTAAATGAGGTTGCCAAATACTCATATCTGATTTTCTCAGATTGCGTTACCAGCAAGACAAGCTTTTTGATAATTGTTGGCAGGCGAACGTTTTAACCGATGTCACCAAAATACTCTCTAACACCGTAAATTTGATCATTTTTGACATCAAATGAAATTGCACTCCGACCTTTAAAAGGCTGGTTGCGAATTGTTCCTTGACTTTCAAACTCAAACGTTACGGTTGTGTCATTACTAGTCACATGGTCTGGTGGGCTGAATATCACCTGATCGCCTGCTTGTTGATGCGATCGCAGCCTAGCGATGATCTGTTCTTTACCCTCATACCCAAAGGGTTGGCTTCGTTGTTTGCCAACTGGTAGCCACAGTACCACGTCATCACTCAGCATATTTATATAAGACTGAAAATCTCCCGTTGACCATCCCCTAGCGAGGTTGTCAAACGCCTTTTGGGCGGTCTCAATGATCCTGTTCTGTTCCATTGTCGGGAAACGATTAAATAATTCGTAATTCGTAATTCGTAATTCGTAATTCGTAATTCGTAATTCGTAATTCGTAATGACGCGACGCTCCTGTGTCGCTAACGCTACGAAGCGTGTAATTCGTAATTAAGTTTTGTAACAGGGATTTGACCCCAACACAAAACTTGCCGGTTAGAGAACCGGGGAACTTAAACCTACGGAACTAGTTAAGAATCAGCAGTATTTTGGGCGATGGCTACTGCCAGTTCTCGATAACGACGCGGATCGCCTTCAGGTAAAACTAACCTCTCTTGCACTCTGCGATCGTATAGTTTCTCTAAAATCAAGTCCCAATCCATTTTCGATAGCGGTGAAGGCTGTTGATCTACATGTTGGGACTGGAGGGTTTGCTCTTTGAGCTGCTGCTGCGCCAAAAAGACACGTCCACGAACTGCCCAACTATCATCGTTGCTTGCCATCTGCTCTAACTGCGATTGGATTTGCGACAGCCAATCTAAATTAGTAGTAGAAATCGCTGTTGCTAATGATTGTAAGCCGACCACAGCGGAATACCTCACCACCCACTCTTCATCTTGTTGTGCTACAAACAGCAATGCTTCTAGGGCTTCTTCTTGAGCAATCTCTAGTAGATCCTCTGGAAACCAATGCCATTTCATTGTTCCTAAACCCCTGGCAGCTGCACGGCGGACACTGAGGGCAAAATCGGCAGTTGCGGCTCCCAGCAAAGTTACTAGCCCTCTAGGATCGCCAATACCCGCTAGAGAACGAATTGCCCAAGCCCTAGCAGAATAGTTATGCCTATCTAGTTGTTCTAGCAGGGCAAGCACTGCCGATTCTCCGATTTGTATGAGTCCATCTACAGCAGCAACCGCTGCTCCTGGATTGTTATAACCCAAGACTGTAATTAATGTTGGAACAGCTCCTTCCAGACGAGCCGCTGCTAAATTCTGCACTGCTTCTAACAGGAGGGTAGAAGAATCTGCTTCTTCTACAGCACGGATAAGGGATTGGAGGTGGGCATTCATTATAAGTGAAATTAAAGGATGAAAAAATTTTTGAAGGGGCTAATACGTATATTTTGATATATATCAATCCTATAGCAGTTTATGGAGCTTTACTTGTGCTTGTAGCATTGTTACTCAAGTCAAAATTTTACTGAAAAAAATTCAGAGGGGACAGGCAACAGGGAACGGGCAACAGCAAACAGAAAGTTCCCTGTTCATTTTTTGTAAAAGTTTAACTAGTTCCGTGGGTTTAAGTCCCCCGGTTCTCTAACCGACTAGTTTTGTGTTTGGGTTTAAGTCACCATTACAAAACTTAATTACGCGCTTCGCAGCGGTAGCGAGTCCTCGATAGCGGTAGCGAGGTACGAGCGTCAGCGTAAAGCCTACGGCATAGCTTCGCTTAGAGCGACACAGGAGCGTCGCGTCATTACGAATTACGTTAGCGCAGCGGTAGCGAGTCCTCGAGCGTCATTACGAATTACGAATTATTTAATAATCACTGCGATGACTTGCACTGTGAACTTGTTGAAGTACCCTATTCCCTATTCCCTTTCATAGTGTTGATCTGAAAAAACGGTCTAAGATTTCTGACTTCTGTTCTGCACTCAGCTTTTGTTGCCAATCTTCCAGCTTATGGATGAAGTTGGGATTTTTGAACATTTTTGCAGTATCATCTGGGTGTTTTGTTGAAAGTTTTTGTTTGTTGCTAATTTCAGTAAGAATTTCTGCTGGATTATCTGTAATTTGTGGCACAAGCTGCATCAATAACTCCATTGCTACAGTTGGCAAAGTCCGGCACCCACGACTTATAAAAAAATCAAAAGTCATACAACCTACACGGATGCGATCGCCATCTTGCAGTCGGGTCGATTGATAGGTACGTTCACCATTCACAAATGAGCCATTAGTGCTGTTAAAGTCAATTAAATAAAATCCTTGTTGATCTATATATTGAATAGCAGCATGATGACGAGATATATATCTATTCATAATACAGATACCACTTTTAGGATTACGGCCAATTGTCCATATCTGCTGTGACTGTCGTAAAATTTGTGTTTTATTTTCGCACAAGTTAGTTATCACATAGACGGCAGCATCATCGACTACACCATTTATATAACAAGAGTTTACTCCTTTCATTGAAGGCTGATACAGATTTTCTAATTGAAGAATTTCATCTAAAAAATTTTGATGGTATTCATACAATTTGATGAATACTTGATATAAATACAGTCGTCTTTCTAGTTCTGTCTGTACAAAATCGGACATCTTTGCTAAACCTTATAATCCCGGAAAAATTTTCTTACTATTTTTTTGCCAATAGTTTGACTTGAGTCGGCAATTAGAAACAATTATTTTGTCGTTTACTACTGTTATCTAAAAAGCTCAACTCTATCCTTAAAATCACTTAGATAACTTGACTTGAGGCGAGAGTTACACTTTTGTTAGCAGTCATAAATATTCAGACATTTTTGCAGAAATAATTTATGATAATATTCCAATACTTTGTTTACTATTGTAAATACTAATGTGTTATTTGTAACAGAAAATAACTATAAAGATTTAATAAAGAATGAAAAAACATCTACGTAATTTTACTACCTACAATTTACTAAGCTAGGTCTCTACTTTTAATTGTTAAAGCCTCAAAATAACCTCAGATAATCAAATACACTAAAGACGCACTATGGCGCGTCTTTACTGAGGCTGTAGGTAATGCAAAATATCTCATCTCAACCATATTGCTACATAATCACAGCAATCCTCGTTTGCCATTGGGGCGCACAGTCATCCAGTTAATTTTAGCTAATGCCAATTGCTCATCGGAAATTTTGGCTCCAGTGAGATTAGCACCACAAAGATTAGCCCCCCGGAGATTAGCATGACTAAGATAAGCATAGCTGAGGTCTGCACCTCGCAGATCTGCTCCTTCTAAATCAGCATGGTTGAAGTAGGCTTTGCTCAAATTAGCGTCTTTGAGATTTGCTCGCGAGAGACTGGCTTTACCAAAGTCGCTATTGTGGAGATTAGCTCCCTGAAAATTGGTTTTTTGCAATTGAGAAGAATGAAAATTTGTTCCTGGTAAGTCGGCACCTTGTAGATTTAGCAAATTTAAATTGTGTAGGGCAAAATCCCGTCTACCTTTGAGATAGGCTGTTAGCAAACCTTGAGTATCTAACTTCCGCCCATCTTTAGAACTCTGACCTTGAGAACCATTACTATTGCTATGAGCTAAAGTTGTCGATTTAGCGATCATCTGTCCTTGATGCGTTAATCCCACAGTTTCTGCTGTCTTGGCTTTTCTGGCACGAATTGCTGCTGCTACTTGAGCTACGCCGCCTGCACTAGTAGCAGAATGGTTGCTGCATAAAACAGCAGAATTTTCCTGACGATTGTGTGTTTTTTCTTTGGAATTAGTGTCGGATTTAACTAGTAGCCCCTTAGCTAAACTTTCTAGATAAGGTTCCATTTCTAATGCTCTAAGAACTTCTGCTGCTGATTGATAGCGATTGCGTACCGAAATCTCTAACATTTTCCTCAGTACATTTGTCAGATGGTCACTTATATGTATAAGCTGCTCCCACATCATTTCGCCTGTTGTGGGATTGTATTCTAGATCTTTAGGAGTTTTGCCAGTTAACAAATAAATGCATGTTACTCCCAGTGCGTAAATATCACTAGCATAGACTGGACGCATAGCCATCTGTTCTGGAGGAGCAAAACCAGGAGTACCAATTGCGTATGCGGTTAATGCCGTTTGACCAGATTGACCTGATACACCTTGAGAGACTTGGTTTTTGACAGCTCCAAAGTCAATGAGAACCATTCTGGCATCTTGAGTACGGCGAATCAGATTGGCTGGCTTAATATCACGGTGAATCACATTGCGCTCGTGGATATATTGCAGCAATGGTAAGGTTTCGCTCAAAAATTGCTTGACTCCAGCTTCACTCAAAATCCCGTGATGTTGGATTTCTTGCTGAAGGGTGGCACCACTGATGTATTCCTGAACTAAATAGAATTGTTCTTGTTCTTCAAAATAGTCCAGCAGCCTTGGTACTTGAGGATGATTGCCAATCTTACCTAAAGTTTTGGCTTCTCGCTCAAAGAGTTCCCGCGCCATTTGCAAAACATGTGGTGTGGTTCCAGGGGGACGTAGCTGCTTGATTACGCAACTTGGTTCTCCTGGTAGAGCTTGATCGTTGGCTAGGAATGTGGCTCCGAAGCCACCTTGACCTAATGCCTTGAGTACCCGGTAGCGATCGCGCAATAATAGTCGCGAACCACAAGATTCACACTCTTGGGCAGATGCCAAATTTTCTGGACTGAAACAGGTAGGATTTAAGCAGTAGCTCATGCACTGTCAACTCACTGCACGCATAATAATGGGGAGTTTTACACTCTCTTTTCATTATTGAAATCGCTACTAACTTCTACCAGGTAATTTTTGCTGGAAATCCTTTGAAGAGTTTCTAAAGCAGTCCTACGGTTACTGAAAGCTTAAGTAACTAGATAATAGTTAACATACTGAGAATAACAGTGAAAATTTGAAGTTATGTTAAGTAACATATGAATCACTGTTCATATGTTATAGTTTAAACTGACATCTGAATGATTGTTCAGATATAGGAGATTAGTTTAATTGAAAGCAGGAAAAAAATATGGTGACTGTAACCCAAATGAAATGTGCTTGTCAGTCTTGTGTGTGCATTGTTTCTCTTGAAGATGCCATTTTGAAGGATGGTAAACACTATTGCAGCGAAGCCTGTGCTAATGGTCATCCAGATGGCGCAGGTTGTAATCACTCTGGTTGTGAATGTTCATGAATAGGGAGTAGGGAGTAGGGAGTAGGGAATGGGGAATATGTGTTTTTTATTTCTCCCCCTGCTCCCTGCTCTGTTTCATTTTTTTCGATCTAATTCAGCAACCCGCCACAGCTGGACGGGGTTGCTGAATTTTTGGGCTTCAGATGCTAGACATTACATCTCGTGCGACTGCTAGAGTCTGCTCAATATCTGCCTCGGTATGAGCTAAAGATGTAAACCCAGCTTCAAATTGAGAAGGTGCTAAGTAAACACCACGCTCTAACATGCCGCGATGGAAACGTCCGAATTTGGCTGTATCAGACTTTTTCGCATCCTCATAGTTATGCACTGGGCCAGAGGTAAAGAATAAGCCGAACATGCCGCTAATTTGACCACCGCAAGCTTCATGCCCAGTTTCTTTAGCAATTTGTAGTAAGCCATCTGCTAGCTTTTTAGTCACCTGGTCTAGATATTCATAAGTACCAGGTTTTTGCAGCAATTCCAAGGTTTTAATCCCGGCAGTCATGGCTAGAGGATTGCCAGAAAGAGTCCCAGCTTGATATACAGGGCCGGCGGGGGCAATCATCGACATAATATCTCGACGACCACCATAAGCTCCTACTGGTAAACCACCACCAATAACTTTGCCTAATGTTGTCAAATCGGGAGTGACGCCAAATTTTTCTTGAACACCACCGTAGGCAATGCGAAAACCTGTCATCACCTCATCAAACACAAGTAAAGCACCATGTTCGTGGGTTAGTTCCCGTAAACCTTCTAGAAAACCTGCATCGGGAGGAATAAACCCAGCATTGCCAACAATCGGCTCTAGAATCACGCCACCAATCTCATCGCGGTTTTCTGCAAAGAGGGCTTTGACGGCTTCTAAGTCGTTGAAAGGGGCTGTCAGGGTATTGCTAGTTGCTGATTTAGGAACTCCTGGAGAGTCGGGTAAGCCAAGTGTGGCAACACCAGAACCTGCTTTTACGAGAAACATATCAGCATGGCCGTGGTAGCAGCCTTCAAACTTGATGATTTTGTCTCGTTGGGTGAAAGCCCGTAGTAGCCGCAAAACGGCCATACAAGCTTCAGTACCAGAGTTGACAAATCTCACCATTTCGATGCTGGGAACAGCATCAATTACCATTTCGGCCAGAACGTTTTCTAGTGCTGAAGGGGCACCGAAGCTAGTACCTTTTTTTAAGGCTTCATGTAGTGCTGCAATTACTTCTGGATGAGCATGACCACAAATAGCTGGGCCCCAAGTGCCAACGTAGTCAATGTATTGGTTGCCATCTACATCCCAAATATATGGGCCTTGAACACGATCAAAAACGATGGGTTGTCCGCCTACTGATTTAAATGCCCGGACTGGAGAACTCACTCCTCCTGGCATGAGGTTTTGGGCAGTAGCGAAGATTTCTTGTGATTTTGTAGTTTTAATCGGGGTATGTACCAAGGTTCTCTCCTAACAATGGGCAATAAAAAACCTCTATCTTAGGGTAGGGTTAAAAACTGCTTAGAACTTCTATCGTATAAAATTAACTGAACCAAAAAAATAACAATATGTTATACAAGTCGAATCAAGATTTGCCTCTAGAAATTCGCGCGAGATTATCTGAGGCATATCAAGATCTTTATCGAGCAGCTTTTAATTCTGCGTCCCATTGGTATGGTGAAGCAGCGAAAGCCCACCAAGTCGCTTTAAGTGCTGTCAAGATGCAATCCGCTATGGAAAGGAAAGCTCTAGTATAAGGCTGCACAATAACCATTCAGGAAAAAGCATACCAGCTTTTCTATTCACAATGGTATCGTGAAACCATGAATCATTTTCATGAAAGTAAATCAGCTGGTATGTCTTCTACCGATCTGCATTCATTACAACACGCTGTACCTGTCGAAAAAATTCGCTACGATGAACGGGGTCTAGTGCCTGCAATTGTCCAAGATCACTTGGATGGCACCATCTTGATGATGGCGTGGATGAATCAGGAATCGTTACAAAAGACTTTAGAAACTGGAGAAACTTGGTTTTGGAGTCGTTCTCGCCAAGAATTCTGGCATAAGGGGGCGACTTCTGGACATATTCAGAAAGTACAGAGTATCCGTTATGACTGTGATAGCGATGCGCTGCTGATTGGAGTTGAACAGGTAGGAGATATTGCCTGTCACACTGGTGAGCGTAGTTGTTTTCATCAAATAGATGGGAAAATCGTCGCCCCACCTGGAGATACATTGTCGCAGTTATTTCAAGTGATTTGCGATCGCCGCGACAATCCTGTGGAAAGTTCTTATACCTGTAAGTTATTTGCTGGCGGTGATAACAAAATTTTAAAAAAGCTCGGTGAGGAAACCGCTGAGGTGGTAATGGCTTTTAAGGACGATGATGCAGATGCGATCGCAAGTGAGGTTGCAGATTTGCTTTATCATACATTGGTTGGTTTGGCGCATCATCAAGTTGATTTGAAATTAGTTTACCGCAAGTTGCAAGAGCGACGGCGGTAGGTGTGAGAGACGCGGGGACGGGGCGCGGGGAAGTAAAGAGAGATTACACAATTCCCAATTCCCAATTCCCTATTTTCATGAATATAAATGATATCATGTCCAGCTAATCACTTATCATAAAAATTTCTCCCTTGTCCCCCTTCGGGTGACGCTCGCAAGCTCGCTAACGCTGCGCTAACGCAGTCGCCTGCGGAGGGAAACCCTCCTTTACTCGCTGTCTCACCGCGTCTCCCTATCTCCGCGTCAGCCAAATCATAAGTCTTTAAACGGACATGATATGACCGTCTTCTAGATGAATAATGCGATGGGCGATATCTAAAATGCGGTTGTCATGGGTGACGAGTAGGATGGTGCAACCTTGTTCTTGGGCTAGGTTTCGCATGAGTTCTACTACATCACGCCCTGATTGTTTATCAAGTGCTGATGTGGGTTCGTCAGCGAGAATAATTTTCGGATTTGCTACTAAGGCACGGGCGATAGCGACTCGTTGCTTTTGCCCTACAGAAAGATTTTCTGGGTAGTAGTTCAGATGATTTCCCAATCCGACTGCTGCCAACATTCGCGCTGCCTTTGCTTGTCCGGTTTTCCAAGATAGGTGATGATGCAATTCTAAAGATATCTCTACATTTTGGTGTGCTGTTAAGCTATCTAAGAGATTATGTGTTTGAAAAATGTAACCAATTTGTCGCCGTGTTTTGATTAATTGGTTTTGCTTGGCATTGCAGAGTTCTTTACTAATAACCTTTAAACTACCTTGTTGACAAGAGCGTAATGCACCAATCAAAGATAACAAGGTGGTTTTTCCTGAGCCAGATGGCCCAGTCATAATTACTATTTCACCTGGATAAATATCCAAGTTAATGTTAAATAGAATTTGTTTGCGTAAGATACCTTTGCCAAAAAAATAATTGATATTTTGGGTAGAAATAATAGGGTCGGTAGTAATCAATTGATTTCACCAAATCAAATATGAGTCCTATATCTTAATTACGAATTACGAATTATTAAAATATATCTGCTGGGTCTGCGGAATTCAATTTCCGCATGGCGATCGCACCAGAAATTACACACATAATCACTGTCAAAATCAGAATTTGCATGATGCGCTCAGTAGTCATAAATAGCGGTAATTTTGTAGCATTCCGCGTTAAGTTATACATGCCAAAAGAAATCAAGCAACCAGGGATATAACCGAGTATGGCTAATATCAAAGCTTCTTGAAAAACGACAGATAATAAATAGGTATGGCGAAAACCCATTGCTTTGAGAGTGGCATATTCAGCCATATGATCGATAACGTCGCTGTAAATAATTTGATAAACAATAATCACGCCAACTAAAAAACCAATTGTGACGCCCAAGGAAAAGATAAAACCAATTGCACCATTTTCTTGCCAATATTTTTTTTCAAAATCAATAAATTGTTGACGAGTCAGAACTTTTACATCATCAAGAAGATAAGACTGTAAAGCTTTGACAACTACATTTGCATCATTACCAGATTTGAGTTTAATCAAACCAAGGTTGACTCTACCTGCTTGCTGTGAAGAAAAAATTCTTAAGAAGTTTTGGTCACTGGTAATTACGCTAGCATTGGCAACAAAGGATGCACCAACCTCATACAAACCCCGAATAGTTATTTTTCGTCCTTGTAGTTCTGTTGTGACAGATTTACCTTGATTTAGTTGGGCGATCGCTTCTTGATATTTTCCATTTGCATTACGGTCAAACAAGAGTGTATCTGGATATTTAATTAAATCCAAACTTTGATTGACTACTGGCAAATTAAATGCAGGTTTGTCAGGATTAAAGCCGATAACCAAAATTGATTCGTCCAGCTTAGTTTGTGGACTCTTCCAAACTCCTAAACGAATATATACGGGATTAAATGATTCAACTTCTGATAGATTAGCGGCTTGAAATAAACGCCGACGTGGGAATGAACTCAAAAGTCCTAAGTTTTGCGCTTGCCGACTAATCACTACTAAATCTGTTTGTAGGAGTTCGTGCAGACGGGTGTTACTATCATACAAAGCTGACTGAAAACCTAACTGCATTAACATCAAAAAGTCAGCAAAGACGATTCCACAAATTGCAACAATAAAACGTCCTCTTTGCTTGATTAATTGCAGCCAAGCTAAGGGAATTTTGCGCTTAAACATATAATGATACTTCTTGTGAAAGTTGTATTTTTAAACTCTTTCTCTGTGCCTCTGTCTTGAAAAGTTTCCTACGGAGGGAAACCCTCCTTCAGAACTTTTCGCTGCGCCTCTGCGTGAGATAAATCAATTTCGACGTTAACTTGGAGGTTTGTAAAACGAGCTACTTGCCGACTAGTAGGTTTATCCAAACGAATTTTCACCTCAATTACTCTGGCGTCAGTTGCTGCTGTAGGATCGCTATCTAGCACATCTTTTTTAGCTACTTTTAAACCAATCTGTTCAATAGTTCCAATTAATTTGTTAGAAAAAGCGTTGCTAGAACTGGTAATATTGGCAGTCTGACCAGAACGAATCTTAGCAATATCGCTTTCGTAAATCTCTGCAACTACATACATTTGATCGGTTTGAGCAAGTTCTACAATTCCGTCGTTACCTACTGTTTCGCCAGGACGAGTATGAATTTGGAGGATTTGGCCTGCTTTAGGGGCGCGGACGTATGCTAAATCGAGTTCGGCTCGCATTTTTTCGACTGTTGCAGCAGCACTGTTTACCTCTGCTTGCGCTGTTGCGATGTCTGTGGGACGCACTTCTGCTGTTTTTTCCCAGGTGGCTTTGGCTTCTTGAATTTTGGCGCTGAGGGTGCGTTGAGTACGATTTAAGTCTGCTTTGGCGCTGTTTAACTGCTCTTGGGCGGTTCTGAGAGCTAATTTGCGACTATCTAAAGTAGATGCTGCGATCGCACCTTCTTTGTAAAGAGCTTGATTACGACGAAATTCTGTCTCTGCGTTCTGTAATTCTGCATTTAAACGAGCAATGGTGGCTTGCTGGGTTTGAATGTCACCATCTAACTCTGCTTGGAGGTTCTTGACGTTGGCTTGGATGGCTACTAATTCACCAAATTTAGCTCCGGCTTTTACCTGTGCTAGGCGAGATTGGGCAACTTGGACTTGTTTTTGCGCTTCTATTAAACTAGCTTGCAAGCGATCGCGATTATCTAAAATGGCGATGACTTGTTGGGATTTGACTTGACTTCCTTGTTTGACTAACAGCTTAACTACACGACTACCACTACCAAAGCTGGGATTAGTCGGGGCAGAAACCTTAATTACATCATCTGCTGGCTCTAATCTTCCAAGTGCATTTACTTTTGGCGTTGCTGACTGAGTGATTTGTGGAACAACCGCCGGACGTTTAGTTGCAACTGTTGCGCGAGTTAAATATAAAACTCCTGCCCCGATTGCGATCGTGCAGGTAATACCCAAAGCAACTAACCAACGCAAGTTAGATGGAAATAAAGATTGTTTATTAATTTTCTGAGAATCTTGCATCATTTTTATCCTGGGCAATGATTGAAACTATCTTGGTTGGCAGTGATATCAAAAATAGTACTAAACATGACTCTCACTTGAGACAAAGATCTATACTCCAATTTGTAAAATTGAAAGCGGCTGAGAAGCATGACAACTTGTTGATAAAGAGGTATCAAAGCCAGATCATCAATATCACAACAGCCTTCCAGTTGATTAATCACTCGCTGCTTAGTACTACAGAGAATTACATCACGAAAATTTAATTCTTGAGCTTTTTTTAAGCCTAAAATAATGCTGTAATATTCAGCAATGTTATCTGGAATATTTCCTAAATATTGGCGTGCTGTTACCAATATTTTTCCGTTTGATTTATATGTAGCAGCAATAGACCAGCCTGGATTTTTTTGAGATATGGCGTAACAATAAACAGTAACATAGTTACTTTTCAGGCAATTAAATCCAGGGTTGCTATAGTAATGCATGAGATTCATTAATATGTCATTCTAGTTCTAAATTGGTTATTTTTTGAAAGTCTTAACATGCCCTGTTGCCTGTTCTCTGTTCCCTTCTTCAAAGAGATGACACACAAGTCATATTCAAATTTGGCTGTGCAGCCTGCTCATACTTAAAGAAGCCAGGATTGAGTATTCCACTAGGGTCATATTTCCTTTTAATTTCATTGACTTTAGACCAATAATCACCATATTGCGATCGCCATTGCGGAAGTTCAAATTCTACCCAAGTAGCCATATATCTCTTGCCACCCATTTCTAAACCAATATCAGTAAGTAAATTTAACTGCTCTATAACAGGTTGAACCTGAGATTTAGGAATAGTGGGATACATTCCCAAACCGATAATTAACTCTTCTTTAGGTAAGGCAAACATGGGCATTTTATGATTCTGAGAAACTAGACAAAATGAACCCACGGGCACAGTCCGAAAGTCGAGGAAAGCAGGTATACGCTCAAGAGCAATATCGATATATTCTTTTGCTTTCGACGCTGGTAAAAGAACATCTATCCAAGAGTTAGCAGTATCTACAGGATGAGATACTTGTGCTATTGGTTGCACGAATTTATCAAAGGTTAAGTCTTCAGTGTGGATGTGACGATAGAAATTTAAATCAGAGAGTAGTTTGGCTTCTTCTATTTCATTTATAGAATCTATTTCTTGAGTGATTTGCAGTCGGTAAAACCACTGGATAATTGGTCGAACTACTTGGTGATTTGCTCTAGATATTCCTAGTAAGCAAGGAGAAAATAAAGTAACTAAATTATCTATTCGACCTTCTGAAATTAGAAGACGTTCATCATTTAAGAGTAGATTTAAATCGTCGTAACAGAGAAGATAGCTGCGAGTCAAAGGACGATATTTTCTCAGGCGATTTTGTACTTTGGTAATGATGCCAAATTGACCATAGCCACAAAGAACGTGATAAAAAAGCTCGCTATTTTTTTCTGGCGTACACCAAACAATATCACCTGTTCCGGTTACGACTTCCAAACCTAAACAGTTATCGGCTTGAGATCCATAACGAAAAGAACTCAAACCCAAACCACCTGCGGATAAGGTTCCTCCTAAAGTGACTTCAAAGTTATTTGTGAGGACAGGAGGGATGACGCCATGTGGAATTGAGGTATCGACTATTTGCTTCCAAGTCACACCAGCATCAGCTTGAAACCAGAGTTTATCTGGATGGAATTTATGAATTTGATTGAGATTTCTCATATCTAGAAGAATGCCATCTTGGTTTAAAGATTGACCACTTAATGTATGTCCCGCAGCTCGTGAAGAAATGGTTATTTCTTGTTCAGTGGCATATTTGATGGCTTTAGCAATATCGGTGGAGTTTTGAGGGCGAACCACGATTTGGGGCTGTTTTTGAATAATGCCACCGAAATCTTGAGATACTGCGTTTAAGTCTGTTTGTGTGTTGCTAATTTCGCCTTGGATGATATGTTTTAGATCTAGGAGGAGGCTGTTCATGGGGATGATTTAGGTTTTTTTATTCACGCAGAGGCAAGGCAGCGCGTTGCGGGGGTTCCCCCCGTTGTAGCGACTGCCGCGCAGAGACGCAGAGATGCATAGAGTTTACATGAGTTAGTTGAAAAAGCGCATTTTGAGCATTTTTATGCTGATTGGAATTAGGCTGGGAATTAGTTTGGCTAGTTTGATGTAAGTTGTGATTTGGGAGGATATGTGTTGAGTTTTTGGAATGTTTTGTGTTGTGGGTCTTTCGTATTTAAATATACAAACACAGTCTCCTTCTGCTTGTTTGCTTAGAATCATGGCTTTAATGTTAGGGAAGGCTCTTCTAGTTGCTTCTTGTTCCATTTCGCAGAAGACGCGACAGGGATTCTCGAAGCCATATTCTTGAGCAAGAGATAAAACTGGGCAAACTCTTTGAATTTCTAAGGCTGCGTCTATGCCGTTTTGAGAAATATCTACTACTTCCATTACGAAGCCCATTAGCCCTAGTAAGGGAGATGCTTTTTTGAAGCCTTTGGCTAGGGTATTGTTCTCTATGAAGGTACCCATTAATGCTTTTTGTTGCGCTGGATATTTTTCCATCATCTTTTCAAAAGCGGCTGTTTCTCCTATTTCTTCTATTAGGTTTTTATATCTTTTAAATCTGTTTCTAAATAGTTGTACTGCTTTCGACTCATCAAGGTTGATGATATCTTCAATCCGCAGGTTACCTGTAATTAAATTATTTTCCATTTTTCGTTTTTCCAAAAGTATAAATAAACAATGTTGGCAGTAGGGTGTGTTATCGCGTAGCGTAACGCACCAAAGTCTTTGGGTGGTGCGTTACTACTATGTGTATCTCTAATTAGATTGACCTATTTATACGCTGGAATATAAGCAAAGAAAAACTATCCAAGCCAGGATATATTTGCAAGCATTCAAACAAGACAAGGCGATATCTATTTCTAGTTCGTTTGCGATCCGTCTATGCCGTGTTTTATTTTCTAAAATTAAGTCGGTTGCTATGTTTTGTAACGTTTGTTTGTAGATTGATGAACGATTATTCAATTTACTTTTAGATGTTGATGGTTTTAAATCCAGCAATTTTGTTTTCTTCATGATGATTTTTTTATGCTCAATTGTTTTTCTGAATGTGACTATTAATTTCTAATCATGATCAGGATGGAAAAGTTTATAGCCACTGTCGCGGATTTTTCAGTACTTCTTTGAGCATTGCTTCTTTGCTACCTGGTACGGGTTGGTCGTCATATTCCCAACTAGCCGCAGGAGGCATACAGTTGAATACACTTTGCTGTTTGACCATGCCACTTGCCAAACCAAAACGAATGCCGCGATCGCAAGACAAGATAAACTCTACATAACGCCCACGTACTAGATGCTGCCAATACTTGTTTTCCTCGCTAAAGGACATATCTTTACGTCTTTCTACAATCGGCATATAGGCGGGTAAAAAGGCCTCGGCACAGTCTGCGACAAAGGCAAAAAGTTTTTGGGGATTACCTTGATTTAAATGGTCGAAGAAAATTCCACCTATGCCCCGACGTTCACTACGATGTGGGATATGGAAGTATTCATCACACGATTTTTTAAAGCGGGGGTAATAAGATAAGTCGTATTTGTCGCAAACCTCTTTATGTACGTGATGAAAATGAGTTGCGTCTTCTTCAAAAAGGTAAGCTGGTGTGAGGTCTGCCCCACCACCAAACCACCAATAAAGGGGTTGCCCTCCATTATTGATTTGAAAGTAGCGATAGTTGACATGGGCGGTAGGTGCCATCGGATTGTGGGGATGGATGACAAAGCTAGAACCTGTAGCGAAGAAGCGGATGTCTTTATTGCCTGTTATTTGGTCTGCAATTCCTGTGGGGAGGGCCCCTGATTGCTGGAAGGACATTCCAGGAGGCAATTTACCCTCTATTGCTACGTAGTTAACTCCTACCTTTTCAAAAACGTTGCCATTGTGCAAAGCACGGTCAATATATATGGCGTCCTCGCTACTTTCACCAACTGTCCAGATGTCTTGATGATTTCGATTCCAAGATTGTTCTGAGAACTTTTTACCATCTAACACCTCAAGCGCTTGACAAGTATTCTCAAACATCTGTTTGAAAATTTGAGCGATTACCCCACTTGTTGGTAGTGATTGTGCGATTGATTTTTCTAGAATATCAGTCATACTTATCTCCTCACTTCCTCACTATTAATTCGGTGTTGTTCTACAACAGTTAAGTCGTGTTTGGCTGAATTGCCGGATTATCCTACTTGAACTGGTTGGGAAGATTTGTTAATAGGATAGTTTTGACTATCAATATTTGAGTGCTTTTGTATTAGTCTGCGAAAAGTAATATCTAAAGCGTCGGCTGCAACATGAAGTTCTTCTGATATTTTGGGCATTGATTGTGAGCCTAATGTTGCGACTACTACTGTATCTTCTTGAGCAAGTTTATGATCTAGCTTTCTGAAAAAACCATCTAGCCAAGGTAGAGGTAAAATGTTGCGATATAAAACACGTTTGACAAGAGTAGTTTTGTCATCAATGGGAAGATGAGCAACTAAAATACCGAATTTGATATCAAATCTGTTTCCTCTACCGATGCTAATTTCTGCTAAGGTAACGTTCGGCAAATATAAACTCAATCTTGTCTTCAATTCTGGACGACCACCAAGTAAAAGGTTCAAAAAACTTTTAGAATTACCTAAAGACTCATAATTGACTTTGGCAACTGCACCCCAATCGTATTCTTCGACTTTGTAGCTAATAGTTTTATTTCTGGGAATTCTTTGACCAAAAGATTTTCTATGGACGGCGATGACATGGGTAAAATCAAGATTTGCTTCCATGAGGCGAGCATAGTTAGCATTATCTATCCCCTCATCGTAAACAGGGTGCATGGTTGAGATCATGTATTCGGGCAAAGTTGGCAAGGGAGGGCATTGTGTTGCTGGTAAGTCCCCATAAAATAGCCAAACAAAACCATATTTTTCCTGAACTGGATAGCTATCTACGCTCGCTTTTTTAGGAATAGGTATTCCAGGTGCATTGGAAGGTATTTCAATACATTGCCCATCGGATCTAAATTTCCATCCATGATAGGGACAATGAATGCAGTCATTCTGAATCCAGCCTAGAGATAAAGCCGCGCCGCGATGAGGACATTGATCTTTCAACGCGATGATTTTTTCTTGAGAGTTACGGTAAAGAACAAATCTTTGATTTAATATCATGATTTGCTTGGGCTTGTTGGTAATAGCAAAGCTAAATTCACAAGCGTACCAAAAGTTTTTCAACGTACTTGACTCCTAATTATTTTTTTAGAGAAAAATAAATTATGTAGCAGAAAAATCGGGAGAGAACACTGGCGATCGCCTAATCAAAGTGGCCTTATACATCGTAATTTTGAATTTTCTATTTTCTAGCTTCTGATAAGTTTTGGAATTCTTAAATAGTCTTCAAACCCCAGCCCATCATCAGATATTTTTGACGCAGTTTACGATAAGCAAGTGTCAGAGCATCAGCAGGAACATGAACTTCTGTAGACAAAGTATCAGGAATCAATTTAGGATATTGCGATTCGGTTACTATCCTATCTTCTAAACCAACTTTGTGATGAAATTTTATAAATAATCTATCCGCCCAAGAGTAAGTAAAGAAGTTACGAAATTGAATCCGTTTACTAATGGTTGTATTCTCATCAACAGGAATATGAACAGCGTAATTAATCATTTTGCCTCGACCAAAATCACTTTCAATCTTAGTTATATTAGGTAGATAAAAAGTAGTTTTGGCATTTAATTGTGTACGTGCTGGACGAAAAAAGGATTTAAATATTCCATTTTTGGGCTGAGTGTAGTTTTTATATGTAATTTTGGCACTTATACCCCAATTTTCATCTTGAACAACATAATCTTCAACTCTTGGATCTTGTGCAAATCCTGCACCAAAGGAATCAGCATGAACTGCATACAAATGAGCAGGATCAAGAGCATTTTCTATAACACGAGTATAGTGAGCTACCATCTCATACTCTAAATAAATAGGATGCATGGTTGGATGTGCATACTCTGGTAAAGGAGGAATTGAAGGACGCTCTTTTTCTGGTAAATCTCCATAAAATAACCAAATAAAACCATATTTTTCCTGCACTGGGTAACTATTGATATTTGCTCTTTTGGGAATAGGTGTTTGGGATGCGTTGGAAGGAATTTCGATACATTGCCCATCTGCTTGATATTTCCATCCATGATATGGACAGCGGATGCAGTCTTCTTCCAACCAACCCATAGACAACGCCGCACCACGATGGGAACACTGGTCTTGCAACGCTATGACTTGTCCATGAGAATTACGGTAGAGGATGAATCTCTGATTTAACATCACGATTTGCTTGGGCTTGTTGGTGACAGCTAAGCTAAATTCGCAAGCATACCAGAAGTTTTTTAGCACAATAAGCTCCTACTTAAAACAATTCAAAATTCAAAATTAAGCAATAAACAATTACAAAATTGGGAAAAGTTATTTCAGTTTGTAGTCAGGACTTTAGTCCTTGTCTTCAGCACTAAAGTCCTGACTACGTACCAGGTACAGTTAATGTAGTGAACTACTAGTTAAGTAGTTATGAACCCTAACATACGGGCATATGGTTTAGTTAAAAGGAAAACTTTGTCTAGATAGTTGTTGCTGGAAAAATACTCAAATAACCTCTGGATAATACTTACAAGCTATTTGCAAATAATGTATTTGGAAGTATAGCTTCTGATTTGATTGCTTATAAGCTTTTAATTTCATTTTTGATTGCAAGTATTGTTTTCAAGACAAACGAAGCTAACTTAAGCCATTTTCTGGCTTTGTTCGCTGATTAGATATTTATTCGCCCGCGCTGACACTTTTTGGCATCTATTGCCTTGGTTGCGCGTCTATCTTTGGGTATAGGTGATACTATACCAATGCACTAGTGCATTAGTCAACTGATGTATAATTTTTCTCTATGAACCGTTGCACCAATAAACTAGTGAATAGGTTCATTAGTAGGGGTATAGTGTGGCACAAGGAGAAGCGTCAATCAGGGTTTACTTGTCCCCTGAAACAAAAAACAGGTTTAAGACGGTTTGCTTTTTTAAAGGGCTGAATATGTCAGACGTGACAGCGGAACTTATTGAAGATTGGTTAGCCAAAAATGATATGGAGCTACCTGTTTCACAGAAAAATGGCCCTTTACCTAAAAGCAAAAAGAGTGAAGTTTAGCATGATTGATAGCTAATGCGGCTGTCTTTTATGCAGCTAATACTACAGCAATTTTCTAACTGGTGATAGGAGGAATAATAAGATAATTAAATGTAAAAATTATGTGAGTTTACAAATAGCTTATGATTACGAGCAAATTGTCATTAATGAGCAAAATTAATGAACTGTCCGAAGCCAATACTATTTAGAATGGCTGGCAATAGTTGACGATTGATTGTGACTATGATCATATTTTCAGCACAATCAATCGCCAATTTTGAATCATCTTTGCAGAGAATTGCGATCGCAACTGCTAAATACTTATCATAATCACCTGTAAGTGCAAAAATGGCTAAAGTCGAGCTTAGAAATCTCTTGTATCAAGCTTTTCAAACGATGTCTTAATTACGAATTACGCGCTTCGCAGCGGTAGCGATAGCGAGTCATCGAGCGTCGGTACGAGCGTCAGCGTAAAGCCTGCGGCATAGCTTCGCTTAGAGCGACACAGGAGCGTCGCGTCATTACGAATTACGCGCTTCGCAGCGGTAGCGAGTCCTCGATAGCGTTAGCGTAAAGCCTGCGGCATAGCTTCGCTTAGAGCGACGCAGGAGCGTCGCGTCATTACGAATTACGAATTACGAATTAGTATTTTCTGGTGCTTCAAACTTGTAACCATAGCCGCGAACAGTTTTAATAAACTCCGGTATGCTAGCATCCACTTCCATTTTTTTGCGTAGCTGACCGATGTGTACATCAACTACTCGCCCATCTCCTACATAATCGCAACCCCAGATTTTTTGAATTAGCTGCGGGCGACTCCAAGCTTGACCAGGATGGCTAGCCAAAAAATGTAGAATATTAAACTCCAAGGCTGTTAAGGTCAGGGGTTTATCGTTAAGTGTCACCTCACGTCCTTCTGGATTAATTGCTAGCTGCTTAAAGATTAGACGCTGTGTTGGAGATGGGTTGATGTAACGTACACGTCTCAAAAGAGCTTCTACTCTCACTTCTACTTCTGCCAGACTGAAAGGTTTGGTAATAAAATCATCGGCACCTGCGGCCATAATTTTAATTTTATCAGCCTCGTCAGTGCGACTGGTTAGTATCATCACTAAAACACCAGTGCGACTCTGCATTTCTTGACAGAGGCTATAGCCAGTAATGTCTGGCAAATTCCAATCCAAAATTACTAAGGCTGGGTTGAATTGCTCAAATAATGACAAAGCAGCTTTACCATCTGCTGCCGATTCTATTTGATATTTACGACCTAAAAAGCGATAAATGAGATTCCGAACACCGAAGTCGTCATCTACGACCATAACCTTGGGAGTTGGAGCAGTAGTATTAGAAACCATAATCATCAATACAGCCTATTGTTAATTTAGCAATTCGCTATGTGTATTTGTTTTGGGAATTAGGGATTGGGGAACTCGGGGCCCCCGCTCCCGGAGGGAGTGGGGATTAGGGGTAATGGGGATTGGGGAATTCGTAATTATTTATTCTTCCCTTACCTCCCCAGACACTGAGCGAAGCCGAAGTGCTGCCTCCCCGATCACTAAGCGAAGCCGAAGTGCTGCCTCGTCTCATCACTCAGAGCGATCGCTACTGTAGTACTTGTGTACATTTAATTTTCCATGAAGTTTGTAAAAACTTCAGCCAACATAATGTCTGTATAGTGTATGACTATTGTAGCTTTTTAGTATGTTTTTAGGTTGAGTTGTGTAACTCAACTCTATTTACTTAAGTGCTATTAATCGCGTTTATACAAAATCTCAGAGATTTTTCTTCAAATGGAAGCAAATTCACAGACTCTTCATCATATCAAACTCTTTTTAAAGTCAAAGGTCTGTTTCTCAAAAAATAATCTACTGAAATATACTTAGGATATCCTATGCATATAAATATGCTTAAGCACATACTGTACTACAACTTTTCATCTTGAAATATGACAAGCCAAGGACTAAGAGCATCGCCAGAAGGCATCAAAGCAGCTAAAACAGCTTTAACAGACAAAACTTGGAGTCAGTATAAATTAGCAGCAGCTTTGGGTATCACGCGCCAACCAGTTGCTAAATTTTTTGCAGGTGAATCAGTTTCTCGTACTTGTTTTGTGCAAATTTGCCAGCAACTAGGGTTATCTTGGCAACAGGTTGCTGGTCTATCTGAAGATGCAACATCAAAATTACAATCCAGTAGCCTTGACTTAGACGCATTGGTGCGAGAAGTACGCCAAAAGCGCCAAGACAAAATTCAAGATCAATGCAGTACTGTACAAATGTTAGATGTTGGACAGACAGTTCAACTGTTGGACATATACACTAATATCAACTTTTGGGAAGAGATAACTAGTCAGCAATGGCGAGAGATTTCTGATTTGTTGAAAAACTTTCAATCTGAATCAGATTGGAATCGACTCGGACATTGTAAGCATCAAAGAAGATTGTCAGGATTAGAAGTTGTATCACAGTACTCGAAATTGATGATACTGGGTAAGCCAGGTTCAGGTAAGACTATATTCTTACAATATTTAGCGATCGCGTGCAACAAAGGCGAGTTTCAGCCGCATCGGATCACCATTTTTATTAAATTAAAAGAATTTGCTGAAGATGCCAAAGAGGCATGTGATTTCAATCTCTTAAACTATATTACTCAAGAATTGATTAGTTGTGGTGTTAAACAAGAATCAACTATTACTTTATTAACTCAAGGGAAACTGCTGATTTTGCTAGATGGATTAGATGAAGTACCAGCATTAGAAGCAGAACAAGTTACAATTAGTATTCGGAGATTGGCTCAAATTTTTTATAAAAATCAATTTATAATTAGTTCTCGAATTGCTGCTCAAAAATACAGATTTGCAGGATTTACAGAATTTGAAATAGCAGATTTTAATGCTCGGCAAGTCGAAGTTTTTGTGAAAAATTGGTTTGTGGCAGTTACTTTGAAATCACGAGAAGAAGCAGAATCGCGAGGAAATTTATTTATCAATCAGTTAAATTTACCCGAAAATCAGCATATCAGAGAATTAGCCGAGACACCAATCTTGCTGCATTTAATTTGCTTAGTATTCTATGTGAAAAATGAACTACCAGCTAATCTCACTAAGTTATATGAACAAGCTGTAAATATTTTATTATTTAGGTGGGATGACACAAAAGGTATTAAACGCGATCGCATTTTTAATAAATTAAATTCCTCCAATAAAAAAAAGCTCCTCTCTAAAATTGCAGCTATTACTTTTGAACAAGGAGATTACTTTTTTGAAACAGGAAAAATTCAGTGCTTAATTACTGAATATTTTGATAGTTTACAAATTCATAGTTATCCAGTAGACAGTATAAATATCTTAAAAGAAATTGAAGTGCAAAATGGTTTATTTGTAGAAAGAGCAAAAGGAATTTATTCTTTTTCTCATCTAACTTTCCAAGAATACTTTACTGCTCAAAATATTGTTGAAAGTTTCTCCATCCAAGCTGCAAACAATTTTTTAGACTATATAAATAATCAGCGCTGGCGACAGATATTTTTGTTAACTGTTAGTATGTTAACCGATGCTGATACCATGCTTCATTTAATAAAATATAAGATTGATTTACTATTAGCTGATGATGATAAATTACAATATTTCCTCACCTGGCTAAACCAAAAATCTAGTTCTATTTCCACTACCTACAAACCAGTCGCTATTCGTGCCTTTTATCTAGTTTGCGATCGCGCCTTTACCCGTAGTCCAATTTATGATCTGGAGTGCGCCATTGTTGGTAGTATTGCCTTTGATTATAACCTCGCTCTAGATGAATTTCTTTTGAGTACTGTTGCCTGTGTAAATGAACTGGAATCCGCGTTTGAGCATACTCACAACAATGCTCTTGCTTTTGACCATGCTCATGCTTTGATCATTGCCTTTGAAGAAGCTTTAGAACTTGTGATTGAGCCAAGATTTAAGCAAGCACTGCAACAACTAAAAAAACAATTACCTCATATAGATAGTAATCAAAGCGGGTTTAGAAACTGGTGGCAAGCTCAAGGCCAAGCTTGGGGTGAACAATTAAGAAATATATTAATTGAGCATCGCAATATTGGTTATAATTGGCAGTTCGATAAACAGCAAAAAGAACTACTCCAACAATATTATGATGCGAATAAATTACTAGTAGATTGCCTCAATCGCGCTGCTAATATAACTCCATTAGTACGTCAAGCAATTGAGGAAACATTATTATTAGCGATCGCTGATATTAAATCAGTTATCAGTTGTACTAGTAAATGACTAATACCAATTCGTAATTCGTAATGACGCTCCTGTGTCGCTAACGCTGACGCTCGTACCTCGCTACCGCTGACGCTCGAGGACTCGCTACCGCTTCGCTAACGCTAACGCTATCGAGGACTCGCTAACGCTAACGTAATTAAGAAGCTCTTATTTAGTATGGGTTTCAGAGTTTGAATGTGTAGCCGAATTTTAGAGAATTGGTATAAGAATATGTATAGTAATCCTCTCTGATTTGTAAAAATGTGCGGTGTTCAGATTCCCGACTTTTCAAAAAAAATTGGGAATTTAGTTTTCCAACATCTCACTTTTTAATTACGAATTACGAATTAGTACAAGTCTATCTGAAGAGAGAGTTTAAGGATTTTCATACCATAGCCAGAGCAATTAAATTTATTCGATTCGTTAAATTGTTTATTAATGTAATAAGCAAGGAGCAGTTATTATGAATAACAATTTAGTAGGTGGTATCATTCCTCCTCAGCCACCCATACAAGCAAAATCCGATGCTCATGTTTTGAAGTCTCGTTTGGAATGGGGTGAGCCTGCATTCACAATATTAGATGTGCGCGATCGCGAAACATTTAACGAAGGTCATATTACAGGTGCAATGCCAATGCCTCTAGATCAATTGGCAGATCGTGCAGTTGCTTCTTTAGCTAAAAGCCGTGACATTTATGTCTACGGTGGTAATGAGGAACAAACTAGCCAAGCTGCTCAAGCCCTTCGTTCTGCTGGGTTTGTACATGTATCAGAACTTATAGGTGGTCTTGGTGCATGGAAAGCGATCGGTGGCCCAACAGAAGGTATTGTAGAATCCAGAACTCCCGCCGGTGCAGATGACTACAATGTCGTAGCGCGGGTAAAAAATCATTTGGAAACTCAGCAAAAGCCTGTTGGTGGAACAAGCGAAAGCACCACTGGATCTAAAACTCCTATAGGATCTCAAGTGAAAGACACTGTAGGAAATGTGCAAAAAGCCCTAGGTGATGCAGTCCATGACGCCCAACAAGCAGTTGGTAATGCAGTGACTGATGTTAAGGAAAACATTGCTGAATCCAAAGATCAAGGTCAAGACAACTAAGTTGCATAGGTAAAGGCACAGTTTTCGTTTCGGCGTTGGTAAATCTAGGGTTAAAATTCCTCGCCCACAAGGGGACGAGGAATCTGGTAATGGGTAATGGGTAATTGGCCTATTACCCATTACCTGCACTTCTAGAGGCGACTTTCCTCCCCACCCACGAGGGATGGGGGATCAAGCGCCGCTTTCAATAAAAATATCTCTTCCCCACTCCCCACTCCCCACTCCCCACTCCCCACTTTAGTGTTCAAATAAATCTTTAAATTGCAGCAAATCCAGTGAAACTATCGTTGGTAAAAATTCAAAGCATTTTTGAGCAAGTTGCCAACGTTCTTCTCTTTTGAGCATTTCTAATAATTTTTGCTGCACACTTAGCAGATAACGCACATCATTAGCGGCATAATTAAGCTGAGCTTCTGATAGATTAGCCGCATTACCCCAATCAGAACTTTGAGCGCTTTTATCTAGTTCTACTTGTTCTAATTCTTGGACTACATCTTTAAGTCCGTGGCGATTAGTGTAAGTCCGCGCTAACTTACTCGCTATTTTGGTGCAAAAAACTGGCTGGACTTGAATTCCTAAATTGTGGCGTAGGGTGGCTAAATCAAAACGGGCAAAGTGAAATACTTTTAAGGTGTTAGGTGCTTCTAAGAGTTTTTTGAGGTTTGGGGCGTCAACTTGTCCTTTGGCTATGCGGATAGCTGTTACTTTGCCTCCTGGGTTGCACAACTGAACTAGACATAAACGATCGCGATGCGGCAATAATCCCATTGTTTCTGTATCAACTGCGATCGCAGTTGATTTTAAATATTCAGTCAAGGCTGCATCACTAAGATCGCGATCGCTCACCTGAAAATCGTGTAATGTCATGAATTGCTCAACAATAAATGCAGTGTTGATGGATGTTTCAACACTAATTATTGTGCAAAAATCCTAAATTAAATCTATTTGCTACGAAGAAAAATTTGTGTAAGGTAGACTTCGCCTTGACCATTAGCAGCAACACCAACACCAGTCAGATTATACTGTCCCTTAAGATTCTTTAAATGTCCAGGACTTTTAATCCAACCACTGACAGCTTCAGCAGCAGGGTTAGTATACCCTTGGTTAAAAGCAACATTTTCTGCTGCGCTATTATAATTCAGAGGGATAGCTTTGACTCGCAGTTCAAATCCATTATGGCTGAAAGGAACTTTACCCTTAGCCATGTTTTGACTATGAATTCTTGCTTGTTGAGATATCTTTGCATTTAGGGTTAGTCTTGGCAGTCCTTTAGAAATTCGGTAGCGATTAATTTGCTCAAAAACCGATTTTTCTAGGGCAGCGGTTTTAAAAGTAGTATTTGATATAGCAACTTGACTCGAAAGAATTGACAACGGTTGTTCATGAGTGGATTTATCCGAAGTGTGACCTGATATTGGAGCGGTCGTTAATCCACTAGCAATGACAAGCGTACTTAAAGCGATGCCAAAAGCAGTTTGTCGGAACATGGAGAATTTTACAATGTGTAGAGATGATAAGACTTATGATCTACCTTATTGTTCCCAGAATTTTCGAGGATACTCGTAAGGCATTGACGAATTTAGGAACTAGTACCGCTTGAGGAAATTCAAAATTCAAAATTCAACAGCTAATTCTGTTTGTGGAGAACAAGGATGTCTTGTCTTTTGGGGTTTGCTATTTGAGAAAAATGTTCTTTTGGTTTCATCAGTCAATCCATGAGCTTTCATCCATTGTTTCATTTGGAATTTTGAACGAGAGTGTAGCGGCGGTTGGCTTAATAAAAGTTGCGATCGCTGCTGTGGAAAATCTCACATGTTCGTTAATTAATAAAAAAATAATGTAGTATTCACTAGACAAATGTCTCTGAAAATACATTATTCAGCAAAAATGTGAGAAATAAACTTAAATTTTGCCTAATCTATTTTCTTTGTGTCGATATCGATGCTTGCGAGCTGTTATTTGATGGTTAGTTATCCAGACATAATTTGATACGGAGAATAGGTAACAGATCAACGGCTGCAATAATCTAAATAAATTGTAAATTTACACCAATTTCAAGAATGATGATGACAAATCCTTGCAAATTAGTATTATGGTCGCGGCTGTCATTTGCAAGAATAACCTAAAAAAATTCCAGTGGGTATAAGCCTTGAGAAATAATTCTTTCGCAAAAGGGTAATTATTTTTACCGTTATCTAAAAAATTTCTCACATATTTATTTACCCCTGTATTCAGTCCATTTCTAATGGACTTTTACTATAAAAGCGGGATTTACAATCCAGATGCGAATGTCAGCGTAGCCGAACAATTAGGTAATTTTTACGACCGAAAGTTTGACAGGTGCAAGATATAAAACTCCCTATTTTCAAGGCAGGTCTAATATTTAAGGCTAAACACGCCCCTACTTACGAAACTCTTCCTTAAGCACACGTAGTACCCGTGCAATATATTCTACACGCCAATGTTCACGTTCTTTTACTGCATCTGCATCTGGCTCGTAATTTTCAATTTCAGCAATCGATAAAATACCTTTAGCTGCTAGCAGGCGTTCGATAGTGTCTAAACGCTCATGAAGCACAGACACCTCACCAGCTAAAGCCACTACCATTGTTAGCAATTTATCGTTTTGCGAATTATCTAAGTATACAGGTCGTTTACCCTTAGCTATCTTTGTCATCTCAACTACCTTTGTGGAATTGGGAACTTGTACTGAGCGAAGTCGTACCATGCGGGATCTTGCTACGCGTAGCGTCTGCGACAGGAGAAGTATAGAGAATTGTCATTGATTATTCTCTGCGTCCCCTCATCCCCCTCATCTCCCTCATCCCCCTCATCCCCCTAGCCTCTCACTTAGTTGCAGTCAAAACAAACCAAGTACCTCGGTTGCTAGAGTTACCATTGGGTGCTTTTGGTTTCCATGCACCGTTAGGGACAAACTTCTCAAACACATGATCTGCTGCGAAACCGGCTTTGGTAACTAATTCAACTAAATCTAAATCGCGCATCGCGCTCCAGAAAGGTTCGTTGTTGTTAGCAGTTTCCTCATCGTATACGAACTGAGTATATAGATCCATGTGGCGATATGAGGGTGCTTCAACATGAAGCATGATGCCACCGGGAGTGAGTAGACGATAACACTCCCGCATGACTTGACGAATAGCCGACGTAGGTATTTCGTGTAGCAAAATATGGGAAACGATTAAATCAAATGATGCATCTGGAAAGTTGGTGTTTTCGGCGTTTTGCTGAGAAAAGTGTACTCTTTTTCCTAAAGCTTTGGCTCTAGCATGAGCGTAACGCAGCATCGATGGGCCTATATCTATGGCGTGGACTTCTGCATCGGGGTAGCCATCGACGTAAGGTAATGTGCTGTTACCGACAGAACATCCTATGTCAAGAATTTTTCTGGGTCGAAAGTCGGGATACTCTGGCAGTAAGTAATTTTGGACTATAGATAGCCCCATGTCATCATTTAAAGGCCCCAACCAACCAACACCATAAATATAAACTCCGCGATCATAAGTTGCACCAGCAGCAACATCGTCGGCTGTAAATTCGCTGTGATATCCTCCAGGCATACAGTGAATGTCTACAGCAGTTTGATAAGCAGGGATTTTAAAGTTGGGGTCGATTGTTAAAGTACCCAATTCTCCAGTTTTGTCTTGGGCACGCTCAATCAATTCTGGTAGTTGACGATCAACGCTGGTATTGACAGCATCCCATAACATTTCTTGGTTAATCCGCCTTAAAGCACTGTACCAATGATAGTAGGGTTCTTGCTGCATCAGTCGCCGAATTTCATACCGATTCTGGGGAGGACGCTGATTTGCTTGTTCAAACTTAGGCTTGGCTACTTGTTCATAAATTAGTTTATTAGTAGGAGCAAGTTCTCGGAAAATGTGCATTTTCAAACTGCGTACAAAGTTTTGACGTGCGAGTTCGTCGTGAGTAGCTTGTGGCAGCATCGCATGTTTGAATTGTTCATTCATCGTTGCTTCCTCCCTAAAATTTCTTTCTTGTATTTTTACAAAACTCAGTGCAGTCTTTTAATTCAGCACTCACCACTCTTCATGTAGAATTTAAAAAAATTCGTAATTCATAGTTAAATTATTTGAGGATTTAGACCCCAACTAATTTCAAACCACCGATTTAAAAATTTGGTATGGTGTTCCGCCTCTAATTACGAATTACGGTAGCGATAGCGAAGCGGTAGCGAGTCCTCGAGCGTCAGCGGTAGCGATAGCGAGTCATCGAGCGTCGGTACGAGCGTCATTACGAATTACGTTAGCGAAGCGGTAGCGAGTCCTCGATAGCGTTAGCGTTAGCGAAGCGGTAGCGAGTCCTCGAGCGTCAGCGGTAGCGAGGTACGAGCGTCAGCGTTAGCGACACAGGAGCGTCGCGTCATTACGAATTACGAATTAGTTAAATATTTAGCTACCGCCTGTACATCCTTATCACCGCGTCCAGAGCAGTTAATCACAATGCGGGGACTGTTGGTAAGTTGGGAACAGAGGGTTTCTAAATAGGCGATCGCATGTGCTGTTTCCAAAGCTGGGATAATTCCCTCTAAGCGTGACAATCTCTGGAATGCGCCTAAAGCTTCTTCGTCAGTCACGCTGTAGTATTCAGCACGATTTGTATCTTTCAAATAGCTATGTTCTGGCCCTACACCAGGATAATCTAACCCCGCACTAATCGAGTGGGCTTCAATTATTTGGCCATCGTCATCTTGCAGTAGATAACTCATTGCCCCGTGCAATACACCAACTTGTCCTTTTGTCAAGGTAGCGGCATGTTTTTGAGTATCGACACCTTCCCCAGCGGCTTCTACTCCGATTAAGCGTACAGATGACTCATGAACAAACTCATGAAATAATCCCATGGCATTAGAACCACCACCGATACAAGCCATAAGAATATCAGGTAAGCCACCCCATTTTTCCATCGCTTGAGCGCGGGTTTCTTGCCCAATGACTGCATGGAAATCGCGTACCATCATGGGGTAAGGATGGGGCCCTGCAACTGAACCCAGGATGTAATGAGTGGTTTCCACATTCGTCACCCAATCTCGAATTGCCTCTGAAGTTGCATCCTTGAGAGTTCCTGTTCCCGCCGCTACCGGACGTACTTCTGCCCCCATCAGCCGCATTCTAAACACATTTAAGGCTTGACGTTCCATATCATGAACGCCCATGTAAATTACACATTCCAAGCCAAAACGGGCGCAAACCGTGGCTGTTGCCACTCCATGCTGTCCAGCACCCGTCTCAGCAATAATTCGCTGCTTATTCATGCGCTTTGCCAATAAAACTTGACCAAGAGCATTATTAATTTTATGAGCGCCAGTATGGTTTAAGTCTTCACGTTTTAAGTAGATTTGCGGCCCTGTACCGTCGGGTTTGGCATAATGAGCAGTTAGACGTTCCGCAAAATATAACGGCGTCGCACGTCCTACGTAGTCTCGGAGCAGTTGTTGCAGTTCTGCTTGAAAATCAGAGTCATTGCGGTATTGCTGATATGCAGTTTCCAGCTCAGCCAGTGCAGGCATGAGAGTTTCTGGAACATACTTACCGCCAAAGCGCCCAAAGCGTCCCTGTGTATCAGGAACCTGAGCAGTTGACAGAAAACTTGCAAAAAGAGGAGTTGTAGTCACAGACAGTTTTTGATGAGGGGACAGACTTTATTATTATAGAAAAGTGTGAAGCACATATAATCAAAATGTCTGTCTAAAGAAAGATCATAAAGGTGTAAGCATTACATATTTATCCTAAATTTTTATTAATTTCACTCTAAAAAGCTGTGTTTCCCCACTCCCCACTCCCCACTCCCCACTCCCTCTAAATTATGTCTTCTTCCAACTCCAAATCTTCAGACAAAAACTTCGCCTACCGCGAATTTGGTAATGATAACTCTGCTGCCACAGAAAGGCCGATTGCCGAACTACCACCAAAACAACAAAATCTCAGAGTACAAGCTACTCGTGCTGGACGCAAAGGTAAAACCGTCACGGTGATTAGCGGCTTTCAAACAAAACCAGAAACCTTAGCAGATTTACTCAAACAGTTGAAAACTCAATGCGGTACAGGTGGTACAGTCAAAGATAACGAAATTGAAGTTCAAGGCGATCATAAACAAAAAATTCTCGATATTTTAATTAAGCTTGGTTATAAAGCCAAAATCAGCGGTGGTTGATGAGTACGGTTTACCGCATATAAACAGTGCTTTGAAGCCAGAGAGTTAATGTTATCTTTGAGAGTAGAAATGCATTTGAGCAGCAGTGGTAAATTAACAAAAAAGCTGCTCAGCTTGAGATAAATAGGAGGTTGAAATGGATATACTTCGCATTCTGTGTGCTATTTTCTTACCACCTCTAGGCGTATTTTTGCAAGTAGGTTTTGGTATAGACTTTTGGATTAATATACTGTTGACTTTGTTTGGTTATATTCCTGGAATTATTCACGCAGTTTGGATAATTGCGAAGAAATAATTGAGAATATCAATTAAATTCATCATTGCAATAAATTCTTTCGTAGAGACGTGCTTTTAAAACGTCTCTACAATTGTTTATGCATGTGACGATCGCATGTAACTAAAATTCTACAATATTTTCTCCTTTTGGGCGATCGCACCCCTACGAATTATCGCCATTCCCCAAGCAAAGTAAAACCCGCCCAAGAATAAGGATTTCGCCACTGTTCCTGTTGCCAAAGTTGGAGTTGTGCCGCCCTCAAAGCCGCCGCCGGAGTTTTGCCCTGCTGCAACATCTGACTGTAAAATTGCCTCATTAACAACGATGTCGCCTCATCATTCACATTCCACAAAGACACCACCACTCGCGCTGCACCTGCATACATTAATCCTCTTGTCAAGCCTACTAATCCCTCGCCTTTAACTTCTCTGCCCAAACCCGTTTCACAGGCACTTAGCACTACCAACTCAGCCGGAAAGTTGAGGTTGAAAATTTCGTTGAGTCGCAAAAAGCCTTTTTGTGGCTTCCCTTGTTTGTCTATCAGCGATAGCACAATTCCTGATAACTCTGGGTTGGTACTATCTAAAAAACCGTGAGTGGCAAAATGCAGCATCCGGTATTGACTGAGTTGTTTATTAGTTGCCCAATTGTAGTTAGCGTCAAAATCAAACGCTTGTAGATTATTTGAAGGCACTAACTTGAGTATTTCCTGTGCCTCAGTGCGAGTGTTTGGCAGTCTCTCAATTTGACTACGGTTGATGTTTATCGTTGACCGATTAAGTGCAGACTGTTGTAATTCTATATCGAGGTCATTGTCAGTATTTGTAGATTTACCTGTGACTCGTTCATCTGATGCAGTAAATACGGGGTCAGCAAGAATAGCGAGAGTTTTCGGTGCTTTGGCGCGTCCTTTGAGTTCTTGGCGGATAATGGCAATAGTTGAGGCGGAAGGTAGACTAATTATTTCGTGGTTGACTACCAAGGGTTCATAATTTGTTGTTGATTTTCCTGATGTTAACGCGGCAAAGGGGATGTATTGCAAAGCATCATCACCAACAATTACTAAACGTTTTTGCCCCAACTTTTCAGCCACAGGTGCAAGGATGAGTTTACTCAGTTCGTTAGCAGCTTTAGCGGTTTCTTCTGGCGAAACTCCCTGCATCCCAGGATTTTTAAAATAGTTGTTGTATAAATTCTTGGCTAGTTTCTCTATTTGTTCGCGTCCTGGTAGTTCGTAGGTATCGAGAGAATTGGGTGTGACAGCCCATAGATAGCTGCGTTCCTCACCCAAAGAATATTGCAATAATAGAGTATCTTTATCGAGTTGTTGCTGAATTTCACTTAAGTTCAAAGGCTGGGGATACTTGAGTGCTGCATACTCAGGGTTGGTGGCGCGGATTTTTACCTTTAGTTCTTGCTGTTGTTTGAGTAAGTCTTCAAGCTGTTGTTTAGTATCTGCGACGAGTTGGGCAGATGGTTCTTTTTGAGTTGATAATTGCGAGAGTTGTTTTTCTTTGGCATCAACTAGCAACTGTAAACGTTGTTCTTCTGCTAGCAGTTTGGGGTCAATACCTTTTTTGATATCGATGTTAGCTTCTGTTAGTAGTTCTATTAGACCACGGGCACGAGAGCGATCGCTTGCTTGCAGTGCTAAAGCGTCGTATCTTTTTGATGGGTCTTTCTTGTGCAACTGCATCAGCAAGTCGATGTAGAACTTGTAAACGCCTTGCTGTGATGCAAAGTAAGAAGCACGCAACTCTTGACTATCAATCTTGGTGCGTAAGTCTTCAATAACTTTAATTGCAGTTTCAACTTGAGTAAGGGCTTGTTGAAGGTTGCCTTGGTTGCGTTCTGCAAAAGCAATATTATAAAGGGTGGTGGCTTCCTGTGCTTTGTCACCAACTGCACGCGACATGGGTAATGCCTGATTGTAATATGAAAGTGCTTTTTGCTTGTCTCCCAATGAGGAGTGGATAAAACCAATATTATTGAGAGTAGTGGCTTGCCCTGCTTTGTCACCAACTGCACGCAATATGGGTAATGCCTGATTGTAAAACACAAGTGCTTTTTGTTTGTCTCCCAATGAGTCGTAGACTAAGCCAATATTGTTGAGAGTAGTGGCTTCCTGTGCTTTGTCACCAACTGCACGCGATATGGGTAATGCCTGATTGTAATATGAAAGTGCTTTTTGCTTGTCTCCCAATGAGTCGTAGACTAAGCCAATATTGTTGAGGATCGCAGCTTCCACTGCTTTGTTGCCAACCGCACGCAATATGGGTAATGCCTGATTGTAAAACACAAGTGCTTTTTGCTTGTCTCCCAATGAGTCGTAGACACTGCCAATATTGTTGAGGGTAATGGCAACGCCAGCTTTGTCATCAACCGCACGCAATATGGGTAATGCCTGATTGTAAAACACAAGTGCTTTTTGCTTGTCTCCCAATGAGGAGTAGATTAAGCCAATATTGTTGAGGGTAGCGGCTTCCCCTCCCCTGTTACCAACTGCACGCGATATCGGTAATGCCTGATTGTAAAACACAAGTGCTTTTTGCTTGTCTCCCAATGAGGAGTAGACACTGCCAATATTGTTGAGGGTAATGGCAACGCCAGCTTTGTCATCAACCGAACGCAATATGGGTAATGCCTGATTGTAAAACACAAGTGCTTTTTGCTTGTCTCCCAATAAGTTGTAGACTAAGCCAATATTGTTGAGGATAGTGGCTTCACCTTCCCTGTCACCAACTGCACGCAATATCGGTAATGCCTGATTGTAAAACAGAAGTGCTTTTTGCTTGTCTCCCAATAAGTTGTAGACTAAGCCAATATTGTTGAGGGTAGTGGCTTCCTTTACTTTGTCACCGACTTGCCGCCAAAGTTTTAATGCTTCTTGCCATTTATTAGTTGCTTGTTGCAGCGATTCTGCTGTTCCTTGTTTGTAAAGTTCTAACCCCTCTTGAAGGAGTCGTTCCGCAGCAGCGCGAGTTGCATCTTGCTGTGTTGTTGACTGTTGTGCTATCTGCAATGGTGTATTGCTCAGTGTTGCTCTCACGCTATCAGATAGCAAAACTACACTTAACAACAAAGTTAAACCGCAACGGGTAAAGTTTGGTAAAAAGCACCAGAAAATCCACTGTTTATTTTGCATCAACTGGGGGGATTGGGGTGTAAGGGAAATGAGAATTTAAGCAAGTGCTTACGCAGTTGCTTGTTAACTACGAATTACGAATTACGCGCTTCGCAGCGGTAGCGAGTCCTCGATAGCGTTAGCGTAAAGCCTACGGCATAGCTTCGCTTAGAGCAACACAGGAGCGTCGCGTCATTACGAATTACGAATTATTTAAGAGACATTGCTCTCATGGAATAATTATTGAGTTGTTCTGGGAGATATTACTGAAAATTTATTCTGATTTTATAGAGGCGAGGAGCGATCGCATTTCTGGTTTCTGTTTTTGAAACGTATTCACTCAATTTAGGCTGATTTTCTCTTGAATACTGGCAATTTATGCTATTTGACAGCAAAGTAAAATATATCTAGTGCAGAAGTTCTTGCTCACCCATGACCTACTCAGACACCACTCGCCTTGATCGCATCGAAGCCCTGATACAATCCAATAGTCAGCAGATAGAATCTAATAGCCGACAACTCGCACAACTATCGCAAACTACGCAATTTTTGACCACCGCGCAGCTAGAATTGGCTCGTTCAGTCGATGTCATTGCTCGAAGAATGGATAGACTAACTGAGCGAGTTGACCAAGTTGAGCAGCAAATATCAATTTTGGTAGAATCACAGCAAGGGTTGTTTGAATCACAACGTTCTATAGCTGCAAGTATGGAGAGGATGACGGCTGTGCAGCAACAAATGGCTGAACAACAGGGGCAAATGCTTGAACAACAAGCATCAGCTAATGCTGCGATAGAACGATTAGACAGGATTTTAGATTATCTCATGCGACATGATGGCGATCGCGAATAATTCACTTAGCGATATTTTGACAAACACCGCACCCCTACGAATTATCGCCATTCCCCAAGCAAAGTAAAACCCGCCCAAGAATAAGGATTTCGCCACTGTTCCTGTTGCCAGAGTTGGAGTTGTGCCGCCCTTAAAGCTGCTGCCGGAGTTTTGCCTTGCTGCAACATCTCGCTGTAAAATTGCCTCATCAACAACGATGTCGCTTCATCATCAACACTCCACAAAGATACCACGACTCTTGCCGCACCAGCATACATTAGTCCTCTTGTCAACCCTACTAACCCTTCTCCCTGAACTTCCTGACCTAAGCCAGTTTCACAGGCACTCAGCACCACCAACTCGGCGGGAAAGTTGAGGTTGAAAATTTCGTTGAGTCGCAAAAAGCCTCTTTGCGGTTTGCCTTGTTTGTCTACTAAAGATAAAACTATTCCTGACAACTCTGGGTCATTGCTATCAGCGAAGCCGTGGGTAGCAAAATGCACCATTTGGTATTGACTGAGTTGTTTGCTAGTTGCCCAGTTATAGTTGGCATCAAAATCAAAAGCTTGTAAACTCCGATCTTTAGGTACAAGTTTGAGAATTTCTTGCGCCTCGTTGCGAGTCCCTTGCAGTCGTTCAATGTTGCTGCGGTTAACGCCTCTGGCTGACCGTTGCAGGGCAGACTCTTGTAATTGCAAATCAAGGTCATTGGTAGTATTTGCAGCTTTGCCGGTCACGCGTTCATCCGATGCGTTGAATACGGGGTCAGCAAGAATGGCTAGAGTTTTTGGGGCTTTGGCACGTCGCTGTATTTGTTGGCGAAGAATCGCAATTGTGGAAGCAGAAGGTAGAGTGATAATTTCATGGTTGACTACCAATGGTTGATAATCTGGTGAAGCTGTAGATTTTCCTGTGGTTAATGCAGCAAAAGGAATGTATTGCAACGCATCATCCCCAACAATCACTAAGCGTTTTTGTCCCAACTTATCAGCCACAGGTGCAATGATGAGTTTACTTAATTCATTGGCGGCTTTGGCGGTTTCTTCTGGGGAAACTCCCTGCATCCCTGGATTTTTTAAGTAGTTGTTGTACAAATTCTTGGCTACTTTTTCTATCTGTTCACGTCCAGGGAGTTCGTAAGTGTCGAAAGAATTGGGAGTGATAGCCCAAAGATAGCTGCGTCCTTCACCCAAGGAATACTGTAATAGTAGAGTATCTTTATCTAGTTGCTGTTGAATTTGAGGTAACGTCAGAGCTTCAGGATACTTTAAAGCAGCATACTCAGGGTTTTGATTGCGGATTTTGGTTTTGAGTTGTTGCTGTTGGTCGAGGAGATTTTTGACATCTTCAATCACAGCGATCGCTTGCTTTTGAGTATCATTTTTATTAGCTAGGTCTGAAAGTTTTTTCTCTTGAGCTTCGATGCGCCATTGCAAACTCCGTTCTTGTGCGAGTAATTTCGGGTCAACGTCTTTACGAATATCTACCCTAGCTTCAGTTAAAAGTTCTACCAAGCCCCTAGCACGAGAGCGCTCGCTAGCTTGCAGTGCCAAAGCGTCGTATCCTTTAGATGGATCTTTTTTGTGCAGTTGCATTAATAAATCGATGTAGAACTGGTAATACTTCTGGACAGTGGCAAAGTAGGAGGTACGCAGTTCTTGACTAGTGACTTTAGTACGTGTATCTTCAACGATTTTAATAGTTGCTTGAATTTGCGGGAGAGCAGTGGTAAGATTGCCACGATCGCGTTCCGTCACTGCCAGATTGTAGAGTGTGTCAGCTTCCTCTGTGCGATTGCCCAAATTTCGCCACAATCCTAATTGTTGATTGTAAGTGGCGATCGCTTGTTGCGGTTGCTTGAGTGATTTGTAAGTCTTACCGATGTTACCTAAATAAGTAGCTTCTGCATACTTATTACCTATCTTCCGCATCAAAGAAGTTGCCTGCACAGAGGCATCCAGCGCTTTTTGATAATCGCCCGATGCTTGATATACTACGCCTAACAAGGCAAGGGCACCAGCTTCGCCCAAGCTGTTTTTTTGTTGACGTGACAATAAAAGCGCTTGATTGGCTGTATCAAATGCCTTGGGATAATCTTTCAATGATTCATAAACTCTAGTGATGCTAATCAGTGTGGCAATTTCCTGAAAAGAATCACCTTGTTCGCGCTCCAACTTTAGTGCTTGGTTGTAATATTCCAGTGCTTTGGAATATTCTGCTGTTGTTCGGTAAACAGTGCCGATGTTCTCTAAAGTTTGCGCTTCCCTGCCGCGATCGCCTATTTTCTGAAATATCTCTAGTGCTTGATTGAAAGTTTCAATACTCAATTTGTAGTCACCCAATGCTCTATATACTAGAGCTATATCCTTGAGAGTATCCGCTTCTCTAGAACGCTCACCCACCTGACGGCTGAGATCCAGGGCTTGGTTGTATGAGTTGAGTGCTTGCTGATAATCACCGAATGATTTATAAATTCCCGCAATCAACGAGAGCGTAAAAGCTTCCCTGTCACGATTTTTGTTGGCACGCTGCAACACTAGTGCTTGGTTTAAGGAATTTAGTGCTTGCTGCTTTTCTCCCAATTGGTCGTAGACAAAGCTGATTAGATTGAGAACTTCGGCTTCTCCATAACGATCACCTGCTTTTTGCAATAGCGATCGCGCTTGGTTATAATATTCTATAGCTTTTTGAGGCTCGCCCAATGAATTATAGCCTCTAGCAATGCCCGTGAGAGTAAAAGCTTGATTTCTCAAGTTCAATGCTAGGGCTGTACCAGACAGATTTCCTTGAGCTTGCTTTTGCAGTTTCAGCGCTTGTTCGGACGATTCTAGCGCTTTTTGATACTCGCCCACAGAGAAATAGACAGTGCTGATTTGGTTGAGAACATCGGCTTGTCCAGTCAAATTCTTTGTTTGACGTTGAAGCTCCAGCGCTTGATTATAAAAGTCTAAAGCTTTTTGACGTTCACCCAATTGGGTATAGATTAAGCCCAGATCCTTGAGGATATCAGCTTGTTCATTGAGATTTTTCTGGGCACGCTCAATTACCAAGGCTTGATTGTAGTAATCAACTGCCTTCTGCGTTTGGCCTAATTGAAAGTAGATTTGACCAATACTGACTAACGTTTTTGTTTCAAAATCAGGTTTTTTTTCAGCCCGAAATAGTAACAGTGCTTGGTTGTAAGACGAAAGCGCTTTTTGTTTTTCACCCAAACTAGACAAGGCCCTTGCAACAGAACTAAGCATTACAGCTTCTCCAAAACGGTCTTTGAGTTCTCGCCTAATCGCTAGCCCTTGATTGAAAAAGTCTAATGCCTTTTGGTTGTCATTCTGGGTAAAGTAGAGAGTACCGATGCTCAAAAGTGTATTCGCTTCCCAATTGCGATCGCCTATTTGCCGCCAGATTTTTAGCGCCTGTTCATATTTTGCGATCGCTTGTTGTCTAGATGCTGCTGTACCTTGTTGATACAGCTTCTCTGCTTCGCTCATCAACTGCTGTGCCTGTGCAGCAGCTTGTTTAGTATTTGGTTGCGTTGTTCCTGATTGCTGTGCTATTTGCAACTTCGTATTTACTTGTCTTGCCCCTACCGCATCTGCTAGCAAAATCAAACCAAGTAAAAAAGTTAGACTATAGCGGGTAACATTTGCGAGATAACAGCAGAGAATATACGTAAACTTTACTTTTTTCATCACTTTGAGGACTTAGTTAAATAATTCGTAATTCGTAATGACGCGACGCTCCTGTGTCGCTCTAAGCGAAGCTATGCCGTAGGCTTTACGCTGACGCTATCGAGGACTCGCTACCGCTACGCTAACGTAATTAAGTTTTGTGTTGGGGTTAAATCCCCATTACAAAACTTGCCGATTATAGAACCGGGGGACTTAAACCCACGGAACTAGTTAATAATTACGCAAACAAAAATACTACCATTTGTAAATTATTTATTTGTCTTCAGCAGTAAGCTGTTCCACATATAACTTGCATAATTAGGGCGGGCAAGATGCCCACCCCACAAGAGTTTTATTTAATTTGATTATGTAATTTAGATGTTTTTTAGCTTATTGCTGAAAACTTATTGTTATTTTATGAATCTACCCAACAATACCTGTTGTGGTTGCAGTTTTTGCAACCAGCAAGTAAAAACTGTTCCCTACCTCATAGTTGCGATCGCGACTTATCTGGTATTTAATTAATCACTAATAATTACTGCATCTGTGCAAAAACCGTAAAAACCTCACCCCCCTCATCCCCCTCATCCCCTAGCCTCCGCCAAACACAACATCACCTCTCCAACCCACCTTGATGTTCACACTTCACATCTTCATGCAGCATATCTACCTCTGCAAGTCGAACTACATTTGAGCATTGCGGTTGAATGACTTGACTAAAAACTGCCCACACCAAGCTACGCGTTACATCCAATCCGGTTTTCAGCCAAGATTCACGATTGCCAGGAATGCCTTGCTCTGGCACAATCTCTGTCTCTACCCAAATGCCATGAGCGCCCAAAAGAATCTGCGCGAGCAATTTAGCTCTTGGTAAGTGAGTAGGAGAAGTAATCAGTCTTACCTTATGCGCTTTCCAAGCGTGCAAAATTGGAATACTATAGTAAAAATTTTCAAAAGTGGAATTCGCGCACTTTTCTAACCAAACGTTTTGTAAACTCGCAGTTTCCCGCTGAAAAATTAGCCATAAACAGCGATCCGCCGAACCGCGAGAAATTAAAATTGGCGTTTGTGGATGTTGTTTTGCCAATTTGGCAACATAGATTTCCCGGCTAATACTGCCACCAAGCACAAAAAAACTGTCTACTGGTTGGGAAACCGCGATCGCTAAGGTTATGGCCGTACAAACTAGCCAGATGCCCAAAAAAAAGCTTAATCCGTAAGCTAATATTTGTAACAATTTCCGTAGTTTAGCAAATTTTCCCTGAAAGCTAATAAGTAATTTAATATTAAATTTACGTTTCATGACTTAAGTAAAAAAGCATATTTGGTTACACTCTAAAAGTCCTGCAATTTACCTATCTAGGTGCTATCTTAAAAAAGTAATCTAAAATGCCGAAATGACGCTAATCAAAGTGTCACATCATTATTCTGGCCTTCCGGAAAAGGCAAGAAAAGTGAGAAATGGTTGTTAACAACAAATGCAGTAATTTCAGCATCCTAACAGAGTCAAAGGGTGAGAGGAGCATAGCTGAGTTTGGGGTATAAAAACTTAAAAATTTCTAGAAAGCCTGATTGTTAAACTGTCAACAACACAATTATTTCAGCTAAATATACATGAACCAATCTGCGAAAAGTTACTCACCGCTCCAGGTAGCCTTGATTGGTGGAGCGATCGCCACAACTGCTGCTTTATCCGTATTTGGCCCTGCTTGGACTCGCTGCGTCCGAGCTTCGCTAGCCATGCAAGATAGCCCAAAAACAATAGTTGATCAAGCTTGGCAAGTAGTAAACCGTGAATACGTTGATGGCAAGTTTAATCAACAAGATTGGCTAGCAGTTAGAAAAAGCTTATTAAGTAAAGAATATTCATCCACTGAAGAAGCTTACACCGCTATCCGCGAAGCTTTACAAAAATTAGGAGATCCTTACACTCGGTTTATGGATCCCAAACAATATGAAGCTTTAACCAGCCAAACCTCCGGAGAAGTCTCTGGAATTGGCATTCGCATGGAATTAAACGAAAAAACCAAGCGGTTGACTGTTGTCGAAGCTATAGATAATTCTCCAGCCCTGAAAGCTGGAATTAAAGCAGGTGACGTAATTGTGGCAATTGATGGCAAAGCCACCCTCAAGATGAAAGTGGATGATGCCTCAAAACTAATTCGCGGTAAAGCAGGTACTCCCATCACTTTGCGTCTGCAAAGAACAGGACGCAGCCCCTTTGAATTAAAGCTCACAAGAGCGAATATTGAAGTACCAACGGTGCGTTACACCCTGAAACAAGAAGGGAATCGGCGCGTTGGCTATATCCGTTTGCAAGAGTTTAGCGCCCATGCAGCCGAACAAATGCAACGAGCTATTCGTGACTTGAACAGCAAGAAAGTCGATGCTTATGTGTTGGACTTGCGGGGAAACCCTGGTGGTTTGTTGCAAGCAAGCATTGAAATTGCCCGTATGTGGCTGGATAATGGTGCAATTGTCAAGACGGTAGATCGACAAGGACAAAGCGACGAAACCAAAGCCAATCGCACTGCTTTGACAAATCGCCCTCTGGCAATATTGGTGGATGGTAATTCAGCTAGTGCCAGTGAAATTCTTACAGGAGCGCTCAAGGATAATAACCGAGCTGTGGTTGTAGGTAGTCAAACTTTTGGTAAAGCTTTAGTCCAGTCGGTTCATGAACTCTCCGATGGTTCAGGTTTGGCTGTCACTATTGCCCATTACTATACACCCAAGGGAACGGATATCAACCACAAGGGGATCACCCCAGATATTGAGCAAAAACTGACAGATGCACAAGAGCGGCAGTTGGCTTATAATCCAAACCTAGTGGGAACTAAGAGCGATCCGCAATATGCCAGAGCGATCGCAATTCTATCTACCCGCAACTATGCCCAACCTCCGGTAAATCAACCTTCTTCTTTCCAACCGATGAGTGTTCGCGCTAGAGATTTGCAATTTTAAATTGATATCAAACTTTTCAGATCTCCGGCTTCTTAAGAAGTCGGGGATTTTGTTTTTTATGGAATTAAATAAAATATAAATTAAGCTGACGGGTTGACATGTTGCACTATTTTTTGTGAGCTTCAAACATTTGGGATCGGGAATACTATTTAATAGTTACAAATCCCCCATCTCAGATTTATGAATAGTCAACCAGTCGATGCAACCACCATTCACAACTGCTTACCGCAGGTGTCGGTGGTTATTCCTATTTATAACGGTGAGACAGATTTACCAGACTTAATTAATTGTCTATTGTCTCAAAATTATCCCCAAGACCGTGTAGAGTATTTGCTAGTAGACAACAATAGTAGCGATCGCACTCTCACCATCTTAAAAGCAGCCGCTGAAAATAACCCAGTTACAATTCGCCCATTGAGCGAAAATCAAATCCAAAGCTCCTACGCAGCCCGTAATACTGGCATTCGCGCCGCTTCTAGCAAAATTATCGCCTTTTGTGATGCTGATTGCCGCCCACAACCTCAATGGTTAGATGCATTAATTAAACCTTTTGTCAATCCAGAAATAATAATTGTTGTGGGTGAAATTTTACCTCTACCAAGCAAAAATCTGCTAGAACAACACGCAGATAGGGAGCAAACTTTATCACAAAAGCATACTCTCAAGCATCCTTTTTGTCCCTATGGTCAAACTGCGAATTTGGCAATTCGACGCATCGCTTTAGAAAAAGCAGGTTTATTTCGTCCTTATCTTACCAGTGGTGGTGATGCAGATATCTGCTGGCGAATTTTGAGGGAAAATATCGGGTGTTTAGAATTTGCTCCCCAAGCGATTGTTCAGCATCGCCACCGCGCCACACTCCAGGAACTGCGAAGTCAATGGCAACGCTATGGGCGCTCAAATCGCTATTTGCACGAACTCCACGGTATAGATTTGATGCGAGAAATTTCCCTCAAAGAATGCAGCTATCGCTTAGCACGTTGGTTAGTCAAAGAAGTCCCAACAGCAAGTCTCAAAGCGATCGCAGGCAAAGCCACTCTTGTAGATTTATTAAATACACCCATCGGTTTGTTCACAGCCAGAGCGCGATACACTGGGCAACGTGACGCTAAATTGCCTGAAAATGCCAAGATAATTGACTGGTTGTGAGAATTTAATCGCTTGTATACAATGTATACACAATGCCATAACAAATGAAAAAGTTAAAATGTCTCAAAGCGAAGTTGTCACCGTTCGATTAACGCCAGAGATCAAAGCCAAACTTGATGCTCTTGCCCAAAGTACACAACGCAGCAAGTCTTGGTTAGCCGCAGAAGCGATCGCTTTGTATGTAGAACAGCAAAGTTGGCAAATTCAAAAGATTGAAGAGGCCGTGAAAATTGCTGATAGCCCACAAGCTAAATGGATTGCCAGCGAGGAAGTGGAGGCTTGGCTTGAGTGTTGGGGAACAGAAGATGAAAAACCTGCGCCATGCGTTTAGTTTTTCTCTCACTTGCTGTCGAAGATTTGGTAAGCATCCGCGAGTATATTGTTGATAATAATCCCTCAGCTGCTAGTCAGGTTAGCACACGTTTAAAGCAGATTATTAAAAAATTGATTGTCATGCCAAATCTCGGTAAACCTGGACGAGTTTTTGGCACAAGAGAATTAGTCACACCAAAGATTGGTAAAACTGTGTATGTGATAGTGTACAGAGTAAAGGAAACTCGCTTAGAGATTCTGCGTATCTTACCAGGAATGCGAGATATTGACTTTATTCTTGACCAAAGCGAAGAGAGCAAAGAATAATCAATACTCCATACTTGGACTCCACTTAGTACAAGTTCCCCATACTTCTTCTGTCAAAGACGCTACGCGTAGCTTGCTTAAGCGTAGCAGTACAACTTTGCTCGGTACAAGTTCTCGACAATAAATAACAATTGCTTGCCAACTTTCGCTAAATTGGAAAAAGGTAAACTCAAGGAAACTTTCAATGTCACCACAACTGTTACTGGTAGATGATGAACCGGGATTGCGGGAAGCCGTGAGAGACTATTTACAAGAAAGCGGTTTCAGCGTTCAAGTTGCCAGTAACGCCCGCGAAGGCTGGGATTTGATGCAACAAAATACACCTGACTTAGTAATTTCCGATGTAATGATGCCGCAGGTAGATGGCTATCAGTTCCTCAAGCAACTGCGAGAAGACCCCCGCTTTCAAGCGCTGCCTGTGATATTCTTGACTGCGAAAGGGATGACAGGCGATCGCATCCAAGGTTATCAAGCTGGTGTTGATGCTTATTTGCCTAAACCCTTTGATCCAGATGAGTTAGTGGCAATAGTCGAAAACTTGCTTGCTCGTCGTGCCACCACGCCTGCAACGACATCAGAAGAGACTGAAACTCATGATATTGCCGAATTAGCTAATCAAATTGCTCAAATTAAAGCATTATTGACTCAAAGAAGTGCAATTTCTCAATCTCCAGCTCCTTTTAAAATTGATTTGACTCCCAGAGAACAAAGCGTTTTAAATTTAGTAGCTGAAGGGTTGATGAATAAAGAAATTGCCCGTCGCTTAGAAACTAGCGTCCGCAACGTAGAAAAATACGTCAGCCGTTTGTTTAGTAAAACTGGGACTAATAGCCGTACAGAGTTAGTTCGTTTTGCTTTAGAACATGGTTTAGCTAAATAAGCTGAAATGGAACAGGGAAAACTAAATATTTTACGAATTACGAATTAATATTAGCTATTAATAATTCGTTTTATGGAAACATAAATATCTGGGAATGCCAGCGGTTGAATTATGCCTTCAGTTAGTGTAAGTTTAGTTGCGTATTCTCCATTTAAAATTTCTCGAAATACTACTAAATTTAGCTGTTTAAGATTGACAACCCAATATTCTAAAATCCCTACCTGGGCGTAGATTTGGCTTTTGGTTTCTAAATCTTTTTCTAAACTGGAGTTAGCATACTCAATCAACCAGAAAATATTTTCTGGATAAGGATGATGCTCTCGATACTCACGTCCTAAACGTTGGACAATAGCAATATCTGGTTCTGGTTCCGAGTCGTTGGGTAGGGTGATAGGCTTAGCTTGACGAATTTTGGCATAATCGCCCAATAATTTTGCTAGATACTCACCAGCTTCATCACTACAATAAGCATGAGGTTCGCCTTCTGGTGACATTTCAACGATTTCTCCTTGTAGTAGTTCAACCTGGCGATCGCTCAAAATGCCAGCGTCAATCATGCGATGATATTCATCAATCGTCCACTTCGCAACTATCACACTCATGACGATTAATTCCTCCCAATGTCTAATTCACTATTAGAAGATATCGCTAACTCAGTTTCAGGATCAAAAAAGTGAATTTTTTCAGCAGTTAGTGATAACCATACCTGCTCGCCAACACGCACTAATCGCTCAGATGGTATTCGGACTTGAAAATGGGGAGTGGGGAGTGGGGAGTCGGAAGTGGGGAAAGAGAGGTTTTCATGTTCTCCTGGTTCACCTAATCTGACAGACACAAAGGTATCATTACCAAGATTCTCTACTATATCTACTTGCGCGGGGAGATTTTTAGTAGCAGGTAAACTCAAGCTTAAATGTTCTGGACGAATCCCTAAAATTAGGGTTTGTTTGCCGTATTTTTGTAGGGCTTTTCCCCAAACTTCTGGGAGTGTGAGACGGAACAGAGGATGAGTAATTAACAGGGGAGCATGAAACTCTACAGAAATAAAATTCATCGGTGGTGAACCAATGAACTCTGCGACAAAGCGGTTAGCCGGATTGTTGTAAAGTTCCAACGGGGCTGCGACTTGCTGAATTTTACCCTCAGACATAATCGCAATCCGATCGCCCATTGTCATCGCTTCTGTTTGATCGTGGGTAACGTAAATCGTCGTTGTTCCTAGTTGGCGTTGTAACTTGACAATTTGGGCGCGAGTTTCCGCCCGGAGTTTGGCATCTAAATTAGATAGTGGTTCATCCATCAAAAATACTTGAGGATTGCGAGCGATTGCTCTTCCTAATGCAACTCGTTGTCTTTGTCCCCCAGATAATTGTTTGGGTAAGCGTCTGAGCAAAGCTTCAATTTGCAACAACTGAGCAACAGTACGCACCCGTTCATCTACCGCTCGTTCTTTTTGGGAAATGTAGCGTAGTCCCTTCGGTAGCGATCGCGTCATCCCTACGAAGAGATTTTCTGCTAAAGAGAGTGGGGAGTGGGGAGTGGGGAGTGGGGAGTGGTGATTTTCCCCCAATTGCCGACGACGCAATCCAAAGGCGATATTGTCGTACACCGTCATATGGGGATAGAGCGCGTAATTTTGAAACACCATAGCAATGTCTCGTTCTTTGGGAGGCAAATCATTAATCAAGCGATCACCTACCCAAATATTACCGCCAGTCATCACTTCCAGCCCCGCGATTAACCGCAGTAAAGTACTCTTACCACAACCAGAAGGGCCTACCAGCACCATAAATTCGCCATCTGCGATCGTCAAATTAATCCGTCGCAAAACATTTACACTTCCCCCACGTTCTGGTGCGGCATCGCTTTTCTTGCCAGCTGGGAGTTGAGTTTGTGAGGTTACGGCTTCCCCTTTGCGAGCAGGGAAAGTTTTATAAACATTTTCTAAAATAACTTGCGTCACGAGTAATTATTTATTGTCATTGGTCATTAGTCATTAGTTATATGACGAAAGATAGTTTAGCGCCCATGATACACGTTCCCGGTAAATACGAAAAGTTAAAAAAATAGATTGAATCACAAAAAGTAAATTACCCTTGATGCTAGGGCTGTTAGGAGGTGTTGTCATGAATACTGATGTACCCGCGAATCCTTCCCAAGACCCAAGTGTTAATCCTAATCATGACATTGTAGACGTACAAAACACAGATTGTTGCATTGTGGGTGGAGGGCCGGCGGGGGCTATTTTGTCTTTGTTGTTGGCGCGTCAAGGTATTTCTGTGATTTTGCTAGAAGCACATAAAGATTTTGATCGTGACTTTCGGGGGGATACAATTCATCCATCGGTGATGGAAATTATGGAGGAATTGGGCTTAAGCGATCGCTTGCTGCAATTACCCCACGCTAAGATGCGCCAAATCCAAGTGCAAACTCCCCAAGATACAATCACATTGGCAGATTTTAGTCACTTAAAAACTCGTTATCCCTACATTACAATGCTGCCACAGGTGAAATTCTTAGAGTTCATCACCGAACAAGCGCGACAATATCCTAATTTTCAATTGTTGATGGGTGCGAATGTACAAGAATTAATTATCGAAAATGGCGTGATTCAAGGTATCCGCTATCGTGGACATGGTGGTTGGCATGAAATTAGAGCGATACTCACCGTGGGTGCAGATGGACGCCACTCAAAGCTTAGGCAACTGGGTGATTTTACATCAATCGAAACCTCACCACCAATGGATGTGCTTTGGTTTCGTCTACCCCGCCATGCAGGAGATCCTGAAGCGGGAATGGGGCGCTTTGGGCAAGGACATATTTTAGCAATGCTTAACCGTGGTGATGAGTGGCAAATCGCCTATGTGATACCCAAAGGCGGCTATCAACAATTACGAGCCACTGGTTTAGAAGTATTAAAAAAATCCGTAGTTGAAATAGTGCCAGAATTTAGCCAACGCATTTCTAATTTACACGATTGGTCACAAGTAGCCTTTCTCTCAGTCGAGTCTAGCCGCGTCAAGCACTGGTATCGTCCAGGACTGCTGTTGATTGGTGATGCAGCTCACATCATGTCTCCTGTTGGTGGAGTTGGCATCAACTATGCTATTCAAGATGCTGTAGTAGCAGCGAATATACTTAGCAAGCCACTTCAAAACAAACATGTAGAACTCAGTGATTTAGCCAAAGTCCAACGCCAGCGTGAGTTACCCACACGCATTATTCAAGGATTTCAAACTTTTATTCAAAAACAGATATTTGCCCCAATTCTCAGTTCAAATCGTGCCTTTGTTCCGCCTCTTTTATTACGCTTACCCATCTTGCGTGATCTTCCAGCCCGGTTAATTGCTTTAGGCGTTTTCCCGGTTCATGTGCAAGGGAGTGGGGAGTAGGGAGTGGGGAGTGGGGAGTGGGGAATTGGGAATTATCATTTGTCATTGGTTATTCTCCGCGTCTTTGCGTCTCCCTCATCCCCCTCATCCCCCACTCAGCACTATTTCGGTAATCAGTTTTTGAATTTTAAATTTTGAATTCTGCAATAAAGTGGTACAATTATACTACTCATGCAGAATTCAATCCTCGTTCTAGTCAGGTGTAGGTGACGAATAGTATCTCAGATACTTTTCTAAGCGATCGCCTGGCTTTTATGCTAGAAAAGACTCAAATCAAGGAATCAACTTTAGAATTATAAAAAATGTAAACTATTGAGTCAAAGTATTAATTATTTTCAATCAGCGTTTTTCTAATCAGGAGGTATGGTAATGAACAACTGTGTTTTGATGGCGGAAATTATTCAAGAGCCACAACTACGCTACACAGCCGATAATTTAGCTGTTACAGAAATGCTTGTACAGTTTCCCAATTCTCAGCGAGCAGAAGACTCGCCAGCGACGCTGAAAGTTGTCGGTTGGGGTAATTTGGCCACAGAAATTGAGCAAAAATATCATCAAGGCGATCGCGTCATTCTAGTAGGGCGCTTAGGTATGAATACTATTGAGCGTCCAGAAGGCTTTAAAGAAAAACGCGCTGAATTAACAGTACAACAAATTCAAGCCGTTGGTGGCAGTTTCAGTACTGATCCCTTACCAACAATGAACCCACAAGCCACAGAAACCACTCCACGACAACCATCCTCAGAAGTAGCATCTTCCCCAAAAAATGCTCCTAATTACGAGGATTCACCACGTCCCGCAGCGACCCCAGCAACAAATAATACTAGCGTCATTCCTCCAGCACCAACACCCGAAACCACAAATTATCCCCAACCAACACCAGAAGACCCCAGCATGGACGATATCCCATTCTAGGTATCTATTTTTACAATTTAGTTTGAAGCTTTCATCATCTTGACATCCTGCCTATCCTGATATTTATGGATTAGGCAATTTGATTTTACTAAATAAATATACTCAATTGTGGCAATATCTTGGCAACTTTTACGACAAAATTAACAATAATAACTAGTAAAAGGCGTATTGTTGAGCTTGTAGACTATGATCCTCAATAGTCTCAGATATTTTCTGAAATCAAAAGCATCATTGCAAATAAATTGGAAGATTTAGCTTAGCCATAGAACATATTGGTAGCACTTCAGTACCTGGTCTAGCGGCAAAACCAATTATTAACATAAATGTAGTGATAGCATCAAACAATCAACTTTCTAAAAATTTAACCTCCCAAACTCTTATTCTCTGTGTCTCTGCGGCTCTGCGTGAGCATAATTCATTTTTTCACTCAGCAACACCCAAAACCACTGTTAAAATCAGATAAATTTCAGCCAAGATTAATACCCGACTCCCATGAGAGAAAATGTCCTAGAAGTTCGCAATTTACAAGTTGAGTTTTCCAGCGATGGTGACAGCATCAAAGCTGTAGATAGTATTTCCTTTCAGTTGCAAAGAGGTGAAACTTTAGGAATAGTGGGAGAGTCGGGCAGCGGCAAATCAGTAACAGCACTAGCTGTGATGGGTTTATTACAACCCCCTGGCAAAATTACTGCTGGTGAAATTTGGTTTCGTCATCAAGAGAACGCTACACCACTTGATTTAGCAGCATTACCTCCCAAACAAATGCAGCTACACCGGGGTGGCGATATCGCCATGATTTTTCAAGAACCGATGAGTTCACTCAACCCAGTTTATACCATTGGGTTTCAAATTACTGAAGCAATAATGCGGCATCAAAATGTATCAGCCGCTGAAGCCAAACGAATTGCGATCGCAGGTTTGCAAGAAGTAAAATTATTACCTAGCGATGAACAGATCCGCAACCAATATATTGAAACTTGGGATCAAATCAATGCAGATTCACCAACTATAGATGAGCAAAAAATAGCACAGTTGGTCAAGCAGCACAAAGAATCAATGCTAGAACGCTACCCTTACCAACTTTCTGGTGGTCAGTTGCAACGGGTAATGATTGCGATGGCAATTTCTTGTAACCCATTATTGTTGATTGCTGACGAACCAACCACCGCCTTAGACGTCACAGTCCAAGCAACCATCATCGACTTGTTGCGAGAACTGCAACAAAGCCGCAACATGGCAATGATTTTCATTACCCACGACTTAGGATTAATTGCAGAGATTGCCGACCAAGTAGCGGTAATGTACAGGGGTAAAATTGTCGAGTACAACGCAGCAGAGCAAATTTTTAGCAGTCCTCAGCATCCATATACTAAAGGCTTAATTGCTTGTCGCCCTACACTTAACCGTCGCCCTCAAAAATTACTCACTGTTGCTGACTACATGAGTGTAGAAGAAACAGCAACAGGACAATTAGTAATTCAGGCAAAAGAACCACCACAATCTCAAGAAGTCAGCACCGAAAACATCAATCAAAGATTAGTAAATCTGGAAAAAGCACAACCTCTACTCCAAGTTCGGGATTTAAAAGTTGGGTTTCCAGTCAAAGGTATATTTGGTGGGACAAAACGCTATTATATGGCCGTAGATGGCGTTTCTTTTGATGTTAAACCAGGGGAAACATTGGGTTTAGTAGGAGAATCTGGTTGTGGTAAAACCACTCTTGGCAGAGCCTTACTACTATTGATGAAACCTATGAGTGGTCAAATCATCTTTGATGGGCAGGATATTACAGAAATCATCGATGCATTTGGTTATCAGCCTTCAATATCACTATCATTTAATGACTCATTCATGTCACGAGATGATATGAAATTGGGGATAAATTTGCAGATGGGGTTGAAAAAGCGCAAAACCTTCAAAGGGTACAGAATGCCCAAATTGCGGCGGGAAATGCAAATTATTTTTCAAAATCCTTTCAGTTCCCTTGACCCCCGCATGAAAGTAGGAGCTGCAATTATAGAACCTTTGGAGATTCATGCCATTGGTAACAGTAAAAAAGAACAACTCGATCGCGCCGTTTACCTATTAGAAAGAGTAGGATTAAATGCAGACGCAATGAATCGTTATCCGCATCAATTTTCTGGAGGTCAACGTCAGCGGATTTGTATCGCCCGTTCCTTAGCATTAAACCCCAAATTCATTATCTGTGATGAATCTGTTTCCGCATTGGATGTATCGGTACAGGCGCAAGTATTGAATTTATTGAAAGAACTACAAGCAGATTTTCAACTCACCTATATCTTTATTTCTCACGATTTAAGCGTGGTGAAATTTATGAGCGATCGCATTTTAGTGATGAATCGCGGTAAAATCGTCGAGCAAGGTACGTCCGAAAGTATTTACCAAGAACCTCAAGAAGAATACACACAAAAATTAATTGCCTCAATTCCTACTGGTAGTCTCGAACGCGTGCAAAATCGGCAGGTTAAGGTTTTGTAAGTAGCAATTAGATTTTTATTGAGCATGTTCGTAGCAGTTCTGAGCTACGAGATAAAGCAACTTAAATAATTCGTAATTCGTAATGACGCTCGAGGACTCGCTACCGCTGACGCTAACGTAATTCGTAATTAACAAAACGTTGCAATTACACTACTCTCTGTGCAATTCTCAATTTAGCAGAACGCGATCGCGGATTTCTCGCAATTTCCGTTTCATCAGCAATAATTGGCTTTTTTGTCAAGACTTTTAACGAAGGTGAATTTCTTAAACCATGCTTGACTAAACGGTCTTCTAAGCTGTGAAAACTGATGATGGCAATTCTGCCGCCAGGGACAAGGGCGTTTGGTGCTTTTTCTAAAAAGGTTTCTAAAGACTTTAACTCGTCATTGACGACAATTCGCAGCGCTTGAAAAACACGAGTAGCTGGGTGAATTCTACCATAACGGTATTTGGGAGGAACACAAGAAGCGATCGCCTCTGCTAATTCAACAGTCGTGTGCAACGGGCGTCTTTCTACAATGCGTCTGGCAATTCGCCGCGATAATCGTTCCTCACCATATTTAAAGAAAATATCGGCTAATTCCCGCTCATCCCACGAATTTATCACATCAGCAGCAGTGAGCGATCGCCGCCGATCCATCCGCATATCCAAACTCGCAGCGTGACGAAAGCTAAAGCCCCGTTCCGGCTGGTCGAGATGGTAAGAACTCACCCCCAAATCAGCCAATATCCCATCATAACTAGCAGACGGAAACTTATACTCAGCAAAGTTACTGAGGATAAACTCTAGACGTTCTTCATACTCAGCCAACTGCTTCTGTGCTGCCGCCAAAGCATCCTCATCTTGATCTATTGCCACCAGACGCACATCCGCATTAGCTTCTAAAATGAGGCGGCTGTGACCACCACCACCCACCGTTGCATCCAAATAATGCCCGCCGGGACGCACAGACAAACCCTCAATCACCTGCCGACTCAAAACTGGTAGATGAAAAAATTCCTGTGCTTCAATTCCCTGAATCTCTAGCTCCATATAATAGTTGAAGAAGTGCAACAAAATGAAACATCAAATCAAATCCACGCTGCCTCCCTACCTTCAACATACTCCTGTATGAGCAATACATAAACTATTGCTCTACAGCCCTGATTTTGGCTTGGCAGGCTTAAAAATCGGGTCTGGTTGGCATCTAACGCGGTTCAATTCCAAATTTTCACAACGGGAGAACACTCAAATCTATGGCTAGAATAGAAACCCGCACTGAACCCATGGTGCTGAATATGGGGCCACACCATCCCTCAATGCACGGGGTTTTGCGGTTAATTGTCACCCTGGATGGCGAGGATGTGATTGACTGTGAACCAGTCATCGGCTACCTGCACCGGGGAATGGAAAAAATTGCTGAGAACCGCACTACTGTAATGTACGTTCCCTATGTTAGTCGATGGGACTACGCAGCGGGAATGTTTAATGAAGCCGTCACCGTCAACGCCCCAGAAAAGCTGGCTGGCGTCGCTGTTCCCAAACGCGCTAGCTACATCCGCGTCATCATGCTGGAGTTAAACCGCATCGCTAACCACTTGTTATGGTTTGGCCCCTTCCTAGCTGACGTAGGCGCACAAACTCCCTTCTTCTACCAATTCCGCGAACGGGAGATGATTTATGATTTGTGGGAAGCCGCCACAGGTTATCGGATGGTCAATAACAACTACTTCCGCGTTGGTGGCGTAGCAGTTGATTTACCCTATGGTTGGGTAGATAAGTGTCAAGAATTCTGCGATTACTTATTACCTGTAATTGATGAGTATGAACGTTTAGTCACCGATAACCCCATCTTCCGGCGGCGTGTTGAGGGGATTGGTACCATCACCCGCGAAGAAGCACTCAACTGGGGGCTATCTGGCCCGATGTTACGTGCATCTGGGGTCAAATGGGATTTGCGGAAAGTTGACCATTACGAATGTTACGATGACTTTGACTGGGAAGTACAATGGGAAACCACCGGAGATTGCTTTGCCCGTTACGTAGTGCGGATGCGGGAAATGCGCGAATCTATAAAGATTATTAACCAAGCGATTAAAGGACTTCCTGGAGGCCCTTACGAAAACCTCGAAGCCAAGCGCCTAGCCGCCGGGAAAAAATCAGAATGGGATGCCTTTGATTATCAGTACATTGGTAAAAAAGTTTCTCCTTCCTTCAAGATTCCTAAAGGCGAAATCTATTCTCGTGTAGAAAGCGGCAAAGGTGAACTAGGAATTTATTTGGTTGGTGATGATAATGTCTTCCCCTTACGCTGGAAGATTCGCCCAGCGGATTTCAACAACCTTCAGATTCTGCCTCATTTGCTACGGGGAATGAAGGTTGCAGATATTGTGGTGATTCTCGGTAGTATTGACGTGATCATGGGATCAGTAGATAGGTAAAAAATCCATCCAAGTACTTTTTTAGAGCAGTTGCATTGTAATACAACTGCTCTATTTTTTAGCGGTATTAATAATCAACAGTTAGCTGAAGTGTGTTAGGACTAGTGTCCATAACGCACCCTACAAAATTAAGCTTTTAATTCACACAAAACTTTAAAGATATAATTGAATTATTTTAGGAGTAATTTTTATGGTTACATTATCATCTAATATTTCTTTAACAGAGTTTCTGCAATTACCAGAAACTCAACCAGCTAGCGAATATATTGATGCAAAAATCTATCAAAAACCAATATCGCAGGGAAAACATAACAGAATCCAAACTCGTTTATCAACGGAGATTAATCAGGTAAGTGAACCTAAGAAAAAAGCTTTAGCATTAACTGAGTTACGCTGCACATTTGGAGGACGTTCTTTAGTTCCAGATATTGCTGTATTTGAGTGGTCACGGCTTGTTGTTGATGAAGATGGAGAAATTGCCAATAAGTTTGAAATTTATCCAGATTGGATAATTGAAATTTTATCACCCGAACAATTTCCTAACCGTGTGATTGATAAAATTATTTTTTGTATTAATCATGGGACAAAATTAGGTTGGTTTATTGACTTTAATGACAAATCGGTGATGGTATTTCAACCTAATAAATTGCCAGAAGTAAAATATAATAATGATAAACTGACTGTTCTTAATGAATTAACAGATTGGCAAATTACGCCAGCAGATATATTTAGTTGGTTAAAGGTTAAATAGAATAAAACTTAATCGTGCAAATTCATCCTCACTCCGAATTTAATCCTGCATTGTGCGTAGCAATAGCCCATCGTATTACCACTAGTTCTCAGCAGCGAATTACTTTTGCTGAATTTATGGATATGGTGCTATATCATCCTGAACATGGCTATTATTCCAGCAATGCAGTCAAAATTGGGTTTCAAGGTAGCGATTTTTTTACTTCTCCCAATCTTAGTAATGATTTTGGCGAGTTACTAGCAGAACAATTGTTGCAAATGTGGGAGACTTTAGAGCGACCAGTACCATTTTCTCTCGTAGAAATGGGAGCAGGTCAAGGAATTTTGGCATCGCATATCCTCAAGTATTATCAGTTAAAATTTCCAGATTTTTTTGCTGCACTAGAATACATCATTGTTGAAAAGTCCCCAACCTTGAAGCAAGAACAACAACAACGCTTACAAGAGTTTGCTGTACGCTGGTGTAATTTAGAAGAGATACCATCTAACTCAATTACTGGTTGTTTTTTCTCAAACGAATTAGTCGATGCCTTTCCAGTACATCAATTCATTTTGGAAAAGGGGGAAGTGCGAGAAATTTATGTGGTAATGGGGAGGGATGAGGGTGATGAGGGAGTAAAAAAGCTGGGGGAGAAAGATAATTTCCCAATTCCCCATTCCCCATTCCCTACTCCCCACTCCCCTATTTCATTTACGGAAGTCATCGGGGAACCCTCTACACCGCAACTGAGGGAATATTTCAATTTGGTGGGAATTGACATTACCTCAAAAGCTTATGAAGATGGTTATCGCAGTGAGATTAATTTGGCTGCTCTTGATTGGTTGAGTATAGTAGCAGACCGCTTGCAACACGGCTATGTGCTAACAATTGATTATGGCTATCCCGCCAGCCGTTATTACAATCCCAGGCGATCGCAAGGAACGTTACAGTGCTATTATCAACATCGTCATCATGACAACCCATATATTAATATCGGGCGACAAGATATTACTGCCCATGTTGACTTTACTGCTTTAGAACACTGGGGTGAGCGGTGCGGTCTACATAAAGTTGGTTTTATACAGCAGGGATTATTTTTGATGGCCTTGGGGTTAGGCGATCGCATCGCCGCTTTATCATACCAGGAGCAACCCCTCTCACAAATACTACAACGGCGGGATGCACTACACCAATTTCTAGCCCCTACTGGACTAGGTAACTTTGGAGTTCTAGTTCAAAGCAAAGGCTTGAGGGATAAAGAAATTCAACAACCACTTAAAGGATTGACCCTGCCAGAGCGAAAGTAAATCTCAAAAGTTAAAACTCTATTTAAGAATGCTGGATTAGTGTTATTTAGACTAGCATAACAGTGATTACTGTGATTCCAAAAATCTTAGGAAAGTCATAATTATGTCTGCACATGACTTGTTAATGTTAGTAACATTACTTACTCCTGGTATCTTACTTTCAGTTCTGATTATGGTGACTTTTGCTGCTGGTGGCTGAAGTAATCAGTTAACAGTGATAGCTATTCACTGTCAACTGTTAATTGAGTATTTAAAGGAACATAAAAAATGAAGGTGGCATTTCTGCGTACTGGACTAATGGGACTACCAATGGCGCAAAGATTGTTAGCCGCAGATATACAGCTAGTTGCCTATAACCGCACCCCAGAAAAATTAGCCCCATTACAAGCAGCCGGCGCTGAAATTGCACCACATCCCCGCCATGCAATTCGTGCTGCTGAGTACATTGCTATCGCTGCGAAGCGCGTAATTCGTAATTTAATGTAATGCGGGCGATTATGGGTCTTGTAGCTTTTGTATTTCTGTTTCAGGTAATCCGGTAACTTGGGAAACTTGAGCGATCGCTATCCCAGATTGTAGTAAATTTTGTGCTACTTGTCGCAGTTGCTGTAAGGCTTGTTCAAGTTGCTGTAGGGCTTGTTCTTTTTGTGTTCGTTCTTGTTCTACTTGCTGTAAAGCCTGTTCTACTTGTTGCAGGGCTTGTTCTTTTTCTGTGCGTTCTTGTTCAGCATCAGTTGGCATCCAGTTGCCTTGGGAGTCACACCAACGTAGCCAGAGGCGAGAAATCCCCTCAAACTCTCCTTCCCATAAACCCAAGGCAATTTCTAATTCTGGAATCCAAATACGCGGATTTTCTGCATCTAGTAGTTGTTCTTGATATTGCCCACCTACCAATTGAAAGAACTGGACACGATTTGTGTAACGACTAAAAACAATGTAATAAGGTATACGCAGTATTTTTTCATACACTTCCCATTTGGAGGGTGGTGTATCTTTAATTTCTCCACCATTTTGAATTTCCTCTCTAGGTAACTCCCGCTTTACCACTAAATCAGATTCAGCATAGATACCAAGGTCTTCACTTTCAGTACCAGGAGAGAGTAACTCAACAACAACGAAAGGGTTTCTCCGTTCTTGCCATATCACGTAGCTACGTCTTAAATCTTGTCCTGCATATAAACGCGACACTCCAACAGCCAAAAACCAATCAGGGCGTTTATGCCAGAGGGGATGCTCTAAATCGTAGTACAGATTTAAATCTGAACCTATGAAAAATTGGTCTGGTTGATAATTACTCAGACGCAGACTACGCCTCAAAAGTTGGGGTTGGAGTTCATGAAATTCATCAGGCAAACCAGGCTCCTCTGGATCTTCACTGGGAAGATCATACATTGTCGGCAGGGTCTGCCAAGGAGGAAGCGGCGGATCAGTTTGAGGAACAGGAAAAGAACTCATATGTTAGGGAGTGGGGAGTGGGGAGTAGGGAGTGGGGTAAGAAAGTGTTTATTTCATTTGCGTGATTTTTAATACCTATGCAAAACGCCTATTACTTTCGATGTGCGATCGCTTATCTCAACCTCATTGATCTAAACTCTCACAAATTAATTGATAGAAAAAATCCTAATTTCAATATTTTATAAATTCGACGGCAATTTTAGATATTAATCCAAATTATTTAAACTTAACTTCTGTTAAACGTTCTTTATTTTACTTTGCTTTCCGTAACAAAGATACAGTTATTTACAGCGCTAGAATCTTTTCAGCGTGTAAATTCTTGCCAGCTAATTATTAGTACATAACTGTTTACTAAAGTCAAGTAGGATTAGACCCTTCAGCAGGATTGGAACTATAAGCCTTCATGATACTAAAAGGTTGACGGATACAAACCTTATAGTGTTATAACGGCATCAGTTCTAGATGCAAAATGATTAACCCTAAATTAATGACTAATTACTCATGCTTGGGAAAAATTTAACTTGGCTTCTAAAGTAAACCCCAATCGGACACAGTTGATAAGCAATGCCTGAATATTTTTAAGTGGGTGGGTCAAGAGTGATGAATGAAGCTGACGCCTCAAAAAACAGAGCTGTGATGGAATCCCTAAATTCTGCTAATTCAACACAACTAGAGCAAGTGAGTTGTCCCTTTTACTCAGTTGTGCCTAACGAAAATATGGCAATTTCTCAATTGCCACTGCTCAAACCAGCTGAAGATACACAGCCTCAGAACGAAGTTCCGCAGTATCCGGAGACTAACACTCAGCAGGACTGGGTTGCAGAACCTGACAGCGACAAACAAACACTCATTGACTCAGAATTTCAGAAGTTGCTGACATTAAACGAAGAATTGCGTGCTGATAACAGCGATTTATATAAACAAGTTGAGCAGTTAAAAGACGACCTAGCTGAGTCGGAAAAAATGTTGCAGTGGCAGAAAACACGCTCCAGCGTTACTGAATCCATGCTCAACCAACATAATCAGGAACTGGCAGCAGCTCAAGAACAAATCAAGTCTTTATTTCAACAGCTAGAAACTGCTGTACAAACTGTTCAACGCCAAGAAATTTTTATTGAAACCTACAAAGCCCAATTACAAATTAGTCAACAACGCTTGGCTCAGTTAGAGCGGGAATGTTCGTTGCTGCAAACTAATTATAGCGACCAGTCTCAGCAACTTTTGCAATCTGAAACTGCTTGTCGGGAATTGCGTACTAGACTGATGCGACAACAGCGGCAGACTTTGCAATTTAAAGCCGCTTTAGAAAAATGTCTAGATACACCCGTCCCTAGCTATGACTCTTCAGACGATAACGCCGAACACCCCCAAGACATAACCAGCGGACAAGGCAGATTCTCTAGAAAAGCTCGATCTTTGTTTCCTAACGCACAGCCAATCAAAGCTTGGTCAGCAGAACCAGAGTCTTTGAATAATTCCGATCATCTTTGGGGTGAAACATCAAAACCACCCTCATACAAAATCAATCAACCTGCTCCGACTTCTGACTCGTCTCCGTGGACTTGGACTAACAAGGAGGACGACTCAACACCAGTACAACCAGATTCTTCACCAGAAGTTGATGATCTAAATATACAGGAAGATATTCCATTTTCTAGTTCATCAAGCCTAGATCAGCAATTAGATAGTCTAATTCAAATGTTTTTCGCGTCTCAGCAGATATCTACATCATCGCCATCTGTTGAAAAAACAAATGTAGACAATAATATAGGTGAACCTATTGTCATACCTGTGGAGAATGACAAAAATGATGCAGAACCAGAAGCTGTATCAAAAGATGAGTTTGAGGAATCAATGGCAGCAAAAGTGATTCCTCCCTCAAAATTGAGTGTAGAAATTAATACTCTTGTAACTACCTCGACCTCATCTGACGCTGAAACAATTGTTGAGGAAACAGATGATTATTGGGCGGAAATCTCACCAATAATAGGGACTGATTTATCTCAAGATTCGTCAGGAGATGATGCTAATGACAGCAATCCACCTTCACCTGTGGTTTATCCACAGCGTCCCCCCAAAGGACGTAAATCGTTAGCATCTGTGGAACTGCCGAATTTTCGACAAAATAGCCAATCATAAACAGTGTGTAGTAGTGGCGTGTCTAGCCTTAAATGTTGCATTAAAAAGAACTCTTGTGGGATGGGCGTCTCGCCCGTCCGTGGCGGGCTTTCCGTCCCACCCCACAAGAAAACTTATTACATCATTTTAGCCTGCTCGCACTACTACCAAATTAAAGCTTTTAATTCACATTAGGCGTTAATTCAAAATTCTCGCTTCTGACTTTTGGATTCTAGTTTCTGGACTAACTTTTGTGAGTTGACGCGATCGCGGTTTGCCTGCGTTAATAGCATAATTAATCGCTAATAGTCGCAACCATAACGCCGGGTATCTCGGTTCTAACCAAGAATTTATCCGGTTGAGAAAGTGGGGAAACCATGCACCTAATAAAGTGCTAACTAAAGCGTGACGACCAAAGTTAAAATAATTACCCAACCACCGGAATAAATCCTTTGGCCCGGCAAGTTGCCAAATCCATAGAAGTAGCGCCGGGTTTTTTCGCGCTGCCTTGATTGCTAGGCGGTTAAAGGTAAACCAATCACACCTATCTTTGATAAAGTTATCTGCAACCTCTAAGGGTTCATCAGCCAATAGCCCAAAGAAGGTATTAAGCATAGCATTAATTTGCTGCGGTGCTAAGAATTTTCCCGTAGGTACCATCATGCCTTTGGAAAATAGCCAAGTCACGGAAACGTTGCTTTGGTAAGCGCGAATTCGGTTTAAGTGTGAGGAACTCAACAAGTCATGCTTTAGGGCAGTATGTAAAAGTGTGGTTAAACGCTCTAAGTTCCGAACTAGGGAACCAAAACCAGTAAAGACAAGGGGAGACTGGAGTGATGCAGCATCACCAATCGCAATTAATCTATCAAAAGCAATTGTGCGATCGCTACTCCCAACACTAAAATGTCCCGGTATATACCCAAATGTCGGCTTTTTCCACACCAGCTGATCCATATCGCACCTGCGATACTCTGGCAAGATAGTGAAAAAATCTTCGTACATCTCCAACAAAGAACCAGGATTCTCCCCATTGACTTCGTGGTAGTGAAATAAATAAATCGTTAGTTCTTCACCAACTCCAGGAAATAATTCCCAAATCAACTGTCGCCCACGGGAGATATCGCCGTGACTATAAAGCACGTCTCCATATTGAGAATCCCAAACTCCCGGCTCAAATCCCTGGTCAATTACTGCCCCCACCGTCGGACACACACTATCAAAAGCCCGACCTCCATTTAATTGCCAAGCAATGGGAGATGCAGTTCCCATCGCATCCACCAGCAACCGCCCACTTACTTGCTTTTCAGTTTGACTCGGTAAATGCTTGACTGTAACGACAACTTGTGAATTACTAATATCTGCACGGATGAACTCTGTTTCATCCCAGATTTCACCACCTGTTACTTGTAGCTTTTGTCCACATAATCGCAGCCATTTTTCCGAATCTAAAGCTAAATTCAGTACTGTGGGTGTGTGTAAGACAGGCGATCGCAGTTTAGCAGGATTATTGCCGTCAAAAAACTTATTAAATCCGTCTTTATATTCCCTAGCAATGATACTTTCCAACTCGGCAGGAGTTACCAAACCCAGATTAACCAAGCTTTGAATCTCATCGCGAGAAATATTCCACTCCCGATTCATCCGCCCAAAAGGCATTCGTTCCACCAACAGCACTTTATATCCTAATTTCGCCATCACCGCCGCATGAATTGCACCCAACGCGCCGCCGATGTAGATGATGTCGTAGGTGGGGGATGGGGAGGATGAGGGAGATGGAGAATTACTCTGTGTGCTTATCCCCATTCCCAATTCCCCATTCCCAATTCCCCATTCCCGATTCCCAGAAAAAACCACCTGACGCGGTTGTTGCGGATTCCGTACTCCTTCGCGCCAGCGTTGTTCCCACCAATAAGCACGCTTGAGGTCATATTCACCGTTGGGCATTTTTTGGAAATACTTGACGGTGAGGGGGTAATAGGGGGCTAGGGCTGCAAAAATCGATTGCTGGGATAAATCAATTGCTGGGGGTTCTGGGTAGTGATGGGGAAAACGGCTTCTGATTGCTGTCGTCAAGCGTTGTAAGATTCGACTCTCACTAGGAAATGCTTGGTCTGCCCAACGAAACACTTTTAAATAAGTAGTTCGCTGCACCGACCAGACAAATACCGACAACTCAACGGGTAATTTTTCGGAAATACCCCCATTACTAGTTGTAGTTGCTGTGGTAATTTTGAGGCGAAAACCTTCCGGGGTCAGCACCTTTTCCCCACTCCCTGGCTCAAAATCTGTTTGTAGCCAACTACGCACCGCTGCTATATCCGCAGTTGGAATTTCTAAATAAAGAACTTCTCTCATCTTTCCTTGACATCTCCGCTTAATCTATTCACTTAGACAGATTTATTAAAGGCAGAAAATACGTTAAACTCCGCCCTATCACTTCTATAAAGATTCAGTTAAAGAATTTTAAAGAGTTTGTCAAAATTATTTTTCATTTTGTATTTGTGTAAACCTACGCCATGAATTATCCCATTCCAGATAGCCCCCAAGAAATTTTTGACCTAAGACAACAGCCTATTGATGAAGAATTAGTTGCCGCTGCGATCGCTGGAGTCATTAAAGTTGTCCGCGCCCAAGGTCAATCTTTGGAAGAATTAACCGCTCAGTTGCTTGCAGACGACCCAATGCTAGATCGGCAACAGCGACGCTGGTTGAGCCAATTGGTTGCTCAAGCTTGGGAAAGTTTTACTTGAGGGGATAGTTTTGGGAACTAGTGCGATCGCATTCTTGCGGCGAGAAAGTAAAGTTATAAAGAAGAATAGGTGAGTTTTGTTTGTGTAGCCGCGATTTCTCGCCGGGGCTTTTCTCCCCATTACAAAACTTAATTACGAATTACGTTAGCGTTAGCGTAAAGCCTGCGGCATAGCTTCGCTTAGAGCGAGTCATCGAGCGTCAGCGGTAGCGACGAAGGAGCGTCATTACGAATTACGAATTACGAATTACGAATTATTTAAGCAACGCTTTGAAAAATTTGCTCGGCAGTCAAATTTAGTTGTGTGAAAGTTTGTGAGATGAGGCGATCGCTATTTTGGAACTGCCGGACTTGGTATTCCCCCTCAACTAACGAATAAACCGAGATAGTGGGTTGTTTGGGATTGCCAATAAACCGTCTACCGCCTAAAGCAGCATAATCTACAATCCAGTATTCGCTGATGCCTACTGCCTCATAGTCAGCCGCTTTTTTTAAATAATCATCTCTCCAATTAGTACTAACCACCTCAACTACTAAGGGAATTGATTGTGCTTGGCTTATAGTTGATTCTTTTTTCCACAGAGGCTCATTCACCAAATTAGGCTGATTTAATATCAGCACATCTGGTGAATAAGCTGATTCACCCTCCAGTGGTTTGACAAACGCTGTTTTGGGAATAAAGTAAGGCAGTTTTAAACGTTTATATTCTGCAACTATTTCTCCAACTAAAAATCCAATAACCTGTTCATGATCACCTGTTGGTGGTGACATTTCAACAATTACTCCATCATGTAGTTCATAGCGTTTTCCTGTGTTATCTGGATATTGAGCAACGAATTCATCGAATGTAACTAGTTTACGTAAGGTTTGAGTCATTAGTTATTACTCCCCATTAGCAATTCTCTATTACGAATTACGAATTACGAATTACTTAAGTGGTTAGATCTCCGACTTTTTGAAAAAGTCGGAGATCTAACCCCTAAACTTTCAACGCTGCTTCCGCTTGGGAGTGTAATAACAAGCCATATTCCAATCCCTCAACTACCGCCTGATAGGAAGCCTCTAATATATTGGTCGAGACTCCTACAGTTGTCCAACGTTGATGACCATTACCTGACTCTACTAATACGCGGGTTTTTGCTGCTGTACCAGTATGTCCGTTGAGAATCCGGACTTTGTAATCTGTTAAATCAAAGGTCGCTATTTGGGGATAAAAATTCACTAAAGCTTTGCGTAAGGCAGCATCCAAAGCGGCCACGGGGCCATTACCTTCGGCTGCTTCCAGAATGTTCTTGCCACTGACAGCGACTTTAACCGTTGCCAAAGCGTTGCTGTCTTCCTTCCCTTCAATCAAATCACAGTGGACTTGGAAACCTTTGATTTCAAAGAACTGCTGACGTCCTCCCAAAGCTTCGTGCATCAAAAGTGCAAAACTGGCTTCTGCGGCTTCAAATTGAAATCCTTCACTTTCCAAATCTTTAAGGCGCTGGAGAATTTGCTTAGCCTCGGCTTTTAACTTATCTAGTTCAATACCAAAGGTGCGCGCTTTAGCTAAAACATTGCTGAGTCCTGACTGTTCAGAAATAACGATGCGGCGACGGTTCCCCACTTGTTCCGGCTGAATGTGTTCGTAAGTTAGGGGATTACGTTCTACAGCAGATACATGAATACCACCCTTGTGAGCAAAAGCCGAACGTCCGACAAAGGGGGCATGTTCATCAGGGGCGAGGTTGACCACTTCGCTAACAAAACGACTCACTTCTGTAAGTTGCGCTAGCTGGTCTTCTGTGATACAACTGTAACCTAACTTCAGTTGTAAATTGGGGATTAACGAGCAGAGGTTAGCATTACCGCAACGTTCACCGTAACCGTTGATTGTGCCTTGTACCATGGTTGCCCCTGCCATAACGGCTGCTAAAGCGTTGGCAACAGCCATCTCTGAGTCGTTATGAGTGTGAATGCCAATTTGGGGAATTGTCATTTGTCCTTTGTTCTTTGTCATTGATTGTTGACTATTGACTACTTCAACAACTTGACTGACTTCATGAGGCAAACTGCCGCCATTGGTATCACAGAGGACTAGCCATTCAGCACCAGCTGCGATCGCCACCTCTAATGTCTGTAAAGCATAACTTGGATTTTGCTTATAACCATCAAACCAATGCTCAGCATCGTAAATGACGCGACGCCCTTGAGAACGCAGAAACTCAATCGTATCAGCAATCATCACTAAATTTTCTTCTAGAGTCGTCTTGAGTCCGGCTGTGACGTGTAAATCCCAAGACTTACCAAAAATTGTTACCCAACGAGTCCCAGCAGCCAAAATAGCTTGTAGCATGGGTTCATCAGCTGTAGAAGTGTTGGGGCGTCTAGTCGAACAAAAAGCAACAATTTCTGCTTGTTTGAGCGGATCTTCTTGCAGTTGCCAGAAAAATTGTACATCCTTGGGATTGGCACCAGGCCAACCGCCTTCAATAAAGGGAACTCCTAGTTGATCGAGTCTTTTGGCAATGCGTAACTTATCTTCTATCGAAACTGACAGCCCCTCGCGCTGAGTGCCATCCCGTAATGTCGTGTCGTAAAGCCAAAGTTGAGGTGAGGAATTTGTGGTCATAATACTGAGACCGGCGAGACAACTTTTAAGCCAATGTGCCAATATACAACAAAAAGGCAGTTTGGTAATCTAGGAATGCCCAAAGTACTAGCTCAAGGTAAAACAATTGAGTGCGAAAGCAAAGCTAATCTCCGCAAAATTCTGCTGCAAAATGGTATTGACCTCTACAACGGCGGTGCTAAAGTAATCAACTGTCGAGGGATTGGCAGTTGTGGTACTTGTGCGGTTAAGGTAGAAGGCGAAGTTTCAGCAGCGAATTGGCGTGATCAAGCGCGGCGTTCGCTTCCTCCTCATTCTCCTACAACAAACCTGCGTTTAGCTTGCCAAACTCAGGTTTTAGGTAACGTTAAAGTAACCAAGTTTGATGGATTTTGGGGACAAGGTTCTCGAATAGAGTGGACACCAGAAGGTTAAAAAGTTAAAAAGGAGCGAAACAATATGGGTAGATGGACACCCCTGATTCTGATGGCTGGAGGCCTAGCAATTCTTTTGGGTACATTGCTGGGTATCAACTTTCCCATGGGGGGACAAAACGCCAGCGTTCCCAACAATGGCAAAAAAGCCAGCGTTCTGCCAGCTAATATTAATGTTAATAGCACTGCCGGCAGCCGAAATAACGGGAATAATGGCGCAACAGAAGAAAGAACGCAAAGCAGAGGTAGTATTGCTCAAAACAATAATACCGATGATTCAACATCCCCTAACAACACAGACACTCAAACAACTGAAACTCAATCTTCTAGTGATGACAATCAAGGCAACGAACCAATTAGAGCCTTGTGGTAACGATTGCTAGTGCAAACAGGCACAAAGCTGTAATGCTCCTCAACTTTTTTATCTTGATTCTCTCGCTCTAGTGATTTCTGCCGTACTGTATTAGTCATGAGTTACGAGTTATGAGTTATCACTCATAAGTTATTAGTTATGATTTATTAGTTATGTACTAATAATTAAAGTGGCTAATGACTAATACTTCGACTTCCCTACCGGACACTCTTGCTAGCTTGCTACCGCGCAGGGGTACCCTCAGTATCAGCGGCTAATGGCTAGTGACATTGTAATTATTGGTGGCGGCGTTATTGGCTTGGCGATCGCCGTAGAATTAAAGCTGCGCGGGACAAATGTCACCGTTCTTTGTCGTGATTTCCAAGCTGCCGCTACACACGCTGCTGCCGGGATGTTAGCCCCAGATGCCGAAAACATCTCGAACGAAGCAATGTATTCCTTGTGTTGGCGATCGCGTTCTCTATATCCCGACTGGACGCGTAAACTAGAAGAATTAACCGGATTAAATACTAGCTACTGGCCTTGTGGTAGCCTCACACCCGTATATGAAGAGGCAGGGGGGCAGGGAGCAGGGAGACACGGAGATGTCTCTATAAAACTCACCGCGTCCCCCTTACGGGTTCGCCAGTTGCCTGTAGAGGGAAACCCTCCCGCAGCACTCGACTCACCGCTTCACCCCATCTCCGCGTCTTCCCCCCTCACCGCCTATTGGTTAAATAAAGAGGCAATCCATCAATATCAACCAGGATTGGGTACAGAAGTTGCAGGCGGCTGGTGGTATCCTGAAGATGCACAAGTTAATAATAAAGCTTTAGCCCATGTACTGTGGAATGCGGCTGCTTCTATTGGTGTGGAACTCAAAGCAGGTGTCACAGTAGAAGCAATTAGACAGCAGCAGGGACAGATTGTTGGCCTTCAAACCAATGTTGGAGAGATTCGCGCTGCACATTATGTTCTAGCTACAGGCGCTTGGTCAAATGAATTATTACCATTACCCGTGCATCCTAAAAAAGGACAAATGCTGAGTGTGCGGGTTCCGGAGTTTGTGCAAGAATTGCCTTTGAAGCGGATTTTATTTGGTCAGCATATTTACATCGTACCAAGGCGCGATTCATCAATTATCATTGGTGCAACTAGCGAAGATGTCGGTTTTACCCCCCATAACACCCCAGAAGGCATTCAAAAATTACTCCAAGCAGCCATTAGGCTATATCCTCAACTACAAAATTATCCACTCCAAGAATTTTGGTGGGGATTTCGCCCAGCTACCCCCGATGAATTACCCATCTTGGGTACTAGCCATTGTCAAAACTTAACCCTTGCCACTGGTCATTACCGCAATGGAATTCTACTTACACCCATCACAGCTACACTCATAGCCGATTTAATCTTAGAACAAAAATCCGACCCCCTACTCTCAGAATTCCACTATTCCCGCTTCCACACCCAGCCATCGACTCCCCCAATGTTCACCCACCCCGCTAACTTCACCAACGGAAACCATACTCATACTATTCCCCACTCCCTACTCCCCACTCCCCACTCCCCATTAATCATTGCTGGCAAAACCTTCCAATCCCGTCTATTTACAGGTACTGGTAAATATCGCAGCATTGAACAGATGCAACAAAGCGTCATCGCCAGTGGTTGCGAGATTGTCACTGTAGCAGTGCGACGAGTGCAAACTAAAGCACCTGGACACGAAGGTTTAGCGGAAGCCCTGGATTGGACGAAAATTTGGATGTTACCCAATACCGCCGGTTGTCAAACCGCAGAAGAGGCGATTCGGGTTGCCCGTTTGGGACGCGAAATGGCGAAACTGTTAGGACAAGAGGATAATAATTTTGTCAAGTTAGAAGTAATACCTGACCCTAAGTATTTACTCCCTGATCCGATTGGCACACTGCAAGCAGCAGAACAACTAGTTAAAGAAGGCTTCGCGGTATTACCTTATATCAACGCCGACCCCATGTTAGCCAAGCGCTTAGAAGATGTAGGCTGTGCTACAGTCATGCCCTTAGCATCGCCAATAGGTTCTGGACAAGGGCTAAAGACCACCGCCAATATTCAAATTATCATTGAGAATGCAAGCGTACCAGTGGTTGTAGATGCTGGTATTGGCTCACCTTCAGAAGCTGCTCAAGCCATGGAATTGGGTGCAGATGCCTTGTTGATTAATAGTGCGATCGCTCTTGCAAAAAATCCCGCAGCCATGGCCCATGCCATGAACCTCGCAACAGTGGCCGGCCGTCTAGCATACTTCGCCGGTAGAATGCCCATCAAAGACTACGCCAGTGCTAGCTCACCCCTAACTGGCAAAATTACAAGTTAGGGAATGGGGAACTCGGGGCCCCCACGTTAGCGAAGCCCAGTGGGGATTAGGGGTAATGGGGAGCAGAATCGCAAAGACGTAATTTAAATGACTATTAGCTTTAAGAGCGGTGTGACAAATGACAAGTGTAACGATTTGTCTAACACATCAAGAGTGTATATGATGTTTATGTAACATTAAATCAATATTAAGATAAAGGAATTCACATGCCCTACACAAGCGAAGAAGGCGGTCGTCTGAACAACTTTGCTCAAGAACCGAAGATTTATCGAGCAGAACCTCCCACTGAAGGGCAAAAACGCAATTACATTATCTTAGGAATCGCTGCTACAGTTTTGGTTGTTAGCTTAATTTTTGTCGCCTTCTCGGTTTCTAATGTCAGTTAAGCACAACAAATCTTAATAAAATTTAATTACTTTATTGTTTCAGGTTCCAATATTCACAGGAACCTGGTTTTTTATTTTTGTTAAAATTGGATTAGATATATTAAGTATAATTATATACTTTCATATTTGAAATTTGATGCAAAACTGAGATAAATAGTATTTTTTAACATTAATACCAGATTTTTAGCCTATTTGGATGCGCCCCAAAAGGGGATGTATAATTTGTTTTGGCTCTTTAGCCGCCATGAGCGTGAATGACACTGCACACAGCGATAATTTTGCATGGAATCGGCAAGTATACCACCGCCTAAAACTTGCACTTAGTCTAGGCTTACGGCGGCAACTGTTTCTAGCAGTGTGTGATGATTTACACTTGAGAAATAAAGTTGCGGCTCGTTTGCACTCTACATTGGCGTATCCGGTTGGACAGGTGCTGTATCAGTCATCCGATGCACCAGATATTAGCACTCCAGCCTATCCGCGATTAGTGACATTGCGGCTGAATTTAAATGACCCAAATCTCATAGTTCAGATCAATCAATGGTTAACTAATTATCCACCGCCAATTGTGGGAGCATCAAAAGATACTCCAGGTAGACCTCTGCCAATACCAGCATTTCAAATTGTAGGCGTAGAGCAGCTAACCAAGCAACCGGTTGCTACACAGCGTTTATTTTTGCACTATCTCCGCTTAAGCGAGCAATATTTTTTTACCCCAGAATCTAGCCAATTTCTAGAATCTAGCTTGTTGTTATGGGTACCACGTCCTTGGTTGTATGCTGTGCAACAATCAGCGCCTCAGTTTTGGAATTGCCGCACTGGTATATTTGTGTTTGCTGGAGAACCTACACCAACAACGCACAATTCTAGCTATCCAGAACGTTTTTCTAGTTCAAGAGGTTTAGATGCAAGCAACCTTGAACAATCGATTTTAGAAGAGTCTGTTATTGAATCGGAATCTACACCAGTTAATGAACTCAAGTTTGAGGACGATGGCGATTTTTTAGCAAATCATGTAAGTAAAACTCAACAAAATTCGCCGTCAATCATAGATTTATTGAAGACTGAGACGCAACAGCAACAATCAGAAACAAGATTTTTGAGCAATAGTAACAACCAGCAGTTACTATCTTCTTTGTCTCACATTAGCAGTGAATTAGCAGAACTAATAATAGCAGCCAGCAACACAAAATTTGCTCAAGGTATAGAAGATGACTCGCAAATGCAGCAAATTTTGTTGGAGATTGAAGAATTACACTCACAACAAGCTTCAGAGAAAGTGCTGGCAGAAGCTTATTATCGCTTAGGTAATTTATACCGTCTTCGCATTGAGCAAGGACAGTCAACTATAGAAAACCTCATGGTGGCGATCATCGCCTATCAGGAGTCAATTAGCTATGATGAGGATTCGCCGCAACTCTCAGATATTTTAAACGACTTGGGTACACTTTACTGGATGCTGTACCGCACACCACCAAATTCTGAGGAAGGAAAATCTTACATAGAGCAGGCAATAGAATTTTATCAGTTGGCATTAAAGCTAATTTCGCCAAAGGAAAACCCAGAAACTTACGCACGCGTGCAAAATAATTTGGGGACAGCTTATGGTGATTTGGCTCGTTTTTCTAATCCAGCAGAGAACTGGCAGCAAGCAATCATCGCCTATGGTGAAGCACTGCGCTGCCGTACAGTTGAGACAGATCCTTTAAAGTATGCTGCTTGTCAGAACAATTTAGGTACTGCTTACTGGCATTTAGGGCAATATAAACAACCAGTCGCACATTTAAAAAAAGCGATCGCAGCTTATAACCTGGCACTTTTACACTATAGTCCCGATCAGGAACCGCTCAAGTATGGCATGATTCAAAATAACATCGGTACTGCCTGCTGGAATTTGGCACAATACGAACAACCAGTAGAAAATTTACAATTAGCGATCGATGTTTATCGCGAAGCACTCAAGTATCGCACTGCTGCTGATGTGCCTGCTGCTTGTGCCGCTACCCACAATAATTTAGGCACTGCTTACTGGCACATCGCTAATTTATCTCAAATCACTAAAGAGACACGACAGAAGTTTCTGCAACTATGCATCAATGCTTACGAAGAAGCGATCGCATTAGCTAAATCAATTAAAGGTATGTCTTTAAGCTTTGATTTACTTGCTACTTATAATAATCTGGGATTAGCTCATTATCAACTAGTAATCGATCCATCTTTTAATGGTAATAAACCAACTATTTCTCAACATTTAGAAGCAGCATTAAACAATCATTTACAAGCGTTGAATGCATTGAGTAAACAAACGGAAGCTTATCAGAAAACCTTTGCTTACGTAGTGAAAACAATTCGGGCTTTTCACAATGAGTTAGGTATTCAAGGACAAAATCTAGCTTTATCTAAAGTTCCTAGTCAGTTGTTGCCAGAAATTCTACCAAAGTTGTAGGTTATCTTACCGAACAAAAGAACAGGGAACAGTTTTTTCTATTGTCTTAATTGAACAAAGTTAGATTTACACAACTATCCCAGCCATAAAAATTTGCTTGGCAGTTAAATTTAATTCTGGAAATGCTAGAGATTGAATGCGATCGCCATCCTGAAATCTGCTAACTTGGTACTCATCTTCTACTAAATTATAAATAGAGATAGTAGGCTGTTTAGGATTACCAATAAACTTACGAGCGCCGAAAGCCAGATAATCTACAATCCAATATTCAGGAATCCCAATTCCCTCGTACTCACCATATTTTTTGTAGTAATCATCACGCCAGTTAGTGAGGCAGTGCGTTGCGGGGGTTCCCCCCGTTGTAGCAACTGCCGTACTAACAACTTCAATAACTAATGGAATTGACGCTCCCTGAGTCACAGTTGATTTCTTTTTCCAAAGGGGTTCATGTATTAAATTAGAGCGATTTAATAATAGAACATCTGGTGAATAACCTGATTCATTTTCTGGTGGTTTCACCAATGCAGTTTTAGGTATCAAATAAGGTAGTCTCAGACGCACATATTCTAAAGTGAGTTGTTCAGCTAAAAATCCAATAATATCTTCATGGTCGCCTGTAGGTTGTGGCATCTCAACAATCACTCCATCATGAAGCTCATAACGTTTTCCATCGGGCTTCCATTCTACGAATTCTGCAAATGTTACTGGTTGAGATAAAGGTTGCAACATAATATTCTTATCTACTTCATGCCAGTATTTTATTGTGTTGTTTCACGCTTGATTCTTTCTAGCTTGACGCAGTTTCTCTCGCAATCGCTCAACTACAATTCTATTTTAAAAATGGGCAGTAGGGAGTAGAGAGTCTCACGGTAGCCAACGAGGGCGAAAACCAACTAAAGGTAATTGTGCTGGTTGAATATCTTCAGTGTCGGCATCAGCCACAGGAGACAATAACATTAACCATAAACTACTAGTGGCGATCGCTTCGCCATCATCATTTTTCACAATGTTTGCAGGTGACGAAGCAGTGGTTTCTTGTAATACTACTTGGTCGAATAATAAGCCCAAACCATCGGGAGATAAGTTCATTTGCACATTTCGCTGATCTGGTGGTAGGACTAGCAATGGTTTCTGTTGTCCAGTTTTGAGATTGATTGCTACGACATAAGGCTGTTCTATATATTGCTCTTTCGATACTAGCTGTGTCAGTAAGCAGTAGAGGGTGGGCGAAGCTGTATCAAATTGACAACTGATAATTGTGCCTGTGGTTTTTAAGAGTGGTTTCTGTATGCCTTGGTTTGTCACCAAAAACAAATCTCGCGTATAATCTGTATTAAATTTTACCATCGCTGCTTGAGAGCCATCTTTGGAGAATGCTTGCACTAAACCAAACTGCGGCAAGAAATCTAGAGGTTTAGTAGCATCACCTTGTAAGGGTAGAATTGCTGCCCCCTGTCCTTGGGCAACTGCCACGGCTTTGCTATCCGGTGTGATCGTAAAGTCTCCTCCCGGTTGGCTTTGCAAGCGTTTAGGGGTAGGTTGTTCTTGGGAAGCGTCGCTGTTGGCTGGCAGAAACCACAGCCCAAAGTCATTGGGATTAGCTTTATTTCCCCGTTGAACTACAATGGTTTGTCCATCGGGCGATAAATCAAATTTGAGAATTTGATAGTCTTTGTTATCTAAAATCAAGTCAACTTTGCTGGCTGATTCTGCTGGCTTTCCAGATTTTCCAGAAATACCTGTTGTGACTGTGTAAAGTTGAGCCGAAAGTATGTCTTGATTTTTGGTGGTGCGGGCAGAAAATAAGATTTTTTCCCCATTGGGATATGGCTCAAAGTCCATAACAATCAAGTCTTTGGGGGTAAGTACCTTTTTTTGCTCTTGAGTGAGGTTGTAGAGAACTAACTGTCCTTGGTTTTGTTGATCAGCACCTACGTAAAGGATGACGCGATCGCGCGTCCGAAAATTACCCGTAAAGGGCTGCATTATCCTTTTTTTGCCTTCTTGTTCAGCAAACTTATCTTTGGCTCCCTGCAATTTCAGTTGATAATTCGTGCCATAAGGTGCTGGTGTCCGCAGTGTATACACCATCCGTCGCCCTGCCCAACTCACTTTCCCCGCTAGTGGTGGATCTATTGCTTCCTTCAGACTATCTTCTACGCTTTTTTTGTCCATTGGACGGCTAAAGGTGAGGGTAAAAGAGAGATCCTCCGCACCGATTTGTTGATTCTGCCAACTAAAATCGCGGACACGAGCCGTCACCACATCACCTTGTAAGATGATGATTCCAATCAGCAGACTCAGTAATAACATGAGTGCGATCGCTATCCGATCTAGTGGTTGGATAAAAGCTTTAGATTTGGTCATTGGTCATTTACAAAGGACAAAAAACTAATAACTATAAGGATTCTTCGGTTGGGGAATCTTTTTAATGGAGGCAGCAGCAATGGTAAGTTTGCGTTCACCTGCTACAGTGTCCGTCATCATTTTTCCTTCTATTTCTAGCCAGCTATCAGGGGGGTATTGATCCCGATTCCCTTCTATTTTTACGGGTAATCCTATGGGATAAGCGTCTGCTGCACAGCAAGTAAGGACGAATCGCGCCAAGAATAAATGTTCTTTGCCTATATTTGGTGGATGGATGACAAATCCTTGAACCTTGACTTTTTGCCCTGTATATGTATCTGGTTCTGGATAAACATTCACGGTACGTACCCAATCTACAAGCGATCGCTCTTCTGGGCGAATAGTAGCCCGAAATGCTTGGGGTTTGACGCGTGTTGTTCCCAATAAATCAGTTACATCTCGCTGGAGTGCCTTATCACTGGCAAAAACTTGAGGTGTGATGATGAAACCCAAAATCGCTGTTGCCAATAGCAAACCACTACCCCAACCAGGAGGAAATAAGGTAAAGTGCTGCACATTTGGCGTCAAATCACGACGCCGCCGCAGCCAAAGGTCTTGCGCCTTTAAAATTCCAATCACAATCAAACTGAAGCCACCCAGTATTGCTAACCAAAAGTAATTTGGGTGAATTAACAAATTCAGCTTGCCAGTTAACCAGTATTTCACCATCAAAATACCCAAAGCTGTAATTGCGAAGACATCCAGCCAGGGAAGTAAGCGATTTGGGATTTGAGATTTGGGTTTTGGATTAGTCATTTTGTTAATCAAGAGTCATTAAATAATTCGTAATTCGTAATTCGTAATTCGTAATGACGCGACGCTCCTATGTCGCTCTAAGCGAAGCTATGCCGTAGGCTTTACGCTAACGCTATCGAGGACTCGCTACCGCTGCGAAGCGCGTAATTCGTAGGATAAATGACAAAGGACAAATTTTTAAATGACATGCAAATTAACAAAAAGTGTGAACAAAAACGTTAATTGTGCTGCTAAAACAAATAAGTAAAATATCGCCTTTGGCTTGAATATTGATAACATCAAACCAATACCTTTGATGTCTACCATTGGCCCGAAGACTAGAAATGCCAGTAGTGAACCACTGCTAAAAGTTGAGGCAAAAGATAGAGCAAAGAATGAATCGACTGTAGAACAAATTGACACCACTGCTGCTAGTACTAGCATGGCAATAATTGAACTGATGGGGCCAGCACCTAAGCTAAGTATCCATTCACGAGGAGCTAGTACTTGAATAGCAGCTGCGATCGCACTGCCAATAACCATCACTGCTCCCAATTCTCGTAATTCCTGAATAGTATTATCCAACAATAGATGCAGTTTATCCGGGAGGGGTTTACTAAAACTAGTGGATGGATTTGTTTGCATTAAATCGCTATCTACTCGGATTGGTGTGCCTGCTTTTCCTCCTAGAATATAAGTCCCAGATTGTAACAAATTGGGTGTTGCTGCTTGCTGTTGTATTTCATAACCTCCCTGGCGGTGTTTAGAAGATGTTTTCGAGGGGGAACTGTATTTCAAATAACGACTAATAGCAGGTTGAACGATAGGATGTAAGTCCTTTTGAAAACTGAAAACAAAACCTACAATTGTAGCGATTAATAAGGAAAACACGACTCGTAAGACTACTATTTCTGGTTGATCTCGAAATGCAGTCCAAGTTGACCAAATTACAATCGGGTTAATTGTCGGTGCTGCTAGCAAAAAACCAATTGCTACTGGTGTGGGTACTCCCTGCATCAGCAATCGCCGCGCCACTGGCACATTGCCACACTCACACACCGGAAACAAAAAGCCAATTAAGCTGCCAAATAAAGCACCTAGCAGTGGATTTTTGGGCATTTTTTCCACTAATTTGCGTTCATCAACAAAAAATAGCAGCAAACTAGAGAGTAAAACCCCAAGCAGCAAAAAAGGTATCGCCTCGACTAGCAGACTGAGAAATATTGTAAAACCATTGTTCAGTTGATTCATGGGTGTCGCAGTCAAAAGCGGTTTGGAGTTTTAGGGTTCTGCCTAGTCATTCTATCTAAACGGGGATCAAAAGCAGATTAGCAAAATTAAATATCTTTTAGACAATTATTTGGTCTTATAGTACCGCTGAAGCACCACCAACCTTGACCTCATCCTGGATAGTGATTTTTACGTGAGTTTATTTACTGAGGATGACTAGTCATAAGATAGTCTGACTTCCGAAATGGTTCCGATTCCATAGAGCAAGTAGCTAGCTAGATGATGCTGAATTATCTATGTTTATACTTACAGTAATTCTTTTGGCAGGATGCTAACTCAGTCAGATTTTCATCAATGATTTACAGTTATTCAACATTTGGCGATCGCCTTTGATTGTCCCCATACTGTGGTTTTAGTATTTTGAGCATTTAAATCTGAGCTTTGGTGATTTTCTACTACAAAAATTTTAAAACTGCAAGACCAAAGTCTAACAGCTATGACGACTTATGATTCATTTTTCTATAAAAAATCTCTCTAGAGATAGAAGCCTACTTAGTTGATGCCGATTTATAGCAGCGTGTCTATCCTTAAATGTTGCAAAAAAATTGTAGGTTGAATTGAGCGGAGCAAAACCCAACATGTATCTAGGTGTTGATTTACGCTGCGGAAAGCCGCCCTTCAGGCGTCTACGTTCCTCAATCTAACCTGCGGCTATTACACCATTTTAACCTTGACGCGCTACTAGATTAAATTTATATTTCTTCACACAGATGGAATTATCGTCAACTTATGCTGTTGGCAGATTTTACAGCAGTACTTAAGTAGTAATGGAGTATAAATTGTATAATTTTATGAAGATTTTTATACGTAAGACATTTATAAAACTGTTTTTGAAACAAAATTAACAATCACGTTTAATTAGCATCAAACCCTTACTGACTAGAAGTTTAAAGCAATTAAGAGCTTGATTTTTTAGAAAGTATCGCTAAAATGTTAGCTGATTGATTGCCTGTCTCTATAAAAACCAGGGTGTCTAGTGCCAGAAGAATTAACTTGCCAAATCTCACCGCCATTTGTGTCTGTAGGTAGCGATCGCGATCTTGTTCTAGAATCAACTCTCCAAGAACTTTCCATGTACAACTTCCAGGTAGAAATTAGCTGTACTGGTGCAGAAGTGGCTAATTTTTTTGATAAATACCCCTTGTTACCTGGAGTAATTTTGCTAGAACAGGGGAAGTTTTTTGGCATGATTTCACGGCGGCGACTGCTAGAGTTTTTGATTCGTCCTCATGGAGAAAAGTTGTTTCATCAAGAGTCGTTGGAAGTTCTCTACAGTTATGGGCGAACAACAATATTACTGCTTCCTGATACAACATCGATTTTAACTGCGATGCAACTGAGTTTAAAGCGATCGCCAGAAATTTTAGCAGAACCAATAGTAGTACAAACAGCATCTGGTTACAGCTTACTAGATGTCCAAGAATTAAATATTACTGCTTGGCAAATTCGAGGTATCGAAAATCTGATCCGCTATGAACATAGCCAAGCTCAAATGATTCAAAATGATAAAATGGCGAGTCTAGGGCGTTTGGTAGATGGGGTAGCACACGAAATTTTAGACCCTGTAGGTTTTATTTGGGGTAACATCACTTATGTCTCAAGCTACACTCAAGACTTGCTCAAACTCATAGCAGGTTACGAAAAACAATTACCATCACCTGCTCTAGAAATTATTGATCTTAAAGAAGAAATAGAGTTTGATTTTTTAGAACAAGATTTATCACAAGCACTTGCTAGTATCCGCACTGGAGCCGAAAGATTAAAAAAACTTGTTACTAGCTTACAAAATTTCTGTCATATTGATGAAATTTATCCCAAACCACTAGATTTACATGCTTGCATAGATAGTATTGTTTTATTAATTAATAGCCGTCTACAAGGAGAAATTGAAATCGTTAAATGCTATGGTCATTTACCTCCAGTGTATGGCTTTGTGGGACAATTGAACCAAATATTAATGAACATATTAAGCGAAGCAGTGGATAATCTACTAAATGAAGGAGTCCGACAAAAGTTACATTTAGAAGTTAAAAACACCACTAACAAACCCAAAATAGAAATTACTACAGAGGTAATTTCCCAAAAAGCATGTAATCTAGATGCAGCACCAGATTCTCGTTGGGTAGCGATTCGCATTACTGATAATGGCCCTGGCATCTCTCCAGAATTGCAACAGCAAATTATCGAGTCTCTCTCTATAGAAAAAAGCGCCAGTAAACAAACTAGCCTAACAGCAAGCTATCGAATTATTATGGCAAGACATGGAGGTAAAATAAACTTCCGTTCTCACCTGGGTTCAGGCACAGAATTTGAAATTTTATTACCCTTAGTTTAACAGTCAAGCGTGGCACCGAATTTAAGAGGATGTTTTAAATAATTTGTAATTTGTAATTCGTAATTCGTAATTCGTAATTCGTAATTAAGTTTTGTAATGGGGATTTGACCCCAACACAAAACTTGTCGGTTATAGAACCGGGGGACTTAAACCCACGGAACTGGTTAAAAGTTTTGGGCGAATAGAATTCGCTAATACACAAAGCTTAGTTCAACTCCGTGGACTAACCAAAAGTTATATCTTTCAAACCCACGGAGGTGGGTTTTGTCTGTGTAGCCAAGCCAGTGCGTTGGGCGGCTTTGCCGACTTGAAGCAACTGGCGCGCGATTTCTAATCGCCGGGATACAAGAAAATTAACTTTTCAAACATCCTCTAAAACGTCGTTTGTAACAACTTCTCACCACGTTGATAAATTTCACGGGCATAATCAGTCCAAGCACCTTGTCCCCAATAACGAAAACAACTTGTTTGCAGCAAAAGGTTATGCAATAAAACATCACGATAGCGAGGTTCTCTTGTAACCGATTCTGCTAAGTTATTTTGTAGTAACGAATCAACCTTTTGATGAAATAAACTACTCAGTTGATTCATGGGAGACAGCACATTTTCATATCCTTTGATCCAACTAATGCTATTTGTCCACGAAGCGCCATCCATGTGAAAATTTGGATTGTTTTGCTTTAATTCTTGAATAACATGCTCTACAGTTTCAGATTGATGATTATCTAATGAAACTCGTTGCCAAATATGATGTTGTCCGACTGGCTGGCAAGTTGGATAGTCTTCAGGTTTGCAGCCAGCAGCCTCAATTAATTCTAAATATTCTGTACCGCACATCCCCACAACACCTGTTTTTCCTCCGCCATGATGCGCCATTTCCCACCAAGCTTGTTTAAAAGCGTTCGGAAATTCATTCATCATAACACCGCCATTTTCGCCATCGCCAATTTGTGAGACGATAGGTGGTATTAACGTATTTCCCACTTGTTGTTTAGATAAGGTTTTGGCTTCATAATAAGGCTGCATTTGACCGACTAATTTAGTATCTGAACCCTGAGTTTTAATTAAGGCAGTAATACTAATTGTTTCCCCTTGAGAATTGCGAGCAATCAGGCGATGTGGTAGATGTTTATAGCTGAGAGATTGACCGCTGAGTGTTTCAACTGAATGTTCTTGAACCAGTAGCCAGCGATATCCACATTCTTTGAGCGCTTTCACAAATTCAAAGAAGGTATCAGGGTGATTTGGTAGGTGCATTTCTGGCGGTGAAAACCCTTTGACTCGCGCTAATGCTTCCCAACCAAAAAGCGCAGCGAAGTGATGTTGCCATGCAATGATATGTAACTTAATATCTGGGATGGGAGTCGAAGGAACAACAGCATGGCTCCACATTGTACCCAGCCATTCTACATAAGGTTGATAGGCCCGATCGCAAGTAATACGTTTGAGGTTGTCAAGAATATCATTGCGTCCCATTTGCCTGAGTCCCCACAAAAGATTACCAGAGTAATCCAACATTACACGTGGGTTGCAGCCTTGAGAGACAAGTTCAACAATGAAATCACCCATGCGGCTGTAACAATTAGCGAAAGGCCCTGCATTGTAATTATCTCCCTCATGGGGATGCTCAAACATGTATTGTAAATTGCTGATGAGTGAACCACCATATCCAGCGGGTATTGTCGGCTGGTGCATATGCAAAGCGATCGCAAACACAGCATTAACATCTTCTAACTTAATATTCGTTGTTGGTAAAAAAACAGGTTCACGATGATTCACTACCGAAAGTACTTCTGTTTCCCAACCAGAAATATTTGGCAAGCCATCGATGATTTCGGGCAAAGTTGTGAGCGTGGTAGGGGAAGAAAGCATCTCTAGTTGCTCCGAAATTTAATATTTACTTGAAACAGGCGCGGCAGGATTCGAACCTGCGACCATCCGCTTAGAAGGCGGATGCTCTATCCAACTGAGCTACGCGCCCACAGCAAAATGTTGGCTCTTAAATGAGTCATCTCTACAATTATACCGTTCTCTCTACTAAGAAGCAATCGAAAATTGCAGATTGCCACTGACAAGGCTAAGATCCAAGTCGCTAGTGAAAGAAAGCTGGAGGTAGGACTACCCTTGTTAAGTAGCATTGTCGCTTGTAAGGATTCTTTGAAGAACAGGGTAAAGTATTGGAAATTACTTATATCAAGTCTTTTGCTGTATGTATTAATTACGAATTACACTAGCGTCAGCAGTAACAGTAGTGATTGCAAACAACGAGCATCATTACGAATTGCAAATTATGAATTACGAACTTGTACTGAGCGAAGTCGAAGTATTACGAATTATGAATTACGAACTTGTACTGAGCGAAGTCGAAGTATTACGAATTACGAATTACGAATTAGCCTGAGGAGTTATTTGCTAGTGCCATGTTTATTCTCAAACGGCAGGATGTTGAAATATCAAGCATTCAGCACCCAAAAAGGGATCAGCAAGTGCCGATCCTCAATTATCAGGGGCAGACTTTTCGTTTGATTAGTGTGTTTAAAGCTAGTCAAGAGGAAGAAGCTAGAGCTTTATGGCGGGAGTTGACTGATAATCGAGGTAAAGCCTGTGTGTTGCTGGAAGAACCAGAACGTTTTAGCGTTTGGGGTAAAATTCGTTTAGAGCAGTTAGATGGTGATACAGGCAGCCATAATAAAACGGGGATTTTGATCCAAGCGAGTATTTTGTTGCTACAAGCTGTTTACTTCGACGTTGAAGAACTTTTAGGCAATCGGCAAGCAGTATTATTCGAGAAAGATATTGCCGAAGCATTACGACAGAAGCAACTGCCTCAAATATCTACCCCAGAAACAGTTCATTATTTAGTATCTACTGATCCTTTGCAAGCAGCCAAACTGCCTGCCTGGCAAGAAAATCATGTGATTAGCCTCTTGCAAGAACTGCATCGACTCGGAAAGGCTCATTTTGGTAACGCCAATTTTGCCCGTCAGGTGATTTATCGCTTAGAAGACATGCCAGAAGGTGAGCGATCGTTGTTTATCAGTTGGCTAAATCAATCTCCACTGAGTAAACTGTGGCAGTAACAATCGTGTATTGCTCAAAAGCCCCACTGTCTAGTTACACACTGCCAGAGTGTATTTACATAATCAAGTAATTTATGAATAAATCTTACAACAATTCATTTCCTGCCAAATCCATTTTCACAACTAGTAATATCGTCTTAGCTAATATTGGCTGGGCCGTGCTGACACTGTTATACTTTTTGTTGTTTAGTGCCAAAGTTCCTTTAGCAGATGGTACAGAAAGCCGGGCCGAGTGGTATGTGATCGGGACAAATATTTTTGAAGCCTTAGCTTATCTGAGTGCTTGTGTCTTATGCTTGAGGAACTGGCTTAGTCCACAAATTGTCAGCGGTCGAAATGTGTGGCTCTCTATTGGCTTAGGTATGCTTTCCTATTTCGTAGGGGGAATCATTTTCGGCTATACCGAAATCGTTTTAAAAGAAGAACCCGATGTGTCTGTAAGCGATATATTTTTTGTATTGAATTATCTATTTCTGGGTGCAGGCATGATTTTAGCTGTGACCTCCAGACGCATCAATCTGGAAAAATGGCAATGGCTAATCGTGCTGGCAATTGGCATGTTTGGTAGTTTGTTAGCATGGTGGATTTCCATGCAGCAGGCAACATCTACAGAACTGCTAGTTGCTAGTTTGAATTGGTTTTATGTGGTTTGTGATGTACTTTTGTTAATTATTGCCACCACTCTGCTGCTAGCCTTTTGGGGAGGACGGGTTTCCCAGTCTTGGCGAATGATTGCAGCGGCAGCATTTTCGCTCTACATTGCAGATATGTGGTTCAAATTTGCTCAGGGACCTAACTACCAAAGTGGGGAGATATTAGAAGTGTTTTGGGTATTTAGTGGAGTGTTATTCGGCATGGGCGCTGTTTTAGAATATGACGCATCATTAAGGCGATCGCGGCGTACCAGTTCCAGAAAAAGAGCTTAGCACAGATTTTTGGTATCTACCGTGAGAAAACTAACAGATTCTGACAAGCAAGAAATTCTTAAGTTATATCGAGAGACTGCTGAAACAACCTCAACTTTAGCAGAACGTTACGATGTGAGTAACTCAACAATTAGTCGCTTGCTTAAAAGTACCTTGCCAGAAGATGAGTACGAGTATCTCGTTTCCCTCAAGCGGGCTGCAAGAACTCCTGAAGGCAGGGCACAAGTAAACTATGAACAGTTACCTCTGTTGAGTCAACCGCAACCCGAAGTAGAACAGCCCAGCAGCGACAGCCACCGCGCAGAGTTACCGAAGGTTGAACCACAACCGTCTGTAGTTGCAGCAGAACCTGAATCTGAAGAAGAGACCACAGAAGAAATTTCCGCCATTAGAAGGGTGCGACGGCGTTCCTCAGCTACGGAAAAACCGAAGCTACGAGTAGCCGAACCAGCCGAAACCAAAGAACCTAAGCAAAGGCTGCCGGAAATAGCCAGCATTCCCAGCCCCATGCTAGCGAATGAACGTCCAGAAGCGACCGTCATCGCTAACATGCTGGGTGAAGACTTGCTAGATGAAGCAGAGGATTTAGACGATTTAGAGGATGAAGATTTAGATGATGAAGACTATGAGGATGAGGAATATGAGGATGAGGACTTTGAAGACCACCAACCTTTAGTCACAAGACGCAGACCAGGAGAAGCACCAGTTCAAGTTTTACCATTGTCGGCAGCCCATTTACCAAAAACTTGCTATTTGGTGATAGACAGGGCTTCAGAATTAATCACTCGACCACTCAAAGACTTTGGTGATTTAGGACAAATTCCCGTCATCGAAACTCAGCAGAGAACTCTACCAGTTTTTGATAACCATCGAGTAGCAAAGCGTTTCTCTACCAAACGCGATCGCGTCATCAAAGTCCCCGATAGTAAAATGTTGCATAAGGCTCGTACTCATTTGCAAGCCAAAGGCATCACAAGACTATTAATTGATGGTCAGGTTTATTCCTTGTCTTCTTCGCTTTAATGGGGAGTGGGGAGTAGGGAGTGGAGAGTGGGGAATTAAGAGGACGCAGTGACGCGGGGAATGTAAATGAAAGTTTCTCCGCGTCTCCGCGTCTCCGTGTCTCCGTGTCTCCGCGTCTCCGATGTTCATCGCCACTCACCTAGCAGGGTAAAAGCTGACCAAGAATAGGGGTTACGCCATTGTTCTTGTGACCACATTTTGAGTTGTGCGGCTCGCAGGGCAGCAGCAGGAGTCTTCCCTTGCTGCAACATTTGGCTGTAAAATTGGCTCATCAAGAGCGATGTCGCCTCATCATCAACATTCCATAAAGACACCACCACCCGCGCTGCACCAGCATACATTAATCCCCTTGTCAATCCTACTAGTCCTTCTCCTTTCACTTCCTTACCTAGCCCGGTTTCACAAGCACTCAGCACCACCAATTCCGCTGGGAAGTTGAGGTTAAAGATATCAGCAAGTCGCAAAAAGCCTCTTTGGGACTTACCTTGTTTATTTATCAACGAAAGAACAATTCCTGATAACTCCGGTTCAGTGCTATCTAGGAAACCGTGGGTAGCAAAATGCAGCATCTTATATTGACTTAGTTGCTTATTGGTAGCCCAGTTGTAGTTAGCGTCAAAACCAAACGCTTGAATGTTCTCTGAGGGTGAGACAAGTTTGAGAATCTCTTTAGCCTCTTTTTCTGTACCTTCGAGTCTTTGAATATCGCTGCGGTTGATGTTTCTGGTAGACCGCTTCAGGGTAGAGTTTTCTAGTTGCAGGTCAATGTTATTGTTACCAGCATTCGAGGGTTTGCCAGTGACCCGCTCATCGTTAGCGTTAAACACTGGGTCTGCAAGGATGGCGAGGGTTTTGGGTGCTTTTGTGCGTCCTTTGGTTTGTTTGCGGAGAATGGCAATGGTGGAGGCGGATGGTAGAGAGATAATTTCATGGTTGACTACCAATGGTTGATAATCTGAACCATCTGCCGATTTGGTTGATGTAGTTAAGGCTGCAAAGGGAATGTATTGTAAAGCTTCATCACCAACAATTACGAGGCGTTTTTGCCCCAACTTATCAGCAACAGGCGCAAGAATTAATTGACTGAGTTCGTTAGCAGCTTTCGCTGTGTCTTCTGGGGAAACTCCCTGGTATCCAACATTTCTTAGGTAATTGTTGTATAAATTCTTGGCTGCTTTGTCTATCTTTTCGCGTCCTGGCAGTTCATAGCTATTGAGTGAGTTGGGTGTGACTGCCCAAAGATAGCTACGTTCTTCACCTAAAGAATATTGCAATAGCAGTGTGTCTTTGTCTAGTTGTTGCTGAATTTCTTTGAGAGTCAGAGGTTTGGGATATATCAAATCAGCATATTCAGGGTTATTGGCACGGATTTTTAGCTGAAGTTCTCGCTGTTGTTTGAGTAAGTCTTGGATTTTTTGTTTGGTGTTGGTTAAAACTTGTTCTGGGGTTTCTTTTTTAGATGATAGTTCTGATAATAATTTTTCTTGAGCATCGATTTGCGATCGCAAACTAGTTTCTTCTGCTAAAAGTTTTGGGTCAATGCCTTTTTTGATGTCTATATCTGCTTCGGTTAGTAGTTCAATTAAACCACGGGCGCGGGAGCGATCGCTTGCTTGCAGTGCAATTGCATCGTATCCTTTGGCTGGGTCTTTTTTGTGCAACTGCATCAGCAAGTCGATGTAGAATTTGTAAACGTCTTGCTTTGATGCAAAGTAAGAAGCGCGTAGTTCTTGACTATCAACTTTGGTACGTAAATCTTCAATAATTTTAATAGCAGCTTCAACTTGAGTCAGGGCTTGTTTGAGGTTGCCTTGGTTGCGTTCTGTAAAAGCAATACTGTAAAGGGTGGTGGCTTCCCCTGCCTTGTCCCCGACTGCACGCAGTATTGGTAAAGCTTGGTTTAAGTATGAAAGAGCTTGTTGCTTTTCTCCTAATGAGGAGTAGACTAAGCCAATATTGTTGAGGGTGCCGGCTTCCCTTGCCTTGTCCACGACTGCACGGAGTATTGTTAAAGCTTGGTTGTAGTATGAAAGAGCTTGTTGCTTTTCTCCTAATGAGGAGTAGACTAAGCCAATATTATTGAGGGTGGTGGCTTCCCCTGCTTTGTCCCCGACTGCACGGAGTATTGGTAAAGCTTGGTTGTAGTATGAAAGAGCTTGTTGCTTTTCTCCTAAATCATCGTAGACTAAGCCAATATTACTGAGGGTGGCGGCATCCCTTCCCTTGTCTCCGACTGCACGGAGTATTGGTAAAGCTTGGTTGTAGTATGAAAGAGCTTGTTGCTTTTCTCCTAATGAGTAGTAGACACTGCCAATACCAACGAGGGTGGTGGCTTCCCCTACTTTGTCCCCAACTGCACGGGTTATGGGTAAAGCTTGGTTGTAGTATGAAAGAGCTTGTTGCTTTTCTCCTAAATCATCGTAGACTAAGCCAAGATTGCTGAGTATGGTGGCTTCCCCTGCTTTGTTCCCGACTGCACGGAGTATTGGTAAAGCTTGGTTGTAGTATGAAAGAGCTTGTTGCTTTTCTCCTAATGAGGAGTAGATAAAGCCAATATTGTTGAAGATGGTGGCTTCCCCTGCTTTGTTCCCGACTGCACGGAATATTGGTAAAGCTTGGTTGTAGTATGAAAGAGCTTGTTGCTTTTCTCCTAATGAGGAGTAGACACTGCCAATACTGTTGAGGGTGGTAGCTTCCCCTCCCTTGTCCCCGACTGCACGGGTTATGGGTAAAGCTTGGTTGAAGTATTTGAGCGCTTCTTGTTTTTCTCCTAAATCAGAGTAGACTAAGCCAATACTGGTGAGGGTGGTGGCTTCCCCTCCCTTGTGCCCGACTGCACGGAGTATTGTTAAAGCTTGGTTGTAGTATGAAAGAGCTTGTTGCTTTTCTCCTGATGAGTCGTAGACTTTGCCCATACCAAGAAGTGTGATTGCTTCCCCTGCTTTATCGTCCACTTGTCGCCAAAGCTTGAGTGCTTCTTGCAATTTCTCAATTGCTTGTCGCAGTGATTCTGCTGTTCCTTGTTGATAAAGTTTCAGCCCTTCTTGCGTAAGTCGTTCCGCAGCAGCGCGAGTGGCATTTTGTTGAGTGGTTTCTGGTTGTTGTGCAATCTGCAACCCTCGGTTTCTCGGTGTCGCCCCCACAGCATCAGCAAGCATTACCGCACTTAGCAATAAAGTTAAACTGTAGCGGGTCAATTTTGGTAGAAACCACCAGCAAACTCGTTGAGACTTTGCACTTCTCTTCATTCTTTAGCCTTACACCCTCAATCAGTGATTATTTACAGCCCTATCCTGTCGGCATCAATTCCGCTCATTAGTAAATTATTTACTTGTCGCCAGTAATATTGCTGAAACTTTATGTTGATTTTATGAGTGCAGCTAGCGGACTCATCTGTGGTTGCAGTTTTGGTAACAGATTTTTTTAGGGGCTATAGGCTGGGGAGGAGAGAAAAATGAGAAGAAGAGAAAATTTATCGTAAGCGACAAGAACCCCGACTTTTTTGAAAGGTCGGGGATCTGATTGAGCAATGACTTAAAATCGAAATTGATAACTCTATCTCAACCAAAGATACATAATGAAGCAAACAAAACAACTCACTGGCATTAGAAAATTTGCGCGATCGCCTCAAGAATCTAGAATAAAGAATAAATTTGATTTGAATGTACATCACTACCCAGAAAGAGGAATTTAGCTATGCTTACAACAATCGGAAACGGAACTTTGCTTGAAGCGTTGTGCTTACTGGGTGTCGATATGCGGTCAACCACCAACTGAAAATCAAAGCACTGTCACTGTTTATTTACCTCGTCAAAATATTTTCAGTGTTGAAGTTTTGCAAGCTCTAATGCAACGAATTGCTAGAGGAGAACCAATATGATAGTTACTGTGCGTGACCCAGATATTCTCTCTAATTTAGACCCTCAGATATTAACATCTTATCTTCAAGCAAAAGGTTGGAAGAAAGAGAGTCAGGTTGACAATAAAGAATCAGTTTGGATTAAAACAACTGATTCTGGTGAAGAATTTGATATTACTTTACCTCTCAATCCTGGAATCAGGTCTTATGTACTACGGATGGCTGAGATTTTGGCAATTATAGAAACAGTTGAAGTTCGCTCTCAGTTAGACATTTTGAGCGATTTGATTACAAAAATCCCAAATACCGAAATCCACGGGATGGTGATTAGACTAGCAGAACCAAATCATCCTGGTAATGTCTCAATTATTGGCTTTGTTGTCGGCAAGCCTCGTCAAATTTACCTTTCTCTGAGTGAATCTGAATATAACCAAGCTCGAACTGCTTATCACCAGAGGCTGCCAGTCGTTTGTACTGGGGATTTAATTAAGGAGAATGACGCTTTTGTGCTGAAAAAAATTACTAGCTTTGCTTTATATAATACTTTGACTGAGCGAGCAGCAGTTTAAAATAGTAAATTACTATTTATCGAGATATCTATAACTAATCAGTTATTTTAATTTCCCGTTCGCGTAGCGTCTTTGCAAGGGAAGAGGTTGACATACAATCGAAATTGATAACTCTATCTCAACCAAAGATACATAATGAAGCAAACAAAACAACTCACTGGCATTATTGAACGGGAGGGAGACGGTTATGTATCACTATGCCCCGAACTCGATATAGCCAGCCAGGGAGACACGATAGAAGAAGCACGAAATAATCTGATTGAAGCATTGCAACTGTTTTTTGAAGTAGCAGATCCTTCTGAAACTGAGGAACGGATGCACACTAGACCTCTTGTATAAATATTTTTTTGTTTCACCCGAAGATTCAACAATTACAGCGATCGCCTACTATTGTACTTCACTAACACAGTAGCTCTCCAACCTACTAAGCTGTGTTAGGGTGAGGAAATATCCAAATCTTTGCAAATTTTGCTAGCTAAAATCTCAACAATCTCTGTATGCCTTGGAACTGCTGTTGTCCTATTGTTTACAGGATTGTAAGCTAAAAAACATCTAAATTACATAATCAAATTAAATAAAACTCTTGTGGGGTGGGCATCTTGCCCGCCCTAATTATGCAAGTTATATGTGGAACAGCTTAGTAAATTGTATGCTTTCCACCTTCCCGTAGAAATAGACAGCCGTTATTTTCTAAATGACGAATCAAGTCACGTCTTTTCACTATATTTGAACGGTAATCTTTTCACGGACAACATTTTTACCAGAGAGTTGTTGCTCTGTAAGTTCGCGATTTGACAGTAAAATTAACTCTATTGCTTCTCGTAGACTTTCTCTTGCTTCTTCGAGAGTTTTCTCTTGAGCATTTGCACCAGGCAACTCTTGAACGTAGCCAATATACCACTCATCTATCTTTTCAAATACCGCAGTAAAAGAGTTTTCCATATAATTTGCTATTAATTTTAACGAGACATCAATAGTGGAGAGGAAGTTACGCATATTAGCTGTAAACAGCCCTTGCAAAACGCTCTACTAAATTAATGATGTCTTGTTTACGAGCTATTTGCTCTATCCATTGTTGGGGAATAGCTTCGACTCCGTAGTAAATCCCTGCTAAGCCACCAGTAACAGCAGCGGTAGTGTCGGTATCGCCACCTAAGTTAACAGCCTTGAGTACTGCTTCAGAATAGGATGAGCTATTCAATAAACACCATAAGGATGCTTCTAAAGTATCAATTACATAGCCCCCAGAACTAATCTCTTCTACTGGTAACTTGGCAATCTCACCACTAAAAACTCTACCAAAGTGGGGTCTTTCTAAAATATATTCACCGACAGAATAAATCTCTTTAATGTCTTTTAACCCTTGCAAATATGCTGTTTGTAGGTCAGCCCCTTCTAATAATGCCACTGCAATACTAATATAAATGCCACAGGCCATTTGCGATCGCGCATGACCATGAGTAATCGCCGAAACGTCATGCACCCGCCAAATCAATTCGCCTAAAGTAAAGATTCTATGACAATAAGCCATCGGTAAAATTCTCATCAAGGAACCGTTACCATTGCTGTTCTCTACTTTGCCACCTGCTTGATGAGGTAAAACCCCTTGCTTTAAACGCATAATTGCAGCATGGGTGGTTTGACCAATATCAAATAGTTCTCCACGCGCAGTCCAGTATGCTTCTTTGTACCACCGCCAGAAGGAATTTGCGATCGTATCTAAAGAATATCCTCTACAAAGACTCTCTGCTAAACAAAACGTCAAAGAACTGTCATCCGACCAAGTTCCCGGTGGTTGATTCCATGTGCCATAGCCTATCATCTTTGTGACTGGAGATTTGATGCGTTCAACGCGGCTAGTAAACTCTACTGGTACACCCAACGCATCACCGACACATAAACCCATCAAACCAGACAATGTTTTTGCAGCGGTTAGCATTATGCAATCTCCACAATAATCATTAAAATTTCACTTTATTAGGATGTTAGAGTCTAATACCACGAGTGTCTATACGTAGCTTATGTTTAAGTCAGGGTAACAGTATTTAATTTGGAATTTGGAATTTGGAATAGTTTAATACTGTTATCTATAAGACTTGTAACAGATATGCCCTAATCACTCGCGAAAATCTTGATAAACCCGTCCTTACGACCTCTGAACAAAGAGAAAGCTTTGGTTTAGCAACAGAACTGACAAACCCAATTAGTAACTCTACTAGTTTTTGATGACATAACTGTTTCAATATTAAGCCAGTAAAAATATGAAAAAAAACTCCAAGAACGCTGGGAGATTTTCAGCTTTTTCACAGAGAAGATACACAGAAAGCAATTTGATCAAAACGCGTAAATATCAACAAACTATAAAAGAGACAAAAATAGTTTTCTAACGTCTCAATTATCAATAAAAAAACCTAGCTAATTCCAATTATATTCACTTAAGCTATATTCAGAAATCAAAAATACTAATCTTTGATTTCCCAAACAATATCGATTTATTGGATGTAATTCAAATGGCAAAACTTAAAATTACTGAACTGAAAAACACAGGCGCTGAATTGTTTGAAGATTCTGAAACTTTCCTCAACGAACTCAGCAGCAACGAACTAGAAAGTGTAACGGGTGGACGGTTGATTTACCCAACTGTACTAACTTACCCCACTGTCTTTACTTGTACTTTGACAGGTAAAACTACATTACCTTATACAATTGTCATTCTGTAAGTTCCATTTCAGCAAATAACCTCACTTTATTCACCGGTGATTCTATAAACTCTTTTGATTCAACACCTTTGCTTCTTAATTATCTTATTAAGAAGTAAAGGTTTTTAGGCGAAAATAGCTCAAATAAAATAATAAATACATCTTGGGAGAAAATATTTCAATGTCTCAATCTACAGCTAATAAAAGTAACACCAGTCAAATTAAAAGCGTTGTAGTAACTCAAGAAATTACACCGATGTATCCTCGCTTAGCTTGCCAAGTTAATTTTTATCAAGGGCAGATGATTTTTTCGCAAAATGGGCGATTTTTGGCTTTTGAGTTTAACGAACAATCAAGAGAAAGGTTACAAAAGCTTTTCTCGATGATGGACGGTAGTCATAGCCTCAGTGAGTTACAACAAAAAGTTTTTCCTCATAATCCCGAAGTTATTAATGGAATTATTCAAAGTTTAGATAAGCAAGGATTCATTGACGATCTTGCCCATTTAAAGATTAATTCTAGTACAGAAGCAATTTTAGATTTAGAAGATTTAGCGAATAAATTGCTTGATCAAAATCCCTTTTGTCAAGCAAGCAATTTGCTAACATCAAATTTATCCACTAATATACTGTATGGCTTTGCCATAGAGCATTATTACTTACTATCTCACTACTATTATTTTTATTCTCCGATACTTAATTTCCAAGGCTCAACAAAAGTTCAAGCACTAATTAAAGAACTTTACTATCAAGAGCAAGGGCAAGATGAGTTTTTACTATCAGCACTTAATACTATTGGTATTAGTCGGGAACAGTTGATAGAATCAATGCCACTCACAGAAACAATGGCAATGTGTAATGGTTTGATGTATTGGGCAAATTTTGACTCACTCTTTTTATTAAGTATTTTAGGAGTTTTAACTCAGAAAAAATTAAAAACTTTTGAATCCTATCTTCATTTTTGTAAACAAGCGGAACTGGACTCAAGTTTTATCCAATCAATTCAAAAATTGCTCACCACTAAACTAAATCACGAATCAGAAAGCTTAACTCGCCGGATTTTTCAAGAAATAACTCACGTTGATGAGTCAACAAAGCAGAGATTAGCAAGACAAACCCATCTGTTTGGGGAGATTTATCACAACTTTTATCAAGCTATTTGGAACCACTACACTAGAACTAATAATTTGCTGCGACACATAGCAATTATTTAAATAATTCGTAATTCGTAATGACACTCGAGGACTCGCTACCGCTGCGCTAACGTAATTCGTAATTAAATTTTGTAATGGGGATTTGGCCCCAACACAAAACTTGCCGATTATAGAACTGGGGGACTTCAACCCACGGAACTATTTAAATTAAATCAGGAAGATGATAATGATAGTAACTCAAACTTTATTGCAGCAACCTTTATTTAAAAAAGGTGTAATTTTGAACTTTCGAGATAACGAAGTGGAGATTCGTTATCTTGACCAAGGATGTTCTATAGCAATCCCACCAGAATATTATGAAGAGACAAATCAATTATTCAAGCTTTTGCAAATAGGTGGATTATCACTAAAGGAATTAGCTCAAGCTTGTCCAGAACTTCAAGAAGATATTCCTGATTTGTTAATGGACTTTGAACGTCGTGGTTTTTTGATAGAAACTCAAAGTAAGATTGAATCCCATGGAGTTAGCGGACAACAATTTTATCGAGAATTATACCGATTTTTGGAATACTTGAAAGCACAATTACCGCCCTCACTATTTTCGCAAAAAATGGCTGATGGAACAATCACTAAAGAACAGTTGATTGGTTATGCATTGGAATCCTATCATGTTACTCATCTGTGTCCGATGCTTTTGGCTCCATCCTTAGCAAATTATGAATCAGCAACTACTCAAAAAATCTTGCGAGATTTTTATGTTTCTGAGTTGCATCATGATCGGTTGATTGAGAATTCTTTAAGTAGTGTTGGAATTAAACCAGAACAACTAAAAAAGATGCAACCTTTACCAATGACTTTTGCTGTTTGTTCTAGTTTAGGAGTGTTTGCTTACCAACATCCTTTAACATTTAAAGCGGCATTGTTGCTGTTTGAGCAAGACGACAAGATGTTTCATGAATTGTTTAAACAGCAGTGTCATGCAAAAGAATTACCTACTGAATTCTATAAACCCATGTTACTGCACGCTGGCATTAATGAAGAGGGAGAGCATGAAGATATCACAAGATTGTTACTTGCAGAAATTTCTTATGTCTCACCACAAGAACAATTGACAGTTAAAAAGAACATGGCAATTTTAATGGAATCAATGGTTAAGCGGACTCACGAAATTTTAGATTACTACGGGAACTCTGATAACGAAATTCCCCGTTGTTTTGGATAATATATGGGTACTGGGAAAAGTTTTTTAAAATTTGGTGGTGGGTAATGAGCAACCACCATAATATGAGCGATTTTACACCCAGTCCCCAGTCCCCAGTCCCCAATCCCCAGTCCCCAATCCCCAGTCCCCAGTCCCCAGTCCCCAGTCCCCAGTCCCCAGTCCCCAGTCCCCAGTCCCTTTTACGGAAACTTGCGCTCTTGCACTTCCATGACATAATCTTGTACAGCTTTAGTAATTGTCTCACGCAGATTTGTATAAACTTTGGCAAACGGTGGATGCTTCTGTGCAAGTCCGATCACATCGGAGGTAACTAAAATTTGTCCGTCGCAGTGTGGCCCTGCACCAATACCAATTGTGGGAATGCTCAGTTTTTGCGTAATCTGCATTGCCAAATCTGCGGGTATATGCTCTAAGACTACGGCAAATGCACCCGCTTGTTCAAGAGCGATCGCTTCATCTAAAATTCTCTGTGCCTGTTGTTGAGTTTTACCCTGTTGTCGCAAGCCAATTTGATGTATCGATTGTGGTGTTAATCCCACATGCCCCATAACTGGAATTCCTGCTTGCACCAAACGATGAATTGTTTCTGCGATCGCAGGATAACCACCCTCTAACTTTACCGCCTGTGCGCCCGTTTCTTTCAGCACCCGCCCAGCGGAGTGCATTGCTTGTTGCAAACTTTCTTGATATGTCAAAAATGGTAAATCTACCACCACCAACGCCCGTTGTACTCCTCGACGCACAGCCTTGGCATGGTAGAGCATCTCTTCTAAATTAATCGGTAGTGTTGTTTCATACCCAAGCACCACCGCCATAGAATCCCCCACAAGGATTAAGTCTACACCAGCAGCGTCGATCAGTTGAGCGATCGCATAATCCCAAGCGGTCAACGCGACAATTGAACGTCCTTGTTGTTTCCATTGAATTAATTGCTGGGTAGTTACTGCCATTTTTTTATTAGGGAGTAGGGAGTAGGGAGTAGGGAGTAGAAAGTAAGGAATTTCACTACTCCCCACTCCCCACTCACCACTCCCTCATTTAACAGCCCGACTGAAAGCAAGATGTGGTTTTGCACTTCCCATTTTGGGCATTAGCCAAGCTAGACCTTCACTAGTACCAATCCATAATTTATTGCCAATGTCGGGTACAAGGGCAAGAACCCGGCTAGAAGGAAGTCCAGCAACTTCGTCTAATACAGCTCCTGTATTTGGATTTAATCGTAACAAACCATCGCTAGTGCCGACCCAGATACTACCATCTTTAGCAAATCTTACCGCTGTGACATTACGCCCCCGTAAGCGTGTCACAGACCGCAGCACCACCCCGGTTTTGGGGTTAATCACTAATAAATTATTAGGCATTCCTGCCCAAATTAAGCCTTCTGGGCTGATGGCTAAAGCTTGTACTGTTGTTCCTGGTAATTCACCGATTTGCTTGGCGATTGTGGCACTAGCAGTGTTAACGCGCACGAGTCCATCAAGAGTGCCAATCCACAGATGACCTTCAGCATCTAACGTCAAAGCGTTAGCACTCACACCAGGCAGATTTTTTAATGTTGTCATAATCAAGCCTTGATCAGGACTAATTAAAGCTAAACCGTTATCAGTTCCCGTCCACAAATAACCCCGCTTATCAATCAACAGCGATAACACCCGTTTGGAAGGTAAAAATAAATTCTGCGCTGTAATTTCGTTAGTACGGGGGTCTACCCGGATTAGTCCCTCATAACTTCCCACCCACAGACGCCCTACTTTGTCTTGGGCTAAAGCACCAATAGCCACATTCGGTAAACTCACGCGACTGATAATCTTGCCCGTGTTGGGGTCAATCCGAGATAATCCCCGCCAGGAACCCACCCAAAGATTACCTGCAAAATCTCCCAACAAGTTACTGACACGATAATCTGTGTCTATTAACTTTTCTTCCACTCCCCGCTGATCTGGTAGGGGATTTACTCGTGGTGGTGGTGCAACAGCGGGATAGGAAGGGACAGACTCAGATGGTTTGACGTTAGAAATTCGCCCTGGTGGTGCATTTTGACCAATTTTTTGCGCCCTCGCCGGATTCATTGCTACCAGGTTAATGCTCGGTATGGCGATCGCCCCGAGCAATATAGAAGTTATTACTAAACTAGTATGCTTGTAAAACAGTACCACGGTCTTATTCCCTCTGGAAACACTTCTGTTTTAGGGTTTGAAGTGTAGAGCATCCAAGAATTTCCCTATCCGCTACACAGCTTTCTCAACCCCATATAAATAGCCAGCACCTAAATAGGTTTTGACTTGACTCAGTGTTCCCCCAATTTCCATAGTTCGCACTTTTATAAAGACTTTTATGATCTAGGGGAAATTTTATTTTTTCAAAATTAATTAAAACAGGCTCAGCAATAGCTAAAGTCTCTCCATTCAATGTTCTAGTCAATTTAGTTCTAAAACATTGACAGATTGAAAAAATAATGCATTAAAAAATATATTAATTAATAGTAGCTTTTTTATTTGTTAGTGTATTTTGTCAACGTCTCTTTTATACAATTACAGCAAATTACTAGAATTTTTAAAATATTTATTCGACAAAATTCAATTGACTTTTTAAATGCATTTGGTAGAATACAAGTGAAATTTCCGACTAAGACTAAATCTATTTATCAAAATTAAATAACTATTTTTTATGAATTCTACGGAGTTTAATGAATAGCCATTAGACTTCTTGCAAAAATAGTTCTCTTTGCGTAAGGCAAAAAAATGTTTATACAAGAGGTCTAGTGGTTAAACATCGTTTTCATGAAAAAGTTTTGCTATATATATCTAAATAAATAGGCTCTTAGCACTATTTTTCATTTTTGAAATCCATCTAAATTATCACTCTTCCCAAGAAATTTTATGCCTATCTTTAATCGCGTAACTTTAGTAGCGACAGCCACATGTTTATCCTTAAGCGTAACTCTTCTGACTAGTGAAACAGCTAAGGCACAGACGCAAGATTTAGTTTTAGAAGATAAATTTGACGCAGCTTTTATCGTCGTCTCGCCATCTGGCAGGGTAGTTAGTCACCAAGCTTCAAACTTAACTCTTGGGCAAGCATCTGCTTCCCTTAATTCTAATTCTTCTTTGTTTTCTAACCTAAAGTTAAGTACCAATATTCAGCGAGTTGCTTCAGGTAACTATAATTTAGATTTTCTCTTAACTACAGATTCTAACTCTGGGTTTATTCCTCCAGGAACTACCCTAAGAGGAGAAGCAATCAATGAATGGAGATTTGATCTTGGTAACTCTACTTCTAGTATTGATAATGGCATAAATTTTTCAACTCCCGTTACTTATAACTCAGCGCAGGGAAGTTGGTTTGATGACGGTAATTTAGTAGTGCCTGAAGCTAGTTATCTGCCCCAACTAAATGATGGTAGTACGCCAACAGAACTGCTTGGACTGTTTGATATAGGAGTCAGAAGCGGTGATTTAGGAGCTTTTGGAAATGGCATTGATACTTTTTCTTTAAAAGTCAATGTAACTCTCCAAGAGCAAACAACACCAGCAGTTCCGGAACCTTCAATTATCGGTGGGCTGCTAATTTCTGCAAGTTTAGGATTAGCTTTTTCTCGACGACACAAAGGTAAAAAAGTTTTGATTTAGCTAAATAAAAGGATAATAGCTTTTCTACACAGTCTGATAGAGAGTTTTGCTGAAACTGGCATTTTGTTAATCATACAATTAATTTGCCGCAAAAATTATAATCATAACTTTAACCTAATGCACTGCTTATAAAATGGTGTGTTAGGTTAAAGCTGTAATATAATAACTGCTTGTCAAGAAGGCAAATTTTATTCTCATTTGAGATTTACTTTTTATCTAGTGGTGTGACAAACCTAAAATGTGGCGATGAACTTTGAAGTCTATTGAGTCCTAAAGCGCAACTACAAACATTTTTGCTTATAACGTTTTGGTTTTGTTAACAGTAAATACTAAACCTTAATCTTAAAGCTCTTAAATCTTAAAAAACAGAAAATTTTTTCTTAATATTAGCAAAATATAGTAATTAAGGCTGGTAGATTTCATAAAAGACATGCGAAAAATTCGACTCTTAAAAGGCAAATAATCAGCCTCAAGTGACTACATTTTTACTCTAAAAAGTTTGTAATTTTATTCTTTTGGCAGAGCAAAATTTCGGTTAAAAGAGGATTTTGCAAATTTAGATAGAGATGTAATTCTGGCAACTTATTTGGCTCTAAAGACATTTACTAGAGTTTAAAAATTACTTGATTGACTATTAACTTTAAATCAAGTTCTCTTACCTCTTGAAAGTCGAAGTTTGGTAGCGTTCTAATTTTGCAAACATCACCCAGCAAACAAACTCGCTGCCTTACAAGCAAAGTCTGATTAGGTAATCTAGTCGTCAACCTCAGCCTGTGGAAGCAAGCCTTGCTTGTACTTCCAAACAAGTGTATTCCCACAGTCCTTGCTTGATGGTAACTTGCAATTCTTTAAGTTCTTGCTGAAGTTTACCGTTTACCAAGGAATTTGAATTAAGGAGAAAATTCTCATGGTTTTGGGTTATTACGGCTACACAATCGGAGACGAGGATATCAGCACTGCTGCTGGTGCCCAGTTGCCAGTTTTGCGTTTCCCTATCCCACCTGCTGGAAGCGTAGGTGCTGTTGTTACTCCTGTACAAGTAGGGACAGTTACAATTTCAGCTGCTGATATTGCTGCTGGTGCGGCTCCAGAACTAGAAGGTCTAGGAACTAACTTTAGCAACAGAAGAGTGGGTGCTGTTAACGAACCAAAATTAGGTACAGCAACAGACCTCGCTATTCAAGTTGGCCCTGTTGATATACCTTTTGGCTCACCATCTACAGTCAGACCAACACCATCACCAAGTACTCTGAATCGTTTCGGCAGTGAATCTGGTGCTGACTATGGACGTAATATCTTAACGAACGGTCAGGTTCAGTCAGGGTCAGTTGTTCTGTACAACCTTGGCTCAAATGATGATGCTGCTGCTGGCGCAGTAGGAAGCACTCTTTACGAAATTACAGCTACAACCATTAGCCAAGTGGGCACTGGTGGATCCGCAACTGCCCCTGCTAATGTTAACAGATATGCTGATGGGTTAGCTGTTGATAATCTCACCCCTGGTCGTAATCGCGCTATTGCTAGCGATTTCAGAACTTCAGATGAAGTTTCTTTAGGTAACTCAAGTGACCCCACTAAGAACAACCTTTACAAAGTTGATCTGCTAACTGGTCAATTATCTGCTCCAATTGCACTCTACAGTAGTGCCAATAGCGCAAATGGTACAACACCTTTACCTCTGAATCTGAACTTTGATTCTGGACTGGCATTTAGTAGAATTTCTACATCAGATCCCGGTGGTCAAAGACTTGTAGCTTTGCTCGAAGACGGCAAAATCCTAGCTATCCAACCTACAGACTCAGTAGGCCCAACTGGCATCACCAGATATGGCTACCTAGATGATTTCAACGCATCGGGTAATGGTATAGGTGATGGCAGAGCAAGTGCTTTCTTACTTGGTCGCGCCGACTTTGCTGCTCTTAGTTCCCTTCCTGCTGCGGATTACGAAGGCTTGGCAATTGTTTACGAAGACTCTGTTACTGGTGCTTAATTCATTTGAAGTGGCACACCTTCTAGTAGGCTAGTTAAAAATTTTACCTAGTCTTAAGTATACTCTAACCCACAACAAGGGTTAGAGTACATCTCTATCTAACTTGGTTTGGTCATTTTATTTATTCTCCTACACCTGCTCAGGTGTAGGTTTTTCATATGTAATCTCAAAAAACCTCAAAAAAGCTCATTCCTCCGTTCTGAAATCTATATCCCGTGTCTCCCTAAACTGGCCTTTATTACGATCGCAGCTGTTTTGTAAATAATTCTTAACAAAATGTTTAAATCTTTATGTAATAAAAAAATTAAATAAATAAGTTAAAAAGTTTCAAAGAATAACTTATCAAATTCTTGATATATTGTGAAACAAGCTACAAATTACGTGGTGTGCAATTTTTTTATCTTTCCCCTATCACTCTTCTAGACCTCCGTCAAGCAAATTCTCTCCTATCCTCCCGTCAACGGAGCAGATAAGAAGAGTGCGGAGTAGGAAACGTGCCTTGCAGCACAATCCCCAACATCTCCGCCTAGCCAAAGAAGAGTTTGATACTACCCGCACAATGCGGAGGTAGTGGAATAAGGAAAGTTTAGTGGAGTGCAAAGAAGAGATAAAAAGGAATTTTCGTGGAACGAGGGGAAAATCGAAAGCGCTAAACTATGCGCCCTTGGAAAGGGAGAACATTGGTAAGGAGTATGACTACAGATATTAAATATCTGTAGCTAGGAGATTGCTAACCTCTGACAAAGGCAAACCCAAAAAATTTTTCCTGAATCTTCTCCCCCACTAGTGGGGGAAAGAGCGGGGGTGAGGGTAAGTTGCACAGCGCGTGATTTGCAAGTAAAAAGAGTGACTTCTTGGAAGGATAAATATGTCTTACGCTCAAACGAAGACTCAGACAAAATCTGGGTATCAGGCCGGGGTAAAAGATTACAGACTAACTTATTACACACCCGATTACACACCCAAGGATACAGATATTCTGGCGGCATTCCGCGTCACACCCCAACCTGGAGTTCCCTATGAGGAAGCAGGCGCGGCTGTAGCGGCTGAGTCTTCCACTGGTACCTGGACAACCGTATGGACAGACTTGCTGACCGACCTAGATCGCTACAAAGGTCGTTGCTACGATATCGAACCAGTTCCTGGTGAAGATAATCAATTTATTGCTTACATTGCTTATCCTCTGGATCTGTTTGAAGAAGGCTCTGTAACCAACATGTTCACCTCTATTGTAGGTAACGTGTTTGGTTTCAAAGCTCTCAAAGCTCTGCGTTTGGAAGACTTGCGAATTCCTGTAGCTTACCTCAAGACCTTCCAAGGGCCTCCCCATGGTATCCAAGTTGAGCGTGACAAGATCAATAAATACGGTCGTCCCTTACTGGGTTGCACCATCAAACCTAAATTAGGTCTGTCGGCGAAGAACTACGGACGCGCTGTTTACGAATGTCTACGCGGTGGTTTGGACTTCACCAAAGATGACGAAAACATCAACTCAGCTCCATTCCAACGGTGGCGCGATCGCTTCTTGTTCGTCGCTGAAGCCATCCACAAATCCCAAGCAGAAACAGGCGAAATCAAAGGTCACTACCTGAACGTTACCGCTCCCACCTGCGAAGAAATGCTGAAACGGGCTGAGTTCGCCAAAGAACTCAAAATGCCCATCATCATGCACGACTACCTCACAGCAGGTTTTACCGCCAACACCACATTGGCTCGTTGGTGTCGTGATAACGGAATTTTGCTGCATATCCACCGCGCGATGCACGCCGTTATCGACCGTCAAAAGAACCATGGTATCCACTTCCGTGTACTAGCGAAAGCCCTGCGGATGTCCGGTGGTGATCACATCCACACTGGTACCGTTGTTGGTAAATTGGAAGGCGATCGCGCCATCACCATGGGCTTTGTCGATCTGCTGCGTGAGAACTACGTCGAACAAGACAAAACTCGCGGTATCTACTTTACCCAAGATTGGGCTTCCATGCCTGGTGTCATGGCAGTTGCTTCCGGTGGTATCCACGTATGGCACATGCCCGCACTAGTAGAAATCTTTGGTGATGACTCTGTACTACAGTTTGGTGGTGGTACCTTGGGACACCCCTGGGGTAATGCTCCTGGCGCTACCGCTAACCGCGTTGCTCTAGAAGCTTGTGTGCAAGCGCGTAACGAAGGACGTAACCTAGCTCGTGAAGGTAACGATATTATCCGCGAAGCTGCTAAATGGTCTCCTGAATTGGCCGTTGCTTGCGAACTGTGGAAAGAAATTAAATTCGAGTTTGAGGCAGTTGATACCGTCTGATAACAAAATGAGTTTTGGGTGCCGAGTTAAAATACTCAAAACTCAAAACTCTTTTCTGGCTGGGGTCAAGCATGAATCTCAAGCAAATTGCGAAAGACACAGCCAGGACTCTCCAAAGTTACCTAACCTATCAGGCGCTGAGGACAGTACTGGCACAGCTGGGCGAAACCAATCCTCCATTGGCACTTTGGTTGCAAAACTTTTCTGCCGGCAAGATTCAGGATGGAGAGGCATATGTTGAAGAACTATTCCGCACAAAACCAGATTTGGCATTGCGGATCATGACTGTCAGAGAACACATAGCCGAGGAAGTCGCCGATTTTTTACCGGAAATGGTTCGTACTGGCATTCAGCAAGCCAACATGGAACAGCGTCGCCAGCATTTAGAGCGCATCACGCAACTTAACATATCAAACCCCAGCCCTGAAGCGGAACATCAGGCAATCTCAGATCCTAATTTGGATAACTTATCCAGTTAGTAAGACAGGCAACCGTGCCAAATTCCAAGTAGTCAAAAAATCGCAACTTATTATCACTAGCCATGCAAACCCTACCAAAAGAGCGTCGCTACGAAACCCTTTCTTATCTACCTCCCCTCTCTGATGCTCAAATCGCCAAGCAGATTCAGTACATTCTCAGCCAAGGTTACATTCCTGCGATCGAGTTTAACGAAACTTCAGAGCCAACAGATTACTATTGGACATTGTGGAAGCTACCTTTGTTCGGTGCTAAAACCACCCAAGAAGTATTAAACGAAGTACAATCTTGCCGTTCTCAATATTCCAGCAACTACATCCGTGTTGTAGGTTTTGACAACATCAAGCAGTGCCAAGTTCTCAGCTTCATTGTTCACAAACCCAGCAGATACTAAACAAAACAGGTAGCAGGTGAAAGTAACAAATAATTACTTTCACCTGCTACTTTGTAAATATTTTCAAAGATGAGAGGTAAGATTAACTACCTCTTTTTTTTATGCAATATTTACCAGAAATGAGAATTTGTTTTGTTGGGGATTCTTTTGTCAACGGTACGGGAGATCCAGAATGTTTGGGTTGGGCAGGTAGAATTTGCGCTAATGCTAACAAAATAGGCTATGACATTACTTACTACAATTTAGGAATTAGGCGAGATACAACTACTGATATTGCAAAGCGCTGGTTGCAGGAAGTAATACTTAGGCTACCTCAAGAATACAACGGTAAAATTGTGTTTTCTTTTGGATTAAATGATACAACGCTAGAAAATGGCAAAACTCGTGTAAATTTTACAGACTCAATCCAAAATACCCACCAAATACTGAGGCTAGCTAAACAACTATATCCTGTTTTGATGATTGGGCCAGCGCCATATCAAGACCAAGAAGATCCTGAGAGAAGACAAAGAATTATTTCTTTAGCTGAAAAATTTGCTTTGATTTGTCAGGAATTAAGTATACCTTATTTAAATATTTTTCCTATATTAGAAAAATCAAACATCTGGATAAATCAAGCAAAAGCTAATGATGGCGTTCATCCAAAAGCAGAAGGCTATGCAGAATTCGCTCAAATTGTAGAAAAATGGGACGCGTGGCATTCGCTGATAAACAATAGTTTGTAGCCGAAATTCTGCTGCACCCTATATCTAAGCTGTTCCCTGTTTCCTTAATTCTAAATATAGTACATAATTTCTATCTGTTTCCTGGCTGCTCGCCGATCGCAAAGATCTTGGAGTGTATACTTTTGTAAAACAGAGTTAGCTGCTTGGCGTGCTTCTTGCCAAACTTCATTAATTACCTCGCTTTCTATCCCGTTGGAAGTTTGATCTGTATTAGATTCAACAGTATCTAATCCTTCCATACAAGTAAGAGCGTCTAAAATTGTGATGTTTCGAGGTTCTCGTGCTAAAACATAACCACCTTTAGCACCACGGATGCTCTTAATTAAACCTCCGCGTCTCAATGTTGCGAGTAATTGTTCCAAATAGCGGTTCGGTATATCTTGTAATGCCGCTATCTCTCGAATTTGTAAAGATTCACCGTTAGGGTAGCAGTTTGCCAACTCTAACAGAGCTAGGAGTGCGTATTCTGATTTGTTAGAGAGTACCACAAACGTAATATTTTAATCTTACTACTGATGACTTAAGGTGTTGATTTGTTTCTCTAAGCTTATGCTCATAGAAATTTAGCAATCAACTTTCTGCTGAGTAATTGAACTTAGTTTAGTCACTTTCTATCATATGAGCAAACACTATTTTTTTTTCATTTAATAAATAAAAACGATTGATTAATTTCTAATCTTATTCTAAAGATTGAAGAAAAGATGCTGTGTGTCCACGCATCCATTGAAAAGCAACAAAATTTAATAATAATCCAATCAAGAACAATAGCGTCATTAGAGCAGTTTGATACCAAAGAATTGGTTTTACTGATAGGTCTGCAACCAGATGAAACAAATTTAAGACGCTATAAAACACAGTCAAACCAAAATGAATTACTTTGTAGCGATTAGAATTGATAAAAGCAGTAGCAATTATTGCCAGCATTGGGAATATAAAAAAGCCTAACATCAACCACAGAATTCCAGAAATTTCGCCAATAGCATTGGCTTTTTCGGATTCGATAACTGACAAGCCGTGGAAGAGTGGCATCAAACCTAGTTGAGTATGAAACAGTGTTCCTAGTAGGAATACTATCCACAGAGCAATAATTTTTTCTCGATAATTAATTCCCATAACAGTGTAATTCGTAATTCGTAATACTTCAACTTCGTTCAGTACAAGTTCGTAATTCGTAATTGGGAATGGGGAATTGTCATTGATTATTCTCCGCGTCCCCGCGTCCCCTCACTCCCCACTCCCTAATTTAGCTTTGAGATCTGCCCATGTGATACCGACTAAATTGGGTAAAACGATATGTGCGGCACCAACTCGTTCAGCTGGGCCGATGCCGATCGCCCACATACCAGCAGCTAAAGCAGCTTCTACACCTGCGGCTGCATCTTCGACTACTACACATTCTTGTGGTTCTAGCTCTAGTAGCTTGGCTGCATATAAAAATAAATCTGGTGCTGGCTTGGGTTGCTGTACGCTATAGCCATCAGCGATCGCATCTACTTTATCAGCAATACCCAGTTTTTCAATTACTGTGCGGGCATTTTTGCTAGCTGAGCCAATGGCTATTTTAATTCCAGCTTGCCGTAGTTCATCCAAAAGTGCGATCGCTCCTGGTAACAGATCTTGAAGCGTCATGTTTTGGATATATTCTACGTAGTAGCTATTTTTACGTTCCATCATTTCTGCTATTTGAGCCTCTGAATACGGTCTACTGCCAACTATCCGCATTAGGGAAGCTCGACGCGATACACCACGTAACGCTTCATTATCTTGACGATTAAATGGTATACCCTCTTCATCTGCTAGCCGTTGCCAACCTAAATAGTGATATTCTGCTGTATCTGTTAATACACCATCTAAATCGAAGATAAAACCTTTGATGTTGGGGACTGGGGACTGGGTACTGGGGACTGGGGACTGGGGATTGGGGACTGGGGATTGGGGATTGGGGACTGGGGATTGGGGACTGGGGACTGGGGATTGGGGACTGGGGATTGGGGACTGGGGACTGGGTGTTTGTTCTTTCTCCTCCTGCTCCCTGCCCCCTGCTCCCGGCTCCCCCAGTCCTCCACGCAAATCGAACTCGTGCCACTGACCGCGCCAGTGTAGCTTAAACTTTAAGCGCGTCCAGCTTGGAGGGAGGTGGGGATTGGCTACGGGGCCATTTTTTGTTAGTTGGATGCCACCAAATCCTAAAACTACAGCCTGCCAAATACCACCGGCGCTAGCGCCGTGAATTCCATCATTGGTGTTACCTCTGGTATCTTCTAGATCTACCATTGCTGCTTGCATAAACCGTTCGTAAGCTTCTGTTGAGTTGCCCAAATCTGAAGCTAAAATGCCGTGAATTGCCGGGCCTAGAGATGAGCCGTAGGTAATATCGGTGCGGGGTGCGTAATAGTCCCAGTTTGCCTGTAATGCTTTTGAACTGTAAGGAAAATCCTGTGATTGCCGCATCAAATAGAGGAGCATCAATACATCTGGTTGCTTGAGTACTTGCCGTTTATTTGCTCCATCGATACCGAGAATCACTTGCATTGAGCATGTACGAGCTGCATAGTCTGCCAAGTTAATATCCTCTAATTGGAAAAATCCCTCGAATTGCTCGATTAATCCTGTTGATTGGTCGTAGGGAATCCATATTTTAGCGATGATCTCTTCCCAGCGCCTTTGCAATTCTGGTGTTATTTGTAGTTTCTGTTCGAGTTCAACAGCTCGGTCAAAGAAGGTATGATGCAACCATTTATATACAATGAGTGCTTTATCTAAATGCCACTGCACCATACTGTTGGTAAATGCATTATTGTGGACTAACTCGTGGTATTCATCTGCTCCAATGACGCCGCGAATTTCATAATAATCGCGTTCAGGATTGAACTCGACTCGGCTAGTCCAAAATATCGCAGTATCTAAAATAATTTCTACACCATAGTCTCGCATCCACTCGTCGTCAGCAGTTGCTAGCCAGTAGTACCAAACCGCGTAGGGAATATCTGCGCTGATGTGAATTTCCCTATCGCGGCACCAAATCCGCACGTCTTCACCATAAAAATCGCTGGGAAGTGACCAACGAGGGGTGACTTCATCTCCTGTATCAGCGCTTTCCCAAGCGTACATCGCCCCTTGATACCCGGCATGAACTGCTTTACGTCGTGCCCCATTAATTGTGTGATAACGATAACTGAGTAATTTACGGGCGATCGCTGGTTGTGTGAATATAAAAAAAGGCAGAATAAAAATTTCTGTATCCCAAAATATATGACCGCGATAGCCAAACCCCGAAAGGGTTTTCGCGGGAATACTCACCAGATCATCTGGAGGGCTAGCAATCAACAGCCCAAAAAGATTGTAGCGAACAGCAAAAGCGGCTGTATTATCCCCCTCAATCACGATATCGCTTTGCAGCCAAGCCGCATCCCATGCCTGTTTTTGGGCTGCTAGCAGCGTTATATAATCTGGCAGCAGTGCAAGTTTGGCTTGAGCATCTGAAACTGGTGTAGCAGTTTCTCGCGAGGTAAAAACTGTGACAACCTTTTCTATTGTGACTGTTTGCTGCATCTCCCCCAAAAATGTAGCACTGGAAGTAGGATAGCCGGGTGCGCTGCTAACTTGCAACGCCGCTTTAGTACCCAAGATATTTATCCTCGCAACCATCCCAATTTCTATGCGGGAATTACGAGTGCGACGGTATAACCAAAAACCTTGATCAGTTTTACCTTGGTCTAGTCCTTCCCAATGGTTAAAACCTTGATTTTCTGGGTAGCCATTAATACTGGCTTGCACTTCGATTAACCCATCAAAATCTACTGGTGTGATGTGACAGCGTTGTCCTAAAACATGCTGATCTGCCAGACTAGCGAAGCGTTCAAAATGGATATCTATAGTTTTGCCGCTGGGACTACGCCAACGCACAGAACGACTCAAAAGACCTTGACGCAAGTCAAGTTGGCGCTGATAACTTAAGATTTCACCTTGGTCGAGACGAAAGCGATCGCCATCTATAATTACTACCAATACCGACCAGTCAGGGCAATTGGCAAGTTCAGTATATACCACAGGCACATCATCATAAACACCGTAGATGAAAGTAGCTGATAATGCCCGCGCATACCCTTCTTCAAAACTGCCCCTAGTTCCTAGATAACCATTACCGATTGTAAAGACGGTTTCTCTAGAGTGTAATTGATCTGGGTCAAACTCAGTTTCGACTAATGTCCAATCTGTATAGGTGAAATGGGTAGAGCTAGCTGTTGTGTTCATTATGCTTCGCTAAAATTCTTTCGGACATAGGTTTATATATAAGATGAAATAAGGCTTCCATATAACGGTCTCTGGCTTCGTTGTTTTCTGGAGCAACAAAGTTCCAAAAGCTAAAGATTTTAGCTATTGATAGTAGTTGACTGGTGTGTAACTGCCAATTATATCTGTTACGAATTCGCTGGATCATCCATTCTGAAACTTCTTGCCAATATTCGGAATGAATATCACATTTTTCGAGAAAACCTAAAATTTTGTTTGCTGTTCCTTCTAAATCTGTAGGGTTGATATTAAACCCATCTTCTCGGTCTTCGATAATTTCTAAAGAACCGCCAAATTGAGTAGCAAATGTTGGTAAACCTGAAATCATTGCTTCTAGAATACTCCGCCCGAAGGCTTCAAAAAGAGCAAAGTGAATGTATATTCCTCCACAATCAGCAACTACTCGATAGGCTTCGCCAAGTTCAGAGCTAGGAATACGCATACCCAACCAGCGGATTTTACCATTAATATCATACTGATTGATAATGTCGTGGAGTCGTTGAATTTCTTGTGCTTCTTCTGGATTTGTAGCTTCTGACAGATGCAGTTTACTAGTCAAGAGAATTAAGTTACAGCGTTCTTGTAATGCCTGACTTATACCAAAACATTCTGCTAAACCAGTTAGATTTTTAATAGAAGTGATCGGCGCAACTGCGAAAATAGGCCGTTTGTGGGGATTATCTATATAACCAAATATTTGAGGATCTTCATGACTAAAAAGTAGGTCGTAAAGTTGAGCGCTGAGGTTTAAATCTCGGTCTTGTTTTTGATTATAAGGAAAGAAAATATTCTCATTTACTCCTGGCGGTACCATGTTGAATTTAGGACTAAATAAATCAATTCCATCTACCACATGATAGAGATTCGGCATGGTAAAACACTTATAAGACTCATATTGTCCTACGGTATCTGGTGTACCAACAATTTCTTGGTAGGACGATGTGATGATGAAGTCAGCTGCATTCATACTGATCAAATCAGCCGTGAATTGTGTTGAAAAGTGGTATTGGTCTTCTAGGTCTTGCCAATAGAGATTGCTAAATAAATATTTAGGTTTTTCTAGAGAGTGAGCAATATTGCATTGAGTAACTTTCAGACGACGGGAGAGTAGGAAAGCAACTAAGTTACCATCGCTGTAGTTACCAATAATTAGGTTAGGACAACCTTGAAATTGCGCGAGCAATTGTGTTTCGGCGTCCAGGGCGAATTGTTCGAGGTAGGGCCAAATTTCAAATTTAGAAATCCAGTTGTTGGTGACTTCTGGATTAAACTCCCCAAAAGGAATACGCAATATCCAGGCGTTTTCAGTGTTGTAAACTTTTTCGAGGCGCAGATTGCAAAATGTGCCTTCGCAGTTAGGAATTAGGCGAGTGAGAATGATTACATGGGGTTTAATGCCCAGCAAATCAAGACCAGCGAGTTTGATTTCCTCACGCAGTTTGTTTTCTAAGCTGCGGGCTTGTTCAAGAACGTAGATAACTTGACCGAGTGTTTCATCTCTTCCTAAAACATCCTCTTGAGCAACCCAGCCATGTATAGAAATGAGAACGACACGAAAAATAGCGGGGACACGGGCGACGAAAGTCTCTAAAAGGGCTGGGTTAGGAGTATCAATCAGGCGCTCAAGGAGTTCTAGAGTTTCGCAAACTCGCACAGCAGTGTTACCCCAACCAGGTTCAAAGCCGAGTTCTTGCAGTCCATAGCGAAATTTTTCGGATGGTTCGTCATGGGGTCGTTCTTTGAGAAATTTGAGGGCTTGCTTAACTTGTTTAGCAAGCTGGATACCTGAAGAAATGTGATTATTTAGTAGTAGATGAATTCCATCGTGTTCCAGTCTACTTAAAGCTAGGTAAAGTAGCTCTAACCAATAATGAGGATCGGTCAATAATTGACTGCACAAGTAACGGTTGAGGAAGCCTAAACCTTGACCGATATTTCTGGGGTCGCTAATTCTCGGAGAACCTTCGTAAAATGGATGGAGATCGATTTCTAGGATGTGCGGTTGGTAGCGGTTGACTAAGCGATCGCTTACATCTAAAAATGCTTGAGGTGTCATCAAATCGAATTTGCTCAAGTCGGATGTCAGTCGCCAAACCTCCTGACTAGCAATCCTCGGCCGAGTCACAAACCAAGCACTGTTTTCGAGCAAAATTATTTCATGCGTATAGTGAATGAGTTTAGCAAGTGTGGAAGAGTGGTAAAAGTAGGCTGGTTTTTGAGATTGATTACAATAGTTTGCAAAAGTTTGCAAAATTTCATTTCTCAGTAAGTAGTGTTTACCTGAAGTACTTAATGCAGAAATCAATTGATGCAAAGCAATTTTTTCATCACTGTTGAAGATAGTTTGAACTAGTTCATACATGACAAATCCCTTGAAGGTAAAGTTTTATTAGTGCTGGGTTCTGAGTCCTGAGTGCTTCATCAGTGCTGAGTCCTGAGTAATATCGTATTCGGTTAAAGACTTATTATTAAGACCGCAGGAAAGCAGGGGCAGGAGGTAGGGGCGTAAGTGGCCCGTTAAGAGTTTCCTCTTTAACTTTGATCGTACATAGGTACTAAAATTTTTCGCTTCTAACTGTGGGATGAAACGCAATTAAAAATTTGGACTTTTGCGAAAAATCGCAACAATCATCGGAGATATAAATTTGGGTTGTAGCTTGCTCTCCCACTCTTCGTAAAGAGATTAGCTTCCTAAAACTGTTTGAATTTACCTGTTTTTTCAAAAAAATGCCAATTTGGCTAGAGTAATTGCCAAGACAGATTATTCTTTATGTATATAAGTCCTCAATGAGTAATAAAACACCGTAGCCATCTTCATTAAAAGGGAAAACTGTTCTCTATTATCTTTTTCGTCAATACAGAGCTACTTTTTATAACTAATTAAGGATTTATATAGGAATCTGATTTGATTTCTAAAAAAACAGCGTACACCTCAAAAAGGTTGATTTTCTCCTTCCCACTCCCCACTCCCCACTCCCCACTCCCCACTCCCTACTCCCTACTCCCTACTCCCTACTCCCTTCTTCAAGTTACATAAGTGATATCAGGGTTAGTTATGAACTTCCAAACATCTTCTTCTCAAACCAATTGTTCTAAGACTATTAGCTCAGAACAATTAAATCAAGTGATCGAAGCGATCGCAGATGGTAGATATTCCTGGGCTTGTGTATTACTTTTGCGCTTCGTTGATTATAATCCACTGCACTTTATTCCTCAACGCACCTACAGCCGCTTAATCAAAGAAAACAACAAAGTTACAAACTTTCCAGGCTCTTCTCACAACCGCAATTCATCTCAGGATCTGAATAAAATTAATAATCTGGATTACTTGGAAAATTCACATCATAAACAACCCAACATCCAGAAGAATAGTAAACCACGCTACTTTGAAACAAAAAAGACTGGGTTATCTTCCTTACAACTCAATCGAGTCGATAACTAAGCTATTGCGAATTTAACTGGGATATATATTTTTAAAGCTGTTAGATATCCAATATTTACATTTAACAGCTTTCATGGAATTCACGTTTTTTTCAGGCATTTATCTAATGTCATGCTGAATGATAGATTGCCCTTAATTACTGTTGTCAAAAAAATGTGGGAAAAGATTTATCCTTATTACATAAAAACTAAGACAAATCCTCTATGGTTGTTAATGTTTTTAATTGGTCGATTTAGAATTATTCGTTATCTTGTTACTCGTTTTTATCAAAACTACAAAATCAAGATTTATCACTCAGATTATTCATGTTTTCCAGATTTGAAAGTTGATGATGTGATTGGATCTCTAAAACAAGATGGAATTTATTTAGGGCTTCGGCTTCCTGAAAATATACTTCAAGAAATACTCAGCTTCGCGGTTAGTAATTTTTGTTACGGAGATGGTAAATATAATTGTGGTTTCTTTTATGCTGAAAAAAATCAAGTATTACGGCATCATGGAGATTTTTTTGTCAGAGGCGAGTATTATAATACTGCGGCACTTTGCCCAGCAATTAAAAAACTGGCGCACGATCCAAAGTTATTAGAAATAGCTACTAAATACTTAGGGAAAAACCCTGTATTTACAGGTAGTCGTCTGCATTGGGTTTTTGTAGCTAATGAAGCTGAATACGATTTAAACAAAGGTGCAATGAATTTTCATTATGACTTAAATGACTATTGTAGTTTGAGGTTTTTCTTTTATCTGACCAATGTAAATTTATTAAGTGCCCCTCATGTCTGTATTCGTAGCAGTCATCAGCGTAAAAAACTTGCTTATCTTTTCTCTTTATTTAGGCGACAATCTGAGGCAGAACTACTAAAGTATTATGGTTCAGAGAATTGCTTAACTGTTTGCGGCCCTACCGGATTTGGATTTGTCGAAGATGTGTTTTGTTTTCACAAAGCAACACCTCCAATATCTAGCGATCGCCTGCTGCTACAACTTCAATACGCCTTGCATGATTATGGAGAGCAAACTGATACTGTAGACCCAGCCTTACTAAAAAGATATAGCTTCTAACCAAACCAAATTGATGGTAAACGAGCAGGATCAACTACTTCTGGAATATGTCGATTTATTTCCTCTGCTTGTTCACACAAAATTTGCCCAATTCCTTGATGAATTAAGGTTTCTATATGTAAGCTTTGTTCGACACAGTGATGCAGACAGTCTGAAATATTATATTGTGTTTCTTCTTCATCGACAGTAATGTAATGATTTGGAACTCTATTTAAAATATAAGCAATTAAACTTTGTCTCAAATCAGGATGTGCAAAGGCTTCTTGATAAGGATAATGAGGATAATTTTCTAATGCATTTTCAATTTCTTGGACTACAAGGTTCATTGTTAAGTTAATCAATTTTTTAGACATGATGCACCATGGTTGTGAGAGGGGGATGAGGGGGATGAGGGAGACGCGGGGACGCGGGGACGCGGGGAAGTACAGAGATTACACAATTCCCCATATTTCGACTTTGCTCAGTACAAGTTCCCCATTCCCCATTCCCCATTTCCAATTCCTAATTCCCTTTTGCCACTCTCAATTTAAGAAAACAATTTGAGGAACTTGTGAGGAAAGGATGCTTGTTGGTAATTAAAATATTTCGCTCTGTAGAGAGATGCTTTTATGTGTTTAAGTTCCAACCGAGTGCAGTAGCGACTTGATTAGCTAATTCTAGAGGATTGAATGGTTTGGCGATCGCTGTCTTAATACCCATCTGAGCATAACGGCGGCGATCGGAAGCTTGGATTTTTGCAGTCAACAAAATCACTGGAATAGCTTTGGTGAGCGGATTTGTCTGTAGCTTCTCAAAGGCAGCAATGCCATCCATATCTGGCATCATCACATCTAGCAGAATTGCATCGGGTTGCCAAACTTCGGCTTGATTTATTCCTTCATTAGCAGAACTAGCTGTAATCACTTCCCAGCTAGCCATGGTTTCTAAACAAATCTTGGCAACTTCTTGAATATACTGCTCGTTATCAACCACCAAAATTCGCTTTGTTGTCACTGCCACTAGCCTCATGATTGGGTGTAATTCGCTGAAGTAACTCCATAACTCGATGTTCAAATTCTTGAATTGTGACTCGTCCTTTAGTTAAAAATTCTGTGTAGCCTAATTTCAGTTGATTGCGCTCTGCATCATCCAAATCTTTAGCAGAATAGATCACTAAAGGAATACGACATAATTTATTGTGTTGCTGCAACCAGTCTACTACTGCGAAGCCATCACTTTCTGGCAGAATCAAATCAAGAATTAGTAAGTCGGGATTGACTTGTTGGCTGAGGCGAATTGCTTCTCGTCCTGTCCTTGCTAGGAAAGTTTCAATTTCATGGAGTTTAAAAAGAGTAATCAGCACTTGGGCTAAATCAGCGTCATCTTCAACAATCAAAATGCGGGCTTGCTTGGAAGGTTTAGCTACTGCTTGCTTGAGTGATTTTAATAGACGGCTTTCTTGGATGGGCTTATTCAACCAATCAACAAAGTCTGCATAGGCTAGATTATTTTGGCTTGGTTTGTAAATACTGCAAATCACAATCGGAATGTTTTTAGTATCTGCTCGTGCTTTCAATGCTGCCATTGTTTCCCAACCATTCATTCCTGGCATGAGTAAATCTAGTAAAATTACGTTTGGATGATGAGCCGCTGCTTGGGCGATCGCTTCCTCACCACTAGTCACTGTAATTACTTGATATCCCCCTTGTTGCAGCAAAGTCTGCAACTCAGCACAGATCACTGCATCGTCATCGCAGACTAAAGCTAGAGGGGGTGAGGAGGATGAGAAAGTGGATAAGATGGGCAGTGTAAAGTAAAAATTACTACCTTCACCCAGAGTACTTTCAACCCAGATGCGCCCGCTGTGTTGTTGCACAATACTCTTGCAAATTGCCAAGCCCAAACCAGTACCATCATGGTTGCGTGAGTCTGAAGAATCAACCTGCTGAAAGCGCTCGAAGATACTGTCAAGTTTGTCATTCGGGATACCACGCCCGGTGTCTTTAACTGTTAACAGAACTGCATCTGCTTGTTGTTGAGCCATGAGCCAAACTGTAGATCCAGCATCTGAAAATTTAATCGCATTACTGAGCAAATTAGTCAAGGTTTGTACAACTCGGTCTGGATCTACCCGTAGGGGGATGGCTAAGCTGGAAATAGATAGTTTGACGCCCGCTTTATCAGCGAGGGGTTGCATCACATTTACGGCTTGGGCAATTAAGTCAGCAATATTACTGGTTTGTAATTCCATCTTCACCTTACCCGACTCAATCCGCTCAATGTCTAGGATGTCGTTGATTAAACGTACTAGACGCTCGGTGCTATCGGTGGCAATTTGCAACAGGCGTTTTCCTTGCTCTGAGTCTGTTGATAACAAACCACTGGCGAGCATTCCTAAAGAACCATGAATTGAAGTTAAAGGTGTGCGGAGTTCATGACTGACAACAGAGATAAACTCATCTTTCATACGCTCGATTTGCTTGCTTTCTGTCACGTCTCGCAAAATCACCGTGTAAACGATTTCTTTGCCCATATCCAACTTAGAGATAGAAGCCTCTGCGGGGAATTCTGTGCCATCCTTGCGATAACCATATATTTCTCGCCGTTCTCCCATTTTGCGAGCTGGATGAGGAGATTTGCCAAATTCCACCACATGCTGACGATGCGCTTGCACAAAACGCAGAGGTAGCAGCATGTCAAGGTACTGTCCGATCACCTCTTGGGCAGAGTAGCCAAAAATCTTCTCTGCTCCTTGGTTAAACAAGGTGATGCGTTGGGTGGCATCTAAAGAAATAATCGCGTCATCAGCAATATCTAAAATTCTGGCAAATCGGGCTTGAGAAAATCGTAGTTCTTCTTGTGTGCGTTGGCGCTCATCAAGTTCTGATTGTAAACGTTGATTAACGGATATTAATTCAGCAGTGCGTTCTGCTACTCTCAACTCAAGTTCGCTCTTAGCTTTGTAAAGAGCGGCTTTTGCTTCTGGTTTTTGGTATGTTTGGGCGATGCGTTGTCGCAGCTTTACCCGTTCCAAGCGATTGACAAGTCGAGTTACTAGTTCTGGCCCGACAATCGGCTTACTCACGAAATCATCAGCACCAACGCTAAATACCTGATTGACAATTTCGGCATCGCTATGCACTGTTAGAAAGAGGATGGGTAACTCACTCCATTGGGGATCGTTGCGTACCTGCTGGCAAAGTTCAATCCCGTTGATGTGAGGTAATTCTATATCCAAAATCAGCATGTCTGGGGTGACGGCTTTGAGTGTTTCCCAGAATTGACGGGGATCATTCAAGGCGATCGCTTTTAGTCCCCAAGGACTGAGTAAAGTTTGTAAAAATGACTGGAGTAGCGGATCATCGTCTACAACTAATATTTTCGCTTCTGCATGGGGCATATTTTGTAGTGCTGGCGTCTGTGGCAATGCCGGGATGGCTACAATGCTATTTTCCGCAATTTCCTGACGTAGTTGCTTGACCCAACTTCCTAAATTATTAATTTCACTAGCACTCAAAACTTTATTAGTATTTAGCCATCGCTCGATTTTTCGCGCCAGTTTTGAGCCAATAGTCAAACCAAAACTACCCAAAGAACCAGCCAAGGTATGAGCCTCTCTGGCTGCAAGGAAACGCAACTCTGAATTTACAGCCTTTTGCTTGATCGCTTGTTCTATCGTGTTTACCTGCTCATTAACTCGCTGTTGCGATCGTTGCCAAATCCCTGCAACTGCTGCTAATGTTTGCTGCGATTTGAGAGGTGAAATCTGAGATTTGGCATTTTCCTCTACTCCCTTGCTTTTCTGCTCCTCCTCTTCTCGTAATTTCAGCCGATAACCAATCCCATAAACTGTTTCAATCAGCTCACTCGGCGCTCCTACAGCTTTCAGTTTCTGCCGTAATCCTTTAATATGAGTGCGGACGGCCTCTTCTGTTGGAGTATCCTCATAAGACCAAAGATGTTCCAAAATCATCCCACAGCTAAATACCCGCCGACTGTTTCGCAAAAATAGTTCCAACAAAGCATATTCTTTGGGAGTGAGTGACAATAGCTCATCACTATAGGTAACTTCACAACTACTAGGATCTAAGCGTAAACTCCCCCACTGCAACACAGGCTGTGAAGCTAACCCTCCCCGACGCAGCAACGCCCGTACACGAGCCACCAATTCCTCTTGATCAAAAGGTTTGACTACATAATCATCTGCACCAGCATCTAACCCAATCGCTTTTTCATGACCACTATCACACCCTGTCAATAATAAAATAGGTACTTGCAGACCACTGGATCTGATTTTTCGGCAAAGACTAACACCATCCAGCTTTGGTAACACCACATCCAGAAGAACTAAATCATAATCGTAAATTTGAATTAAATTCCAAGCTGAATTTCCATCATGAGCCACTTCTACTGCATAGTTTTGGTTAGTCAAAACAGCCGAGAGTGCGTAAGCATTTAATTCATCATCCTCTACAATTAAAATTTTCATACTAAAAGCTTTTTCTAGAAGAGAACCCCGATCACCCAACCTTTTACGCCCAGAACGATCAAAAGCAAAAAACTCAAACCATAAAATCAAGTTACTATCAATACTGAGTTGATGAGCATCTTCCAAGAGACATATTTTTTAATTGATGCTGATCATTAAACATGACAATTTTTCAAGCGCAAAGTCGGGGCATAATTTTCCTCCAATCAAAAATTCTTGTCAGGGAGAACTAGTAATAGCCCAAATAAAAACAAGTAAGTTAACAAGAAAAATTTTAGGTATGTAAATAAATATAAACTTGATGTAGGTGTGTTGTCGCGCAGCGCAATGCACCTTAAACTATTGATTGTGCCTTAGCCTACAGTATCACACCCTACTAGCTACATATCTTATTATTCTATATTTGAGCATCAACTTACATCTCTAAAAAGTAAGTTTTGCTAATACTAACTTCATGCCTTTTACTGAAATTAGCAATCATTTAATTTCATTACTTAATATAATAATTTTTAATACAAAAAATTCCTATGAACACTAATATGTTACAAAAGAATTAGTTACAGGTTGTAGAACCGGGAAAGCTCAAGCAACTCAAAATTTCAAACCGGAGGTCTATATGTTTAAAAGGATTTTGGTTGCATTGGATCGCTCGGAAATGGGGCAAAAAGTTTTTGAGCAAGCATTAACTCTAGCAAAGGTAACACAAGCTAGCTTAATGCTACTGCATGTTCTATCTCCAGATGAAGAGGGTAGTCCTTACACACCTATGTTATCTAATTTTGACTATTATCCAGGATTGAGTAGTCAAAGCTTTGAGGTCTATCAAAAGAATTGGGATAGGTTTAAAAATGAAGGCATTCAAATATTGCAATCTTTGTGTGCCCAAGCGAACACAGCAGGTGTTGCCACTGAATTTACACAAAATCTTGGTAATCCTGGACGGATGATTTGTGACTTAGCTCGTAATTGGAACGCTGACTTAATCGTTATGGGGCGCAGGGGTCGTTCTGGGCTAACAGAGTTATTTCTCGGTAGCGTCAGCAACTACGTCCTCCACCATGCCTTTTGTTCTGTACATGTTGTGCATCTTCCAGTCACCACAAAAGATGAAGTTGCAGTACACACTACAAATGCTGTAGGGGTTAAATGAGATTGGGGAATGGGGACTGGGGAAGAGGACGCGGGGACGCGGGGACGCGGGGACGCGGAGAAAATTTCTCCCTCATCCCCCTCATCTTCCTCATCCCCCTCCCGCTTACTAGTGATATAAAATACTCAATTTTCAGTAGCGATCGCCATTAAGAAGCTTGAATAGGTAACTATCGGCTGGGAACCCTAGACTAGACTAGTAAGTACATAGGGTAACAATTGAAGGATACTATGATGAGCGATCGCGACTATACACTAATCATTGACAAAAGTGGTAGTATGTCCACCCCTGACCAAGTGGGTAATAGAAGTAGATGGGATATAGCGCAAGAGTCTACACTCGCCCTAGCCAGAAAGTGCGAACAGTTTGATCCTGATGGCATCACTGTTTATGTCTTTTCTGGGAAATTTAAACGCTACGATGATGTCACCTCCGCCAAAGTAGTGCAGATATTCCTTGAAAATGACCCTGCTGGAACAACAAATTTAGCCGGTGTACTTCAAGATGCGCTCAATAATTACTTTCAACGCAAAGCAGCAGGTAAAACCAAGCCCAATGGTGAGACAATCTTAGTAATCACCGATGGAGAACCAGACGATCGCCGAGCTGTATTTGAAGTGATCATTAATGCCACTCGTCAGATGGAACGCGACGAAGAACTAGCAATTTCCATGGTTCAAGTAGGCTCGGATGCCCAAGCAACTAAGTTTCTTAAAGCTTTAGATGACCAACTGCAAGGTGTTGGTGCAAAGTTCGATATCTGCGATACAGTCACTTTAGACGACTTAGAAGACATGAGCCTTGCAGATGTACTCATGAATGCCATAACTGATTAATCAGTCAATAGTCAAAAGTTAATCGGAAAATGGGGAGTAGGGAGTAGGGGAAGAGGTATTTTTGTCCCCTGAGTGTCGGCTATTTACCCGTGGGAGACTAGTTTTAAAACAGAGGCGTTGCTGAATTTAGCAATAAATTTTCTGGGGTGGGCATCTTGCCCGCCAGAAAATTTAAGGGACGGGTGAGACGCCCATCCTACAGAACCAACTAAATCATCTTGCAAATAGGCAACGCTGCAAAAATGAGATTATAGAGTGTATCGTACAAATTAGTTTGGAGAATTAAGTAATGCTAGAAAATCGTGACTATACCCTAATTATTGACAAAAGCGGCAGCATGGCAACTCCTGATCAAAAAGGTGGTAGAAGCCGATGGCTAGCAGCACAAGAATCTACTTTAGCTTTAGCTAGTAAATGTGAACAGTTTGACCCAGATGGCATAAATATCTATGTTTTTTCTGGTAAATTCAAGCGCTATGAAAATGTGACATCAAGTAAAGTATCGCAAATTTTTCAAGAAAATGATCCTTCCGGCACCACAGATTTAGCAGCTGTATTGAAACATGCTACCGATGATTACTTTCAACGTAAAGCATCTAGTCAAACTAAACCAAATGGTGAAACAATTTTAGTAGTTACTGATGGCGAACCAGACGATCGCAAAGCAGTGATGAAAGTCATCATCGAAGCTTCCCGCCGTATGGAACGAGATGAAGAACTCGCTATTTCTTTCATTCAAGTCGGTAAAGATCCTCAAGCTACCCGTTTTCTCAAAGTCTTAGATGATGAACTCCAAGGAGCGGGTGCTAAGTTTGATATCTGTGACACAATTACTATGGAAGATATGGAAGATTTGAGTTTATCAGAAGTGTTACTTAATGCCATTAATGATTAGTATCACCACATTAAATTCAAAAATCAAAAACTTTTGTTTTAAAAGATAGGTAAATTTTCAACCTATTTCACTAACCATAGCTTTTACGGTATTTATAAATCATGGATTCCATTGATAAGCTGTTAGCTGAACTGCAAGATGAATACAAGCAAGGAAAACCCGAACAACAGCAGTCAAAATCAACCGCAGCCCAATCATTTATTCAACCACCGTCAAAATCTGCTTCTTTAATAGATAACCTTTTATCAGAAGTTAAAGCTGATTTTGCCGAAAAAGATGCTGCTCTCGAGTTGCAAAAACAGCAAGAACTTCAACAACAAAGAATTCGCCAAGAACAACTCAAAGCTAAACAATTAGAGGTGTTAAAAGTAGAAGCAAAAGATTGGTTAGCAAAACTAGATCCATTATCGCCAGAGGGACTGTGGTTTGAAAGGTTTGCTGAAACATACTCTTCAAAAATAGAAGCAGCAATTGAATATTTACAAACTAATCAATAAATTTTCGGGGAATTGGGAATTGTATAATCTCTTTACTTCCCCGCGTCTCCCAGTTGGTGAGTTTCGGCTATGCGGTAATCGAGCGAAGTCGAGATTTAACTACCGCGTACCCCTACTCTTAAGCAAGCTACGCATAGCGTCTTTGATAGGAGAAGTCGAACCTCATCCCCTTTATTTCTCAGTGCCTAACCCATGATAATGTTGCACAGCCCATTCATGCATTGCATAGAGAATTGGTTGCAAACTCTCTCCCAAAGGTGTTAATGAATATTCTACTTTGGGTGGGATTTGAGGATAAACTTCTCGATGAAGAATACCATCTTCCTCCATTTCTCTAAGTTGTTGAGTGAGCATTTTTTGTGTAATTCCGGGTAAGGCTCGCTGCAATTCACCAAACCGTTTTACACCAGCCATTAATTCTCTAATAATTAAAACTTTCCAGCGTCCACCAATCACCTTTAGTGTAGTTTCTACTTCACAAGTTAGCCTACTGTGGTTTTCTGCTTCAGCTTTCATAGTTTCTTTTTAGTAAGTATCTTACTTTTAAGTGCCTACTTTTTATCTTATCTTTATATAGTCTAAAGTTAATTTGAAAAGTATTTTCTAGCTCAATCTGTGAGCGTTGTTTTCTGCTGAAAATTTACCCATGGCAAATATCCTCCATATTGATACTAGTCCGCGTGGTGAGCGCTCTCATTCACGCACATTCACCCATAAGTTCGTCGCAGCTTGGAAAGCCGCTCATCCTGAAGATACATTAACGTATCGAGACTTAGGGCGCAATCCTGTACCCCATGTAGACGAATCTTGGATTGCTGCGGCTTTTACACCACCCAATGCACACACACCTGAAATTGCTCAGGCGATTAAAGTTTCTGACGCTTTAATAGATGAGTTGCAAGCGGCCGATCGCTACATTTTTGGTGTGCCAATGTACAATCTGAATATACCCTCCACCTTTAAAGCTTATATTGATCAAATTGTGCGCGTTGGTCGCACCTTTGCAATAACCGAGCAAGGTGGCTATCAAGGGCTATTAGAAGGGAAAAAGTCGCTAGTAATTACAGCCCGTGGTGGTAGCTTTACAGGCGATAGCCCCTTTACACCCTACGATTATCAAGAACCCTACTTAAAAGCAATTTTTGGGTTTATCGGGATTACAGATGTTTCTTTCATTCATCTGGAAAATCTCAACGCTGGTGATGCTGCTCGTGAGGAATCTTTTGCTCAAGGTCAAGAAGCGATCGCTCATGCAGTAGCTAGTTGGTAATTATATGAAAATCCCATTTGAGTTGTAAGAATTCTCGTAAGGAATTCCTCGCTTGTCCATCAATCGCGTATTTGGTGTGACAAGCCTAGAATTAGGTTAAGCCAATTACGAATTATGCGCTTCGCAGCGTAAGCTAAAAAACATCTAAATTACATAATCAAATTAAATAAAACTCTTGTGGAGTGGGCATCTTGCCCGCTCTAATTATGCAAGTTATATGTGGAACAGCTTAACCCTGTTTTGTCAGTTTGGGAGAAGCCTATCGCTGAAAGCCTTTTGGAGCTTTAGTTTTAAGCTTTTGGTTATAAATTTTAGTTACTGTTAGAAAATAAAGGCTCAAAGCTAGATTGGATGAAAGTTTTAGAATCTTGCTTTGATTATTACTTTCCGAGAGTGACATAAAAGGGTTAAAGCCTGCGGCATAGCTTCGCTTAGAGCGAGTCCTCGATAGCGTTAGCGTTAGCGAAGCGGTAGCGACACAGGAGCGTCGCGTCATTACGAATTACCAACTCAATTAGCGATCGCTAATTGAGTTGGTATAATTTTTAATTTGTATTCTAGAAAATCTTATAAACATGAATCGTCCCCAGACAGAGTTTTATACACCTTGGAAAGATATACTGCAAGAGTATTTTGAAGACTTTATGCAATTTTTCTTTCCTCAAGCTCACGCAGAAATTGATTGGACACGTAAACCTGAGTTTTTGGATAAAGAGTTGCAACAAGTTGTCAAAGATGCTGAACTGGGGCGGCGTTTAGTCGATAAACTTGTAAAGATTTATTTAATAGGGGGTCAAGAGACTTGGTTATTAATTCATATCGAAGTTCAAAGTCAGGAGGAAGAGAACTTTGCCCAGCGTATGTTTGTTTATAACTATCGTATCTATGATCGTTACAAGCGATCGGTAGCTTCCCTAGCGGTGTTGGGAGATGAGCAACTAAACTGGCGACCAAATCAATTCGGCTATCAGTTATTCGATTGTCAAATGCATTTTCAGTTTCCAACAGTAAAGTTGCTAGACTATCAACAACGGTGGTCAGAATTGGAAGCAAGCTATAATCCCTTTGCTACTGTCGTCATGGCTCATTTAAAAGCCTTAGAAACCCGCAGTAACTTCCAACAGCGTCTTCAGTCCAAACTGTTATTAACTAAACGACTGTATGAGCGAGGTTTTAAACGCGAGGATATTATCAACCTCTTTGGATTTATTGACTGGATGATGAGTCTATCAAACGAGTTACAGCAGGAATTTGAACAACAATTAATACAATATGAGGAGAAAAGAAAAGTGCCGTATATTACTAGTCTTGAAAAAAGAGCAATTCAAAAAGGAATTGAGCAAGGAATTGAGCAAGGTTTATTAGAAGGCATTGAATTAGCTTTAGAATTAAAGTTTGGTGATTCAGGACTTAATTTGATGCTAGAAATCTCACAAATTAAAAATATTGAGAAACTAAGAGCTATTAAAGCTGCATTAAAAACAGTCCAGACTGTAGAAGAGTTACAAAGTATTTATAGCAGGAGAGAGGGAACAGGGGACAGTGAACAGGCATAAAATAAACACTTTATTCCTTCTCTACACCCCTATACCCATGCTTCTTGAAAGGGCTAACCTTTACCAAAGACAACCCCAAGCGAACGTGCTATATTTTGTGGTTGCATTGCATCCACTGCTGCTGTGGGTTCATAGCCACAGTGAACCATGCAATCTGCACATTTGGGATTACCGCTAGCGCGACCGTATTGACTCCAGTCTGTTTGTGCTAATAATTCTTTGAAACTTGTATAATAACCTTCATTTAATAAATAACAAGGTTTTTGCCAACCGAGAACGCTATAACTTGGGCTACCCCAAGGTGTACACTCGTAGTCTTTTTCACCTATGAGAAAATCTAAGAACAGCGGGTTGTGATTAAAGTTCCAGTTTTTTTCACCAGTTTTGAGGGGAGATAGGATTTCTCGGAAAAGGGCGCGTGTTTGTTCACGCTTGAGAAAATGATCTTGATCTGGTGCCCACTCATAACTGTAGCCTGGAGAAATCATCATGCCATCAATATTCAAGCTGTCTAGGAAGTCAAAAAAGCCTTGCATTTCTTTAGGATCTGCACCATCAAAGATAGTAGTGTTTGTGGTAACGCGAAATCCTTGAGCTTTGGCAGCACGGATGGCTTTGACAGCAATCTCAAAAACGCCTTGGCGGTCTACACATTTATCGTGCAATTCTTGCATCCCATCGAGATGCACACTAAAAGTCAAGTATGGGGAAGGTTGGAACTTATGCAGGCTTTTTTCTAGCAACAAACCATTAGTACATAAGTAGACATACTTTTTGCGCTCAACCAATCCGCGTACAATCTCATCAATCTGAGGATGTAGTAAAGGTTCTCCCCCAGGAATTGATACAACTGGTGCGCCACATTCTTCGACAGCAGCAAAGCACTGTTCTGGAGTTAGGTTTTGCCTCAATACCTCCGTTGGATGCTGTATTTTACCACAACCAGAACAAGCTAAGTTGCAGCGAAACAACGGTTCTAACATCAATACGAGAGGGAAGCGTTTACGCCCTAGTATGCGCTGAGTAACAAGATACTTCCCGATATCCATAGCTTGTTGCAGATTAATCGCCATTTTTCCGATCGCTCCTCATTCGCATAGATCAACACCACCGAAGATATACAAGAATACAGTAGTTCTCAATTGGTTACAATACATGTTTTGGGAATTGGGGACTTGGTAATATCTCTCTCTGCTCTCTACCTCCCTGCTTTTTCACTTGACATATCCTTGAGATATAAACCAATTAACAGCGTCTTTCAGTGCTGCATTTAACGGAGATTGGGGTAAACCTAGTTCTCGTAGAGCTTTTGAGGCATCGTAGTACATGGGTTGTTGAGCCATGCGGACGCCATCGAGGGGTACAGAGGGTAATTTTCCTAAGGGGGCGAGGATTTTTTCTTCAATCCAGGCGACGCTCAGAGGTATCCAAGCGGGTATAGTTTGTTGGGGGGCGGGTAGACCTGTGATATCGGCAAGTTGCTCAAGCAATTGCTTAAGGGTAAGGTTTTGGTTGGCTAAGATATAGCGATCGCCCGATTTGCCTCGTTGCAAAGCTAGTAAATGTCCCCATGCCACATCACGCACGTCGATAAAATTTAGACCAGTATCCATATAAACAGGCATTTGCCGCCGCAAAAACCGCAGGATAATATCACCTGTTGGTGTCGGCTTGATATCCAAAGGGCCAATGGGGCTACTGGGGTTGACTATAACTACTTCTTGACCTGTAGCAGCCGCTTGTATAGCTTCTTGTTCAGCCAGAAATTTCGACTTTTTGTAGTCACCAACCAACTTTTCTGAAGGGCTTTGATGTGTCTCATTGACTACTTCACCAAATGAACCCACCCCAATCGCCGCTACAGAACTAGTATAAACAGTCCGATCAATATCTGCTTTGCGGGCATTGAGCAACACATTACGCGTACCTTGAACATTATGACGGTAGAGTAACTCGCGATCGCTTTGCCACAGCGAATAATGGGCTGCTACATGAAATAAATATTGGCAACCCTGCATTTTTTGCCAGAGATCCGAGTCATGCAAATCGCCTTTGACAATTTCCACCTCCAAACCGCGCAAATTATCCAAATTACTGCTAGGGCGTACCAGCGCTTTCACCGTATATCCTTGTTGCAGCAATAACCGCACCAAATGAGCGCCAATAAAACCCGTACCACCCGTGACAAAAACTTGCATTAATTCTCCTTGAAAGGGACTTTGGAATCAAGAGGACACGGTGACGCGGGGACACGGTGACGCGGGGAGTATAAATGAAAGTTTCTCCCCCTCTTTGCGTCTTACCCTCATTCCTTCATCTCTTCCTAAACCTGGGAAACCAATCATCCAAAATGGCGTAGACTACAGGGACAACAATCAAGCTGAGGATAGTTGAAGTTACCAATCCGCCAGCAATGGCCACAGCCATGGGCGATCGCAATTCAAAACCAGCACCAAAACCTAAAGCGATCGGTAGCATCCCTAAAATTGTCGAGGCAGTAGTCATCATAATTGGTCGCAGGCGCACTGGGCCGGCTTTGAGGATAGCTTCAGTGCGTTCTAAGCCAGCATCGCGCAGTTGGTTGATATAATCCACCAGTAAGATGGCGTTTTTGTTTGCTAGTCCCAGTAAAAAGACAAAGCCAATCAGCGAGATCATGCCAAAATCGCTATTAGTAAAAAGTAGTGCCAGCATTGCCCCCACCAACGCCAAAGGCAAGGAAACGCCAATAACCACCGGGTCTACCCAGCTTTTGAATAGCAAAATTAATACTACTACAATACACAGTGCTGATAAAGCCAAAGTAGTACCAAAACTGCCAAAAACTTCACCTAAACGGGCGGAATCCCCTTGCAAATCAAGGGAAACACCGGAGGGTAAAACCGCTTTGGCTTCAGCCACTACTTTATCTGTCGCATCACCCAAGGATAAATTTTTACCAAGATTAGCACTGATATAAGCTACACGTTGATTGTCCAAACGCTCAATTTGAAACACCTTGCCTTGTTGATTTGCTTCACCTGTAACTGTGACATCTGCGAATCCTGGTAGTTTCTCAATCCTCTGTTTAGTGGCTTTAGCAGCTTTGCTGAGGGCTTCGAGGTCATTACCCCTTAATGAAACTTGTAAGGGTTTTTGACCACCTGTATCGACAAATTGAATATCTTCAATACTGGTAGTTACTCCAGCTAAAACAGGCAAAGAGGAACGAAATTGGTCTTGGAGTTCCGCAGTTGTGATGTTGCGATTTTCCTTGAGCTTAACGTAAAGCGTGCCTTTATTCGGCTCACCCTCACGAGAACCAACGGTAGTAAATACAGTTTCTACTGCTGGCGATTTTCTCACCACATCTTCTAGTTTTTTGGCAACTGCGAGGGAGTCATTGAGGGGATTGGGGATTAGGGGTAATGGGGATTGAGGACTTGTACTGAGCGGAGTCGAAGTATTGGGGTTTTGACCCTGCTGTCCTGCTCCTGTGGGGATAGTTGGTAAGGGAGCGGTGTAAGCTATATTAAATTCGCCTCGGTCTAGTTTGGGAATGAACCCTTTAGGAATAAGCGGAATTAGGGCTATGCCGGCGATGAAACTGAGTATGGCTAATCCTATAACTATGCGCCGATGCCTTAAAGACCAACCCAACAGATCACGGTAAGATTGGGCAAAAGCTATGCCAATTTTTGATTCCCGGCGTCGAGAAGTCGCAGATGCTGGTTTTAGCCAGTAGATAGCTAGTACTGGCGATAAAGTCCGCGCAACTAGCATTGAAGCGAGCATCGCTGCTGAGACGGTGATCCCAAAGGGCTTAAAGAATTGACCGATGACCCCACCCATTAAACCTATGGGGAGAAAAACCGCAACTGCTGTCAAAGTAGCAGCCGTCACTGTCAACCCAATCTCATTGGTTGCTAAGAGTGCGGCTTGACGAGGACTTTCCCCATCTTCGATGTGGCGCATGATGTTTTCCACATCAACGATCGCATCATCAATAATACTGCCAATTACCAAAGCCAAAGCCAGCAATGTAATTGTCTCTAGGTTGAAGCCAAAAATCGCCATGACGATAAATGTCGCCAACAAAGATGTGGGAATCGCTAGTGCAGAAATTAAAGTTGCTCGCCAATTCCACAAAAAAGGAAAGATGACAACAATAGACAACAACACTGCTTCCAGCAAAGCATCTATCGTTGACTGGGTAGCATGACGGATATATTCTGCTTGAGTGGCAGCTAAGGTGAGTTTGACATCCTTCAAACTAGACTTTAACTTTTGTACTTCTTTCTCTACCCGACTTACCACTTCTAGGGTGTTAGCGCTACCACGTTTAATTACCTGAAATGCTAGTGCATTTTGCCCATTAAACCGGACTAATGTTGCTCCTGTTTGGGGGATAGCAGCGCTTGCATTAGCTGCTGTTAGTGTTGGGGATGGACTGGGAGCGCCCAATAGTGATACTTTGAGAACTCCTGGTAGTTTAGCGATCGCTGGCACAATTTGATCTTTCGCCAGCTTAGTTAAGTCGGTGAGATTTCGCGAGGGACTTTCAATAGCATAGCTAATGGCAGCTGACTCATTTAAGTTCAGAGGGATGATTTTATAACTTGCTCCCTGAGTTAAAGTCAACTGCTTCAGCCTAGTTTCGACACTGCGAGTCGATGTTTCTAAATTTGTACCAACAACAAAAGACAGACTGACGGCAGATTGACCCGGATAACTAGATGAGCGGATACTCTCAAGTCCATCTAGAGAGCGAAGGTTTTCTTCTATAGGTTTGGTAAGCTTTGCCTCTGTATCTACAGCAGTTGTCAAAGGTGCTTTGGCATTCACCACTACCACTGGGAAGGTAATATCCGGGAACAAAGCATATTTGAGGGAACTAAAAGCAAGAATACCAGCTACCGTCACAGCAATCCAAAAACTTATCGTCAGCCACGAAAAGTCAATTGCTAGCCTAGAAATATTAAAGCGTTCTCGTGCGGATTTTGAGCTACTCAGCTTGACCATTTTGGAAAATCATCGTGCGGTGACACAATTACTAGTCATGCTACATTAATCACCTCAAGTTTGGGAGTTTTAATACTTTTTTGATTCTTTAGAGGGATGGGGAGTGGGGAATGGGCTTCGACTTCGCTCAGCCCACGGCAGGGAATTGAGTATTAAAGCCGCAACGTTCAGGTTCAAAACCGCAACATTCAGGTTCAAAGCCGCAACATTCAGGTTCAAAAGCTCAAACCCTACTCCCTACTCCCCACTCTCCACTCCCTACTCCCTAATGACTTTCCGTACTAATTGTGCCAATTTATCAGCACTATCAGGAACTGCGATCGCTTTGGCATTCTCTCCCATCTTGGCTAACTTGTCTGGCGATCGCAACAAACTTAACACTTGAGTTTGCAATATCTCTGGGGTTAACTCTGATTGCTTAAATGTTAACGCTGCACCAGCTTTGGTAAACACGTCCGCGTTGTAAGATTGATGGTCTTCGGCAGCAAAAGGATAGGGAATCAAAATTGCTGGTGTTCCACACACTGCCAATTCTGTGAGGCTACCAGCACCAGAACGACTAATTGCTAAATTAGCTCGTCGTAATAGTGCTGCCATGTTGTCATAAAAGGGTAATGCTATATACTGTGGATGTCTGAAGCTGTCGGTGTCAGGGTCGCGATCGCCTGTTAAATGTACCACATATGCACCAGCGTCAAACCAAGCTTGAGCGGACTGGCGGACTAAATTATTCACCGCTACTGCACCTTGACTCCCACCAAACACCACAATTAAGGGCACACCATTAGGTATGGGTAAATCTAAAGTTGCATTAATTTCTGTATCTAAAAACTGTGGGCGCACGGGTGTACCAACGCAGACATTTTTGGCTTTGGGTAAATACTTAGCAGCCTCGGCAAATCCCAGCGCTACCACACTGCACCAAGGGCCAAAAAAGCGAGTAACTTTACCTGGTAGAGCATTAGATTCGTGGAAAATTATCGGTAACCCGAGGGAACGCGCGGCAATGACTGCGGGGCCAGCTATATAACCCCCTGTAGTGAACACACCTTGAAAGTTTCCCCGTTTGAGAAGTCGCCTCACTTCGAGAATTGCACCGATAAGTCCACCCAAGATGCGAATAGAGGAAAGTCCCAACCCTTGCTGAAACCCCTCAACTGCAATAGTATTCAAAGAATACTGTTGAGGAACAAGCTGAGTTTCTAACCGATTGGGTACACCTAGCCATTCGATTTCATAATCCGGCAATTTTTGTGCTAATGCGATCGCTGGAAACAAGTGTCCACCAGTCCCACTGGCAGCTATGAGTAATTTTATCGGTGCGTTTGCCATCAAAACTCTACCGTTTAGCGCTGAGCTTAATTAAGATAAAACAATTTCCTTGCCTTCTCTATCAAATCAGTAAACTATCACCAATGACTAACATTATCGCTCTAATACTGAAACGCCAACGCAAATTTCCCGTTAGCATCTGGCTAATTTTATCCCTGATCACATTTACCTGCATCAACAGTTGGCAATTTGCTCAAGCCGATACACCCCAGAATGCACCTGCTGAATTGAAAAATCTCTTGACGCAAATTGATGCAGCCGCTAGCCAAGGCGATGTCAAAGGTGTGATGCAATTTTATGACCCCAATTTTACCCATGGGGATAAATTAAACCGCCAAGCTCTCGAAAAAGGCTTAACAGCGCTCTGGCAAAGATATCCAAAATTAAAATACACTACACAATTACAAAATTGGAAATCTCAAGGCAACGCTGTCATTGCTGAAACTGTAACTACTATCACTGGCTTACCTGCTACTAATGGGAATAACTTAGCTCTCAATGCCACGATTAAATCGCGCCAACGCATCACAGGTGGCAAAATTGTCCACCAAGATATTCTTTCGGAACGTACTATACTAACCTCTGGTACCAAGCCCCCCCAAGTTGAGATCAAATTACCACAGCAGGTAAAAGTTGGACAGCAGTATAATTTTGATGCGATCGTTCAAGAACCACTAGGCGATGATTTTCTTCTAGGAACAGCATTAGAAGAACCTGTCAAACCAGAAAAATACCTTAGCCCTACACCTGTAGATTTACAACCACTTTCATCTGGTGGTTTGTTTAAAATAGGACGCGCACCATCCACCCCTGGTAGTCAATGGGTTTCTGCTGTGATCCTCCGCAATAACGGGATCACTATGGTAACTCAACGTATGGAAGTGTTGAAAAAATAAAATGTAGAGAGACGCGCCATAGCGCGTCTCTACAAGGGTTTAGGGTAACTAACAATGATTTCTCTCCAAAATCAAATCGTTTTGATTACAGGTGCAAGCAGTGGTATTGGTGCTGCTTGTGCCAAAATATTCGCTGGTGCGGGTGCAAAACTGATTTTAGCGGCGCGGCGTTTAGAACGTTTACAGCAATTGGTAGAGACGTTACATTTAACATCTGCACAAGTTTATTTGTTACAGCTAGATGTCCGCGATCGCAACGCTGTAGAGTCTGCTATCTCCAGCCTACCTGCTTCTTGGTCTGATATTGATATTCTGATTAATAATGCTGGTTTGAGTCGCGCTTTAGACAAGTTGCACGAAGGCAACTTTCTCGACTGGGAAGAAATGATTGATACTAACATCAAAGGTTTACTTTATCTCACCCGTTATATCGTACCTGGAATGGTAAACCGCGATCGCGGTCATGTGATCAATCTCGGCTCAATTGCCGGACATCAAACCTATCCCGGCGGTAATGTTTACTGTGCCACCAAAGCAGCTGTCAGAGCAATTTCTGAAGGCTTAAAACAAGACTTGCTAGGAACCCCTGTACGCGTCACTTCCGTTGATCCTGGCATGGTAGAAACAGAATTTAGCCAAGTGCGCTTTCATGGCGATATTGAACGTGCCAAAAAGGTTTACCAAGGAGTTACCCCCCTAACACCAGATGATGTTGCTGACGTCATATTTTTCTGCGCCACGCGATCGCCTCATGTCAATATCAATGAAGTAATCCTCATGCCAGTTAATCAAGCTAGCGCTACTCTGGTTCATCGGCTGTGAGAGGCTAGGGGTTAGGGATGAGGGGGATGAGGGAGATGAGGGGGAAATAACAAATACTCATTCCCAGTCCCCAGTCCCCAGTCCCCAGTCCCCAGTCCCCAGTCCCCAGTCCCACTCCCCACTCCCCACTCCCCACTCCCCACTCCCCACTCCCCACTCTCAAAGTCCATATCGCTGATAAACTTCACTAGCAGCACGATGCAGTAGAGAGTGACGCCAAACAAGAGATTTCAAATCGTCAGCGTAACCACCGCCAATTACGCAAGCCACGGGATAACCAGCAGCAACGCAGGTACTCAAAACCTGCATTTCCCGACGGAATATGCCAGCATCAGTTAATGCTAATTTACCTAAGCGATCGCCTATATGGGGATCTACACCTGCATCATAAAATATTAAATCTGGCTTGACTTTTGATATTAAATCTGGTAAGTAATTGGCTAAAGTTTGTAAATAAACATCGTCTTCCATGCCTACAGCTAGTGGAACATCTAAATCGCTGGTTTGTTTAGTACCAGGAAAATTCACTTCGCAGTGCATGGAGAAAGTGAAGACACTCTCGTCATCCTGGAAGATAAAAGCAGTGCCATCGCCTTGATGGACATCCAAATCGATGATGAGGATTTTTTGGACGAGTCTAAGTTTTTGTAAAACACGACAGGCGATCGCCATATCATTAAAAATACAAAAACCAGATCCATAACTTGGGAAAGCATGATGAGTGCCACCGGCAGTGTTGCAAGCTAAACCATGATTTAGTGCTAGCCTAGCAGTCAGTATCGTACCACCTACCGCTACACAAGTACGATTTACTAGAGCCGGACTCCAAGGTAAACCAATACGCCGCTGCGCCTTAGAATCTAGAGTACCTTCACAGTAAGCTTGAACATAGCTTGGGCAATGGACTAACTCTATCAAAGCTTGTGGTGGCCGCTCAGGGATATGAAATTGTTCTTGACTAGCTACATTGTCAGTTAATAGCAATTCATATAGTAGTCTGAACTTGGACATCGGAAAACGATGCCCTTGGGGTAGTGGTGCAATGTAATTTGGGTGGTAGATAATTGGCAAATCCATGCAAGTTCCCAACACTCATATGATCCATCAAGCGAAAACTACATTCTCACTTTACCGAAAACAGGGTGTGGAGTGTAGAGAAGAAAGAATAAAAAAATATCGAATATGTAGGGTACGTCAGTTCAATAAAGCCTTAACTCACAGAGAAATTATTCGTGCTGACGCACTATAACAACCAAACGAGGTAAAATTTATTAAGAACAAAGTTGCTAATTTCGGTAATTGTAGTTCCTTGATGTTAAGTTGATCAAAAAATAAAAGTACGAAAAAAAATAAATTTATTTTAGAGGATTTAAATTTTGAACTTTGAGTTTCCTAAAGGGGTTGATATAATGCAATGGATTCCACCGATTGCATTTATTCTAGCTGGCTTATTTGCTGGGATAATTGGTGAAAAAGTTATCTTTAAAAAGCTAAAAATATTTATTACCAAAAAACAGATCCCCGGAAGCGAAATTATATTTCAATCCTTGCACCGCATGACCTTCATTTGGTTTGTGATTGGTGGTTTCTTCTGGGCAATTCTGAGTTCTCCACTCAATGCAAACATTACCACAGTTTTGCAAAAAACTGTGACTATTGTATTACTGTACTCAGTAACTTTAGTGTTAGCAAGACTAACTGCTGGGTTTGTAAATTTCTTTCTCAGCAGAACAGAAAGAATTTCAGCATCGTTGATTTCTAACCTTGCTAAGATTGCCGTTCTAGTTCTGGGGACATTAATTATATTGCAAACCGTCGGCATTGAAATTACACCGATAGTTACAACTTTAGGGATAGGTGGTTTAGCAGTTGGCTTAGCACTTCAAGACACACTTGCAAATTTGTTTTCCGGCTTCTACTTAATTATTTCTAAGCAAGTTAGAACTGGAGATTATGTGAAACTAGACGCAGGTCATGAAGGTTACGTCACAGATATTACCTGGCGCAATACCACTATCAGAGAAATTTCTAATAACTTCATCATCGTACCCAATTCTAAGCTAGCTTCGGCAATTTTTATTAATTATCATCTACCAGCAAAAGAAATTACTTTAACGATGAATGTAGGTGTTGGTTATGACAGTGACTTGGAGCAAGTTGAAAGAGTAACTGTAGAAGTAGCTAAAGAAGTTATGCAAGAAATTGCCCCTGAATTAATTAGTAATGAACCATATATTAGATTTCACACTTTTGGGGATTCTAGTATAGATTTTACCCTTTACATGCGTGTTAGTGAATTCTTTGATCAACGAATGGGTAAACATATATTTGTCAAAAAATTACATAAACGTTATCAGCAAGAAAGAATTCAAATTCCTTTCCCAATCAGAGATGTTTATGTGCAAAATAATGGCAAAGAAGATTCAGCTATAGAGCTAAATTAAAGATCGTTTTTTCAATGGTACTTCAAAGCGATCGCCTGGTGTCGGTTCAATAACTTGTACAGAAAGATGATTCTTTTCTAATAACGAACGCAGTTCTGTAGTACTCCCTGCATACTTGAGGATTTTTGCGAGTAATCCCTCAAAAATCACATCTCCTCCAGCCGCTGTAGGTATTAATGCTTGAGGTTGCAACCACTTGATAACCTCCAAAACGCTATCCTTTCCTCTGATTAACGAGATTAACAAAGGTATTTCGATATCAATAGAAGGTGTAATTACTACATCAACTGGTGCAACCTGCTTAACTTCGAGAGAATGATATCCATGAGGTTCGTAGTAGACTTTGAAACCACTCTCTAACTCTTGCAGAAGATAGCCATTTTCTACTAGAAAAGGGCCAATTGGAGAGCCGGGAAAAGCCCTAATTTCTACTTGGTGATTCAAAGTAAAAGTTTCGCCATGAGCCAGCACCGTCACTTGTGTATAACCTAATTGTTGAACTACCTTAGCAGCATTAGGAGAAGCTACGACCTTGATATTGCGATCAAGTTGCTTGAGTGTTGGTGTATGAGCGTGGTCTTCTAAACCTTGAGATAGCAAAATCAGATCAATATTCTCTGGTATTGGGCGTTCTTGAGGTCGAGAACCTTCAAAAAACCAATTCAAATTGCCAAAAGTTAACGAACCAACCAGCCAAGGGTCGATTAATATCCGATTTTTACCAATTTCCAACAGCCAACTATTGCTATCGAACCAAGTTAAGTACATACCTACATGAAGATAACACCTGCTTCTATAGCAATCCTAAATCATTTGTGAGAAATTTAGAAATCGGCTTTGCCGACTTGAAGCAACTGGCGCGCGATTTCTAATCGCCGGGGTTGGTATTAATTTGGACTTTTCAAACAACCCCTAACGCACCGAAGATCTCGAACTGAGTGAAGTCCTTCGCGTAGCGTCTTTGACAGGAGAAGTCTAGGGAATTGGGACGCGGGGACACGGGGACACGGGGACGCGGAGACGCGGAGAAAATTTCCCCCTCATCCCCCTCATCTCCCCACTCCCCACTCCCTAACTATTTCCCATACATACAAACAAGTTACAGTTAGTAATTATTCTTTATTAAATGTTTTAAATATTTTAATCTACTCCTTAAATGTCTTAACTGTCTTAACTGTCCAGTTAACTGTCTTAACTGTCCAGTGACTGATCTTAACTGTCTAGTTAACTGTCTTAAATACTATTGTGTTTATTTAATAAATCTGAGATTATTGAAAACTGAAGTTACTTGATATTCCTTCAATAAAACAAAATAAATTACCTAAAAAATAATCTTTGACAAACAGTTATGGCCTATTTTTAGAATAAATATCTAAGTAGGTATTGCTATGTATATATAAGAATTTAAGAGCTTGAGAGAGTAAGGCTTAGGCTTAACTCACCGAAAAATATGGTACGTTATAGCAACGCTTAACGCACTCTAAAATTCAAGGTTTACTTGATAAATGACGTTTTAAAACTTAATTGGATAAGTTGATAAGTAAAAAATCTAAATATCTGCTGTAAGAAGAGTATCTAAAAACATCAAATATTGATCTATGAATGTCTACTTAAATAATTTCCCAAATTCTCAAGAAAAATTTTCAAATTTAGTAGAACTACTACGTTACAGAACACAAATTCAGCCAGATCAAAGGGCTTACACTTTTCTGCGAGATGGAGAAACTGAAGAGATCAGTTTAACTTACTCTGAATTAGACCAAAAAGCGCGATCGCTTGCCACCTATCTTCAATCTCAAAAAGCCACTGGCGAACGTGCCCTGCTATTGTATCCACCAGGTTTAGAGTTTATTGTTGCCTTCTTCGGATGTCTATATGCGGGTGTTGTAGCGGTTCCAGTTTATCCACCCAAACGTAACCAGAGCTTATCGAGATTGCGAGCGATCGCATCTGATGCTCAAACAACCATAGCACTCACCGTTAGCTCTACTCTCACCCAAATCCAGAGTCAGTTTGCCCAAGAGCCAGAGTTTGCCAATATGCCACTACTAGCTACCGATAGCATCGCTATCGATGGGGCATCAGACTGGCAACAAGTACCAGTAGATAGAGATACCCTAGCTTTTCTCCAGTACACTTCTGGTTCTACAGGAACGCCCAAAGGTGTAATGGTCAGTCATGGCAACCTGCTGCAAAATTCCGCAGACATCGACTTAGGATGGGAACACACATCAAATAGTGTCATGGTAACGTGGCTTCCTACCTTTCACGACATGGGGCTTATTTATGGAGTCATCCAACCCTTGTACAAAGGTTTCCCCTGCTACATGATGTCGCCAACATCCTTTATGGAGCGCCCATCTTGCTGGCTCCAAGCTATTTCGCGCTACAAAGCCACTCACAGTGCTGCTCCTAATTTTGCCTACGATCTTTGTGTACGTAAAATCTCTCCAGAACAACGTTGTTCCCTAGATCTCAGTAGCTGGCGTATGGCATTAAATGGAGCTGAACCAGTTAGAGCGGACATTATCAAACTTTTTACTCAAGCATTTCAACCCTATGGTTTTGACGAAGTTGCTTTCTGTCCTGGCTATGGTCTTGCGGAAGCTACCCTCAAAGTTACTGCGGTGCGAAAAAAGAGTCAGCCTGTATTTTGCACAGTTAAAGCAGATGCTTTAGCGATGAATCTGGTCTTGGATACTACTGGAGATGAACAGGGCGTGACGTTAGTTGGATGTGGATGGACTGAGATTGATACAAAAATCGTGATTGTTAACCCTCAATCCCTTACCCAATGTTCACTAGAACAAGTAGGCGAAATTTGGGTGTCTGGTTCGACTGTAGCCCAAGGATACTGGAGGCGACCCGAACAAACCCAGGAAACCTTTCAAGCTTATCTGACAGATACTGGTGAAGGGCCATTTCTCCGTACCGGGGACATCGGATTTATCAAAGATGGGGAGTTATTTGTCACAGGAAGGATCAAGGATGTAATGATCATCCGGGGACGAAATCATTATCCTCAAGATATTGAACTAGTTGTGCAACAGAGCCACCCAGCACTACGCCCTAGTTGTGGAGCAGCTTTTACAGTCGAGGTTAATGGTGAAGAACGCCTAGTGGTTGTTCAGGAAGTAGAGCGCACCTGGCTACGAAAATTGGATGTAAAGATGGTAGCGAGAGCTATCTGTAAAGCTGTCGTACAACAACACGAATTGCACGTTTATGCAATAGCTCTGATTAGGACAGGGAGTATTCCCAAAACTTCCAGCGGTAAGATTCAGCGCAGTGCTTGTCGAACAAAGTTTCTGGATAGAACGCTCGATGCATTAGCTTCAGTACATGGACATTCACAATGGCAAAAAAAGCTAGATGACAACAGCAAGCAACTTACACAAATTAGTACACCTTAGCCCCTATCTCATAAAAAGCACTATATGGTACTCATATTTGATTTGGTGAAAAAACTCCGTATACCTTAAAAATCTCTCTTCCTCTACTCCCTGCCTACGCAAATAATTTCATAAATCAAGTCAGATCCTTTAATTATGAAAACACAAAACGAGCAAGTTCCTCAAATGACAGTACAAACACAGAGCCACAACCAACAACATTCTATAGATGAAATTCAAAATTGGTTAATCTCTTACCTAGCACAAATACTAGAAGTTGCACCCGATGAGATTGATGTCAAGATTCCATTTGATGAATACGGTATGGATTCTGCATTAACAGTTGGGATGGCAGGAGATTTAGCAAATTGGCTTGGGTGTAGGTTTGAGCCAACTCTAATCTATGATTACCCTACCATCGATAGTTTGGCACGGCATGTAGCTTCGGTTTTAACTTCAGGTTGAATACTTGACTCTTGTTAAACTCAACAATCAAAAAAGAAAAATTTTTAATTGTTGAGAATTGATGATTTTAGTGTTGACTTTTATTGGCAAAAAACATGGTGGATTCTACTAAAAAATCTGAACAACAAAAACAGCCTCTCAATTTAGCAAATAATGCACAGCGAGAGAAGCATCGTAAGATAAATGACATCAATTATCGAAACAACCTAGCATCTAATTACACAGAAAAGATTCAAGAGTTAGATGATAACTTTGATTACGCTAGTAATAGCGCACATTATTGGAGTGAGCCTGGTTTATCAGTCCTTTACGGCACTCCACTTTACGAAGAAGCTTCCCCTTCACAAAAACTAGCTCTTAATCACCTGTATTGGGCTGCTGAGTATGACCATGTTGCAGCTAGTGAAGCAAGTACAGTTCAATACAACCAAGTGACAGCTGGTGTCTTTTCTCATTTTAGCGATTACGAAACACTCTGCTTATCTCTGTTCCATGAAACTGAGCAGGAACATTCACATATTCATGCTTTTCACACAATTGCCTACAAAACAAAAATTGCTTTATTAGGCAAAGCATTGCTGGGTAATAACCCTAAGAAAACCAAATCATTAGTTTCAGCACCTGTGCAACAGGTTTTCAACTTCAATTGGGCTAGCTCACCTTTTTCAGATTCACAATACAAGACTTTACGCTCCATTACCCAGATGATGCTCAAAAGTCAAACTAAAACCTATTCCTACTCTTCATATTTGCAGGATTTAGAGAACCAAGGTAAGTTTGTCCCAGCTTTTACTAAAGGTTATTTTGGTGTAGCAATCCCTCGACCTCTGCTACAGTTTTTCAATTTAAATTGGGGAAGTACGCCTTTCTTAGCCTGTCAGCATTACTTCTATCGTTACTCAGGTAATATGTATCTGAAGAATTTTGAACATGGCTATTATGACTACTTTAAAAATTTAGAAGCTAAAGGTGAATTCATTCCCACTCCAACGGCTGTTTCCTATTATCACCTCTTAGATGAATCTTTTCATACTACAACTTCCCAACTCCTAGCGAGAGATATTTACAAAGACTTTCCTAAACCAACAGCATATGAGCAATTGGTTGCGAACCTATTAGTTTATATGATGCAAACTGGCTTTGTAAATGGAATTTCTGCAGCGCTAGTAGCTGTTTTTAGACCTGATATCAATTTCATGCCATTCGTTTATAAACTATTGCGCTCTCGTGTCTTTGATATGTCTGAACAAGAAGCTATCCAATGGATGGAAAAGTGCTTTTGTCAAGAGCATGAAGGTTTTCATCAGAATTTTAAGTATCATCAACGCCTACTAAAAAATATCCGTCAGTTAACTAGCGGTATGGAATATTTGTGGCCAATTAACCGCGAAATGCGGATCATGGCTGAATCAGGTTCAATCAACAAGGCATTGGCAAGAAATACCAAGGCATTGCGAAACTTTTCTGAATCTATTGCTTGTTAAATCAGATATTTTTACCTAGATTCAAATATTCTTTATATAAGAACATTTGAATTTTTAAATTTAATAAAAGTCATATGGAATCTATAGCAATTGTAGGTATTGGTTGTCGTTTTCCAGGTGCAAATAACCCAGAAGCTTTTTGGAAACTTTTATCTAGCGGGGTAGATGCGATCGCAGAAGTCCCCTCAGAACGCTGGAATATTGATACTTTTTACGATCCCAATCCAGCAACACCAGAAAAAATGTACACTCGTCAGGGGGGATTTTTGGGACACATCGATCAATTCGATCCCAGCTTCTTCAGAATTTCACCCCGCGAAGCCAACTACCTAGACCCCCAGCAAAGACTACTTTTAGAGGTAGCCTGGGAAGCTTTAGAAAACGCTGCAATTGTTCCAGAAAACTTAGCAGATACCCACACTGGTGTTTTTATTGGCATCACCAACTTTGATTACCACAGGTTTTTATTCAAACATTTATCTAACCTAGACGCTTATAGCAGCACAGGTACTAGTCCGAGCATTACCGCCAACCGTCTATCTTATTTACTGGATCTACGTGGGCCAAGTATGGCAGTAGATACAGCTTGTTCTTCATCACTAGTGGCAGTTCACTTAGCCTGCCAGAGTTTACAAAACCGGGAGTCCAATCTCTGCTTAGTCGGAGGGGTGAACCTAATTTTATCTCCAGAGTCAACTATTATCTTCTCCCAAGCCCGAATGATAGCGCCTGACGGTCGCTGCAAAACTTTTGATGCTAGTGCTGATGGTTATGTTCGCGCAGAGGGTTGTGGTGTAATTGTTCTCAAGCGCCTCACAGATGCACTTGCAGATGGAGACCGGATACTTGCAGTCATTAGAGGCTCAGCAGTTAACCAAGATGGGCTGAGCAACGGCATTACAGCCCCCAACGGCCCGGCTCAGCAAGCAGTCATCCGCCAGGCTTTAAAAAATGCCCAAGTACAACCAGCGCAAATTAGCTATGTCGAAGCCCACGGTACAGGTACGTCTTTGGGAGATCCAATTGAGATCACATCCCTCAAAGCTGTGCTGAGTGAGGGACGTTCAACTGACCAACCTTGTTGGATAGGTTCAGTTAAAACTAATATCGGTCATTTAGAAGCCGCTGCTGGAATTGCCGGTTTAATTAAAGTGGTGCTGTCTTTGCAACACCAACAGATACCACCTAACCTGCATCTGAAGAAATTGAATCCATATATTTCTTTGGCAGGAACAGCCTTTGCCATTCCTACCGAATACCAGCCTTGGTTTAGCAGTACAGAACCACGCTTAGCAGGTGTTAGCTCATTTGGTTTCGGCGGCACTAACTCCCACGTCATTTTGGAACAAGCGCCACAAAAAAGTAGCGAGTGCATGGCAACTGGCGTTTGCAAGCAAGAAATTGCAGAACAACCGTTGCATCTTTTGACCCTATCAGCTAAGAATGAAGCGGCTTTGAAAGAACTGGGGCAACGTTATGCAGATTTCTTAGCGTCTCATGCTGATGTTTCTTTGGCAGATATTTGTTTTACAGCAAATACGGGGCGATCGCATTTTAACCATCGTTTAGCCATGGTGGTAGACTCTAGGGAGCAGTTGGTTGAGCAACTTGCAACTTTTGCAGATGGGCAAGACACGACTCAACTGATGTGCAATCAGGTAGGCAAAAAGCCCCCGAAGATAGCCTTTTTGTTTACCGGGCAAGGCTCCCAGTATATCAACATGGGACGCCAACTCTACCAGACGCAACCCATCTTCCGCAAAACACTGGAACAATGCGATGAAATCCTCCGCCCCTATCTGGAACATTCTTTGTTAGAGATTATGTACCCTGGGACTGGGGATAGGGGACTGGGGAGCCAGTCGCGTGCGGAGGCGTCCTCCGTTGAGCGAACTGGCGTGACTGGGGACTGGGTTAAGCAAGTTTCATCTTTGCTTGATCAAACTGCCTATACTCAACCTGCGCTGTTTGCTTTTGAATATGCCCTGTATCAACTATGGAAGTCTTGGGGCATTGAACCAAATGTAGTCATGGGGCATAGCGTTGGGGAATATGTAGCGGCAACTGTAGCAGGGGTTTTTAGCCTGGAAGATGGACTGAAACTCATTGTCCATCGGGGACAGTTGATGCAGCAGTTGCCAACTGGTGGCGAGATGGTTTCGCTAATGGCATCAGAAGCGCAAGTGCGACAAATCATCGCACCATTGCATGAGCGGGTGACAATCGCAGCTATTAACGGCCCTGAAAGTGTAGTCATTTCCGGAGCTAATGAAGACATTAGTAGTATTTATCACCGACTAGAAACCTTGGGGATCAAGGCAAAACGTTTGCAAGTATCTCATGCCTTTCATTCTCCTTTGATGACGCCGATGTTGGCGAAATTTGCGGCAGTAGCTCGTCAAGTTACTTATAAACAACCACGCATTTTATTAGTATCCAATGTTACCGGACAAAAAGTTGATGAGCAGATTGCCACAGCAGAATACTGGGTAAATCATGTGATACAACCAGTGCGGTTTGCTGACAGTATGCAGACATTGCGTACTCTTGGGTATCAAGTCTTTTTAGAGATTGGGCCCAAGCCAACTTTGTTGGGTATGGGGCGTCAGTGTTTGCCAGACAGCGAGGGTTTGTGGTTGCCTTCTTTGCGTTCTGGAATACCGGAATGGCAACAAATGCTCTCTAGTTTGGGTGAGTTATATGTTCAAGGAGCCAAGATTGATTGGTTGGGGTTTGAGCGAGACTATCCGCGCCAGAAAGTCGCACTACCAACCTATCCGTTTCAAAGACAGCGCTATTGGATTCAACAAGTAGAACAAACTATGAATGGAAAAAACTTAGCTGTAAATAGTAACAAACTGAACTCAAAGCTAGATGCTACTCTCACACCCAACAGACGAGAAGAAATTTTAGCCACACTGCAAACTTTAGTTGGGAATTTGCTGCAAGTCTCGCCAGCAGATGTTAACATTCATGCTCCCTTTTTAGAAATGGGTGCGGATTCGATTATTCTCGTCGATGCAGTGCGCCGCATTGAAAACACCTATAAGATCAAAGTTGCAATTCGTCAGTTATTTGAAGAGTTGACGACTATTGATACATTAGCCACGTATATAGACCAAAATTTATCTCCACAATCGGTTGAGTTAGATTCGCTCCAACCTAATTTCAAAGTACAACCACAACAGCTAGAGCAACCAACCTCTACACAATCAATTCCTGAATCGAGTTTTCATAGTACACAGGATTTTGCACACAGAGGAACAGCCGCTCCTGAGACTACCTTGGAACGAATTATGACGCAGCAGCTCCAAGTCATGTCTCAGCAATTAGAGGTTTTGCACGGCAACAGTTTGTCTGCAAAAAGTTTATCGCCATCTCAAAATAGGCAGTTGCCATCTGCTCAACCTGTAACCCCTACTGTTTATTCGCCCCAAAAAGAGCAACACAATCAAATTACTCCCAGCACAGAACCAGAGCAAACGTACCGTCAGCCATCTTCACCGCTTCCTCCCTTGCCAGTTAGACAGATTCCAGAAAGGGAAATTGACCTCCAACAAAAGCGCCATATAGAAGTACTAAGCGCCCGGTATAATCAGCGCCATCAAAAATCAAAACAGCTTGCACAAAGCTATCGTCCAGTACTAGCCGATAGCAGAGCTACAGCCGGGTTCCGTCTCTCTACTAAAGAGATACTTTATCCTATTGCGGGAGAGCAAGCACAAGGTTCCAGATTGTGGGACGTGGATGGTAATGAGTATGTAGATCTAACTATGGGGTTTGGGGTACTTCTTTTTGGTCATGAGCCACAGTTTGTAACAGAAGCTCTCGAAAAGCACTATCAAAAAGGTCTAAAAATTGGCCCACAGTCCAAATTAGCTGGAGAAGTTGCCCAGTTAATCTGCGAACTGACGGGTATGGAACGAGTGACTTTCTGTAATTCAGGTACAGAAGCAGTGATGACAGCGCTACGTCTGGCACGCTCAGCTACAGGTCGTACTAAAATTGCTTTATTTGCTGGTTCCTATCACGGTCAGTTTGATGGAATCTTAGCCACAGCAGCAAAGGGTGAGATTAAAGCTGTACCTTTAGCTTCAGGAGTATCTCAGAATTTTGTTGAAAATGTTTTAGTACTCGATTATGGAAATCCAAAATCCATTGAGATTTTGCAAGTCCATGCTCAGGAATTAGCCGCTGTATTGGTTGAGCCTGTACAAAGCCGCCGACCTGATTTACAGCCCAAAGAGTTTTTACAGCAATTGAGGCAATTGACAAAAGCATCAGGAACAGCATTGATTTTTGATGAAGTTCTTACGGGTTTTCGTATACATCCAGGTGGCGCACAGGCATGGTTTGGCATTGAAGCAGATATCGCCACTTATGGCAAGATTATTGGCGGTGGAACTCCAATAGGAGTGGTAGCTGGGAAAGCCATCTACATGAATGGTATTGATGGTGGTTTGTGGGACTATGGAGATGCTTCTTATCCACAAGCAGAAAAGATATTTTTTGCTGGAACCTTCAATAAAAATCACACAGGGATGGTTGCGGCGTTGGCAGTGCTTCAGCATCTTAAAAAACAAGGCCCCGAACTTCAGCAGCAGTTAAATCAGCGGACATCGCAGTTAGCACAGACACTTAACTCTTACTTTCAACAAGAAAATGTCCCCATCCGCGTTGTGCATTTTGGTTCGTTGTTTCGTTTTGCTTTTTCAGGAAATTTAGATTTATTTTTTTATCATTTAATTGACAAAGGTGTTTATATCTGGGAAGGACGTAACTGTTTTCTTTCTACAGCATATACCGATGCAGATATCGATTATGTAATCCAGGCAGTCAAGGAGAGTGTCAAAGAACTGCGAGAAGGTGGTTTTTTACCGTCAGGTTCAAGCAAGTTGTTTCCAATTGAGAAAACTCCTAATGGAACATCAAGCAGTTTGACAGAAAAAAAACAGCCGCAAGAATTTTGGGAACAAAATGGATCTGTGCTGCAAGAGCAGAATAATGTCTCCTATGTGAATTCGGTTGTTGCTGAAGAACTGAAAGTTGAACAAGTCTACGCACTTCCCTTAACTGAAGCCCAAAAGCAACTCTGGACATTAGCCCAGCTAGGAGAAGATGGCTCAGTTGCCTATCACGAATCTGTAACGCTGCAATTGCGAGGCCCATTGAACGCAACGGCAATGGGCAAGGCAATACAGAAACTAGTTGACCGCCACGAAGCACTGCGAACAAAAATCAGCCCCAAGGGGGATGTGCAAGAAATCCTACCTTTCTTTCAAATTGATTGTCCTGTATTGGACTTCAGTTGTGTAGAAGGCGGCCTATCTCAAGTCGCCCAGTGGTTAGACCAAGAAAGCCAAAAACCCTTTGATTTGAGCAACGGTTCTCTGTTGCGTGTGCATCTGCTCAAATTAGAACCAGAACTCCATTTATTGGCTTTGAGCGGTCATCACATCGTAGTCGATGGCTGGTCGATGGGAGTGATGCTCCGGGAATTGGGGGCTTTTTACTCAGCTGAGTCTCAAGGAACGATTTGTCAACTCAATCCCCCTAAACAATTTCGGGAATTCATCGAGTGGCAAAATCAGCATTGCCAGACGCAGGAGATGAAAATTTACCAATCCTACTGGTTAGAGAAATTGACCGCGCTCCCTGTTTTAGAATTACCCACCGATCGCATTCGCCCACCCATACAAACATATAACAGCAGTCGAGAAACTATTAAGCTTGATGTTCAAGTGACCAATAAACTCAAGCTGTTTAGTCGAGAACAGGGTTGCACCCTGCTAATGACACTGCTATCGGTTTGCATGACGTTAATTCATCGACTGACGGGACAGGACGATATTATCGTGGGGGTTCCTACATCTGGGCGATCGCTTTTAGGTAGTGAAGCTATAGTTGGTTACTGTTCCCATTTCTTGCCAATACGCAGTCAGTTAACGGGTAATCCTACGTTTGTAGAATATCTCAAACAGATGCGGGGTGTTTTATTAGAAGCTTACGAACACCAAGATTACCCCTTCGCTCAATTGCTCAATCAACTGAATCTCCAAAGGGACATCAGTCGCTCTCCCTTGGTTGACGTGAGCTTTAATTTAGAGCCATCTATTACTCTGCCACAGATGTCTCAACTGGAGACTAGCTTATTCCCTCAAGCCGTTAAATTTAAGGATCGGGATCTCCATTTAAATGTGACAGAACTAGCGGGTGAGCTATTAGTGGAATGTGATTATAATATCGGCTTATTCAATGCAGACACCATTGAGCGCTGGCTGAGTCATTTCCAAACTTTGCTGCAAGCAATTGTCACTGAGTCAAAACAACTTCTGAGGGAATTACCTCTGTTGACTGCTGAGCAACGACATCAGTTATTAGTTGAGTGGAACGATACTCAGGCGGATTATCCCCAAGATAAATGTATCCATCAGTTGTTTGAAGCGCAAGTAGAACAAACACCTAACGCCACAGCGGTAGTATTTGGGGAGCAACAACTTACCTATACTCAGTTAAACACGCAAGCGAATCAACTCGCCCATTATCTTCAAACACTTGGGGTGGGGCCAGAGGTACTGGTAGGTATTTGTGTGGAGCGATCGCTCTTAATGGTGATAGGTTTACTTGGCATTCTCAAGGCCGGTGGTGCTTATGTACCACTTGACCCAGAATATCCCCAAGATCGTTTGAGTTTCATGCTCGAAGATGCTCAAGTTTCGGTGCTGCTAACCCAACAGCGACTCCTCAGCAAACTACCCAAGTATCAAGCAAACTTTGTCTGTTTGGATACTGACGCTCAACAGATTTTCCAGTTGAGTCAGGACAATCCTACCACAGGTGTGCAAGCAACCAACTTGGCTTACGTAATTTATACCTCTGGTTCTACCGGAAAGCCTAAAGGTGTAGCGATGAATCAGCTTGCTCTTTGCAATCTGATACTGTGGCAACTGCAAAATATGACAACTTGTAATGATGCTAAAACTCTGCAATATGCTCCTGTCAGCTTTGATGTTTCCTTCCAAGAAATATTCTTTACCTGGTGTTCTGGAGGTACGTTGTTGTTGATTGGGGAGGAATTGCGCCGCGATACTTTGGCTTTGTTAGGTTTTATCGAAGAAAAAGCTGTTGAGAGACTGTTTGTTCCCTTTGTTGCTTTACAACAGCTAGCTGAAGTAGCTATTAGTAGCGGATTAGTTACTAGTCATCTACGAGAAATCATTACTGCTGGCGAACAGTTGCGAATTACTCCAGCCATTTTTCAATGGTTAAGCAAACTAACTGATTGTACTTTGCACAATCATTATGGGCCATCGGAGAGCCATGTAGTCACCACTTTTACTCTGACTAATTCAATAGACACTTGGCCACTACTGCCTCCAATTGGGCGACCACTCGTCAACACGCAAATTTATATCTTAGATAAGTATTTACAACCAGTGCCTGTGGGTGTGCCAGGAGAGTTACACATCGGTGGTTTGGGGTTGGCGAGAGGCTACCTCAACCGTCTGGAATTGACACAAGAAAAATTTATCTCCAATCCTTTTAGTACTAATCCACATTCCCGGCTTTATAAAACTGGGGATTTAGCACGCTACTTGAATGATAGTAATATCGAATACCTTGGACGTGTCGATAATCAAGTTAAAATTCGGGGCTTTCGCATTGAGTTAGGCGAGGTTGAAGCAATACTGAGCCAATATCCTGATGTGCAAGCATCTTGTGTCATCGCCCGCGAAGATAATCCAGATGATAAGTGCTTAATCGCTTATGTAGTGCCACATCAACATTTAACACTCACGATTAGCAAATTGCGTCAGTTCCTCTTGAGTAAACTGCCTCTTTACATGATCCCAAATGCTTTTGTGATCTTGGAAACGTTGCCATTAACTCCTAACGGCAAGATAGACCGCCGCGCCTTACCATCACCAAACCCAGAACTTAGCCGTTCGATCAGTTATGTTGCACCACGTAATTCCACTGAGAAAGCGATCGCAGATATTTTTACACAAGTTCTGCGAGTTGAACGAGTCGGCATTTATGACAACTTCTTTGAAATAGGTGGCAATTCCCTCAAAGCCACTCAAATCATTTCTCGGTTGCGAGAAACATTATCTCTAGAGTTTCCCCTGCGCCGACTGCTAGAACAACCTACAGTAGCTGACTTGGCTCTTGGTTTAGAAGAGATTCGCTCAACAATGCAAAAGCTACAAGCCTCTGTTAGTGACTCATTAGATAACCGAGAGGAAATAGAATTATGAAAACAATTGAAACGTTTTTGTTTGATCTAGCAAATCTTGATATTAAGCTTTGGGTAGAAGGCGATCGCCTCCGCTGTAATGCTCCTCAAGGAATAGTAACATCAGATATTCGTACCGAACTGCAAAATCGCAAAGCAGAAATTATTACTTTTCTCGAACAGGTTAATCCAGATGCTGATTCTGCTGCCAAGCCAATTGTTCCAGTTTCCCGAAATATAGATCTCCCGTTATCATTTGCCCAACAACGACTCTGGTTTCTTTACCAATTGGAAGGTGTAAGCGCCACTTACAATATGACAGGAGCGTTTGAATTGAGTGGTTCTCTAAATGTAGATGCCCTCAAACAAGCAGTAGGGGAAATCTTACAGCGCCACGAAGCCCTGCGTACAAGTTTCCAAGAGGTCGATGGTATTCCAGTACAAGTAATTGACCCAAACCCCACCTTGGATTTACCAATAGTGGACTTGCAACAAGTCAATCAACCAGAAGCAGAAACCGAAAGGTTAGCTCGCCTAGAAGCACAAACACCCTTTGACCTATCTCAAAGTCCCTTACTGCGGGTAAGTTTATTCAAGTTACACCCACAAAAGCATGTGCTGCTAATAAACATGCACCACATCACCTCTGATGGCTGGTCAGTAGGGGTCTTCATCCGCGAATTGTCCATGCTGTATGCAGCCTTGTGTATGGGAGAGCAACCACACTTACCCCAATTACCCATTCAGTATGCGGACTTTGCGGTTTGGCAGAGGCAGTGGTTGAGTGGGCATGTGTTAGCAGCCCAACTAGACTACTGGAAGCAACAATTAGCGGGAGCGCCACCTTTACTAGAACTCCCCACAGACCGCCCTCGCCCAGCGATACAGACTTTTCGAGGTGGAGTTGAGCGACTTCAACTAGACAGCAAGCTAACTTCTCTGCTGAGACAACTCAGCCAAGAGTCAGGAAGCACTCTATTTATGACGCTGCTGACGGGTTTTGTGGTGTTAATGTCTCGCTACAGCCGACAAACGGATCTGGTTGTTGGCTCGCCAATAGCGAATCGCAACCGCAAAGAGATAGAAGGGTTAATCGGCTTTTTTGTCAATACTTTGGCACTGAGATTTAATTTATCCCAACAACTGAGTTTTGCAGACTTATTAAAGCAGGTGCGACGGGTGACTCAAGATGCCTATGACCATCAGGATTTGCCCTTCGAGATGTTAGTTGAGCAGTTGCAATTGGAGCGGAACCTAGATCGTAACCCATTGGTGCAGGTAGTGTTTGCCCTGCAAAATGCTCCCTCTTCCTCTTGGGATCTACCTGGTTTAAAGGTTGAGGATATGCCTTGGGAACTAAACACAGTTCGAGTTGACCTAGAAGTCCACTTGTGGGAAGTAGCGCCAGGTCTTGAAGGTTTTTGCTGCTACAACAGCGATTTATTTGATGCGGCAACTATTGTCCGGCTGATGAAACATTTTGTGAATTTGTTAGAAGCAATTGTTGCAAACCCACAACAACCAGTAACGTTACTGCCGTTACTCAGCCAGCAAGAACGCCATCAAATGTTGATAGAGTGGAACGATACTCAAGCAGATTATCCACAAGACAAGTGTATTCATCAGTTGTTTGAGGAGCAGGTAGCGCGTACCCCAGATGCAGTGGCAGTTGTGTTCAAAAACGAACAACTCACCTACCACCAATTGAATTGTCGTGCTAACCAGTTGGCGCATTACTTGCAGTCATTGGGTGTAGGAGCCGATGTACTAGTAGGCTTGTGTGTAGAGCGCTCCTTGGAGATGCTCATAGGACTATTGGCAATTCTCAAAGCAGGTGGTGCTTACGTGCCCCTTGACAGTGAGTATCCCACTGAGCGCCTCAGCTGGATGCTAGAAGACACGGATATCTCACTGCTGCTCACCCAACAGCACTTAGTTGATAAACTACCGCCAAATCAAGCACAAAGAATCTTTTTAGATGAAGTTTGGTCACAAATCGACCAAAACAACCAACATAACCCAACTAGTGGAGTTAGAGCTTCTCATCTGGCAAATGTGATTTACACCAGTGGTTCTACAGGTAAGCCCAAGGGGGTGATGGTTGAACATCAAGGATTGTGCAACCTCGCTCAAGCTCAAATTCAAACTTTTGGTGTAGATTCCTCCAGTCGCGTTCTCCAGTTTGCTTCCTTGAGTTTTGATGCCTGCATATCAGAAATCTTGATGAGTTTGGGAGCAGGGGCAAGACTATACCTGGGAACAAAAAACTCAATCATGCCAGGTGTGCCGTTAATTGAGCGATTACGCTCCGATGACATTACCCATATCACCCTACCACCATCAGCACTGGCAGTCCTTCATTTGGCAGAACCAAGAGTGCTGCAAACAATCATTGTCGCTGGTGAAGCTTGTTCTATTGAACTGATAAAGAAATGGTCTGCTGAGAGAAACTTCTTCAACGCCTACGGCCCAACAGAAGCCTCCGTCTGCGCCACAATCGCAAAATGCATTTCACAAGACGAGAAAGTAACCATTGGTCGTCCTATTGCCAACACGCAAATTTATATCTTAGATAAGCATTTACAACCAGTGCCTGTAGGTGTGCCGGGAGAGTTGCACATCGGTGGTGTGGGATTGGCAAGAGGCTATCTCAACCGTCTGGAACTAACTCAAGAAAAATTCATTCCTCACCCCTTTGGTTGTGGTCGCCTCTACAAAACCGGGGATTTAGCATGTTATTTAAGCGATGGTAATATCGAATACCTGGGACGTATCGACAATCAAGTTAAGATTCGCGGCTTCCGCATCGAATTGAGTGAAATTGAAGCAGTACTGAGTCAACATCCCTTGGTACAGGAAAGTGTCGTTGTCGCAAGAGTTGATCACACTGGTGACAAACAACTGGTAGCTTACTTAGTACCCGCTCTCAAAAACAAAGTATTACCCCAGCAGTTGGTTCAATGGCAAACTGAGTACGTTAGTGACTGGCAAATGCTCTATGAGCAAGCATACGGTCAATCTCAAGCATCCTCAGATGACGTAACATTCAATATTACTGGTTGGAACAGTAGCTACACCAAGCAACCAATCCCAGCAGGTGAAATGCACGAATGGGTTGAGAATACAGTCAGCCGAATTCTGTCTGCTTCACCGCAACGAGTCTTAGAAATTGGTTGTGGCACGGGGTTATTATTATCTCGCATTGCTCCCAACTGCATTGAGTATTGGGGATGTGATTATTCTATTGCTGCCTTAGAGCATGTTGAGCAGGTATGTCAAACATTGGCTTTAAACAATGTGCGGCTACTGCACACAATGGCGGATAACTTTGCAGATATTCCTGCTAGAGAGTTCGATACTGTAGTTGTCAACTCAGTAGTGCAATATTTCCCCAGTGTGGAGTACTTGTTGCAGGTACTAGAGGGAGCAGTGGCAGCAATTGGTACTGTGGGTACTTTATTTGTGGGAGATGTTCGCAGCTTGCCTCTGTTAGAACCATTCCATGCCGCAGTGCAGTTGTCTCAAACTGCTGAGTCTACAAATATTGAGCAATGGCAGCGAATGGTACACCAAAGCGTCGCTGCTGAAGAGGAATTAGTCATCGACCCCAGGTTTTTCATCGCTCTCCAGCAACGTTTGCCTCAAATTACTGGGGTGGAGATTGTGCCCAAACGTGGTTATGCTCAAAATGAGCTAACCCAATTTCGTTATGATGTCACCCTGCATGTGGGTGGTGATGTCGCTTCAAGGATAGTTCCTTGGTTAAATTGGCAACTAGACAAGCTTTCATTGACACAGATTTCAAATCAACTGCAACAACAACCCCAGGTGTTGGCAATTAGGGGTGTACCGAATCAACGGGTGCAGCAAGCATTACAGGTTTGGCAATGGTTGGAAAATCCCCCAGTTGTGGAAACGGTGGGGCAACTGCGGCAACTGCTCGCACAACAGCCAACTGTTGGGATTAATCCCGAAGAGTTTTACCAACTCGGGCAGCAATTCGGCTACACTGTCCACACCAGTTGGTGGGAGAGTAGCCAGGATGGTTCCTATGATCTGGTGTTCTGCCGCAACGGTTTGATGCAAACATCTGAGGTACACAAGGTATTAGCGTTCTGGGATATTCAAACCGTCACTCACTCACCCTGGACTGACTACACTAACAATCCCCTACATGCCAAGTTAGTTCAGAAGCTAGTGCCCTTGGTGCGTTCCTTGATTCAACAAAAGCTACCCAATTACATGGTGCCAAGTGCTTTTGTTCTCCTCAAGGCTCTGCCGTTGACACCCAATGGTAAAGTTGATCGTCGCGCTCTGCCTTCACCTGATACAGCTAATAGAAATCTTTCTACTGGCTTTGTTTCACCTCGCACACCAATTGAAGCTCAAATCGCTCAAATCTGGAGTGAAGTTCTGGGAGTTGAACGCATTGGTGTTAAGGACAACTTCTTTGAACTTGGGGGGCATTCCCTGCTCGCTACTCAAGTGGTATCACGAATCAACTCAGCTTTTGGACTTGATTTATCTGTACAGATGATGTTTGAGTCTTCCACAGTTGCTGGAATAGCATCTTATGTCCAGGCAGTGGATTGGGCAGCAAAAGAAGATTTACTAGTTACACAAATGAGTGGCGAGTTAGTGGAGTTTTGATAATGACTAACAGCATTGTTGAATTTGTATGTCACTTGAGTGACTTGAGTATTAACCTGGAGGCTGATGGCGATCGCCTGCGCTGTCATGCACCGGAAGGGGTGTTAACTCCAACGCTGCGCCAGGAAATAGCCGGACGTAAAACAGAAATTATGCTGTTTTTGCAGCAGGCAAAGCAGCTTAAAGCTGCTCATCAGTTGCCCATTCAAAGAGTGCCACGGAACAATAACCTGCCTTTGTCTTTTGCTCAACAGCGGCTCTGGTTTCTGCACCAACTCTCACCCGAAAGTCATTCTTACAATATGCTGGCGGCTCTGCGGCTAGAGGGGTTACTGAATATAGTTGCATTGGAGCAGAGCCTGAATGAACTCATTCGCCGTCACGAGGTCTTAAGAACTACTTTTCTCACGGTAGACGGAAAACCTGTTCAAGTGATTGCCCCTCCTAGCTTTAAAGAGCAGGGGGAGAAAAATATTTTCATGCATGGTGATGAAATTGGCTTCACTTTGCCAGTTTATAACTTGCAAGGGTTATCAGCCGAGGAGCAAACTGACCAAATTCGACAAATAGCGAAGTCTCTTGCTTCCCAATCCTGCGATTTGGCTGTTGGGCCATTAGTACAATTCACCCTGCTGCAACTGAGTAACCAAGAGTGTGTATTGCTGTTGAAGATGCACCACATTATCTACGATGGCTGGTCTTTGAACATCTTCAACCGTGAATTGTCTCAGCTATATGTAGCTTTTACTCAAGGATTACCCAACCCGCTACCGGAATTACCTATCCAGTATGCTGACTTTGCTGTTTGGCAACGCCAATGGCTAACTGGTGAAGTTCTAGAAAGGCAACTCAACTACTGGCAGCAACAGTTAGCAGGTGTCCCTTTGGTGCTAGAATTGCCAGGCGATCGCCCACGTCCCCCAGTTCAGAGCTTCCGGGGTGGAGTTGAGTGTTTTCAACTTGATCGCAACCTGACACAACGTCTCAAGCAGCTGAGTCAAGAGTCAGACACAACCTTGTTTATGACTCTACTGGCAGCTTTTTTGGTGTTAATCTCTCGTTATAGCGGTCAGTCAAATGTTGTTGTTGGCTCCCCTATCGCCAACCGCAACAGTTCCCAAGTTGAGCAGCTAATGGGATTTTTTGCGAATACCCTGGCATTAAGGGGCGACCTTTCTGGCAACCCCACCTTTGCTGAATTCTTAGCGCAAGTGCGACAAACAACCTTGTCAGCCTACGCTCACCAAGACTTACCCTTTGAGATGTTGGTGGAAAAGTTACAGCCAGAGCGAGATTTGAGCCGTAATCCCTTGGTACAGGTGATGTTTGCTCTCCAGAATGCCCCACAGGCTTCTTGGAATTTACCAGGTTTAACTATTCACGATCTGCCCTTGCCACTTGATGAAACAGTCAGGTTTGACTTGGAAGTAAACTGCCAGGAAGTTATGGGAGTTCTGGAAGGTATTTGGAGTTACAGCACTGATTTATTTGATGCCACCACAATTACTCGCATAGCCCAACATTTTCAAACTTTACTTCAGGCAATTGTCGCAAATCCCAAAGCACGAATTTCCGAATTCCCTCTGTTAACTCCAGCAGAGCAACAACAGTTATTAGTTGAGTGGAACAACACTACAAAAGCATATCCCCAATATCAGTGTATTCATCAGTTGTTTGAGTCACAGGCACAGCGTACTCCCGATGCAATAGCTGTAATATTTGCAGGGCAAAAGCTAACCTACCGACAGTTGAATGAGCAAGCAAATCAACTAGCACACTACTTGCAAAGTCTGGGAGTCACAGCAGAGGTAATGGTGGGACTCTGTGTGGAACGCTCTTTAGAGATGGTTGTGGGTCTGCTTGGCATACTTAAGGCTGGTGGTGTTTATGTTCCCATAGATCCAGCTTATCCCAAAGAACGCATTGCTCATATATTGTCAGATTCACACCTGCCAATTCTATTGACTCAGCAAAAATTAGTTACCTCTCTACCAAACCATCAAGGACAAGTAGTTTGCTTAGACACTATTGGGGTAGAAATCTCTGCTGCAAGTGAATTTCTGCCCACCAATTCTCTAACACCAGAAAACTTGGCTTATGTAATTTATACCTCCGGCTCAACTGGAAAGCCCAAGGGAGTTGCGATCGCTCACCGAGGTTTGTGTAATCTAGCAACAGCACAAATCAGGCTATTTGGCGTGCAACAAGATAGCTGCGTTCTCCAATTTGCTTCTTTGAGCTTCGATGCTTCAATCTCGGAGATTTTCATGGCTATTTGTGCGGGGGCCAAGCTGTATCTAGGAAGCCCAGAGGAATTGCAACCGGGGCCTGCTTTGCTGGGGTTATTGCAACAGCAGAGGATTACCCACGTTACCCTTGTGCCGTCAGCACTCGCTGCTTTGCCTGTTGATGAGTTGCCAGCTTTGCAAACTCTCATCGTTGCAGGTGAAGCATGTCCAGCCAATTTAGTAGACAAATGGTCTGGTGGGCGACGTTTCTTCAATGCTTACGGCCCTACTGAATCCACCGTCTGTGCTACGGTTGCACAATGTCAGCAAGGGAAGCAAGCACCACCAATTGGTCGTCCAATTGACAATACCCAAATTTATATTCTAGATTCCGATCTTCAACCAGTTCCTATCGGCGTTCCAGGAGAACTGTACATTGCTGGTGTCGGTTTGGCGCGAGGCTATCTCAACCGCCCCGATCTAACTAATGAAAAATTTATCCCCAACCCCTTCCAAAGAAGCAGGGGAGCAGCACTTCGACTACGCTCAGTGACCGGGAGCAGGGGGAGAATAGAAAACCAATTTGCTAATTGCGAACTTTTATATAAAACTGGGGATTTGGCACGTTATTTACCAGATGGAAACATAGAATACCTGGGACGCATCGATAACCAAGTAAAAATCCGGGGCTTCCGGATCGAGTTAGGCGAAGTTGAAGCAGTACTCAGTCAACACCCAGCAGTACGAGAAACTGTGGTTGTGGTGCAAGAAGATATTCCTGAGCGCAAATACTTGGCGGCCTACATCGTTTTCAACCAAAACTTAGCAACTACTAACAGTGAGCTACGCGGTTTTCTTAAAGAAAAACTGCCCAATTACATGATCCCAGGAGTATTTGTGATCTTGGATGCCCTGCCATTGACACCCAATGGCAAAGTAGATCGTCGCTCCCTATCAACACCTCAAACAGCTCATCAGGAACTGACAGCAACTAAAGTAGCACCCCGCACTTGGATTGAAAAAACACTAGCCCAAATCTGGTGTGAAGTTCTTCACCGAGAGCTTGTTAGCATCCACGACAACTTCTTTGAGCTAGGAGGGGATTCTATTGTTAGCATTCAGATTATTTCTAAAGCTAATCAAGCAGGACTGCAACTCAATCCCAAACAGATATTTGAACATCAAACAATCGCAGAATTGGCAAGTGTCGCTCGTGCTGCTGTAACTGTCCAGGCAGAACAAGGTCAAGTAACTGGGTTATTACCTCTAACACCCATACAGCACTGGTTTTTTACACAGAATTTACCAGCATTTCATCATTTCAATCAAGCTTTTCTACTGGAAGTACCACAAGTTTTTGATCCTATCCTGTTGTCGCAAGTGGTACAGCAATTGTTGGTACATCACGATGCACTGCGCTTACGCTTTGTCCAGTCTGGTGAATATTGGCAACAAGTTAACACAGAGAGCGATGATATCATTCCTTTTTCCCAGATAGATTTATCAACAATACCAGACGCAGGGCAAAAAGCAACCATTGAAACTGCTGCTGCTGAACTACAAGCTAGCTTCAACCTCTCTTCTGGGCCATTGGTGCAAGTAGCCTTTTTTGCTCTCGGTAATGACAAACCCAGCCGTTTACTAATAGTTATTCACCATTTAGCAGTGGATGGTGTTTCATGGCGGATTTTGTTGGAGGATTTGTTTTCGGGTTATCAACAGCTTAGTCATGGTAAAGAGATTCAGTTTTCTCCTAAGACGACATCTTTTAAAGACTGGGCTTTGAGACTGAGGGAGTATGCACAGTCAAACACTCTCAAATCAGAGCTTGCATATTGGGAGGCACAATTACCTCAGCAGGTTTTGAGCATACCAGTAGACTATGCTTGTGAGACTAACACTGTAGCATCTGCCCGCACGGTGTCGGTATCGCTGAATATTGAAGAAACCCGTGCTTTATTGCAAGAGGTTCCCAAAGCTTATCAAACTCAAATTAACGATGTCCTGCTGACAGTTCTGGTGCAGGTTTTAGGTAAGTGGAGTGGTGATAATTCTCTGCTGCTTGATCTTGAAGGTCATGGGCGAGAAGATATCTTTGACGATGTAGACTTATCTCGTACAGTTGGTTGGTTTACAACAATCTTTCCCGTGCTTTTAACACTTAAAGCAACTGACAATTTAGGAGATAGCTTAAGGTCTATTAAAGAACAACTCCGCACTGTACCCAATCGGGGTATTGGCTACGGTTTGCTGCGCTATTTGAGTAGAGATGCAGAAATTACTTCTAAACTCCTAGCACTTGCCAAAGCTGAAGTCAGTTTCAATTACCTGGGGCAATTTGATTGGGGAATGCGAGAAGCTTCTATATTTAAAATAGCCCCCGAATCAATCGGTTCAGGACACAGCCTGCTTGGATATCGTAGTTATTTATTAGCTATTAATTCAATTGTATTAGAAGGGCAGTTACAGGTAGATTGGACTTACAGCGAAAATGTTCACCAACTTGCGACAATTGAAAGTCTAGCTCAAGATTTCGTTGAAGCATTGCGATCACTAATTGCTCATTGTCTAACTGTCGTTCCGGAAAACTATACATTTGATGAATCTAATAATCAGGTAATTGACGACCTTGCTCAACAATTAAATACTTACCAAAGTGAGGAAAATAAGCTTCCTCTACCTCTACATTTATTAGAACTTCCAGAGGAAATCTCTGAATTCCTACCTGAAGATACTGAATCAGTATACCCTCTTGCCAAAATGCAGGAGTTTATGTTGCATCATTACTCAAACACACGTCAAAAAACGGGAGTTTATCATTGCCAGCAATCATACGATTTTGAGGATAATACTCTTTCGTTAAATGCTTTTCAAAAGGCATTAGAGTTGTTAGTGCAAAAACATCCAACTTTCAGAACTGTATTTATTATTCTGAGTGGAAAACCAGTTGCTCAAGTGGTAAAAAATAGCCTGAATTTTTCAATCACTCAAGAAGATATTAGCCACATTAAATCGAATGAGCAAGAAAGTTATATTGATACAGTGATGAAGTGGGATCAGCAAAACTTATTCCAGATTCTCAATCCTAATCAGCCACTTTTTCGATTCTGGATTTTTCAAAAAGCCGAAAATAGATTTGAATTTTTGATGTCAATTCATCATGCAATTATAGATGGCTGGAGCAATATTGAATTTATAAACGAACTATACGAGTTATATTCTGCTTTGAAAAAAGGAGAAGAAATAACAATAGCTACCTCTGATATTGTGTATAAGGAGTTTGTGGCATTAGAGAAAGAAATTATTGAGTCAAAGAATGCAGTAAATTTCTGGAAGCATCAACTAAAAAATCATATATATAGACCATTGAACCCGTTAACAACTCCAGTGGAAGAAATAGAAGCTGTTACTGAAAAATACGATTTTAGCTCGGAAATAGTTGCTAATTTACGTCAATTATGTGGGAGATTGAGAGTTTCGCCAAAAGCAATTTTTTTGAGTACCTACCTTGACATAATTAAAACTGAAATTCAAGAAAACACGGTTACTGTAGGAATCGTTTCCAATGGTAGAACAGAACGACTATCTGAACCGTTCAGAACTTTAGGCTTGTTCTGGAATATGGTTCCGTTTTCTCAACCAACTATTGAAGATAAAAGCTTACAAATAAAAAATGTGCATCAATCTTTAATTAATATGGAACCCTATGTTAGGTATCCACTACTCCAAATTTTGTCAGATCAAGAAAAAACAGAGTTATTTTTTGCTACATTCAATTTTGTACAGTTTCGTAATTCCAAAAATATTCTGGCTCATGCTGGCTTGAATGTAAATGGGATAAAATCTCACGATCAGTTCAATTTTCCTTTAAACTATACTGTATCAATGGATTTTTCTGTAGGGAATATAAGTATAGCTGTGAAGTACGATAAGATGTATTTTAGTTACAAAGATATTTGCTCAATGCTGAATAAGTATATTGAATTATTAAAACATACACTTCATCCAGAAGCAGATGTTTAGGAAAAGAAAATACAAACTTGAATTTGAGTAAATCAAGTGTTTAAAATAAATACAATCCTTTCTAAATCATCAGGTTATACATCAATAGATAGGGCATTTAGTGAGTGTAAATAAAGTACTGATCGCTAAGTGGGTTTATCAAAAAATGTTTAGTTTATTGCTAGAATATGCCGACCCAAGTTGTTCAAGACCAATCTTTAATGAATGCTTCTTCAGCTTTTACTCAATTTTGGGAAAATGTGGGTGCGATCGCCGGCCCTTACTGGTATCCGACAAAATCAGAAAACAGAGCATTTTCAGACGTGATTCGCGCGTGGTTAACGCTGATTTTTCTGATTTTATTAATCATCGCACTTGTCGGTATAACTGCTTTTAATAGTTTTGTAAATCGGCGTTTGATCGATGTCATCATTCAAGAAAAAGATTATTCTCAGTTCGTCAATACATTATTAGTTTATGCCGTTGGACTTGTCATAGTAACGCTATTGTCAGGATTTACTAAAGATGTCAGAAAAAAAATTGCTCTTGATTGGTACAAATGGCTAAATAATCAAGTTTTAGATAAATATTTCCATAATCGTGCCTATTATAAAATCAATTTTAAATCCAATGTCGATAACCCAGATCAACGGATAGCTCAAGAAGTCGAACCTATTACCAGCAATGCTCTCTCGTTTTCAGCCACTTTCCTAGAAAAAGTGCTAGAAATGGGGACTTTTTTGGTAATTGTTTGGTCAATATCTCAACAAATTGCAATTCCTCTACTTATTTATACAATCATAGGTAATATTATTGCTATTTATATAACTCAAGAACTGAATAAGATTAATCAAGAGGAATTAGAATCTAAAGCCGACTATACATATTGTCTAACTCATGTTCGTAATCACGCTGAATCGATAGCTTTTTTTCAGGGAGAAAAACAGGAGTTAAATATAATTCAGCGCCGCTTTAATAAGCTGATTCAAGATACTAAACGTAAAATAGATTGGGAAAGAGGTAAGGAAATTTTTGCTAGAGGATATCGATCTATTATCCAAATATTTCCTTTTTTAATACTCGGCCCTCTATATATGAGAGGTGAAATTGATTATGGACAAGTTGAACAATCTGCTTTAGCTAGCTATATGTTTGCTAGTGCTTTAGGAGATTTAATCGGTGAATTTGGCACCTCTGGACGATTTTCCAGTTATGTTGAGCGTTTAACTGAGTTTTCCGATGCGTTAGAAAAAGTGATTCAACAACCAGAGAATGTCAGCACCATTAAAACAGTAGAAGAAAATCATCTCGCTTTTGAAAATGTCACTTTACAAACGCCTAACTATGAACAGGTGATCGTTGAAGATTTATCACTATCAGTTCAAAGAGGAGAAGGTTTATTAATTATTGGGCCGAGTGGTCGAGGAAAAAGTTCTTTGTTGAGAGCGATCGCCGGTTTATGGAATGCGGGTACTGGTCGTCTGATACGACCGCCTCTAGAAGAAGTTTTATTTTTACCGCAACGTCCTTATATAATCTTAGGAACTTTGCGCGAACAGTTGCTCTATCCTAATACAAATCGTCGAATGACAGATGCACAACTCGAAGATGTATTGCAACAAGTAAATCTACAAAACTTGCTCAGTCGAGTCGATGGTTTCGATACAGAAGTTCCTTGGGAAAATATCTTGTCATTAGGAGAACAACAACGCTTAGCTTTTGCTCGGTTATTAGTTACTCATCCTGGGTTCACTATCTTAGATGAAGCAACTAGCGCTTTAGATTTGCAAAATGAAGGAAATTTATATCAACAGTTACAAGAAACGCAAACAACATTTATCAGCGTTGGACATAGGGAGAGCCTATTTAATTATCATCAATGGGTTCTGGAACTTTCACAAGATTCTAGTTGGCAACTTGCAACCGTAGAAGATTATCGATCGCAAAAAGCAAAACAAATCGTCACCGATCCTCCTGAAAATGTTCAGACCACAATAGATGACCTTCCTACTGATGAGTCCCGAAGTCAATCAGGAATATTAACAGAAGTAGCCACAGGTGAAGGACTTTCTCATAAGGAAATGCAGTTATTAACAGACTCTCCCGTTAACACTATTAGAAGTAAGGCAAGCCTTGGCAAGTTGATCACTGGCAAGGACGGCTTTGTTTACCGCTATGATAAAGACCCCAAGGTGTTGAAATGGGTTAGAGTTTAATTGGGGACTGGGTAAGAGAAAATTCTCATGATTCACCTCGACCGTTGCCGCGCTGCTGGCCTAGCAGGTATTCCCAGATACGACGGATTTCAGCTTGGTTTTCCTGGATGATGGTGCGATCGCTTTCGGCGTTTTGGATCGAGTGCATCAGGATGTCTATAAGGCTGTGGATTTCTTCAGTATTTTGGCGGACTGTTTCTTGTAAGGAGAGTTGGTTGGTAGTGAGGGTTTCGAGTATGCGTTCGATGCGGTCTAGGCGATCGCTTTTTTCTTGGTCTGACATTACTAGCATTGCTAACCTTGTCAACTATTATCGGGTAAAGAATAGATTTGTTGCATAGATCTTTTTTTTGCCGGGCTACGCCCCGCTTCTCTACGAGACGCTTCGCGAACGCGAACGCTAACACGCAAAGGCAAGGCAGCGCGGTCTTGGGGAGCCGCAGCCGTGGGCGGGTTTCCCGACTTGAGGAACTACTGCGTTGTTCTGGTCGAGAGAGTTGTAGCAAGTGGCGTGGTTTCATGAGCAACTGCCGCGCAAAGAAAGAAACTATAATTGGACTTTTGCAAGAAGTCTAATGCAAAAGCCCCCTTCAAGCTAACCACTCGAAGGGGGATGGGAAAATTTTAATTTTATTCAGGCATTTTTGAAAAAACTTACAGTTGACCAATTGCCAAAGTTATGAAAGCTAAAATTGCACCAATGATATAAAACACTGCAACTACTTGTAATTCTGACCAACCAGTCAACTCCAAATGATGGTGTAGAGGTGCCATTTTTAATAAGCGCTTACCTTTACCATCGGGGCCTTTGGTGGCTTTATAATAACTAACCTGCGCCATGACAGAAAGGGTTTCTACAAAGAAGATACCGCTGAGAATAAACAGCGCTACTAAGCTGTTCGTCAACAGCGCTACAGCAGCTAAAGCGCCTCCCAATGCCAGAGAACCTGTATCCCCCATGAACACACGGGCTGGGTTACGGTTATGGGCTAAGAAGCCTAAGCAACTACCACTTAATGCTGCACAAAAAACCATCAAACCAGGGGCAGTAGGAGCAATTAAAGCACCTAAAGCGAGTAAAGCGATCGCTACTGTTCCAGAAGCCAAGCCATCGATGCCATCAGTTAAATTAGTAGCATTACTCTCTGCAACTAAAACAAATCCTGCTAGGGGCCAAAACAGCAAGCCTAATGGTAGTGAAAAGCTCACCCAAGGCAAAGCAATACTTGTAATATCAGAGGGTTGATTAAACATCAGCCACAGACAAAACACCGCTGCAAAACTGATTTGCAAAGCCAGTTTCATCTTGGGAGATATGCCTTTGTTCGACTTGCGGCGTAGGATCTGCCAATCATCAATCCAGCCAATCAAACCATAACTTAGTGTCAAAGCAGAAACGGCAAGCACTTCTTGGGCAAAGCCAGACAAAAAGCAAGCAGCTACCACCGCCACGGGTACGAAAAATATACCCCCCATTGTTGGCGTCCCTGCTTTTTTAAGATGGGCTTGGGGACCATCTTCGCGGATGATTTGTCCAGTTTTGAGGGCTTGCAGTAGGGGTATTACCCAATGGCCCATAACACCTGCACCCACCGCGCACAATAGTAGCGGTAGGGTAAGTGACATTCCTTGCCAGGGCAACCTATTCCCCATCCAATCAAAAATTAATGCTGCTACGCTTAGTCCTGTGACTAAGCCAGAAGCCAATCCAATTCCAGAAATATTTGATCCTTGGTTAGGAGATAATTTAGCGTCCACGGAAGTTTCCCTTCACTCCACACTACAAAATTCAATCCCAGGAACTAGGAATATTACCCAATTCCTAAATCTCAGAGGCTAATCCTCTTCTATTGCTACATCGTCATCGTCATCCAAATCATAGTCGCCAATTCCATCTTCCACACCCATTAGCGACTCTATTTCTTCTTCATCATCCAGAAAATCTGGTTCGTGAACGTCACGCGCGATGATTCGACCGTTGGCTTGCAACCAGTCTAATAGTGAGGACTCTTGCTTTAATGGAATTACAGCTGCTCGCTGATTGCGGGGTGCTTCACGTAATGGAGAATTTATCATATCGACCAACAAGACACGAAAAGGTTTACGTAACTTGACATTAAGAGTCTATCACTTGATACGGGATAATTTAGTTATTCATTCAAGTGGTGGATTAATAAATCCGCACTAGGGCAGAAATTTTTATTTAATGGTCGTAGGGTCTACGAAAAGGGATTATTAGTAATTTATATGACTCTACACATAGGCTCTGAATATTCTGTTTGTATTGATGAAAATTGAATCATTATTTTAGAGGTGACAAGCGATGATCACAAAAGCGGCTCTTATGGATGCGATCGCTGGCACAAATCGTGGTTTACTGGCAACTGAGCCACAGAAGCAGGCTATCTTAGCAGCGATCGCCACTTTAGAAGACCTGAATCCAACACCGCGTCCAGTAGAGGCTAGCGATTTGCTCAATGGCAACTGGCGTTTACTTTATACCACGAGCAAGGCACTTTTGAACCTAGATCGTATACCTTTATGTAAACTTGGTCAGATTTACCAGTGTATTCGCACAGAAACTTCCAGCGTTTACAACATAGCTGAAATTTATGGCTTACCTTATCTCGAAGGATTAGTTAGCGTTGCTGCTAAATTTGAGCCAGTTTCAGAGCGTCGCGTCCAAGTAAAATTTCAGCGCTCTATTATCGGTTTACAACGATTAATAGATTACACTTCCCCATCAATCTTCATCCAACAAATCGAAGCTGGTAAAAAATTTCCAGCATTTGATTTCGGCATCAGTAGTGACAGACAACAAGGTTGGCTAGACATTGCTTATATAGATAACGATTTGCGGATTGGCAGAGGTAACGAGGGGAGCGTATTTGTATTAAACAAAGTATAAGTTTGTGCAATAACACCATTTGCAAACGAGGGTAAGCGATTGTTTGATTCTTGTCAAGGGGGAAATTTGGGAAGTTTGGGGACTGGGGATTGGGGATTGGGGACTGGGAAGATGAGGAGACGCGGGGACGCGGAGAACAATTAATGACAATTCCCAATTCCCGTGGCTGAGCGAAGTCGTTCGCGGAGCGTCTCCGACAGGAGAAGCCCAATTCCCAATTCTCCAAACAGTCAAATAACTTAACAAACCAACTGCAAACAACCTTGAAGTTGTAGAGTGAAATCAATTAGCCCTATTTATTGGCGATTGATAACTAAAAGGGAAGATAATCATGGTTCAACGTGGTTCTAAAGTACGTATTCTCCGCCCAGAATCTTACTGGTTTCAGGATGTAGGAACTGTGGCTTCGATTGACCAAGGTGGCGTCATCAAATACCCAGTGATTGTCCGGTTTGAGAAGGTCAATTACTCTGGTATCAACACCAATAACTTTGCTCAGGATGAGTTAGTAGAGGTGGAAGCGCCTAAAGCGAAGGCGAAAAAGTAAGCAGCAAAGCCTTTTGGGGATTATTTGATGGGATGATAGAAGAATCTGTATTTCTTTTATATAGATCCCTAAGATCTCCACAATATTAAATTGCTTGCTGATTAGTTTAAATGCCTGAACTGCCTGAAGTCGAAACAGTCCGGCGGGGTCTAAATCAATTGACCCTTGACCAAAAAATAACGGGTGGAGATGTGTTACTTCAACGAACCATCGCCTACCCGTTTTCTGTCGGTGAGTTTATAGATGGAATTAAAGGAAGTGCCATTACATCTTGGCATCGTCGCGGTAAATATCTCCTAGCTGAACTCACCCCCTCATCCCCCTCATCCCCCTCATCCCTCCCTACCACTTGGCTAGGGGTGCATCTGCGAATGACCGGTCAACTATTATGGTTGCATCGAGATGAACCATTACATAAGCACACACGAGTCAGGTTATTCTTTGGGGATCAGCAAGAATTGCGCTTTGTTGACCAACGCACCTTTGGTCAAATGTGGTGGGTTCCTGTGAGTCTTGCAGTAGAAAGTATTATTACTGGTTTAGCAAAACTAGCAGTAGACCCGTTTTCACCAGAATTCACAGTTAAATATTTAACAGACAAACTCCAAAACCGCCGCCGTCCCATAAAGACTGCGTTATTAGATCAGTCAGTGGTAGCGGGATTAGGCAATATCTATGCCGATGAAGCACTATTTAAGAGTGGAATTTTACCCGAAACCCTTTGTGCAAATTTGCAGCTAGAGCAAATTGAACGTTTGCGAGTTGCGATCGCTCAAGTGTTAGAAACTAGTATTGCGGCTGGTGGTACAACTTTTAGTAATTTTCTCAATGTCAAGGGAGTTAACGGCAACTATGGTGGTGTAGCCTTAGTTTACAACCGCGCCGGAGAACCCTGTCGAATTTGCAGTAATTTAATACAGCGAACCAAGTTAGCTGGAAGATCCAGTCATTTTTGTCCCCAGTGTCAAATTTAAAGGGGAGTAGGCAAGAGGACGTGGGGACGCGGGGACGCAAAAAAGAAAATTCTCCCTCATCTCCCGCTCACTGAGCGAAGTCGTACCCTGCGGGAAGCAAGCTACGCGCAGCGTCTCCGACAGGAGAAGTGCATCCTCCTCATGCCCCGGTTACAAGCTAAAATCCTGTATAAAACAATTTACAAAATTGAGAGGAACTCATGGCAGTTAAAAGAGGGGATATAGTTCGCGCTGTCCGCGAGAAACTGGAAAACAGTGTAGAAGCAAAGGCTAGTGATTCTCGTTTTCCTTCCTACTTGTTTGAAACCAAGGGCGAAATTGTGGAAATCAAAGGTGATTACGCCCTTGTTAAGTTTGGGAAAGTCCCAACACCGAATATTTGGTTACGCTTAGATCAACTAGAAGAATTTAGCTAAGTACGGAACAGTTATTATTTTTGTCTGCATACGCTGGATGACATAACTAATGTAAACTTCTGATTTATGCAGAATATATTGCTTTAATCCAGCTTTATGCAAGCAACTTTGTTGACTAACGTGATTTTACCCCTATCCTTAGCTATTATCATGCTGGGAATGGGTTTATCTTTGCAGGTAAAAGATTTTCAACGCGTTACTAAGTATCCAAAAGCAGTCTCGGTTGGCTTGGTAAGCCAGTTAATAGTTTTACCAATCATTAGCTTTTTCATTGTTAAAACCGTACCCATGCAGCCTGCGATCGCAGTAGGACTCATTATCGTCGCCTTATGTCCTGGAGGCGTATCATCAAATATGGTGACGTATTTAGCTCGTGGTGATGTGGCGTTGTCAGTTACTCTCACGGTGTTGAGTAGTATCATCACCATATTTACTATTCCCATATTTGCGAACCTAGCACTACAACATTTTTTGGGACAAAGTGCAGCGATCGCATTACCCATTGGTTCGACAATGTTACAGATATTCCTAATTACAATGGTGCCGATTGCTTTAGGGATGTATATACGCTACTTATTGCCGGATACGGCTTTGCGTTTAGAAAAAGTAACTAATCGCCTAGCGATCGCTCTACTTGCGGTTATTATTCTGCTAATCTTGATTCGAGAGTGGAATCGCCTGCCAGAATTCATTTTGCAAGTGGGTATAGGGGTGGTGATGTTGAATGTGATCTCAATCTTGGCAGGATTGTTTATCAGCAAACTATTCCAACTCAATATTCCCCAGCAAATATGTATTGCCATAGAAGTTGGGATTCAAAATGGTACACTAGCGATCGCCATCACGGCTGGACTGCTGAATAATCCAGATATGGCGGTTCCTGGCGCTATCTATGGCTTATTTATGTATTTCACTGGCTTTGCGATGATTAGCTATGGCAGAAAGTTATCTGCTACTAATTCCATCAGTCAGATTAATTAATTACGAATTACGAATTAATTAACAGTATTGTTGTGGACGCCAAAATACCTGCAAAAAAGTGTACTGAGTTCTTGATTTAGATAGCATTAATATAGTAGCGATCGCACTCTACACCAGATTATGTCTTCTTCCTCAGATTCTCCTATTGTGTGCAACTTACCCCGTGTGACGATTATCGGTGCGGGTAGAGTTGGTAGTACTCTCGCCCAACGCATTGCGGAAAAAAACCTCGCTGATGTGGTGTTGCTAGATATTATTCCGGGAATGCCCCAAGGGTTAGCGTTGGATTTGGTTGAAGCTAGGGGAATTGAATTACATAATCGCCAGATTATCGGCACAAATAACTATGCTGATACATTTGGTTCGCAAATTGTGGTAATTACTGCTGGAATTCCGCGCAAACCTGGTATGAGTCGAGATGACTTGCTGAAAACCAATGCCAAGATTGTGGTGGAGGCGGCCAAAAGTGCGATCGCTCACTCTCCCAATGCTATTTTTATAGTCGTTACTAATCCTTTGGATGTGATGACTTATTTAGCTTGGCAGGCGACTAGTTTACCACGCGATCGCATTATGGGCATGGCTGGCGTGTTGGATTCTGCCCGGTTTGAAACTTTTATTGCTTTGGAATTAGGCGTATTACCTGCGGATGTCAAAGCGATGGTTTTGGGTAGCCATGGTGATTTAATGGTTCCTTTAGCCCGTTATGCCACTGTCAATGGTGTGCCGGTTACAGAATTGTTGGATGCAGCTACTGTTGAACGTTTGGTAGAAAGAACTCGTAATGGTGGTGCAGAAATTGTGGAATTGATGCAGACAGGCGGCGCATTTTTTGCACCTGCTTCTGCTACATCGGTGATGGTGGAATCGATTTTGTTGAATCAGTCGCGGTTGTTACCTGTGGCGACATATTTGCAAGGTGAATACGGTTTGGAAGATGTGGTGATTGGTGTTCCTTGTAATTTGGGATGTGGTGGAATTGCTAGGGTTTTGGAGTTAGGTTTGACTGATGGGGAAAGAGAGGCTTTGCATACTTCGGCGCAGTCTGTGCGGGAGAATATTGTGAGGGCGCAGGAAATTTTGGCTGGTGGTTGATCACGCAGAGGCGCAGAGGCGCGGAGAATGAGAGTTTGAGAGGGTTAAATTATTTATCTCTAGATGGATTTTTGTTGAAGTTACTGGGTCTCAAAGGCTATAGGGTTTAGTTTATATACAGGCTTAATTGTTTGTAATCGCTTTTAGTTGTGCGATCGCATCCGTAAATTTTGGGGCGATCTGCTTAACCTCTACCAGCAAAATTATACCATGCCAGAAATTACTCCCGAACAGAAATCGGCTCAAAGACTACAAGAAGAATCTGCTGTTGAAAAACCAAAAGAACTTACACCTGAACAACCAAAAGCAGCTGCTTTGGAACGACGAGATGCAAGGCGTAGAAGAGTTCAAAAAATTCTCGCTTATGTGGGTTTCCCTAGCTCTGGTGTTGGTATTGTAGCAACTATTAATTTTATCAAAAATGGTCAATGGATAGAAGCATTAGGAACAGCAACTTTAACTTTCATAGTGCTACTTTTAGCTATTGGTGGTAAGTTTGTTAAAGATATTATCAACCTAGTACTAGACAAAGTTGAGGAAAGGTTAGAACAAAGTTCAGATAAATTAGCCGATTGGATTGTTAATCAACTTGAAACTTTGATAGTAGGTATATGGTGGCGATTAACTTCTCCATTTCAACGTGAATATTATCGGAGGTTAATTTATATCTGTCGAGACTATCTAACACAGGGACTAGATAAAGATAAAAATTTAAAATTACAGCAAGTATTTATACCGCTTAAGATTATCGCTAAAGATGCTGCTAACGTCTATCCAGAAATGATGCCGCAGGTCAAAGAAGCTGATAACTCAAAGCAAAAACAAATTTGGGATTTTCTAGCAGCTAAGGAACGCAACAACAAGCCAACATATCCTCGTATAGCAGTGTTAGGGGCACCAGGATCTGGTAAAACCACACTTTTGAGATATTTAACTCTCATTTATGCAAAAAGACAAGAAAGAAAACTACATCCGAAAGCACCACGATTAATTCCCGTGTTATTGTATCTCAAAGATATACGTTTAGAAATTGTTAATAATAAACCATCTTTGGCAGAGTTAGTTACAGAAAAAGTCAAGCAGCAACAAAAAATTAAACCTCTAGTTCCACCTCCCAAATGGTTTGAGGAAAAATTACTTCAAAACAAATGTTTAGTAATGCTGGATGGTTTGGATGAGGTTGCAGATGAAACCCAGCGTCAACAGCTTAGTCGTTGGGTAGATGAACAAATGGAAGCATACCCAGACACGACTTTTATTTTAACTTCTCGACCATTTGGCTATAAAACTGCACGGCTACAACAAGAAGTAACAGTTTTAGAAGTGCAACCTTTCAATCTCAAACAAATGCAACAGTTTATTCATAACTGGTATTTGGAAACGGAGATCATGAGTAGTGCTGGAGAAAAAGATTTAGGAGTATGTGAACAAGCAACACAGCAAGCTGATGATTTAATTAAACGAATTAGAAATAGTAATCCACTCACAGCAATGGCCGTTAATCCTTTATTGCTGACGATGATTGCCACAGTCCACCGTCGCGGTAGTGCCTTACCTGGAAAACGAGTTGAGCTTTACAAAGAAATTTGTCAAGTTTTATTAGAAAAGCGACAAAGAGCTAAGGCTATTGATGATCCGCTAATAGCTACTCAAAAGCAAGCTGTTTTACAAGTATTAGCATTAGGATTAATGCTAAAGAACACTCGTGAATTCAAGTTGTCTGAAGGAGTTGCTCGAATCAAGGGTAAATTAGTGACTGTGGCTGGCAATGATGCTAATCCTGAAGAGTTTATCAAGCAAATTCGTGACGTTAGCGGGTTGTTAGTAGCAAAAGATATAGATATTTATGAATTTGCTCATTTGAGTTTTCAGGAATATTTAGCAGCAGTTCAAATTAAAGAATGTAATTTAGATAATTTCTTAACTAAAAACATTAATAATTCTTGGTGGGCTGAAGTTATCCGTCTTTATGCTGCTCAAAGTAATCCTAGCCATTTAATTCGTCAAATTTTAGCCATATCATCTCCATTAGTTGAAACTGTAGCACTCGCCTATGATTGCTTGGAAGAGGGCTTAGGTGTAGATTCAGACGTTCGGCAACAACTGCAAAGACAGTTAGATACAGATTTAGAAAGTGAACTTAGCAATGAGAGATTTAACTTAGCAGCTAATGTATCACTATACAGGCAACTCAAGAACTTAAGACAGATTGATGATGGTGTTGCAATTGATATGAGCTTTATCACTTGTGCAGAATATCAACTGTTTATTGATGAGAAGTTGAAAGCAGGTGAACATTACCAACCGGATCATTGGAAAACCTATAGATTTCAGCATGGAGATGCTAATAAACCAGTTACTGGGGTGAGAGCTAGTGATGCAGAGGCGTTTTGTAAATGGTTAACTCAGCAGCATTCAGCATTGGGATTTAGGTATAGGCTACCTACCTTGATTGAAGTTGAGGAGCATCCAGTTACTGAAAAGCAAGTAGGATGCTGGTGCAGGGACGAAGAACAGCTAGTACTTGCAGGAATAGAAACACTATATAAACAAAATTGGCGACAGCAATTAGCTGAGGTTTTGGTTTTTTCCAACGACCTTCACCTACACTTCAACGGTGTCCTCAACCGCGACCTTTACCGCAACCTCGACCTTTACTGCGACTTCGACCTCAATCTTGATCGCAGTCTCAATCTCGACTATGAGCGCGATCGCGATCGCAACCTCTACTACAACCTCCACCACGACCTCAACCGTGTCCTCAACCACGACCTTAACCGCGTCACCTACCGCGACCTCTACCGCGACCTCTACCGCGACCTTAAACACGACCTCAACCGCATCCTTAATCGTGTTTTCTACCACGACCACGACCTAGACCGTGACCTCGACCTCGACCGTGTTTTCTGCTACGACCTTGACTTCAACCACGACCGCGACCTCGACCGCGACCTCGACCGCGACCTTGACCGGGATCACTTCCTCAACCACGACCTCGACCACGACCTCTACCGCCACCTCTACCAAAAAATTAATTCAGGAAAAGCTAGTGATTTTTTACTTTTGTACTTTCCTTTAATTTTCTTGATTTTGATCTTTGATTTTACTTCAGCCCTTTATTTGGCAGTAACGAAGAACAAAGAAGCATTAAAAAAACTCAATTTAAATCGTGAACAATGTGAGATTTTCAGTGAAAAGTATGCCGAAATGAGAAATAATATTTTTCAATATTATGTATGGTTAGTGTTGCTAGATGAGAGACAAGCAGGACAAATGCCAGCGTGGGAAGGTATCAGGATTATCAGAGAAAAAGTTGATCAACAGACGTAATTTGTTATTGAGATTTAGTTTAAAAAGTTAATAGGGTGCGTCAGTACAAATAATTTCTCGGTAAGTCAAGGGTTTCTCGAACTGACGCACCCTACATATTAGACCTCTTGCAAAAGTCGGATACTCGCCAGAAAATAAATTTTCTGGCTGATAACTCAAGTCGGTTTCAACCGACTAATAACAATATTTTTAGTCCGTTGAAACGGACTTTTGCTATTAGGCAGAGACTTGAGTCTCTGACGGTTCAAGTATTTTTGCAAGAAGTCTATTGGATATTTTTTGAAGTTCCTAAAGGTGCGATCGCCTTCCCTCTTCCCAGAACTTACCAAATGTTATGCAAAGACGCGCCATAGCACGTCTTTACAGTATCAATGGCAACTAGCGCTCGTACTCATCAGCGGGATCGCCGTAGGGGTCTTCGCTGGCTGGGGTGACATTACCGTAATATTGATCAGCAGGGTCGCCGTAGGGGTCTTCGCTGGCTGGAGTGACATTACCGTAATATTGATCAGCAGGGTCGCCGTAGGGGTCTTCGCTGGCTGGAGTAACCTCGCGATCGCGATAATCGGTATCCTGTTCATATTCCTCGTCGTTTGGCCCACCGAGAAATTCTTTGGCTTTGCGGAAAAAGTTGTCCACCATAATTTCTCTCCTATTCTCTAGTCTTTTTCTGTTGAGCTAAAATGCTGGGGCTTCCTGTGGCGCAACGTCCCTTAAATCGCGCCCAGTGGTACGCCCGTTATAACCTTGGAAATCTTGATACTGTCGCGCTTGCGACTCTGGAACTTGGATTCCTCCAGGTGGTGGTGTCACCCAGTTAACACGACCTTGGCTATCGCGGTAGTATACACGCCCATTCTTGGAAAGATAGTACTTGCCTTTTGCCCCCGCTCCTTTGGCATTTTTTTGCCTTTGGTAGAGGTAATAAAGAGCGGCTGCTCCTGCTAAAACTGCTACTTTTTGCCCTGTTGTCAATCCCTTTTTGGCTTGGGGTTGCTTAGTGGGGGGAGGATAATTCACATTTCTGCCAGCGGTATTGTCAACAGGTGGCGGCGCAGTTGTTCGAGAATCACCGCCACAGCTACTAAGCAGTGGGAGTGATAGCAATGCAGAGAGAAATACTGCCGTTGGTAATGAAGCTTTTTTGGGCTTTATGTATGTTATGTTCATCCGATTTCCTCATCACTCTGCGCTTAAGTAAATGTTGTGTTTTTATCACTAACTCCCAAAATTGAAAGAACGTTTACCGTTCATTTACAACACCACAGGTAAACCATTTGGTTGAAATGATGATGAAGTTTTTTCACTATTCCATCTTGCCTTTGAGAGAGGTATATTCATCCCAAAGAGGTATGCGGTTAATTAGGTAATATTTTTTATTGTGATATTTGCTGAGTTGTTAATTAATGGGGTGTTGAGTGTAGCGATCGCATTTCCACAGCAAATAATTTAATTTTGATATCGCGCTTATCCTAAAGTTAATATTCCAGCCTGATAATTTACTATCAAAGGCAGAATTTTCAACCACTGTGAACCTAACAATATTTCATTTATTTCATCCCCTGCAAAAACAGGAATCTCATACTCTTGTTCATCCAATAACACTTTACCTAAATAAATATCAAATCTTGCTTCTCCTTGTGCAGTTTGCAGAGGTTCATCTCCGATGTAGGTCCAGTTTAGACCATCTAAATCCTGTTTATTAATTGCCATAAATCCTGTAAAGCCGCTATCTAACATGGTATCCACAGGTAAATTTAATCCATTACTAGTAATCAAACTAATTTCAAAATATAGCTGCCCATTACTATCAAATGTACCCTGAATCATATTGTGCCAGTGGTTCCTGTCTCATTCAGACAAAAAACACAATGACGAGTATTTGGGTATTTCTCAATAGCTTTTTTATGAGCTTGCATATTATCTTCATCAATGAAGTAATCGCCACTATCCGGTTCTACTGCGATATACCAACCATAGTGATCCTCAATCCAATCAGGACACACCCGCTCAAATATTGCGCGACAACGCCGATAGAATACTTCATCTTCTGCTTTGCGTCTAGCAAGTTCTTCTGATGATAAAGTGCGTTCTGGAAATATCCTTCCCCTGCGAACTGATTGCTTTGGTGTTAATTGAGTCATATTTTTAACCTTAATTTTTACTGCTGCTCTCACTTTATTTTACGGTGAGATAAACTAATATAGGTCAGTTAAGCATTTCTTTCTTCTCTCTGCGTTGCGTTAGTTGTTATAACTGGGGAAACCCCCGCAACACACTGGCTTTTCTGCATGTTAGCGGCTTGTTAAATAAGTTAAGCACCCTAAAAATCTAGGATGCTTAACAAAAGAAACTTGTTGTCAACACAACAATATTGGAACTAAATTATCAACTTGCAGAAACTTTTAAATTACTGGGTTCTTTCAGATTACCTGTTAAAATTACACCTCGCTGATTAGCATGTAGATGACGCACAATTTTGTAAATTGCTTCTATTTGATCGGATGCGCCTGCTTTTTGGGCAAGTTTTTCTAGAGAAAGGGGAGCTGTTTCTTTTTGTAATACTGCTACTACTCGTGTTTGCAAGTCGAGAATGACCGCAGCAGCTTTTTTACCAGCTTCTACACCTGGTTGATGGTAAGCGTTGACGTTGATCAAGCTAGCATACAAGCCAACAGCACGTTCATACAAAGCAATTAAAGCCCCAACAGTCCGGGAATTAACTTGAGGAATTGTGACTGTAATCGAATCGCGATGATTTTCATACAGTGCTTGTCTGGTTCCTTGGAGAAAACCGCAAAGATAATCGCCTGATGTGACTCCAGGATCTATTTCTAGAGATGGGCTATTACGGTCTTCTAAAACTTCAATTAGGGTAGCAAAGAAATTGGGCACGCCTTCGCGTAACTGTTGCACATAAGCGTGTTGGTCTGTTGAACCTTTGTTGCCATAAACGGCGATGCCTTGATGAACAACGTTACCATCTAGGTCTTTTTCTTTACCCAAGGATTCCATCACCAGCTGTTGTAAATAGCGGCTAAATAAAAATAGGCTGTCCTTGTAAGGTAGGACGACCATATCTTTTTCACCTCGTCCGTTGCCAGCAAAGTACCAAGACAAGGCAAGCATCGCCGCTGGGTTATTTTTCACATCTGGTATGCGGGTAGCGTCATCCATTTCTTTTGCGCCTTCTAGCATGGCACGAACATCAATGCCTTGTAGTGCCGCTGGTACTAGCCCTACAGCAGACATTTCTGAGGTGCGTCCTCCCACCCAGTCATACATGGGAAATCTGGCTAGCCAACCTTCAGCTTTTGCCAGTTTATCTAAGTTGCTATCAACGCTGGTAATGGCTACTGCATATTGAGAAAACTCTAAATTTTGTCCAGCGTAGGCTTTTTTAACTTCTATCATGCCGTTACGAGGTTCTGGTGTTCCTCCAGATTTGGAGATTACCAGTACCAATGTGCTAGCAAGGCTATTTCGCAGATGAGTGAGGACGCGATCGATACCTGCGGGATCGCTATTATCGATAAAGTGAATTTTCAGAGGTGGAAAGTCAGGGGCGAGGGCTTCGGCGACAAATTGAGGGCCAAGGGCGGAACCGCCAATGCCAATGGAAATAATATCAGTGAAGCGGTTTGCTCTGGGAGGATGAATAGCACCTGTTTGGACTTTTTCGGCAAAGGCTTCGATTTGTTCCAAGGTTTGGACAATTTCTTGTGTAAGTTCTGGAGTTGGTGCTAAGTCAGGATTTCGTAGCCAATAGTGTCCAACCATGCGGTTTTCGTCAGGATTGGCGATCGCACCCTTTTCCAGTTCCGCCATATCAGCAAACGCCTTTTCAAACTTCGAGCGCAACGACTCCACAAAAGCGTCATCAAACCGCATCCGACTTACATCTAAGTACAGTCCTAATCCCTCGTGGAAATACAACCAGTCCTGGTATCGTTGCCAAAGTGCGCTAGCATCCATAGGGAAATCTCAAGTAAAGTGTTTTTCAAAAACCAGTTTAATTTATAGGTTACAGCGATCCCTGCCTAGCCTTATACAGTTTACAGTTTTAAGTGTTGAGTTAACTCCTTTGTTTAAACATCTGGCATAGGGATGACACGCAAAAATTTTATTATTTCACCCCTAATTTCTATACCTATTAAGTAATCATCTAAGGTAAAGCGGTGAAAAATGCCCTCATTGTCAAGTTGTCGCAGATCTGGCAAACTATGCATCTGCAACTTTTGGGCAAACTCAATAAACACAAAGTCATATACCCGCTCGTAGGCTGCGGATTCTAAATTTTTCAGGTCTAGCAAAAAAGACCTGGCATAGCGCACTTCCAAACTCACAGTCACTTACCTTACAAAAACATTAACAGTCGTAATGCTTCCTCATGGGTTAAAATGTCCCACGGTTGCTGCGATCGCTTGACTTGTTGTATGGCTTTTAGCGTATAAAAGTCACAATGTAATGCGTGAAGAACGCTCCAAACGCTTTGCAAATCTTCATCAACCAACTGCTCAACCAAGTGATGCATTCTAATTCGCAGCAAATTCATTATGAAAATTACCCATAACCAAACATCTACAATAGTGTTCCCAGAAAATGGGCAGGGATTGAGGGGGATGAGGGGGATGAGGGGACGCGGGAGATGAGGGAGATGAGGGGGACGCGGGGACGCGGAGAATGACAAATGAAAATTCCCCATTCCCCAGTCCCCAATCCCCAGTCCTCATTCCCCATTCCCCAGTCCCCAATCCCCAGTCCTCATTCCCCGTGGGCTGAGCGAAGTCGAAGTCCACTCCACATTCCTATAACAAAAACTAAATCATGACCGACTATCTCATTTTCTTAGCAATTTCTACGGCAACTTTTGCTTTGTTCAGTCTTGGACTCAATTTACAATGGGGCTTCACAGGGTTAATTAATTTTGGCCATGTGGCTTTTATGACCCTTGGAGCATACACAACTGTGTTGCTCAGCTTAAAGGGCGTTCCTGTGTTCATTTCAGCAGTGGCGGGAGCGTTTGTTGCAGCTTTATTAGGTTTGGTAATTGGTTTAGCAACTCTGCGTTTGCGGGAGGATTACCTAGCAATTGTGACTATTGGTGTTGGCGAATTGATTCGCTTGGTAGTAAATAATCAAGAGTTACCTGTGGGTGATACTTGGACATCTGGAGCTTTTGGTGTCCAAAGTTACCCAATACCTTTATTTACAGAACCAAATTTGGGGGTACGGTTTTTCATGATGGGGCTGCTGACATTGCTTGCAGCTATAGCTTGTTTCACATTATGGCGATGGGTTCGTACTGCCCAAATATCGTTAGCTAATGATTCTGACAGAAGAATAGTTAATAAACAAGAATACTTGTCACGTTTAATAGTAGGAATTTTGTTGGCACTATTGGTGGTAGCAATTTATATTTCTGGATTAATTGCACTATATAATTACAACCCAAAAGCAGGTTTGATGTTGTTGTCGCTTTTGGTATTAGCATTCGTGTTTTGGCGGTTGGAAATTTTAATCAGATCGCCTTGGGGTCGAGTTCTCAAAGCTATTCGTGAAGATGAGGAAATTCCCAGAGCAATGGGGAAAAATGTTTTTTGGTATAAACTACAATCTCTCATGTTAGGGGGTGCGATCGCAGGCGTTGCTGGTGCTTTCTTCGCTTGGCAACTCAGCGCTATTTATCCTGATAATTTTCAACCGCAGCTTACTTTTGACTCTTGGATTATGGTAATTTTAGGCGGCTCTGGAAATAATGTTGGGACAATTTTCGGCGCGGTGATTTACTTTGCTTACGATGCGATGACGCGAGAAGTATTACCGAAAATTCTTCCCTTTGATGAAGCGCGATTAAGTGCATTCCGCATCATGGTAATTGGTCTTATATTAATGATACTAATGATTTGGCGACCTCAAGGTATCTTAGGGAAAAAGGAGGAACTCACCCTTGGTAAATAACCATTCATCTCAATTTCCTCTGGAATCATCTCAAATTCCCCTACTAGCAGCTTCTGGACTTTGTAAAAGCTTTGGTGGTATCAAAGCAGTTAATGACGCAAACATTGAAGTTGCAAAAGGTAGCGTCACAGGTTTAATTGGCCCCAATGGTGCTGGTAAAACTACTTTGTTTAATCTACTTTCGAATTTCATTCGCCCTGATAAAGGAAGAGTGATTTTTGATGGCGAACCAATTCATCACCTGCAATCGTACCAAATTGCTCAGCAGGGGCTAGTACGTACCTTTCAGGTTGCTCGAACTCTCTCGCGGTTGTCGGTATTAGAAAATATGCTGCTGGCGGCGCAAAAACAAACGGGTGAAAACTTTTGGCAGGTGCAACTACAACAGCACATCGTCGCCAATGAAGAAAAGCAACTGCAAGAACAAGCGATGTTCCTGTTAGAATCAGTGGGTCTGGCAAAAAAAGCACACGACTACGCTGGTGGTTTGTCTGGTGGACAACGCAAGCTGCTAGAAATGGGACGGGCGCTAATGACAAATCCCAAGTTAATTTTGTTGGATGAACCAGCAGCAGGGGTTAATCCCAGACTAATTGATGATATATGCGATCGCATTGTTACTTGGAACCGTCAAGACAGCATGACATTTCTAATTATCGAACACAATATGGATGTGATTATGTCATTGTGCGACCGGGTTTGGGTGCTTGCTGAAGGGCAAAATCTGGCTGTAGGAACTCCAGCAGAAATTCAAAGCAACACCAAAGTTTTAGAAGCTTATTTAGGAAAATAGAGTGCGATTATTTTTCTCTTCCACACAGCAAGAAAGGATTTAAGAGGGAACAGAGAGCAGGTTTTCAAACCTGCCCAAATATTGGGTTCCAGAGGAACTAAATTTATGACAGTAGATTCATCTACCACTACAAAAATAGTTGTTAATAACGTTCCAAAATCTATGTTGAGCATGGGGTAAGTTTGAGTTGAATAGCTGGTAACTTTCATCTTCTTATTTCTGTTGCCTTTTTTCTAATTCGCATCAGGCGTAATTACAAATTACGAATTACGAATTACGAATTATCCCTCTCCTTCTATTGGGTGAACCATTTGGGTGAATTAAAAGTAATCGAATTGGGTGAGGTCTTTTGAGAGTCAACAACTTTACTGTGTAAGTGTCTCAAAACAATTAGCAAGGAGTAATAAAAATGACACTTATGACTCAAGAAATTAACGGTATAAACCCAATCGATAGACCCATATTACAAGAAGGTGCTACAGGTGAAGCAGTAAAAAAACTACAACAACTGCTAAATAGTTACGGCACTTACTCAGGTGATATCGATGGGGTATTTGGATTTGAAACTACAGGGGGTGTCATATTATTCCAGTATCGCTTTTTTTTGCAAGAAACTGGAATTGTGAACAGTAAGACTTGGCAAGTACTTTACAAGTGTTGCCCAGTAGATATGCCCATTCTTAACCGAGGTAGTCAAGGTAAGCTAGTTGTAGCTCTTCAACAGAGACTACGTATTGCTGGTAAATATACAGATGTATTTGATGGTAACTTTGGCCCAGTTACAGAAGCAGCGGTGAAATCTTTTCAACATCAGTATAATTTACCCGCTGATGGTATTGTACGCGATCGCACTTGGTTCGCTCTCAGCAATCTGAATGAGTTTAGCTGCTAGTCATAGCAATTCTATTCAAAAGCACTTGTTTCCAATTGAGGAAGATTTGGTTGAGGAGTCCTTAATAAATATGTATTAATACTAAGATTTATGTACTTTTAAATATAAGCTCAATCAATATTTTTGCGTCCGCTAGACTAGAAAAACTCATGTAACTGATTTTTTCTAGTCTTTTACTTTTAAAAGTTTAGTATAAAAAATTAAAGTGCGCTTTAATTAAGTTTTTTGAGATGTTTTAATTACGAATTACGAATTACGAATTACGAATTACGAATTACGAATTAGTATCGCCAGTATTTTTCACTCAGTAAATCATCGATTTCAGTGCTGAACATCCATGCATCGGGAAACTGGGATTGGGGATAATCTTCGCGTGTATCTGATAAAGCATTTTGCCAAATCTCAGAAAAATTTTGGTTCAAGTGATTTCTTAGACTAGGTGACTGCTTTAAGAGTCTTTGGATTCGTCTACGTTGTTCTCGAATTGTCAGTTCCCAACCACGATAATCGTTAGGAGATTCAACGTAAATTCGTTTAAGAACATGGCAAAGCAAAACTTCCAATCGACTTTCTAATTCTCGTTTATCGCGTCCTGCTAAGCCCTCAATCTCCTCCACCAAGCTGTCAATATCAATTTCATCAAACCGTCTTTCTTTAAGCTTGGCAACTGTATCATCAAACCAAGCAACAAGATCCTGCTTATAAAGTGTCTTTTGTGACTGGGTTTGAGTCATTGACTTGCTCCTTGAGCGTCTTTAAGTTTTATTTTAGCGGCACATGCATCTGGATTTTGGTTTACAATTGTCTACCTGACAACCCTAGTTGTAATAAAAAGATACAATTTATACATCGGTCACTTTCCGAAATGGCGATGACGAATACTGTATATATCTAGTATTGATTGATCAAATACTACTCCTTTACAAAGGAGAGCCTATGACATTGCAATCTGGACTAGATGCCTTAAAACAAGGACGTTATCAGGAAGCGATTGAAATTTTAGAGCAATTCTGTGGAAATTGTGTTGACCGCAATTCTCCAGACTATCTTTCAGCGCAGATGTGGCTAATGAAAGCTTATCAAAGTACAGGCGACATCGAAAAAGCCACAAGCTTGTGTCAAAAGTTAATGGTGAGTGAAAACCCACAAGTGCGGAGTTGGGCAGAACAAGCCCGTCAATCCTTACCCAAATCATCAGCAACCCAGTCTAGTAGCGCCATCCAAAAAACCGGACGTGCTGCGACTTTGGGGGTGAAATTAGCGATGGGGGGTGTAGGCGGGAGTTTGGCATTAGCTTCTGGCGTCACTATGACCTTGCTGTTTGGCATGGTGTTAGTTTTAGGTTTGAGCTTAGTATTGATTTTAGGTAGTGATGATCCACTCAATGGACTAGCGATCGCAATTGCCATTACCCTTATTTTCAATATTGCAGCCTTTTTTCTGTCTCCATTCCTCATGGACTTGACTCAAAGCTGGCTTTACCATACCCGTTGGGTAGAGTTGGCAGAAGTTGAAAGCCTCAGTCCAGAGACAGCTAGAATTATTCAGCAAGTCTGTCAGCAAAAAAATCTCAAAACACCAAGACTAGGAATTATTAACGACCAGAACCCCACGGCTTTTACTTATGGTTCATTACCTAACAGTGCCCGCCTAGTCGTTAGTCAAGGACTTTTTACTTATCTCGATGATGATGAAATTGCTACCGTCTATGCTCACGAATTAGGGCACATCGTCCATTGGGACTTTGCAGTCATGACAGTAGCCTCCACCTTAGTACAAATTTGCTACTTGGTTTACAGCACAGCTAGAAGATTAGGGCGTGGCGGCGGTAGCAGCAAAATCAAAGACGCCATGCAAAGTGCTGCTTTAGTTGCTTATATTTTTTATATTCTTGGTACATATTTACTACTCTATCTCTCCCGTACACGAGAGTATTTTGCAGACCACTTTGCAGCAGAAACTACAGGCAACCCCAATGGATTATCTCGCGCCTTAGTTAAGATTGCTTACGGCATTTTAGAAGAAGGTTCACGTGCCCAAGAGCCCAGTCGTCTGATTGAAGGGACTCGCGCCTTGGGTATCTATGACCCCAAAGCTGCTGCTTCCACAGGCACAGCTTACCGTATCGCCTCCGACCCTCAAAAAATCGGTCGCGTCTTTTTGTGGGATATGTTTAACCCTTGGGGTTGGTGGATGGAATTAAATTCCACTCACCCACTCACAGGCAAACGCGTCCGCGCCCTCAGCACCTATGCCGAACAGCTAGGTTTACCGACTGAGTTCGATATGGGGCGAGTTATTGGTGAAGGCAAAAATCTTAATAAGAGTAAGCTTTACGGTAGCTTCTTGTTAGATATCGTGTTGTACGGTGCCGAAACCATAGGTTTAATAGCTGGTTTATGCATGGGTGTGATGCTTTTTTCCAGTTCTCAAAACCCAGCTTTAACCATAAGTGCGCCATTAATTGGTTTAGGTTTAGGAATTCTCGTCAAAGCTCTGGTGATGTTCCCCAACTACAAGCAAGCACCAGCAACCGACATTCTCACCCTGATGTCAGACCCATACGCTAGTCCATTGCGCGGACAACCTGCAAAAATTGCAGGTCAATTAATTGGTCGTGGCGACGCAGGTTATCAATTTGGTTCCGATTTAAAAATTCAAGACCGTAGCGGTATGCTTTATTTGCACTACGCTTCACGCTTTGGCCCCTTGGGTAATTTCCTGTTTGGGATGAAACGAGTGCAAAACTTGATTGGTGAACAAGTTGGGGCTGTGGGTTGGTTCCGTCGTGGCGTTGCACCCTGGATGGATTTGATTCAACTCCAAAGTGAAAATGGCACCATCGTCAACAGTTACCATCGCTTTTGGTCATTCATGCTTGGCGGTGGATCGATTATCCTGGGAGTGGTCTTGATGATGTTTTTGAGCAGTAGATAGCTGAGTTTCTATCCTGCTGTCAAAGCATTTCTCATTCCATCCAAGCTTTATTTGCTCAGGAGGTAGTTAATAACTGCCTCCTTTTTTTGCTTATGAGTCGTGATGCGTAAAGCCCCCGGTTTCTAACCAGGGGAGTGTCAATGCTGTGCTTCTACAGGACGTTCATCTGGAACGAATTCTGCGGGAGTTGTGTCTAGTGCAATTATGATCCTAACTCACTAAATCAGGGAATACTTCTTGCACAGCAGGATGCACTAAACGATGGTTTTGTACATTTACCCCCTTGGCTAAGGCTGAGTTGGTTTCTAGTGCCTTAATTCCTAAATTTGCCAACTGGATGACATAAGGTAATGTACTGTTGTTGAGGGCTTGGGTTGCTGTCCAAGGTACTGCTCCTGGCATATTGGGAACGCCATAATGGACTACACCTTCTTCAAGGTACACCGGGTTCGTATGCGATGTGGGATGTAAAGTTTCTATACAACCGCCTTGGTCAACAGCAACATCAACTATTACAGAACCAGGATGCATTTGTTTGACCAATTCGCGAGATACTAGTATTGGTGTCCGACGTCCTGGCACTAAAACCCCACCAATTAATAGGTCGGCTTCTTGAACGGCGGCTTCGATATGGGCAGAATTACTGTAAAGTAACTCGACTCTAGAGCCAAACAGAGTTTCTAAGTAGGATAGACGTTCGACATTGACATCTAAAATTTGCACTATAGCACCCATGCCAACAGCAATTTTAGCCGCTTCTGTCCCGACAACACCGCCACCTAAAATCACTACTTTGCCTGGTTTGACTCCAGGGACACCGCCTAAAAGAACGCCTTTCCCACCTTGCTGGCGTTCTAGAAACCTCGCCCCAAATTGTACTGCTAGCCGACCAGCAATCACACTCATGGGAGTGAGGAGGGGGAGTTTGTTGGCACCAGGTTGTTCTACGGTTTCGTAAGCGATCGCACAAGTGCCACAATCAATCAAATGCTCGGTTAATTTGCGATCGGCTGCTAAATGCAGATAAGTAAACAAGATCTGTTCTTTCTGCAAAAATTGATATTCTGATACTAGTGGCTCTTTGACTTTTACCACTAGATCTCGATTCCAAACGGCTTCTGGTGGGATGACAATTTCTGCTCCGGCACTTTTGTAATCATCATCTGTGAATCCAGCACCAATACCTGCTTGCGTCTGCACGAAGATGGCATGACCATTTTCCCGCAGTACCCGCACGCTAGAAGGACTCAACCCTACTCGAAACTCTTGATCTTTAGTTTCCTTGGGAACGCCTATTTCCATTTACTGCCTCTGATATTTTTTTGTTTAACTTTAGCCTGCCAATTTCTAGCTTGCTACTTCCGTATTAGGGATAGCTAATCTCTGTCTTTTGAGTTGCAACTTTATCTGCACAACTCCACACTCTTGCCCTTGACTATTGCCCGAATATTCATACAATATATAAAGAATAATTACAAATTGTTAACAGAGCGTTTACACAGCTGCTTCATCAGAGAGCTTGAAACTAAATTTACTCAAGCTATCTGAGCAATCAAGCGCTGAAACCAGCTCGCAACCCACATATTAAGTCCCGTTTGCCGAAAAAGAGGTTTCTCGAACATGACACAACCACAACCAACAATCACGCCCAAACTAGAAGAGCCCAAGTTTGGCTTTAATGAATATGCTGAGCGCTTGAATGGTCGGGCAGCGATGATCGGCTTTATCTTGATGGTGTTGATTGAATACCTCACCAATCAAGGAGTACTATCATGGCTCGGTCTGAAGTAGTGCCATGTGAAAATATAGGTATATAAGTTGTAAACTAGTAGTCAGATGAGTTATGACCAGTTGGTTATTCCAGCTGGTTTTGACTTTAGCAATTGATTACAAACTGTATCGGGTGAGTTATTGTATTTGAATATTAAGCACAGTCAAAAGTGTAAATTTAAATCTAGGTCTGCAATTACTACATGCAAGAGGTAGATTACTACACTTTCTTTCCTCCTATAAGACTATTATAATATCGTATGCCTTCAATTAGAGGGACAAATCGTGATTATTATCGGTAAATTCTATAAAAGGTGAAGTAAAGCCAACCAAGCTGTGATGAACGCTGTATTACCTCGTTTTTTAAAGTCAGCCTACCGAAAAGAACCAGTCATCGCTGTATTGATGACGATGGGTGTTGTAGATGCCTTAATTGGTGGATTAGATGATAGCTGGTCGTTGTTTGCTTTTGGTTTGGGAACAGCGGGTATGACGCTAGCCTTTAAGTTGTGGCGTACCCAGCAACGTCGTCCCATACCTGAAGAACCTGTTGTACAACATTATTTACCATCTCGTTCTTCTAGTTCAGCTTTACCAATGCTGAGCGTTTCTAAGAAAAAACCTCACCAATAGATAGTGTTAGGGACTGCCAAATAAAAAAATATGCCATTGCTTTGGAGCAGGGGGAGGCAAAGTTGTAGCAAAGTCTAGAAAATTAGATAATTTATTTCTTGGAATTCCCTGAAAAAGTAAAAAGAGGATACCCATAAATAAATTTAAGGGTATCAAGTTTTTTATGAGTGCCCTGTTTGCTGAGTGCTGAGTTATAACTTTGTCAGGTTAACTTGCGTACTTATTTAGAAAGTGAGGACAGTAGTGAGGAGTAAGACAAAAGGAGGTGGCGTTTTTGTAATTCGCCCGTATATTATATTGGCATTGATGGCAGCTGTAGCCTTGCCAATCACGGTTTGCAAAGGTTTTAAGCACAATACTGCTCATGCTGCCAATGAAGTGGCACAAGACCCTCAAGCTACTAGAAATTTTACCAATCCTCAGCTAGTTTACTCACTCGCCGGACATGCAGGAACGATTAAATCATTAGCTTTTAGTCCAGATAGTCAAGTTCTAGTTAGTGGGGGTGCAGAAAGCGAAGGTGTAATTCGTTTATGGAATGTCCAACGTGGTAAAAGGTTGGGCAGTATTAATAAAGCACATAAATCAGCTGTAGAATCTTTAGTGATTTCACCAGATGGTCGAACATTGGTTAGCTGTAGTGATGACAACACAATTAACTTGTGGAATCTCAGAAATTATAAGTTTACCCGCTCATTTGTGGGACATACCAGTAATGTATTATCTTTAGCGGTGTCTCCTGATAGTAAAGTTCTCGTCAGCGGCGCTTTAGACGGGATTAGGTTATGGGATTTACTGCAACAACGTCCATTAGGAACTTTGGTACGCTTTGATAACTTAATTTATACACTTGCCATGAGTCCTGATGGCCAGATTCTGGCGAGTGGCGATAATAAAGGTGTAGTCAAGCTGTGGAACTTGAGTACTGGTAAGTTAATTCGTGGGTTTGTAGCTCATTCTTTTGCTGTGAGTGCTGTTGCTTTTACACCTGATGGGCAAACATTGGTTAGCGCTAGTCGCGATCGCACTGTTAAACTTTGGAATATCAACTCTGGAGATTTAGTCCGTACTTTCACAGAACACAACAATTGGGTAAATGCTATTGCCATCAACCCAGACGGACAAACCCTCGCTAGTGCCGGCAGAGATGGTATTAAAGTGTGGAATTTAACTACAGGTGAGTTACTATATACACTGGTTGGACATAGCGATTGGGTAAGTGCGATCGCTTTTAGTCCAGATGGTCAAACTTTGGCCAGTGGCGGATTTGACCGCAGAATTAATATTTGGGGAACTCCATTTCAACGTAATTAAATGACAAGTCTGCAACTGCACCTGATATTACTGCCGAACTGGGATAAAACCAGCTTGCTCAATTGCTTTTTGACCTTGGTCGGTCAGTAAAAGATTGGCATAAACTTGACCGGCTCGTTGTTCACGATTTTTGTTGTGCTTGATAATTACAAACAAGTTGCTGGTAATTGGATAGCTGCCGTTTTTGATGGCTTCGGTATTAACCTGGTTGCGTTGACGTGGACACTGTTCGGGTGATACTGATGGTTGGCGGTAGGGAGTAATGAATTGGTCAGAGGTGCGTCCCAATGGTAAAGCTCTGACGCTGCATTGCCCTACGACTGCACGAGCAGAGGTATAGTATATACCACCTGGGGTTTGGCTGACTTGGCGAACTGCATCTGTAGTAGAGTAAATGTAGTGGACATTCGAGCCAGGCGATCGCATATTCAAATTGCTACCATTAGAAAGTATGGCGATATCTGCATCTTCTGGTCGTTGGGAGAAAGGAGTAATGGACAAGTCTGGCCCTCCTACTTGTTTCCAGTTAGTAATCTCTCCCAAATAAATCTGTTGTAATTGCTTAACAGTTAAACCTGTTACTTTGAGCGATGGGTTGACTATTACCGCTATGCCATCAATGCCTACTGGACGTTGCTCAAGGGTGAATCCTCGCTCTCTGGCAGTGGCGCGTTCTGTATCTGTGACGGGACGAGAGGACTGAGCAAAGTCTAATTGTCCATCAAGTAACATACGAATGCCTGAGCTAGAACCAGGACTACCCCCAACGGGGTCTATGTAGCGAAATTGTAGTTCAGGACGGGCGCTTTGAATTTGAGAATCTACTAATTGCCGAATAGGTGCCCAAGCTGTACTACCACCATACTTAAATGAGTCATTCGGAACATCAATGACTGTCTTAAAGGTAGATTCTTCACCAGAAGTAGTATTTAAACTAACAGAGGAATACTCGGCATTGCTGCGAACCCATAAATTTGATTTTAGTAACCACCAAAGCAGTCCACCAATAACCACGATAGTCATCAGTTTGCCAATAATTAAACCTCTGAGGAATAGGGCAATATCTGCATTAATTACAGGCTTTTTTTTATCTGTATTAACGACAGGTTTTGTTTGATGTGTATTACTCATTTGCTTATGTTGTTTATATTATGAATTACACAGAAATTTATGGTTTTTAAAGTTCAGTTTTGATCAGTTTGTTGTGATGATTATAATTCGCTGTTCATTGACTCTTTTTAACGGGGTGGGGATAAATCTGGCTTTTGGTATTTTCTTCAATCGTGCAATTATTCTTGCAAACTTCTTTTTGATCTGATGATTTGTTTGTGGGAATATCCATTAATCTGTTGAATTTAGTAGGTTGGTCTGGCAATGATGTATTTGCATTGAGAAAAGCATAGAACAATACTAATATTACAAGGCTAGTAGTAACACCGAGACCCATCCCCAGTAGTAAAAAAAAGTTTCTAAAGAGTGGTAAAGATTTGTGATCTGCATTTTGATTTGGTTCAGCAATTGTTACCGAAGGTGGCAATTTGGTAGAAAGTAGCGCTTGTAAAGCTTCTGTGGCAGACTGATAACGTTGGCTATGGCGATCGCGCACCATTAAGTCAATAACATCTGCAAGGGCGTCGCTTACCTGTGCTTTGTGACGCCAAATAATTTCTTCTGTATCGGGATCTTCTTGCAGTTGATTAGGCTGTAAACCTGTTAGGGCTTGGATACCAATCATGCCTACTGCGTACACATCACTACAAAGTTTTGGTTTTCCCTTAGCCTGTTCGCTGGGCATATAGCCAGGAGTGCCGACAGCAATTGTAACATTCGCTCCCAAAGCACCAAGTTTTTTGATACTCCCAAAGTCAATAAGTACAACTTTGCCGTCAGAGTGTCGCCGCATGATATTTTGAGGTTTGATATCCCGGTGAATGATGTTGTGCTGGTGGACAAAAGCCAATACTTCTAGAATGTCTTTTAACAGATTAAAGACCGCATTTTCACTTAGAGACTTACCTACTATAATTTCCTGAGTTAAATCATAACCGTCTACAAATCTTTGAACTAAGTAAAAATCTCCATCTTCATCAAAATGAGCAAATAGTGTTGGAATTTGGTCGTGGTTGTTACCTAACTGATATAAAGCTTCTGCTTCACGAGTAAATAAGCTTTTGGCAATGGGCACAACAGCAGGATTAGAATCTTTTGGTTTAAAATGCTTAACGACACAATGAGGCTTTCCTGGTAAGTCCAGATCCACTGCTAAGTAGGTATCACCAGATCCGCCGCTGCCCAATACCTGAGTAATCTCAAAGCGATTCCGAAGTATCTTTTTAAGCAAAGGATACTGGTGTGTATTACGTGTCCTACATGACGAGGAGTAGGTGTTGTCACAATCTACACTCCCCAAGAGTTTAATGGTCTCAATTTTGCTTTGGGGCAGTTCCATACTTACGCTACTTGATCGATATTATTTGATGCTTACTTATGCATCATAGATTTTACTCGAGTTATTACATAAGTTTACCAAATAATCATGTTGAAGTAAACCTCAACATCAGTGCAAATAATGAAACTTTATGATAAAGCGCTACGTCTTTATATTATTGCTGGCAAGCGCTAGACAGTTATTTGATTGCTGAGTGCTGATTTTACGTAGTATATTTTAGATTGTATAAAACACTTTGGCAGTTTGTGTATATCAAAAGGGGCTGGTCTCACCATCACAGGTTATTTATAAGGATGGCTAGGCTGAAAACCCTTGAGGATGTGGCACGTCATAGTGCCACATCCGTACTTTAGGCAAGGGATGAAAGCTGCCGGAAGGCGTTTACGCCTGAATGACGTTTTGTCTTTTCGGT
>JAHHHC010000091.1 GCA_019359515.1 Desmonostoc vinosum HA7617-LM4 | reverse complement strand
CTTGGTATAAACCGAAAATCTGCCCCAAAGGATTGAGCCAAGATGAATTTGATGCTCTACCCCAAACCATAAAAGCAATTGCAAACTGCTTAAACCGCAAGTGTTTCGGCTTTTCTTAGTGCCATTCCATCTAATACGGGAATAGTACGGGTTGCCAGTTTTCCTTTGGTGTTACCTTTACGGATAATTAACTCAGGTCTGACTCTGCCCCTGCTGTCATAAACATCCTTAATTTTGAGGGTGACACATTCCTTAACCCGGCAAGCGGTGTAAAGCATCACGGCACAGAGGGTTTTATCTCTGAGTGTGGTTAACCCTAGGGTAAATAAGCGCTCAATTTCTTGAATAGTCAGGACTTTTGCTTTCCCGTGACGGTCGATTTTCACCCTTGAAGTCTCTATGCGCGATAGTAAATTATTATCGCCGGTGCATGGTACGCAATAATTGAAATATCGCTGCTAATTGATTTTATTCAACATGAGTGAGCTATCTAAAGCAAGCCGAAATCGGATATTGCCGCAGGCGACGTTAACACCCGAACAATTGCATCGTCGCAAACTCCAGCGTCATGAACTGGGTGCGCGATGTCGGGCAATTTTTGAGAGGATTCGTCCTCAACTAATTGAAAACCATTACAACTGGTTGATTGCCATAGATGCAGATAGCGAAAACTACCTCATCGACCCTGAGTTAAAAGGTTTACTCCAACAGGTTCGCAATCAGTATATTAACCCAGATGCCAAGCTGACTATTTTTCGACTGAATGAAACTGGAGCCTGCGGCACAATATGATTGACGGCAGGTTTGGTGATAATGGGGAGTTGCTGTTTGAAATACAATTAGTCGCTGTGAATGGAGAGCGATTTGAAGTTGAAGCACTGTTTGATACAGGTTTTACCTCTGGGTGGTTGTGCATTAATTCTCAAGACCTGGAAGCTCTGGAATGGTCTATAATCCTACCTCAAATTGAGATGCAAACAGCAGCTGGGTTAGAGTATTTTGACTTATATGAAGGTCAAGTAATTATTGATAGCAAAGAGTTTGTCATTCCTATCCATGTAGGAGAAGAACTGCCTGAAACTTTGATGGGGTCACTATGGTTCGATATTATGCAGTTAGTTGTAAATAAGCCAAGAGGAATTTTGACATTAGAGGCAGTAGTGGACATTACCTTTTAAGAACACCGCATGTAATTCTCTTGCATAGAGCTAGTTGATTATAGTACAGGGATACTAAGATAAATAATTAAGAACTAGTGGCCGACCAACAATAAAGAGCAGCTTTCATGCCAAAACGTCTTCTAGTAGTCGAATCTCCAGGAAAAGTCAAAAAGCTTAGTCAAATTCTCGGCAGTGATTGGATTGTGCGTGCCAGTTGTGGTCATATTCGACAGTTGAGCGATTCGGGAGAAGATTCTCTAGGCTTTACTATGGATGGCAGCGAGGTACGATGCAATTATGTAGCGCGTGACCAGAGAGCCAAAGAAACGATTGGGCAGCTAAAAGCAGCAATGAAGCTGGTAAATGAAGTAGTATTAGCAACAGACCCAGACAGAGAAGGGGAGACAATAGCTTGGCACATCAAGGAAGCTTTGGGTTTGAGAGACGCTAAACGAGTAGTCTACAGCGAAATTACAGAATCGGCAGTGAGAGCCGCGATCGCCAATCCCAGGAAACTAGACTTAAATCTAGTGGGGGCAGGACTATGCCGAGATTGTCTATGGAGAACTTACAGCGCGAGGATCTAAACCCAGTTGAAGAAACGGAGGCAATTCTTGACCTGTTATCACTCAAACTTAACATTAGTACTAATGAGGTTGGGTCTATTCTAAATCGTGCTAACCATGCAAGAAACCGTCATCAAGAACTGGAGGAAAACGTTTCCCTCCAATTTCAAACTATCGAATCAGTTTTATCTGGGCTGGGAAAATTTTCAGCAGAATCCTTTCGTACCAGTCGTTTACCACTGTTAAATCTACCTACTGATATCTTGCAAGCGCTACGTGAAGGAAAAATAGAATTCACGAAGGCGAGAGCGATCGCACAAATTAAAAATGAAGAACAGCGAAAAACATTGCTGAAGCTAACAGTATCCAAGAACTTGAGTTTAAGAGAGATATTGTATCAATCGCACAAGTCGCAAACCTTGGAAATGGGGCGGCTTAAGCGGCTATCAGCAACTATCAGCTATAGGTTCGATACTACGTAGTTTACCATGTCGAGAAATTGACACAGATTATTTATCTCTGTTGTCGGTTTGGGTTGACCAGGCTTTAAGTAACAGTCGTTCGGTAGCATCAGACTTAGAAGAGGCGCACCAATGGTTACGACGAATTGCCGAATGTTTGCACTATCCTGAACACACCAGTTCTAGCACAGATGATGCGACTGATATTACACAAACTGCAAAATTACCTTTAACAAGTTTTCAAGTCCGGTGTGAGATACAAAAGTTGTTACAGCAGTTTGTGCCTAACCCTCAACAAAATCCGGCACAGTTTGCTCTCAAGAAAAAGTTACAACGACTATGGAACAAATACGGGGCTAACTTGTTGCACTGCTATGATATCCCTGGTTTACCACCAGATAACCTGAAAATGGAAGCTATGTTTAGCCATCTGCGTCGCCACCAGCGACGAATTAGTGGACGTAAATCAACTGCCCAATTGCGTGATGCAAGGTCAATATCAAATTCTCTTTCTTGCCGAAAGCGAACAACACTTACTTACACAAATTCAGCAAGTAACTGTAACTGAGTATAAAACCCAACGTCGTAGATTAGCTTTGGCGGAAGCACCCCGTCAACAAAAACATCGCCTCCATCATGACCCCATTAGCACAATACAAGCTTTGGTCAATGAGCATATGGAACTTCGTACCATGATTGAGTCTCAAGCTCTTTCATACCAATTAGACAGCTAGGGGATCGTCTTCTGAAATCCATCTTTCCTGATTCTTGTCTTCGTATACTTTAACTCTGCCAAATCTAGGCTTTGTCTAACAGCTTTGAGATGAGCTTCTATCAACCTTGCATCTCCACCAACCAGAGCCATCATACTTACAGTCTTGGGTGCAGAGAAAGTGCAGTCTAGTGCTGCCCTTCTTTTTTCACTGCTTAATTTTCTCCCATTGAGAAATTTGCTGCCATCTGGAGATAGTCCATGTGTAATATTGCTAAATATTTCTTCATTATTAATTGCACCCTTGAGCTTTAATTTTTCTACACCCTTACCTGACCAACGCGCTGCTCCTTTTTGCGTTGCCCCTCTAAAAAAATATTCGACTGCTGTTTTAGCTGAGACGTTTTTAACTGTCAGCACATTGCATGAAAATTAAATTTCTCTCCCTAATATATCAGAAAAACTTTCACAAAAATTAAGCGTAATGTGCAAGGCTTTTTCCTAATATTCACCCATCACAAAATAATCAACAATTTCGTCAATTTTCTTCTTTTTGACGCATTTATGACACAGAATTGACGTGTGATTGACGTAGTTGTAGCGCAATTTAGCCGCAATTGTGACGCATTTATGACATATTCTCATTAAGACTATAATATTGGTAATATATGATTAATTCTTGACTTATAATGTTTGTTATTAAGTGAGAAATGACGCATTCTGGACGACTGCTAAACGCAGATTTGACGCCTGATTGACGTATAAAAGACGCCTCTTCTGTATGACGCAAAACTGACGCACATATGACGCAAGAAAGGAATTTAAGTTGATGGCAGATTTAACAGTGGCGATAGATCCGGGAGGCTCAGGGCTGAAAGGATTTTTTACTTTAGATGCATTCAAACCAGAACTAATTTTGATGGAGCCGGAAGTTGCTTCAGTTCCAAAACATAGTTTAGAGGCTTACGAGCAGACTAAGATTGGTAATTCTTCTCCAGAAAATAGCGCTTGGATTGAATACAAAGGTGAATATCATGCAGTTGGATTCTTAGCGAGAAAACGATTTCATGCTGACTTGCAGCTGCAAAGAAGAAAATTTGTCTTAGCCCTTCCCAAGGTTTTAGCAATGATCGCAGCGATCGCTGACAAGTATGAACTGCCAAATGGTACGACCATTCGACTAGGTATTTTGTTACCTTGGGGAGAATATCAAGATAGAGTATTGTTTGAGCGCTTAGTTACAGAGGCTCTGGCTGATTATAAATTTAGGGGACAACAGAAAAGTTTTTCAGTAGATTTATTTTTGTATTTACCTGAAGGGGGAGGGGTTCTAACTCGTGGGCGCGCTCCTGGTTCTAGCCTCAAAGAGCAAACCGTTGCAGTTGTGATGTTGGGATACAGAGATGCATCTATATTATTGGTGGAACGTGGTGAGATGTCTGTTGGGCGTACCCAATCCTTGGGATTTGCCAAAATGATTGATGCCGTCAAAAGCCAAACATCTGGTTTAAATCAGCACAAGCTGGTTACAGCCATTTGTAAAGCTGGTAAGAATGTTTCTCCTAAAGCTCTAGAAGAGTTAGTTGTTTCACTAGACCCAGCCTATAAAAATCACGAAATCTCAACCATTAGACAGGCTATTTCAAATGCTAGGGAAGAATATTGGATGATGCTCTCTGGCTGGCTGAAGTTACATGTTCCCCGTGATACTGATGAGGTATTGTTGGCTGGGGGGACATCAAACTTTTTCCGCTGCGAGTTAACTAACTTATTTTCTTTCTCTAAAGTCAATTGGTGCGAGCATCTAGAAAAACAAATCAATTCTAGCTTTTCATCACAGGTGATTAACAAATCTCTCGATTGTCGCCTTACAGATGTTTATGGGTTATTCTTCTACCTATGTGGTGTCAAGCAAAAAGCTAATCAATCTGCTATGGGGAGTGTTAAAACTCATGTCTAAACGTGTTCCATACCGCTTCCGTACAGATATCGAGGCACAGAGTTTAGACAGCATTCTCACAGACTTTTTACGTTCTAAGAATGCGGTGATTACTGAAAAAGAAAAAGTTTTGAACGCAACTAGAGCTTACTGGCTACCTTTTGCGCTTAAAGATAGAGGTGAATACTCCGACGAACAACTTAAGCATTATGCTAGAACTGCTATCTATAAGCTTCAGATGCATATTAATTATTTGGCAGAGAACTTCGGACTCTTTCATGATGGTGAACAAGCAATGTCGCTTGACGAGCCGTTGGGTGTTCACACATCCAGACAACGACCATTACTATCAATTCAGCAAACACCTACTATCGAGTCTCATCCCCATCAGACAACAAATACTTCCTTACCTGATTTAGAGAATCAAGTGGAGTAAGAAGTACAAGACTTTATTCATCACGAGGATGATGAAACTTTTCAAGGAATGTTCAGTTAACCAAGGAGCTTCATCTATGCCATATACCAAAGAAACTTTACAGAACGTATACTCTCTTTCTCTTGATGAGGTCGATGCCACATTCAGGGCCTGTGGACTACCTACAGATCAAGACGAATATAGTGATGAGGATATAGAAATCAAGTTTGATGTCCTGCGAGGTTACTTGAGTTCTGGACGAGTCACGGATTATGAGCAAGCAAAACAGTTATTTCAAGAAGCTCCATCTATAGAACCAGTAACATTTGAGCCATTTGAGCTTAAAAACATCTCTGAACTACTATCTATGGCCCGTTCAGATGTTGGGGTTAAAATCTCCTTAACTGAAGCACTGCAAATTTTACAGGCTTGTGGACTCACTGATAAAGATGAGTATAGCCCTATTGAGTGCGATCGCTTCCTGAAGGCCTGCGACTTGATTAAACAGCAAGGTCAAACAAAAGAGCAAGTAGCAGCACACTTTGGGATTAGACAACAGCCCAGCTACACAGAGGCTATGGTCGATCTTGTTGGTGAATCCGCGTCCCTAACTGAAGATCAATTAGTTGATTTAGTTGATAGTGTTACCCAAAAGCGTGCTGAAAATATTCCTGGACTAGTTAACCAAATCTACCTCAAAAATGTTGTTCAGGTTCTCGCAGAACATAAAGAAGAACTGACATTTTGTACGCTAGCCTTTCACTGTCTGAATTCTTTGCAATCTGATAAATCAGACTGGTATTTATCTAGTGAAAAACATATTCAACCACTGAAGCATCAAAAAGCTTTGAATAACCTTCACGATTGAATTACACGCTATTACAAAAAGGAGAAATGCTTTGATATTAGCTACACCACACACTGAAAATAAATCTATTGCTAGAAATAAGAAATGGGCTGTCAAACGCATCACTGTTAATTTGGCACGTACTGAAGCGATAGAACTAGAAGAATATTGTTTGCAAACAGGTAGAGCTGCAACCGATGTAATCCGCGAACTGATTTGCTCTCTGTCCAAGACAAAGAAATAATCAATTGCTTAATTCAGTCAGCATACAAAAATGCTTCTAGATATTAATTTTGGAAGCAACTACCTAACCATTCAATCACACCATTGTCTAATAGCTCAAGCAACAAATCATCAACTAAATCTTTACCAGCGTTGAATGTTTTACCAATCATAGTAGCCAGCAAATGCAGTAGATACTCTTTAGTTTTTGAATTTGGATTTTTAAGAGATTGACTATTGAGTAGTGCTACTAAATTTCCGCCATCTTCTAGAACTTCCCAGGCTTTTATGACATGATGTACTCCATTAGAAAAAGGAGGATTCATCAAAATCAGATCAAACCTACATGGTTCATCATACTCTAAGAAATCAGTACCAATTACTCGGTAGTTTTTGCCTTGTAATGTGTAACGCAAGTCGGAGTCAAGCTCAATAGCAAACATTGAACATCGTTGCATTTTAAATTTCTCTTGTAAGTAATCAAGAATATCACCAGCACCAGCACTAGGGTCTAATATTGTTTTGCCTTTGAAAGAAAAAAACTCATCTTCACTATTCCATTTATTTTTGTAGGTTTTGATAAATGGTGCAAGCATTTGTTTAATTACTAGTGCAGGAGTTGGATAAAATTCTGTAGTAGTTCCAAACATGATAGTCACCATTAATGAAGCGAAGGGATAAAATTGGTCAAGCTCGGTTTGGTAGAGCTAGAACTTTTTGAAGAGTGTAAGTTCTAGCTGTTGGTAATTAACTAACTACTAATGTCCGACCTCCGTAACTGTCATACAGCCAGCCACCAATCAGCTTCAACCCTGGTGCAGGTAAGGGGTCTGGTTCTAGTGGCTGTGTAACAAATGCGTCTAGTGCATTGCTCCAGTCATCAAATACTGCTTCCATCTTTTGTGCTGCTGCGGCTAGTTCATGATTGAGTTGCACTAGCACATTGAACTCGTCAACAGAAGTATTTCTGATTTTCTGCTCTAGGATTTGATAGTCTATCTTTGCTTCTTGATAAGCCTGTTGTATAGAAGAAATAGAGGCTTGGTTTGGTGTTAATCTTGTAGTAATCATCAATTTCCTTTATCGGGTTTGGTGAGAAGGTAATCGCAGACTTTGGACGGTTGGCGATTACCTTTTGATTGATTATATTTATATAATACCATGTCTACAAGGTATAACTCATGATTAATGATATAAATTCCTGATCGTTTCTGCTATTATTTACCAAGTAGACACGGTAAAACTTATGAGTAATCGCAAGGCTTTTGAACATGTAAGAGAGGGTACACAGTTTAAAGCTGCTGGAGATGAGCCGCTTAATGCCAAAATTGAACTCAGGCTTACAGAGGCAATGAAGACACAGATAAAATCAATCCCCGGCTGGCAAGATCAATTAAGAGGTGCGATCGCACAATTAATTAGCGATTATTCTCAAACTACGAATGAAGAATGAACTACAACGCCGCTTACCTTTTGCTATCCCAGATTCCACCCGTCAAACAGATTCGGCTGGTCTACTCCGTATTGTCTCCCAACCAACCGCCGCAGTTCGTCAACCGAGTTAGCCGACTTCATCAGAATCAACACTGATGTCACATGAGGAGATAATCTCTCTTTGGTTTGGTTATCTAACATCTGGTGTATTTTGTATTTCCTGCGGCCGTTGGGGAGTGCTGGGTTAACGATGTCGAGCTTGACTTTCTCCTCTGGTGTCATCCAACTATAAATAAACTCCCAGTACATTTTTCCGTTTCTGATATTCTTTTTATGCAACTTGGTAATACGTGCAAGGTTCTCTTCAAACTCGTTCTCAAACATACGAGTCCACGGCTGTGGCGTCTCTAAAATCCGGCTCACTTCTTGGCGTTGCTTGCGGGATGATTGATATTGTTCAGGTAACCATCCTGTCTTCGCTTGGATGAAACTATTTATACCAATCGCGCCGATTGCATCTAAGGCCACTATGGCTTCAAGCTTCCCTCTGCGTTCGTACAAACGTAAGATACCCCAGCAAACAATGGCTCTGATTGGCCTGGTTTCACCCCCTTTAACAGAGATTTTTTCGGTCAGGTATAAGTCGCTTCCCACAAGCTTTTGAAGCCATTCGGGGGCCTTATTTTCGGTCAGGTTTTCAAGGATATTTTGCACTGTCGAGAGCCGAACTCCACACAACCTTGACAGTCCCCGTTGACTCATTCCTGACTCTCCAGTAGCAGCAACGGTAAAATATTCGATACCGTCAATCTCTTGTCGTAAAATATCATCAGACATTGTTCGTGTCCTTCAATTTGTTATTTTTGGCTAGTTCAAATTCTGTAAGGGAGTGCTGAATGCAGGTATAAAACCCAGCATCGGGTACTGAATGCGATCGCTATTTAATTCAGAAATAATCTCAATTGCCTAGCTGATATTTCTCGCTCATTTTCCCGATGAATTGAAGTGTGAGCCAAACTCAAATTAATAGATACTTCACTCCACCATTTAGCTGTTGTTTTACCCTGCTCATTCATCAACAAAGCATACTCATTTAGGTAATCAACAGCAATCAGAAAATGGGTGTAGCAGTCAAAGGCGAGGTGATTAAGTTCCTCCAACACCCTTCTCTTTGTCTGCGTGTTAGAGTTAATCCAGATGATTGAATGCCAAGTTGATTCATATTGCTTGGCATTATTAATGGCGATCGCTAAATGTTTTTTGGCTGCTTTCAGTAGATAGTGAGTATCTGGAATTTGCTTGAAAGCCACCGATAAACAGCAGTGTGTAGAGTTCACATTAGATTTATTCTCAGTAAAAGAAAATTATTTCAACCCAAATAACGCCTTACCTTTTTCACTAAATCGAGCAAACGGTAACTCACCTCCAGCTTTTAATGATGCTGCGATCGCACTCTTATTCACCACATCTTCTAAATCACGCTGCTTTAAATATTCATCAGGAATCTCACCTGAATAGTCATTATCAATTACAACTGATGGAGCTGTAGCCCGAACAGCTAATTTCGGGAAATCTAGGGTTGGGAATTTCCCACCTTTCTCTTCAACAATACTCATCAAATAAGCCTTAAATGATGCAATCCGATTCTCGGCAACTCGCGCTGCTGCTTGCATCCTTTGGGCTTGCTCTCTGTAGTATTCCGCATCTTTCTGCAAAGATGTTAGATACCAGCATGAAGCATTTACTTTGTCTTTCAATTCTTGTTCGTTGTGCAGAAATGCTTGTAAGAATTCCTCTATTTTAGCTTGCTCAATTTCGGGGGATAAATTCAATTCATCAAGTGATGAAAGGAAATCGTTTAGCTTGTTAGTCAGTTGTTGTGATGCAAGTTGTATTTGTCGTAATGTTGGCATTAGTTTACAAAAGAGTTATATATAATTTCTCTCTCTACATATTTTTGAATTGCGTGTGCAATCAGCAAAGCTAAATGTGTCTCAGTCGTAGCAGATAACTCTGGTTCCATGTTGTCTGCATCACTCCAATAAATCTGAGCTTTAAAATTTTCGCCGTCATGCCAAATACTGATGCTTGGTTGTAGTTGAAAATCTTGTATCATTTGTTTTATGAAGAAGGGAAAAGGTAAAAAGCGAGTGGAATTGTGGGCGAAACAATCCTTGTATCGTAAGGCAGGTCGAAACCCCACCTATGAGTGGGTGGCTTAGTTTAATTGCGAATTGCGTTAGCGAGTCCGCGATAGCGTTAGCGTAAAGCCTACGGCATAGCTTCGCTTAGAGCGACACAGGAGCGTCGCTCTAAGCGAATTGCGAATTGGTTTCATGGAGTTGTGGGCAATCTTTAGGGCGATCGCCCATTGCATTCAATCAAGCTATTGCCCGGTTATCTGAATAAGTCGGCTGATTAATCCAAGCCAAAACTGCCTCTGGTTTTAAAGGACTCCAACGAGGTTGTTGAAATCTCTGGTTATTCCAGTTCAACTGAACCAAACAAAAAGTTTCTTCTTTATCATCCCAACCGGGCCTATTGTGATATGGGTAATGCTCGATAAACACAAATTGATAACCCAAGTGCCCAAAGCTTAATAAGAAAAAGATGCTGCTGGCGATCGCTGCTAATAACTTGAATTTTGTATCATCTACATTTTCTTGCTCTAGCATGGCAAACGCTGCTTGTAATTGAGCAATTCCTGATAGATTCGGGGGTAAAGAATAGCTAATATGTTGTGTCATTGTTGTTAAGGTAATTGTGCTAAACTCCAAATAAATTGATTAGCGATCGCCGTAATGACATGGATGCCCAGGATGAGAAGTGTCATCATTATAATCATCTTCATCATCATCACCAGGTATCAATTCAAGGGTTAGATTAAGCGTATTAGTAACTTGCCCAGTTCTACCGTAAGCAACTTGAACATGGCTAACTAAACTAAACATCTTACGTAAAAATGCCTCTGTAAGAGCTGATTCGTAAACAAAAGCTTAAGAAGCCATCCGCTTGATCATCAGACGAATCAATGAGCCATAAATCATAGCTTCACTTAACTCTGTGTACAACTCATAATCCTTACTCAAACGCCGAAATC
>JAHHHC010000090.1 GCA_019359515.1 Desmonostoc vinosum HA7617-LM4 | reverse complement strand
AGAATAAACCATCCTTCTCCTGGTGAAACTCCTCTCTATTTTACGTTTCCATTTACAGGCTAAATTAAAACCTCGTAACCCTTTAGTCTTTGTAACTTTAACTCCTTTCAGAAAAAAAGAAAGACCAAATGAAAATTGGATGTTAAGTTCATGAAAAATTGAAGTCTAGTTTTGATTAAAGTCTTCTCAAGACCCACTTTTGCGTTTATTAATACAAGTGGCTATGCATGAGTTAAGGTTTAAATTCTGTGTTTCAAACCTCAATTACTGTCCGTTGATTTAATTAAGTTATTATTTGCAGAAATTTGAGACATCTATCTATAAGCTGAAAGAATCTATTCCTTTCGTTTTAAATATGTTTTAGCTTATTAAATGTGTGTTTATTTTAGCGTCTGGGCAGCCTATTCTTTATATCCTCTCAATTACGCTAAAGTTGCAAATGAGCGTGCATCTAGCTTGAGCCTGGAGGAAAGAACCATGAAAGCAGTGCTAATGACAGCACCTGGCAACCCTGAAGTTTTACAATTTCAGGAAGTGCCTAACCCCACCGTTCCTGTAGAAAATACTGAACTTTTAATCCGTTTAATAGCAGCTGGCGTTAACCCGATTGACACCAAACTACGTCAGCGAGGCACATTTTACCCTGAAGCACTGCCTGCCATTTTAGGGTGTGATGGTGCAGGTATCGTTGAGGCAGTTGGTGCTGGTGTTGAACGTTTTCGCCCAGGGGACGCAGTATATTTTTGTTATGGTGGCTTAGGCGCACACCAAGGTAATTACGCTGAATATACTATTGTTGATGAGCGATTTGTAGCGCGAAAGCCCACTGCTATTTCCTTTGCAGAAGCCGCCGCCGCACCTTTGGTATTAATTACCGCCTGGGAAGCTTTATACGAACGGGGACGATTGGAACCTGGGGAACGAGTTCTAATTCATGCTGGGGCTGGCGGTGTTGGTCATGTAGCAATTCAGTTGGCAAAACTCAAAGGTGCTGCGGTTTCTACTACTGTGAGTTCTCAAGAGAAGGCTAATTTCGTTCAACAATTAGGCGCTGATTATGTAATTTTATACAAACAAACCGACTTTGTACAAGCAGCGCTTGATTGGACTAACGGTGAAGGCGTAGATCTGGCTTTTGACACTGTAGGCGGCGAAACTTTCCAGAAAACTTTTCCTGCTGTGCGTGTGTATGGTGACATCGTGACGATTTTGGAACCAAACGCTAACACTGTTTGGAAAACTGCGAGAAACCGTAATCTCCGCATTGGTTTAGAATTAATGCTGACACCAATGTTGTTAGGAATGGTTGAGAGTTTAAAGCACCATGCAGAGATCCTCCAAGAGTGTGCTGATTGGATTGATCAGGGTAAGTTGAAAATCCATGTTAGTCATAGGTTGCCTTTGAAAGAAGCAGCTAGAGCGCATCAGTTGCTGGAAAATGGGTCTAACACAGGTAAAATTGTTCTGCTGATGAGTGATGAATAGATTTGTATAAGTTATTTTTTCAACGCAGAGGGGCGCTGAGGTTAAACGCTGAGAGAAGTCTGAGCGGGGGCTTCCGCCGATCAGAACTTCGGTGGGTACGCAAAGTAGTTTCTTGGCTGTGTTTTGTGTGCCTTTGCGTTTTATGTTTTTTTCCTCCATCTGCTGGGGCTGTACAGACGCAACCAGAACGTGTATCTTTGACTGTGGAATTGTTGCAAGAGCGACTACGAACACCGATACTCCGTGAAGGGAGTTCGACTGTAGATTTACGACAAATGGTGATTGATTTACGACCAGAGAATGCTGGCTTTCGTGATGCTTTTTACCAATTGTTGCGAAAAGAACTGCAAAAGACTGGTGTAAAACCTTTGGGTTTAGATCTGAGTTACTCTTTGATTCAAGGGGATTTTGCGGGTAGCGAGTTGGGTTTGAGAACGCCGTTGTATGCTCAAGCGATCGCTCCTATTTTTACCGCTTCTGAGCAAGAACAACTGGAACGTTTGCGGTATATTTGTTTGGAATCACTGGCGATTGCTTTACCTAACTCGAAAGATTGTCGCTCACTTTTAGGCACTCAGTCAACCCCTGCCACTGAAATCGCTGTCTTTCGCGGTGCTTTGACGCTGGTGCAAACTCGTTTTAATGGAGAAGTGCAGTTTCCGAATACATTTTTTCTTCAGTCTATAGATGCTCAAGATGCAATTTTTTTAAAACTAACTAATTGGAATGAAAGCAGATTTAGCCGTGCTGTAAGTTTTAATGGGGCTAGCTTTCGGCAAGTAAGTAAGTTTGATAATAGTGTGTTTTTTGATAAGGCTTATTTTAAACAAACTCAATTTCAAGAAGCTGCTGATTTCTCTGGTAGTATATTTGTTAATAATGCCAATTTTACACAAGCAAATTTCAAGCAGTTAGCGCAATTCGGTGGTGTGCAGTGGCAAGGGAATGCTGATTTTTCTAGTGTGCGCTTTTCTAATCAGGCACAGTTTACTAAAGCAAGTTTTGAACAGTTATTCTTTCTGACAGAAGCGACTTTTGAGCAAGCTATTATTTTTCGAGAAGCAGAGTTTAACCAACCTGTAAATCTGCGTGGTGCTAGCATTCTCAATCAAGCAGATTTTAGCGATGCTAGATTTAGTCAGGAAGCTTTTTTAAATGTTCCTGGTTTAACTTTTAACTCTAACCAAGCAAAGATTTTAGGCAATCCAGGTCAAATTGGTAAGATGTTGTGCGTCCCAACATTGCAAGGAAATCAAAGCGTTTTACGGAATTTGGGACAAAATTTTCGTCAGCAGCAACAAATTGCTGATGCTAATCAGTTGGAGTATACAAAACAACGATTACGATTAACAGAATTAAGCCATCGTTTGTTGGCGACAAATATTAACAGTGCTTCTTTCAAGAGTTTAATCAATCTGGGTTTTTCGCCAATTCAAGCAGAAGCGATCGCCTCGCGTCGTCAACTCAAACCGTTTCGCAATAGCAGCGAGTTGCTGACTTTAGCAGATATTGATTTAGAAATGTATACCCAATTAAGCGATCGCTTAGTTGCCAGCGAACCTCTTGATTTTGGTGGATGGTTATTGCAAGCTTGGAATTGGTTAGCTTTGAGTGTATTGCTACTGTTGAGCGGTTATGGTACAAATTTTTGGTTAGTGTTTGGTGTAGGGGGATTAGCGATCGCTTACTTTGGTTGGCTATTTTGGCTAATAGATCGCTATCGTCGCTGGCGTCCAGTACCAATTGTTCCCACTTATTACGAAACCATTTCGATATTGATTAGTTTTAGCTTTTTAACATTTTTAAGCTTGCTAGCTATCTTTCGTAACACAGAACAACCTCTACTGACATTGGGATGTCTCTTAATTATTATTGTCCCCTTACCGATGGCTTTATTGCTGCGACTTTATCAACAAGGACGTTATCACAATTTAATCGACGTTTCCTACTTCACAGAAGACGGGACTTTACGCCAGTTACGATTGCTAATTGGACGTTTACCAGTGATACCAAGAAATTTGCTGTTCCGTGAACGATATATGCACTTACTATGGGATCGACGCTGGAATTGGCTCAACTACTACGACTTTAGCCTCAACAACTTAGTGAAATTGGGATTTAATGACATCCGTTTGCGAGACGAACACTTACCTAGTATTATCTCTGCACTAGCTTGGTATCAATGGAGTTTGGGCGTATTATATATCACGCTGGTTTTGTGGACTCTCTCACGCACAATTCCCGGCTTGAATTTGCTGATTTATCTCAAATAAGAATAATTTGTATTGTACTTGGTGTTAAATAATTCGTAATTCGTAATTCGTAATGACGCGACGCTCCTGTGTCGCTCTAAGCGAAGCTATGCCGTAGGCTTTACGCTGACGCTCGAGGACTCGCTACCGCTTCGCTAACGCTATCGAAGACTCGCTACCGCTGACGCTCGTACCTCGCTAACGCTAACGTAATTTGTAATTAAGTTTTGTAATAGGGATTTAGCGCAAAGTCACCAGGGGGTTTCCTCCGATCTTACGGCAGTTGTTCATGGGGGTTTCCCCCATGAACAACTGCCTCAACTTTGTAAGACAGACCCCAACACAAAACTTGCTGGTTATAGAACCGGGGGACTTAAACCCACAGAACTCGTTAATTACTAAGATTACAAATGACAATCAATTGCAACCACCATCTTTTCTTGATGTTGGTATAAAAGACTTCGGAAGTTTTGTTGCCATTCTTCATCAAGTTTTCCTTTACGGTCGTGCCACTTTCCATCAGGCGTAACGATAGCGTATGAAACTAAATCAGGCGCTAGGGTAGAGATCGGGCAAATATTGTCTTCTAATTGCACATTATCTAGTCCGTATCGACGTTGAAATTCTTGGGGATTGAGATTGTAATGCTGCTCTTTACCCCAAATGACACCATCATATCGACCACCAATCACAAATGCGTCACATTTTGCTTGCAAAGATGGATTATCTTCATCTGCTTCAAAATATTGCATCATCAATTCTTCAGCCTTTTTACCTGGGTTTGATTCTGTGCGATCAACAATCACAAGTGTTAGAAAATGGCTCATTTCTAGTTTATCCAAAAGTGACCAATCAGAGTTATGTTCTATGCCTCAATATAGCAATCCTAAATCATTCGTGAGAACTAAGAACCCTGAATTATCAAATAAGTTGGGTATCTACGAATTACGAATTACGAATTACGAATTACGAATTACGAATTACGAATTACGAATTACTTGGTCAATCCATCAAAATCAAGTGCAAAGAATCTAAACGCACATACCAAGGAAAAGGTTGGTCTTTCATCATTACCCATTTTTCCTTAAAAACTTCTGCTTGCAAATGATAATCCTGAATATTGTCAGCAGCAGAATGCAGCTTTAAAAATAATGTCATGCGATGGGGGGTTTCACTTGTTCTTGCTAACCAACAAGTAAACGTGTTTTCACCAGATGAGTCGTTGGTAAAAATGATTTGATGGGCGCGAATACCAACGTGAGATATTTCGTTGTTGATTGGTTCAATCACTTGCAAATTGCAACCCCAATCGATTGCTTTTAGCTGTTGCGATGATTGGTGAACAACACGAGAGAAGTTCTTGCAGCCAGTTAGTTGAGCAACACTGACAGTTGCGGGATGCTCAAAAATCTCGTGCTTGGAACCGTGGTGAACTGCTCTACCATTCTCTAATACCAACAAATTGGGGCAAACTCGGTAAGCCTCTTCCATATTATGAGTCACAAATAGAGCTACACCTTGATAGTCAGCTAAAGTTGCTGTCATTTGTTGCTCTAATTGACTACGTAGGTGGGTATCGAGTGCGGAGAATGGTTCATCTAAAAGTATAGCTTCGGGCTGGCTTGCCAATGCTCTTGCTAAAGCTACCCGTTGCTGTTGCCCACCGGAGAGTTGGTGTGGATAACGATCGCCCAATCCTTCTAATTGCATTGCTATGAGTTGCGCTTGTGCTTGTACGCGTCTAGCCCCAGTCGATAGTCCCTTGGGTAAGCCGAAAGCAATATTTTGTGCGACAGTCATATGTGGAAACAACGCGTAGTTTTGCAATAAAAAACCAATTCGGCGATCGCGGCTAAGTAAATTAATTCTTTGTTCTGAGTCAAATAATACTCTGTCATTCAAAACAATCCGCCCTCTTGTTGGTGTTTCTATCCCTGCAATGCAGCGTAAAATCATACTCTTACCTGCACCAGAACCCCCCAACAATCCCAATGTTTGCTCTTGGGTATTGAATGATACTTGTAAATGAAAACTCGACAGTCGTTTTTCAATATCTACAAGCAAGCCAGTTGTATATAAGTGCGTAGATAAAATAGCATCATCACCGTCATCTCCCCACGTCCCCAAGTCTCCACGTCCCCGCGTCCCCTTCCCCTTCCGCCTTTGCTCTTGCCAAAAGTTAACCGCAACGATTCCTGATAGAGAAATCACCATAATTGCGATCGCCCAAAACCAAGCTTCGTCCATTGCTCCTGCTTCCACGGCAAAATAGATGGCCATGGGAATTGTCTGTGTTTGTCCAGGAATATTACCAGCCAGCATTAAAGTTGCACCGAATTCTCCCAAGGCACGAGCGAAAGCTAGGGTTGTGGCTGCTAAAATGCCCGGAAACGCTAAAGGTAAACTAATTCGCCAAAAGATTGTGGTTTCTGAAGCTCCAAGGGTTCTGGCTACTTGCAGCAAACTACCATCAATTTGCTCAAAAGCTCCAAGTGCAGTTTTATACATTAGCGGGAAAGAAACCACAGTAGCTGCGATCGCTGCACCGTACCAAGTAAACACAATGGTAAAGTTAAATGGCTCTAGGAGTTTGCCTACAGGGCCATTTTTGCCAAAAAATAGCAGCAATAAAAAACCAACAACCGTAGGCGGTAAAATTAGGGGAGCAATAAAGATACCCTCAATCAAAGATTTACCTCTACCGCGATATCCCAGCATCCAGTAGGCAGAAACAATACCTAAAAAAAAGGTAATAAATGTTGCCAGTAATGAAGTTTTGAGTGATATCCACAGAGGCGATAAATCTAGTGGCATAGCTTGTGTTGGGGACGCGGGGACACGGGGACACGGAGACGCGGAGACATGGGGATACGGAGACGCGGGGACACGGGGACGCGGGGACACGGAGACGCGGAGAAAATTTCTCCCTCATCCCCCGGTTGGTGAGTTTCGGCTACGCGGTAATCGAGCGAAGTCGAGATTCAACTACCGTTTCGGCTACGCGGTAATCGAGCGGAGTCGAACCACATTATTTCTTACTTTACCAACATAAAGTTAAAAAAGTTGGTAAAAATTATAGATTAATCACAATAAGGTGTGTTGTGGCGTAGCGCAATGCACTTCTGAAATTTTAGGTGCTAGATGAAATATTTGTGTGTACACCACGCATCTCTTCCCAGTGCCTAGTCCCCAATCCCCATTGACGGTTTAGCGTGAGAATAGTCCTGATTAATTCCACTCTTATGCTTTACCCACAGCGTTTAACTCAATTCACTAGAGAACATGCAGACACTGTAGCAACTTTGCTTTGCGGGTTTCTGTTATTTCTTGGATGGTTGGCTTTGCATCTTGGCGCTTTGGGGTGGGCACTGCTGTTATTACCTGCCGCTTACGTCATTGGTGGTTACGAGAGTGCGCGTGAGGGACTGACTACCCTAATCAAAGAAAAGGAACTTGATGTCGATTTACTGATGATTGTCGCGGCTTTAGGTGCTGCTAGCCTTGGTTTATGGCGCAGGGAATACCATTTAATTATTGATGGGGCAATTTTAATTCTAATTTTTGCCATCAGTGGCACGTTAGAAGGCTATGCCATGCGGCATACTGAGCGCAGTATCCGCAGTTTGATGAATCTGACACCAGACACAGCAAGGGTTGTGTATCTAGAAACAGAGGAAATATTGCCGATCGCTCAATTAAAGGTGGGTAATGAGATTGTTGTCAAACCTGGAGAGTTAATTCCCACTGATGCAGTAATTGTATCTGGTTATAGCACCCTCAACCAAGCCGCGATTACAGGTGAGTCTTTGCCTGTGGAGAAAACTGTAGGTGATGAAGTATTTGCAGGCACACTCAATGGTTATGGGGCATTGAAACTCAAACTTCATAAACCAGCGTCAAGTAGTTTGATTCAGCGCGTAATTCGCTTAGTAGAACAAGCACAAACAGAAGCGCCACCTTCGCAACAATTTATCGAGCGATTTGAGCGAGAATATGCGCGGGTAATTGTGATAGCTGGGATATTACTGGCAACTTTACCACCGTTTATTTGGGGTTGGGACTGGGAAACCACGATTTATCGTGCCTTAACTTTTTTGGTGGTGGCTTCCCCTTGTGCATTGATGGCTGCAATTATGCCCACATTGCTTTCAGGAATTGCCAATGGTGCAAGAGCGGGGATTTTGTTTAAAAATGGCGCTCAGTTAGAGAAAATTGGTAGAGTGCGAGCGATCGCCTTCGATAAAACTGGTACTCTCACAATAGGACAGGTAAAAGTCTCGCAAGTAATCTCAGCTAGTGAATATACACAAGATAATGTACTGCAAACAGCAGCAATTGTAGAATCTCGCTCCGAACACCCTATTGGTAAAGCAATTGTTCAAGCGGCTGCTAATTTGGATTGGGTGAGTGCAACTGAAGTACAAGCCTTACCTGGACGGGGTATTGTCGGAATTATCCAAGAACAAAAAGTGATTGTAGGAAACGCGGCTTTTGTACAGCAGTATGTAACAAATTTACCGAATGAGTTGCGAGAAAAAGCTACAGATTTGGAACAACAAGGTAAAACCGTCGTTTGGGTAGCACGGGAAGAGGACACGGGGACGCGGGGACGCAAGGACGCGGGGACAATTTCCCCCTCATCCTTCCAAATAATGGGTGTAATTGCTATTGCCGACGAGGTGAGAGTGACAGCAACTGCGACTATTAGCCGCTTAAAGAAATTGGGAGTTGAGCAAATTGTCATGTTAACGGGGGATAATGAGCGAACTGCTCACAGTGTCGCGCAGGAAGTTGGTATCGAGCGGGTGTATGCAGAACTTTTACCGGAAGATAAGCTAGATGTGATTCGTAATTTACAGAAACAGTATCAAACTGTGGCAATGGTGGGGGATGGAATTAATGATGCACCAGCTTTAGCTCAAGCGTCTGTGGGTATTGCGATGGGTGTGGCTGGGAGTGACGTGGCATTGGAAACCGCAGATATTGTATTGATGGCAGATAAGTTAGAGAAGATTACTGCGGCGATACATTTGGGCAGGCGATCGCAAACAGTAGTAAAACAGAATATAGCGATCGCTATATGTTTTATAGTTTTGCTATTGATTGGTAATTTTTTAGGTAATGTGAATCTACCTATAGGTGTGATTGGGCATGAAGGTTCAACAGTATTGGTTACTCTCAGTGGGTTGAGATTATTGAAATAGGGGATTTATCTCGCGCAAAGACGCACAGAGGAGAGTGGGGGAGGCAGGGGAGAAATAACAACACCAATTCCCCATTCTCTACACCATGAGAGACAATAACAAATGGTAACAAACCACCAACAGCTGACAAATGACAAATTTACAAATTTTCCTTGACATTGCCACAGAAGCGGCACTAGCTGCGGGTGCAGTTTTGCAAGGTTATCTAGGTAAGTTAGAAGACGTGGTGATTGAAAAAGGACGCCCCGGTGATTTAGTTACTGCTGCTGATAAAGCTTCGGAAGCAGTGGTTTTGGAGGTTCTAAACCGTCACTTTCCCCAACACTCTATTCTTGCTGAAGAATCAGGGAAACTGGGTAATCAAGATAATGAATACCTCTGGGCAATAGATCCTTTAGACGGCACAACTAACTATGCTCATCAATACCCATTTTTCGCAGTTTCAATTGGGCTATTAATTCATGGTGTGCCACAAGTTGGTGTAATTTACGACCCATTTCACAATGAATTATTCCGTGCAGCTACGGATTTAGGCGCAACACGCGATCGCCGCCCCATCAAGGTTTCAAAAACAACTGAATTAAGCAAAAGCCTCTTGGTGTCAGGTTTTGCCTACGATCGCCGCGAAACATCAGATAATAACTACGCAGAATTTTGTCACCTCACCCACCTTACCCAAGGAGTTCGGCGTAGCGGTTCAGCATCGCTAGATTTAGCCCATGTTGCCTGTGGGCGTCTAGATGGTTACTGGGAAAGAGGTCTTTCTCCTTGGGATATCGCAGCTGGGATAATTTTGTTACAAGAAGCTGGCGGTAAAGTCACTGCTTATGACGGCACTCCTGTAAAAATCGATACAGGCAGAATCCTTGCCACTAATGGTCATATTCATCACCACCTCAGTCGTGAATTGATGCAAGTTCGACCACTGGGTTGAAGATAGGGAGTAGGGAGTAGGGAGTGGCGATGTGGGAGTAGGGAGTAGGGAACCCACGCCTTAAGGCGTGGGATTGAAGTAAGGACGCATTGTGCCTCGTTGCAAGCAATCTCGGCACAAATCTTTTCCTAACAGTGGGCAATAACCCACAAAAGACAGTTTTTAATGTTTTTGTATCCCTACTTCCTACTCCCTACTCCCTACTCCCTACTCCCTGTTTTTGTAAGGGTTTTGAACACCTACACCTCTGCACCCCTCTTGTAGACTATAGACGCACAGTTGAGCGTAGCAGGATGACTTTACGACTATCAACTAGGATGGCATAAAAACCACGTTCATTAAGTTTTTGTAATGTGTTGTATGCTTCAGTTTGGTTAGTTGTATAAACTGCTAGTAAGTAAGGGCGTTGTCCATAGGAGGCAAAACCGACGTTACCTCCAACTGTTTGCTGTACGCTAGTTGCTAATTCTGGACGATTAAAATAATCCACCAGTACTGCATAACCCTCTTTTAATGCTTGGGGATTATAGCTAACTGTTTGCTGCTGCTGCTGAGTTGGCTGTGGTTCAGATGGTCGAGTAGTAATGATTGCAGACAATCCTACAATACTACTGACATATCTCGCCCAACGATTAGCATCATCGATTCTGTTAAATCCTCCTATGCGCGTCACAGTTTCGTTGAGATACTGGCAAGTAACAGTCTTGAGTTCCGGCGGTAAGGCGCTACGCAGTTGCTTGCGTTTATCTGCTGTGGGACTGACTACCAATAAAAGGTACTCCCCGGCAGTTGGAGGTTGGCAAGCAGGAATAGTTTGCTGAGCAAAGACAGAACCAGCATTACTCATCAATCCCGCGATCGCTAATACTAAAACACTTGGTAAATTTTTAAATGTCTGCACAAAAGTTTAGTTACATGAATTATTAATGTGTCTCAAAATATTTTATCGAGAATTTGGGTTGAAAACCCCGTCCTACGCTGCGCTGAAGGACGGCTTTTTCGCAACGAATTTCGTATTTACACACGATGGCGTTTAGTGTAAAATACCCTGATGCTAAACATGACGTGGGAATTCAAACTAGAACCAACTCCAGAACAAGCGGCACAAA
>JAHHHC010000089.1 GCA_019359515.1 Desmonostoc vinosum HA7617-LM4 | reverse complement strand
TAAGCCCATCTTTGCTAGTACATATGTCTTATATAAATGCGATCGCCCTCTGCCAGTTGCCTCCATTATTCAATACATTTGTACTCAAATTTAGCGCTCGCCTGTGCCAGTTGCGTAAGTCCTGAAATCGTGAAAAACAATATGAGTAGATGCTTTGAGGCGTTATTTGATTTGATAGTTCACACTAACTGATACACGAAAAAAGTAAAATCAGTAACTCAAATTACTCAAGGTTTAACTCGAATACGCTAGTGCAATTATGTAATTGTCGAGTTAAACAGTGAGTCCGATGCAACATGAGAAACGCAATCTGGGTCTAGATTTTCTCTTATATTCTGCTGGTGCAAATAAACAGATATTAAGCAGAAAAGACTGCCAGACAGAGGTAAATAAGCAAGCTGCGATTGGAGCAGTTGTATGTTTGACAGCTTTAACAGCTACTTTATCAGGTTCCTATGCCTTTTATACCGTATTTGCATCCAAAGCGATCGCACCTGCACTGGGTTCTTTTTGGGGACTGGTAATTTTTCATCTGGATAGAGTTTTTATCTTAAGTGCCAAAAAGAAGAAAAATGACTTCTTTGGTCAGATGAAAGTCTTAATTCCTCGTTTAATCTTAGCAGGCTTTTTGGGAGTTACTGTCAGCAAGCCTCTGGAATTAAAGATATTTGAGACTAACATCAAGGAAGAAATAATTAAACAAGATGAAGCTAATCTAGAAACGAAAAATCAGAAAATAGCAACCACAAATAAACAACTAGAAGCGAAATGGGAGAAGTATAGAAAAATTCGAGACGATTATCGTCAATCTGTCATAGACGAAAAAAAAGCACAAGCTAAAGAAATCACACGAGAAATGGAGGCAATTCAGGCGCAAATTCAAAACAATGAAAAAGAAATAGCACAAAATAAAAATCGCTTTGAGAATCGGCCACCTCAAACAGTAGGCTTATCAAAGCAGCTGGAAATCTTAGAGGAACTAGCAGCTAATGACCCAACTATTGGCAAAATCAGCTTATTCATTACGCTTCTATTCGTAATGATAGAAATTGCACCGATGATGGCAAAGTTAATGTCAAACTATAGTCCATACGATGCAATTCTCGAACACTTGGAGCAAAAAGCGATTTATTATCACAGCCAGCATTTATTAGATGCGAAGCAAAGTATCGAAGAACAGCTTGAAAATCGCAAACAAATTCGTCATGCTGTCAGAGACAATTCTCAACAGAGATTAATTGAACTTATCACTACTCAATTTTTACTACTAACAGAAGAGACTGCTAAAAGTCCAGAAATGGCTGCTATTCGGCTTAAGGTTATTACCTCTATAGCAGCACAAATTGAAGAAGTATTCATGGAACAAGCCAATCAAATCAAAGTTGTTGCTAGTGAAATTGAGCCGGAACTAAAGAAAGCGAAACAGAAGATTATCGAACAAAAAGCAAATGAAAAACTTTCCCAAGCTGAAACTGAAAGTCAAATAGAAGATGTATTTGACGATCTAAAGAACATTGAAAATTCCTTGAACTAATTATCATTAATAGGAGAACAATAATGTCTGACTACAACAATAAACAAAATAACTCTCTCACCAGAATTTCATCAGATATGCAAGTTTCCAAATCTTCCATCGTCAACGTAGTTGCAGATTATGCAGGAAGTGTTGTGGATGCTCAGAATCAAACAAGGAAGAATTTATTACAAAAACTCTTTCCTGATGCAACACAACGAGCTATAAAAATGGGTGAACTTAAGCTAATTCAAACTGAGTTTGAGTTTCGCAAAAAAGCTTTGGAAATGGTGAGAGAAACTCATACTCAAGCGTTAAGAGAAACTTGCAATCAATATTTGGTGCAAGCCAAGGCTACGGGAAGGGCTGAAACTGCTAAATTGCTGATGCAAAAGGCACAAGAACTACAAGCAGAAATGGATAGGGTTTTTGATAAGTTTATTGAAGCTGTAGAGAAGAAAACTCTGAAGTTAGAAAGCCTTAGTAACGTTGTTTTGAAGAGAAAGATGGAGGAACAATTAGAGAAGGAAATTCATGAATTTGTAGAAATGAGAGATCAACTGATTCGCAAGTTCAACAAAATAGTTGAAGAAGGTGTGTAGTTTAAGAAAGTACTATCCCAGATTTTTTCACATCCCCGACTTATTGGATAAGTTGGGGATTTTTTTCTTGAACGCCAACAAAATCATGCGTTAGCGTTCGCGCAGCGTTCCGAAGGAAAGCTTACCGAAGGTATCGCTATCGAAATTGATTTACAGTTATTCACGTAAAAACTGCTGTAAATGTTTAGTGCGATCGCTAATTTATCCTGAAAAATAAACCCTATTCATCACCTTCTACATTCTCTGGTGGATGCAGATTTGCATTCCTCAACAAACGGCGTAAATTGACAACACCAAACCGATTCAAACGCAAAGCTTCTACTGTTGCTCGACCACAAGGAGTTTTACCAATTACCTGGGTAAAATCATCACTCCAGCTAAAATGTTCGCTCCAAAATTGCAGCCGAGGATTATACAGTGCTATTTTTTCTCCCGTTTCTGGATCAATTGCTTGGGTTTTGGTATGTTTATGACCATTACAGCCGAAGCAACTCCAAGCAAGATTTTCTAAAACTGTTTCCCCACCTACTTGTCGAGGTTTTATATGCTCAACTGTAAAACTCTCAGTAGCAAATTGCTCACAACAGCGACAATACTCACAGTAACCACGCGCACGAGCAGCAACAATACGCCTGATTGGTTCTGGGGTTCGCTCTGACATTAGGCGACGTTGCTGTGTTTAGGCAAGAACTCGTCAATCAGCACTTTTAAATCAACTTTGCGAAGTTGAGCTAGTTTTATCAATGCTTCTGCACGTTCAGCATCTTGTTGTTCGATGCGCTCAACGTACATCAGTAGCTCTTGATGTTCTGTGTCTGTAATTACCCCTATCTCATTTTGCTGACGCAGATAAGCCAATCTCTCTTGTTCTTCAGGAAACAGACGGTGTTGAATAATTTGAAGCAAAGCGGCTTCGCTAATTTCTGGGTTTGGTGCTTCTGATACCTGTAAAGCTTCGTGAGAAAGGGCTTCCAAAAACTCGACAGCCTTTACTAAAGATTCTCCTGGTAATTGTTCGAGTAAAGCGATCGCTCTATTACGAATTTCTGTAGGTACAGTCATTATTACCTGACCTCGTTTGCTTCTAGCTTCGATTATAACTACCTTGCCCTGCTTTCTATAATGCGATCACACTCCATCCTCTCAAACAAAAAGGCGATCGCTCTATTCTTCTCCATAATCTACAACCAACGCAAACTCAGAAGTTAGCATAGTGTGATCGCTCTGTGTCTTTTCAACCCCAAGTTTTGATTACGCTTGTGGAAAAAACAAGTGAAATCAAAATCATGCGAGTTCCCTTAAAAATTGATTAAAATTTAGTTATATAAACTCAAGAATTTCTTGTTAGTTATTCTATCTTTGCACTATTGTTCCAATCTTTTCAGGTAAGAAATTGTACTTCCCAGGTCATATACAATTCTATTTTTTATTCTATCAGAGAATCCAAGTCTATGAGCTTCATCCAAGTGACGATCAGCTTCTTCAAAGTTTCCTCTTCCCAGTTCTACAAGAGTTAAAAAGAAGTGTGGCGATGGATAACTTGTATCTACTTGTAAAGCTTCAGTCAAATAGAATGCGGCTCGTTCTAATTCTCCGATTGCTAAATAAGATTGTCCTAAATTATTCAGTGTCATTGCTAGTACACTCGTAGTATCCAACCACAGAGTTAATAAGAGCATAAAGTCTAACCAAGGTCGTTGCCTAGCATAAGGGAGAAAACTTTCTAAGTAAGTAATTGAACCTTCCCAATTTCCTCTCTTTGCTAACTTGCGTGCTGTGTGCAAATCGCGTAAAAAGTACCTCGCTACACGAATAGGAATCAAAGCAATAATCCAAACAATAAATATCTTTATTAAAGAAGAATATATACCAATTTTGTAATGGTTAATATCTAATTTATGAAGATGTCTAAGAAGTAACCAATCTAATCTATCTGTACCTATCAATAACATTACAGCCCGTGTAAAAAAAACAATTACCAAAGCGATTATTATAAATACAAACCGTCTAGCTTTGTTTTGTGTAGAGGATAGTATTTTATTTGCTTCCTTTTCTTTTTCTAAAGCATTTTCAGCTTTCTGTCGCGCTTCTGCTAATATCCGACTCTCTTCTTCTTTAACCACCAAAGCTGCTTCTAGTTCTCTTTTTTCTAATTCCTGACTCGCAGCTAAATACCTAGAATCCTCATTACTCAAACTTTTCCCATTCGCCCACTGCAAAGCGTCCTGCAAAGCTTGTCCTCGCAACAACCGCGACTCATCTTGACGATTACTTTCAACCCAAGCCCGAAAGCTTTGTGAATAAGGACGCAGTTTACCTAACTCTTTTTCAACCCAATTTAAATTAAAAACCAATGGATAAATCTGATTATAAACCCGCAACTTATCCTGCTGTTTAATTACCAAACCAGTCAGACGAAATCCCATTTTTTCTGTACTTTCGTCAGCAGTAATCTCTCCCGAAAGCAAAATTTGCTGATACCAACCTAAAAAACTACCAGCGACTTGCTCTATTTCCAGCATCCTATTTTGTATGTTCTTCAAATGCACTGGTTCATCGTGAGCTTCCCAGTTTTCAATAATTTGACTTTTAACAACTTCTTCTACCCAGTCACTTATTTTATTTCTTTCTCCCTTCATCGCTTGTAAAGAGAGGTTGGTAGTGGAACTCTGTATTAACAATGTACAAACCTTTTGGGTTAAAAATGGCTGTCCTCCAGTCCAAGTTAAAACCTCTTGCACCACAACTAAAGGATTTTCTACCTTTCCCTCAAAACCATTTGCTAAAGGTTCAATTTCAGTATCTTTAAACCCATCAAGTTGAATCGCTCTACCAATATTAAACGGTGTTCGCCTTTTATCACTAATTAAATCGGATGGTGTTGCCACTCCAATTAAAGTAAAAGTCAATCTTTGATATTCTGGATTAAAATTACGCTTTTCATAACAACTTCTAATAAAAGCAAAAAAATCATCTGTCGAAAAACCTAAACTCAAAATACTATCAATTTCATCAATAAAAATAATAATCTTACTTTGAACAGATGCTAATAAAACAGTTTCAATAAATTCTTCCAATCGTTGCACGGGAGCAATTTCACTCCTTTGGAGCCACCAATTACGCATAAATTCTGATGGCTCGCCAAGATTAAAATTAGTTACAAGCTTATAAACTATCCCTGCATACCACTGTTCCAACTTACTGCTACTACCTATCACAGAAAAATCAAGGTAAGCACAAGCGAAACCTTCTGCTTGCAGTTTTTCCCTCGTGCGAACTATCAAGCTGCTTTTACCCATCTGACGGGAGTTAAAAACATAACAAAACTCTCCTGCTTTTAACCCATAGTAAAAGTCAGAATCCGCCTGCCTAACGACGTAACTAGGGGCATTTGCACTTAGACTTCCCCCCACTTTATACTCATAATTTGCTGTCATGATTGAGTCACCGCATATAGAAACTACTTAACGCAGTACGTCAGTTGACATACCTACCTACATCAAAACATGACCGGATTTGAGTTAAACCACGAGAAATTCGAGTTATCCTCGACTTATGACTGACTTTACCGAAAAATACTTATCCTGTAAACTAAGTTTTATAGCATTTCGCAAATCACTTAATATGCCACGTTCGGTCATCCTGCGGAAAGATAAGCAAGAAAAAGTTTTCCAACGTATAGGTAGATTAGATGGTGTACCTGGAGAATTTTTCAGTCAGCAGGATTTGGCTGAGGATTTAGGCATTGCGGCATCGACAGTTAGTAATTTTGTTAATCTTAAACCAGTTGACCGAAGATATTTTATTCAGATTTGTGAAAAATTGAGTTTAGATTGGCGAGAATATGCAGTTTCCTCAGTACAATCAAAAGGATCTGAGCCATCACCTCCCCCACTTCCCACTACCCTGGAATATCCAGAGGGACAGATTGAAGTCAATTCTCCCTTTTATATTGAACGTCCACCGATCGAACAACGCTGTTACGAGGAAATTAGTAAACCAAGTTCTCTGATTCGGATTAAAGCACCCAGACAAATGGGTAAATCTTCCCTACTAGCAAGGATTTTGCATCGAGCAGAGCAACAGGGAGCTGAAACCGTATACTTAAGTTTACAGGTGGCAGCACAAAAGTCTTTTACTGATACCGATACATTTCTAAAATGGTTCTGTGCCAGCGTTACCAGAGCTTTGAACTTAAATCTCGAATTAGTACAAAAGCACTGGGATTTAGCAGAAATTATGGGTAGTAATTTGTGTTGTCAAGATTATTTTGAACGATATCTGCTTTCAGAAATCAAAAAACCGATAACCTTGGGTTTAGATGAAGTCGATAGAGTATTTGAATACCCAGAAATCTCCGGAGACTTTTTTGGTTTGCTACGCGTACTCCACGAAGAAGGAAAACAACGCCAAATTTGGAAACAACTGCGGTTAGTAATTGTCCACTCCACGGAAGTTTATGTACCAATAAACTTAAACCAATCGCCTTTTAACGTTGGTTTACCTGTAGAATTACCAGAATTTACAGTAGAGCAAGTACAAAATTTAGCACGACTTTACCAAGTCAACTGGAGCGATAGAGAAGTTCTGCAACTAATGGAAATGGTAGGAGGACATCCGTTTTTAGTCAGACTGGCGCTGTATCATGTTGCCCGTCAAGATATGACATTGACTCAACTTTTACAAACAGCACCCACTACAACAGGAATATACAGCAACTATTTACGACGAATAGAGTCAATTTTGTCACAGTATCCTGAATTAGAAGCAGGGATGAAGGAAGTGATTACTACACCTCATACTACGCAATTAAACAAGAAGACTAGCTCGAAATTAAATGCCTTGGGGTTAATAAAAATACAAGGTGGGGAAGTCTTGCCAAGCTGTAGTTTATACCAGCAATATTTCCAAAATTTCTGGAAATAAGTCGTAGGCAAGTAAAATCGTACACAAATATCTCATAGGCTATCTCTAATACCAAGAGTGTTTGATGGAATCATCGAGTTCAGCAAACACTCATATGTTAAACAACACAAATAAAACCAATAAAAAATTCTTTGCTCTTTTTGCTTCTGCTTTACTTGCAGCAAATCTTCTGACTGGCTGTGGTGACAAAAAAATAGATGCGAGTGATAGCCAGAATAATGGAGTTGCAGTTGCACAATCAAACCCTAACAAACCCAGTCAAAACAATAGCGATACTACTCAAAACAACGGTGCGATCGCTATCCAAAATCCAGTATCTCTAGCTGATTATACCAAACCTGCCGTAGTTCAAATTGTTAGCGGTTGCACAGCTAAAGTTCGTTTCAGCTACAATGACCAAAGTAAAGTTTACGATGTTTCTGCTGGTGGCTCTGGTTCTGGCTTCTTTGTCAACTCTGACGGTTATATAATCACAAATGTTCACGTAATTGAAGCCACCAAAAATCCTGAAGAATGCCAAAAAGCATTGTTTCAAAACTATGTAGAGCAGATTGCTCAAGATTTGGGTGTAAATCCCAGCGAACTGTTAAAAAATCCTGAAGGTCTCCAAGAAATTGATAACAACTCCCAATTTGTGGAAGACATCCAGCAAATTAACAGTGTAATCTTGCCCAACAGCGATGCTTTACCTTTTGAAATTAAAGTATCCGGCGCACCTGTTGGTCAAGGTAAAGATGTTGCGGTAATTAAAGTAGAAATCAAAAATGCTCCTGTCTTAAAGCTAGCTGATTCCGAGCAAGTGCAAATCCAAAATAAAATCGTTGCAATGGGATATCCAGGTATTAATCCTGACATCTTAGACAACACATCCTTTGCAGAAGCAACAATTACTAGCGGTGAAATTTCTGCCAAAAAGCGACTAGCTGATGGCTCACCTGTTTTTCAAATTAGTGCCTCCGTAACACATGGCAACTCAGGTGGGCCTGTTCTCAACTCTAAAGGCGAAGTGATTGGTATGACCACCTTTGGTGGAGAACCCGTCAACGGTCAAGAAGTCTCTGGCTTTGCCTTTGCATTCACCAGCAATACAATTATGGAATTTGTACGACAAGCTGGTGTGGGTAATGAAAAAGGAGTAGTTGACGAGTTATACCGCGATGGATTGCAATTTTATTCTCAAGGTGCATATACTCAAGCAATTGAGAAGTTTGAAACTGTCAAGCGATTGTTTCCGCAACATTCAGAAGTAAATAAACTCATTCAAGAATGCCAAGGGAAAATCGTTGGAGCTAAGTAGGAAGGTAAGTTATATCGCTAATTCTATCTACAATATAAGGCGAGCAAGATACTCGCCTTTAATTTTATGTTTCGCCTGCCCAAGCAAGTTTGATGCTTGATTGCAGTTTGATTTTACTTGTTTGCAGACATTATTTATTTTTTAAAATCTTTTTACCAGGGCTATTGTTCATCTCCCCCAGTCAAACACTATAAATATTGCCTAAGAAGTTGATTATAGCCTCTGCTCTCAGATGAAAAATGTCAGGAGCAACAGGTTTAGCATCAGCTGTGAGAGGCATCAAACTTTCTCTTGCTTTCCTTTGCAGCCTCAATTACCTCTTCTAAAGTGCATTTGTATACTTCTAAAAACTTGGGTATATCTTCAATTGGCAACCTGGGAGTGTGCCGCCCAATATCCCAATTACGAACAGTTGACTCGGCAATCCCTAGTTTAGATGCCACATCTACTGTTCGCAACCCTGCTTTTTCTCTTAACTCCTTCATATCCATAACAGAATAGTACTACCCATAAAATATCAGTTAGTTAACATAGTTGACAAGCGCAGTTAACTAGCAGATAATAAATACATAACAGAAGCGCCCCTGACTGCGAATCTGAAGCGCTTCTTTTGCCCTAAATTTAAAGAGCCTTTCAATTATGACTCAGCCCATTTACACTTATCAACAGCTGCACCTGAAATCGATTGCCCGTCTCAAGCAAATCTACAGCGAAATCGGCTGCACAGCTGAGGTTTCAGACAAACGTTGCAAGGATGCCTGGATTAGCGCGATCGCCTCCTACCAATCCGCCCAGATCCAGAAAGTTGCACAAACCGAACTCGACCAGTTCATCGCCACCCAAGCCCAAGCCGTAGCCCCTGAACAACTGAGAACAGTCGAGATATCCTTTTACGATCACGAATATTACATTGGTAATCAGCTGGTTGCTGCTATCACCCACGACCATGACTTGACGCAACCTTGGGTAGTGATGGTGAACAACACAGAAGTATTCCGTGCAGCTACCCCAATGATGTGCGATCGCTACATCCGCATTCACTACAAGGATGGCACATTGCCAGTACAGGAACAAGAACCAACACCCTGCACCTCCGAAAACCGAATCATGGCGCATATCTTCAACGAGTGCCAGAATTACGGGTTTGAAATTCTCAACGACGGGATTTACAAGGATGGTGTGAAGCTGGGACAAGTCGGATGCACTGATGGTAACTGGTGGGTAATCCAGGGTGGTTCGGGTCAGCAGCAGTATTCTGACTCGGTGTTTGATGCGGTGCGATCGCTATCGATGGTAGATACTCCACCTGCAACTGAATCCACTCCTGAATATTTGCAATACCGCCCACTGGAGCAACTGACTACTGAGGAACTACAGCAGTTGCTGGATGTAGAAGCAGCTGACTGTGAGCAATTGTTAGATTTGCCCTTTGAACAGCTAACTGCTCAAGACTGGCAGCGCCTACAGCAGTATGAGCCTGTAGCCGCTTAATTCTCATACAGGCGATTGCTCAACAATCACAACCAACAGCGATCGCCCTAATCCATTCCTTCAATTACTCATCACATCTATGCAACCCACAATATCCATCCCCAATAACTGGGACTACCCCCGCTTTACCTTTGGACAGCGCACACAACAGGGCATCATCATAGGCTGCGAGTACTACCCCGCTGATACATTGTTAGCTCACGAGTACGGTAATTCTTGGCGTTACGCCGTACTGATTGACAAGAACTCTGAGGAAGTCCGGCATTACTTTGATGACCAAATTCAAACGCTATCTCTTGCAGAATTACGAGCGCAAATAATCGCTGAAATCGATGAACATACTCAGCAAATAGATGCCCTTAAGCAACAGTTAGCGGCTGTAACAGGGGGTAGAACAGATGGCTAAACATCGCCAAACTAAACCAGTTAAAGACTCTTCCAGTATGACTGCTGCTAGTTTATTACACTCGCTTCGTTGTCGAGGTGGTTCTGCTCCTTTGCATACTGTTGGGTTCTCTACTGGTGTCATTCAATCGCTACTCGATAGAAAGCTTGTGAGAGTGCAGAATACGGGCTGCGGGTTTTTACTGCAAGTTGTCGAGGAAATGTAACTAGTACTCAGCACTCAGGAGTCAGAATTCAGAATTGGTTTGGCTAATAGGTTTATAAGTTAAACATTCTAAGTTTTTACTATTCTGACTCCTGAATTTTCACTAAATAGGAGTAATTAAAGATGTCTCATCCCAATCTCTACACATTAGTTGATGCTGCAAAGTTTGTTCTTCAAGAAATAGCAAAGCACCCTGATTTCCAAGCTCTTGATTATCACCCTGATTTAACAATTGGTGATGCTCAAACTGCACTCTCTTATTTGAAACAAGAGCTAGAGAGTCATCCGAAGACTTCTGCTTAAGAAAAAGCAATCGCCTCAAATTGTGCCGTTATGGGGCGATTGCTAATGACTTAAAGTTTCACACAATTATCACACACTCCAGGACAAACATGAGTACTGAAATTCAACTAGGTCTTTGTAATCCTCCAGAACCCATTTATCTTTATGTCAAAAACGCTGAGTTAGGCGGGGAATCATATCTCTGGTATCACTACGACATCGATAAGGATAGAACTATCCCCGTACAACAAAGAGGACTAACCGGATATTTGTCTGAACTGCGATTGACAACAAGAGAATTCAAGGGAAAGGACAATCTGAAGCTGGACATTGTTGTTAGAGCAGACGAGGTTTATATCATCAGAACTGGAGTTGAAACGAACTTTGCGAAAACCTTTCTTCTCTCTGCAACGCTAATTCAAGACTTCTCTAAGCCCCTGATTATTGCAGTTACTGCTGGTGAAGAAAACACAGTGTTTTGTCGGTTATATGATGCAGTAACTAAAGTGAGATTTCGTGCTGAATGGAACAAGGATGCTGACTGGGGGACTATCATTCACGACATCCAATCTCTGTTAGGTGGTACACAGAATCAATCACAAACCCCTACACACCCTCAAGACTTACGAGTTAAAAACATTCGCTCTGTGCTTGATTACCCAATTGAATT
>JAHHHC010000088.1 GCA_019359515.1 Desmonostoc vinosum HA7617-LM4 | reverse complement strand
TGGATTTGGTACGCTTGGCAGCACCAAATCCATTGTTTGCAACTAAACCCAGATCCAAAGTATAACAACCTGGTTCTTCTGGCACTGCTGACCAGTAACCATTCTCTTTCCCTTGGGTAAGCGTTGACTGAACTCGAAGTTTAACTATTTTGAATAATTTGGGTTCTAATTCTCCATACAGCTTAAGTAAGATAAAATCTATGTGACATACCGTGCCTATGTATTCTTGCAAGAGCTTTTTGACCGCATCAATCCTGGATAAATTCTCATACTGGGGTAGCATGGGAATTTCTAATACTCTTAAGGAGCTATCTATTTCATCTGTTACAGGTAGGCTCAGTTGTGTATGTGTGGGTTCTGATTCTTTTGGTTCATCAGTTAAGTCAGCATCAGAGATGTCATCAGGCAGTGAGAAAAATACGCTTTGTTGATCATGTGGGGACTCGTCAGCCGTCAACTTTGGTGTTTGGTTGTTGACATCCCAAGTATAAATCCCTATTTCACCAGGCACTCTCGTAAATCGTCCTGTTCCATGACCTCTTGATAATTCTTTAAGTACGCTACTTTTAACTTGTGCTATCGACTGGGTATCTAATTCTCCATAAACTCCGGTGATAATTGACTCAACCTTAAAAACCTTACCTGCATTTTGTTCTAAAAAAGAGGAGACAGCATCAATTAAAAACTGTCCTTCATAAGCTTTGAGCATTGGCACAGATGGAGCTTTTGGAACTACATAAGGTTGTTGATTTTGGCGTTTGCTCTGCCTTAAATTATGAATAGTAGGTTTGTCAGGCAACAAGCTTAAAACTAAAGTGTAGTGCCCAGGATTGTTAGGAACAAGTGACCATCTCTTGCTTTTTCTACCATGAGTTAGTGTTGATTGAACCCTGTCTTTTGCTACTTTAAATACGTCTTTATCTAACTCTCCATAAAGTGCTTCGACGATGGCATCTATATGCCACACAGTACCAGCATGTTCTCGTAATAGCTGTTCAATTGCTTCGCTTCTAGTTAGAGAGGCATACTGAGACAGCATTGGTATTTCCACCCCGAGAAGCGAAGTCTGTTGATTATCTTCAAGCTTTTCTTCTTTGAAAGCTGCTAACTCCGAATCTACTTCTGGGGATTGATGTTGATTATCTATCTCTAAGTTTTTTGCTTGGTCAACTTCAGATTCAATCGGCTCTACCAAGTCTAAGTCAGCTTCAGCAATGTCTTGAACATCTGGGGCAACCGCTTCACCAACTGTCTCCAATGCTGGCTGCTTGTCATTGACATTTGATTTGGTAGTCCAATTAGATAGTAATGCTTCTACATGGTCGAGTTGCGATCGCGCTTTGTTGTACAGTCTCTCGTATTCTTCTAGCTGCCGAACACAGTAGTCTCGTAATTCTAGCAACGGCAAAACTAGGTTTTGAGGGGGAGGGTCTAGGATCAAATCATCACCTTCATTTATAAATCAGACATGAGCTTATTAATAAATTCGTGATTGTACTGAGATAGTGCTAATTTTACTGCTTGAATATTAGCTCTCGATTGCTCAACTTTACTTATTAACTCTTTGAGGTCGCGTTTTTCCCAGTATCCTGTTTCATCAAATACTTTGCTCAAGATTCCTAAAGTTTGAGCATAATCTAAAATCTCAATTATTGCACAGTGAGCAATTATAAAATTCTCAATTCCACCTTCATCAAATGCAAATTCTGTTTTACAGAATGACTCTGATGTCCATTTGTCTTCATCTGGATAGCGGCACAAAAATATATCAAATTCCTCGCATCCTTGTCTTGGCAGTGAATCAAAGCCAATTATTGTTGATGGAATAATCTTTTCTAAATTTAAATTTTCTGGAAATTTATATTTATTAGCTCTAAGCTTAAGAATATATAATGGATCATCAACACTGTCATAACAACATTCTAAGCCTTCTAATTTCACTACCTGATCAACATGCACGAAAGGTAAATCTTGACATTTAGAATGCAAGCTATTAATCAATTGCTCAACATCTGAAGAGGAAGTTTCGCCAGCATCGAATGTGTAGTGTATTGTTATTCCCATAATTTTCCTTAATTAGATTTTACTTAATCGCCTCTAGGTGATGCGAAAGCCTCCGTCGAAATCACCTCCTTTACACTTAACCTAATCGCACTCTTGCCACAGTTAGGACATTCCACTTCAATTGCTTTCTCCTTTTTCCGCCCCCTAAATTCTTCAACAACAGGTGAACCTGTATACTCACTAACTAATCCAGTTAAGCAATGCCAGCACTCGTAGATCACACGCCCTACTGACTTGTCGCAGTCGAGAAACTGCATCTTCTGACACTGCTGGGGAGGTAATTCTTCTTCATCATTGCTCTCTGTAAACTGGCGCTGCTTGGGTTTGGGCGTGTCACCTGATTTTTTGGGGGTAGTGTATTCCTCACCTTGCTCAATTGATGGCGGCTTGTGTATGATCACTTTCGCTTGGGGCTGTGGTTCTGCTTGCGGCTCCTTGTCAGTAATTGCTTGTGGTTCATCTGGCAGCGGCTCTAGTGCAGGGGCGGGGTCTGGCCCAGATGCTACCTGTTGTTTTTCTGCTGGGCGAATGGCAACAAGGTCAAGCTTGGGGTTTGAGTTGTTGGGTTTTGGTAGTTTGGATGGGCGCTTTCGTGATTTCATTGATGCCTTGGTTTGAGTTAACTTAGCCTAACTGAGGAAATGAGTGTATTTTACCCAGCACTTTATGTAGTAATCTGGTGCATCAGTTTTTCATTGCCTTAGTATAAAACTTAGAAAAATTTTTTCGATTTCCTGAAATTATCTTAGAATCAGTTCATTCCACAAACTAATATATTTTTTCAGAAAAACCGTATAATCACAAAAAAAATGGAATTTCCCAATAAAACCAAACAATTCCTTGACTTAGTAGGAGTTACTAATAATTCTCAACTTCCTGAAAATGAACTTCTTGAACAATCCTTATTGATAACTGAAATTCACCTTGCTGCTCATCAACCCCGACGTTACTTTTCTGCTCAAGCAATGGAAAGCTTGGTTGCCTCTATCCGTGAACATGGCATCTTGCAACCACTTCTTGTTCGACCATTAGAATCTGGGAGTTACGAACTGATCGCTGGAGAGCGTCGCTATCGAGCAGCTCAAACTCTTGGTCTAGAGGAAGTTCCGGTTATTATCCGCAGTCTCAACGACCAAGATGCTTTTCAAGTTGCACTTCTGGAAAATTTACAACGAGAAGATTTAAATCCTGTTGAGGAAACTGAGGCTATCTTGCAGCTACTCTCTCTTCGCTTAGAATGCCCTCAAGGAGAAATTATTTCACTGCTTAATCATATTGCTAATCTCCAAAAACAAAAAGCAGAAATTACGAACAACGTTGTTCGTAGCCAGTGGGAGACGGTAGAGCAGATCTTCACAGTCATAGGGCGAGTTACTCCAGATAGCTTTCGCAGTCATCGTCTACCTTTACTTAACTTACCTAAAGATGTTCTAGAAATTTTACGTCAAGGAAAACTAGAATACACCAAAGCCCGTGTTATTGCTCAACTGAAAGACGAAGCTCAACGACAAGAACTTCTAGCGAAAGCTCTTGAAGAAAACCTTTCAGTTAGAGATATAAAAAGTTACATTCAAGAAATTCAACCTCCTAAGCCTTCTCAGAATCCTGCTCTCCCTAATCGGATGAAAGAAGCTTACCAACGAATTAAGCAAACTAAGGTATGGGAAGATCCAAAGAAAGCAAAAACTTTAGAGAAGTTGTTAGGACAGATTGAAGCATTGTTAGAGTAAAAATTATTGTTGAGTTTGCTGAAACAAGGTAAAGATTTATTGCTGAACTCATCCAACAACTAGAAACAGAACCAACCACATCTGAATTAGCTGCGTAATTTTTATGGTAAGCCTATGATGACTTACCGCTTTAATCAACAATTGATCATTAACTTAATCTATTTTACAGGATAACCTGTAAATAGGATAGATTTTTAGCTATGGGAAAACCAATTAAAGGCAAAAGAGGATTCGAGTCTGAAGGCAAAGGAATTGGTGGTAAAGTCGGAACAATCGGTGTCAAGTTTCCGCCTGAAATAGATGTCTTATTGCGCTCACTCCCAGAACTACTTGGTGTCACCACAGCTGAATACGTTAGGAATGCCGTAATTGCTCAGCTAAAAAAAGATGGGTTGCTTAAATAGGTACAACACTTGAATGTTTCCCTGCCTAAGTTGGCATATTCCCCTGGCAAAATTCCTGCTATTGTAACTGAAATCAATATTTACCCCATTATTCAAATCATATGTCTAATCCCACTCCAGACACGATTGGTAGCTACCTCAAAGAGATTGGCCGTTACCCCCTGCTAACAAGGGAGCAAGAACTCTCTTACGCTCTTCAAGTACACCAGATGGTAGCCATAGAGCAAGTAAAGGCCACACTTGTCGAGCAGCAAGAGCGAGAACCAACCACATCTGAATTAGCTACTGTTGTTAACAAAACCGAAGCCGAAGTCACTCAAATCCTTCTGCTTGGTCAACGAGCTAAGGAAAAGATGGTGACAGCCAACCTACGTTTGGTAGTTTCAATTGCCAAGAAATACCAGAATCGTAATCTCGAATTCCCCGACTTACTTCAAGAAGGGGCATTAGGACTCCAACGAGGTATTGAGAAGTTCGACCCCAATCGTGGCTACAGGTTATCAACCTACGCATATTGGTGGATTCAGCAATCTATTACCAGGGCGATCGCAGAAAAATCCCGCACCATTCGCATCCCCATTCATGTGAATGAGAAGCTGAACAAAATCAAAAAAACACAACGAGAACTATCTCAAACGCTGGGACGTACAGCAACTGTTACAGAGGTTGCTGAAGCTCTCAAGCTCAAGCCGAGTCAGATTCGAGAATGTCTTAATGCATCTAAACAGCCCGTTTCTCTAGAGAAGCGGATTGGGAAGGATCAAGAATCAGAACTGGTTGATATTTTACCTAGTGATGGCATTTCCTCAGACGAGTACATAACTACTGAACTTCTACGTGATGACTTGAGAAACATGTTGTCATTGCTGACACCAATACAGCAACAAGTACTGGCTTTGCGGTTTGGATTGGACGATGGACATGAACTCAATTTGAGGGAGGTGGGAGAGCGTTTAAATCTTAGTCGGGAAAGAATTCGTCAGATTGAGGTCAAGGCGATGAATATTTTGCGCCGCAGGAGTGACGACATGATTGATTATTTCGCGTCGTAATTAGGCACTATCAAATCAGTACCTGTAAAATTAACATCATCAGGATCTTTCTTGCGAAAACATTTTTCATGAGTCAGTCACGTTATTCAGACAACTGGAAGCAATTAGCCACGGCTATTAAAGCAGCTGCCGATTGGCGTTGTAGCAAATGCGGTAAAGTTTGCCTGCGCCCTGGTGAGAAACCATCTAATTTAACTTATTCACAGCGTCGTGCCTACAATCTTCAAGTTCATCATTGGAACCGTGACCCTTCAGATAACAGGGTTGAGAACTTGATTTGCCTTTGTTCGAGTTGCCATCTTGATTACCATCGATTCGGACGAGGTAACGTTTCACCAGGGCAATTGTCTCTGTTTGAGAAAACAGATTGTTAAGCAATCATGCCAAATTGCTACAAGATTTGGAGGAGCATTTCACCGCTAAAGACACAACTTCATAAACCGACATAAGATAGAAATCAGCGAAAGCTTATATTTCTTTGTAGAGAGAGAAACACTCCTTTAGCCATGCCCAGCAGCAAGATTATCGAAGTCAGAGAGTACACCGTCAGAGCGCACAAACGCGAGATTCACACTCGCACATTTAACTTTGTATGTAAGCAGTGTGAGCAATCCACACAACGCGAAACTTTTGGGCCGCGTCCTTTGTACTGTGAACGATGCCGCCCTTCACAACCTCCCAAGAAAACAGTTGTTCCACTTCATAAGAGAAAACCAAGAGCAACAACTTATGACAGCGGTAAAGGGATTGCAGGTTAAACTAATGCTAGGTACAGTATTTAGTATTTATGTACTACAATAAAACAGCTCTTTCATGTGCGGCATTTAAAAAGTAATGTAATGTCCACCCTCTCAAATCTTGACCATCAACAATTAAATACCTCTGTCCCCCACGAAACAATTACCGGAGTCGTTGAACGCCTGACCTTTTACTCCCAAGAATCAGGTTATAGTGTTGCGCGTCTGGTGCGTTCTCGCGCTACTGAACTCACAACAATTGTCGGCAGCTTCGCCAACATCCAGCCTGGGCAAACACTGCAATTAACAGGTTTTTGGCGTGACCATCCCCAGTATGGGCCACAGTTCCAAGTTGTTCAATATTCTGAAACTAAGCCAGCGACAATTACCGGAATTGAAAAATACCTTGGCAGTGGTTTAATTAAAGGAGTAGGCCCAGTTACAGCAAAGCGCATTGTTGCCCACTTTGGTTTAGAAACACTCGAAATTATCGACAATCAAATTGAGCGCTTGGTAGAAGTTCAAGGTATTGCTAAAAAGCGCATCAAGTTAATTCAAACTGCGTGGCAAACCCAAAAGGCCATTAAAGAGGTAATGGTATTTCTGCAAGGGCATGGTGTTTCAACAACCTACGCGGTGAAGATTTATAAACAATACAAAGATGAAGCCATCGCCACCGTAACTCACAATCCCTACCAACTAGCCACCGACATCTACGGCATCGGTTTTCTGACTGCCGACAAGATTGCGCGTAACATTGGTGTTGCACCTGATAGTGAATTTAGATACCGTGCTGGGTTGATTCATGCTTTAGCTGAAGCTGCTGAAAACGGACATTGCTATTTACCGCAGCCGGAATTAATTGAGCAAGTAACGAAACTGCTGACTACAGAATCGCATGAACCTTCAATTGAGGCGGGAGCCAACATCATCAAAGAAATGGGGCGAACTGAAGAGTTGATTCGAGAAAGCAGTGCCGAGAAAACACTACTGTGCTACCAACCCAGTTTCTTTTACACTGAACAAAATATTGCACAACTGGTACATAAGTTGTTAGGTAGTCCTATACCAATTGATATGGTTCGTGTTCGGGATTGGATTGAGCGATTTACCACCAGTCGGAGAATTTCTCTGTCAGAACAGCAACAACAAGCGGTAGAGATGGCTGCTTACTCCCGTGTAATGATTTTAACTGGTGGCCCTGGCTGCGGTAAAACCTTCACCACCCACACTATAGTCTCGCTTTGGAAAGCAATGGGTAAATCTATTGCTCTGGCTGCACCAACTGGTAGAGCTGCACAACGCTTAAGTGAGATGACTGGACTAGAAGCGAAAACCATACACCGACTGTTAGAGTTCGACCCTTCAAATATGGGTTTCAAGCGCAACAGTGACAATCCTTTACCTCACACAGCAATTATCGTTGATGAAGCATCGATGCTTGATTTATTTCTCGCCAACTCCTTGTTGAAAGCAGTAGCAGTTGGCGCACAATTGCTGTTAGTGGGTGACATTGACCAGCTGCCATCAGTGGGGCCTGGTAATGTACTTGCTGATCTGATTAATTCGCTTACTGTACCAGTGGTGCGGCTAACACAGGTATTTCGCCAAGCTCAAGCGAGTGCAATTGTCACCAAGGCGCACTCCATTAACCGAGGACAATATCCTACAATTGAACCCATCTCTGATAATCCCGTGTCTGATTGCCTGTGGCATGGCGGCGGGTTTGAACCGGAACACGGGGTACAAGCAATCTGTGAATTGGTTACTGATTTGATTCCTCGGCTTGGGTTTAACCCAGCAACTGATGTTCAAGTGTTATGCCCAATGACGCGAGGTGTAGTTGGTACTCGTAACCTTAATGGCGTCCTGCAACAGTTGATTAATCCACCTGCACTGGACAAAGTTGAAATTAACAGGGGTGGGATTATTTTAAGGGAGGGCGATCGCATTATTCAACAAACCAACGACTACAATCGCGAAGTCTTTAATGGCGATTTGGGGATAATCGAGGGCATCGATACTGAGGAGCAAGAAGTCATGGTGCGGTACAGTGAACGTACTGTGGTTTACGATTACGCTGACTTAAATGAGATTGCCCTGGCATGGTGTGTGACAGTGCATAAAAGCCAAGGCTCAGAGTATCCTGTGGTGATAATGCCGTTGTATATGCAACACTTCATAATGTTGTCACGGAATTTGTTTTACACTGGCTTAACCCGCGCTAGGAAGTTGGCGATCATCATTGGTTCAAAGAAAGCGATTTCTTTGGCGGTGCGTTCTTGTGATGACCAAGAGCGATATACAAGATTACAGCAAAGGTTGCTAAATATTGAGGCGGCCTGTGATAAATAATTGATATCCGCCGACAAAACAAGCCATCGAAAGACAAAACTGCCACAGACTTGTAGGATTGAGGACGGCGCGACTACTAAAGAAAATAAGAACTATAGTTTCCGAATGTCCAAACTCGACCGAAAGCGCAGAGATTTTTGCACAGGTGAAGCGCGTGCTTTTTTCCAAGCGTTCATTTTGTGATGATTTGTGTGATTAATACTTTGTCAGGCGTTGGTGAGCTAAACAATAAACGCCGCATCGTCTACTACAAACTCAGGTTGGGTTCCCAACACTGCAACTTTGCAACGATTGTGTGCAGACATGGGGTAAAATCTAACTTGGTCTTCGCGTTTGTTCACGAGTCGAAAGAGGTATTTGGATAAGGTTTCGTACTGTTTTTCATCCAATACGCACTCGAAAACCGACTTTTGTACCCGCAAACCGTAAGCTTCCAGAAGTTTCGCCACCTTGTTGCGGCGGGTATCGCTAACAATGTCGTAGCAAACTAAGTAAAACATCATCGTTTCACCAACTTTAGAGGAACAGTTTGCGGTTCAATAGTGTTGATGAAATCTGAATTTGCAGGACGAAACTTCAACGCCAAAGGACGGTAAAATTCCACATCTCCCAGCAAATATGCAAGATATTCTCGTACTTGTAAGTCGAGACATTGACGATAACTTACTTCTCCAGCGTCAGGATGCAGTACAAAAGTTCGCAGTTTTGCTTCCCAATGTTGGAGAAACTTGAAGAGAAGGTTGTGTGAGTGGCTTTTTCCGTTACCATTGGTGTTAGTCAAATTGCGGACAAAATTTAACACCAAGTCATCGACAATGGGTGCGCGAAATTCTGCGGTCAAGTCCCATGCTAAGGGCAGTTCGTGATGACTATCGCGGTGTAAAATTGCATAGTCAGAGTTAAGTCCTACGGTGTTCAGCAGTGTGTAAATATATTGATGCAGCAGTTGATTTCCCAGGTTTATTAGTTCGCTAATGCGCTTCGCATTTGTAGGCGAACATTCGTTGTAGAAGGTGAGTAGAGAAGCAACGGCGCAGTAATAAATATTATCAGCTTCTTCGCTGTATTCTTTTAGTTCTTCGATTCCTGGTGCTATTGGTAAGTTGTCCATCAACAGCGTCAGGTAATTTAATGCGCGTTGAGTTGTGTGATTAGCATGGTGACGAGTCCAACTTTGCAGAAAAGTATGCTGATTGTGCAATTTTGCCCAGATAATACTTTCTGCTGTAGCGCGGTTAAATTCAGTATCACGTGCGCGTCTACGTTGATAGGTAAGATATTTTGCTTGTAGTTGCGATGGATTTTTTAGCCGTCCTAAATATTCACCAGTTTGGGTGAGATATAAGACGGGAATCTGATGTGAATGAACGATTTGAATGACTTGTTTTGGTAAGCTGATATTACCAAAGATGATGAATTGACTGAGATTCCGAATTGGAATACAGATCCGCTGATTTTGTTGATGAAACACCTTTAAATAATGGTGTTGAATTTGGAATATTACGTCCTGTTCGGTGATGTAAATGGTAGACATAAATTGAAGCCAACTAGGTTTAGTTGTAGGTGAGAAGTTGTATTTCCTTACCTATATTTCAATTTTGTCAGGTTGATATATGAGTTCGTATTGGCGTAAATGCTATTTTTATATGACTTCGTATCTGGGTTATATGAGTTGCTATAAAGGCATAAAAAAAGCCGGAGATACTATCCCCGACTTAGCCATAGTTTAATTATTCAAGCAAATGCGATCGCATCGAGCATCTCAACTTTTCCTTTTACCAAAAATACAGACCCTTAGAATAGATGGTAGTTTCCATCCCCGTGAGGGGTAAGAGATTTAAAACTACAGTCATGCTCTTGCATGACCACGACCAAAACAGGTTTCCATCCCCGTGAGGGGTAAGAGATTTAAAACTGTTAGCAATTACTTTTTTAGGTATGGGATTGGTAATGTTTCCATCCCCGTGAGGGGTAAGAGATTTAAAACCCTACTGTTACAGAAAGCTTACCAAATAAGGCTTACAGAACTGCAAAACTGAGGGGGGTCTATTTTACATGTCAACAGAGCAGAGTTATTGAGAATAACTCTAGTCTCCACGTAACTCAAACCCTTATACAGTAAGTCATCTGAGGGGGTCTACGAAACAATCAGCCTTTGAGCCTTTGTCCGACCCCCTCAGTTTACATTTCTTAACAAAATGGCTTCAGGAAACTAACCATTAAGTTACACGTAAAAAGTATGTACTTATTAAATTTTCAAGGTGCATCTGTTGGTATAAACAATACCATAGCGACCGACTAAATGCAATCTCTCTATTAAGGTTTCCAAATCATTGGTCGTGACAAGTACATAATCGGAATCCGTCGCCGCAATGCCATACTCACAGCACCATGTGATACATTACAACAACCAAACAGCACAACATTGCTGACTCGACTAACTGGAACCTTAATCCGCAATTCACCTTGATAATAAACTTGAAATTGTTGATTTTTGACGCTCAAATAGGCACCTTGGTCGGTTATATATAAAACAGTTAGTAGCAAAATCTGCCGCAATCCTGTAATTTGGGATAGCATTTACCTTTCAGCCCAGAGCTACCTGAATCAGCAGTTGATGAAAATGGTTAGTTCAAATAACAAGCGTGAAGAATTGAAGCTGGTGAATTAACGATAATTATTGCTCTATCCCGAAATGAACATACTCAGGAGCTATAAAGCTTATACTGTAAGATATCTGAAATTTTTATGATTGTGATTAGCTCCTAATTAAAATTGCTATGACCGATACACCAAGCAACCGACTAGACCGGATTGAGGCAATTCTAGACACACTAGCAGCTCAACAACAAATAAATACTCAGGCGATCGCCCAACTGACAACAAAGCTGGACAACCTTAGCGATAAGTTTTCTAATTTGCTTTTCTTGAGACTGCTTGATTGGTGATGTCTGAACTCCTAGCTTCCGGTCAGAAACTAGGGTGTATTGCTGCACATCCTAGTTATAAGCGATCGCAGTAAATATTGCCGTACTAAGTAAAAAATCTTGTGCTACAGTCCTTTTAAGCGCATACTCAAGATGTATCCAGCGTAAGCCG
>JAHHHC010000087.1 GCA_019359515.1 Desmonostoc vinosum HA7617-LM4 | reverse complement strand
TAATTAGAAATCGCGGGTTGGAATTAATTTCCAGTTCTGGGTTAGGGCATAACCTGGAAGTAAAACAAACTGTCTGTGAACTGGATGCGGCTCTTACTAACGGTAACGTCAGTCTAGCTGGCACGGGTCGAAGCAGAAAACTCAAGAAGTGATTCTTGGGAATCCTCGCACTTTTAGGGCGAGGAGGTATGTCAAAGAAATATCTTTTGTTCGTGCTAGAGGAAATTGGGGATGATACCATTTCACATTAATGGCGATACACATAAATCTTGTAGAGACGCTTCAAAAGCGCGTGTCTACACCGTCTGTATTTGTATCAGGATTTTCGTGATATCATGTCCGGCTAATCACTTATCATAAAAATTTCTCCCTTGTCCCCCTTCGGGTGACGCTCGCAAGCTCGCTAACGCTGCGCTAACGCAGTCGCCTGCGGAAGGAAACCCTCCTTTACTCGCTGTCTCACCGCGTCTCCCTATCTCCGCGTCAGCCAAATCATAAGTCTTTAAACGGACATGATATGAATTGGTATGAGGGAGATGAGGGGGAAATTTCCCAGTCCCCAATCCCCACTCCCCATTAAGACACAGTAGCCAATGATGCCAAAGCATCGGGAATTGTTGCAGAAGGAGCCTGAAATTCTCCTGTAATAACGTACTCTAAGCGCAGTTTTAGCCAAGTAATAAATTGAGGATTAGTGGAAATAATTGCTACCGCTGGTTGCGGACATTTCGCTTTCATCTGTGCCATTTCGGGTGCTTCTAAGAAAGCTGGTTGCTGAACCAACCAAAAATCAATCTCTTTTTCTTGTTCGTGGTAGTGACGGGTACGCTCTTTGATCACTTCCCCTATGGGTTCTTCTTCGAGGATAAAGCGTTGACTTGCCAAAACGTAATAGTATGTTTGCATTTTCATCCTTTGGTTGATCGTAAATAGTCTCAGGGTATGGTGTTACGCAATGATGCCTCTACAAGTTAACTTTGACGAAACTTCTTGAACCAAGAACTGAAGGGACAAGCACTGCCTTGGTTTTCAGTATCTGTTTGTTTGCCACTTGCTGTCAGCTTTTCTAAGAACAGTGTATTGTCAAAATAGTGTTCTAGGGAAATAATCTTCAGGTCTTCTGTGACGCGGGCTACACTCATACCAATAATTTCTACTATCTCCTTGGTTGCTGCATAGTCTTTGTACGCGCCGTCAAAATGCCCCCAGTGTCGCCATTTAAATGTGACATTTGGTGGCCCAGAGAACACTTCCAACACCTCCCAAGGAAATCCTTTGGTGAAAGTTGTATGGAAGATTTTTGCTGATGATTCAAAACTTTCTGTTAAAGCTTTGTAATGTTCGGAATCAGCCATGAATAAATTATAAGTACCTTGTGCTGCTAAATCTGCTGCTGTATACTCTACCCCACCGTTGGTACTCACACGAAATTTGTCATTGACAATAGATAGCCATTGTTTTGGGTCAGTTTTGAATGATACCTCCATCTCAAAGGTTCGCACCAAGTTTTGCACGATCGCTTCTAATGTACCTTCAAGATGATTATGTATACTCTCTTGAGCAAGATTCTCCTTGGAACGAGAGTAATCTGGCGGTGTTTGATAGCGCCACTGTGTATCAGTAGTACTTGCTGCAATCACTTCATCTCGATCCTGTACCCAAAGCGGTAGGTTGTTCTGTGTTGCACTCATAAAATTCTTTGCTGACCATTTGTAAATTGCCAGATTTCGCAGTGACAAACCCTCTTTGGACAGTTATCAGGCTACAGGTTACAGTTTTTTTACCCATTCCCCCTAATCCCCACTTCCTCCGGGAGCGGGGGCCCCGAGTTCCCCATTCCCTATTCCCCATTCCCCCTAATAGCTTGCTTCATCTCGCGGACTGCTCTTTCTATGCCTACTAATGCGGCCCGGCTGATGATGGTATGACCAATATTCAGTTCTTCCATGCCTGGAAGTGCCGCTACTGGGTAGACGTTCCAGTAAGTGAGACCGTGACCGGCGTTAACTCGCAATCCCGCTTGAATTGCTTGCTCGCACCCTTTGGCTAACACTGCTAATTCTTGCTGGCGATGTGTTTCATCTTTGGGCTGGGCGTATTGCCCTGTGTGCAATTCAATAAATTTAGCTTTAATCTTGACAGATGCTTCTATTTGTGCTGATTCAGCGTCGATAAATAAACTAACTGGAATGCCAGCGCTTTGCAATTTATCAACAATCTCTCCTATTCTAGCAATTTGCCCAACGATATCTAAACCGCCTTCTGTGGTCACTTCTTCGCGTTTTTCTGGTACTAGAGTGACATAATCGGGTTTGATGTCGAGAGCGATCGCGAGCATTTCATCTGTAGCGGCCATTTCTAGATTAAGATGAGTTCGCACTGTTTGCCGCAACAGGCGCACATCTCGGTCTTGGATATGTCTTCTATCTTCTCGCAGATGCACGGTAATGCCATCTGCACCTGCTAGTTCTGCCAGTACCGCTGCCGCTACGGGGTCTGGTTCCACTGTCCGCCGTGCTTGTCGGATGGTGGCGATATGGTCTATGTTCACACCAAGTGTAGGCAACCCTGTATCTCCCTATGCACAGTTCTCAGAACTTGATTTTACCGGAAATCTTGGCAGTGGAGATAGTTGGGGTGGGCGATCGCTATCCAAAAATTGGCTGTAAATTTAAAATAAAACCAGGCAGAACATCTTCACCGGATAGACTTATAGGAGATTGTAAAACCTCTGGCGCTTGATTAGAACGATAAATTACTACAACTTTATCTTTAGGATTAATTAACCAACCAAGTAGTAAACCGTTTGCTAAGTATTCCTGCATCTTGACTTGAGTATCTTCTACATCATCAGTTTCTGAAACTAATTCCACTGCAAAATCTGGACACAAGGGGAGATATTTTTTTCTTTGTTGTGGTGTTAAGGCATCCCACCGTTCCATTTTTACCCAAGAAGCATCGGGAGAACGAGTGGCACCATTGGGGAGTTTAAAACCAGTGGAAGAATCAAAAGCTTTTCCTAAATTATTTTGACTATTCCAAAACCATAGTTGACCTAGTAAATCAAAATTACGATTCCCCGTTTCTCCTCCAGTGGGTGCCATGATTACCAATTTCCCCTCAGCAGTTAATTCTAATCGCAAGTCTTTATTTACAGCAACAATTTGTTCAAATTCTTCATCCGTCAATTTCAGATTAGGAGGTAATTGTAAAGTTAAAGCAGTCATAATTCATTCTGCCCCACTAAAATTTTAATCTTCTTTGGATTAATTATAATTGTCTCTTTATTACTATCAATTATTCATTATGATCGCCTACGATAGTGCAATTAATAAGCTAAAAAACATCTAAATTACATAATCAAATTAAATAAAACTCTTGTGGGGTGGGCATCTTGCCCGCCCGCCCTAATTATGCAAGTTATATGTGGAACAGCTTAACCAACCACTAACGCCTTCATTCACAATCTTAAGGTTTGCTGAGTTATAGAGTAAGCAGTCTTGTTGTGCGATCGCTCTGGAATGTAAAAACCCTGCCCTTGAAGGGGAGGATGAGGGAGAAATCCCTAATCCCCAATCCCTTTTACACAGCAAAAGCAATCTTATCAACTGCGAATGGTCTTATTAGCGTCATTTTCCCGGTTTTCTCGTCTATGCTGAATAATGAATTAGTTGGTTCATTATTAGGAGCAGCAAGCGCATACAGTTGACCTAATGGAGAAACAGCTAGACTCAGTAAATCATTTTCTAGATGCTGTTTGTTGTAACTCAATTCTGATAACTTTAACAGCAATGGTTTGCCAGTGATGATTGATTTATTTTGCATATCAAACTGCACTAAAAAAACACCACCTTCTGCACCCATGGTAGTAGCATAAATTTTTCCATCTATTGGGGATAGAGTGAGATGACGATAACTGCGGTTTGGTTGCAAATCTGGGAGAGTCAAGGCGTCATAATCTACTTTGCCTGTTCTGGAGTCAATGGTTGCTAACTCAAATGGGAAAACACCTCCTTGTTGACTGATTAGACTGATTAACTGGTCGTTTTGAGTGTTCATCAGACTTTCTAAAGTACTATTTTTGTTTTTAAATCCCCAAACTTTTAGGGCTTTTTGAAATCGAGAAGATTGTCCACCCCGAATAAATAAAAGGCGAGTGAAATTACCTTGTTGCAGATGCACTACGGAAGTGATCACAAATCTATTACGGGATAGAGCAGTGAAACTAGTTAACCGTTCAGTAGATTCACAAAACACCGCTTTGGACGCAACTTCAGTACGTGCATTAAGATTTTCAACCTGATTAGCAGAGATCTCAGAGTGAGATAATTGTTGACCAGTGTAGAAGTTAAAAGATATTACTGATATTTGCGGAGAAGTATTGTCAATATTAGCTGTTTCTGAAGGTTTCAATACCCTTCCCATGCGATGACTAATCAGCTCATTATTATTAGTGACACTTGCATTCATGGGATTTCGATTATTGCTACTAGTGGCAAAGCGTACCCCATAAATCGTACTCTGCGACTGTGCAGCAACTTTTTTGACTGGATCTGTAAATACTGCAATAGCGGCACTGGCGATCGCTATCTGACCAAACCTCCGGCGTCTGATTTTCATACTTATAAGTTCAAATCGTATGTTGGCTTAGCTACAAAAACACAAGGATCACTCAGCCGAACTAAAACTCTGAAATTATGGGAAACACTTGAGGCAGCGCGGTCTTCTCAAAGGAAGAAGCTAGCGCGAAGAGTAACCACTACCGATGTTGTTAGTGCTTTTTTCTAATATGTATTTAAATATATAGTTATTTGAATGATATTATTATTATGTTTCAGTAAAATTACGGTAAAGAAAAATAATGATATTCATACATAACATGTAATTTTATAAAAATCTATACTTAATTTATGGGAATATTTGAGCTTTTTTGAGAAGTTTTGATGATAAAAAATTTGCTTGATAATCAAACCATGCTCAATGAATTAGCCTTATGCTTATTAATGCTTGAATCTATGAAGGTAAAAATAAACAGAGTATAAAAATAGGAGCGATCGCCTCTCTAACTCGAAGCACTAGTATAAAATCTTAATGCAAACCGCCAAAACCAACTAGAAAGCAAAAATAGGACTAATGCCAACGCTGCTGCACCTATCAACCATGCAGTTTGACTCCGGCCTAACATGACTTCAGCTGGCACTGTCGTTAAAAAGGCTACTGGTACTATAAAGGTGAAGAAAAAACGGTAAGCAGTTGGATATGCTGCCATGGGATATCGCCCAGCTTCAAGTAAACCTTGTAATACTTCGGTAACATTGTATATTTTTACGAACCAGATACTAGTTGCACCGAGCATAAACCAGAGGCTGTAAAGAATTACCAAGCCAAAAAATAAAGGGACAATACTCAATAAATAGTCATCGATTGTGAGATTGAGGCGTGTACCTGCATAGGCGAGGATGAAACCACCAAAGACTATATCTGGCAGTCCCCAAGGTGAAAAAGTATGGGTAGAAAGCCAAAACTGACTGCGGATAGGTTTTAATAGTACAAAATCAAGCGTGCCCTCTTGCACATGGCGAACAATGCGATTCAGGTTTGGGGCTAAAAAAGTGGCACAAAAGCCTTGCAGCAAGGTAAATATTCCCAAAACAATTAAAGCAGCTTGCCATGACCAGCCATCGAAAGTGTAGCCTGTACGATAAAACAAGGATAGTCCAAACAGACTGCCTGCAAGATTACCTAAGCTGCTGAGGATAGCTATGAGGAAATTGATCCGATATTCCAATTCTGCGGCGATCGCAGTACTCCAAAATAGTCTTAATACTTTCAAATATCTTGACATTTTGCACCCTTACTTCAATATCTAAAAAACTACGCTTTCGGTTTGGTCAGCTTTACGCGTATTGGTCAGGCGATCGCCCCTCAAAACTTTTCTGCTTAAAATTATGATGATTGACCCATGATTTTCTCCAACATCAATCTCTACCTTTTATTAGAAAACCTCCTCTTTTTCGTAGTTGCCACGTCGTTTCTTGCGGTTGTGAATTGGGGATGGAAAAATACAAAACCTTTTACTTTGCCTCTACCATTGCCTGATTGGTATAAAATCTGGTTTTTAACAGTACAAATACTAGGAGGGCTGCTACCATTGGTAGTGATGCTGCTTTGGGGTGTATTCTGGGGCGATCGCCAGGTACTAACTGTGCTTGGTTGGTACTTTATTATGCTAGGATTGCAAATTCTCTCGGAGATAGTAACACTCAGAAATTTGCAAAATGTAATTTGGGTAATGGTTCCTTACCTATACTTACCTTATCGCTTCTGGCAGTTGTATGAGGGTTTGACAATCATAGGTTCTGACACTGATTTGCTGTGGATACGATATTTGTTGATTTTGGAGTTGGTAGTATGGATTGTCAACTATGCACTCGATGTGTCTCAATTACCGAGGTTACTTCGCTGGGAAGTGATTGCTAGCGATCAAGTAAGCCAAAATTGACAATATGTAGTAAGGAACAGGGAACAGAGATGAAACCAATTCGCAATGACGCGACGCTCCTGTGTCGCTAACGCTGACGCTCGTACCTCGCTACCGCTTCGCTAACGCTATCGCGGACTCGCTAACGCTGCGCTAACGCAATTCGCAATTCGCAATTAAACTAAGCCACCCACAAGGGTGGGATTTCAAGGGTAGGTTTTTCATATTCAGTCTGAAAAAACCTATTTTTTCGTTCCGAAATCTTTCTTTGCGTCCCCCTTCGGGTGACGCTCGCAAGCTCGCTCTAAGCGAAGCTATGCCGCAGGCTTTACGCTGCGCTAACGCAGTCGCCTGCGGAGGGAAACCCTCCTTTACTCGCTGTCTCACCGTGTAAGCGCGTCTTTGCGTCAACCAAAACGCGAAATCTAAAAAACCTACCCATAAGAGCCAGGAGTGGGTGGCTCCTGACCCTGTTCCCTTTCATGGAACAGTTCATTAGTCTTGACCTTAAATTTTATAAAGGTAATATTATATGCAATAATCGCTGGCTAGGAATATAAAAAATGTTATTTTTATCTCGTGAAGCTATTACTACACCTTTTGTAATCGGTTTATGCATATTAGGAGTCGGCTTTATGCAATTTCCCCGACTGCAAAATCTCATCAGTAGTAAACAAGCTACCTCTTTAGCAACTCTAGAAAAAGAAATTAAGTTAGAAAATCTGCGTTTGAATTTTCTCAAAATTATGCCCAGTTTTGGCTATAATAATTTAATTGCAGATTGGGCATATCTCAATTTTCTCCAATACTTCGGTGATGATGAAGTTCGTGACAAAACAGGTTACAGCCTAAGTCCAGAATATTTTGAGGTAATTCTCAAACAAGACCCGCGATTTTTAGCAGCTTATCTGAGCCTTTCTACTAGCACCTCTTTATATGCTGCCATGCCCGAAAGAGCTATAGGATTGATGGAGAAGGGTTTAAAATCCCTATCTCCATTGGTTCCGAAAAAGTCTTATTATGTATGGCGTTACAAAGGAATTGACGAATTATTATTTTTAGGAAATGCTCAAGCAGCTCAGCAATCTTTCACAATGGCAGCAAACTGGGCTAGCGGCTACTCAGATGATGAGAGTAAGTTTGTCATGAATATTTCTCAGAAAACCGCTGAATTTTTAAGCAAAAATCCTAATAGCAAATATGCACAAATAGCCACTTGGGCCATGGTTTTAGGTAATAAAGTTGATGATCAAACGCGTCAAAGAGCAATTAGCGCTATTGAGGCATTAGGAGGAAAAGTTATTTCAACTCCTGAAGGCACACAAACAATTAGATTTCCTCCTAAAGATTGAGTTATTAATCAATGACAAATGACATTTTTTGGTATAGTGGTCATCTAATTAAATCTCAAACTCTGGAATTAAATATTAACGATCCAGGCTTGCTTTATGGTGCAACTGTTTTTACAACGCTGCGGGTTTATAATAACTCGCTCGATAGTAGTTTAACCAACTGGCCGGCACATTGCGATCGCCTATTTTCTTCACTAAAATTTTTTGATTGGCAACAACCGGACTGGAACCGAGTACGTCAAGGTGCAGAAACGATCTCACTACACTTTCCTGTTCTCAGAATCACGCTCTTTGCTGATGGCCGGGAATGGATAATTGGCAGGTTCTTACCAGAGGATTTGCCACAGAAACAAAGACATGGCGTGACTTGCACTATCGCCCAGTCAGAATTGTATCGCCCTCTCCCCACTCATAAAACCGGAAACTACTTAAGTGCATGGCTGGCAAAAAATAGCGCCCACAACTTAGATGCTCAAGAAGCGATTTTAGTGAATAATGCCGGAAATTGGCTAGAAACAAGTACAGGTAATCTTTGGGGATGGCGTGATGGTAGTTGGTGGACACCGCCATTGCTTGAGGGAATTTTACCAGGAATCGCGCGATCGCAAATCATCAACTGGCTGCAACTCAAGCAACAATCAGTACAAGAAGAACCTTGGACAATAGGGTTAGTCAACAGTTTAGAAGCGATCGCCTACACTAATAGTGTGGTAGAAATTATCCCCATCCATACCGTCAAGCAGCCCACAGGCTCGCTACAATATAATCCCTACCATCCTAATTTTCAGCAAATCAGGGCACTATTCTTAACATGACAGCCGCGCCGTTCTGTTATACCTTAAGATAAGTTAACATAATTTTCATAATGCCCTCTTTTTCAAAGACGCTACGCGATGGCGCAAAACGCCCGCTAGAAAGTTAAAGCAAAAAAAGACAGGAGGATAAACCTCGGTGAATAAAAGATGGAGAAATGCGGGGCTGTATGCGCTGCTTTTTATAGTTGTGATTGCACTAGGAACAGCATTTTTTGACAAACAACCCCAAAGTAGAGAAACATGGCGCTACAGCCAGTTTCTACAAGAAGTTGAGAAAGGCAGAGTCGAAAAGGTTAGTCTTAGTGCAGACCGCTCTACAGCACTGGTAACACCCAAATATGACCCCAACAAAAAGTTGGTGACTTTGGTTAACGATCCAGGACTAATAAATCTTCTGACCACAAAAAGTGTTGATATTTCTGTTTTGCCACAAACAGATGAAGGATTCTGGTTTAAGGCACTAAGCAGCTTATTTTTCCCAGTATTGCTTTTGGTTGGCTTATTTTTCTTGCTACGCCGCGCTCAAAACGGCCCAGGTAGCCAAGCTATGAACTTTGGTAAATCTAAAGCCAGAGTTCAAATGGAGCCGCAAACTCAAGTAACATTTGGCGATGTTGCAGGTATTGACCAAGCCAAGTTAGAACTAAACGAAGTCGTAGACTTTCTCAAAAACGCCGATCGCTTTACCGCAGTTGGTGCAAAAATTCCTAAAGGTGTACTGCTAGTTGGCCCTCCTGGTACAGGTAAAACCCTGTTGGCTCGTGCTGTAGCCGGTGAAGCAGGTGTACCTTTCTTCTCCATTTCTGGTTCCGAATTTGTGGAAATGTTCGTTGGTGTGGGTGCATCCCGCGTCCGCGATTTGTTTGAACAAGCTAAATCCAATGCTCCCTGTATAGTATTCATCGATGAAATTGACGCGGTTGGCCGTCAACGGGGTGCAGGTTTAGGTGGTGGGAACGACGAACGCGAACAAACCCTCAACCAGTTGCTCACAGAAATGGATGGTTTTGAAGGCAATACTGGTATTATCATCATTGCTGCCACTAACCGTCCCGATGTCTTAGATGCTGCATTGTTGCGTCCTGGTCGCTTCGACCGTCAAGTTGTTGTAGACCGTCCCGACTATTCAGGGCGTAGCGAAATCCTCAAGGTACATGCCCGTGGTAAGACCTTGGCGAAAGATGTTGATTTGGATAAAATCGCCCGTCGTACCCCTGGTTTTACAGGTGCTGATTTATCCAACCTGTTGAATGAAGCCGCAATTCTGGCTGCACGCCGGAATTTGACTGAAATTTCAATGGATGAAATCAATGATGCTATTGACCGCGTATTAGCCGGCCCAGAGAAGAAAGACAGGGTAATGAGCGAAAAGCGCAAAACCTTGGTAGCCTATCACGAAGCTGGTCACGCCTTAGTTGGTGCTTTAATGCCCGACTACGACCCTGTACAAAAAATCAGCATCATCCCCCGTGGACGTGCAGGTGGTTTAACTTGGTTTACCCCCAGCGAAGACCGTATGGACACTGGTTTGTACAGCCGTGCCTATTTAGAGAATCAGATGGCCGTAGCTTTGGGTGGTCGCCTCGCCGAAGAACTCATATTTGGTGAAGAAGAAGTTACTACCGGTGCTTCCAATGACCTGCAACAAGTAGCGCGAGTTGCCCGCCAGATGATTACCAGATTTGGCATGAGTGATAAACTCGGCCCCGTCGCCCTCGGTCGTCAACAAGGCAACATGTTCCTGGGTCGCGATATCATGTCAGAGCGCGATTTCTCAGAAGAAACCGCAGCTGCGATTGATGAAGAAGTTCGCAAACTTGTAGATATAGCCTACCAACGCGCTAAAGATGTGTTGATAAGTAACCGTCATATTCTCGATCAGCTAGCACAGATGCTTGTTGATAAAGAAACGGTAGACGCCGAAGAATTGCAAGAAATTCTAGCAAATAACGACGTAAAAACCGCAGCGTTTGTATAACTGAATTTTGGTTTAAATTCCAAATTTCAATGGGGGTAATTCTAGAAATTCTGGAATTACCCTTTTTTATCTTTTATCGGAGATAAAATACGATTAATATCAAGTTCGGATAATCACTTATCATAAAAATTTCTCCGCGTCCCCGCGTCTCCCTATCTCCGCGTCAGCCCAATCATAAGTCTTTAAACGGACATGATATAAGCTAGTCTTCTAAGCATTAACCGAATCATTGCTATCTGTTGTGGGTTTGCAGACTAAATGAAATTTGTGCGAACTTCAGCAAGAGAGTATTTATATGTATTTTTCATGAAAAAGCTTGATGGCTCTCAGTGCCCATTGAGGTAATTGCTCTACAAACTGCTGATCAAGGGGCAAGTGTCCCATCAAAAGCCGAAAATAAATAGGCCCGTAAAGAATGTCGATCGCGATTTCTAGATCAAGACTCGGATCAAACTCGCCACTCTCAATGCCCTGCACAATAATAGTTTTAACCGCAGCACGGCGAGATAAATAAAGCGATCACGGTAACTGGCTAGAGCTTGTGGATCAGCCTGCCCCTCTGCAATAATTTGCGACGCGATTCGACCATACTCTCCTGAAAACGCTTCAATCAAAGAAGCCATTTGCGCTCTTATGGCTTTTTAATAATAAGTAATTACCCGAACTTGATATAAAACATTAAAATAAGTCTTAAATTATGTCCTAAAAATCTAATAATATTTGATATTTATATATATAATCTGATTAAAAAGTGATGCAAAAGAATTGTAGGTTGGGTTTCACTGCGTTCAACCTAACACCAATATCCATGTTGGTTTACCCTGCGGGAAACTGCCCGGAGAGCGTTTACGTTCCTCAACCCAACCTACGCCTATTAAATCTAATGCACCAAATTAGCTCAAACAGTCCACTAGAATGCAAAATTGATGGGGTTGTTTACAGCAGAAGTAGATAAATTGCGGGTAGTAATAAAGTTGACGGCACGACCCCGACCAGCAGAA
>JAHHHC010000086.1 GCA_019359515.1 Desmonostoc vinosum HA7617-LM4 | reverse complement strand
CTGGGGACTGGGGACTGGGGACTGGGGACTGGGGACTGGGGACTGGGGACTGGGGACTGGGGACTGGGGACTGGGGACTGGGGACTGGGGACTGGGGACTGGGGACTGGGGACTGGGGACTGGGGAAGACGCGGGGACGCGGGGACGCGGGGACGCGGAGAATAATCAATAACAAATGACGTTAGCGTAGCGGTAGCGAGTCCGCGATAGCGAAGCGGTAGCGAGGTACGAGCGTCAGCGTAAAGCCTGCGGCATAGCTTCGCTTAGAGCGACACAGGAGCGTCGCATCATGACGAATAGACTTCTTGCAAAAATACTTGAACCGTCAGAGACTCAAGTCTCTGCCTAATAGCAAAAGTCCGTTGAAACGGACTAAAAATATTGTTATTAGTGGTTGAAACCGACTTGAGTTATCAGCCAGAAAATTTATTTTCTGGCGAGTATCCGACTTTTGCAAGAGGTCTAATGACAAATGACAATTCCCAATACTTCTCCTGTCGAAGACGCTACGCGAACGACTCCGCTCAGTACAAGTTCTCAATTCCTCCTTAAAAATCCGGGTTGGAGTCTACTACCTGACCATCACGAAACCAAATAATGCGTTGGGTTTGGCGGGCAACTTCTGGTTCATGTGTTACCATAACCACCGTGATGCCAGTGGCGTTGAGGTTGCCAAAGATGTCTAATACTTCTTGGGTAGTGCGCGAATCTAATGCGCCTGTTGGTTCGTCCGCAAGCAGGACAACGGGACGGTTGACAATGGCACGAGCGATCGCTACCCTTTGTTGTTGTCCACCAGATAGTTGGGTTGGTTTGTTGTTGAGGCGATTTGCTAAACCTACTCGTGTCAATGCTTCTGTGGCGCGATCGCGTCTTTCAGCAAAATTTACATTAGCATATATCATTGGCAAGATCACATTTTCTAGGGCTGTGAGTTGAGGTAACAAATGGAATTGTTGAAACACAAACCCCAGCTTTTTGTTGCGAATGTGTGCCAATGATTGATCATCAACTTGTGCCACATCAATGTTATCTAAATAATAATGTCCAGTAGTAGGGCGATCTAAACAACCAATAATGTTCATGGCTGTAGATTTACCTGAACCAGAAGGCCCCATGATTGAACAATATTCGCCCTCGTAGATAGTCAAGTTCACATTATTGAGCGCTTTGACTTCAGTTTCACCACTACCGTAAATTTTGAAGATATTTTCTAAACGAATGATTGATGATTTAGGTACAGGATTAGGAAGTAAAGAATCGGTAATTGCAATAGTATTTGACATAAGAAAATTGGTTTTAAAAAAGCCATGATTTTGAATAGCTTGGAAATAAATCTTAAATATATATTAGGCTATAAAAAATATTACAAACCAATTACGGATGGGATCAAAAATCCCACCCGATGTTTTTTGTTAAATTTTGGTTTCACCTAATAGATTTGACAATCCTTTAAACAAAGAATGAAGGATAAATTGCTGGGAGTTAGCAACCAAAGTATGAAAATTGATTTGACCGCGATCATTTCTAATGAATTCGGCTTCTGTAAAGTAGGTTAGTTAAGAACAAACGTGCTTGTTCTAAAGGCAGATGTCTAGGTTTACCCTGATAAACAATTTGGTATTCTTCTGCGTCTGGGCCATCTCCGTATCCAGAAATTAACTTGCTGTGAAAAGCTTCTTCGGCAAGTTTTTGTACTTCGTCTCTCAAATGTTTTGGGGGAGCTTGGGTGCTATTCATGACTTTGCTGTCTCCTTAATAGCGTATCTTTAAAATTTATACAAGTTTTGTCAAAGTTTTGCACCTTTCAAAGGTTATATTTTTAATTTTTTACAAAGCCCCTTTGGGGTGGGTGTGGAGAACAGAGTCGTGGCTTAGTTATGACTATTCTCCAGTACCCTCATTGCTTAGTTATGCCTTGGGATAGGTGAAAATGCTTGACAATAGATTTATATTCGGGTTGCTAAGGTTAGTAGCAAAATTATTCTCGGCTACTTAGGCAAATATTTAAATTTGCAAGAGCCAAGTTATGGAAACAATCGGGTCTAAAACCGGACTTCGTCCCGCTACGCTAATGCCTTAAAAGGCGAAAGGTTTTTGGAGGGGATATAAATCCCCTTTACAAAAACGGCCCTCTGACTCCAACTCTATTTAACAAAGGTAAAAAGTCAATAACCTAAAGGCTTAACTTTGAATATTGATTCATGCCAGAAAACGTATGCGCCAGTTAAATGAGTCTTGTTTACAATCAATAAGTCTGGATAAACGCAACTTAGAGTTACAATTTTCAGGGTGTTTAGCCAAAGGTTGACAATCAATGGTTCAACAAACAAGCACTGATGCAATTAGGGTCAATGCTAGAAAAACGGATGTTTTCGATATTTTCAACTTCAAGTATTACATCGGCCCAAATCCCTATTTAGATACGGCGGCACTGGTATTCGATTTTGCTTTGACTGTGTACACAGAGCCTTTGCCAATAGAGAAATATCTTTCAATTATCAGCGATCGCTATCCCCATTTGAGCGATCAAACCTACGAATCTCACGCTCATCTGTTCGCCCGAACTGCGTCAGAGGTAGGAAAATTAGAAATGGGTTTGCACCTCAATCGTTGGAGTGTCAAATCCCAACCCAAAGGGGCGCGAATTAGTGTGCAATCACTACATGAACGCACCACTAGAGAGGTAATTTACTTTGCGTGGGATTGGTTTGAAACCATCACCCAAGACGAAGATTTTTTGTTTGATGAACAACTGACGAGACTACAAAATAGATTCCGACAATCTGTTTATGGTGGCCCCACCGTTTACTCTCTATTGCGAACAGCCAACGAAAAAGGTATTCCCACCTTCTATTTATGGGAAGAAGGGCTAATGCAGTATGGACTGGGAAAGAGGCACATTCGAGGTATCGCTACGACGTTTGACTGTGATAGTCATATCGATTCCGATTTCACCACCCGCAAGGATGATTGTAAGGCGTTTTTATACACTTTAGGTTTCCCAGTACCTCATGGTGATATCGTTGTTTCTGAAAGGGAAGCCTTAGCAATAGCTAGGGAAATAGGCTACCCAGTGGCGATTAAGCCTGTGGTAGGTCACAAAGGAATTGGTGTAACGGCTGATGTTCAAGATGCCAAAGAACTAGAATCTGCATACAGGAGGGCATTTGCAGCAATTCCTGAAGAACAGCCAACACGGATAATTGTCGAAAAAAGCATCTCTGGCAGTGATTTTCGCTTGTTGTGTGTTGATGGTAAATTCGTTGCTGCTACCGAACGCCGTCCTGCATGGGTTGTTGGAGATGGACGTTCCACTATTGAAGAATTGATTTGGCGAGAAAATAGGAACTCCAAACGTTGGGATACACCTACCTCGCCGATGAGTAAAATTCAGTGTGATGAGGCGATGGAACTCTACCTAGAAGAACAGGGTTTGTCTTTAGATAGTGTTATTAGAGAAGACCGTACTGTTTACTTGCGTAAAGTTGCTAATCTCTCAGCTGGAGGTGTGAGCATTGATGCTACTCAAACAATGCATCATGACAATATCATCTTGGCCCAAGACATTGCCCAACATTTTCGCTTAACTTGTCTAGGAATTGATGTTATTACCAAGAATCTTGCAGAATCTTGGAAGTCTGGCAACTTTGCGATTTTGGAAATTAATGCTGCACCTGGGATTTTGATGCATCTTAACCCGGCTGTTGGCGAAAGTGTCGATGTGCCTGCGCGGATTTTAGAAACTTTTTTTGAGTCGAGTGCAGATGCCAGGATACCGATTATCACATTTAATAAAATTTCAGTTGAAGAACTGCAAACAACGATTGACCATATCCTTTTGCAACATCCTGATTGGATCATCGGCGCAGTTTGTCGTGACGCAGTTTTTGTGAATCGGTCGAAAAAAGTATTAAGCAAAGATTACAATACTAATGTCCAAACTTTGTTACGTAATCCCAAACTTGATTTGCTGATTGCTGAGTATCAGGAGGATACTCTAGAAGCACAGGGGATGTTTTATCAGGGGAGTAACATGGTAGTCTTGGATAATCCCACAGAAATTGAAATGATGCTAGTGCGGGATGTCTTCGATGACTCTACTGTGGTAATTAGGAAAGCAAACGATATTTCTATCCGTCGTAAAGGGTTGATTGAAGATTATTCTTTAGGTGAAGAAGAACCATTTACACGGGTTTATTTGAAAGAAGTTGGTACAGTGTTGTAAGTTAAAGAGTAGCGATCGCATTTTCAAAAATTAGGCGATCGCTATTTTCTTGAATTGACACTTCAATTAGACAATCGTCGAATCAAAGTCTCGATTTCGTTTGTCAGACGCGAATCTAAACCACCCTCCACTGTCAAGATGTGCTGTAGGAGGGTGCGAGTTTTTTGTCTATCCATCAAGGTTTGCTTAGGTATTTGATCCCAGAGAACAATCTCAAACAGATCATCTCCAACAGGAGATGAGACGGGTAAATCTTGCCAGTTATATTCTTTGATTAGAAATTGCCAAATGTCGAAAAATTTTTGCCTTGACACAATGTAACGTCTAGCTGTTACAGAGTAGCGAGCAAGTATCTGTTGCAGATTGGTAGTTTCTCGACCTTTAGTTGGCGTTAAAATCAAAAAAGGAAAAGGCTTAGCTTGTTCACCAAAATAATGCACATATAAAAATGCATCCTCAGAGGGAGATATATTTGTCTCTACTTTGATGCATCCCGTCAAACACACTATAACTGACATTGCAGCTACAGTTTGCATGGCAAGAACCTTGAATTTTGCAAATGACATGTTGATGATTTGATCAGGATTTCTTGCTCCTTCGGGAAAATTCTTTTCTAAACAAAACTCCAAATCCTAAAGCCACACTGGAGCCAAGAATGGTAATAGGTTCGGGAACTTTTTCTATTTTAAACCCGTACTGCACACCATCGTAGATTGTCACCGTCTTCTTGGCACTGTCAAAATCTGTGAGGAAGAGATTCAAATGGAATGTGAGAGGCGCTCTGGTATTATTAGCACGAGGGCCATCCCAAAACCGAGGATTGTCATTCAGATTCCCTCCTGTAACATATCCTGTTCCCTCAGTGTTTCTTTCAGTATCAGTTTCGTAAAATGGTAGTTTGTCGTCTCTATCGTCTGGTGGAGGATCAGTAAAAGGACTAGTTTTCGCTCCTTTGAAGGGCGGCTTAATAGAACTCAATTCGATATACTGAATCCAACGGTAAATGTTTGATGAAGCAGCACCTGCAAAGTTGGCAATGATATCTAAACCTCCTTGGGTACCATCCTGAAAAGCATCTAACTTGCTAATCGTGAGTACTCCTTCTCTTGCTCCCCCTGCAACGTAAGTGAATTCAGGGTAATCTGTTTTAAATAGATTGCGGATGGCTTCTGTTGTCCCTGCTGGCAGTGGTGAATGAGTATCAGGATCGAGGGTAGTAATGAATTTGCCGCTAGTGGCTTTGTGTGTAACATCTGGATCTGTGATTTTGATCGTAAATGCAGATGCTACTGTGCTTGTCAGACACAAAGTTGTACCAACTATCGCGAATCTGATCAAAGACCGCTGCAAAATTGATTTAGCTTGATGGATAATTCCTATCGTCATGTTGTGATTTTTCTCTCCTTAAGGTATTCTGCTAGCCATAAGCCAATTTGGCTCAGCATAGGTAAACTAGCTCAGCAAAATTTGAGAGGAACAGCTAAATGCGATCGCATCTTTCACCATTCCTGGGCATCTAGGTCTCACACATGCATTACCAAAAGCATTCATAACTCCATAGCAATGCATATATGAAATATTTCAGTGGAATTACGTAACTATCTTTAAAAAGTTGCTAACATAACTACTACTAACACAGAAATTTGTTTGATTGAAATTTCTCATATACTCTTTATATGTTTATGTTTTGTAAATAAATATCAATGCAATAACATGCTATTAAGCAGCTAAAAACTGTTGTTTATTGGTTGATAAGCATAATTTACTAGTAACAAAAACTGTAAAGACTTCACAATAGTAGCTTTTGACTCTTCACTACATGTAATCTTTATAATATGAAATAATGTAAATAGACATATCAAAAAGCCGCTTTCAGGCTTGGACTCCAAGACCATACAGCGGCTATATTTCACTAGTTAACGAAACTGCTTGAGTTGTTCGTAAGCTGCCAAAATGATTTTTTCTGTTTCTTCCCAGCCAATACACTTATCAGTTACAGAGACGCCATATTGCAATTGCTGACGTTGAGGAGTAATAGGCTGACTACCTTCATGGATATTCGATTCCAACATCATACCGACTATTGATGTATTGCGATTTACTATTTGTTGAACTACATCTTCCAATACGGCTGCTTGTAATTTATAGTTTTTATTCGTGTTACCGTGACTGCAATCAATTACAATTCTCGGTGGTAAACTAGCCTGTTTTAATTGTTCTTCTACTAATTTGACATTTGCAGCATCAAAGTTAGGTTGACTACCACCTCTTAAAATTACATGACCGTAGGCATTACCTCTAGTTTGAAATACACTCACTTGTCCTTTTTGATTAATTCCCAAAAAGTTGTGAGGATTTCTGGCTGACTGTAAGGCATTCAAAGCTACTTGCACACTGCCATCAGTACCATTCTTAAAACCTACAGGCATGGAAAGACCACTTGCCATTTCTCGGTGAGTTTGTGATTCAGTTGTCCGCGCTCCAATTGCAGACCAACTAATCAATTCGCTAATGTATTGAGGTATGATTGGATCTAGCGCTTCTGTACCAGCAGGTAATCCTAACTCTGTGATTTGTAAAAGTAGCGATCGCGCAATTAATAGACCATTTTCTACATGGAAAGAATCATCCATATCTGGATCATTAATTAACCCTTTCCAACCTACAGTTGTTCTGGGTTTTTCAAAGTAAACCCTCATAATTAGCAGCAATTTATCCTTGACTTGTTGGGCTAAAACTTTCAACTTTTGGGAATAATCAAGTGCTGCTTTGGGGTCGTGAATTGAACATGGGCCAACAACTATAAATTTTCTGCGATCCCGAAAATCTAGGATATGTTCTAGCTCTTGCCGATATCTTAAAACTGTTTGTTCTGCTGATTTTGTTAACGGTAATTTTACTTTCACGTCATGTGGAGTCAATAAGACGTGGGAGTTTTCGATGTTAGCGTTAAATAATTTATTTTGCATGGTGAGGATCTAGCAATCGTGGAGTTTAATATACACATTTTTGGTCAAAAATACAACAGATAGTTATTACATTTGCAGACATAAAAATAGGGAGTGGGGAGTGGGGAATTAACCTTTTCCAGTGATCGCTATAGTAGTATAGCTGTTTTTAATTGCTGGAAATAAAGTCTTTTTCCATATTTCCTATGTCCCATTTTGACATAACGATAAAAGCATACATTCCCAAACTAGGCGTGGCTGGGCGTAACAAAGTAAGTATTTACGGGTTTGTTCAAGCTGACTGATAATGCTGGGCTGATGCCACTTTTGCCAGTAGGATTGCTGGAGATAATCGACTAGCCACAGTTGTGCCTCTGTATCTAAATCCTGGTCAATTTTCTTGGCTAACTCCAAGGCATTGCGATAGGATGAAGGCGCTTTGGTGAGGTTTTGCAGCAACTCTGAGGGGATAGATTGCAATTGCTCATAGGAGGCGATCGCCCTTCCAGGACTGCCAGCTGCTATACTCAACACTGCTGGATGCTGCAAAATTTCCTCATGTCCTGTTTGAGTCAGAACAAAAGCTAAAGACTGTGTATCTAAGCGATAAAAAGGAATCCGTTGACAGCGTGAAACCAGGGTTGGCAATACAGACTCAAGCATAGGTGCAATCAAGATTAATGTTGCCTGTCCCGGTTCTTCTAAAGTTTTGAGTAAAGCGTTTGCCGCAGCTTCTGCCATTGTCTGTGCTTGATCTAGTACTACTATATGTCTTGGTGCTTCCAACGGCGGACGGCTAAGAAACTCCGTGATTTTGCGAATTTGTTCTAGCCGAATTTCTGGCAACCCCTTACGCTTGAGTCCTTTCTCGGCTGCTTCTTTTGGTGTTAGTTGTTGTCCCTGATGTTTGTAAGTCGGCTGTATCCACAACAAATCAGGATGGTTGCCATGAAGCAAACGGTTTTGTAAAGCACCAGCATTTTGTGTCTGACGAGAAAATAGCAATTCTACAAAACACCGTGCTGTTAAACTCCGTCCTACACCCTCTGGCCCTACAAATATATATGCTGGGGCAATTCGGTTTTGTCTAACAGCTTGAGTCAGTAATTTTATAGCTTGCTGTTGTCCTATCACGGGTGTAAATGGCTGATTAATAGTCATTCTATTTTCTTATTAAGTGGGCTTTTTGCTTTTTTTATCTTTACTCTATTTATGAAAAGAAGTGAGGTACTTTAAGCGAAGCTATGCCGTAGGCTTTACGCCCACAAGTGGCGCAAAAGAATAGACTTCTTGCAAAAATACTTGAACCGTCAGAGACTCAAGTCTCTGCCTAATAGCAAAAGTCCGTTGAAACGGACTAAAAATACTGTTATTAGTCGGTTGAAACCGACTTGAGTTATCAGCCAGAAAATTTATTTTCTGGCGAGTATCCGACTTTTGTAAGAGGTCTAATCATTTTTTCCCAAGGTAGGTAGAAACCCCACCTATGAGTGGGTAGCTTTCTTTAAATTTGCAAGAAATGAAAACTACAAAACCCCAACTTCTTTTTTAATAAGTCGGGGTTCTGATTTTTTATAATTATTTTAGGAACACTGTAAACTTTTTAGCTCAAAATTTGGTAACTGTCACATTAATACCAGAATCGAGTCGAGGAACTTTAAGATACTCAATTGGTTCAGTAGGTGAAGTTTGATTATTTGTTTGTTTCTGGCATTGCTTCAAGATAGTATCTGCATCACTAATAAAATCAAGTGGGTTAATATTTTGACATTCTCGCTGCTGCTTAATGGAAATAGAGTCAGCGGTTTGTTTGAAATTATTAGTTTGGTTAATATTACTCCATCTATCATTAATTGTGACTGGTTCTGTTAGCAAAACAGCAGCTTGATTTTGGTCATTTGTTGTATTTGAAACATTCTCTTCATTAGCATAGGCACGCGGAGTTACAAAAAGCGCACCAATCAAAACAGTTAAGGCTAGGAGCAAGAATTTCATCATTAAATCTCTTAAAATTCAATGGTAGTGTAAAAATACAATTAGTGAAATACAAAAACTGAAAAATAACACACATAATGATTCAGATGCCTGAGAATGCGATCGCCTATAATAATAAATACACTGTTCTCAAACATCTTTAACGCAAATTGTAGCAATTTTAAATCAGTGAACAGTGAATAATAGACTCATCCGAAAATTCTAAATGCTTGCTAGGAGTGAGTTGTAGGCATTTACAAGCCAAAAGCGATCGCTCTTATATTGTCATATTTATTAATAACTCATACTTCTTTTGTTGGAGACGTGACACGTACTTGCTTAAGCATAGGGGTACAATTTTGCTCAGTACAAGTAACCGATCTAAAATCTAGTAATGCTATACAGACGCTTTGGACGTACAGAAATACAGATGCCGGTGTTTTCTTGCGGCGGCATGAGATACCAATTTAAATGGCAAGATGTTCCCCAGTCAGACATTCCTGCTGATAACCAAGCAAATCTCGAAGCAACTATTAGACGAGCATTAGAGGTTGGGATTAATCATATCGAAACTGCCCGTGGTTATGGCTCCTCAGAAATGCAGTTAGGGAGAATATTGCCCAAGTTTAAGCGCGAACAATTAATAGTGCAAACCAAAGTTTCGCCTGTAGCAGATGCGAAACAGTTCCGTCAAACATTTGAACAATCACTGCGAAATCTTCAGTTAGATTACGTTGATCTATTGGGGTTACACGGTATTAATAATGCAGAGTTTTTAGACTACAGTGTTCGTCCTGGTGGTTGTTTGGATGTGGCGCGTCAGTTGCAGGCAGAAGGTAAGGTAAAATTTATCGGCTTTTCTACCCATGGGCCGACAAATGTTATTATCCAGGCAATTAACACCAATCAATTTGATTATATGAATCTGCACTGGTATTACATTAATCAATGGAATTGGGCAGCAATTGTAGCAGCTAACCAACACGATATGGGAGTATTTATTATTAGTCCCTCTGATAAAGGAGGTTTGTTATATAAACCACCGCAAAAGTTAGTAAATCTTTGCGCCCCTTTGAGTCCGATGGTGTTTAACGACTTGTTTTGTTTGAGTCATTCTCAAGTGCATACCTTGAGTATAGGGGCAGCAAAACCAGCAGATTTTGATGAACATTTAAAAACTTTAGAGTTATTGGATGAGGCCTCAGAAATTTTGCCCCCAATATTAGCAAGACTAGAAGCAGAAGCGATCGCCACTTTAGGAGAAGATTGGGTAAAATCCTGGCAAACTGGTTTACCCACTATCGAAGAAACACCCAATCAGGTGAATATTAAAGTAATTTTGTGGTTATGGAATTTGGCTACTGCCTACGATTTAGTAGAGTATGCCAAAATGCGCTATAACCTGCTTGGCAACGCCAATCACTGGTTTCCTGGCAACAAAGCCGGTAAACTTAACGAATTAGATTTCAGCCAATGTCTTGCCCAAAGTCTCCACGCCGGTACAATTCCTCAAATTCTCGCTCAAGCCCATCAAATGTTAGCAGGTGAAGAAGTAAAACGCTTGTCGCAACAATAGATATGGCGTTTCATAATTTGCTGAAGTACAAATGATCCAAGTTTATCTGCGTCCATCCTCTTCTACTAGCAGTTAAACTAACACCACAAACCAAATCTAAGTAGCCATCATGAACTGCGTACACTAGGACGCATGAAAAAGGGAAATAATATTTTTACTCAGCAGCGCCAGTCGCCTCAACGGGGAGAACCCCCGCACGGCGCTGGCTCCTCAGCACTCAGAACTTTTTCAAGTCAGGTGAGCGTAAATAAACATAACTATACTTCTGTCATTGCAAGGAAGCACAATGAATCGATCACAAAGATTTCAGGATTTTTACATTTTATTGCATTGCTAGGTTTATTTGTGCTTAATTACTCTTCCTAAAATTGCGCCTATTAGAGTGCGTTAGTTTAAGAAACCTAGTCATTTTAGAAAATGACGCACCCTACATTTTAAATATTGTTTAAACTGTTCCCCGTTCCCTGTTCCCTATTTCCTTCTTCGATAAAATAAAAACCTTGATTTTTCTCTGAGCGATGTATTAATAACACCATCAAAATTACTTGAAAATTCTCCGACATTAAGGATAAGATACTCAAGCGCTAAAACATTTTTTTGTCAAGCAGATAAATGCTTAATTTAGCATAAAAAAGAGCTAAATTAGGCTTCTTTTCTCATGTTTAAAAAGCTCATTGATTTAAATATACAAAGATTAGATTAATTAGCTGATTGCTTGACAGAAGGAAAAATTGGTTTTGTCAAACTTTTTCAAATCTACTTTTGAGGCTGGATAAATTTATGGCAAATATTACAGGTGACGCTGGTAATAACATACTCACAGGCACATGAACTGATTGGTGGGGGACTCAACGATATTCTCAATGGTGGTGCTGGTAATGATGAGATTAGTGGCGGCGCAGGGAATGACATTATTACTCAAGGAGCCGGAACCGATACAGTTGATGGCGGTACAGGGATTGATACCCTTGTGGATGCTGATTTATCCGCAGATACCACGGGTAGAAGCTTGACAATCAATGGTAGCACCTTGGCAACAATAGTTTCTGGTGGCAACACTTATCAAGGCTTTGAGTTTTTCCTAAATGTCACAGCTGGCAGTGGTAACGACACGCGATTCGCTTTACTTCTGTAACTCCGGCTGATAACAATGTTAGAGGTGGTGCAGGTAATGACACAATTGAGGCTGGTGCAGGCAACGATTCGCTTAGAGGTGGTTCAGGTAACGACACCTATGTAGTGGATAGTGCGGGAGATGTGGTGATTGAAACCTCAACATCAGCCACAGAAATAGATAGTGTACGTTCTTCAATTAGCTATACTCTGGGTGCGAATCTAGAAAATCTGACTTTGACTGGTACAGCCGCAATCAATGGTACAGGAAATAGCTTAATTGACACTCTCCGGGCTAAAGCCACGGAGATTCTTAAGACATTGCTGCCTTAATATCCTGTTTGCACAGGTTCCCCGGCTCACCACGTTTGCACAGGAGTGCGTGGTGATTTTGTCCTAGGGCGTT
>JAHHHC010000085.1 GCA_019359515.1 Desmonostoc vinosum HA7617-LM4 | reverse complement strand
ACCCTTACTGCCCCCATTTCACAGCACCTACAAAAATAGCGATCGCAGCTACTCCTTGACTGCTTAATGGCATCAATGCCTGTAATGATTACAGAGCATAGCTTAGAGCTTTTCTTAGTGCCATTCGGCATTGTTCCCAAGAATGGAAATTAAGTATCGTGCATCTGAGGGATTTTTCGTTGGTGTCTCCTGAGATACAAAATGCTGACTTGCTGAAAGCAATCGAAATGGCTATTCCAGCAACGGCAATTGAACAGGCGATCGCTAAAACTCAAAGTGAAGAAGAACGCAAGCGGTCATTACCAGCACAATTAGTGGTAAGCCTTGTAATCGCTATGAGTTTGTGGTCGAAAGACTCAATGCGGGATGTACTGAAGAACTTGATTGATGGTCTCTCCGAGGCATGGATTAAGGTTGGGAAATACTGGCGAGTACCTTGTAAGTCAGCTATCACACAAGCTCGGCAGCGAATAGGCGCAAGAGTGATGAGCCAATTATTTCATCAGTTAATACGACCAATGGCGACACAACAGACATTAGGAGCATTTATAAATGGGCTAAGAATTGTAGTCATTGATGGCACCTGTTTTGATGTCCCAGACAGCGAAGAAAATGCAAGAGTTTTTGGTCGTCCGAGCAGTCGTCCTGGAACAATTGCAGCATTTCCAAAAGTAAGATTAGTCATCTTAGATGAATTAAAAATACATCTCTTGGGGCGAAAAACCCATGTTCGTTCCCAAAAGCCACGAGAAGTTGTACAAGAAGTGTATGGTTGGTTGTTGGGGCATTGGTCAGTCAGAGTGTTGATGTTTCAAGCTGCAACTAGTGCTTCTGTTCCTCCTTTGCGTCTAAGTTTTACAGGAACATTACCTCATATCTTGCACCTCTCTGGATAAACCACAGGTTAGTGAAAAAGAGCGTAAAACTATGACAAGGGAACAATAAACTAGTCTACGTAAGCAATAGATAATTATTTAACAAATTTGTCTAGTGAATATTCTTAAAAAACATCTGAATCTTCAGTTTTCATGAAAATGATAATTGTATAGGTAGGTAGTGGCAGTTCCCATTGGAAGCCAGCACCATAAAAGGCTTCATGGTGTGGGAACAGTTGCCAATGGCAACCGTTCCCACACCCTATTTGATTATCATTATCGCTGAATTACCACGTGATTGCTGGTATAGCTTGCACCCGTAAATTAACAGATGGACGCTGTGTTGCTCGACTACATAAGCGAGGACAACAGCTGTACCTTCACGGGTTGAAATTTCCTGTTTCTGTATCCTGGTACTATTTTAAACGTGATGATGGCAAGTATGAAAAACGATTTGTCGTCTCTACCAAGGTTCTCAAAGCTAGCACCATTTCTTGGTGGGGTAAACGACGATGGTGAGCCAGTGCGTTGGGCGGGTTCCCCGACTTGAAGCAACTGGCGAACCCGAAGGGCAGATAGAGGGTTGGTTTAAGACTGCCAAACACCGTTTCGGCTTGCACCGTTTTGGACAAGGAACACTTTTAGGCGTTTACCGTTGGTTGATACTGTCTCTTATCTCCTATATCTTGGCGCATTGGGCTTACTTATCAACAACGAGCGCAGCTACAAGTTTACCTGATTGGGGACAAGCCGCAGAAATTGCGTTCCAAACTATATTTCCACAATTAGTGCTGTTACTTCTTTTACAAAACATTGAACGTCTGAGAGACTTGGCACTTAGTCATGGAATTGACATTCAAGTTTTCAGGTGCAAGATATGAGTTACGGGTCATTCGTCGTGCCATTCCTAAATTTCAACATTTGCAATCAGAAGAATTCCCCCTTTTTTCGATTGGTTAACCGTAGAGATTCTGGATACTTTATTACCCGAACGAATTCACCGTATTAATCCCAGAGTTGTGAAAAAACCTGTATCAAAGTTTCGTTCTAAAAAACTAAAACACAGAGGTACTGGAAAACGAGTAGAAGCTCCGAAATTTCATATCACTAATCAGCTTCTTAGCCTTAACTGAACCGTATTGGAATATATTCGAGTAATGCGATCGCTCAAGGACTGCATCTGTTCACACTCGGCAGGTAGATAGTCAAATGACTTCAGATACTGCACCCCAACCGTGTACTCGCCATCCCAGGTTCTCACAGTGCAACTAAACTCGTTTACCTGATTGATAATCGCGCAACACCCACCTTTGCCTCTGAGTTCGGGGTTGTCTTTGGTAATTTGTTGGGATCGGCAATAACAGGCTCAACTAGCATTGCTGATTGCTAGTTAGGCCCGTTATCTTGTTAGATATCACACCTTATACTATCAACTGGATTATTAGAATACTCAATAGGTACAAATGTATACCCATAAGACGAACACCTAGATGGTACAATTTTGACCAAGTGATTAGTAGACTGCTTGCGATCGCCATTTACAAAAGAAATCTGTCCCGAAGCTCCAGTAAATTGAAGGTCAGCTAATGTCTTTTGTAAGAGAGTGCGGTCAGGTTTGTCTAGTTTTTTTAAAGCATTTATCAAAGCAAGAGTCGCGTCATAGGACATTGCTGTAGGTGCGTTCACCTGCTGCGTCCCCCATAAATCCCTGGCTGTTTGGAGAAAAATAGAATTAGGATTGGTCAAGCGATGCCAGGGAACATCCACCACTAAGCGACCTTCTGCAACGGATAGTCCCTTTTGTAAAATCTGAGTATCGTAAAGTACCCATCCTCCTACCATTAAAACAGACTCTTGCTGATTGGCATCAATTAGGCTTAAGGTATTTTTGAAAGAGAAAGGGTTAACCTGACCATCTGGAAACAGGACAAGCACTGTGGCTCCTTTTTGTTTTGCTTGTTCTATAGCGTTATGGGATACGAAACTGTGGTTAGACAAATTAAATTCCGCATTTGTTAGCTCTATTACCTTTCCTCCTTTATTTTGGAAACTACTGCGGAAATCCTTCTGCATAGAGTCGCTATAAAGACTTTCGGGAGTGTAAAAAATTGCTGCTGTTGGGTGGTTAGGGATTTGTTTAAGCAGATAGTCAGCTAAAGCCTCTGCACTCACGCTAGCATTAGGTACAGTGCGAAAGAAAAAGTCATTTGGAGTAACTTTTTCTCGAATCTGGTCTACAGTGCTACCAGGAGAAATCAATACTAAATGATTCTGCTGATAAACAGGCAAAGCTTCTACAGTTAATTCACTTGCATAGTAAGCTACAACGCTTAGAATATCTCGCTGTGACACAAGATTCTCAGCTATTTGTCGGGCTTGCTTAGAGTTATTAGCATCATTAGCAATTAGTACTCTAAGACCTCTGCCATTAATTTTTCTCCCTTTGTTAATCTCATTTTGGGCTTGTGCAACTCCCCGCAGAATTGCCTCAGCTATCAATTGGTTATTAACAATAGGAACTGATACAGCAATTGTGTAAGTCTTTGTATTTTCAGCTGCTAGTTGAGCATTATTTAGGTAAATTAATGTCTCTGGGTCATTTTTTCGCTTTTTATATGCTGCTTCAAACAAAGGAATTGCTTTTTTATAATCCTTGTGTGCCAGGGCATTAACTCCTTGTTGTTTTTCTGGGATGGCTGAGTCTAGTGGAAATAATGTTTCTTCTCCACAACTTAAATAATCCTCAAACTTTAAAGGACAGGTTGGCGGCGATGCAAATATTGGGATCACTATCGTCATGAAAGCTGCAATGAACACTAGTGCAACAAATACAAGCCTTTTATGTAAAGACCTCAGAGACCTTACAATTTCAAGTCTTCGCCTAACCCAAGTCGGATTAGCAGCAAGGGTCAGGTTGTTTTGCAAAGATTGTGTTTGAAGAGGTAGGGTTAGATTATTTTGCAAAGGTCGTAATTGTGGTTGTAGCGCTACTATGCAAGAAAGTTCTTGCAAAACTTCTACTGCTGATTTGTAACGCTCGTCAGCATTACAACGCACCATTTTATTCAAGATATCCACTAGTCTATTACTGACCTGTGTTCTATGATACCAGATAACTTTCCCGTTGAGGTCTTTTGAAAGACAATAAGGTATTACACCTGTTAGAGCTTGAATTGCAACCATTCCAACTGCATAGATATCACTGCTTAATTTTGGCTCTCCTTGCTTTTGTTCCTCCGGCATATAACCTGGGGTTCCAACTTGCACTGTTAAAGACTGAACCTGAGAAGAGTGAATTTGAGTGCTAACTGTTTTAACAGAACCAAAATCAATCAAGACAATTTTGTTATCCTGTTTGCGTCTGATTATGTTTGAGGGTTTTATGTCTCGGTGAATCTTATTATTGTCATGGACAAACGCCAAGACTTCTAAAATATCTTGTAAAAGTTGAATAACAACTGCCTCACTCAACTGCTTATCTGGTTTAATTTCATGGTCTAAGTCATGACCATCAATGAATTCTTGAACAAGATAAAATTCTTGGTTTTCCTCAAAATCAGCTAAGAGTTGGGGAATTTGCTCGTGTCTACCCAATTTATATAGGGCTTTCGCTTCTTCAGCAAATAAACGTCTTGCTATCTGCAACCTAAATGGGTCGTCAGTCCCAAGTACAAGTTTCTTAACAACACAAATTTGCTCTTGGCAATGTCTGTCTTTGGCTAAGTAAGTTTCTCCAAAACCTCCTTTCCCCAAAAGACAAATGATTTGATAACGTCCGCCTAAAATCTGTCTCATCTAGAAATCTCCGGGAGATTAGAAACCCAGTAGCTTTAGCTCTGGGAGGAAAATCGACTCGGCTATTGAAATAGCCGTCAAATCTGTGGCTAAAGCCCCGTCGATTTATCGCGGGGTATGCTTACGACTTAATAGCTTTTGTTTCAATTACCCAAGGCATACAAAACAGACCAATCAGCGGTACAACAGCTAGCCAAAGCTGTAATTCTAAAGCACTGTGGAGAACATTAGAGCCGCTTGAGGCGATCGCACCTACTAGAAATGGGCCACCTGCTGCTATCACTCGCCCGACGTTGTAACAGAAACCAGCACCTGTTGCTCGCAACCTAGTAGGAAAAAGCTCTGGTAGGTAGTAGGTGAAACTGCCAAATACACCAAAAACAGTTAACCCAATCGGGAAGTACAAGTAAAGACGAGTATAGGGCGACCAATTCAGTCCGAAAGTGACTATCAAGGCAAGACCTGACAGTAAAAAGTAAAGAAAAAGCATTTTTCTGCGTCCCCAGTATTTAGCTAGGGGAACTGTCAGTAGAGTGCCGATTAGTCCTCCCAAATTAAAGCTGTTGGATGCAATAGTTTTCCATTGCTCGATAAGTGCTTGTGTTGCCACCTTATCTAAATCTTGAGCAAGAGCTGCCGTTTGCGCTAAACCAGCCGAAATTACTGGAATAAAACCATTACAAGTCCACCAAGTCAGTAAGGCTACTGTTGCTGTCAGAAAGCCACACCGAGTTAGGGGAAAATTTTTGTGATTGAATAGTTCTTGGATACTGGGTGCAGGCGTATTCCTAGCTTCTTTTCGCCACGATTCTGGCTCTTTGACGAAGTAACGCAACAAAAAGGCAACTACACCGGGAAGTAAGCCAAATAAAAAGACAAAGCGCCAAGAAACTTCGGGGTTGTTCTTGAACAAGACTCCTGCAACTAGTAGATTCACTAGTGTTGCTAAAGTTAGACCAACTGGAGCGGATGTGTAAAGAAGCGCTCCAGCTTCTACCCGCGATCGCTCTGGCATCACCTCAGCTACAAGTGACGCTCCTGCTGCCCACTCTCCTCCAAGTCCTAAACTGGCAATAACTCTCGAAAGAATTAAGATTGCTATATTAGGTGCAACAGCACAAGTAGCTGTACCAAGGGAAAAACAGAGTATGGTCAGCATCATCGTCTTACTACGACCAATGCGATCGGCAAGCATACCAAAAAGAATGCCTCCTGCTGCCCAGCCTAATAATAATATTGAAGTCAATAATCCAGTCCAAAAAAGGGTAGCAGCTTTAGCCTCAAAAGAACCAATTGGTAAACCTAACAGAGTTGGTACACAGTTTGGTGCTACGTAACTAAATAGCAAACTATCAAATAAATCGAAGCCCCAACCAAGCCACGCAGCAAAAAAAACTGTCCATTGATAACGAGTAAGGGAAAGCATATTTCTAGTCCAATTTAATTAGTTAATAAACGCTGATTACGAATGTTCTAGTTAAACGTTCAGAATCAGAGCGTTTCTAAATTTACAGGTGAACACTGCTTAAGATAATCGCAAGTAAAAACTTCTTTTGAGCCATCTGGATTGATTCGGAATAAAAAATTATCAGGACTATAAGTAGGATGTGAAATAGTAGTTCCACCATAGACGGGATGAGAACCTAACAAGATTAATCCTTCGGCAGAAGAACGAAGTTGCATAGTTTGGTCTACAATTTCAGTTCGATCTACATTAGGGCTGAAAAAACGAGTCCTCATGGTTCCGGAGTTGCCTTGCATTTTCAGAAAACTCTCATAAACAATGCCATCAACGCTATAACGTAGTTTCCAAGCTCCATAAATGGGAGTCTTAGCATCTATTAGTTGTGGAGTATTTTGAGCAATGGTAAATGATAAATTTTGAGAACCTGTTGTGGATGGGGTTGTTGATAGAGATTTAGCTGAAGTTGGCTTTATACTAGAAAATCCTATTGTTAGTCCAAAAAAGACTGTGGTTGTAGTCATGCAAGCTAGGTTTTTTAACGTTAGCGTCATAGTTTTCATTGATGTTTTATTGAGTATGTAACTAAGGACTAGGAACTGGCACAAGAGGCATAAGGAATTCAGACTCCTCACCAAAGCGCAAAGTGCATTTTATACCTTGTATTTAATCTCAGCGCGGCGTTCACAAGCGCAACCATTGAGTGTTGCCTGATATAAAACCCCAATGCTATACGCGGACTCGCTACTGCTGTACTATTGTGACTATCTGCTAAAAGTATCAAAACTGAATTCTCACTGTTTAAGCACCTCTGCATAATCAAAATATCTAGAAAGGTAATATTCTGAAAGGGGCAAATCACCGCAGATAACCGGGCAAACGCATCTAAAGTATAAAAATCCTTTAATAGCAAGGGTTTCGGCTTTTTTTGATTGAGCCAATTTTTTCGTCAATATCCTTATCCAGCAAGGGGTTCAGAAATACCGTGCGTTTGCCCCGCCGCAGATAAGTGCAGATATGTTATCTGCACTTATTTACACTTGAGAACGATCTCTCAAAGTAGCTATAGTATTATTATCCGTAAGTCTACTGAGCCGCCACTTATGAATCAGAATCGCAGATATCGTGGTGTTAAAGCTACTAAAGAAGGAATAGAAATAATTGAATCTCAGAGAATTAATAATGGTTGGTCTCGTCAAGCTCTTGCGGATAAAGCAGAGGTAAGTCTTGATACATATGAGCGGTTTCTTAAAGATAAGGTTGATAAAAACACTATCGAAAGTATTGTTAAGGTGTTTAAATTGCAACCAATAGATATTGTTGCTTACGACGAGTGGCATGGAATACGCAAATCTAAACTAGATGAATTAGCACCAAAAGCAGAACTGAATGAGAGTTCAGTTCCTTTAACTTTTACCTGTTATGTAGAGCGCCCACCCGTTGAGTCTCGCTGTTACGAGGCTATACAACAGTTAGGAGCGCTCATCCGCATCAAAGCACCTCAGCAGATGGGTAAAACTTTACTTCTCGATCGGATTCTCATTGAAGCAAGAAAGCAGAACTATAAAACTGTAACATTGAGTTTTGAGCTACCGGATAGTACAGTATTTAAAGATATATGTAAATTTTCTCAATGGTTTTGTGTAAGCGTAGGTAGGCTACTAGGGCTGCCTAACGAGTTGAATAATCGTTGGGACGACATTTTTGGCTGTAACGATAACACCACAGCTTACTTCGAGGAGTATCTGTTAGTAGAATGCACTTCTCCTTTGGTACTTGCTTTGGATAAAGTGGATCGAGTTTTTGAACACTCTGCTATTGCCAATGATTTTTGTTGCTTGTTACGAGGTTGGCATGACATGGCGAGGAGGAGCGATGACCGAGGTGCGATTTGGAAAAATCTTCGGTTGATATTGGTACATTCTACAGATGTTTATCGCTCACTAAATATCCTCTCCTCACCTCTTGCTGGCGTAGGAGAGACTATTTTTTTACCAGAATTTAACCAAGAGCAAGTGCAGGATTTAGTACAGCAAAATGGACTTGATTGGTTAAGCAACTATGACGTTGAGCAACTGATGGCTATCGTAGGAGGACATCCTTATTTAGTACAGATAGCTTTTGATTATCTTAAAAGTCAGGAAAACACGCTCTTGAACCTTTTGCAAATGGCTGACACAGAAGCAAGTCCATTTGGTAATTACTTGCGAAAACAGTTGGGGGATGTACAACAATATCCAGAACTAGCAGCAGCTTTACACCAAGTAATGACGACAAACAACCCTGTGACACTAGAATCTGCTGAGGCATTTAAATTAAACAGGATGGGTTTGGTACAAATGCAAGGTAATGATTGCAGTCCGAGATGCAATTTGTATCGTCAGTATTTTTCGGTTCGTCTGACAGCAACATAGGAAAATCGCTTTCAAATCGATGGTTGAACACAGCAGTTAACTAGGTTGATCTATGGTTTACGAATATATATTTAGTGGTACTTTACCAGAAGATGCACCCACTTATGTAAGGCGGCAGGCAGATGATGAACTCTATGAAGGTCTAAAAGCTGGAAAGTTTTGTTATGTCTTCAACTCCCGTAAGACTGGGAAATCTAGTCTGCGAGTTCAAGTAATGCGTCGGCTAAAACTAGCAGAATTTGCTTGTACTGTCATTGACCTTTCAATGGGTGGTGTTGAGCAAGTAACTATTGAACGGTGGTATACTGGAATCGCTAATCGTCTAACAAAAGACTTTAGTTTAGAAATCAATTTCAGAAATTGGTGGCGCGAACGTGAGTGGTTGTCTCCTTTGGAGAGATTGAGAGAATTTATTGAATCGGTGATGCTGGCGCAAATCGCCCAAAATATTGTTATTTTTATTGATGAAATTGAGAGTGTTCTCGGTTTAAATTTTCCGAGTGATGACTTTTTTGCCTTTATTCGCGCCTGTTATAATCAGCGAGTGGACAATCCAGAATACAATCGCCTCACGTTTTGTCTATTAGGGGTGGCAACGCCATCAGATTTAATTGCTGATAAACGGCGGACACCATTTAATATTGGTCAAGCAATTAATTTGACTGGATTTAAGTTAGAGGAAGCCAAATTATCTTTGATTCAGGGGTTAGAAAAGTTGGCAGACAATCCCGAATTTATTTTAAAAGAGGTATTGGAGTGGACGGGAGGACAACCATTTCTTACCCAAAAGTTATGCCAATTAATAGTTAGTTCTCAATCCCCTATTCCTGCTCTGAGTGAGGCAGAGTGGGTAAAAATGTTCGTAGAACGCCAAATTATCGATAACTGGGAATCTCAGGATGAACCAGAGCATTTGAGGACGATTCGTGATCGCATTTTTAAGAGCAAACAGCGTACAAGTCAACTACTAAGTTTATATCAGCGAATTTTACAACATGGTGAAATAGAAGCAGATGACAGCCCAGAACAAATAGAGCTAAGACTGTCAGGTTTGGTGGTAAAGCAGCAAGGCAAATTGATAGTTAACAACTCCATCTATAAGTCTGTTTTTAATCAAAGCTGGGTTGAAAAAGCATTATCAACTCTGCGACCCTATGCGGAAGCACTAGAAGCATGGGTAAATTCTAACTATCAAGACGAATCCCGGCTGCTGCGACGGCAAGCATTGCAAGATGCCCAGACATGGGCAGCTGGTAAAAGATTGAGCGATCAAGATTATCAATTCTTAGCTGCTAGCCGAGAGTTGGAAAATAGAGAACTTCAAATCGCTTTTGAGGCAGAAAGAAAAGCTTTAGAGGCAGAAAGAAAGGAAAGAAAGGCTTTAGAGGTACAAACACAAGCAAACCAAATCTTAGCTGAAGCCCAGGATAAACTTAAGCGGCAGAGGAATATTGGATTCTCGATTAGTGCCATATTATTGGTTGGCTTAACAACTGCGTGTGTAGTATTCCTGCAAAATCAGGTAAGTAATAATATAGCGTTACTAAAACGGATTAGCTTAGGGGACAAAATTTTAGTAGAATCAAACACAAACCCTAATAAGAAAGCAGGGGTGAAAGCGTTTGCTTCTAGAAAATTTAACGAAGCCACTAAGAACTTTAAAATATCACTTAAATCTAATCACAATGATCCAGAAACTTTAATTTACCTAAATAATGCCGAAGCTAATGGTGGCAATACTCTCAAAATTGCTGTCAGTGTGCCAATTGGTAGCAACCCGAATGTGGCACAAGAAATTCTGCGCGGTGTAGCTCAGGCTCAAAATGAGACAAATAGCAAAGGTGGAATTAAGGGGAAGCTTTTACAGGTCGAGATTGCTAATGATGATAACGATCCTAAAATTGCCATACAACTTGCCAACAAGTTTGTCAAAGATTCTAAGATTTTGGCAGTGGTCGGTCATAACGCCAGTGATGTTTCGATTGCCGCCGCTAAAGTGTATCAGGATAAGTTGGTAATGATCTCGCCAACCAGCTTTTCTAAAAGTCTAACTGAAAGCAGCAATAGTAAACTTAGCCAAAATTACATATTTCGTACTGTTCCTAGTATTAATTCTACAGCACGCGCACTCTCTACATATATTGTTAAAAAAGCTCACAAGACCAAGATTGCTATTTGTGATGATCCAGATGCTATTGATAATGAAGCGTTTAGAAATGAATTCGTCGAAGATGCTCCTAATGTCAATCTTATTTATGTATCCTGTAATTTGGCTGACCCTAACTTAAACGCCAGTAAGGTAATTGATAATGCTATTAAAGCTGGGGCAGATAGCTTACTAATAGCTCCCTATGTAGATAGAATTGATAGATCTGTAATTGTAGCAAATGCTAATAAAGGACGGTTAGCGCTTTTTGGCAGCCCAACATTATATACATATGAAACGGTACTTTCTGGGAAAGTTTTTAATAACTTAGTCATCCCTGTATTTTGGCATCCTGATTCAATTTCAGATCGTACCTTTCCTGACAATGCTAGGAAACTTTGGGGTGGAAATGTAAACTGGCGCACCGCAATGGCGTATGATGCCACAATATCGATTATTGAAGGCTTGAAAGGTAGCCCAACTCGTGAAGGGTTGCAGAAGAAGTTATCGAGTCCTCGTTTTTCAATTAATGGAGCAACGCGAAAGATTAAGTTTCAGCAATGGGGTGATCGCAAAGATGGGAAAGCATTTTTAGTCAAGGTTAGACAAGATAACACATCTCCTAGTGGGTATAACTTCACACCATTAAATCCTAACTAATGTTGATAATTGTTTTCCTGTTCCCTGCCCTCTGTTCCCGCAGATGAATTTAATTTTGCCCAATTACTTACTTGCGTTAACTGCTGCTTGTCCTTAGTTACGCAGCTATACCGTAGCTGCTAGAGGTTGGTATAGTCCTGTGTAGATATAACCTCAAAATCCTGATTTCATTCCCTCCAACACCTGCAATACCTCCCTCACTGCCGCTTTCCCCCGCTCCATCTCCTGAACGCGCTTCAGCAGCCGCTTGGGGATGTACTTCGAGGATTTGACTAAGCGATCGCCCTCGTTCCAAAACTCGTAGTGATAGTACGCCTGCGGATAATCCTTGCCGTTTCTGGTAATCGTTCGCCAATAAATGCTACCGCTCCCTTCCCCCTTGTTTCGCCGCGTTTTACTAGGGGATATGTTATTACTAGGGTTTATCTCTGGGGCTTCATTACTAGGGTTTATTTCGTTATCCCCTAGTAAATTACTAGGGCTGACCTCAACCCCCAACAGCTGTAGTATCTCTACAACTGGGCGTTTAGCTGCGTTAGCTTCTTGAATATCCCCTAGTAACTTTTTGGGAATGTACTTGGTCTTCTTCTGCCCGTTCTCCTGCCAGTGATAGTAAGCCTGGGGGTAATCTTTGCCGTTCCTGGTAATGGTGCGCCAATAAATAGAGCCGTTCCCCTTGCCCTTACGTCGGCGGTTTTTACTAGGGCTTTTATTCATCTCCCCTAGTAAAACACTGCCGAATTACAACCAAGAACAGAACCATTATTAAATACTGTCTGCCAAATCTTAGAGTTCATATTCTCACAGCTTTTGATGAACTTTAAACTCATAGTAGTCACCAAGCTGTTTAGTCAACTGGGAGATTACAATGTGAGTAAGAATGATAAGAGTAAACTGATGATTTCTCTCGATTCTGTTGACAGACTTAAATGGAGTACTGAACTGGGAAAACGCTTACAATCATTACGTGGTGACGTTCCCATGCGAACCCTTGCTGACAAAGTTAATAACAATGGAGTCACTTGCACCTACCAGTACATTCATAAACTGGAATCAGGCAAGGCAGAAGCTGTTTCCACTGATTTAATTGTAGCTATCTGCAATGCGCTTGATGCTGATTTTAAGCAACTGTTTCCGGCTGTATACATTGACCCATCTGAACTTTTGGCTATTTTGCAAAAAAATGTCGCCTAAGAGTTGATTTGTCTACTGAGAGTTGATAAAATAGAGATATCAAAAGACGACCGCCCCCGTCTGGACAACGAAGCGATCGCCCTTTGTAAAACCTAACCCTCGTAGAGGCAGGATCTATTATTATGACTCATAACATTTACAGCCAACAACAGCTCAGGACTTACGCAACTGGCACAGGCGATTCCTCAGTTTTTTGTCGAACTCTTGCTTTTTGAAGAGCTTCATAATCGGATTGGATACTGTTGGCGAAAGTGTTACAAACGCATAAACAAAAGTGTTACAACTAAAAGCTGCAACCGCAGATTGAAGGTTTGAGCTTACATAATACTTTCAAATACAAATATGTATTACATTCGCCAAC
>JAHHHC010000005.1 GCA_019359515.1 Desmonostoc vinosum HA7617-LM4 | reverse complement strand
GCGTACCAGCAGGAATAATGTATTCGTGTTTAAGTGAGCAAGCGTTAAGGTGACAACTGCGAGATAAATACCAATCCTTGCGTTCAGCTAAAGCATAGTTGTAAACACGACGATTGATTTCTAACCAATCTTCAAACGTCTGGGCTTGTGCATGAGTTGGCTTTAGCTTAAATTCGTATGTCAAATTAAACACTTGTTTATCACCTCCGCTAACATTATAAATCGTATTCACGCTTTATAAACATGACGCACAAATAAATTTGTCCTGCTCGCTTATATCCCCCACTTAAAAGACGTATGAAGCACAAAACTTATTGGTTTTGTGCTTCATACTTGGGGGCTTTACGCTTCACGACTCGTAAGCTGAGAATATCCGGGTCACGTAAGGTAACTATCATATTGGTTCTCCTATAACAATTCGTTGCATTTTTGGTCAAGTACGGTAAACCGTATTTACACTTATATTCACATATATTAATTTAATTGTTAAGTTTAGTTACATAGATGAGACAAAGCTGCCATCTTGGCAACCAAAAGCATGAGAAACAGAAAAATCATTGACATCAAGACAAATTTCCCAAACTAAGAGTGAAGACTGAAGACCTTGACTAGTTATTGGTCATAAAAAAATAAAATTTTTGTAATCTTATTTAACATTCCTATGAAAGCTACCAAGCAATTAATTAATTTTCTACAACAAGAGTTAGGTGTTTCTGATGGTGCAATTTCCTTCGCCTTACGACGTTGTGAACAAACCCCCAACTTCATCGCCATGACACTCTGGCAGTATGGGCTGGTAACGCTAGATCAGTTAGCTCAAATTTTTGATTGGCTAGAAGCGATATAGCACACTGCTCAGTGCTGCTTAATGAGCGAAGTTTTCTACAGTTTTAACTCCAAGGATTGGTAACACACATGACAATAAAAGAACAGCCTAAACCACCCCGTTCTCGGCTGATTGCTAACATATTGCTAGCGGTATCAGGATTATTCCTGCTCTTAAATCTGTTTTTGCCTAGCTTATTTGCTTCGGGGCCTGCTGGGGTTCCTTATAGCTTGTTTATTCATCAGGTGCAGGAAGGGGAAGTTAGCCGCGTTTCTGTTGGTCAAAACCAGATCCGTTATCAATTAAAAACCGAGAGTGGTGATCCTGGCCCAATATTTATAACTACGCCAATCTTTGATTTAGAGTTGCCTAAACTGCTGGAGTCAAAAGGAGTAGAGTTTGCTGCTACGCCTCCACCCAAAAATAGTTGGTTTACAACTGTGCTGGGTTGGATTGTCCCACCACTGATTTTTATCGCTATCTGGCAATTCTTTATCGCTCGTGGCGGTGGTCAACAAGGTGTTCTCTCGATTGGCAAGAGTAAAGCTAAAGTTTATGTTGAAGGCGAATCAGCAAAAATTACCTTTGCAGATGTGGCTGGGGTAGAAGAGGCTAAGACCGAGTTAGTAGAAATCGTAGATTTTCTTAAGACTCCATCACGCTTTACGCAAATTGGAGCGAGGATTCCTAAAGGTGTGCTATTGGTGGGCCCTCCAGGTACGGGTAAAACACTTTTGGCTAAAGCCGTAGCTGGGGAAGCTGGAGTGCCATTCTTTAGTATCTCTGGTTCTGAATTTGTAGAACTGTTTGTTGGTGTGGGTTCTTCGAGAGTGCGCGACTTGTTTGAGCAGGCGAAAAAGCAGGCTCCCTGTATTGTGTTCATCGATGAATTGGATGCGATTGGTAAATCTCGTAGTAGCAATGGCTTCTACGGTGGTAATGATGAACGCGAACAAACTCTCAATCAGTTATTGACCGAGATGGATGGTTTTGCGGCTGGAGATGCGACGGTGATTGTCTTAGCAGCCACCAACCGGCCGGAAACCCTTGACCCTGCCTTGTTGCGTCCAGGTCGCTTTGACCGTCAAGTGTTGGTAGATCGTCCCGATTTATCTGGTCGTGAAGCAATTCTCAAGATTCACTCTCAAAAGGTCAAACTAGGCGAAGATGTAAACTTAAAAGCGATCGCCACTCGTACTCCCGGTTTTGCTGGTGCAGATTTAGCCAACTTGGTGAATGAAGCTGCATTATTAGCAGCTCGTAATCAACGTCAAACCATCGCCCAAGCTGACTTTGCCGAAGCTATTGAGCGGATAGTCGCAGGTTTAGAGAAAAAGAGCAGAGTATTAAGCGATACTGAGAAAAAGATTGTTGCTTATCATGAAGTTGGTCATGCAATGGTTGGGGCATCGATGCCAGGTAGCGATCGCGTGGAAAAAATCTCCATAATTCCCCGTGGTATGGCAGCATTAGGTTATACTTTGCAGTTACCAACCGAAGACCGCTTTTTGATGAATGAGGCAGAATTGCGGGGTCAAATTGCTACCTTGTTGGGAGGACGTTCGGCTGAAGAAATCGTCTTTGGCAGTATTACTACTGGGGCCTCTAATGATTTGCAACGAGCAACCGATTTAGCTGAGAGAATGGTAACAACCTATGGGATGAGCAAAGTTTTGGGGCCATTGGCTTATCAGCAAGGTCAGCAAGCAATGTTTTTAGGCAACGGTGCGCCCAATCCCCGCCGGATGGTGAGTGAAGACACAGCCAAAGCCATTGATAGCGAAGTCAAGGAAATTGTGGAAACAGCCCACGCCCAAGCTTTAGAGATTCTCAAACAGAATCGAGAATTGCTAGAAGCGATCGCCACTCAACTTTTGGAAACAGAAGTGATTGAAGGCGAAAAACTGCACAGTTTTCTCAAGCAGATGCAATCTGTGACTGAGTAGGGATTGGGGAACTCGGGGCCCCCGCTCCCGGTGGGACTGGGGACTGGAGATTGGGAGTGATGAGTGAGTGTTTGTTATTTCTCCCCTGTTTCCTGTTCCCTTTTACTCGCACTCTTGCGGTTTCTGTCTCAGGCATGGTATCAGAGAAGGAACATAAACGCTACTTTAAAAAAGCGTGTTATTCCCATCGAAAAAATTAATAATATAATGCTCTTAACTATGAGCATCTATCAATCTCTGAAAAAATCTTACACTCAACACCGTCGGCGTGACAATGACTGGCGGTTATTTTTGCGTCTAGTACCTTACGGTCGTCGTAGTGGCAAACTGTTGGCGCTGTCAATGGTTTTATTAGTGCCAATCGCTATAGCTAATGCTTTACCACCACTGTTGATTGGACAGGTTATATCATTAATCCGTAATGAATCCAGTACCTATGAGTTTCTAAGGAATCGTCCTTTGTGGCAAGGGTTACAAATCCTAGAAATATTATTATTGATCACAATTACGGTACGTTTGATACTAGTAGGGTTTCAGGGTTATTTAGTGCAAAAGCTAGGCCAACAAGTCACCGCAGCAATTCGCCAAGATTTGTTTGGTCATGTGACATCTCTAGCAGTACGTTTTTTTGACAGAACGCCTGTAGGTAAATTAATTACCAGACTCACTAGCGATGTGGAAGTCTTAGGAGATGTGTTTTCCACTGGCGCAATTGGCATTGTATCCGATTTGTTTTACATGCTGGTGATTATCGGTTTGATGTTTTCTATCCAGTGGCAACTTGCCTGTTTATTGCTGGTGATGCTTTTACCAGTTACATGGGTAATAATTTACTTCCAACAAGAGTATCGCAAAGCAAATTACAAAGCACGGGAAGAACTTTCTGCCTTAAACTCCCAGATCCAAGAAAACATTGTTGGTATCAATGTTGTACAATTATTCCGGCGAGAAAAATTTAATGCAGAATTGTTTCGTAATACCAATAACCGCTATATCAAAGAGGTAGATAGGACAATTTTTTATGATTCAGCTGTTTCAGCAACCTTAGAATGGATTGGCTTGATTGCGATCGCAGCGGTTTTGGGAATGGGTGGATGGTTGCTGTTAGGTAAAAATCTGACTTTTGGAATTTTATCAGCATTTATTTTGTATGCTCAGCGATTATTCGACCCCTTGCGGGAGTTTGCCGAAAAATTTACCGTCATTCAAGCTGGGTTTACTGCTATTGAACGAGTTAGCGATATTTTAGATGAACCGATAGAAATACGCGATCGCGCCAATACTCGTTTTTCGATATTTGATGCTAAATTCGGCTACATAGATGAGATCCTGGCAGAGTTAGAATCTCCAGATTTAAATGCGGCCCCGGAATTAGGAGAAATCCGCTTTGATCACGTTTGGTTTGCCTACAAAGACGATGATTATGTCATTAAAGACCTAGATTTCATCATTCGTCCTGGTGAAAAAGTCGCATTAGTCGGGCCGACAGGTGCGGGTAAAAGTTCCATCATTCGTCTTTTGTGTCGCCTCTACGAACCCACCCAAGGGCGCATTCTTGTAGATGGTGTGGATATCCGCGAACTACCACAAGCAGAACTGCGACGTTATTTAGCTGTAATTTTACAAGAAGGCTTTTTGTTTGCTGGCGATGTTAAAAGTAACATTACTTTAGGGGATAGCTATACTTTTGAAGAAATTCAAGAAGCCGCAGAGAAAACTAATGTTGCTCAGTTTATTGAAGAATTACCCCAAGGTTACAACACTCAACTCAGACAACGGGGTACAAATATTTCGAGTGGTCAAAAGCAACTTTTAGCCTTTGCCCGTGCTGCTATTCGCGATCCTCAAGTTTTGGTTTTAGATGAGGCCACCGCTAGCCTAGATGTGGGAACAGAGGCATTAGTTCAACAGGCATTAGGTCAGCTTTTAGCTAGACGTACCGCTATTATTATCGCTCACCGTCTGTCTACAATTCGCAACGTAGACAGAATTTTTGTTCTCAAGCGGGGAGAATTAATCGAACAAGGAAGCCACGAAGAACTACTACAACAAGGTGGACTTTATGCTACCTTGCATAATTTGCAAATGTTAGAAACTTAGTAGAGGCAGGGGGATGAGGGGGACGCGGGGACGCGGAGAATAACCAATGAAAATTCCCCATTCCCAATTCTTCTTTCCCTACTCCCTACTCCCTACTCCCTACTCCCTACTTTCAAAGATTTGAGTAACTCAGTATTCACGCCTGATTCACGGGTTAAGGCGATTTTGCCAGTGCGGGCAATTTCCCTTAAACCAAATTTTTGCAGCACTTGCACGATCGCTACCATTTTACCTGGATCTCCTACAACTTCTAAAGTGAGAGAATCTTCCGCGACATCAACGACTCGCGCCCGAAAAATTTGAGACAATTCGATTACTTCTGAGCGATTACTACTAGTAGCATTCACCTTCAAAAGCATTAATTCTCTCTCTACACAAGGAGTCTCGGTAATATCTTGTACTTTGAGAACGTTAACTAACTTATATAATTGCTTGGTGAGTTGCTCAATAATGCGATCGTCACCAGGTACAACCATCGTAATTCGAGAAACTCCTCCCTGCTCGGCTGGCCCAACAGCGAGGCTCTCAATATTAAAACCACGACGGGCAAATAAACTAGAAATACGGGAGAGAACACCCGCTTCATCTTCTACTAGAACTGATAATGTGTGTTTCATCTTGCCAATAGAGGCGTTAAGCAGTATTCGAGGAACGCAAACTCAACTAACGGCTGCGCTAGACTTACTGCCGCACTAATTTTAAGTCAGATTTTCTATTTTAAACTCAATGGTTGCACTCGTTGCAATCCTAAAGAAAAATTGTCCAGAAATCATCCTGTAAGCATTAATCTATCAAAGTACATATCTTTTCATAGGCAGATGCTGCATTGTCACTAAGCTTTTATACTCAAAGGAATAAGCCCTTTTATTTTGGAGAAAAATTTTTATGAGTTGGTTAAAAAGACTCTTTGGGATGGAAAAACCCCAAAACGCAGAAGTAAATCCTACTCCACAGGACGTTCCACAAGCTGTTAGCACTAGTGCAGCCACCACTACTCAATCCATACCTCCAGAGCGTGTAGGATTAAACGGAGAATATGATCAAAGTGGATTGGCAAAGCGGGTAGCATTGGCATTTGATCAAGATTCCCAACTTACTGATGTTGAAACTCTGTGGGTTGCTCAAACTAGCAGCACTGTGGTATTAAAAGGCAAGGTTCCTAGCCAAGAAATTCTCGATAGAATGGTTTCTGTGGCACGTTCGGTGAACGGCACTACAGATGTTGATACTAGCCAAGCTTCGATTGGCTAGTAGTAAAGCGATTGGAAATCGCGCGCCAGTTGCTACCCTGTGGGAAGCCGCCCTCCGGGCGTCTACAAGTCGGCAAAGCCGACAACACTTGCTTCAACGCGACGGCACTTCCTTCAAGTCGGCAAAGCCGCCCAACGGAGTGCCTTGGGAACCCGCGCAACGCAGTGTTTCCCCAACGCACTGGCTTGGCTACACAGACAAAACCCACCTCCGTGGGTTTGAAAGACCTAATTTTTGGTTAGTCCGCGCAGGCGGACTTCGCTTGTGTAGTAGCGAATTCTATTCGCCCAAAACTGATAACTGATTTAATTTTCGGTGATGCGATCGCCAATCCATTTCTCAATTCGTTCTAAAATGGCTTGGTTAACTTTTTCTGGACATTCGTCATGAGGACAATGCCCCACATCATCTAAATTGAGTAGTTCTAGTTTCTCGTTGTATTGAATAAATTGACTAGCAAGCACTGGGGGAACAAACCGATCTTTTTGCCCCCAAATCAAAAGCATGGGAATTGTTAAGGTTGGTAACATTAACTTGACACTAGGGCTAAAGCTCATGCCAATTGCGGCTTTAAATAAAGCACTGAAAGCCCTAGCAGAACCCCGGTCTTGGGGAGGGCCAGCTAAAATTTCGATTAGTTCATCGGTAATAGCCTCTGGGTTGGCGTAAGCAAGACTTGCCCAACGGCGTACTACACCTGGACGGCGGACTAGATGAAACACAGGTTTCAATATCAACGGAGAGGCAACAATATTTTTAATCGCTCTAACGACTGGTCGCAGAATTGGCGGAATTGCTTCTTGCTCTAATGACGGGTCTGGTAAACTCATCATCACTATACCTTGTACCATGTCGGGATGAGCAGCAGCAGCAGCCAGAGAAATCAATGAACCATTGGAATTACCCACTAAAACTACTGGTTTACGGATAAATGTTCTCCAAAAGTCGTAAACCTGTTCTACCCAAAGTTCGATGCTGTAATTAGCTGGGGCTTTTTCAGAGGCACCAAAACCCAACATATCTAGAGCATAGACTGTGTGATACTCACCTAAAACCTCTAAGTTATGCCGCCAATGACCAATAGAAGCGCCAAAGCCATGTAGCAAAATTAGGGGTGTTGTCTTGTCGTAATTTTGAGCAGGACGGATATAGGTGTAGCGAATTTGCCAGCCACGCCAAACCCAATCTCGTTGATTACCAACTCGCTCCCGCCAGTGTATTGTAGTGGTCACAGTCCGCTTTTGATTAATCAGCCTAATACTAATATAGTAGAAATGCGATCGCCACTTTTTAGCTACGTTCGTAGTCAGCACTTCAGTCTACCAATCGAAAAGGCTTTTTCTGCACTCCCTACTCCCAACCCACGCAAGCAATTTCAAAAATCACAGCGGATTACTGAGTAATATTGAGGTTTTTGCAGATTAGTGCAGAGAATCAATTATTACTCTGCGTTATTTTGCGTTAAAAAACAGTACAAGCCCTGTACGCTGGGAATTTCGGCTTTGTGATGAGAGAGTTAGCAATAATTGCAGTTTGCTTTCAAAGGCTAGCATGACAAAGGCATCCCCAAACATAGTACAACGCTTGCAGAATGCAGTAACTTATTTGTTTAGGATGGGAAGTTTATTCATATCCCGTCTTACAGCATACCTGAAAGGCTACTTCCAGGACAATACCGTCATTGTCCGCCCTGCTTTAGGCGGGCCGGTTCTCAGCTTAGGTGGGGGTGGCCCCGATATAGATGACGCTATTCAGTGGATGATTAATCAAGTTAGAGGATGCACTGACTGTGCCACCAAAATAGATGTTGTGGTCATTCGCGCTTATGGAGATGACGAGTACAATCGGCTAATTTCCAGGATGAGAGGCGTCAATTCAGTCCAAACTCTTGTCATTAGCAATAGACAAGACGCAAACAGAGCAGCGATCATTGAAAAAGTGAAAAACGCTGAGGTAATTTTCTTTGCTGGCGGCGACCAATGTCAATATATCCGTAATTGGAAAAACACTGCTCTAGAGGCTGCTGTCAAATCAGTTTACGCCAGAGGTGGTGGTGTTGGTGGCACTAGTGCAGGTGCAATGATTCAAAGTGAGTTCATTTATGATTCTTGCGCTTGTGAAGAGAGTATTGAGACAAAAGACGCGCTTGAAGATCCTTATCAGAATATTACCTTTACCTACAACTTTTTTCACTGGAGCTATTTGAAAGGAACCATAGTTGATACACACTTCGACAGACGCAAAAGAATGGGTCGAATTATGGCTTTTATTGCTCGTCAAATTCAGGATGGTGTATCGCGCAGTGCTTTAGGAATAGCCGTTAGTGAGGAGACATCTGTTGTTATCGATAAAAATGGTCTGGCAAAAGTCATCGGCAGAGGTGCAGCATATTTTGTACTAGGAGATCATCCACCAGAAGAATGCAAACCCCGAACACCTTTGAGCTTTTATGACTACAAAATTTGGAGAGTTCCCAGAGGCGATACATTTAACCTCAGAAACATCCCAACATCAGGATATTACCTCAGAAGCGTGAAAAGGGGACGATTTAGCTCAGATCCTTATTGAGGGATGAGGGGGATGAGGGGGACGCAAACAAGCAAACAGAGATATACACCAGTCCCCAATTCCCATTACCCCTAATCCCCGCTCCCGGAGGGAGTGGGGCCCTGAGTTCTCGATTCCCTACACCAAAGTCGCTTGTTTACGTAGACTTTGAATAGTTGCGATCGCATGTTGTGCTACAGTATCGATCTCTGCTTGGGTGTTAAACCGTCCTATGCCAAATCGCACTGAGGCGTAGGCTAGTTGTTCGGTGTGTCCCAATGCTGTGAGAACATGAGAGGGTGCAGTAGTTGTTGACGAACAGGCAGACCCAGAAGATACTGCCATTACTGGTTGCAATCCTAGCAACAGTGCAGCCCCATCTACCGCCTCAACACTAATATTTAAGTTTCCTGCTAGGCGTTGGGTGGGATGTCCGTTGAGATGTATCCCCGGTAGTTGTGAAAGCTTTTGCCACAAACTATGCCGTAATTCGGTGAGGCGTTGGGTTTCTGTGGCTTGTTCTGCTAGAGCGATTTCTGTGGCTTTGCCAAAGCCGACAATTTGCGGTGTATACAATGTACCAGAACGCATCCCCCGCTCGTGTCCACCACCATGTTGCTGAGGTGCGAGTTGTACTCTGGGGTTGCGCCGGCGGACGTATAGCGCACCGATGCCTTTCGGGCCATATAATTTGTGTGCAGTTAATGACATCAAATCAATTTTCATTGCTTGGACATCAAGGGGGATTTTACCAAGCGCTTGAGCTGCATCTGTATGAAAAATGATATTGCGATCGCGGCACATTTGGCCAATTTCTGTCAACGGCTGTAACACACCAATTTCATTATTTGCCGCCATTACCGACACCAAAATCGTTTCGGGACGAAAGGCTGTTGCTAATTTTGCTAAATCAATTAGTCCATCTTGATTGACTGGGAGAAAAGTAACTTCAAAACCGAGTGTTTGGAGATATTTACAAGGGTCAATAACTGCGCTATGTTCAGTAGCCACAGTCATAATATGCTGACCTTTTTGAAAGTAAGCCTCTGCGACACCTTTAATAGCTAAATTATTAGCTTCAGTTGCACCGCTGGTAAATACAATCTCTTCAGGAGTAGCATTAATTGCTGCTGCTAATATTTCTCGCGTCTGTTTAACAGCAGCTTCTGCCTCCCAACCATAAATATGATTAATGCTAGATGGATTGCCAAAGTATTCTGTAAAATAAGGCATCATAGCGGCCATTACCCGTTCATCCACAGGTGTAGTGGCGTGACAATCGAGATAAATAGGACGAGTAGACATAATTATTTCGGCGTTGCATAATTGCGGGATGATTTATTTCACGCAGAGGCGCAGAGGCGCAGAGAGAATAAAGAGTTTGAGATTTCTGGTTACTTTAATCATAGCGTTGGCAATTTTGCATCTCATAGACTGCTAAACCATCCAGGCAGCTTGAAAAAAATCTTGCTCACACAGCATTGCATAACGGTAAGTAGAGTAAATCAAAGCGTTGGCAGCAGCATAATTATCAACCAAATTTTCTAATTGTTGTGCTAATGGTTGAAAATCTGCGCTACTGTAAGTACGAATCCAATCGGTATACTGATGATTGGGAATTCCCCCATCAGCCAACTGTTTTCCTAAAAAAGCATAAAGACGCATACAAGGAGACATGGCCGCAGCAGTTATACCAACATCGCCACTCCAAGCAGTAGCCAACAAAAAGTCAGTATAGCGACGGGTAGCTGCACCAGGTTCTACAGAGTGTAAGTTAACTCCCCATTGGGCAGCATAGCTTTCATGTAGTCGCAGTTCTTCTACAACACCACCAACTAGATTGTGAAATATAGTAAATCCTATCCAGTCTGGTGCTTTTGCCGCAGCAAGACTATAAGCACGAGCAAAAGCTTGCAAGAAAAAAGCATCTTGCCCTACATAGTAAGCAAATTTCCACCGCTCAAGGCTACCATTAGCAATTCCTTGCACAAAAGGATGCTCTAAGCAAGCTTGTGCTAAATCTTGATTTGCTGTCCATAATTGGTTTGAGAGGTCATTGGTCATTGGTCATTAGTCATTGGGAATGAGCAGTGGGTTTCGACTTCTCCTGTCGGAGACGCTGCGCGAACGCTCAACCCACAGGGAATGGGGAATGGGGTGGTATATCTCTGTTTGCTTCTTTGCGTCCCCGCGTCCCCAGCAGGATTGCTTTTTTAGCAAAAAAATAGTCCTGTACTAGACAGAACTACTGAAGTTTTTGTAAAAACTATAACCCTCTAGCGAGCTGTGCCTTGTGCAACAGCAGCATCTATCGGTTTCATCAAGTACAGGCGCAAGCACTGCCAACCGTTAGAGATGTAAAGTGGCAACTTCTGGAAGAATTGCAGGAATTTGGGAGTGTTAGAGTTAGCGATCGCTGTTAGCTTTTCGTTGTTTTTTATACAAAGGTCTAACCGCTCATAAAACTCTGGATTCTCTACATCCAGCATCACAGGGAAGACTCTACCTGCGGTTTCGTTAGTCTTCTTAATTACATAGATGTCATATTCTCGCGCATCCAACCCAATTGATGCATAAAAGTCTTTGCGTTGGATGTCATTGAGATACATTGTGACAAACACCGACAACAGGAAAAACCGACTCCACAGTCTAGCTTTCCAGTCGTTCAGGATTTGTGGTTGAGATTTCATCACTGCATCAAAGAAGTCGCCATGACGGTTTTCGTCTTGACACCAGTTTTCAAAGAATCGGAAAATTGGATAAATCCGGTCTTCGGGATGTGCTTCTAAATGGCGATAAATGGTGATGTAGCGCCAATACCCGATTTTTTCCGAAAGGTAAGTAGCGTAAAAGATGAATTTCGGTTTAAAGAAGGTATACTGACGGCTCTTAGTGAGAAACCCTAAGTCTAGAGAAAGGTTAAAGTCCGACATGGCTTTATTCAAAAAGCCTGCGTGACGGGCTTCATCTCGTGACATCAGGTTAAAGCACTCAGCCAAGACTGGGCTTTTGTCTTTCAAACGACGGCCCAATTCTTTATACAGCAAAAAGCCCGAAAACTCTGCTGTACATGAACGTTCTAGAAATTCCACGAATAACCGCCGAGTTTCCCCGTCAATATGATCCCAGGATTGTTCAAACTCGGTGTCCCGAACAAAGTGATGACGATTGTAGTCGGCGCGAAACTCCTCTAGAATGGCTTTTAACTCGTCTTCGTTGACGGAAATATCCATCCGCGCCATCTCATCAAAATCGGTAGTGTAAAACCGAGGTGTTAACAAGGTTTCTTTTGCCGGGATTTTAATCCCTGGCCGCATTTCTTCAAAGCCTGGTTTTTTTAGGGAATCTACCATGTCTTGATTGCAATGAGTATCTTTTATGATCATGAGTACACCCGAAAGCCAAAGGTAATGCTTTGACAAGGCGTAACAGCCGACAATAATCAATTTGTATAGAAATTAGTCTACCAAGGTACGGGTGAGAAACTCGTCAGAAAAACGTTAAGAGTTGCAACAATAGCCAAATCGTTGCGGAATCGTAAATCATAAATTGGTAGTCGCTAAACTAGGGGTGTAAGGGATGTGATTTGTGGGGTTTCCACCACTCGTTAAAGATTTAGCTAGTGTGGAAAAACCATCTTAGATAACAAGAGCGAATCCAAAGGGCTAAAAGCAAGATGAATCTTGAAAACAATCAGAATAAAGACCGTCTTCTTGTCTCTTATATCTTCTGTGCAGTCGGTTTTTTTGGTGTGGGAGGGCTGCACCGTTTATATAATGGCAAGGTATTTACAGGTTTGTTGTGGCTATGTACTTTGGGTTTTTTATATGTAGGGCAGTTGGTGGATATATTTTTGATCCCTAGTATGGTTGATGAATATGAACTGAAACTAAGGTTAAAAGCTGGTTTATCTCCTTTGGGTGTACCTCTCAATCAATCTGCTGTTGCTTCTCAAGTTCATCACCCAACTGGTAACCAACTCATGGTTAAACTGCTCGAAGCAGCAGAAAGTAAGGGTGGTTTTTTGACTGTGACTCAAGGTGTGAAGGCAACGGGTGCTAGCTTTGCGGAAGTAGAGGCTGTTCTTAAGGAGATACTGAAATCAGGTTATGTGAAAATAGACAACGACCCCATTTCTGGAGCCGTCACCTATCATTTCCACGAACTTAGTTAATTTCTACCTAGCCACTTTTGACCATTCAAGCGTTGTACCAAGCCAAACACCAATAGGTCTAATGTGATTTTGCGCTCATCAATGAGGAATGACTCAAGGGTGCTAGGTTTTTTACCTTCATTACAGGAAAATCCCTTTTTCCCTTGGATGTCTTCTTCAGGGAAATACAAGTTAAACTGGCGTAACCCGTTTTGCCAACTGCCAATGACTTGCCAATACTCTTCGGTTGAATTAAAGCCTGTAATCGGAACTTTTTGCTTAGCAAAAGACACCTGTAAATCTTGTACTCCTTGCTGAGCGATCGCCTTTTGTAACGCAGGCAAGTAATCTTGTTGTATAAACTCTACAAATGGCTTGTCTTCAACAGCTGGAGCTTTTTCTTTTTTCGCTGCTTTAGCGGCGGCGGGTTTTTCTCGCTTGGGTGGTGCAGCTTCTTTGGCAGCGTTGGGGTTAGTTTCTGGGTTCGCGGCTTTGGGATCTGGCGCGTTGGCAGTAGGTATATCCGTCGCTACTGGTTCGTTGGTGCTAGGAGCATTGTCTTCAGCGACACTGGGAGCTACTTCGCCAGCTTCATTATGATTTGTTGGGTCTGCCATTGCTCAGGTCAATCCTTTGTCTAGCTTTAGGAGCGATCGCTCACCTTGAGGTTTCGGTCATCTTCATTTTGACATACTAGAGTCTGGCGAAAGCCAGCATAACTATAATTTCTCATTTTCTTGTCCCAACTCCAAAAACTAAAATCGCATCATGCAGCTTTCTATCTACGCGTAGCATCTTTGACATGAGAACGTACCCCTTCGCTTAAGCAAGCTACACATAGCGTCTCGCACAGAAGTCCATTCCCCGTTTCAAAAACAGAAACGACAACAAGTTTCACTCAAAAGACTCGTAATATAACAATAAATCCCTAGTAATGTCTCCTTTGACAACTTGTAACTTACTCAGAAAAGGATGTTGTCAGCATGATGATTGTTATAAATTATGATTTGCAGAGGCTAAAGAATGAATATAGGAAAATCATCTTTTATTTACTGCTCTCCACTAAACTTTATTTGTCAAAATTTAACTTGCTGATTCAGCAAAGCTAATATTCAAAAGTACAAACTAACAGACATACAAAAATAATTTACAACGTCATAAATAAAACTGTGTAGATGTTTAATCATCAAACATAGAAGAGTTATTATATTTATTTTTTGAGTAGCTTGACCTTTTCAATTAATATTTAAAAATCCCAATATACGGCTGAAGTTTTAGCAATCAGCATCAGATATTCTGGTGCTGATTTTTCTTTTTTATCTCAATTTTTAATATTAGGGACATTATTGTTTTATTTTTATTCTTAATATCTAACCTCTTAAAACTTATCAAACTGGCGAATAAGTTAAAAACTGCTTTTCGTTAGAGTTTTGAGTTGTTTTACCTATCTTGTTTTGAAAAAACTGTAACTGTTTTGTCCTTTTTACATGTCGATTTTCATGGACATTATTCTTTTTTTTGAATTAGAGTTTAAACATGAAACAAACACAAGTTTCTTACTCAAATAAAAACAGTTAGTCCTGTAATGATATCTTGCTTTTATGCATGAATTATGCAGTAAATAAAAAAAATAAAACTGACTAACTACCCAAATCTAAAACTCAACATTAATCAAATTTAATCGAGGTAAAAATCATGTCTGACTTCAACAAAACATCTGAATTATTAGTTGATTTATCTGCTGCTCAAGAAGAAACGATCGCTGGTGGTTTAAGCATCGGTTCAGTTGGCGGCGGTATCGACCTCAAAAACATTGTTGGTACTGGTTTCTCTCAGCAACAACTAGCTTCTGTTTCTAGCGTTAAGTCTGGTAAAGATGGTAGTGAAGTAACCCGTGTGATCGGTGCTTCTAACACCCATACCTTTGCTAACGAATTTTTCAGCATCAATCTGTAATTTCAATCCATCTGTTTCATTAATTCAGTCACATCAACTAGAGGTAAAAATCATGTCTGACTTCAACAAATCTGATTTATTAGTCGATTTATCTGCTGCTCAAGAAGAAATGATCGCTGGTGGTTTAAGTCTAGGTTCAGTTGGTGGTATCGACCTCAACAACGTTGTTGGTACTGGTTTCTCTCAGCAACAACTAGCTTCTATTTCTAGCGTGAAATCTAATGGCAATGGTAGTGAAGTAACCCGCGTAATCGGTGCTGCTAACACCAACACCTTTGCTCATGAATTGTTCAGCATTAAGCTGTAATTTTAATCCATCTGTTTCATTAGTTCAGTCACATCACAATAAAGGTAAAAATCATGTCTGATTTCAATAAATCTGAATTACTAGTTGATTTATCTGTTGATCAAGAAGAAGCGATCGCTGGTGGTTTAAGTCTAGGTTCAGTTGGTGGTATCGACCTCAACAACGTTGTTGGTACTGGTTTCTCTCAGCAACAACTAGCATCTATTTCTAGCGTGAAATCTAATGGCAATGGTAGTGAAGTAACCCGCGTGATCGGTGCTGCTAATACCAATACCTTTGCTCACGAATTGTTCAGCATTAAGCTGTAATTTTCATCATTCTGTTTCATTAATTCAATCACATTAACTAGAGGTAGAAATCATGTCTGACTTCAACAAATCTGATTTATTAGTCGATTTATCTGTTGATCAAGAAGAAGCGATCGCTGGTGGTTTAAGTCTAGGTTCAGTTGGTGGTATCGACCTCAACAACGTTGTTGGTACTGGTTTCTCTCAGCAACAACTAGCTTCTGTTTCTAGCGTGAAATCTAATGGCAATGGTAGTGAAGTAACCCGCGTAATCGGTGCTGCTAACACCAACACCTTTGCTCATGAATTGTTCAGCATCAAGCTGTAATTTCAATCCATCTGTTTCATTAGTTCAGTCACATCACAATAAAGGTAAAAATCATGTCTGATTTCAATAAATCTGAATTACTAGTTGATTTATCTGTTGATCAAGAAGAAGCGATCGCTGGTGGTTTAAGCATCGGTTCTCTTGAAGGTATCGACCTCAAGAACATTGTTGGTACTGGTTTCTCTCAACAAAAGCTAGCATCTGTTTCTAGCGTGAAATCTGGTAAAGATGGTAGTGAAGTAACCCGCGTAATCGGTGCTTCTAACACCAATACCTTTGCTAAAGAATTGTTCAGCATCAATCTGTAGTTTCTATTAACCTATCCCATTAGTTCAATCACATCACAATAGAGGTAAAAATCATGTCTGACTTCAACAAATCTGATTTACTAGTTGATTTATCTGCTGCTCAAGAAGAAACGATCGCTGGTGGTTTGAGTATTGGTTCTGTTGGCGGTATCGACCTCAATAACGTTGTTGGTACTGGTTTCTCTCAGCAACAACTAGCTTCCATTTCTAGCGTGAAATCTAATGGCAATGGTGGCGAAGTAACCCGTGTGATCGGTGCTGCTAACACCAATACCTTTGCTCATGAATTATTCAGCATCAATCTGTAAATGAATGAATTAGTGCGATTAGTTCTCGTGAATTAATCGCATCTTCAAAGGTAGATATCTAGGGTAAATTATCAAGTTTATATTTTACCCTTTCTCTTTTTTAACATTTATAAAATTATCTTTATTTACTGATATGACTATGCTAGAAACTCCGACTCCTGAACAATTACCAGCAATTCAAGGAAATGAGTTTCTCCCCAGGATTAGTCCTTGGGTAATTATTGGGAGTGCTTTTATATTGACTATTTTTGGTGGGGCAGTTGCTTTATCTACAGTTCTTAAATACAGTACTGCTGTGAAGGTTGCAGCTACAGTTCGCCCAGCCGGAGATTTACGATTAGTTCAAGCAGCGGTAGAAGGCACAGTTACCAAAATTTTGGTGAGTGAAAATCAAAAAGTCAAACAAGGAGATGCGATCGCCCAGATAGATGACTCGCGTCTGCAAACTCAGAAAAGCCAACTGCAAAGCAGCATTCAACAAAGCGAATTGCAAATCCAGCAAATTAACGCCCAAATCAAAAATCTCGAATCGCAAATAGCCGCAGAAACCAGCTTAGTTAATCGCAACGTCGCCGCCGCTGAAGCTGAGTTGACAGGAACGGAACGCAACTATCAAGACGAACAAGTTAAAGCCCAGGCGGATAAAAATCAAGCAGAAGCTGCTGTACAATTAGCAAAAGCTCAACTGGAAAGATTACAGAAAGAACAAGTAATATCTGTAACTGTCAAAGAAGCCGAAGAAGAACTGAAACTAGCAAAAACCCAACGCGACAGGTTGCGAAAAGTTTCTGCTTCTGGGGCGATTCCTCGCACCTTGATAGAAGAGAAAGAACAAGCCGTCAATACTGCCCAAGCCAAGCTAGAACAAGCGAAACTTTCAACCAAAAATCTTATAGATGAGAAGCAACAAGCCTTGACAGTTGCTCAACTTAACTTAAAACGTGCTGAAACCGCCCTCAACCCCAGCAACTCAACTGTTACTGTAGCGATGCAACGCATTCGCCAAGAAACAGCCAAAGGTAAAGCTACCCTAGCAGCGTTGAGTAAAGAAAACCAGACATTGCTGCAACAAAAATTAGAACAGCAAAAACAACGCGATCGCAATCAAAAAGAACTACAACAATTAAATAACGATCTTCAGCAAACCATTATCCGTGCTTCTACTACTGGTACTCTCCTCCAACTCCAACTGCGTAACGCCCAACAAATCGTCCGCCCAGGAGAAGCCATTGCCTATATTGCCCCTCAAGATGCGCCTTTAATCCTCAAAACTCAAGTCTCTCCTAGTGATATTGACAAAGTTAAAGCAGGGCAAGACGTACAAGTGCAAGTTTCTGCGTGTCCTTTCCCGGATTACGGTACTCTGAAGGGCAAAGTTAAAACTGTACCTAGAGATATTGTCCAAAATTCCGAAAAACAGGTTTCTGCTTATGAAGTAATTATAGAACCCAAGCAAATGTACGTAGGTGACAGTAAACATCAATGTCAACTTCTACCAGGTATGGAGGGCAAAGCAGATATCATCTCTCGTCAAGAGACAGTTATGACGTTTGTCTTACGCAAAATGCGTTTGATATCGAATATTTAGTTATTTGATATTTTTGCGTTTGGTGTAATTGGTTTTTTAATCTCACGCAGAGACGCTCCAGACGCAGAGATACAGAGAGAGGATATTTATCTTCTCTATTTTTCCATAGTGTTTGTTTCTCTGTATCTTAATTACGAATTACGAATTACGAATTATTCCTATGCGCCGCAATAATTATCAATGTGTTCTCCAACTTAGTGAGGAGGATTGTGGTGCTGCTTGTCTTGCTTCCATTTGTAAGTATTATGGACGCATGATTAGTATTACCCGCAGTCGTGAAGCTGTCGGAACTGGGCAGTTGGGAACAACTTTATTGGGTTTAAAGAGAGGATTTGAAAATCTCGGATTTAAAACTCGTTCTGTTAAGGCTTCTCCAGAAATTTTAAATAGTCTGCAAGAAGTTCCTTTACCAGGGGTTATTCATTGGAAAGGCTATCATTGGGTAGTTTTATATGGTAAGCGTGGTAATAAATATGTTGTAGCTGACCCGGCTTTGGGTATTCGTCATCTTAGTCATGCGGAGTTGGCAGGATCATGGAATGGCATTATGTTGCTGTTGGAGTTAGATCCAGAATCTCCTTCTGTGCAATTGCCATCGGAAGTTACAACTGGTTTTGGACGATTTGTTAAACGCATCTTACCGTATCGCGGTTTAATTTTTGGGGTTTTACTCATCAATATTGTTTTGGGTCTTTTGTCTTTAGCTAGTCCATTTCTTCTGCAAGTTCTTACAGATGATGTTTTAGTTAGACAAGATACGCAATTACTCACGGTGGTGATTGTTGCTGTGGTGGTGATGAGTTTATTTAATGGCGTACTGCAATTATTACAATCAACTTTAATAGCTCATTTTAGCCAAAGATTACAGTTAGGATTTGTCCTCGAATTTGGACGTAAAATTTTACATTTACCTCTGAGTTATTACGAAACTAGGCGTAGTGGTGAAATTGTTAGCCGTCTTCGAGATATTAATGAGATTAATCAATTAGTTTCGCAAGTCGTGGCTTTACTGCCTAGCCAGTTTTTCGTAGCTACGATTTCTTTTAGCTTCATGGTATTCTATAGCTGGAAGTTAACGCTTGCTGTGACGATGATTGGTGTGTTGATGACTGGTTTAACACTACCTTTCATGCCAGTTTTACAACAAGCAACCCGCAACTTATTAGTCTTATCCTCAGAAAATCAAGGGGTATTAGTAGAAACTTTTAAAGGTGCGTTGGTGATTAAAGCAACTAATGCTGCACCGCAATTTTGGGAAGAATTTCAAACCCGGTTTGGACGTTTAGCAAATATTACTTTTAACACTGTTCAAATTGGTATTATCAATAGTGTTTTTTCTCAAATGGTCAGTAGTATTGGGGGTATTGCGTTACTAGGTTTTGGTAGTTTATTGGTAATTAATAAAGAGTTGAGTATTGGACAACTCTTAGCTTTTAACAGTCTGCAAGGAAATGTCCTGGCTTTAATGGGTTCTTTAATTGGCTTAGTCGATGAATATTACCGCACACAAACGGCAGTGAGTCGATTGGGTGAAGTTATAGATGCAACGCCAGAAACAACGGGAAACACGCAGAAACCATATGCTCAAATTCCAGGTGGTGCAGATATTATCTGTAACCGTCTCAACTTCCACCACGCCGGAAGACTAGAGTTAATGGAGAATTTCTCCCTCACATTACCGGGAGGACGGGCGATCGCACTCATCGGTAAATCAGGTTGTGGAAAAAGCACCCTCGCCAAAATGATTGCTGGATTATACCAACCAAATTCCGGTAATATCCGTGTAGATTGCTTCAACCTACAAGACTTATCCCTAGAATGTCTACGTCAACAAGTCATCTACGTGCCGCAAGACGCGCATTTTTGGAGTCGTAGTATTGTAGAAAACTTCCGCTTAGGCACACCCTACATCTCATTTGAGCAAATAGTTAGAGCCTGTCAAATTGCTGATGCTGACGATTTTATCAGTCAATTGCCTAACAAATACCAAACAGTTTTAGGCGAATTCGGTGCCAATTTATCAGGAGGACAAAGACAAAGATTAGCAATAGCAAGAGGCATCCTGACAGATCCACCTATCCTCATTTTAGATGAATCTACAGCCGGATTAGATCCAGTCAGCGAGGCCAACGTTTTAGATAGATTACTAAAACATCGTCAGGGTAAAACCACCATCATGATTACTCATCGCCCCAGCGTAATTGAACGTTCCGATTGGGTTGTTTTACTAGATAAAGGTGAAGTTCAAATCCAAGGAGAATTGCAACAATTACGTTCCATACCTGGAGACCACCTCAAATTTTTATCCTACTAGACCCACTCAAAACTATGACTAACTCCAACTCAGACAAAATCAAAAAATCAGATTACTTAACCGACCTTTCAACCGCAGAAGAAGAGAAAATCAACGGTGGATTTGAAGGATTTTTCCTGCAACAAACCGCGATAGATTCCTTTGCAGAAGACCAGACTCGCCTCTCCAACGGCAACGGCTTAAATTTATCATCCAACTCCAGAACAGGCTATAGCTTCCGCCAATTCACCCTAGCCTTTACCTCCTCCTCTTCCCGTCGTCGCGGTCGTCGTGGTGGCAGTAACCCCATGGCCTTCCTCTTCCAATTCCTCCGTGGATTTGGCTTCTAATAATCACACCCCAAAAATCCTTTAAACCCTCTTACCTTGGCGGTTATTTTCCCCCCTCCTAAATAAACACCTCTATGACAAAAAATCCTAAAACCTTTAGCCTATTAAGCATCGGTCAACGCGGCGTTGGCAAAACAGTTTTTTTAGCAGGAAGCTACGCCGAATTAAACGCCGATAAACCCCATGATTTTTGGTTTGATTGCCAAGACACCGAAGTGCAAACAAACATGGAAAAAATTCTCAGCCATGTTGCCCGCACAAACTTATATCCACCCGCGACAATTAAAATTACCAGCTTTAACTTCAGCTTAAAACGCGATAACCTCTTCGGTAAAAAAACCCTGTGTGACTTTCGTTGGTGGGATATACCAGGTGAATCATGCGATATTCGTAACCCAGACTTTCAAGAAATGATCCTCGCATCTCATGGATGCTGCGTATTTATTAACGCCCATTCTTTATTGCACGATGCTGAGTATAATAAATCCTTGGATGAAGTCTTTCATCAAGTAGTTGCGATCGCATCCCTCGTATCTCAACATCGCATCAAATACGCCTTTGCCATTATTCTCACAAAATGTGACCTTTTAGAACAGAGTACCGTCACTCAATTAAAAATTGAACAGAGTCTCCAACCCCTAATTTCTCGCCTTGATGCAGTCAAAGCTAACTATCAAAAATTCTACTCAGCCATTCCCATCGTCTCTATGGAAGGCGTCGCCGCTCTCAGGGCTAGAGGCGCTGCTGAACCATTACTTTGGTTATTAGCAGAATTAAATAAACATCACCATTTTCTTGCCCAACAAAACCTAGCAAACGGACTTTCCCAAAGTTTATTTATCGGACAAGTGCTATCACCACAAATCCGAAGATACATTTTAGTATTATCTCTAGTAAGTGTTAGCTTATTAGGAATCTTCAGTTCTCTATTATTCGCATTTGGATTTTTCAATCTCTCACCAGAACAACTCCCTCTCAAAGAACAATCACAAAGTCAAATTCACAAAAGCGGAATTGCACATTAACAAGTAATAACTCTAGTTTTTCAGCTATTATATATGTATAAAAAATGAATAACCCCTTTTAATGTCGTCATTGTTAATTTGTATTTACAAATGACATTCCTAACCAAATAATGTGCCACCAGCACATTAGCGTATTACTTAGTTCCCCGATTCGCCATGTCTCAGCTTTTTGGTCAAATTATTTATACTAGCTTTGCTGGCGTGGGCTTTAAAATCTTCAAAAGTGAAGAAATCCCCCCAGAAGTCCAGCAATTTTTTTTACAACAATTAGTTTACAAAAATTGGGACGCTTATGACCCACCAAGCGCAGAATATAAAGCTGTATACTTATATCAAATCTCAGCTGAACAAACTTTATTTGGCTGGCTTTATAACGATGGATTTGACGATTTTGGTCGCGCTCACATCCCATACTTTATTTGTTATTACTTTGCTGGCAAACTCCAACCTCTGTTATTAGAAAATATTTTTACTTGCTTGCAAACCGGAATTGTCTCACAGGTAGACAGAGAGATTACGCCAGATTTTATCGAAGGCGTTTTCATCCAAGATTTTAATAAATACATCCCTGCGCGTCAAGGCATAGCAATCTCTACAAAAATGCGTGAGGAAAGTCACATTGCCTTACAACAAGGAATGTTACTGAATTTATTTATCTCTAATAATGCAGAAGTCAGATTTTCCCAAATTTCAGCAGCACAGAAAAAACTGGTATATCAGCAAGAAGCAGTCAGTATCGCCAGTGGAAATATTCTATTAAATCAGCAAGAAAACAAACAATATCAAGTAGAAGATTATCGTCAAATACTAATTAATAAAACACTTGTTGAAACAACAGGAAAAGGAACTTTAGAACTTCCTTTTCCTTGGAACAAGAGTTTAAAAATGGGTTATGCAATGGGGATTGCTTCACTAGCCATTCTCATTTTCTGGCTTTTTTCTGTGTTTAATTTCATGACTTTTTCTATGGTGAAAAAGCCTATCCAAACAACAGAAACCCCGACTCCAACAGAAACCTTAACTAAAAAAGTAGCAGATATTAAACTACCTCAAACAATAACTGCTCATACTGACGCTATTTGGTCTGCTGCCATCAGCAAAGATGGTAAAACTTTAGCCAGTGGCAGTAAAGATAGAACTATAAAAATTTTGAATTTAGAGACAAGCAAAGTTAAAGCTACTTTAAGAGGACATACTGGTACTATCAAATCTCTAGCACTAACTAATAACGATCAGATCCTTGTGAGTTCTAGTAGTGATGGAACTATCAAAATCTGGAACTTACAAACAAATCAATTAATGAGAACTGTATCTGAATGTTTTACTCCGATTGATTCTGTTGCTGTTAGTCCAGATGGAAATACTATTATCAGTGGTGATCAAGAAGGTAAATTGAGATTTTGGAATTTACACACTGGTAAATTAACGCATACTGTTATGGGACACAGAGGACAAATTTTTTCTGTGGCTATCAATCCCAATGGTAAGGTATTTGCTAGTGGGGGAATCGATAAAAAAATCAAAATCTGGAATTTACAAACAGGTAAATTAATTAGTACGATTCCAGCTCATACTGATACAGTACGTTCTCTTGCTTTTAATCCCGATGGTACAAGTCTAGCTAGTGGTAGTTGGGATAAAACTGTTAAAGTATGGAATTGGCAAACAGGAGAACTATTACAAAGTTTTGATAAAAATACAGCAAAAATTACATCTGTAAATTTTAGTAATAATGGCAGATATTTAGTTACTGGAGGTATGGATAATAATGTGAAGATATGGAATTTGCAAAATGGTAAATTATTACAAACTTTGGCTGGTCATACTGATTGGGTATTAGGAGTGGTGACAAACTCTGATAAGATAGTGAGCGTTAGTAAAGATAAGACTGTCAGAACTTGGGATTTTTACCATTAAGAGGTATAGCAATAAAAGATAAAAGTAGCGATCGCCTATTGAATTATCACTATTTTTGATGTTCAGCACTAACTAATCCTTGCTGCAAAACCTCTAAAACCTTTGCTAAATTCCCTGCTATTAGAGCAGATTTATCCAACCATAATCCCGGAAATATTTGAGAGCATATAATACCGTTAGCATCACATTCAAGCTGAATATACTCTCCATCTTTTAATTTTAACCAATCAAATTCACCCTCATAAACTCGCCACACTAAATACTCTTGTACTTGATTGCGGCGGTACACTTTTAGCTTGTCATGCAAATCAATAGAAACACTACTTGCGGCAATTTCTACAATTAACTCTGGCGCACCTGCGATATAATCATCTTCAGTTATCCGCGACTGTCCACCATTGGCAATTCTTAAACATGCATCTGGTTGAGGTTCGTTATCTGCATCAAGGCGTACAGTTGTATTATCACCTAATTCCACCCCAGCGGTATTAGCTTCGTAAAAACCCAACCAAGTTATCACATAGGCATGTGGTTTTCCATGGCTTCTAAATCTTAAAGGTGATGCCATATATACAGTTCCTTCTATTAATTCAGCTTTCTTGACTTGAGGCATCGCATCATAACGCCGTTCAAATTCAATGCGAGTCAGCTTGTCTCCATTTTCCAAAGGTGGAATAGTTGAAATAGGAGTAATCATCGCACTAATAGGTGTCATTGTTTATTACCAAACTATTCAACTGAATATACTTTTAATTTTCTACTGGATGTTGACCGTAATATGGTAAAGCTTCCGACCAATTAGGACGCCTACCCAACTGCCATTCTAAATAAGCTAGTTCTAATATACTTGTTACTGTTGCTGCTAAACCTGATTGCGCTTGTATTAATTGATAATCACTATTCCAATTAGTTAACTTAGCTTGCCATGCTTCTGGTGTAAATACAGCATCAGCCGATAAAGTTATGAGTTGAGAATTATCCGGTGTAGATTGATAAATAGCACCAAAAACTTGACCTCGTTGTGCTGGCATTTCTACAGCAACAGTCATGACATTTTGACTTGTTTTGACTTTTGACCAAGCTACCGCCGCCAAAGTAGAAATAGCAAATACCGGAATATCTAATTGTTGTCCTAAAGTTCGGGCGGCGACAACTCCAATGCGAGTGCCCGTAAAGCCACCAGGCCCTTTGGTAACAGCAATAAACGCCAAATCTATCCAAGTTTGAGGTTGTATGAATTCAATTAAATATTGATGGATATGACTGGATAAATCACGTCCCAAATTCCATACTTGAGAACGAGTTTCACCCAAAAAACTACTCACCGCTAAACCTAATTCGGGAGTCGTCGTATGCAGTGCTAAAGCGTATTTTGTGATTTTAAAAGATTGGGATTCTCTAGTCAACATTATTCGTAATCGTTAATTCGTAATTATTACCCCATAGATGAATACAGGTATTTGAAATCAAGATACTCAAATTTGACTTTTTCCATTACTAAACCTAAAGGTTTGAAACTTCAATCAATTACGAATTACGAATTACGTTAGCGCAGCGTAAAGCCTGCGGCATAGCTTCGCTTAGAGCGAGTCCTCGATAGCGTCAGCGTAAAGCCTGCGGCATAGCTTCGCTTAGAGCGACACAGGAGCGTCGCGTCATTACGAATTATTAGTCATGTTGGGACTAATTCACCTGGACGCAACTTCGACCATTTGCCCATTTCTCGCTTAAAGCTGAGACAACCGACAACATCCCACTCCATTTCAATCACATCTTCTTTGGTACGAATGTTGACGTTGATAGAAGGTTCGTTAGGATCAAAAGTTGGGTGTTCGGTTAAGTGGGGCTGTTGGTGCTGCGTTTCTACAGCGTGGTAGGTAGCACAGCTGTCTACATAGTGGCAGTTGACGCAAATACACATAATAGAACCTACTCTAGAGCCTTTATTGTTAATCTAGCTTAAGCCAGACTGTTATTCATTAGTTGCAGGGTTGATTTTTATTACATGCTTCCTTTAGTTGCTTCTACTCTAGATTCTAAAAATTGGCCTTTCAGCTTAGAATTGTTGCCACAACCAGCATATATGGTGGGTGGCGCGGTGCGAGATGCCATGCTTGGCAGAACTCGTGAATACCTGGATTTAGATTTTATCATCCCATCTGATGCAGTCAAGGTGGCGAGAATGATCGCGCGTCATTATCAAGCGGGTTTTGTCTTACTCGACTCTGAACGCAAAATTGCCCGTGTAGTGTTTCCCCAAGCGACGGCTGACTTTGCCCAACAAGAAGGAGATAGTCTAGTTACTGATTTGCATCGCCGGGATTTTCGAGTGAATGCGATCGCCTATAATCCTCATACACAAGAAATCATCGATCCTCTGCAAGGTTATGCCGATTTACAGCAGGGTATTTTGCGAATGGTATCACCTGCAAATCTAGCAGATGATCCTTTACGGTTAATGCGGGCTTATCGTCAAGCCGCTCAACTTGGTTTTACTATTGAATCAAATACCCAAGCGACAATTCGGGCTTTGGCATCACATATCTGCACAGTTGCAGCCGAACGAGTTAGGGTAGAAATTGGCTATCTGCTAGCAAACTCTCAGGGTACTCCTTGGATAACTAGCGCTTGGGAAGATGGTTTACTAACTCATTTGTTCAAAAACTCTACCCATGAAAGTTTGAGTAAACTAGCGGCAGTGGACAAAGCAACTGCCTTACTGACAGCAAACTGGCCACAATTGGGTGTGGAACTGCAACAAAATGTTCGCGATACCGTTAAAACTACTTGGTTGGGTATTGCCAAACTCGCTTGTCTTGTCAATTCAAATCCAGAACTAGCCGAAATCGAACTTCAGGAATTAACTTATAGCCGTGCGGAAATTCGGGGTATAACTACCGTCCTAAGATTGTTCCCACAAGCCAAAGTGGCGGATATGTCCTTGCGAGAACAGTATTGCTTTTTTCAGGACGCTGGTGTTGCGTTCCCTGCCACAGCAGTGCTAGCTGTAGCCCTTGATAACTTGGTAGAGGCGATGGTTGGTGACAGTTCGCTAAGCGCTTACGCACCCTTGATCAACCGCTACCTTAACCCTGATGATCTGGTCGCTCATCCCACGCCATTAGTTAGTGGGAAGGAGCTTATTATAGCATTAAATATTCCCGCTTCACCAGTGATAGGCAAACTTTTAACAGAGATTAATATTGCCACAGCAGAAGGGAAAGTGACAACGGCACAGGAGGCGATCGCATTTGCACGGCAATTACAAAAATTAGGGGTGTAGGGGAGAGGATATCAAATGCGATCGCTAGCCATTACAAAGTAAGTTATGAAAAAATTTCTTTCAGGATTGTAATAGCGTTACAGATTTTCATACACTTGATCATCATTGCGCTTGCCGACTCGAAAAACTTCGATTGCATCGTCTGAAATTGTGTAGAGAATGCGATACTCGCCTTGATCAACTCGATAAACACCTGAATATCCCTTGAGTTGCTTACAATCTTGAGGTCTAGGATCTTCCGGTAGCAACAAAATTTTAGTCATCACCTGCTTAAAAAACTTTGGCTGTAAATTGACTAAATCCTTCCGGGCTGATTTTGTAATACGTAAAGCAAGCACCTCTGATTCAGCCATTCAAAATATTTTCAACTGTGAAATTAGTCTCATGAAGTTCGTTATAGTCAGTAATCACTTCTTCTAGTGAATAAGATTCACCGTTACTCTCGGTTATTGCACGTTGAAAATCTGCAACATCTATTGCATCTTCTAATGCTTCCAATCGCTTTAAGTCGGCATAGCTAATTACTGCTGCAACCACCTGCCCTTTTGATTCAATCACAACACGTTCTTCTGTTGATTCTACAAGGGCAAGGAGTTCAGAAAATTTTTCTTGTGCTTGAGTTGCTTCTACTTTTGTCATGTTGATCCAAGGGGTGATATCAGCACGATTATGGTTTCAGGATAGCATAACGTTTTGGGGCGATCGCTTAATTCTCGAATAAACTAGCATCAACGTGAAAAAACTTCCCTAAAGCCTGAGTCTGTTCGTGAGTAATTTCTTGTTTTCCACTGATGATTTGAAAAACGACCTCTCTTGAGCCAATAATTTCTACTAAGTCAGTTGGCTCTAAACCCTGAGCATCCATTAAATGAATTAGCATTGAGTGTGGTGTTGATTCTCCAATTGGATAGTATTCATCTTCATACTTTTCTATTAGAGTAATCAACAAATCTAATAATGCTGTCTCTTCTAAAGTTCGGTTAGTTTTATGTGATAGTTCTTCAGCAAGCGCGATGGCTTGTTTGTTATCTTCATCTGTTTTAATTACTTTGGGTTGATATTTAGCCAGCAATTCGGCATAAATTTTACCATTAAAAGTAAGGGTCATTTTTCCATTCATCCTTATCGTATTCTGCGTGCGTCAAAATATATTTAATATAAATTATTTGATCGCTGTAAACTAAATCTACAATTAGGCGATATTTGTTACCTTTGATGTTAAAAACAGTCAAATTCCCAACAGCTTCTGTTTGAGGATAAACTGCCTGTACCTCAGTAAGATTATTCCATTTAGCTTTATTAGCAGTTTTATACCAATTATATTGATGTTTAAGATGAGTTTTTGCATCGCGTACAAGTTGATTTAGAGGGAGTAGGGAGTAGGGAGTGGGGAAGAAGTAATAAAGGTGTACCCAACTTCGCAAAAATAAAATAGGATTTCTATATCTTAATTACGAATTACGTTAGCGAGTCCTCGAGCGTCATTACGAATTACGAATTACCCCACTGTTATTCCTTCAAGTTCTTCGTCCGCTAAATCGTACAACTGGCGCAACTTTTCCAACTTATCTTGATCAGCTTGCCAAAAACCTCGCCCATGGGCCTCGATCATTCTCCCCACAATATTACGGAAAGCTTCAGGGTTTGCCTTACGTAACTTCTCTGCCATCTCTGCATCCAGCGCATAAGTATCAGCTGCTTGGTCATATACCCAATCATCAGTAAAATTTGCAGTGCCACCCCAACCAATCAACGCCGTCATTCGTTGAGAAATTTCAAACGCACCGCCAGAACCTTGAGTTGCCATTGCTTGGGCCCATTTGGGATTGACTAACTTCGTGCGATACTCCATCCGCAGCAAATCATCTAAATTACGGGGTGTAGTATCCTTGCTGAAACTTTCCACAAAGCTAGTTGTCACCTGCTTGCCGCGTTGCTTTTGTGCCGCCTGCTTCAAACCGCCAGTATTGGCATAATATTCTTGAATATCAGTTAAACCATATTCTACCGAATCGATTTCTTGGATAATGCGATCGCTCGTCCTCAATAACTGATTCAAAACTTCTGGTCTAGCTTGGCCCTTATCTTGTCTACCGTAACTGAACACATTGCGACCTTGCCAAGTATTCCCCAACTCCTCACCAGAATCCCAATTACCATCAACCACCCGGTCATTCACCAGAGAACCAAAATCACCAGCCGGATTAGAAAACAACCTCGCTGAAACATTTTCCACCCCTTGCGCCTGCAAAGCCAAAGCATGTTTGCGAATAAAATTTTGCTCCTGTGGTTCCTCAACATCAACAGCCCGTTGAAACAAATCATCCAACAACTCAATCACATTCACAAAACTATCTCGAAAAATCCCCGACAAATTGCCCAACACATCAATTCGCGGATGTCCAACCTCAGCCAAAGGTTTCAACTCATAACGAACAATTCTCCCTGTTCCCTCCTTAACAGGTTCAGCCCCCACCAACTCCAACAAAATTCCCAAAGACTCACCCTTAGTCTTAATCGCATCCAACCCCCACAACATCACCGCCACAGTCTCAGGATAATTCCCATATTCCTGCAAATGCTGAGCAATAATTTTCTTCCCAATTTCCCGTCCCCGTTCATACGCCGCAGCCGAAGGCATTCGATAGGGATCTAACGCGTGAATATTCCTCCCCGTAGGCAACACACCAGGCCCATCGCGCAACAAATCACCACCAGGCGCAGGTGGCACATACTCCCCATTCAACCCCCGCAGCAAATTCATCAACTCATCCGTACTTTTCGCCAGCAAATCCTTTATTTCCCTCTCCTCCTCTTGGCGTTCTTGGCGTCTGTGCGGTTCGTCTCCAAAATAAGCCTCCAAATACCCCGCCAACTCCGCCTCATTTGGCGCTTCTCCCAACACATGCAACCCTGAAGAAAACAACCGACCCTCTAAAACTTGCAAATACTCATACAACTTCACCAAATAATGGTCAAAAGCATGACCACTAAACAACCGTACATTCTCCGGACTAAAAGCAATACCCAATCGTTTCGCATCCTCAAACGTACAATCTGCGTCCAACCCCGTATCTACAACCTTTTTACAAATCGCTTCCTTCAGGGCATAATTCTTCTGTGGATCTTCTCGATACTCTGCAATCAAATCCCGCAACGTCACCAACTCCTTATACAAACCCGCACGTCCATAAGGCGGGACATTATGAGAAATCAACACACCATAACCGCGACGCTTAGCCAAAATTGACTCAGAAGGATTATTCGCCGCATATATATATAGATTAGGCAAATCTCCTAACAAAATATCCGACCACGAATAACCTGTATTACCCAAAGGAGAACCAGGCAGCCATTCTACAGTGCCATGCATCCCAAAATGAACCACAGCATCAGCAGCTAATTCATTTTGCAACCATTTATAGAAAGCAGCATATTGGGGATGGGGAGTTAAATCTCGTTCAAACATCAAGCGCATCGGGTCGCCTTGTATCCCCAAAGGTGGTTGTACACCTATCCAAACATTACCTAACTGCACACCACCAACATGAAACTCATCACCATAAGTTTTAATTCCAGTCCCCGTTAGAGACTTCCATTGTTTTTCAATGCGGGATATCCGCAGATATCCTAACCATTTTTCTAGGGTACGGGCGTTAACGGATGCGGGGAAGTTATCTGTATGAATGAAGGTTTCATCGGCTTGTTTTACCCAGCGAATTAATTCTTCGCCATCATCAGGTAAATCTCCGATGGTGTAACCTTGGTCTTTGAGTGCATGAAGCAATTTTAGGAGACTGCGTGGCACATTTAATAATGCAGCCGTACCAACAGCACCGTAACCAGGCGGAAACCCATATAAAATAATGGCAATTTTTTTTTCTGATGTTGGTTTTTGCCGCAAAGCAATCCAGCTTTTCACCCTGCCAATTAACCGCTGTACCCGTTCTGGAATCAAATAAATATTTTCGCCCACCAAACCACCAAGGGGGACAGTATCAATTGCCCCATCCAGTTCTGGTAATGCATATAAAACAACACTTTGCAATCCACCAATACCTTGACGAGTCCACGAATAGATATCTTGAATTAATAACGGTGCAGCAACTATATAAGGTAAATTTTTAGCTGTCAGAATACGTTTTGCTACTTCTATTTGCCGCCCCGCTTCCATGGAACCAGCCGGGCCACCTACCAAAGGAAAACCAATTGTTGAGACGATCGCATCTACCTTAACGGCTTCAGCAGAAAGCGAAGGGGTTTCAATATTACCATGTTGTCGCTGCTGAATTTCATAATCGGTCGTCATCCAATCTCTAACTGCTACATGTCCCTCCACACCGTTAATAAAAATAGGTAAAGGGATTAACCCAGCCTCCTCAAAACGCCGAATCAATTGGGGAATATATGGCTGTTTGGTAATGACATGTTTGCGGTAGAGTAAGATACCCACTACTGCTTTTGTGGGGGAGCCACTGCGTTGAGCGTCTTGCCCGCCCTGCGGCAATGGCAGGCGAGAGGCCCGCCCCACAAGATACCATTCTAAATAAGCTTTTGGCGATTCAAAAAACCCTTGATAGTCGGGATGAAGTAATCCCATGTTTGGGGTTTCGATGGGTGGGGGAATATCACCGACTTTTAAATCTAGATATTTTTCTGCTAATGTCCAGAATAGTGCGGCGACATTTTCCGGGCCGCCGGCATTCCAGTAACCATAGATAATCAACCAGTTGCGTAAGTCTTGAACTTTTTGCACTGGTACGAATTTCAGCAACTTGGGGCCAACTTTCAGAAAGCTGATGTAACCGGCGAGTTTGTCTTCTTCTTTGCCGTTGCTGAATTTGTCGAGAATGAATTTAACTGGTTTGGGCATTCCTTTGGGTTTATCGCCGATGGCAAAAGCACCCAATTTGGTTAAACTCATCAATTCCAACGCCGACTCGAACACCAAGCGGATGGGAATTTGGGCAATGCGATCGCGCAACCACACAACTTGGTCATAATCAAATAGTAAACTACCGAAAAATACATCAGCATTTTTTAGCGCGGCTTCCACCTGGCTGCGTTGGCTGGTAATATTGCGATCGCTAAACACCAAAATTTCCAACTCTCGGCAGCGAGAATTAGCCAATAAAGCTGCTTTCCTATATAATTCCGCGTTGAAAGATTCAAACCCAGCAATCAAGACGATGCGTTTCATGCCCGTAAGCTACGAAATATTTCTTTACTTTAGATCTTAGACGTGCTTCTGGGCTGAGGGCTAAATATCTACCCGTAGGTTCAGATCAACAAAGTAGTCAATCACAGGAAAATCCCGCAACCAAACATAAAAACGTCTTCCCCCACACCCATTGTCAAGACAATCTCCAGGCTAAATAGCCCACAACGAAGGTACGAAAATACATCTTTTCGCACTCCCTACTCCCTACTCCCCATGATTCAAGGCAGTCGGTAATCAAGATCAATCCACAAGGATGCTGAGTATTAAATCACTTCCTTCATTTGCCATTTCTGCATCTTAGTGCATAAAACGATTAGCCTGTACCCAATCAATAATATATTTACTCAGCACTCTTTTTGTCATGGTTACTGGTTATTCAGGTGGTTGGAAAACAAAGTGCTTTTTTAAATATGATAAAATCTTCTAATTTTACTTTTTTGTTACAATATTTATTTTTATAATCTAATTTTATTATAAAAATCTAAGAATTAGGTTCGCTTATCGATTGATTCATTCTACTATAATAATGATTAGCCATCTAATATCCTAATTATCGACTCTCAATTACTAACTAAAAAGCACTTATATAAAATGATATGCATAAATTAATATCTAGAAGTCAAACATGTTTGAATTATTCTGAACAAAAGTTAAGGAGCAGCAAATGAAATTTGGAATTGATATCGGGCACAATTGTCCACCTGATACAGGAGCTAGAGGCATCAAATTTGAAGATAATTTGACTTTAGATGTAGGTAATAGAGTTATCTCTAAACTCAGAGCATTAGGAAATGAAGTAATAACATGTAAACCAGATGGGGCTGGTTCTGTACGTGACTCACTTTCAAAAAGATGTTCTAGAGCTAATGCCAGCGGAGTAGATGTATTCGTCTCAATTCATTTTAATGCTTTTAACGGACAAGCTAATGGCACAGAAGTATTTGCAACTAGCGACCGAGGTAGAAAAATCGCTAAACCTGTATTAGACGAAATCATCAAATTAGGCTTTTTTAATCGTGGCGTTAAAAGTGGTTCTCACTTATATGTCCTCAAAAATACAGACATGCCTGCTATTCTCATAGAATGTTGCTTCATCGATTCAAAAAAAGATATGAATCTTTTTAACGCTGAGGCCATGGCTAATGCAATCATTAAAGGTCTAACTGGTAAAGTTGCAAGTACCCCTGTTAAGCCTGTACCAGATGAAGAAGATAACATAGATACATCTGCTCTGCGCCTACAAAAAGCCTTAAACCGACTCAAAATAACTGATCAAAATAACAAACCTTTAGCCGAAGATAACGATGCAGGGCCTAGTACAAAATCCGCTGTAGAAAAGTTTCAGAGTATTGTAGGAATTCAACCAACAGGAACTGCTACAGAAGCCACATGGAATGCTATAAATTTGATTTTAGCTAAACGAATCATCAGACCAAATCATGCCGGTGGTTCTGTTGTCAGGTACTTACAATACCGTTTAAATGTAGAAGCGGACGGTATATTTGGCGCACAAACAGAAGCAGCAATTAAGCAATTTCAACGTCAAAATGGTTTAACTGCTGATGGAATTGTCGGGCCAGCTACCTGGCAGAAATTGATTGGTTAAGTTAAAGAAAAGGGGTGTCACTGGGTAAGGGTATAGCGTGTAGGGTGTGTTATTGCGCCAGCGTCATGCACCCCATTTTTACGAAAAAAATAACTGTTCCCTATTCCCTATTCCCTTTATTGATTGGGATGTTATAATTCACATGATTTGGATACAAACTCATACTACAAGTTGTAGACAAACAACTGGAGAGGTGGCAGAGCGGTTGAATGCGGCGCACTCGAAATGCGCTTTGGGGCAACTCAACGGGGGTTCGAATCCCCCCCTCTCCGTTTACTCGCTCGTAGTAACTCACCTCGAACCTCGCAGTCTGCAATCTCTGGAATAAGCTAATCTGCCTTTAACTTGCATAATCCTTTGCCTCAGAAAGACGCAAAGAGAAGTTGCGTGCGGGGGTTCCCCCCGTTGAGCAAACTTCGGAGGACGCGCTTAAGGGGAGACGCGGGGATGCAATTTGAATGATTATTAGCTTAATAGCGCGGTTTCCTGATGTCATGTGAGTTTCGCTCAGTACAAGTTTCCCATACTTCAACTCTGCTCAGTACAAGTTCCCAATTCCCCAATTTACACCAACTTTTGGGATAAACTAATGCCATTGTGTGAGGAGTGAGCGATGGCTAACCAAAGGTTAATTAATTTAGTGTCATTAGGATTTATTAGTAGCTGTTTTTGTTTAGGCATTGGTTTGGGAATCGTCATTAGATTTGGACAATTGCAACCATCGGACGCCGCTACTTCGTCCCCAAAACCAGAGGAATTTCCGTTTGCTATACCAGAACCCACGTCACCAGGGGAAGGACAATCTTTTACAGACACTATTACCATCAAAGCTGTTGGAGATATTATTCCTGGTACAAATTTTCCTGACTACAGACTGCCTCGCTCTCGTAATCAACTACTGCCAAAGTCAGTGAGAAAAGGTCTACAAGGAGCTGATATTTTATTTGGCAATTTTGAAAGTAGCTTAACCAATCATCCTTATACAGCTAAAGATATTAGTAAAGGACAAGTTTTTGCTTTTCGTTCCCCACCTGCATATGCTCAGTTGTTTGCTGAAGTTGGGTTTAATGTTTTTAATATGGCTAATAACCATGCAATGGACTTTGGTAAATTAGGGTTCAAAGATACAGTCAAATATCTTGAGGCTGTGGGTATCACTACATTAGGTCATAAAAATCAAATTCTTTATTTAAAAATTAATCAAGCTACTGTGGCGATGATTGGGTTTGCTCCCTATAAAATGTACAATTCGATTCACGATTTAAAAACAGCCAAAGCACTCGTAGCCAAAGCAAAAAATAAAGCCAATATTGTAGTTGTATCAATGCACGCAGGAGCAGAAGGGACAGATGCATTATATGTTAAAAACCAAACAGAGTTTTTCTATGGAGAAAACCGAGGTAATTCGATCAAGTTTGCCCGCACAATGATTGATGCTGGAGCAGATTTAGTGATAGGACACGGCCCTCATGTTCCAAGAGCGATCGAAATTTATAAAAGAAAAATTATCGCTTATTCTTTAGGAAATTTTTTAGGATACCGAACTTTATCTACAAGCGCTCAAACGGGTGACTCAATGATTTTGGAGGTTAAACTCAACTCAGCGGGAAAGTTGATATCGAGTAAAATTATCCCTGTGCGGATGGACAGACAGGGAATACCTCACATCGATCGCAATTTCCGAACTGTGAGACTTATACGTGCTTTAAATTATCGAGCCTTTCCCAATAATCCGGTGAAAATTAATCAAAAAGGGGAAATTATCGTGATGAATCGTTAAGAAAAGGGAACAGGGAACAGCTTAAGCAAGCTACGCGTTAGCGTCTCGTGGAGAAGTTTTCCCGGAGGATACCTTTGCTTTTTTCGTAAAAGTAAATTTTAAGAATAATTTTGACTATAGTAAGCTTGATATTCTGGCGATAACAGAGGTTTCCACCAATCAGGGTGAGTGAGATACCATTCAACGGTTAAACGTAAACCCTCAGTAATTGTGACTAAAGGCGTCCAACCAAGCTGAGTTTTCATTTTGTTTGCATTAATTGCATATCTTTGGTCATGTCCTGGTCTATCTTTGACAAAGGTAATCAAATGCTTTGCTGAACTAACTGGTAAATCAGATGCTAATTCATCCATCAACTGACACAAAATTTGCACCAGATTGATATTTTCTACTTCATTGTTGCCACCAATATTGTAAGTTTCTCCCAATTTACCGTGATGAATAACCACATCCAAAGCACGACAATGGTCGCCCACATAAAGCCAGTCTCGCACATTTTTACCGTCACCATAAACGGGTAATGGCTTACCTAACAAAGTGTTAATACACATGAGAGGAATTAATTTTTCGGGAAACTGATATGGGCCGTAATTATTAGAGCAATTTGTAATAATCGTCGGTAGCTTATAAGTATGATAGTATGCACGAACTAGATGGTCACTACCCGCCTTGGAAGCCGAGTAAGGACTATTAGGAGCATAGGGTGTAGTTTCACAAAAAGCTGGATCATCTGGGCCCAAACTGCCATAGACTTCATCAGTAGAAACGTGTAAAAAACGATAATTAGATGGCTTTTTCTGCGCTTCCCAATATTGACGGAAAGCTTCTAATAAAGTGAAAGTTCCTACCACATTAGTTTGCACAAAAGCAGCTGGGCCAAGAATCGAGCGGTCTACATGAGATTCAGCGGCAAAATGTGCAACAGTATCAATATTTTCTGTTACTAATAACTCATCTACCACAGAGCGATCGCAAATATCCCCTTGCACAAACCGAAAATTTTCTCGCCTCTCCACCAATGCCAAATTCTCAATATTGCCTGCATAAGTAAGCGCATCCAAAACCACCACCCGTTCATCAGGATAAGCCTGACACCAGTGATGCACAAAATTTGCACCAATAAACCCTGCACCCCCCGTCACCAACAGCCTCATGTAACTCCCTCTCTTCCTCTTTCCTCTGCGGTTGATTCACTCAAAAAAACTTCTTTCTCAGTTTACCGTACATATTCTGTACAATTAATTTCATCACCCGCGTTCTCGTCAAGCTCTTGATATTAGATGGATGATGCATTTTATGATCAAAAAAATCATTTAATTCATCAAAAATAACATGAAAACGCCGAATAATATTTTCCGTTCGATATTCTGCTAAAAAATATTCAGACACAGCAAAAGGTGCTGAAGATTCAATTACTTTCATTATTCGTTTAATATCATATTCTTGAGAATAACCTGCAATTTTATGACAATTAAATCCCGGATCTAAGTAATCTGATAACCCACCATTTATACTAGAAAAGACATAACAACCACAAGCGATCGCTTCCATTGGTTGTAAACCAAATCCCTCACTAACACGCTGTTGTGCCCAATAATCAGCCGAATCATAAAGATAAACTTTAGCTCGATTAAATAGCCCTGCTAAATCTTCTACATAGGAATCAACAATACAAACATTACACTGTTTTTGCAATGCTGGAATTAATTCTTTGATTAAATACTCAGAAGATTTACGAGCTTGAACCAAAACATCTATATCTCGTTCTATATATAAATTTTTAAATTCATTGCCAATTTGATTAGGCAAATAATAAATCAGAGAATTGGGTGATTTTTGTCCCCAATAACCCATAGTATTGCGGCTGACAGTAATAATCGGAATACTGGCAGGGAGACTAAATGGATAACCTGCACTATGGGCATGATAAACAACATGATATCGTTTCAGCTTCGTTACCAGTTGAGCTATGTCAAATCCCCAACTAATCACAAATATGACATTATCTAAATTTTTCTCATGCAGCAAATCATCTATAAATAACTTATCTGTTTCTCGTTGACGATAAGTAACCACATCAGCACTACAAACCTGCTGAGCAAGATTAACTGTTTTCAACTCTGCCCAAAGACCACCACAAGCAAATTTTCCATCTGTACCGGGAAGTAAAAAATACAGCTTTCTCATAACATTATTCAATTTTAAGGCTCCTCAGACTTTGCAAAAATTATAAATTAATCTCGCCAGTTTACCTTGATAAAATGCGCTGGTTTTCCCCAAGCATCGCGAGTGAAAGTAATATTCTCAATTGCTAAGTTAAAAGGAATAGCAGTTGTCAAGTAACGTTGTGCCATAGAACCTAAATCAGGTGCAATCTCAGCAACTGTAGTAGCAGCTAACCCTAAACCTATAAGTTGCTCAATTGGTCGAAATGGTAACAATAAATATATACTCACAGCCATTCCTGCTGTTAAAAGCATTGCTACTGATAAATTTGTGCCACAACGGGGATGCACAGCTAAATCCCATTCTCCGCTAGTAAGGCGATGTCGAGCAAGTGCTACCGCCCGCCGTAAATCGCTAATATTCACCTCACCATATAGATAGAAGCCCTCTTCAGTAGACAAACCACTCAATAGTTCATTATCAACTTGAGTATTGGTGGGTTGTGCTTTCAAAGGATGAGCGCTATTTGATTCACCCAAAACCCAAACTGTAGCGTGTTCTAAAGCGTGAACCTGCCGCAACATCAAAATTTCTTTCAATCCAGGAACAAACGGTAGCTGCCTGAGTAAGTCAGTGTCTTGTGTGGGTTGTGGAAAATCAGATGGAACTTTCCAAGATAGAGGTGTCGCAAAATCAAAGCTAAAGAAGTCAAAGGGAGACGAACTACCTTTGTCAAAAGTAGAAGTATTCATAAAAATACTGCTCCTCAAGCCTATGGAGCAACATAGATTTCTTTTAAATGTAACGCTTGAGTCAATGGATTGTTGCTAATTTTTGTTAGGGTTTGGGGAGAGGCAGAGGGGCAGGGTGCGGGGGGCAAGGGGGATTTTGTGTAACCTTCCCCTACTCCCTGCTCTCTTCTCCCTTACACCCTGCTGAGAACGGAAATTTTATTGACGTCAGTTTTGCGTGGTAGAGGTGTTCACACTGATACAAATGTATGAGGAGGAAAACAATCAGTCAACCTCAAAATTTGCTTGCCGACAAACCAGAACAAATTCGTTGCTGCGCTACTAGCAAATTGTTTACTCGCTCTGGTTAGGCAAAGAGCAGCAATTTACATCATTCAAACAGACTTTGCCCCACTGTAAAGCCCAGCGGACAAGAGCTACTCGATTTTCGGTCTCGGTTTTGGTGAGAATGTTACTGATATGGTTATCAACTGTACGCTTGCTAATTTCCAGTTTTGCTGCAATCTCTTGGTTAGTTAAGCCAGCGGCCACTAAGTCGATAATTTGCAGTTCTCTGTCTGAAAGACTCACAGGGGTCTTAGACTCGCCACCAGCCATGACTTATTTCTATCCTCCCTTGGTATATGTACTTAATTGCTCTCTCTAATTCTAGAAGATCCTTTTATAGGTAGGGGTTTCAAGTGTTCATATCAATAGTAATGTCCATATTTTCTTTCGATTTCTAGTTGGCAATATCTAAAATAGTACAAACTTTTAGGTATTAAAGACGACTATTTTAGCAATTATCTACCGTTTTATCACTGATATAAGAAAGCGGCAAACAATAGCGTGTATACGCTATTTGAGTAGTAAAAGTGCTATTTCATTCTATGAAGGACTAGCCACAGAGAGCAAAGTTTATTGTAGATTTTATACTGGAAAATCCTAATCCCAAATCTAAAATCTGAAATGAAATGAGCAATCCCCGTGTTTTGTGTCTTGGTGAAGTTTTGTTTGATTGTCTAGCTGATCAGTTAGGGTTAAAGCTAGAAGAAGTTAAATCTTGGACTCCTTATCCAGGGGGCGCACCAGCTAACGTAGCCTGTGCTTTGGTGAAGCTAGGAACACCATCAGGATTTATTGGGACTGTGGGTGAAGATGAACCAGGTGAGGAACTGGTCAAGCTATTACAAGAGATAGGTGTAGATATAATGGGGGTGCAACGCCATTCTACTGCACCAACACGGCAAGTGTATGTGACACGAGATTTAGCGGGCGATCGCACTTTCGCCGGATTTGGCAGTTATGACACCTCAGAATTTGCCGATACCCGCCTGCAAGCTAAGCAATTACCTCATTCGTTATTTCAAGAGGCAGATTTTTTGGTTTTGGGTACTTTGGAATTAGCCTATCCCCAAAGCGAGAAGGCAATACATCACGCCCTAAGTTTAGCAGAACAATATGACCTCAAAATTGTGCTGGATGTTAACTGGCGTCCTGTATTTTGGCATGACCAAAACATCGCCCGTCAAAAAATTCAAGATGCATTTAAGCGAGTCGATTTTCTCAAACTCTCTAAAGAAGAGGCTGAATGGCTATTTGATACCGCAGATCCAGGTGCAATTACTTATCGTTTGAATTCAGTTGAAGGTGTGCTAGTGACAGATGGGGAAAACGGTTGTAGCTATTGTTTGGGTGAAAACGAAGGCAAATTACCCTCTTTTGCCGTGACTGTGGTTGATACAACTGGTGCAGGGGATAGCTTTCTCGCTGGGTTTATCCATCAGTTGATTCAGCATGGCATCCAAAGTTTGGGTAATGCCGAAACAGTCAAACGCATTATCACTTACGCCAGTGCTGTTGGGGCACTAACTACCACCAAAGCAGGTGCGATTGCCTCTCAACCCACTGCCTCTGAAGTCGAAACTTTTTTAGCTTGCCATCAAGTTTAAGGATTACTATACTCAGCTGGAGTATTCAGTTGCGATCGGCTGATACTCCCAGCAATTATGTAATATTTTGAAACGCAATGCAGTATATTTCTCAAATGCGCCGCTTATTAGTTAGTGTTATCTGTGGCTTATTAATCTCAGTTCCACTTTCTGGCAAGGTAAGTGGACAAAAATCTCAAGTTTGCCAAAGCACTAAATCATCACCTAATTTCTTAGTTGTGGGGGGTGGTGGTGCGCCTTCTTTCAATGAAATTGCTTTAGAGAAAAATGTGCTTTATTTTCAGCGCACTCTACAATTCATGGGGTATGATCCCAAAATTGCCTCTATATTCTTTGCTAATGGTAATGATGGTCAAGCTTCTGTTCGCTATATTGATCTGCTAAGAAGGCAGCGATTTAAAAAGCCAAATATTCCTAACCTTAAAGGTGCTATTACTTTAAATAATTTGCAGCGTTATTTCCAAGAGATAGCACAGCAAAAAGTTCCTCAACGCTCATTTTTCTACTTTACAGGACACGGAGGAAGAAATGAGTCAGACTTGAATAATAATTCCTTTTATTTGTGGAACAAGCAACAGCTAAGTGTGAGAGATTTTTCTCAAATGCTGGACAAAATGCCGCCAAAAACTTCTGTTGTGGCAATGATGGCTCAATGCTTTTCTGGTTCTTTTGCTAATTTTATTTATGAGGGGGGAAATCCTCAACGTCCTGTAGCGCTTCAGACTCGTTGTGGTTTTTTTGCCACAATTAAAAGCTTACCCTCTGTGGGATGTACACCGGAGGTAAATGAAGCTGATTATCGGGATTATAGTTCTAGTTTTTTTGCTGGTTTGAGTGGACGCGATCGCACAGGTAAAACTGTTAGTTCTGCTGATTATAACAAAGATGAGCGAGTCGCTTATGCTGAAGCTCATGCTTTTGCTAAGGTGGATGAGCAATCTATAGATTTACCGATATCTACTTCTGAGGCTTGGTTACAAAACAAATTTTCGGCACAACAAAAAAAGGCAATTCTCAATCAACCAATTAGCAAAATTTTACAAACAGCTCGTCCTGAACAGCTTTATGTGGTTGATTCTCTAACTCAGAAGTTTAAGTTAGATAAGCAGAAATCTGTTTTGGAGAATTTAAATCGTAAAAAAATTAAAACTGATGAACAGCAAGCTTACATCAGACGCTTACAAATGGAACTAATTAATATCGCCACAGAAAAGCAAATTCGCGCATCGGGCAATCAAAATGATATTGCCATAATTGAGCGTTTGGTAAAGTGTGAAAGTGGTTCTTGGAAATAGGGAATGGGGAACTTGTACTGAGCGAAGTCGTACCTTTACGCTTAAGCAAGCGACACGTAGCGTCTTTGACAAAACAAGTGTGGAGAATTGGGAATTGTTTTAGTTGAAATATTGCCTTAAATAAAAATATCTTCTTCTCGATGCAATTCGGTACCATGACAAAATTCATCTACCCATGATGCAAGACTACGGGCATTGGTGGGGTGTTGGATAATTTTGGGATGATTCTGTGGGACGAGTGTCTCACCCATCCTGGGAATTTTTAAAGTAGGTTGAGAATTTTCGTTGGTGCTACTTAACAGATGCAGTTTGTGAGAAATATCTTTTAGTTGTACGTTTGCGTGTTTACCGTTGCGGGAAATTTCGTTAGTTAATGCTGGGGATGGTAGTGTTTGAACTTTAGCAGGAATCTCGGTGGTAATTACTAGCGATCGCATTTTTTTACCATTATCTTCTACTTTGCTGGGTAACTCGGTGGTGATCAGGAGCGATCGCACTTGTTGCTGTTCTCGCAGTAAACTAGAGTGTGGTATTTTCACAGGAGCATTGCTAGTAATCTTAGATGGTGCGTGTGATAAACCGTTAGACGGCTTTGGTGAGTGCAACACCTTGACAGGAAACTGGGGAGTCACCTTTACAGGAGGTGCAACCGATGCATAAGGTTTTTCTGGAACAGACTCCTTTTCTACCTGGTTTGTCTGTGTAGAATGTTCTGATTTGATTAAACCTAGCTCTTTAGCCGGATCGAAATTCAGTCCTAAAGCTACGACTATCTTATCTGGATTATTATTTAAATCCATGATGAAAGAAAGTATCTGATCAAATTGCGGTTCTAAAACAGACAATGTTGCCAAAATAAAACCAGACGAAGGGCGTCGCAGACCATCGTAAGTGCCCCAAATTTGCATTTTGACTAACCAAGGGCAATTTTGCTCGTAGTAACTCAGCCACTTCTGTTTTAGAGATTGACGCAGCTGCTGAATGTTCATCGGATGCCTCGCAATAGTGCAGACCTGTGTATGATTACTTGCCTTTATCCGTTACATAAAACCTGCTCAAAACTATTCAACAATACTCTTTTCTATACAAGATAACTAGAACTATTTTGATTGCTTTGAGTTTCGTTTATTTCCTGCTTCATTCTGGTAGTGTCGGCACTATCCAGTCCACAGGCTAACACTGTCTAACTGACAGCTTTGCTCACGCCACTTCCTTCAACGGAGGGAACCTCCGCAACGCAGTGGCTCACGCCACTTGCTACAACCGGGGGAACCCCGGCAACGCAGTGGCTCAAATTGATTGCAGCGTTCAAATCGCGGTCAATCACAAAACCGCACTCGGAACATTCAAACACTCGCTCGCTTAAAGTGAGTGTTTCTTTTTTGGTTCCACAATTTGAGCAAGTCTTGCTAGAGGGAAACCATCTGTCAACTACAACTAGCTTGGAACCATACAGTTCACACTTGTAGGTCAGTTGTCTACGGAACTCAAAAAAACTCATCTCAGCTATTGCTTTAGCCAGCTGATGATTTGCCAACATTCCTGATACATTGAGGTCTTCTATCACTACTGTGCCGTGGTTCTTGGCTAGTAGTGTGGTGAGCTTATGCAATGAATATGCCCGGATGTTGGCAATTCTTCTATGCAGTCTAGCTATCTGCATTTGCGCTTTTTTCCAGTTAGCTGAACCAGTAATTTTATGCCGATTCAACCATTGCATTCTAGACAATTTTGCTTCATATTTTTTGTACGACTTAGCTCCTATAATTATTTCATCTGTTGATAAAGTTGCTAGGTTTTTCACACCTAGATCAACGCCGATAATGTCTGTATGTTCAGAATCTTCAGTTTCTACATCAAACCTGAAACTAATAAACCATCTGTCAGCTTGGCGGCTAATTGTTGCAGATTTAGTTAATCCCTGTAGTAGTCGTTCATAGGTTTTGAGAACACCAATAACAGGTACTTGAATCTTGTTACTACCTTTGATTTTGACTGAGTCTTCCAGTGTGAAAGAATCTCGCTTACCTTTTTTCTTTAAACGAGGAACACCAGCAGTCTTGTGAAAGCAACGTTTCCAAGATTCACGCAACGCCATTAATGCTTGCTGTGGTGTACTTTTAGAACATTCGTAATACCATTCATTCTCAGACTTCACCAATGCCACCAACCATTTATGTAGGTCAATTGCAGTTGGAAATTTCATCTTGGAATTGGGATTATCTTTGTTATGGTCGAGTATTTGCTTTGTTAATGCGAGTCCCCAATTCCAAGCATGACGAGCTACACCACAATGCTTCATTAATGCTATGCGTTGCTGATTATTCAGTTTCAATTCAGTCTTGAAACCTAGCAACATTTAAACTACCTCCTTAACTACTTGAGTCATGCCATCAATTAATTTCTTGTTTTTCTTGCTTCTACTTGCACTTGGCGTACTAAATCTTCTTTTTGGTCGTGACTGCTAACACGAGCGTAATTAAATGACAACATGTGATCAGGAATTAAGTTACAGTTTCAAACCCTGAGCATGAAACCGATGATAGAGCATTTGGTTGACTTTTTTACCATTCAACAGATGCTGTTCTACCATCAGAGATACTTCATTAGGTTGAACACCGCTATACCAGACCATATCGGGTAATACCAGTACCATTGGCCCGTTACCACATTGCCCCAAACAACCACTAGCTGTCACCGTTACATCAGGAATTGGCAAAGCCGCAAAAGCTTTTAATACCTTTGCTGCACCTTGCTTTTTGCAAGTGCGATTTTGGCACACACGCACGCATTTAGGAACAGAAGATTGGTCTATTGTTGGGGTATGTGATGATTGAGTAACGTTTGACATTAGTTTTTTGCTATTTTTGAGTTGTTGGTATCTATAGCAGGGAACAGGCTTGAAAGTCTGTTGATATCAGGGTTTTATCTTCAGTTTATGTTCTAATCACTTTGGCGGTTGCTATAACTAATGACCAATAACTAATCCTTTTGAAGCTAGCCATTCGCGGTTAAATATTCGCGATTGGTAGCGAGAACCACTATCACATAAGATAGTGACGATGGTGTGTCCTGGCCCCAACTGCTTGGCTAGGGCAACAGCTGCGCCGACGTTGATACCCGTTGAACCGCCCATTAATAAACCATCTTTGTTGAGTAATTGGTAAACGACTCGCAAGGCTTCTGTATCATCTATCTGGATAGCATCGTCAGCGGGTGCGCCTTCCATATTTGCTGTTATCCGACTGTTACCAATACCCTCGGTGATGGAATTTCCTTCTATTTTGATTTCGCCAGTTTTGATATAGCTATAAAGCCCGCTACCCAAAGGATCTGCAACCATGCATTTTATCGCTGGGTTTTGTTCTTTTAGATACAACGCCACACCAGCAAAGGTACCACCAGTACCAGTTGCAGCCGTCCATGCATCAATTTTACCATCTGTCTGTGCCCAAATTTCTGCTCCTGTGGTTTCGTAGTGAGCGCGGCGGTTAGCTAAATTATCAAACTGGTTCGCCCAAATGGCGTTTTCCATCTCAGATGCGATTCTGCCAGATAGCTTGACGTAGTTGTTGGGATCTTTGTAGGGTACAGCCGGAACGGGACGAACTTCTGCCCCTAGTGTTGTCAATGCATCTATTTTTTCTTGTGATTGGGTATCGGGGATAATAATTAGGCATTTGTAACCTTTGGCGTTGCAAATATGTGCTAGTCCAATGCCAGTATTACCAGCGGTTCCTTCCACAACTGTACCACCAGGTTTGAGTAAACCTTTTTCTTCTGCGTCTTGGATGATGTAAAGTGCAGCGCGGTCTTTCACGGAACCGCCAGGGTTGAGAAATTCGGCTTTACCGAGAATTTCACATCCTGTTTCTTCACTAAAGCTGTTGAGGCGAATTAATGGTGTGTTCCCAACGGTACCTATGAAGCCATTTTTAATATCCATATTTGAGTTGATTTAATGAGTGCCTATAAAAATTTTGGCGTATAATTTGCCTTTGATATACGCTATAGCAAATTTTATTTATGTCGGAAGTTTAAACGCAGAGGTACGCGGAGTGTAGACAGACGCGGGGAGGTTTTGATGATCAGTGATTAGCCAACTATGATGTGAGACACTACTACCAAACTTTACTCATGTGCAAGATAAATCCTGGTAGGATGCGATCGCCACTGACTGTGGTAGGATTCTCCAGGCATTCTGTTGGCATACCGGGACGATAAATATAGACTTGGCGATGTTTGCGGTCAATTAGCCAACCTAGCTGTATTCCTGGCTCTCTCATGTATTCTGCCATTTTTTCCTGCAAGGTTTGGAGATGATCAGAAGGCGACCTCAACTCAAGGACAAAATCTGGACAGATGGGAGCGAATCTTTGCTGTTGTTCTGAAGAGAGAGTGTTCCATCTTTCTAACTTAATCCAAGATGCGTCTGGCGAGCGTTCTGCACCTGTTGATAATTTAAATCCTGTGCTGGAGTCAAAACAAATACCCGTACTATCCTGTTCTGACCAAACATACAACTGTCCAGCTAAATTAAAGTTGCGATTGCCTGTTTCGGAACCAGTGGGGGGCATAATTGATATTTCTTGAAATTGATTGCGCTCAATGCGTAAGTCGTGATTTACTTGACAGAACTCGAAAAACTGCTCATCTGTCATTTGCATTGAAGGGGGAATTCGCACAATCAAAGGGGATGAAAACATGATAATTTCCTACTGTTCTTGCTGTCTACTAAGTTGACTGTTATTTTTTATTTTTACGCAAGCCTTGATTTTAGTGAGAGAGCATTTCCTTTTTTTATATCAGTTTAGTATGCATTGAAAGAGTATTTTAAATCTGTTTATTTGCTTAAATTTTGCGATCGCTCTAAAAATAAATAACAATTGTAAATTTCCGAAACGCAAGTGGATGTCATGGAATCTAACCTCTAGCTTCGTTTTTACAGGCAATCAAGAGCAAAATCGCAATCTTAGTGTAGTCAAACCATATTTATGTAAGTTAATATACACAAAAATCCCTAAATAAGTGTTGATATCAATTCATAGTCCTAAGTTGGGTGGACACCGATGACATCTCAAAACGATCGCCACGAGGAACTCGAACAACGAGAACGCCTACTAAGACAACGAGAAATGGAACTGCGACTCCGGGAAATGGAAGCTAAGATCCATGATCCTGATGCGCCTTTTTATCAAACTGTGAAGCATCAACAGCCAAACTCTCAAAAGCCATGGATGAAAAAATTTATTCTGGGTGCGAAGCTTATCGCTATTGGTGTTACTGTGTTGATTGCTGTCAGAATAGCAGCAATATTGGCTGGGATTATTATTGTAGCAGCTCTGACTTTTGTATCTTATAAACTATTCTTTGATTCTCAAATAAATACTCGTTAATTAAGGTGCGATGATGGTAGAACAAGTAGCAGCTGATAAATTTATCCAAGATTTAGAGCGTGTTGCTCAGGTGCGATCGGATATTTCTGAATGTTTGCATAAAATTGCCCAAACAATTAATCAGGCTGAGTTAGCCGGAGAAGCGTCTTCAGGTAAACTCAGTTTAGAACGAAACATTGAAGATATTGCGATCGCCAGCAAAAACCTCAAAGAAGGTGTATTTCGTCTTTTAGTTTTAGGCGATATGAAACGGGGTAAAAGTACGTTTCTCAATGCTTTAATTGGTGAAAATTTATTACCAAGCGATGTTAACCCCTGTACAGCGGTGTTAACGATTTTACGCTACGGTTCGCAAAAGAAAGTTACGATTCATTTTAACGATGGTAAAAGTCCACAACAGTTAGATTTTCAAACTTTTAAACATAAATATACAATTGACCCAGCAGAGGCTAAAAAATTAGAGCAAGAGAAAAAACAAGCATTTCCTGACGTTGATTATGCAGTAGTTGAGTATCCTTTAACGCTACTAGAAAAAGGAATTGAAATTGTTGATAGTCCGGGATTAAATGACACAGAAGCGCGTAACGAATTATCTTTAAGCTATGTAAACAATTGTCATGCAATTCTGTTTGTGATGAGGGCGTCGCAACCTTGTACTTTAGGTGAACGACGCTATTTAGAAAATTATATAAAAGGTAGAGGATTGACGGTTTTCTTCCTAATTAATGCTTGGGATCAGGTGCGAGAATCATTGATTGATCCCGATGATATAGAAGAATTAACAGCAGCAGAAGACAGGCTGCGACAAGTTTTCACAGCCAATTTATCAGAATATTGTCATGTAGATGGACAGAACATTTATGATGAACGTGTATTTGAGTTGTCATCGATTCAAGCATTAAGACGACGTTTGAAGAATCCTGAAGCTGAATTAGATGGTACAGGCTTTGTAGAGTTCATGGGAGCGTTGAATACTTTTCTTACAAGAGAACGTGCGATCGCAGAATTACGTCAAGTGAGAACATTAGCTAGACAAACCGTAAATCATACCCGTGAAGCCATAGCCAGACGTATTCCCTTACTTGATCAAGATGTTGATGAATTGAAAAAACGTATTGAATCAGTAGAACCAGAATTCAACAAACTCACAGGTATCCGCGATCAATTTCAAAAAGAAATTCTTAACACCAGAGATTCTCAAGCAAGGGAAATATCCGAATCTTTTCGCAGCTACGTTTTAAACTTAGGTAACACCTTTGAAACCGATTTTTTGCGTTATCAACCAGAACTAAATCTACTTGATTTTCTCAGTAGCGGTAAACGAGAAGCATTTAACAACGCCTTACAAAAAGCCTTTGAACAATACATTGCCGATAAATCTGCTGCTTGGACTTTAACCGCCGAAAAAGATATCGATGCAGCTTTTAGAAAACTTTCTCGCAGTGCTGCCAAATATGGTGCTTCTTACAGTCAAGTTACAGATCAGATTACAGAAAAATTAACTGGTCAAACAGTTAAAATCAACGCTAACAATAGCACAGAACACGATAACTCCCCTACATGGGCAAAATGGGCAATGGGATTGTTATCGTTATCCGAGGGCAACTTAGCTGGAGTAGCACTAGCTGGCGCTGGGTTTGACTGGAAAAATATCTTATTAAACTATTTCACCGTGATTGGCATTGGCGGCATTCTAACAGCAGTCACAGGAGTTTTCTTAGGCCCAATTGGGTTCGCATTACTAGGTTTAGGAGTAGGCTTTCTACAAGCAGATCAAGCGCGTAAAGAGTTAGTTAAAACCGCCAAAAAAGAACTAGTAAAATACCTACCCGAAGTCGCCAATGAACAATCAAAAACCGTATACAATGCAGTAAAAGAATGCTTCAACTCCTACGAAAGAGAAGTAAGCAAACGCATCAACGACGATATTAACTCTCGCAAATCTGAATTAGAAAACTTAGTCAAACAGAAACAAACACGTGAAATTAATCGAGAAAGCGAATTAAAAAGATTAAAAGCCTTGCAGGAAGAAATAATCGCTCAATTACAAAAAATTGAAGCTGCATATAGTAACTTATTAGCTTACTACAGCGACTAATTCACATAGTAACCGTCGTTAGTCATTTGTCTTTGGTAACACAAATGACTAAATGTATAGTTTAAACCTCTTACAAAGCCTGATTTTTCATTTTCCTCTCTGCGCCTCTGCGCCTCTGCGTGAACTTTTTACACTATCATGCAACAACAGGATAAAACTTATCAAGACTTAATAAACTCTCTCCAAGCCGCATCTGCATTACTGAACTTAGAAAGTAAATCGCAAATATATCAAGACATACTTGCTATTAATAATTATTTAACTAATCCTAACTTTCAGATTGCGGTTTTTGGCCCATTTAATCATGGCAAATCCACCTTATTAAATGCCATGCTAGGCAATCGGACATTACCAATTGATTTAATCCCCACAACAGGTGCAGCAATTACCGTCAAGTATGGCTCAGAGGTACGAACTCGCATCATGTTAGTAGATAGTACAGAAATTGATCGCAGCGGCACAGAAATTTTACAAAAATTCGCAGTTCTTGATGGTAATCGCCAGATGCGACAAGATGTAACCTCCGTAGAGGTTTTTTGTCCCCATCCTTTTTTAGAAACGGGTGTAGAATTTGTAGATTTACCTGGTACAAATGACAGAGAAGAACAAGATAATTTAGTGCGCGATCGCCTTTTAAGTGCAGATTTAGTAATACAGTTATTAGATGCACGTAAATTAATGACCTTGGGTGAGCGTGAAAACCTGCGAGATTGGTTATTAGATCGCGGCATTAAAACAGTAATTTTTGTCGCCAATTTTCTTAACTTACTCGAACCTGAAGAACAAAAACAAGTTCAAAATCGGTTATTATTTGTTGCTGAAAGCTTTCGAGCAGAATTACCATCAGGTTTTAGTAATTTATATCGTGTTGATGCTTTACCTGCTTTGAGGGCTAGATTAAAAGGAGATGTAGCCGAAGCTAATAGTAGCGGCTTAGCAGCTTTTGAAGCAGCTTTACAAAATATTGTGGGTATTTTGCACCCAAATCGTGGTAGTGTGCGTTTGCCAAGAGTGCAGGCGATCGCATCTCAAATTCAACTATTATTTAAAGCTAAAATTGACCCTCTAATTAGTGAAATTGAGTCGTTTAATGATAAACAAAAAGCTAAAATTGAAATCAAACAAAAAGCAGCCAACTTAATTACTAAAGGCTTCGTTGCTAGTGTAGAAGAGTTACGTAATTGGCTAACTTTAACTAACTTACTGACTAAATATCAAACTGATGCTGCCGTCGCGCTAGCAGAAAATAATTTTAGGTCTTGGCAAGTAAATACTCTGAAAAAAGACCTAATAGACTTACAACAAGCTATAGTAAAATGGCTTTATCAAGCTTACGAATTTTTCCAGGAAGAACAACCAGAAGATTTATTAATCCCCTTTCCTAGCGAACCACAAATAACGCTACCTCCGCAGCCAAGTAATACTGATAGCTTGAGTGAAACTGGTTCAATTGCAGTGGGTAGTGGGATTGGTTGGTTATTGGGTGGGCCTGTAGGTGCTGCTGTTGTTGGGAGTATTTCTTATTTGTTAAACAAAAATATTCAAGAACAAGATGAGAAATCAGCAAAAGCATCTTATCATCAGCAGGTTGCTGCACTTTGTATAGCCGCAACCGAAAATTATTTAGATCGCTTTAGTAGTCAAGGTTTATCAATTTTGGCTGAATATGAGCAAAAAGCCAAAAATGTAATTCGCTTTCAAGCCACCAAAGAACCACTAGAAATCGCCAACAAGTATGAAGATTTGCAACGGTTACAAAATGGTTTTAATCAATTGTTGCAGAAGTTAAAAGAAGCAGGAATAAATTCCCAATATCAGCCTTATCAAGAAATAGCAAAACATCAAAATACTACCTGGCAATATTCGCCACAACCAGAAAAAACTACTGTCAATAATACTAAAAAAACTGTAGAATCTCCATCACCAAAGCCAGAAGAGGTAGAGGCCAAATTTCGAGCTTGGGAACTTGATGAAGAAATCGCTAGAATGAAAGCGCAAATGCATAATTCTGGCAAAAAACAGCAGACAAATCAAGCACCTAAACAACCTAAAACTCAAGCAGAAAAAGATCAGCTAACTCGCGCCTATAGTATTTTAGGATTGCAGCCGAATGCTTCTTTAGCTGAGGTGAAACAAGCTTATCGAACTTTAGTTAAAAAATGGCATCCTGATTTATTTGTAAATCAACCACAGATGCAAAAACAAGCTCAAGAGAAGATGCATCAATTTAACGAAGCTTACACAATATTATCTACTCAAAATTAAACTGCCTTAGACGCGCAGCGGCTTCCCGCAGGGCATAATATCATATCCGTTTAAAGACTTATGATTTGGCTGACGCGGAGATAGGGAGACGCGGTGAGACAGCGAGTAAAGGAGGGTTTCCCTCCGCAGGCGACTGCGTTAGCGCAGCGTAAAGCCTGCGGCATAGCTTCGCTTAGAGCGAGCTTGCGAGCGTCACCCGAAGGGGGACAAGGGAGAAATTTTAATGAGACGGGAAGCCTACACTTACCCGAAGGGAAGTGTAGGTACTTCACTACGAACGCTTGCTATGGAATTATCTCAACGCCAGTCTGCTAAATCGTTGATTCTGGCGACGATTCTGCTTTTTCTGGCTTGAGTAGGGGGAAGGCGATCGCATCCCGAATACTGGCACAATCGGTTAATAACATGATCAATCTATCAATTCCAATACCCAAACCACCTGTAGGCGGCATTCCGTATTCCAAGGCTGTCAGAAAATCTTCGTCTACGCCATGTGCTTCTAAGTCCCCAGCAGCTTTACGGGCAGCTTGTTGTTCTAAGCGTTCTCTTTGTTCAATGGGATCGGTAAGTTCTGAGAAGCTATTCGCAGTTTCCCGTCCGACTATAAATAATTCAAATCGTTCTACCAAACCAGGTTTAGAACGGTGCAGTTTTGCCAAGGGTGAAATTTCTACAGGATAGTCAATGACAAAAGTAGGCTGAATTAAGTTAGTTTCTACCTTTTGCTCAAAAGCTTCGTTTAAGAGTTTACCAATCGATGGTACATCTTCTATACCTTCCAGCCCAGTACTTTTACTCGCTGCTTTTGCGGCTTCTAGAGTTGAGAACGAGTTAAAATCTAAACCTGTATATTCTTTAACTAAATCATGCATTGTCACCCGTCGCCAAGGTGGTGTCATATTTACAGGTTCTCCTTGGTAGTTAATTTGCAACGTACCAAGTACCTCTTGAGCAACAGTAGTAATAATGCCCTCCGTCAACGCCATCATATCGTTATAGTCGGCATAGGCTTGGTAAATTTCAATCGTGGTAAATTCGGGATTATGGCGAGTTGAAATTCCCTCATTACGAAAAACTCGCCCCAACTCAAACACCTTTTCAAAACCACCCACAATCAACCGCTTGAGATGGAGTTCGGTGGCAATTCGTAAATACAACTCCATTTCTAAAGTGTTGTGGTAAGTGATGAACGGGCGTGCATCTGCACCTCCAACTTCACTTTGCAAAACTGGTGTTTCAATTTCTAAGAAATCCCGATGTTCCAGATAGCGACGAATACCAGCAGTAATTTGGGCGCGACGGCGGAAGGTTTGCCGGACTTCGGGGTTTACAATTAAGTCAACATAGCGCTGACGGTAGCGCTTAGCAACATCCGTTAACCCATGCCATTTATCAGGCAAGGGCAAAAGAGATTTGGTTAGGATGGTGTATTGTTTGACGTAAACTGATAATTCGCCCTTTTCAGTCCGTTTAATAGTACCTTTAACTCCTAAGATGTCACCCGCATCTGTGAGTTGCTTGAGATGATTGAAGGCATCAGAATCAATATTTGCCATGCCTTCGTCGATGCGATTTTTCTCTAAGTAAAGCTGAATTGCGCCAGTTTCATCTTGCAAGGTGAAAAAAGCCAGTTTACCGAAAACACGACGTGCCATAATGCGTCCAGCAATGGCAACTTCTAAATTCACTTCCTCACCATTAGGTAAATCGGCAAAGTTTTCTTGCAAATTCGCTGCATGATCAGTAGACTCCCAACCATAGGCATAGGGATTAGCCCCTAGTTGCTTGATCTGGTCTACTTTTTCCAGCCTTGCGGCACGGATATCTTCTTCCGACATAGTAACGAGACTAAATAGGGCAAGATTAATTATAGATGCCTGGAAAAGTAAAAGGGACTGGGGACTGGGGATTGGGGACTGGGGACTGGGGACTGGGGACTGGGGACTGGGGACTGGGGACTGGGGAATTGTCATTTATTATTCCCCGCGTCCCCGCGTCCCCTCACTCTCTCACTCACTCCCTCATCCCCCTCATCCCCCTCATCTCCTATCTAGCTTCTGTACTAAAAACGACTCGGCAATTTGTCCCTTTATATCTTTGGCAGGTTTGTATCGCATACCGTTCTGCTGCGAGTCGTCCTAATGATGGGTTCCGACGATTGTATCCCCATCCTGAACCATATGCACCATTAGAACCAACAGCCAAAGCCCCCCAAGCATTTTTAAACCATACGGGTACTGCACAATCTTTGACACCAGATTTTTGTTCGCAATCTTCACGCGCATCATTTTCTGCTGCTTCCCGTGATGAGGCAGTTGCAGAACCGTAAATTCTTTTTGAAGGAGAGTAGGAAATCGCCCCAAAGACATCGGTTGTGGCTGAGGTGGGGCTAGGAGTTGGTGTTGGATCTGTGGTAGAAGGAACAGTATTCTCAGGAGATGGCGATTGTGTAGGTGATGGAGACTCGCTTGGTTCTGTGGTTGGTTCGCTAGATGAAGTTGTTTGCTGTGTTTCTGGTTGTCCTACTAACGATTGGGGTACTTGTTTGAAAAGGAAACCAGCCATTAACAAACCACCAATCAAACCACCTGCAATGATACTACCCATAGGGATTTTCTTTTTCCCGTCAGCTTGATTATCAGCTTGATAGGCAGGTATTGGAGTGACAGGAGTTGTATTTTGAGGTGTGACGGGGGGTGGTGTATTTAACCTGGGTGGCTGGCTATAGTGAGGCTGTGTTGGTGGGGGGATTTCTGTTGGTGGAGATAGCAGGACTTCTAGCATTTCTCTGGCGGTGGCGAAGCGATCGCGGGGATGATAGGCGATCATCCTGTTTATAATTGCTATCAGCGCCGGACTCACATTCAACGCCGTTGTGTGCCAGATAATTTCACCTGTGCGTGGATCTACCTGTAAATCTTGTGGCTGTTTCCCTGTCAGCAGATAAATAGCTGTAATTCCTAAGCTATATAAATCACTCGAAAAAACAGGTCTTCCGGCTGCTTGTTCGCTTGCCATATACCCTGGCGTACCAATTACTATCGAACTGGTGGGATTGCCTTGAGAATTCACCACCGTTCCCATAGTTTCCCGGACAGCACCAAAATCAATCAGCACCGGTTTACCATCACGATGACGCAAGATAATATTATCCGGCTTGATATCACGGTGAATGATGCCTTTTGAGTGTACGTACTCCAAAGTCGGCAACAAATTTACTAAAATTCCGCTAACAGCACTTTCACTAAATAACCCCTGCTGTTGCATCTTGGTCGTGAGTGTATCGCCTTGAATCCACTCCTGAACTAAGTAAAATTGCCCGGATGACTGAAAATAGGCGTACAATCTGGGGATCTGCTCACTAAAATCGCCCAAGTCTTCTAGAATTGCAGCTTCTCGTTGAAACCTTTCTTGCACCAGTTGATAGATCTGGGTGTTATTGTGAATCGGCTTGAGCTGTTTAATTACGCAGTTACGGTTAGATGGCATTTGGATATCTTTTGCAAGGAAAGTTTCTCCAAAACCACCACCCCCCAGTTTCCCAATAACTTGGTAGCGATTGTTTAGCAGCGTTTGCATAAATTAGCGCCAGTGAGAACCAGGGTGTCTTGTGGTACCATGTCTTTTCTAATACTGATTTTTTTGTTTGGAAGAGAAAAAACTGAGCCACAGTTAGATTTATCGTATCATATCCGGCTAATTACTTACTAGATGGGACTGGGGACTGGGGACTGGGGATTGGGGAATTGGGACGCGGGGACGCGGGGACGCGGAGAAATTTTCTCCCTCATCTCCCTCATCTCCCTCATCTCCCTCATCTCCCTCATCTCCCTCATCTCCCTCATCCCCGGTTGGTGAGCGGAGTCGAACCACATCCCCCTCACCGAAGTCGCTTAACCTTTGACACAAACAACTTGCTTGAGCGTTGCTACAACTTCCACAAGGTCAGATTGGTTGTTCATCACCTCATCTATCGGTTTATAAGCACCTGGAATCTCATCTAGTACACCTTCATCTTTGCGACACTCTACGCCCTTTGTTTGGGCAATTAAATCATCAAGAGTGTAAGTGTTTTTTGCCTTATTTCTAGACAGTAGCCGACCAGCACCATGACTGCAATTATGCACTAGAATTGGCGTGTAATATTCAGTAAAGACAATGTAATTATGATTGTCTTCTACAGTAAAGTTATAAACTGGTAAATATTTTTCACCCGCATCAACTTTAATTACTCGATTCATAGCCAAGCTATCATCAATAAATTGCCCCTGAAATTTGGCAACGTTTACCATTTTTCCTGCTTTGGCTAAAGAAGTGAGATCATCACACTTTAATTTACCTCCAGTCAGAGATTGAGCCAAAAGTAATTTATCAGCATAGAGCCTTTGTGGTGGTTCATCTATGATCAGGCGCTGGCAAATTGTGCGTAACTTATTTAAAGTTTCATTATCCCGGAACTCTACTACATAGTTATTCCGATTGCGGTAAACTTTGTAAGCCACGCCTAAAGACAATAGCGCAGTAATCAAGATGGTAAACATTGGTTTTTTGCTAATACTAATAGATACAGTATTTCTGTTATGTGTGCCATCACCATCTAAATATCCCGCGAGAAAATAAAGTGCCAAATATGGATTAGCTAGCAGAATATTAGATAAATTTGGAATAAGTTCCTTGACTTTTTCCACGAAGGATAAGTCACTCACAGTTATTTCAACTAGTCCCCAGCCAGTGATTGCTTTTCCTCTCAAATTAGCATTTCTGGGTTTTTGGGTTCTGAGCGAAACTTCATGAGTGTATGAATGCAAAAGTTTCTCTAAATATTTGACAAACTCTTGCTTAGATGGTTCTGAAGATTGGTAGATACGTACATAAGCATTTAAGTATTTACCCTCGCGTGGTCTACTATTTATTTCCGGTGCATTTTTTCGCTGTTTGAGATGAATTGTACCGTCTGCTAAAATCACGCCAAGTAAATAGTAGAAGTTTATATCTTGTTCTTCCCATGTTAAGTTAGAGCGAATATTAACATGAGTAGGTACAATTGCGCCCCCGGCGGCTAAAGCTATGTTGTCAATTGGCTCATATGTGAGTTTTCCTTGCTCATAAGTAGCAAAAGGATGATCGGGAGTACAAGTAATTGTGTTGTCTAATCTGCGTCTAGTTTGAGAAAATGAATACGTTTGTACTAAAGCAAGGCGATCGCTTTGCTCTAAGATACTCTTGGCCTCAAATTTTTGCAGTTGTTGGTTGTAGGATATTAACTTAATCGGTTGCGATGAATTAAATACATCTTCAATATTCATCAACCCTAATTCTGTTAATACTTGAGTCCCCGCTGGAAAGCAAGAACAGAAGCTATGGGCATTACCTTTACCTTTAACAATGAAAGATTTTGCCCCCATTGAACCAGGGATAATTCCATAATCTTCAGTCTGTGCGCGTACTGCACCCTTACGAGTAACGTACACATCTTCATCAAAATGCACTTCTTTTTCGGCGTAATTGTGATGACAATTTACCTCTAAAAGGGGTTTGATTGCCTTGCCGCCAGCTAGATGTTTTTCAACAATGCGCTTGAAACGCGCCATCATCACATCGCGGTTGACACGCGCGTAGTCTTGCGCCCACTGCAAATCATTCCAGTATGCACGGAATTCTGGCGTCCCAGCCACAAAGTATGATAAATCAGGGTCAGGTAAGTGATTACCTGCCAGCTTGAGTAATTCTTTGGCTGTGTGAATATGGCATTGAGCTAAGTTATTGCCGATGTTGCGCGAACCAGAATGCAACATTAGCCAAACTTGGTTTTCTGTATCGAGGCACACTTCTAAAAAATGATTTCCACCACCGAGAGAACCCATTTGTCTCATTGCTTTGCCTTGCAAATCTTGCACTCCTGGATGCAAGTCTTTGAAGTCACGCCACCTTTGCCAATTAGTAACAGTTTTTTCTACATCTTTGTTTTCGCTGAACCCAGTAGGAATTGCTGCTTCAATATCCAAGCGGATTTTCTTGAGTTTGCCTTCCAATTTTTCAGCAGTAAATGGTGTTTTGATGGCACTCATCCCGCAATTATGAACAAACACCCCAGCTGTAAGCGCAAAGTTATGGTGTTCCGGTACTGTGAGACAGTAAACATCCTCGGTGTAATTTAGAGAAATTACTGCGGCAACTTTGTGATTGCATTGATGTTCTTTTGTAGGATGGTTATGGAGTCCGATAGGAGTTTTAACTTCCATTGCACAAATTTCGCAAGTATAGTTGCGATTAGCAATTTCCTGAGATTTTGCTCTCCCTTTTTCACTCGTGTTGTATTTAACTAGATATTGCTTACCCCGACGACCATTATCTGTAACTGCATTTTTAAAATGTTCTGGCTGCTGCTGCATATACTGGAGGATGTTTTTAGTTCCTCGCTCTGCATAGGTTCTCTGTCCCTCAAATTTGGTAATCTTGCCAAGCAACCCAGATTTGGCAATAATCCAGTGTGCTTTTTGCCATTTGCTAGAGTACGGCTGAGCAATCAGGGTATAGCCATCTTTGTCAGTTTGGGAGTAAAAGGGCATTAAGGAAGTTCCCGCTTGCAGTGACTGAGCTTCTCTATAAGTTCCATCCCGAAGCATAAATTGATGTTCGGGGGTACAGATAATTTCTTCTGCGTTATCTAAAATCACTTTTACAAGTGGGGCATTCCGTCTAGTTAACTTGGCTGTTGCCTTGGCTGCAACGATTCTTCCTGTTGGTGAACAAGCGTAGACTATAAACTCTTTGCCCCAATCCACTAGGTCTTGAATGCGGTAAGATTGACCATCTACCAGAGGAATTAAAGTATCTCCCACAAAGCAACCAATATCAACACCGACAGCAGCAGGTATAATTGCTTCTTTCGTAGCAATTACTGAACCAACTAAAGCACCTTTACCTAAATGTACATCTGGCATCAAAGCTACATGCTTAAACACAAATGGTAGCGATGCTACATTCTTCACCATCTTGATTTCTTCTGAACCCAAAGGGTGATTCGCCCAAGAAAGGACGGGGGCTGGCGTGGTAATTTCTAACTTTTCGTAGGGCATATTTTTACTTGTTTGAATTTTTTAGGCGAAATTTGAAATTAAAAGCCTAGTCAAGAAATTTCAATGTAGGGTGTGTTGTCGCGTAGCGCCGCACCGTCAACAATTTGAAGGCGTAATACACTCTACGAACTACGGATAATTTATATTTTTTCATATATGTACATTGAATTTTTCTCACTGACTTACTTAATTAAAAGCCTAGTTTTACTCTTTTATATAAGTTAAATTTGGCATGATAGTTTTTCAGCAATATATTTATACTACAACTATATTACACAATAATTCGATTGCCAACCTGCCCGCCATCGGTAGAAAATGACTCTGGTAGAATTTGTAAGGAAAATAACCTAAATTTTAACTACTTCTATGGCTGTGCAACAAGATACCATCTGGGAGCGCTTTTTATCTCCTGTATTCCGTCTTTTGATTGATGAGGATAAATGGCGACGTTACGCTGATAGTATTGACTGGGAGAGAGAAAGCGATCGCTTCCGACAAGCCGATGTAACATTTCCCCAGTACTACAGTAGCCAAAATTTTCACGGTATCAAGGATGGATATCTCAACTATCGAGCTGCGGTTTCCTACGATCCGATTACTGAATATGTTCTACCACCCAACGAAACTTTGGTGCGTCAGGCTTTAATTGATGCCGTCAAGGTACAACCACGACGTATCCTAGATTTAGGCTGCGGTACAGGTTCCACTACGTTGATGTTAAAGCAGGCTTTCCCCCAAGCAGAAGTTATTGGTTTAGATTTATCTCCATATATGCTGGTGAGGGCTGAAGATAAAGCCAAAACCGCAGGTTTAGAAATAGTCTGGCAACATGGCAATGCTGAAAAAACAAGTTTCAGTGACGCTTGTTTCGATTTAGTCACAGCTGCTTTGCTATTCCATGAAACACCAAATGTAGTATGCCGGGAAATTCTGCGAGAAAGCTTTCGGTTACTAGTAGCTGGCGGACAAGTACTAACTTTAGATGGTAATCAAAAAACCCTGCGTCAGTTAGATTGGCTCAATAATATTTTTGAAGAACCATATATTCGTGAGTATGCTGATGGCAATATAGATGCAAGTATGGGGTCAGCAGGATTTGAAGCAGTTAGAACCTATGATGTTTGGTGGATACATCAACTAAGTAGCGGTATTAAACCGACGCCAGTCAATAATGCACAGCAGTATACTCGCACATCAATAGACACCACAATAGATAATAATGATTGGGGGGAGCTTGGCTCTCCAGCGTTTGGCATAATGGCATGAGTTTAAAGGTAGTTTTGTTCGATTTTAATGGTGTCATCATTAACGATGAACCAATCCACCTACAACTAATAGATGAGATCCTGATTGCAGAAAACCTCCAACCCCAAAGAGTTGATGAACGTCAAGCTTCTTTGGGACGAAGCGATCGCGCTTGTTTTGCTGCATTACTAAATAATCGCGGTAGAGTAGTTAATGAAAACTATTTGACTCAGCTGCTGTACCGCAAAGCCCAAGCTTATGTACAAGAACTAGAGAAGATAGAAAAACTACCTTTGTATCCAGGTTTAGAAGACTTAATATTTCAAGTGCGATCGCATCATCTCAAGCTAGGGTTAGTCAGTGGTGCGATTCGCCAAGAAATAGAATTGGTACTCCATCGCGCCAAGCTGGCTGAATATTTTAAAATTATCGTTGCAGGTGATGACATTACCACCAGTAAACCAGACCCTGATGGTTATCTGCTGGCAGTCGAACGCCTGAATAAGGAATATCCAGAGTTAAATCTGCAACCACAACAATGCTTAGCAATTGAAGATACACCAGCTGGTATCCAAGCAGCAAAACAAGCGCAGATGCAGGTAGTTGGTGTAGCAAACACTTACCCATTTCATATGCTTCAGCGCCGCTGTAACTGGACAGTTGATTACTTAAGTGATTTAGAACTAGAACGAGTACAAGAAGTCTATTCACGAACTTTGCCACAGCCATCTGTAAGTGAATGTTAGAATACTCTATGGTGAGAGGGCGTTAAGGGGAATTAGCTCAGCTGGTAGAGTGCTGCGATCGCACCGCAGAGGTCAGGGGTTCAAATCCCCTATTCTCCATTCACCTCAAATCCATATACAGCAACCATCTCATTCATTTTTAACAGAGAAATTAGGCGATCGCGTTTTAAGAATGAAATCATGGCGTTCGTTTATACACTATTCTTGAGAAATCGGGACATCTTGCTTGAGTTTATCGTCTCCAAACTTTAATCGTCTGATCCCTTCCTCAACTTAACTTCTCCCACGCATCTGGGACTTTTGCAAGAGGTCTAATCTCTGCTCTGACTACAGAAGCATCCTTATTGAATTTGGCTCTTTTGGCTCTACTTTACTACTTCATTAGCCGCGACCTACACCAGCGCCAGCAGGCGCAAGAGAAACTACAACAGAGCGAACAGCGTTTTCGCGCTACATTCGAGCAGGCTGCTATGGGTATCACTCATGTTGCCCTAGATGGCAAGTGGTTAAGCTAATCAGCATTTAAGCTGCTACAATGAGCGTGTTTATAACGGTTATTTGCTAACTCTATTAATCCTCAGTCTCGCCCTTCTTTACTTCCGCAATACTAGACCTGAATCCTTACAACTGATAATCCGGACAGACTACCAGTTTTTAGCTCAAAATATGAAAAGCCCTCTCTTATGAGGGCATTTTCATTTTACCGGACTCCAAACCCACTCAAAGCTAATTTGAAAGTATGCTGTTTTCTATAAAATTCTGTGCATTCTACTTCGGCTGAAGTCGCCACGCATACTTACCACCACTGTTGAAGTCATTCACACATACATATAACTTTCCATCATCTTGTGTTACTGTTGAACCAAGAGTGAACTTTCCCTGTTTGTAGTGACACCCTTCAAAGGGTGCTTCTGCTTTTAGCTCTGTGTTTAGTTCTGTCGTTAACTCAGGAGATTTCGCCATAGTTGGAGATGTTAGTCCCCAACTCAATAACGTGATTCCACCCAGAAAAAATGGTAAAAAAGTGCGCTTCAGCATATTAAAAACCTCTAAGTCCTAATTTTTTGCTTTTTTGTTGCTTGTAATCTATTGGTACTTCAACTTGAAGAACCATATGATGTAGTTTGTCTCAACGGAGTACTCGTTTTCCAGTTCAAAAGGTGTTCAGTTTCTGCTTACTTCTACCGATGTCGATTAACAAGATATTTATCGTCGTTAACAAATTGTTTGTCGGGAATAGTAAATTCAGCGATTTGAAGGTGAGTAGTACCGGCTGACTGGATTTAACACAATCAATGACGCAACTTTTTGAGTTGTGGATTAACAAATTGTTTGTCGCAGTAGATGTAAAGGACTCAGTGCTGCTAGGATTACGGTGACGCTGTTTGCGCCCACTTGAGTGCGATAGCTCTTTGAGACTGCGATCGCATTTAACTAGGTATCTTTTCTAGAAAACTGTCAAAAGCAATCTTATCAATTAAACCATTCTCTACAAGTATTCGGCGTAAAGTGACCAAATGCACAGCATAGACATATGCCTTTTTTTCATACCCTGGCAAAATTACTCACGCTCCAGATGATGGATACTGAAAAACATGATGTGAGCCAGCAGTAGGCAAGTTAGTAAAACCTAGCTTTAGTGCTTTTGAACGCGCTCAATACATGTGATCGCTCCAAATCTATCAACCAAAATGGCATCACGTTTATGATACATCTCATTATAAGGACTGTTGGAGCGTAAGGCGATCGCTCTGAATTATCGATCTTTAGTCAACTGCGCGATCGCCTGATAAATTGCTGACGTTTCAATTCCGTTACCAGAATTCATTTAATTTAAAATCTATAATGCTTGTATGCTTTATGCAACAAAGTTCAATTGCTTTGTAGTCACTCTATGATTTAGGAATTGCTGATTTTGTGATGTAATTAACATCATAATAATCAATTCTTAAAATCAGATCAGAAAAAATTTCGAGAGATATAATTGAGGAAGAAATCATCAAGCAGCACGTTAATTACATTACATATAAATAAATATTATTCCTCAGTGATTAACCAAGAGGTTCGTCAAACCTTTATAAACACTATGTTTCAACTTTTAAAGAATTTATATAACTCTACGTCTCTATTACTTTTTCAGTACTTACACTATACAGCTAAGTGATTTCAACTACTTAATTTTTGGGTTTATTTGTATAGGCTCAAATAGTAATAATAATAGTTAATAGAAATTACTTAGTAAGTTTACTGATGTTGATGTAGTGCAGTATGTGCAACAGTGTAATTATCGTTTTTGGAAAAACGTATGCACAGCAAAAATTTCACTGTTAGTATCGCAGTGGCTGCATTGTTGATTTGCGTTGTTATTCCTGATTTACGGGGTAGCTACCATTTGGTTTTACCACCAGTTCTCAATACTTTGGTTGTGTTACAAAGTAGCGAGAAGGATGAGAAGAGTAAAAATAGCAGACGACACCAGGAATAAAAGGTGTCGTCTTAATCAGTCAAATTAGAGTTTGATTTTGGTTCCTGCATAGCAGGAGCCTTTTTTAATGTAATAGCAGGTTTGTCTGATCACAACCGTACAACACTTAAATTGTAACTAGGCATCACAAAACTTAAATTGGCGTAATAATACAGCGTTCAGCTGGACTAATTTGCAAAACTTTTGGACGAAAAAACAAAACGTATAGTGATATTAGTCGGAGAGACAATAGCATTAATTTATCTCAAGCGAATTTTAAGATAATCAGTAGTGTTTTGTGGCTACTACTTCTGTTTTGGTCAAGTAATTTCATTATGCTGCTGACTCTCTCCTGGCCAAGTATTTTGTAGTTTTGCAGCAAGGAACTTAGTTTATATGACAGTTGAGAGTGCGGAATGTAGGTTCTAAGAAAGGACTCTGACGGCAACACGCTCCTTGAGTGGAACACTTTGAGGAAACCAACGTTCACCCATTGATCCGTATTGAGCATCTTTAAGTAGCTCTTTAGTATCTTTAGTTCCATTGATTCCAAGCCATTGAAATTTTTTCTCTGAAGCTAAAGCAAATTCATAAAATGCCTTTAACTCATGTTGCTCAAATCCAGAATATCCGATCAGCTCATCAAAAACGATTATCGAGCCTTTTGTGAGTCTTGCACCGAAATAGTCGAAGACAGTTTTAGTTGATGAATAAAGATCGCAGTCAATATGTAATAAGGATATATACTTCTGGTTTTTAGCAGCGATAAACTGAGGAATAGTATCTTCAAAAATACCTATTATAAGAGTAGCATTGCTTTTAACCTGGGGTAATTTTAGTTGCTTAAAAGCTCCTTTAGGGAATTCAGGACGCCAATCGAATGGTAATCCTTCAAAACTGTCAAACCCGTAAACAGTTCCTTGTAACCGATACTCGCAGATTAGATTGAGAGTGTGTCCACTACCAACACCAAACTCTAACCAAAGACCATCTTGATTAACAAGTTTCTCCCTCAAAACATATTGGAGAGGTGAGATTGGCAACTGCATTCCTGACAGAATGCAACAGCTATCTTCCACAAATTTGTTGAAGTCCTGGTGAAAATTAATAATGTTCTCCATCGTTTCTGATTTTTTAGTAACTTACAGTGTATTGCAGATTTATGACTGCGGAGTGCAAAATGATTTAGTAAGGGAGAATTTCAAAGACTCAAATTCAGCCAAAAAAGTTTTTCAGCCTGTGACAAGCTAAATTCAAAGTAGCCTATTATGCACAAAGCAGTTATTAAGAAGATAAAGACAAAGCGTTTCATATTTTTCTCAAAATAATATTTTCTGACAAATTCAGGTTTTACTAATCTCCTTATGGAAATTTAACACTAACCTCTGAATGAATCACTCAGATTCATTCGGAGGTTAGTTGACAGATTTTAGCTTTTTTAGTTTGCGCTTTAGTATTAAGCTGCCACTGAAAATGGCAAAGACTACTGTACTGGCAATTGAAGAAGGTTCGGGGACAAGTGTAATATTGCCAGGGCCTGTGATGGTATTGGTAAAAGAACCAAAACTTGTATTGCTATTATCAAATCCAGTAGTGACTAAAAAGTATTGATTATTGGCAGTTAAGCTCAAGTCACTAAAACTAGATGTACCTTCATCTGGAAAAGGATCATTTCCGTTCAGTAAATTAACTAAAGGGGCAGTTGGGTTAAAGCTGTTTTGGTACAAGAATTGGATGCCCAGGAAAGCTTGAGAACCTACAATATTATAGGAGCCTGTAGTATCAACAAAAAAAGGCTGGCTGTAATAAGGGACGGCAGTACCATTAGTAGAAAGTGATGTCGGTGGGTTAGTGCCACCTTCAAACCCTTCAGTTTCAGGACGGTTAAAAGTTGGTGCGTTTGTTGTGTCACCCGAATATGAAATAGTGAATGCCCTAGAGGGCAGGGTAACACTAAGAGATAGAGCGATCGCAGCAGAAGCAATTGAGATTGAACGTCCTAGCGATTTTTGCCAAAAATTAAATGAACGCTCACTCAAACTCTTAAGCTTGGCTGTTTGTGAAAACTTGGTAGAGTGATGAGATAGATTGTTTTCTCTGACGATGGATTCATTAAAAGCTTGTAACATAATAGTTGTTCCGGGTTATTTTTACAAAACTGAGTACTTTTGTCTTTTGTACTTTTATCTAGTTCCAGGGATGCGCGAGTAAAGCCTGTGAAGTAATACCTAAGCCAATTATGGTGATACATAAGGCACTTGCCACAGGTAACATTTTTATCCTGGGAACTTGAAATGGTAAATTTTCAAACCGATCCTTGGCGTAAACTAGCATCAACCCAATTCCAGTTAGTACCGCTGCTAGACCTAAGCTAAAGGCAGATACCAACGCTAGCCCAAAACCTACTCGTCCCAACGCGATCGCACTTAGCAACACTACTAAGGCTGAAGGACAAGGTAACAAGCCGCCGGAAATTCCCAATGCTAGTAGGCTAGACCACTTCATGGAACTTATATCGCCGTGAGGCGGTAGATGCGAATGCTCATGGTGTACATGGTTGTGGTGATGGTGAAGCGGTAGCGAGTTATCGAGCGTCTGGTGATGATGCAAGTCATGGTGATGTGAATGAGAGACCTGAGTCCCTTGCAATCGACTGATAAATAAATTCAAACCAATTACAGTTACCAGTAAACCAGAGAGTACGCTTAACCAAGGGTACAATTGCTCTGTCAAGATAAACTGCGATGTGCCAAGAGTGACCAGTCCTAGAGCAAATATACCAGCAGTATGGGTAATCGTCATAATCAGACCCAGGAATAGGGCATGTTGGGCATTACTGCGGGAACCCACCAAATAAGCACCAACTATCGTTTTCCCATGACCGGGGGACAGGGCGTGTAAACCACCCCATAAAAAGGCGATCGCTAGAGCTATTAGAATAGTCAGGAAATTATGATTTTCCTGGGTAATTAGGCTAGTGAAGACATCATTGCTTCTTCCTGTCAAAGCATTATCTAAACGGCTGGATGATTTAACAGACCGTGGAGGCGCTTGTTCACTCGATGTTAAAGACGGATTGAGTTTCAAGGAAATTCGACGCTGATCAAGAGGACTGCTAAGTAACTCAGTAGGGTAATCTCTCAAGCGGTTGGTGATACTCAAAGAGGTGAAATCACCTTGAATAGGAACGCCATTTGCAGCTACAGTCATCTCACGCCAACCCAAGCGCTGTGGATAAAACCGATCTTCAAACTCGATTAACTGATTCGCGCCGACTAACTCCGTTGGCCCTTGAAAATTACAACTCAGCCGCAGTGTAGATAATCCTCCGACACCTGGAGGAAATTCGACTGTTGATTTGCTCAAAGACAGTGCTAAAGGCTGTTTATTAATAAACAGTTCCAGATGTGAATTGACTTCCTGGCATTTTTGGTCAGGGTATTGAACCGTTTCTACAGGTTCAGCTTTGCGATCGCGATTGATATCTAAGTGATTAATTTCCTGAAAAGCAGGAATCTCTGCCATGTCTAGAACATAATCAATTCCCACGCCATCCGGTGCTATCTGCACTTGTGCGTAGTGGTTGATGGTGAAATTGCCTAAAGGATGGGCATCCGCCCTCGGCATCCAAAATAAACAGACTGCGATAATTGCAGTACTCCAAGCCAAGTAATGCAGCAACTTTTTCATAAAGAACTCTCCATAACGTTAGGAGTGGGAACTAAGTGAGCTAAGACTTGACGAGCTTCATCAGCATACTTGTGATGAAATTGAGGATTGAGGCTAAGAGCTTGAGTTAGTCGCTTGATTGCTTCCTCACGCTTACCTAAGTGAAACGCAATCATGCCAGCATGAAATTGCAGCAAAGCATCCTCTGTTCCGAAGCGAGTTGCCCGTTGTGCTGCCCTTTGCGCTTCTTGCCATTGCCCATTAGCCGCAGCTGCCCAAGCCAACGTATCCTCTGCATAAACATCGTCTCGCACTGCTACTTCACCACGGGCAATCTGTAGAGCTTCTGTTAAATTAATTCCGTGTTCAATGTAGTAGACCGCTAAAGCGCGATCGTAGATTCCTTTAACCTTGCTCATATAAGCGACTACCCCGATTAAATCTTCAGTTTCAGCTGCGCCTTTTTGGTCTCCCAGAGCTAGTTGAGCATCAGTCTTATACGAGAGCGTTTCTACCAACGGCATCAGTTCTATACCCTGGTTTGCGATATTTAGAACATCCTGCCAGCGATGCTGTGCCGTATAGAGGCGGGCCAGTCCTGTAAATGCAGCTATATGCCGTGGGAAGAGGTCAAGTGCTTCCCGATATCGCTGCTCAGACAGGGCAAAATCGCCAGCAGCAAAAGCAAGATCCCCAGCCCGCACATGAAACCAAGCACGAGTTTCTGCGCTCGTCGTGTAGAAAGAGTCCATCTCCTGCATAGCCTCATCTAGCAGTTGTCGCGCTGAGGCTAGATTGCCAGTTAACTCTAAGTAACGGGCGACAACTGCGTTATGCCCAGAGTTCGATTCTTCCTGTGCAAGGTTCTGCAAGAGTTGATGAGTTGCTTCATAGTCACCCAACTCCATCTGAATCGATGCCCTCAGCGATACAATATTGGGATTATCAACAGATGAATTATTTAACACATCTAAAGCTTCCCGAAACTGATGCTGAGATAGTAAAGCTGATGCTAAGAGCATGGAAGAAACTTGATTATGACGCGGCTGTAGTGCCAGGGATTTGCGTGCCGCTTGTTCTGCTCGCAACACATCGTCTATGTCTCCAATTTCTCGAAAGCGCCGCAAATACTGATCGGCTAACAAACGTAAAAATATTGAGGAACTGGGAGATTGGGCCACTTTCTCCTCATAGACGCGGATAATATGCGATCGCTGTAAATAATCGGGGAAGACTAAATCTGACTGCTTAACTGGTAATATCTGCCTAGAATTAACACTCAGCAGTTGTACAGCAGAGGAATATGTGCCTAACTTCCCATTGGTGTAGCCTAAACTTAGCGCCTGTGTATCACAGGGTCTAAATAAAACCAGTAGGCTAGTCAGCACTAACACCCATAGTATTCGTAGATGCATAAACCTTACAAAGGATTGCCTAAATAAGGGAAGGTCGGAAGAAAGTTGGCATTATTAGGCCCAACATTATCGCTAGTCAGCCCCGGAATTTTACCTGTGGAAATGCCTGTAACTGCATCACCAAAGACAACAGATGCTGTGACATCGATTACGTCATCTTTTGGTCTTCTACCACCAAAATTTTTGCCTAATTGAGTACCAAAATAACTACCGCTAGGTTTAGAAAGGTCAGCTTGAATCACATCAGGAATCGCCACTGAGATTACTGCATTGGCTATGCCTTCAGGTCTGCCGATCGCTTTTACAAAGGCTTGAATGAATTGGGATTGATGAAGAGCGTCTTTTGTTGGTGTTTGAAGATTACTATTATTATGAGCTTTAAAGTCCATAAAAAGTTCATTCAGGGCTGGAACTGCTAACCGCTCAATCTGAGCAAAATTCCTGTTTCTGAGTCTAGGAGTTTTAACACTAGTTGTCATCCAAGCACCAATCTTGCCATTACCAAGTAGTTTCCTGGGTAGCTCAACAATAATTGAGTGAACATTGAATGGGGCTAGGGTGTCTTGTGCTTCTTTGGGTGGTCTAAAGGAAAGAACTTGGAAGGGAGGACTGGGATTAGGCTGAAAATTATAATTACGATCCGGGATAATTTTGAAGAACTGTTCCAAATCGAAAAAGAACGGGTCTTTGCGTGTGCCAACAAAGAACTTCATGCCGTTATATGCGGAGAATGTTTGATTGAGTTGCCCTGTCCAACTGACTGGCAGCAAAGCTGACTTTGTTCCTACTTTGATTGGACGAGCCGGGCCGCGGACTGTCACAGTTTGCTGATCACCTGTGCCATTTACATTGAATTGGAGTACGACATCTTCAATACTGTCGCCAGTGTTATCAATCTTGAACTGATAAAGAACATTTGGATCGAATGGTCTTTTTTCACCAGAAACGATCAGAGGGTCGAAATCCATGACTAAGACAACATTTTTGGGGTCTGTGGGACTCTCAAACACAAACAAATCTGTGAGATCCGCAGCAGTTAGCTTAGTTGCCAGAAAAGTTGTGTCTTGGTGATCTGAAGCCAAAGCTTTAGGGGTTGCATAAATTAAGACTATGAGCAAAATAGCGACAAATGCCACTATAGAACGAAAAAAACGACTAGCTCCAGTTCCAGATAGCGATCGCTTCAGCGGGAAAAATAACATATTTTGAACTGCTTTATCTATGAGTGACCTGCTTTGGGTTGGGATTAAACAGGTGATACTCAGAGCATTTCTTTTCATAGTTGCCCTCCTTGAGGTGTTTAACCTCTAGTGTTGGTGTGAAAATAGCAAGTTGATTTGTATTTCAAAAAAACTGCGGCTATTACCAAAGCGCTTTACAGCTTATTTGCTCCCACTGCTCACTTTCCAGACCAAAACCTGCTCATTTCTTGCTCACTTTTCTAAATTTCCAGATTTAGGCAGACTTGGACTTAATGAGCGATCGCTTGGTAGACTGTGGATTCTAGCTCAAGGAAGGCGGATACCTCAAAGCCTTATTTAACTTGTAATATCCTGTCAAGCCTATCGTTAGCTTCCTTGGCAAGTTGAGCGCATCGCACACTAGCAGCCATTCCTCCGGCAGCGGTAACCGCACCTTCGTGGACTTTTTCTGTAAGCAGAAGCCCAGCGCCGACTAAGCCAATAACGGTGGACAAAGCAGTAGCAATAAGTGCAAGGTTAAAACTGAGGCGTGCTTGGCGAAGACGTTCTTGGGCAATGTTCATTTCTACTGAGTTGGAGTCGAGAAATTTAGGTGTCCGTTGCATAGTAGTTTCGGGTAACTAAATTTGTTACTTCTAGCATCACGCTAAATTCCGCAACTTTTGACTGCATAGAGGTTTATCTAAAATTATCTTGCGATTGCTTTAAGCTTGGCTTGTGATTGTGCAAATAATATAATCTATAGTTAAATGCTAGGCTAGATAGATATGAGCAAAAAGCGACTAACTATCAAAGCAACTTCTGAAGGTTTATTACTAGCCCAGAAAGCTTTAAAAAGATTGGGTGGCAAACAATTAAAGCTTGAAATGCAATTAAAAGGTTTAGTTGGTCGCAGCACTATCCAAAAATTTTTTCAAGGTCAGGAAATTCAAGTTGATAAATTTCAAGAAATTTGTAAAGCACTGACACTAGAGTCTAAGTGGGAAGCGATCGCGGGTTTGGGAGATTTACCTGAGTCGCTTGATGTGCCAAATAATCAACCACATCAGCTAGCTGATGTAGAGCAGGACAAAAATATTGATATCGATGCTTTAGTGCAAGAGGTACGCGAAAAGATAAAACTTTATCTTGAACAACGCTGCGGTACGATAAGAGTGCTAGATATGACCCAGCCGATTGGCTTAGATTGCATTTATACTAATGTCAATATTTTGAAGGAAATCACTCGCAGCGTGCGGCGGAAAATTGTTGAATTAGTTCAATATTTTAGCACAGAATCAGGTAATTTTGACCGCCTTGGGTTTAGTAAAATAGCTAAAGAACAAGAATCAGGACTCAAAATAGTACAAGAAAATAGCAAGCTAATAGTGTTGGGTAAACCAGGGGCAGGAAAAACCACATTTTTGAAGTATTTAGCTATTCACTGCATTTCTGGGAAGTTTCTAGCCAATAAAATTCCTATTTTTATTACACTGAAGGAGTTGGCTGAAACTCCAAACCAGTCAGATATAAAGGATGTAATTATTCAGCAGTTAAAAGATCACTTCATAACGAATACTCAAATTGATGAACTGTTAAGTTCTGGCAGCTTTTTGATTTTACTTGATGGATTGGATGAAGTTAGGGAAAAAGATAGTAACCGAGTCATCAGCCTGATTAAAAATTTTGCTAATGCACATTCTCCGAATCGGTTTGTCATCACCTGTCGAATTGCTGCACAAGAATATACCTTTGAGCAGTTTACTGAAGTTGAAGTTGCTGACTTTAGGCAAGACCAGATTACTGAATTTATCAATAAATGGTTTAAAGCGAAAAACGATTTGGTAAAAGGCGAGCGACTGATCAAGAAGTTAGAAGAAGAAAAGCCAATTCAGGAATTAGCAAATAACCCTCTGTTATTAACACTGTTATGTTTGGTGTTTGAAGAATCAGGTAAATTTGCATCAAATCGCTCAGAGCTTTATCAAGAAAGCGTAGATATATTACTTAAGAAATGGGATATAAAGCGAAATATTGAACGTGACCAAATATATAAAAACTTATCTTCGGATAAAAAGAAAAGTTTACTCAGCCAAATTGCTTTAGAAACCTTTGAACAAGGTTGCTATTTCTTCAAGCAAAAAGAGGTTGAAAAATACATTACTCAGTATATCGAAAACTTATTAGAGGCAAGCACCAATTATGAAGAATTGCAACTAGAAAGCGAAGTAGTACTTAAGTCAATCGAAGTTCAGCATGGTTTGTTAATAGAAAGAGCAAAAGAAATTTACTCGTTTTCACACCTGGCACTTCACGAGTATTTTACAGCAAGAAAGTTTGTCATAAGTGACGATCCAAACATATTGCAATCCTTAGCTAACCACATTACCGAAATTAGCTGGCGGGAAGTCTTTTTACTAACGGTGGGAATGTTGGATAGTGCAGATAAATTATTGCAGTTAATGAAACAGAAAATTGATGCGCTTCTATCAAAAGATGAAAAGTTACAGGACTATCTTAGTTGGGTTGATTCAAAATCCAGTTCTGTAAAAGCGCCCTATAAACCTGCTGCCGTGCGAGCATTTTACTTCACCCTCAACGAAGACCCGGCTCTCGCCCTGGCTCTCCCCCTCGACTTCGCTCTTGCCCGATCCCTCAAAATCCCCCTAGATCTCAATCTCGACCTCCCCCTCAACCAAGCCTTCAACCTTCCCCTCAACCAAGACCTCGCCCTCGACCTCGCCCTTGACTTCGCCCTCGCTCTCGCCCTCGACCCTAAACTCCTCCCTGCCCTCAACCTCCCCCTTAATCTCGCCCTTGACCAAGCCCACAATCCTGAGTTAAAGCGATCGCTCCAACAACTTAAAGACCAACTTCCTAATCAGGAAAACGCTCAAGCTTGGGTTGATCAACTCACAACCTTAATGATGAAGTATCGCAACATTGGTCATAACTGGAAATTCCACCCCTCCCAAACAAAATTGCTGGAGCAATACTACTACGCAAATCAGCTACTGGTTGATTGCCTAAATAGTGATGGTTACATAAGTCTCAAAGTCCGGCAGGATATTGAGAACACATTACTGTTGCCAGCCAATAAATTGAAAGCAACTTAGGCGACGGTCACGAACAACATCAACAAAATTTTCCAGAAAATCAGCGCACTACAAACGCTGCACTACAGAGCCTTGAGTCTATTTTGTTGCAATTGACCACAAGCAATCAAAGGGGTTTACGATCCCTCAGTAACGGCAATTGCTATATTTTATTAGCTATATTTAAATAAATGTAAAGATTAGTATACTTTTTTGTATTTATGAGTTCTACCTTTAGATATTGATGAAACCTACTATAGAGGGATGAAATAGGGAACGTTCCTGTTACCTGCAACGTCAATGTTCGCTGTTCAAACTGTAGCCAAGTCTCAACAAAGAACGAAAGCGCGAATTTTCTAACAGCGATTTTCAAATGAAGGCAGCAAACTCAATTTAAAAGAGTCAAAAAAAGTGATTTTGAGTCTTGAGTAGCAGTTTGCTGAAGTTTGAAAACCAAAGCACGCTACTAGCTCCTTCTAACTCTTGATTCCTGCAAATAATATTTCATCCTACCCACAGCCAGCCCCAAACTATAGGTTTTATTGCTCATGTTCAGCCTGTCAGTTCACAACTCTCAACAAAACCAGCAACTATCTGACGCTACTGACTGGAACGTTATTGAAACGGAGTTTGACCCCACGCAGCTACACCATAAAGAAACTGTCTTTACCCTTAGCAACGGTTTCTTAGGAACGCGGGGTACTTTTGAAGAAGGGTATCCCCAAGATTTTCCCGCCACACTCATTCATGGTGTTTATGACGATGTCACAATTGCTTACACTGAACTCGTCAACTGTCCTAGCTGGCTGCCATTGGTGATACAAGTGGCTGGGGAACGCTTTAGTATGGATACTGGCGAGATTCTCAACTACGAGCGGCGGCTTGATTTGCGTTTGGGTATAGTTAGCCGTGATGTGCGCTGGCGTTCTCCTGGAGGTCATACCCTCAATTTCCACTTTGAGCGTTTTGCTAGCTTAGCAGATCAACATGTTTTAGCAATCCGCTGTCAAATTACATCTTTAGATTATGAAGGTGATGTTACCGTCGAAGTTGGGTTAGAAGCCGAACCTCATACCCAAGGTGTACAGCATTGGCAAATCCTCAATCAAGGCGGTGCAAACAACACTATTTGGTTACACAGTCAAACTCTCCACTCAGCAATTCAACTTGGCATGGCAGCAAAGTTAGTGGTAGAGGATGATGATGCCTCTGTGGAAGTTGATCATACTTCTGGTTTTCCCAGCTTAGCTACTAGCTTTGAGTTATGCCCAGGAAAAACAGTGACTGTAGAAAAAATCGTCACACTGTTTACATCGCGGCAAACAGAAACTCCTAGCGCCGCCGCACTACAAAGGCTGGTAGACGAACCCCGCTATACCACTTTGCTAGCAGCGCACATCGCCGCATGGGAACAAGAATGGCAAGACAGTGACATTATTATAGAAGGCGATCGCCAAGCTCAGCTGAGTATCCGCTACAATCTCTTTCAATTACTGGCTGCTGCACCGCGTCACGACGAGCTAGTCAGCATCCCTCCCAAAACTCTCTCTGGTTTTGCTTATCGCGGCCATGTCTTTTGGGATACCGAAATTTTTATTCTGCCCTTCCTCACCCTCACTCAACCAGCCCTAGCACGTAACTTACTCACCTACCGCTACCACACCTTACCAGGAGCGCGGCGCAAAGCTCAAGAAGCGGGTTATCAAGGAGCGATGTACGCTTGGGAAAGTGCTTCTACAGGTGATGAAGTCACACCCAGGTGGGTACCAACTCCCAACGGTGAATTAGTGCGGATTTGGTGCGGTGACATTGAAGTGCATATTACTGCTGATGTCGCCTATGCCGTCTGGCACTACTGGCAAACCACCGATGACGATCAGTGGATGCGGGACTATGGCGCAGAAATTATCTTAGATACGGCTATTTTTTGGGAAAGTCGGGTTGAGTGGAACCAAGCACGTCACTGCTACGATATCCTCGATGTCATCGGCCCTGATGAAAATCACGATCGCGTCAATAATAATGCCTTCACCAATCTGATGGTGCAATGGCATTTACAATCAGCCTTGACACTGTGGGACTGGCTCAAACAAGCTTATCCCGAAGTTTCAGCACAATTGGTGCAAAAACTCAACATTACCGTAGAACGTCTGCACCGTTGGCTGGAAATCCAAGAGCGTTTATTTATCAATCAAGACGCGCAAACAGGCTTAATTGAACAATTTGAAGGCTTTTATCAGCTAGAACATGTCAATCTTGCCGATTACGAACCGCGCAGCAAATCTCTCCAAGGACTACTAGGAATCGAAGCCACCAGCCAAAAACAAATACTCAAGCAGCCAGATGTCTTGATGCTGCTTTACCTAATGCGCGATCGCTACGATTACAAAACCCTAGCCACCAACTGGGACTATTATAATCAACGTACTGATCACAGCTATGGCTCCTCACTCGGCCCAGCAATTCACGCCATTTTAGCTTGCGATCTCAATCAAGCACCCCAAGCCTATACACACTTTATACGGGCAGCATTGGTAGACTTGGAAGACGTAAGACGCAACGCTGCCGAAGGAATTCATGCTGCGAGTGCTGGCGGTGTGTGGCAAGCTGTAGTTTTCGGGTTTGGTGGTGTGCGAATGACACAATTTGGCCCAGTTGCCTGTGCCAATCTTCCCCCAAACTGGACGCGTTTAAAATTCCGCTTGCATTGGCGTAATGAGTGGTACGATTTTGACCTACAAGCCGAAAACAACACAACAAAAACACACCCCAAAATTAGTGGTGTCATCTTCGACCTAGATGGAGTATTAACCGATACATCAGAGTTTCATTATTTGGGTTGGCAGCGATTAGCAGATGAAGAAGGTATACCCTTTAGCCGCGAAGCCAACGAAGCGATGCGGGGATTACCTAGACGCGAATCACTATTACAAATTTTAGGCGATCGTCCCGCTACAGAAGCGCAAATTCAAGAAATGATGGAGCGGAAAAACCGTTACTACGTTGAACTAATGCAAACAATCACCAGTGCTGACTTACTACCAGGAGTCGCTAACTTATTACAAGAACTGCGAGCCGCCGGGATTAAAATAGCCTTAGGCTCATCTAGTAAAAACGCTCCCACAGTAATTGAACGCTTAGGCATTGCCGATCAACTAGACGCCATAGCCGACGGGAACAGCGTCTCTCAAGCCAAACCAGCCCCAGATGTCTTCTTATTTGCTGCCCAACAACTAGGCTTATCACCATCACAGTGCGTAGTCGTAGAAGACGCCACAGCGGGCATAGAAGCAGCCCACACTGCCGGCATGTGGAGTGTTGGACTTGGCCCCACAGAGCGAGTTGGTAAAGCAAATGTTGTCTTACCAAGTTTAGCTGGAGTACACTGGCAACATTTGCATCAGCAAATAGTCACCAGCGAAAAGCGATCGACACTTGTAGAAGCAGTGGCTTAAAAATCGACAACACAATCCTCAGATACCCAAACTTATAGAAAATTTGGGTATCTAAACTCTCATTACTCTCTGCGTCTCTGCGCGGCAGTCGCTACAACGGGGGGAACCCCGACGCGAGTTGTTCATGGGGGAAACCCCCAAGATCACACTCGCTCCGCAACGCGCTGCCTTGCCTCTGCGTGAGAAAATCACCCCCTAATATTGCTCAAATATTCTTAATTTTATTGACATGTTATTACTTAAAAACAAACAGTTGATTTGGCTTATCCTCTTCTTACTAGGAATAGCCTATTTTAGTGCCATGTCTCAAATAGAAATCAACTATTTCTTAAAAAGCTTCATAGCGATCATGCCAATGCAACTAGGAGCAATCATTTATATTACCTATCGCCGCTGGAGCCGTCGGTAAAAGAATTAGAGGATATTTGAATTAAAATGCAAAATTGTTAGCATTGTTCAACTCTGTGGCAGACACTTTGTTAAGTTCAACAAATTTTACAGCCCGGCCACTACCAGAAGAACCATCTGTGTCAATCAAGACAATAGTATTGTTTCCCTGAGTTTTAAAGCGCAAATAGCCATCAGCGATCGCATTTGTATAGTTAATATTATCTAAACCCAGACTAGCGAATAATTGTCGCAGTACAATCTTGTCAGTACCTGGGTCAAAGTCAGTAATAGTATCGCCAGCATCTCGAACACGGGTATAAACAAAAGCGTCTTTACCATCCCCACCAGTGAGAGTATCTGCTCCCTGAAAGCCAGTGATTATGTCATCACCCGCAGTACCCTTAATTCTGTTGCGCCCTGCGGTGCCATTAATCACATTAACTACCGCTTCAAACGCACCAACGTCTACTCTGCCCCCAGAAATGCGAGCAAAGCCAGAACCCCGCCCATCAAAAGGAACTCTTTCTCTAATATTGCGATCGCCATCTAGATCTGTAACATCAGCAGGTACATCTGCGTTTCTACCTGCATTAATCGCAACGCTACCAGTCAGCAAAGCATGGGTTTTGACAGTACCACCATTGTCTCGCAACGTGATATCTAGCACTTCGGTTAAGTCCACCTGGAGCTGTTCATCAGCATCAAAGCCTGTAGAACCACTAAGATCGCCGATGAGATTATAGCCATTGCTGATAAAGTTACCCAGCACATCGGGGACACTAACGATAGTTGGGTCGTCGGTATCAAGGACAAAGTTGCCAGCAATAATGCTATTGTTTATTGTTGCAGTGCCAGAGCTAGAGTTGACGCCACCAACGCCTCTAAAACCTCTACTAGAGTTGCGGATAATGGTACTGTTATTGATTGTTAAAGTCCCATCGTTGCTAATGCCGCTCTCTTGATTACCACTGATGGTGCTGTTATTAATTGTCGCAAAATCCTGGTTATCTACAGCCTCGTTTTGATTATTACTAAAAGTGGTATTGCTAACTGTTAGAGTACCAAAATTCTTAATCCCAGAGCCATTATTACTGAAAGTGGTGTTGCTGACTATTAAAGTACCAAAATTCGAGATAGAGGTGTTGAAATTATCACTAAATACACTATCTTTGACTGTTAAAACGCCACTATTTGTAATAATGCTATCTGTTCCAAAGGAACTGTTATTAGAAATAGTGCTGTTGCTAATTGTGAGAATGCCGCTACTAATAATGCCGACTTCAAAGTTGCGATTGGAGTTATTAGAGATGGTGCTGTTGTTGATGTTGACGATACCGCCAGAACTCCTAATGCTAACTGATTCCCCCAATGCGCCAATGTCATCAATAGTACTATTTTCTAGCGTTACAGTTCCATTGATGTTGGTGATCACATTAACAAACTCTGCTGAGTTTCCCTGGATGATAGTGTTGCTGAGCTTTAAAGTCCCAGTATTGTTAACAATGTTATAGAAGGAATTATTCAGGAAATTGTTGTTTTTTAACGTTAGGCTGCCATTGTTATTAATGAATCTAGAGCCACTGCTATCAGTAACATCTAGTCCAACAATTCCCATATTTACACCACTACTAATCTCAAATGTATTTGTATCAAAAAAATCAGTAGCTTTTCTAAAAGTCAAGAAGTCTGCACCTGTGGCATCAATACTCAGATCATCCGTGATGTTCAAACTGCTACTACTAGTGATAGTATCAGCGATGCCATCTGTGAATACACCATTAAAGTTGATGATGTCCTTTCCTGCTATGGCATTAGCATCTAGTATTGCTTGCCGCAAAGAACCAAAACCACTGTCGTTAACGTTAGTGACGCCAAATGTAGCCATGAATTTAACTCCTAATACTGCTAGAAAGTAAAATCAGTCAAATAGTGACGGTGGTTGAAGTAAGCAACACATAGCTTGGTTGAGTTTTTAGCCAAGTGCAATATATTCATGAATGATCAAAACTCAAGCTTCGGGGAATTACATTCTGACCCTACGAAGAATCTCGGAAATATACTGGACAACCAGAATTTTTGTATCACTTATTCCGTATAAATGCTAGCTGATCGTCAAAATTTTACGAATACTTAATTAAAGCTGGTGTTTTATAAAGTTCAGTATTACTGATGTATGTACTGCTACTTTTGGCAACCTGTCTTAGGTATGAATTATATATAGCAGTAGAGATGTACCATGGCGCGTCTCTACCGCGTTTTGTAAATTCTAGAAATTAATAAAGTTAACATAGTTTACATTTGGTCATAGTTCGAGATTTAGCCTACGCTCAAATTAGAGACGCTTTTAGCGGGCGTTGAATTTCCGTAGCAAATCCAAAAACTTGCCATGCAACTTGTCCCGAAAACTAACCTTGCTCCAGAACTTACCCCCATACCAGAAAAAATTATTCTGGATGTTGGGGGTATGAAGTGTGCTGGGTGTGTAAAAGCAGTAGAGCAACAGCTAACTCAACATCCAGGAGTCAAGAGTGCCTGTGTAAACTTGGCGACAGAGGTAGCCGTCGTTGAGTTAGAAGTTGATATCGTCAATCCAGAAGCGTTGGCTCAACGATTAACAGATGTTGGTTTTCCGACTCAGCTTCGCAAAGTTGGCAGCAAAGTAGCAGGTGATACATCTGTTTTGCCAGACCCAGCGGAACGCCAACGTCGAGAAATGCTCTCCTCTTACAGGCAATTGGCGATCGCAGCTGTTCTCTTGATCCTATCTGGTATTGGGCATTTTGGTAATATTGGTAGCGCAGTACTGCCAGCGTTAAATAATATCTGGTTTCACTGTGGGCTAGCAACAGTCGCCCTACTAATTCCCGGTCGTCCAATTTTAGTAGATGGTTGGCTTGGTTGGCGGCGCAATGCACCCAACATGAATACCCTAGTAGGGTTAGGAACAGTCACAGCCTACACAGCAAGCTTAGTGGCGCTACTATTTCCCCAAATGGGCTGGGAGTGCTTTTTTGACGAACCAGTGATGATGCTCAGCTTTATCCTCTTAGGAAGAACATTAGAAAGACAAGCCAGAGGTCGCGCTGCCACTGCATTTAGACAATTATTAGCACTCCAGCCACAAATAGCACGATTGATACCCAACCCAGAGCAAACAGGAATCGGGTCAGATACTGTAGAAATACCTGCCGAACAGGTGCGTGTGGGTGAATGGTTGCAGGTACTGCCAGGAGATAAAATTCCCGTTGATGGAGAGGTTCGTGTGGGACAAACAACGGTGAACGAGTCCATGCTCACCGGAGAAGCAGTACCAACCATCAAGCAACCAGGCGACACAGTTACAGGAGGCACACTCAACCAGTCAGGAGCGATCGCCATCCAAGCAACGCGTACTGGCAGTGATACCACCCTAGCGCAAATTGTTGCCCTAGTTGAAGCCGCCCAAACCCGCAAAGCCCCAGTCCAAAAATTAGCTGACACAGTAGCCGGTTACTTTACCTACGGAGTGTTAACAGCTTCTGTGTTGACATTTATCTTCTGGTACTTTTTCGGTGTCCACATTTGGCCTAACATTACCATGTCTACTGGCATGGAAATGATCAGCCATACTACTCACCACTCCCCATTACCTCTAATCCCCACTCCCCACTCCCCACTCCTAAAGAGCTTAAAACTCGCGATCGCAGTCATGGTGGTAGCTTGTCCCTGCGCTTTAGGACTTGCTACACCAACAGCCATTCTCGTCGGCACTGGCATGGGTGCAGAAAGGGGTTTACTCATCAAAGGTGGCGATGTTCTAGAAAAAGTTCACCAGTTAGACACAGTAGTATTTGACAAAACTGGTACCCTAACAACAGGTCATCCCACAGTTACAGATTGCTTACTGATTGGGGACTGGGAACTGGGGAATAAGAATTCCCAATCCCTAGTTTCTAATCCCCAGTCTTTAATCCAACTAGCAGCAGCAGTAGAAAGCGGCACTTACCATCCCCTAGCAAAAGCAATTCGACAGGAAGCACAACGGCAACAATTACCTATCCCCAATGCCCTAGACTTTCACACAGAACCAGGACTAGGTGTATCTGCTGTATTAGAAGGTATAAATGTATTGCTAGGTAATTCTGATTGGTTGAGTTGGCATGGAATTGCAATTAGTGAAACCGCACAACAACAAGCACAGGGATTAGCAACAGCAGGAAAAACAGTCGTTTATGTAGCAGTGGGTGGAGTTTTAGCCGGTATCATTGCCGTTAGTGATCCTCTCAGACCAGACGCCAAAACCACAGTAGATCAGTTACATCAAATGGGTTTGCGGGTGATACTGCTCAGCGGCGACAGATTAGAAGCAGCCAATGCGATCGCCAAACAACTAGGTTTAGACAGCGCCGATGTCATGGCTGGTATCCCCCCCGCGAAAAAAGCCGCCGCCATCAAATCCCTCCAAACCCACTCCCCATTACCCCTAATCCCCACTCCCTCCGGGAGCGGGGGCCCCGAGTTCCCCACTCCCCATTCAAGAGTTGCCATGGTAGGCGATGGCATCAATGATGCTCCAGCTTTATCTCAAGCAGATGTGGGAATTGCTTTACACTCCGGTACAGATGTCGCCATGGAAACAGCCGAAATCGTCCTCATGCGCGATCGCCTAGCCGATGTGGTCGAATCAATTCACCTCAGTCGAGCCACCTTCAATAAAATCCGTCAGAATTTATTCTGGGCTTTTGCATATAATACAGTTGGTATCCCTCTTGCAGCGGGTACTTTATTGCCAAGTTTGGGTTTTGTTCTTAGCCCATCAGGCGCTGCCGCATTAATGGCTTTTAGCTCTGTGAGCGTTGTCACCAACTCAGTGTTATTACGACGGTTGGCTCATCGAAACACTTAGAATCTCCCTTAGAGATAAATATTCCAAGCGCAAACCTTGGTTATTCTCACCTCAGTTTAAACTGAATTGCTTGTTAGATGTTATACATCGTATTAAGCTTGTTGAAACTTCTCTAGAGCTTCCATGGCCACTGGAGTAGAGTAGTCATGCTCTACTTTTTCAGATGATGTGCAGTTTCAATATTTGTTTGAATCAATACCACAGACTATAGTGCGCGAGAATGGCAGGAAACGATATTAAACAAATCTTGATTAATCAAAGTTCAACCGATTTTAGCAACGATTTGTCAATGGCAGCAGAATCTAGTGAAAGCCATCTACTCATTATTCAAGACGACCAAGGTCGCAAAGAATTTTCTCTCGAACACGCGGTTTATTCTATCGGTAGAGATCGTGAGTGCAACATCCGCTTAATATCGCAGTTTGTCTCGCGCCGCCATGCTACGTTAGTGAGACTGCAACACGAGCATAATAGTCAGAGCTACTATTACCGCATTGTCGATGGCGATGCCAAAGGAAAACCCAGTTCCAACGGTTTAATGATTAATGGGCGTAAGATGCCACACCACAATCTGAAAAATGAAGACGAGATTGTTTTTGGCCCTTCAGTACGTGCTATTTACTACCTGTTAAAAAATAGTCAACGTTCCGGGCAAACGGACGCCAGTGAGTATGACATCACACTCATAAATCCCGGCATGACAGAGGACATGGAGGATATCTAGAGTGGGAAACCCGCCATTGGTGTCAACTTAACGTAGAACCGATGTCCCGCAAGAAACTGAAGTTCCTTGCTGATAGTAAAAGTCATCTAAAGATGACTGAAATATCCCCCAAGATTTTGAGTTTACTTCAGTAGACTTGAGCTATTAGCCAAGAAATTTATTTCTTGGCGGGTGAGGAAGCCAACACCGATGCTATTTCTAGCTTAACTTGACACTAATGGAAACCCGCCCCTCCCAAGACCACACTCGCTCCGCAACACAGTGACTCCACTCCTTTACTCACTGATCGTAACGCACTGCCTCCCCTACTCCCGGTCACTGAGCGAAGTCGAAGTGCTGCCCCCTACCTTAAAAGCGATGGGATATTTTTATTTAGAAGTCCCGTTAACTGAAATTTCTCAACCTGCAAGACTTTCAATCAAATGCCAGTGGCGGCTATGTTCAATTGCTTGCTTGATGAAGTCAAACAATTGTCGGCAGTGATTATCCAATTGCAATGGTAGTTCCTGGTTTTTCGCTACAATACTCATGCGAGTCTCAGTTTCAGTAGCCGTTGATTTATCAATCAGTACTTCTACTGTGACTAACTTATTAAATATAACAGTACCAGGAACCTCACGAGCCATAATGTAATCGGTCGAACAATACTGGATATCCAACCCACAATCTTGCAGCAGTTCTACTAGTAAGGGCTGGAGATGGTCAATAGAAATAGAAACAATAAACGAACACGTATAGCGAGCCATAATAGCCCCAAACCTTGCAACACTCCGTCCATCCTATAATATCGACGCATCTAAACGGTAAGTTCCTCTTTTTAAAAAATATGACACTTGCCTAAGTCCCAAAAATTTTAAAATAAGGATTTGGTGGAGGTAGGAAATGAAAATAGCAATCACTGGAGCAACTGGATTTGTGGGTAGTCGTTTGGTACAGCGGCTTCACGAGGAAGGTCATCAAATACTGGTATTAACTAGAAACACTAGCTTTGCCCAAAAGGTTTTCCCATCTGAAGCTTTTCGTCATTTAGAAATAGTTGCCTATACACCTACTGCATCTGGTTCTTGGCAAAATGCGCTCGCGGGTTGTGATGGCGTAGTGAATCTAGCAGGAGAACCCATTGCTGAAGCTCGTTGGACGCCAGAACGCAAACAGACAATTCTTAATAGTCGAAAATTAGGTACACAAAAAATAGTAGAAGCAATAGCTAATGCTAACCCCAAACCAAGTGTATTAGTTAACGCCTCAGCAATCGGTTACTACGGTACTAGCGAGACTGCAACCTTTGATGAAACCAGCTCTTCTGGCAGTGATTTTCTAGCTCAAGTCTGCCAAGCTTGGGAAGCAGAAGCAAAAAAGGTAACAGAAATTGGTGTGCGATTAGTAATTTTGCGTTTGGGTATTGTTCTAGGTAACGGCGGTGCTTTAGGTAAAATGATTACACCATTCAAACTTTTTGCAGGCGGGCCTATTGGTAGTGGTAAGCAATGGTTCTCATGGATTCATCTAGACGATATAGTTAACCTGATTCTGCAAGCTTTAACAAAACCAGAATGGCAGGGCGTATACAATGCTACTGCTCCTCATCCTGTTCGGATGACAGATTTGTGCAATACTCTTGGGCAAGTACTAAATCGTCCTTCTTGGTTGCCTGTTCCAGCTTTTGCACTGGAAGCCTTACTAGGAGATGGGGCAATAGTAGTTTTAGAAGGTCAACAAGCTATACCCAAGCGCACCGTAGCAACAAACTTTGAGTATCGATATCCCAAGTTGCAATCAGCCTTAACACAAATTCTTCAATAAGGGACTTCCAGATAAAAAATATCCAATATGTAGGGTGTGTCAGTTTGAGAAATCCTGAATTTACCAAGAATTTATTCGGACTGACACACCCTTTCAAATCCACGCCAGTTGTCTCAAGTCGGGAAACCCGCCCACAACATTGGCTCCCCAATTTTATTATGGGGATTTCCTGTTGCCTGTTGCTCGTTCACCGTTCCCTTTTAAAAATGACTAATTAGCCAGAAATTTTCGAGAAACCCAACTAATAATACCGCTGAGAATAGCACCGCCCATGAGGATACCAATCGCTGGGTTAAAAACTGGTTGCCAGAGTCTATGCCACAAATCTAGACCCAAGTTGACACCAGCAGCATTACCAATAACTGCGATCGCAAACCATCCAAAGCCTAATAAAACTAAAAAAACATCCGCAACTAAAATTAGGTTTAGCCAGTTTAATAATTTGTCTTTCATAGAGGGACTAGTGAACTAGGGACTAGGGACTAGGGATTGGAGACTAGGGATTAGGGAATAGAGGGTTGAATAACAAGAATACCGAACTACTTCTAGCCCCTAACTCCTAACCTCTAGCCCCTAATCTTCAAACAACCAACCTTTGACTTTTGCCAAACTTTGCCAGTTTGGTTTTCTGCTTAAACCGTCTGCGATACTATTTTTTATCTCTTCTTGCCATTCTGGATTGACAAAAATTAACTGTTTGACAAAATCGACATGTTGTCGTAAGCCTTTTTGACCTGTTTCCAGCATTGCCACGGCAAGATTAACCCTCGCTTGTGGATCTTGGGGATTTAACTTGACTGCTTTTTGTGCAGCTTTGTAAGCCAAGTTGTGTTGCTCATCGAGTAGATACAACCATGCCAAACAAATCCAGGCTGCACTAGTTTTAGGAGCGCGATCGCATACCTCTTTAAACACAGGGATTAAGGAATCCACTGCTTCTCCAGCTTTATAACGTTCTAAACCTGTATCAAATAAAGATTCAATTGTTTGAGTCATAATGAATTAGTCAATAGTCATTAGTCATTGATCATTAGCCCTTAGTCATGAGACTATTACAAATAACAAAGGACAATTGACAAATGACATTAAACCCCAAATGACTTCCCACAACCACAGGTTTGGTTGGCATTAGGGTTGGTAAATTGGAAGCCACCGCCAATCATGGCATTACTATAATCAAGCATTAAGCCATAGAGATATAATAAACTCTTGCGATCGCAAACAATTTTAAAGCCATCATAATCAAACACTTCATCTTGAGGAGTGATCTTGCTGGCGTCCTCAAAGTCCATCATGTAAGACATTCCAGAGCAGCCACCTTGGCGTACTCCTACCCGTAAACACAAGTCCTTGCCTTGCTTGTCTTGGAGAGACTTCACTTGGTCTAATGCTGCTTCACTCAACTGGATTCCGCGTTGTTGGGATTGAGTTGCTTGTGTCATCTGCTTTTTCAACTCCTGAAATGGTTTAACTAGTAACCGAAACAGGCTTTTTACTGCCTGTGGGTTGCTTTTGGTATTTTTGTATCCATTCTAGCGATATTGATGTCGCTGGATGCCAAATTGTAAACACTCCGTCAAAAGCGACCAAAGATTTTTATTCTAGAATTGAGGGACTTGGTGTGTTTGTAGATTCGGTATTTTTGGAGTTCAAGCCTTGTAGCGGCCTTTCTCAGCAATTACGTTTCAGGTTATAGCCAGAAAATTGGATTCGACGCTAGCCATCCCCAAAAGTTTACTCCTAAATTGCTTCCTTTGATTGATTTACTCTATGACAAGTTTTAATCGCTCTACCAGTCGTCGTTTGAAGAAATTAACTCAAATTCCTTCTGTATGGGAGGGCGATCGCCGTGCGTTGTCATCATCGCCAACCCAGCCAAGAGACTCCGAGAGCGGCGGTGAATGCATTCTTTGGGTGGATGGCTCGCAAGGTATTGTGCGAGGTATGGACGTTGTAGCACCCGACAGTGGGCCAGAAGCAATTGTTCGCACACTGATGCGTGCTATGGAGCATCCTCACAGTCCAGGCAAACCCGCCAGACCACAAAAAATTGTGGTGCGCGATCGCGAAATCCAATTTTATCTACGTGGAGTCTTACAAGATTTGGATATTGCGATCGACTATGCACCAGAATTACCTCTAATTGATGAGCTATTTCGCGGATTTGCCGATCTTCTCGACAGCCAAACCCCCGATTTACCTCCACAATATGCCCAAATTCTCCAAGATAAAGCTTTTGCAGTTTGGCAAGCAGCTCCTTGGGAATTTTTGGAAGAACAGCAAATACTGTCGATAGAAATTAATAAGTGGGATGTTGCGACACTCTACGCCTCAATCATGGGAATGCTGGGGATGGAGTATGGAATCTTGTTATATCGCTCTGAAGATTCGCTCAAGCAGTTTCGCGCCGCAGTTTTAAGGGATGACGAATCAACTCAGCATCTCGAAGAAGCCTTTCTCAAGCAAGATTGCTTGTTTTTGACCTTTGAGCGAGTTGACGACATCGACGAAGATGATGACGAAGCCGACGATTTAGCAGATTTGCCGTTATCAGAAATTGACCCTACCTTCGGCAATATCCATCCCTTGGAAGGACTGCGATCGGTTTTATATGACGAAGAAGCACTCGTAGTATTAGTTGCTCTAGAAAGCTTAAACCGCTTTATTCGCGACCACCGTCGCCAGCTCCATGGAGACGAATTACCTACCCTCAGCCGTCGCTATCGCATTTCTCTACCACACTCAGAAGAACCAACAAAATCAGTTTCTGTCAATGTCTCTACCATGCCAGAGCTAGCAGCAGAATTGGAGGAAATGGCCGGTTTTGGCATTGAGGAGCAGGAAATAGCAGACTCTAGCTATCCAAGATTCCGCTCATTGCGAGATGACTTAATACCAGAAGACTCTTTCCTCAGCTTAGGTGTCGTTTCATGGGAAATGTTGGAATACCTACGCAAGGGAGTTAAATATCATAAAGCTGGTGAAATTAAAGAAGTCGGTGACGGGTTGCCAGTAATTTTAATTCAGACTTCTCGACCCAAAGCCAAGACTGTAATTGAAAATATCGAGGTAGCTGGTGGACTCAAAGCAATTTGCTTTAATCCAGGTGCTGACCCTTTTGATGGTAATCGTTACGACCTGGGTTTACTACAAACTCAAAATGATGAGTTATTTCTATTTGGAGAATTTTTAGATAACGATCCAATTCACGTTGAAGCCCGCAAAAAATGGAATCAGCGGTGTAAAAACACTAAAGGCTATTGTGGCTTAATCATCGCCAAAGGATTGACCGGTGCTTCCCGTGGTAATCCTCAGTTACGAGATATGATGGCTTTGTTTGAAGGGCGATCGCTTTTACCCAAAGATTTAGGTATCGGCACTCTCCAACTCATGCCCCAACTGCAATTTGAATAGTTGTAGTTTGAAAAATTCAACTTTCTTCCCCACCCCTGTACTTCTTACACCCTTTTGAAGTAGGGAACTCTATTCCAATCCCACTATTTGGGCGTCGATTCCTGTTCAGAGTTCCCTTTGAATTAATATTTGAGAAAAAGTAGAATTTGAACAATAGCTACTGCTTTGCAATCCGCATTACTTGGCACTGTTCAAAGCATAGAAATTTGTACTTAGAAACTTACCGATATTAATCCCAACAGGCGATCGCTAATTTAGATGTTGTCTTCATCTAAATTTTATGAACTATCTATGTTCTAAATATTTTCCACTAATTCATTAATGTCTTTTTTAGTATAAATTAACACAGTAACTAATGAGACATTTTACTGAGTTTGATAGGATAAACTTTAATCATCATATTTTAATAATTGTTCATTGATTTCATGGATATTGTAATTCCAGATTTTGTTAAATCTGAAGACTATTAATCAAAAATTTAAGCTAACATCTCTGACTTTGTAATTTTTTTATAAATACATAATCAACCACTATTTAATGTCTAAATAAAGATTACTTAAAGTATATTAATCATAGCTATAATGAACCTAAGACTGATTTTTTGTGTTTCTCAATGTTTTTGAACTAATTACTTAAAAACTATTTAGATGAAATACAAAATTATGAATACATTAAACAATGCAAGGATTAAAAAATCAGATCATTGAACAAGTCAAAGTTATTTAACGGTTAACACACCTGAATACAAAATTAGCGTATAAATATGAAACGAAAATAATAAAACTCATAATAAAAGGTAAAAATATCACAAAAGCCTAAGTAGATTAATTTGCAAATAGTTGCAGAATATTAATTTCACAATCCTTAGTGAATTTTATATTTTCATTTATTTTAGGCAAACAAATGCCATTAAAAACAGTTATTTTAGCAATAAAAAATTAAATATTTACTTGCAAAATAATTAATGACTAGCTTTTTGATTATGGTAATTCGTATATATGGAGGTTAATTGATAGGGAAACGTACAAGCCTCGACTCTATTCCCAACTCATTGGCTTAGGAGTTTTGGTTTATAAACTACCCAAATACCTATACCAATTATTTTGCTACTTTCAATTAATTGCTTTTTATCTACATATATCATTACAATTCGCCTATATTCGGCGGTTGAGAATGGTAGCGTTTTCAAGCTCTACCTCAGAGATCTTAGCAAATGATGTCTTCAAAAATTTTTAGAACCCCTGAGCATAAGAGAGCGTCAAAAGTATTTAGTGAAGCATAATTTTGAAAATCTTAATTGAATCAATAATTATGTATCTCAAATCTACTCAGAAAATTTAATTATCAGGCTTTACTCCTCTTGTTGCTAGAGTTATTATCTTCAAGAGAAAGTTTTTCATGTCAGATTTGCAAACATAAATTATGGTTTTTACATCTTACTAGGAAATCATGAACACTTTGCCAAAACGAACAATTTTCATATTAATGCCATTACTTGTTGTTTGAAACAAACTCTGATATTTCGCCGCTTTCGTATTTAGTTAGATTTTTCAATGTTGTTAACGTATAGCAGATAGCATGATAATGACAAATAAAAAATGGGCCGTAAAACGCATAACTGTGAATCTAGCAGCACAAGAAGCAGAAAAGCTAGAAAAATATTGTCAACAGACAGGTAGACCTGCAACCGATATCATTCGTGAGTTGATTAGAAGTCTGTCTGTCTCCGATGACAGTAAATAAGCGAGTAGAAAGAAAAACAACATGCATTGATAACTGATACTAATTTTGGATTTTGCACAAAGTTGAGTCAGTCGCGTAAGCGGATTTGAGTCGGCATTCATTAAACAGACAGACGCGAGAAATATCGCGTCTAGTCAGTTGTAGGAGGCAAACTCAACGATTACAGGAGTTTAAATAAAAAGGCTACTATGCTTTGATCTGTTGTCAGAGTTAGTACAAGCGGCACATTCCGACACCAAGACAGTTACAATCTGTAAAGAAACTGAAAAGGAACAACGGAATGCGCGTTGCAATCGTAGGTGCGGGACTGGCGGGGCTAGCAACCGCTGTAGACTTAGCTGATGCTGGCTGTGAAGTGCAGATTTTTGAGTCTCGGCCGTTTATTGGTGGCAAAGTTGGTAGCTGGACTGATGGAGATGGCAACCATATTGAAATGGGATTGCACGTCTTTTTTGGCTGTTACTATCAATTGTTTGAGTTGATGAAAAAGGTGGGGGCGGCGGAAAACTTACGCTTGAAAGAACACACTCACACTTTCATTAATAAAGGAGGAAACACTGGCGCTTTGGATTTTCGCTTCATCACGGGTGCGCCTTTTAATGGGTTGAAGGCATTTTTTACGACTTCTCAACTATCATTGCAAGACAAGTTGCAAAATGCGATCGCTTTGGGTACTAGTCCAATAGTTCGCGGTTTGATAGACTTTGAAGGAGCAATGAGAACCATCCGCAACTTAGATAAAATCAGCTTTGCCGACTGGTTTCGCAGTCATGGCGGCAGTGAAGGTAGCATTAAACGCATGTGGAACCCCATCGCCTATGCTTTGGGGTTTATTGATTGCTACAACATTTCTGCTCGTTGCATGTTAACAATATTCCAATTTTTTGCAGCGAAAACCGAAGCTTCTGTATTGCGAATGCTGGAAGGTTCGCCTCATGAATATTTACATAAACCTATCCTAGAATATTTAGAAGTTAGAGGCACTAAAGTTTATACACGTCGGCAAGTGCGAGAAATTCAGTTTGCTGAATTAGGCGAACAGACTAGCGTCACTGGCATAGTAGTTGCCGAAGGCGACACAACAGAAATTGTTACAGCCGATGCTTATGTCTTTGCTTGTGATGTACCAGGAATTCAACGCATATTACCCCAACAGTGGCGTAAGTGGTCAGAATTTGACAACATTTACAAGCTAGATGCAGTACCAGTAGCAACGGTGCAGCTCAGGTTTGATGGTTGGGTGACAGAACTGTACGATGGTGAGCAACGTCAACAACTCAATCAGGCGGTAGGGATAGATAATTTGCTATACACAGCGGATGCTGACTTTTCTTGTTTTGCTGATTTAGCTTTGACCAGCCCTGCCGATTATTATCGTTCAGGACAGGGGTCATTGTTGCAGTTAGTGCTGACACCGGGAGATCCTTTTATTAAACAAAGTAATGAAGCGATCGCTCAACATGTGCTTGAGCAAGTACACGAACTGTTTCCCTCATCGCGAGAGCTAAACATGACTTGGTATAGTGTGGTGAAACTTGCTCAATCTCTCTACCGAGAAGCACCAGGGATGGATGTGTATCGTCCCAACCAAAAGACACCTGTAGATAACTTCTTCTTAGCAGGGAGTTATACGCAGCAAGACTACATCGACAGTATGGAAGGAGCAACAATTTCTGGACGACGCGCTGCAAAAGCGATTTTGGAGAGTGTGAAGAAGTAACTAACCGCCGAGACGTAGAGAACGCGGAGGAAAAAAATGTCAGATTGGTTAGAGCATAGTGTGCAGGTGGAGGTAGAGGCTCCTATAGATTTAGTGTGGAGTTTGTGGTCTGATTTGGAACAAATGCCCCGGTGGATGAAGTGGATTGAGTCGGTAAAGATTTCGCCCGATGATCCGGAGATATCTCTTTGGAAACTTAATACTGGTGGTTTGGAATTTAATTGGAAATCTCGCATTCTCAAAGTTATTCCTAACCAAATTATTCAATGGCAATCGATTGATGGTTTGCCCAATCAAGGGGCAATTCGTTTTTACGATCGCCATGGTAGCAGTATTGTGAAGCTAACTATTTCTTATGCTATTCCTGGTTTTCTGGGCAAGATTATGGATAATTTATTTTTGGGACGAGTAGTGGAATCCACGCTTCAAAGTAATTTAGAAAGATTTAAAGAATATGCTCTTCAAGCTAAATCTCAGTCATGAAAATTATGTAAAATTACTCATTTTTTAACTAGTTCCGTGGGTTTAAGTCCCCCGGTTTTATAAAGAGAAAAGCTGCGATCGCTGTTCTTAAAAAGTTCTATAAATGACAAACTACCAAGTGGGGTCGCTAAACAAATTAATCGTTAATTCTTTACGCCCTGCAGGTATTGCTGTGATGCAAGCGCGGATAATATCGCCATCTTCTAGTTCTACAGAGCAAGCGTGACACGAACCCATAAGACAGCCAGTAGGAATTAACACGCCAGCTCGGTCTGCAACATCCAAGAGGGCTTCTCCTACTTCGGCGTCTACTGTAATATCATCAGGTAAAAAATGGATGCGAATACTCATGAAATACTAGCCTAGCTAGGACAAAAACGGAGTTAAGTCTAAATGGCTTTCAATTTCAGTGGCTAGGGAGTCCAAAATATGCTCTCGCTGTTCCCGGTAGTTAGCAACACCTGTAGGCAAGGATTTTAATCCTCGTTGTTGTCGCAAGCGATTTAACCAGGCGCGTCGCCAAGGGCCGTTGTCAAAAATCCCATGGAGATAAGTACCCCAGACTGACTGACAACTATCTACTAACCCTAGGTTAACATCGTCAAATAAAGGTTGGAAAGCCTGAGTATCTCCTTGTTGTTCTATGCGCGATCGCCCTTGATGAATTTCAAAGCCGTTGACTGGTAAACCCATCTGTGGATAATTCGAGCTGACTTGACGTTGACGAGCGATTTTTTGCCCTGTAATTACTGTTCTAATTGGTAATAAATTTAACCCTTGAAATCTTCCCGCTTGTCCCTCTATGCCTTCTGGGTCGGCGATGATTTGACCCAGCATTTGGTAGCCGCCACAGATGCCCAAAATTGTGCCACCAGAAGCGGCATAATGTTGAATTGCTTCTGCCATACCGCTTCTTTGCAGCAGCAGCAAGTCAGCAATTGTAGTTTTCGTACCTGGTATAATCACGGCATCAGGATGTCCTAAATCTTGCTTAGGACTCAGGTATCTCACGGAAACCGTAGATTCCGATTCTAGCGGGTCAAAATCAGTAAAGTTGGCAATCCTGGGTAGGCGGATGACAGCGAGGTTCAGGTCTGTTGGGGCTTTATCCGTTTTGCGTTCTAGTAAACTGAGAGAATCCTCTGCGGGAAAAGCTTGTTCGAGGTAAGGAATAACACCAATAACTGGGATACCTGTACGTTCCTCTAACCATTTTATCCCTGGTTCTAAGAGCGATCGCTGCCCTCGAAATTTGTTAATTACTACACCCTTAATTAAAGCGCGTTCATCTGGTTCTAGTAACTCTAAGGTTCCTACTACATGGGCAAAAGCACCACCCCGGTCAATATCAACTACCAGAATAGTTGGCGCATTCAAATATTTTGCTACCCGCATATTCGTTAAATCGCGGTGCTTGAGGTTAATTTCCGCTGGACTACCAGCACCCTCACACACCAGCAAATCAAATTCTGTTCCTAAATGTTGTAGCGACTCTTCTATGGTGCGCCAACCTAGTTCAAAATATTGCTCGTAGTAATCGGCAGCATTGACTTTACCTACAGGTCTGCCTTTAATAATTACTTGGGAGGTCATATCTCCTTGAGGTTTGAGTAAAATCGGGTTCATTTCTACCCAAGGAACGACTCCCGCGGCCCAAGCTTGTACTGCTTGAGCATAGCCAATTTCTCCTCCACTGGCGGTGACATAAGCATTCAAAGCCATATTTTGACCTTTAAAGGGAGCCACTCGCCAACCACGCCGCGATAGAATGCGACAAATGGCTGTGGTTATCAGTGATTTCCCCGCGTGGGATGTTGTTCCCACTACCATAATTGATTTCATAGTCACTATCAGTTTTTCCAGAGAGAGTGGAATTTCACGAGTGAAAGGTTATCCCATTTTTGGATTGGGAATACTTCTGGCTAGGCTGTTTTATATCATGTGCGCTTAAACACTTATACTGTCGCGTAGGCTGGGAATGGGTAAAATCAATTACCAATCACCAGCAGCGAAGCATAATATCTTAAATTAAGCAATTAGCCGGACTTAATATTATTGATTGGAAACAACACAACTTACCCCAATTTAGTATTGTTTGGCAATCGGCTCATTGAACAAGAGAATGGGAAATTGGGAATTGGGAATTGGTTATTTCTTCCCCTGCCCCCCTGCTTTCTTACTCCCTCATCTCCCTCATCCCTCTCTCTACCCGCACCTGATACATTTCAGTTAGCTAATTATGGTAAAGACTTCATGAATCTGCTTGATGTTTCCGTGTATATTGTTCCCTTTTAATCACTAATCCTAACTTGTTGGTTTTCGATTCTAAAAGGGTAGTCTGAACCAACGAATTATCGAATTGTATAAGCGATCGCTCCACGTAGGAGTAGACCAATTTTTGCCTTGGTATTTTTCTATTAACTGGCGTCCCAAGGGAGTGAGGCGAAAACTATCTGTAATCCCTTGACCATCGACTTCTCGCCGCAGTATACCTACTTGGATTAACCAACTTAAGGCGTTTTCACAAGCCAATTCGGATAAAGGGCGTTGAGTGTAGCCTTGCTTGAAACCATTTTCTAAGGCGATCGCACTCAATGGCACACTTTGGTGACGCATAAGTTCAAATAAACTGAGATTGAAGGACGAACACACTAAGGCTCTTTGCGCTCTTGCTACTGTGCTTTGAGGATAAACAATAGTTTTAGGATTTTGAGAATCAACGGCAGGCATTGTTTATTTGGATAAATTTGGCTTTTGAATCAGATACTGACGGATTTGTTAGAGAATTTACTTAAACATTGTAAATTATTGTAAAATTTCAAGTGCATCAACAATCTGAAATAGGAAAGGTTAATTATGCCTCTAGCAGTTGGTACGGATGCGCCTGCATTTACCACTAAAGATACTAACGGCAATACCGTCTCATTATCTGACTTTGCCGGGAAGACGGTTGTTTTGTATTTTTATCCCAAAGATGACACTCCTGGCTGCACTAAACAAGCTTGTAGCTTTCGGGATGCCAAGCCTGAATATCAAGGTAAAGATGTTGTAGTGCTGGGAGTCAGTGCGGATGATGAAGCCTCTCATCAAGCATTCACAACAAAATATAATTTGAATTTTCCTCTATTAGCTGACACTGACCAAACCCTAATCAAGGCTTATAATGTCGATGGCGGTGGTTATGCCAAGCGTGTCACCTACGTAATTGACCCTCACGGCAAAATCATTCATGTTGACGCCAGTGTTAATACAGCTACACATGCTAATGACGTTTTAGCCGCGCTTGGATTATGAAGAGTGCTGAAGCGCGGTAGCGGGGCGATAAGCCGCGTGCTGAGTGTAAACACAGTTGCTTGGTGGCTTTGAGAAATCAACACTGTCCTCACCTATCTCACTACGACCGTACTATTAATGCAAGAGCCACAAAGATTTTTCTTTGTGGCTTGGTTTATTTATTTACTCTGCTCAGGTTGAGCAACTGGTGGAAATACAATCTCCCCATTAGTTGGGATAAACTGACCATTGTTTGGCTTAGCTTGCTGTTGTACTTCTAGTTGGTATTTTTTAACTGCATCATCTAAGCCTTGTAAAGGTTGACGAGCATCCCAACTAGAACCGTTTAACTGAGCGCAATTCATCAGGCTCAACACATTAAGATTACCATTTTGAGCAGCTCCGGCACAGGGATTGGTTTCTACAGACTCAAAACCTGAAGGTCTATCCGGTTGGTTGAGTTGAGCTAAACTGGGTTGTTGCCCAACCAAGGAAGCAACACCAATTCCTGCCAAGGTGGCAATGAAGAGGTGGTTAAGTTGAAAAGACAGCATTTTCATCAATTTCTGATCCTAAAATGACGCCAATTAAATAATGCTTCTATCTTAAGCAAGAGTTCGCCGCAGTTGGGGTTGAATGCTCAGTAAAGCAACAAGGGCAAAGCCTAACAACACGAGTAAGGCTCCACCGAAGGTAACATCACCCCAAGGAGCTTGCATTACTACATTACCCAATCCCCAATCACTATGGATATAGAGATAGCGAATTGGTTCAATGGCATAGCTAAGGGGATTGAGAGTGGCAATAACCTGTAACCACTTCGGCATAAAAGATAAAGGTGCTAAAGCAGTACTAGCAAATAAAAGTGGCAAGGTTGAGACAAAAATTACCGCAATTAGTTCAATATGTCCAGGTAAGGTAAAAGCCAAGCCAAGAGAGATGGCTGTGACGCCTAAAGCTAAGAGGAAGACGATGAGGGCGATCGCACCTAAACCAGCCACGTCAGGTAATCCAGCTCCTAAAGCCGCCGCCGCTGCTACAATTACTGCTGATTGCAGTAAACTTTGGCTAATAATAAAGATTGCCGAAGCGAAGACAATCGAAAATCGTGATGCTAAAGGAGCAACTAGCAAACGGTTCAAAAAACCAAACTCGCGGTCAAACATCACAGGTAAACCAGCATTTAATGCTCCAGCAAATGCTGTAAACACAATTACTCCAGCAGCTAAAAACTGCCCGTAATTTGTCGTGCTACCAAAGATGCCTTTGGGGGCATTTTGGAACAAAGCACCAAATAACACCAACCACATCACAGGCTGAATAATTCCTGCGAATAAGGTTGAAGGACGGCGTTGCAATTGAATAAACAAGCGACGAGTCAAAGCTAGCGTCTCTTGCACTAATTCACCGAAAAAGTTGGGAGTAGCATTAGCATCGGCTTGTGGTGATGCTAGTGGCTGCCAATTGATATCAGGTTTGGGGGTAACACTCATGATTGGGGATTGGGGATTGGGGATTGGGGATTGGGGATTGGGGATTGGGGATTGGGGATTGGGGATTGGGGATTGGGGATTGGGGATTGGGGATTGTTATTCTCCGCGTCCCCGCGTCCCCGCGTCCCCGCGTCTCCCTCATCTCCCTCATCTCCAACCCCCAGTCCCTATCTCATATTCTGCTTTTTCTCCGCTTTAGGATCGCGGGTGGCGACTGCTGCCAGTTCTGCATCCATGAGGGTGCGTCCGGTGGCGGCGAGGTAAACGTCGTCTAGGCTGGGGCGAGATTGAGCTATGCCAAAAATAGGTAATTCGGCAGCATTTAAGGTTTGCTGTATGCTGATGAGAATGTCGTTTTGAGGTGTAACTACCAAGTTGAGAGAATTACCTTGAGCGCTGTTGATAATCGCTTCTTGGACAAACGGTAAAGCTTGCAACAAGTTTTTGGCTTTTTCGGCTTCTTCAATTGGGGAAAACTCGCGGATTCGTAAGGTAATGCGATCGCCCCCTACTTGATCTTTTAATTCTGAAGGTGTGCCAGTTGCAATCACCAAACCACGATCAATGATGGTAACGCGATCGGCTAAAACGTCAATCTCTTCTAAATAATGGCTGGTAATTACTACCGTTGTCCCAGATGCCCGCAACTTGCGTAAAAAATCCCATACCACAAAGCGGCTTTCTATGTCAAGTCCTACCGTTGGCTCATCCAACACCAAGACATCAGGTGCATGAAGTAACCCGGCCGCTAAATCAAGGCGTTTACGTAAACCACCAGAGTAGGTTCCTGTTTTTTTATTGGCGTATTCTTGCAAGCCAAGTAAATCTAATACTGTATCAATACGCTGTTTTGCTACTGCGCTTGGCAAGTGATAAAGTGCTGCTTGCAATTGCAGCAGTTCTCGTCCAGTTAACACTTTGTCTGGGGCAACTTCCTGAGCCACGTAGCCTAGCTTTTGTCTTGCCAATTTAGGATGATCTAAAACAGAAATACCGGATACTTGGATTTTGCCAGCATCGGGTGTGGTAAGTGTACACAAGGCACGCAGAGTAGTGGTTTTGCCAGCACCATTAGGGCCGAGTAAACCAAAGATTTCTCCTGGTTCTACTTGAAAGGAAATATCTTTGACGGCAATCACTGTGCCGTAGTGCTTTTGCAGATTTTCAATTAAAACGGCGGGAGCCATGACAGCTAATCCCTAACGATACAAATCTCAACAAAGTCTATCTCTATTGTAAGAGTTAGAAGTGTAGAAGAAATATCGGATTTTCCTTCACCGTGTCTAAAGTAATGATTAATTAATAAATATTAAATCTTTTTAAGAGATTTTTGAGATTGGCGATCGCAAATCCGCAAGAATCACCTCTTAAGATGCAGACAGAGCAAGCCTAGAAAAACTTTGTCCAACAGAGAATTTGTCAGGTAGACACACAATAGACAATCTGTAACAGCCGAGTAGACACTTTAACCACTGGCAATATATTTTTGGTAAAAGTACAGTCAAACCCAGTAATGGCAAATATTGTGGACATTAATACGCTGTATATTAGTTTCTGATGACTGCTGTGTGTTGAGTAAGCTATTGGCTTTTGTCCTTTGTCCTTTGTCCTTAGCATTCTCACTAATGACCAATGACTAATGACTACTACGCTAGGTAGCTTAAAGCTTTTATTTCTGTTTGATGGAAAGAGGTAGAAAAATCGTGAAAGGATTGGTGCGTTTATTAACAGTGTTTAGTTTGTTGCTTGGCTGCTGGGGATGGCTGGGAACAACTCAGACAGCTCAAGCTGCTGGGTTCCACAGTTTTGCGTTTCCACAAGTTCCAGTTCTGGCAATTGAGCGGCAGAACCGGGCAGACGCCAAGCTAGCAACGGAATTTGGTAAAAAAATTGATTTGAACAATACCAACGTGCGTGCTTTTCAACAATATCCAGGGTTGTATCCTACTCTTGCTAAGCAAATCATTAAAAACGCCCCTTACAAAAGCGTAGAAGATGTGCTGAATATTGAAGGATTGAGCGATCGCCAAAAGCAAACCCTCCAAGCCAATTTCGATCACTTCACCGTGACAGACCTAGAGCCTGCTTTCAACGAGGGAGATGATCGTTTTAATAACGGCATTTACAGATAACTGCACATTGCGGTTATCTGTAAAAATCAGGGAGTAGGGAGTGGGGAATAAGGAATGGGTAGGAGACAGAGGCAAAAGGACAAGGTGCGCTTTGCAAGGGAGAGACTTATGAGTAACTCCCCCCTGCTCCCTGCTCCCTGCTCCCTCATCCCCCGGTCACTGAGCGTACCCTTCTCCTTTGGAGACGCTAACGCGAACGGGAAGCTAGCTACACGTAGCGTCTTTGACAAAAGAAGTCGAAGTGCATCCCCCTCGTCCCCCTCATCCCCCTCAATTCACCTTGCCTGATATAGACATTCCTAGCCAATTTGATATTTTAGTAGTCGGTGCTGGTGCTGCTGGACTATACACAGCGTTGTGCTTGCCAGAATCTCTACGCGTCGGCTTGATTACCAAAGAAACAGTTGCTTTATCTGCCAGTGATTGGGCCCAAGGCGGTATTGCGGCAGCAGTTGCCCCAGAAGATTCTCCATCGTTACATATTGAAGACACAATCAAAGCAGGCGCAGGTTTATGCGATCGCCCTGCTGTAGAATTTCTCGCTCAACAAGCCCCCAGATGTATTCAATCTCTGGTAAATCTGGGAGTCGCCTTTGACCGTCATGGTCAAGCTTTGGCATTGACTTTAGAGGCTGCCCATTCTCGGCATCGAGTTCTTCACGCCGCCGATACTACAGGTAGAGAAGTCACCACCACCCTCACAGCCCAAGTTTTACGCCGCCAGAATATTCAAGTTATCCAACAAGCCTTGGCTTTGAGTTTGTGGGTAGAATCCCAAAGCGATCGCTGTCAAGGAATTAGTTTGTTTTATCAAGGTCGGGTGACATGGGTAAAAGCTGGTGCTGTGGTGCTAGCAACCGGTGGCGGTGGTCAGGTATTTGCCCAAACCACTAACCCAGCAGTAAGTACAGGCGATGGAGTCGCGATCGCCGCCCGTGCTGGGGCAATACTTCGGGATTTAGAATTTGTCCAATTTCATCCCACTGCCCTCACCAAACCTGGTGCCGATCGCTTTCTCATCAGTGAGGCTGTACGTGGCGAGGGGGCACACCTGATAGATGATCAAGGACGGCGTTTTGCTTTCGATTATCATCCAGCGGGAGAACTTGCACCTAGAGATATAGTCAGTAGAGCGATTTTCAGCCATTTACAACGTACTGCCATCGATCCGGCCACTGCCCATGTGTGGTTGGATATGCGCCCCATTCCAGCTGACAAGATTCGTCACCGCTTTCCCAACATCATTAAAGTTTGTCAGCATTGGGGCATTGATGTCTTCAACGAACCAATTCCCGTTGCTCCTGCTGCCCATTACTGGATGGGCGGTATTCTCACGGATATGATGAATCGGACAAATATTGCTGGTTTATACGCAGTCGGTGAAACCGCTAGTACTGGGGTACACGGAGCAAATCGTTTAGCAAGTAATTCTCTGCTAGAATGCATTGTTTTTGGGGCGCAAATGGCGGATGTCAAGGATGAAGTGATGGTAGTAAGGGAAGATTTGTCAGAATTAGTTCCTTTATCCTTTGCCCTTGGTGAAAATGAGTGGCACACTCAACAATTACAGCTAGAAGAACTCAGAGAGAAATTACCGCGTTTGGTGTGGCAGAGTGCAGGTATTTGTCGAGAACAATCAGGTTTAGCAGCTGCGATCGCCACTGTAGAATCTTGGCAGCAAGATTTTACTGCTTTACCTTTGAGTCAATTTTTGCTGGCTCTGCGCCCAAACCAAGCAGCTAATTTCGATCTATCAGATGTCGATAGGCAATTGCGACTTTGGGCAGAAACACGCAACTTATTAGATGTGGCTAATTTAATTCTTAAAAGCGCTGCTTTTAGAATTGAAAGCCGGGGCGGACACTATCGTCTAGACTATCCTCAACCAAACCCTGATTGGCAAGTCCACACACTCATACAAAGAGATTACTGGTGGAAGTCACCAATCTTAGACGATTAGGAAATCTTCAACAAAGATTGTACCTATCCGTATTTTTACTAACACTTAAATATTAGCGAGTGCCGCTGCCGTGCTGACTGTCGGGGCCACCATAATTTGGTGGAATATATATGTCTTTTGCATCGTGAGAATTAACTCTGCCAGCATTAATCCCATTACTACCGACAGCACTATAGTTATTGGCAGTTAAAGTGATGGAAGTACCTGTGCAATCACCAATTTTCGGTACTAAAATATACGCACCGACAAAAAAGACCATAAAGCTTGCAATTTTCCAGTTAGTTTTCATGATTCTGGGTAGACCCACTAGATTTTATTTTTTGATGTCCACTTTGGTTTTAATCAGTGTATTTACTTAACTTTATGTAAGAATATTCTAAATCTGATGGAATTATTGCTGATAATTAGCAAGGGCAAGAGTAGTAGCTCGTAAATCAGCATTTATCTATCACTATAAAAAGCTTTAATACTTAAGAAATATTTCTATAACACTATTTTTACATCAGTCTAAAGTTAGAAATATTAGATAACTATCAAAAACAAATTATCTAAGTCATAGTTTATTAACATATTCTTAAATATACATACGTGTAAATACTAAGCTTACTCTTCAGTGAACGGAAAAAACTTTTATACTACCTAAAGTAATACTTAGTTAAAATTACAGATTAAAAAAAGATTTAAACTTATGATAGCAAAGTTTTCATTTTGTAAATATCTTAGAAGATCTTATTGATCAAAATACGTAAAACCCACATAAGCATAAATGCTTTTTAAAATTAAAAATAATTTTCAAGAGTAATGAAACTTATTAAGTAAATTTTGATTGCTAACTACTTTATTACTTCTTTGATGAGCTTCAGCAATCAGGAAAAAGTTATAGCAGTCGGCTTTGATTTTTGAACTCACTTGCGTAGGCTGGGAGTGGGGAGATGTGGTTCGACTTCGCTCGATTGCCGCGTAGCCGAAGCTCACCAACCAGGAGCAGAGGAAGAAAATAATTATTCCCCATTCCCAAACAGTTAACCTCTAAATATCAAGCAAATTCATAGCGGTTTTTACCTAAGCGTTTTGCACGGTACATTGCGATATCCGCTTGTTTAATTAGGGTTTCACCATCTTGGCTGTTGTATGGGTAAACACTAATGCCAATACTGGCAGAGACTCTAGTCGTACATCCATCGATTACGATTGGCTTGGCAATATTGTCTACAATTTTTTCGGCGACTTTTGCAGCTACTTGTACATTAGGAATTGCTCGTAAAATTACGGTGAATTCATCCCCACCCAAACGTGAAACCGTATCGCTAGTGCGTAAGGAATTACTCAGGCGCTGAGCAATAATTACTAGCAAGCGATCGCCCATCTCGTGTCCCAAGGTGTCATTTATTTGCTTAAAGCCGTCAAGATCAATAAACAGAAGTGCCAGCAATACATTATTTTCTCGTGCCCAATGTATAGACTCGTAAAGTTGTTCAGCAAAAAATTTCCGATTGGATAGACCCGTGAGGGGGTCATGATACGCTAAATAACGCAAGTGCCCTTCTTTGAGTTTTAGTTCATTGTTAGAGCGAAATAACTCAGCAGCAGTGCGCTTCAGTTGTTCTTCCATCAACTTGCGGCGTGTCATATCTCGAATTACCCCAACTAAAAATAAATTTCCAGCCGCGTCTTTGTGAAGCGATCGCTTAGTAGCTATTTGATGCGTCTGACCATGAGCATCTGTGAATTCTTCCTCATGTTCTTGAGGTTGCTGAGTTTGGAATACAATTTCATCTTGTTGTCGAAATATATCAGCTTCGTGTTGAGGAAAAAAGTCATAATCTGACTTTTCAATTAATACTTGATTTGAATAACCAATAAACTGACAATATGCATCATTTAAAACAATCCATTGATGTCGTTCATTTTTCACAAAAATTGGGTCAGGAATAGTATTAATCACTTGATATAAAAACTCTTTCGAGCGTTTCCACTCTTCCTGCATATGGGCAATATGACTAGTTATCCATATAGCTGAACTACCAAAAGTCAAAAGTGGAGGAATAATTGGTATCCACCAACCATATAAAAAAGCTAAATAAACACTAATTGCCAGTACAAAACAAGAAACTATGATACTGAGCAGGCTCTTAGTTGGATGTCGAATTCGCCATGTTGTTGCAGCTCCCACATAAGACCAGATAAAAATCCATAAATATTCTCCTGGCTCAGACCAAACTTTAATTAGAGGTCGTCCTTCGATCGCAGCGGAGATTAACTCGTTGATAAAATAAGCTTGCAGTTCGATACCAGCTATGGGAGTTGCTGTTCCCATTAGATGGCTGGAATAGGGAATGAAAACAAAATCTTGAAGACTAGGTGCAGTAGAACCAATCAGGATAATGCGATCGCTAATCCAACTTTTAGGAACTTTGTCTGCAAGTACATCCTCAATAGATATCTGGCGATAACTACAGAATTCTCCAGATAAACTTTGACACTTAGGTTTAGGAAAGTTAGACAAAATTTGATAGCCTTTAGCATCTGCTTGTACATAGGCACCATGATTCGCCTCAAAACGAGTAAATACTGCTTTACCTAACTGCAAATATCTGGGATTGCTTGCTGCTTTTTTAGGAGTAATTCCTTCTGATTTTAAATATAATAACGCCAGCTTCAGAGCAAAGCTTTCGTGTGCTTGGTTCTTAACATGCCAATACAACAAACTGCGACGAATTTTTCCGTCAGGATCATACAGTACGTTATTAAAACCCACCTGTTCCTGCCTCAGTCCCAGCGGAGGTAGGACACCAGCGTTCTTATTATCTGTTGCGAGTCCATTATTTTTTAGCAGTTCAATGCCAATCAAGTTTGGCATCGACTTATAAGCATCACGCAGTTCCTTATTCCCAGGCTCTACTGGCAAATTTCGGTAGATATCTAAACCAATAGCACGAGGTTTGGCGACTTTTAATTTTTGCAATAACTGGGCAATCTTTTTATCAGGAATTGGCCATGAACCCACCTTGTTTAAATATGACTCATCAATCACTACAATGGTAATCCGTTCTTCTGGAGGCTCATTTGGACGTAGGCGAAAAAATTGATCCAAAGCTGCCAACTCCAAAGATTGTAACAATCCAATAGCACGCAAAATTAGAACACAGACTGCCACGCTGGAGGCAGCAATCAATTCTCTTTGTCCTCGACTAAGCGATTGTTTTAGTCCAAAATTTAACCGCACAAAACGCTTGCCTAGCTGCTTATTCATTCCCATTACCTAGTAGGGAGAACTATTCTTTACTTTCTATAGCCATAAACTAAATGGTGAATATAGCTCATCTAAGAGCTAAATAGAGTTTATCGAAGTTTTTTTTCAATTCATTGAGTTTCTTAAAAAGAATTATGGTTATTGTTTGATGTATCATTGCTCACTGGATTTAATTTACCTGACCAAATGGTAACTGACGTTATTGTGCTATTTAACACAAGTTCAATATAAATATTGTTTAGCTTAAGTTTGACAAATTTGTGCATAGTACTGTGTCAAATTTTGAATTGAGCGATAAAAATTCTCCGCGTCCCCACCTCACTGTGTCCCCTGTTCGCGTAGCGTTTCCTTTCCGATAGGAGACGTTTGCCTAACGGAGGCAACCCCGCACGCAATTTCTGTTTGTGTCAGTCTCAACCCGTCTTGGGTTGGCACAGTAATAGTGAGGGGTTAAGAACTTAGTCCAAGGCAGCACCCGCAAGGTACTGCAAAGAAAGGCTCTGAATTGTGTGAAGTTTTCTTTGTTGTAGCAACTGGCGTTAAAGTGTCCATCGTGCAAGGCCGCAAGGCGGAAACTAGATATCAAAAACAAAAAAGCCAACCAGAAGCAGACTGTGCTGTACTCTTCCAGTTGACTATTGAATTTTGAAAATCAAAAGACAATTATTTTACTTGAAATATTTGAAGTTACGGGGGCCTGTATAACCAGAAGCGGTGGCTAGTTCTTCTAGACTTTGCACTCCGCTATAACTTTTAGCGTTAATTACCCATGTAGGAAATCCTTGAATTTTTGCAGCTTTACAAAGTTCTGGTTGAGCTTTCAATCCATTGGGGGCGCACTCTACTTTCACACTATCGTTGATTGTCTGATAAGCTTCTTTGCCAAAAAGTAATTTTTGTTCGTGACAGTGAGGACACCAGTAAGCAACATATTCCTTAGCGCCTATCTTAGCAAGGTGATTCGCTAGGGCTGTTTCTGCTTCTGTGGAAGTAGTAGTGATCTCCCAACCGAATGCTGGGTTAGGCTCTACTGTGGGAACAAAGCTAATTTGTACGGGTTTGCCAGAGGTGGATTCACCTGTATTTAGTGATTGATTGACACCTGCATAAACGCCTAAAGTGCCGATGAACGTTACCATCCCTACAATAATGGCAGTGAAGAAGATTTGCCCGATATCCTCCCAAGCACGACCGATAATTGTTAGTACCAAAAGGCTCAGAGAAAATAAAGCTGAGGCAATACAGTAAAGACAAGTGGCTTTGATTTGAAATGATAGCAGATACATCAAGTAGCTGCTAAAAACAGACATGGCGATCGCTCCCATCAACAGTAACCACCAAGTTTGGTTTTCCAGTTGTTTACGGCTGTTGCTTTCCCCTGATTTCAACACTAAGGGAGCTACAGCAAATATCAACATACTGGTATAAGCCAAAAACCCAAACAACGCTAGTGGCTGACCGAAAACTGTTGCCCAAGGACTGGAAAGTACATCATTACAGCCTTTAGCACCAGCCTGTGCTACACAAGCGGCACTGCCTCCTGTTAACTTTTCTATGGTGAGATAACCTGTTGTCAGGGCACCACATCCAGCGATCGCGGCAATCAATGGACGTGACCATTTTTGAATCCAAGGGGTAGAACGGCGGCGAATCATAGGCACAGGAATGGGGACTGGGGACTGGGGACTGGGGACTGGGGACTGGGGACTGGGGACTGGGGACTGGGGACTGGGGACTGGGGACTGGGGACTGGGGACTGGGGACTGGGGACTGGGGACTGGGGACTGGGGACTGGGGAATGGGGAATGGGGAATGGGGAATGGGGAATTGTCATTGATTATTCTCCGCGTCCCCGTGTCCCCGTGTCCCCGCGTCTGTGCGTCCGTGCGTCCCCTCACTCCCTCATCTCACGGTTGGTGAGCGGAGTCGAACCACATCTCCCTACTCCCCACTCCCTACGAATGTAACTTCACTGACGGCATAGATTTACTCTCGCTTTTGGAGTTCCAACTCCGGCGAGTGGCTTCGACAAATTGACTGACGCGAATTGGGTCAATTGGTTGCTCAATTCGTCCTTGACGTTTTAAGGAACTGGAAACAATGACACCGTTTGCGGACTGCATCAGTGTAGCAATATTTTCCCAATTGGCTCCACTACCGATAAATACGGGGATATTACCTGCTGCGCCACAAGCTAATTCCAAGTCTTCCAAGTTGGGAGGGCTACCAGTGGCCCAGCCAGATAAAATTACGGCGTCTGCTAAGCCCCTTTCGATTGTATCTTTCACGGCAACTGTCAGATTTGGGGAACTTAAAGGACGGGCGTGTTTTACTAATACATCAGCCAAAATTTTGACATCACTGCCTAATTCTCGGCGATAGCGAAGTAATTGATGGGCTTCTCCTTCAATCAATCCCTGATCAGTTGCCATTACCCCTGTGAGGACGTTAACGCGAATAAATTGTGCCCCTACACAACTGGCGATCGCCATCGCACTTTTGGCGTCGTTTCGCAAAACATTTAAGCCCACAGGCAAAGTGACTAAATTTTGTATCCGCTGTACCACCACAGTCATAGCACTTACAACTGCTGGATCAACTTGATTTTTGGTAAACGGCGCGTCAAAAAAATTCTCTACTATGATGCCATCAACCCCTCCGCTTGCGAGGGCTGCGGCTTCTTGTTCGGCACGGTCAATCACCGCTTTCAAGCTACCCCCCCAACGGGGTGAGGTAGGCAGGGGTAGCAGATGAACCACACCAATGATCGGTGTTCGAGTTTTAAATAGCTGATATAAGTCCACGTCTTTAAACCGCTTTGCGGAGTCCAGAGTTCACTAGCCCAGAGCCTACAATCGTTTTACGAAAGGAAATCAAGGTTTAAAACGGCGCTGCATTCGCGAAGCGTCTTTGATAGGAGAAGAGCGCCCCTTGTGGCGCGAAATAATCTTTGTTTCCCAAGGTCGGTAGAAACTCCACTTAATATACTGGGTGGCTTATTTTCCCTGTTAAGAGTTCCCTGTTCCCTCTCATTAATGACTAATGACTAATGACTAAGGACTAATTTGTTTATACTGTTCGGTTTACTGCCTCCATCCTAAGATGGAAATTGGCATCAAACCTTCCATAAGATATGTTAAGATAAAACCTGGCACAAGAGGAGTTTGCCACTCACAAGACGCGAGGCAGCTTTCTGTAGTTCAGGTCTTGAGATCTGCGTCTAGTCGCAGGGTCGGTCTGGACGCCAGAGTAGCATTATTGCTTTACAGGCGTAGCCGCGAGCGCGATTTCCCTGAGGGTAGCGACTTCTCAACAACAAGCCTTTTGGGCAGCTTCCCGATGGGTAAATTAACAACGCAAACGCTGCGGTAATGTAAAATACCAATAGGCGAATTGTTAAAAAATATTATAAGTGTCGATTTTATCTAAAGACACTTTGCTTTACCCTGGGAAACAGAGAGATCAAGGATATCATAACATGACCTCTATCTCTATTATTGGTAGGGTTGCATGTTTGTGGGTAGTTGCTGACAGTGATCATCTGCCATGAATTCTGTTCTCATGAAAGTATAGATAACAACTACGACGGAGCCAGCGTTTAAATGTTGGACTACAAGAAGGAAACCAAAGATTTTTTCAAGATATGGGTGATAAGCCAACAATTACAATTTCTCACCTAGGCTGCGAGAAAAACCGAATTGATACAGAACACATGTTAGGGCTGCTGGTAGAAGCAGGTTATAGTGTAGACACAAATGAAGAGTTAGCGGATTACGTTATCGTTAATACTTGTAGTTTTATCGAAGCAGCAAGAGTTGAATCTGTCAAAGCTTTGGTAGAACTAGCTGAAGCGAATAAAAAAATCGTCATCACTGGTTGCATGGCGCAACACTTTCAAGAGCAATTATTGGAAGAGTTGCCCGAAGCAGTGGCGGTAGTAGGTTCAGGTGACTATCATAAAATCGTCAATGTCATTGAGCGGGTAGAGCAAGGAGAGCGGGTTAAACAAGTTAGTATTGAACCAACCTACATTGCTGACGAAACTACACCGCGCTACCGTACTACAACAGAAGGTGTGGCTTACCTGCGAGTTGCTGAGGGGTGTGATTATCGCTGTGCGTTTTGTATTATTCCTTTGTTAAGAGGGAACCAGCGATCGCGTACTATTGAATCAATAGTGGTAGAAGCCCAACATTTAGCTGCTCAAGGTGTCCAAGAAATCATTCTGATTTCTCAAATCACAACTAATTACGGTCTAGATATTTACGGTCAACCAAAGTTAGTTGAATTACTGCGTGCTTTGGGCAAAGTAGATATACCCTGGATTCGGATGCATTACGCTTATCCTACCGGACTGACCCCAGATGTCATAGCGGCTATTCAAGAAACGCCAAATGTCTTACCGTACTTGGATTTACCTTTACAACATTCCCATCCAGAAATTCTCCGCTCCATGAACCGTCCTTGGCAAGGGCGTGTAAATGATGGGATTATCGAGCGGATCAAGATGGCGTTACCATCAGCAGTGTTGCGGACAACATTTATCGTTGGCTTCCCTGGTGAAACCCAAGCACATTTTGAACATCTACTAAAGTTTGTCCAGCGGCATGAGTTCGATCATGTGGGCGTATTTACCTTTTCAAAAGAGGAAGAAACTCCTGCATATAAATTACCAAATCAGTTGCCTCAAGAAGTGATGATTGAGCGCCGAGAGCAACTCATGGCACTCCAACAGCCAATTTCTTATAAGAAAAATCAACAAGAAGTAGGCAAAATCGTTGATGTCCTGATAGAGCAAGAAAACCCTGAAAGTGGTGAATTAATTGGTCGTTCAGGTAGATTTTCTCCAGAAGTCGATGGTCAGGTCTATGTAATGGGTGGGGCCAAGTTAGGAACCATTGTGCCAGTAGCGATCGCCCATGCTGATGCATATGACCTCTATGGTCAAGTTGTCAATAACTAAATTGTTCTTTGTCATTCGTCCTTTGTCCTTTGTTAAAAACCAATAACTAATAACTAATGACTAATGACTAATGACTAATCCAAAAATCCCAAATAAAATCTTAGGAGATTTGATGAGTCTTTCGTTTCAAGAACTAGGTATTTCACAAGAGCGCGTCGAGCAACTAGAAAAAATTGGCTTTTCCACACCAACTAACATCCAAGCTCAAGCAATTCCCCAACTGTTAGCAGGTCGTGATGTCGTAGGTCAATCCCAGACTGGTACAGGTAAAACAGCGGCTTTTTCACTACCGATTTTAGAGCGGCTGGATGTTTATCAAAGGTCTGTACAAGCCCTAGTTTTAACGCCAACTCGTGAATTAGCGATGCAAGTTCACGATGCGATCTCGCAATTTATCGGTGACGATGGATTACGAGTGTTAGCAATCTACGGTGGTCAATCAATTGACCGCCAAATCTTACAACTCAAGCGCGGTGTTCACATAGTTGTGGGTACACCAGGACGAGTTATAGACTTGCTAGATCGGGGGTGTCTCAAGCTTGACCAAGTTAAGTGGTTTGTCTTAGATGAAGCTGATGAAATGTTAAGCATGGGCTTTATCGATGACGTGATCAAAATCTTGTCCCAAGCACCCGAAGATCGGCAAACAGCTTTATTCTCGGCGACAATGCCGCCATCAATTCGCCAATTGGTAAACAAGTTTTTGCGATCGCCTGCTACAGTCACAGTTGAGCAACCCAAAGCTGCACCCAACAAAATCAATCAGGTAGCTTACCTCATCCCTCGCCACTGGACAAAAGCCAAAGCCTTACAGCCAATTTTGGAAATGGAAGACCCAGAATCGGCGTTAATCTTTGTCCGTACCAGACGTACCGCTGCAGAACTCACCAATCAATTGCAATCGGCAGGTCATAGTGTCGATGAATACCACGGTGACTTGTCGCAGCAAGCACGGGAGCGCTTATTAAGCAGATTCCGCAATCGTCAAGTGCGCTGGGTGGTAGCAACTGATATTGCGGCAAGAGGGCTGGATGTCGATCAATTATCCCACGTGATCAACTACGACCTACCTGATAGCGTAGAAACCTACGTCCACCGCATCGGTCGTACTGGTCGAGCAGGTAAAGAGGGAACAGCAATTTCTCTTGTACAACCCTTTGAGCGACGCAAGCAGCAGGCATTTGAACGCCACAACCGCCAAAGTTGGCAATTGCTTTCAATTCCCACAAGGGCACAAATTGAAGCGCGGCATATTCTCAAGTTGCAAGAACAGGTGGGAGAAGCGCTCACAGGCGAACGTCTAGCTTCATTCTTACCGATTGTCAGCGAACTAATTGAAAAATACGATGCTCAAGCGATCGCCGCTGCCGCACTCCAAATCGCTTACGATCAAACTCGTCCGGCGTGGCTGCAATCAGATATCGACATTCCTCAAGAAGACCCAAATTCCACTCCCAAACCCAAATTGATGAAGCGGCGTGAGTCAAGCGGCGATCGTCCCCGTTCTTCTTGGGTAAAATCGGATACTAACAATAGCGAAGAAGAAAGACGTGCTACTCCCAAGCCCAAGCTAAGGACAGGCCGCCGTGATACTTCGGTGACATCTACCAATCAAAAGTTAGGTTCACATACAGCTAGAGAATCGGCTTCTTAGTCATTAGTCATTAGACCTCTTGCGTAAATCTTTTTTTGCGGGGCTACGCCCCGCTTCTCTACGAGACGCTCCGCGAACGCTAACATGCAAAGGCAAGGCAGTGTGTTGGGAGACACTGCTTTGCTGGGTTTCCCCCCGTTGTAACAACTGCCGCGCAAAGAAACTGTAATTAGGATTTTTGCAAGAAGTCTATTAGTCATTAGACTTCTTGCAAAAATACTTGAACCGTCAGAGACTCAAGTCTCTGCCTAATAGCAAAAGTCCGTTGAAACGGACTAAAAATACTGTTATTAGTCGGTTGAAACCGACTTGAGTTATCAGCCAGAAAATTTATTTTCTGGCGAGTATCCGACTTTTGCAAGAGGTCTATTAGTCAAGAGTTCAAGAATTTGGACTCCTGACTTTTTGGCTTTTTGTACGAACATAGATACAGACGCATTTTCCGTGGTCTTATGTTCACTATTTCAGATTTAGAGCAACTGCAAGCAGAGCATCCAGAATGGCAGATGGAACTAGTAGATGGGAATATCGTTGTTATGGGCCCATCTGATTATGTTTCCGAAGAGATAGGTGCTGAGTTAATCCGATTACTTGGTAACTGGGTACGCCCACGAAAATTAGGACGAGTAACTGGTTCTAGTGCTGGTTTTATTTTGCCGACATTAGAAACTGAAAATGGAACAGGAGGTGATAGTGAAAAACGCAACCTCCGCGCTCCCGATGTATCTTTTGTTCAGGCTGATAGACTCAAAAAAAGCCAGCGCGATTTTGTAGAATTGGTACCTGATTTGATGGTAGAGATTAAATCTAAATCAGACCGCATTAAACCATTGGTAGAAAAAATTCAGATCTTTCTACAACTTGGATGCTTGGTTGGTATTTTGATTGACCCTGACAAATTAACGCTAACAGTTTATCGGCTCAACCAAGAACCAGTAGTCTTACAAGATGACAACAAGCTGACACTACCAGATTTATTACCAGGTTGGGAGCTAACAGTATCAGAACTGTGGCCCCCTGTGTTTGAGTAATTCAGAATTAATACAGCCAAGGACGGCTGACTTTTTCTAGTTCGCTAATTTCGGCATCGCTTAATCTCCAACCCAAAGCGCCGGCATTTTGTTTTACCTGCTGGGCTGTTTTAACTCCCGCGATGGGAATCACGTTACCTTGAGCAATTAACCAGTTGAGAGCAACTTGGGCGGGTGTGCGATCGTAATTTTCTCCCAACTTGCGTAATAAAGATATTACTGGTTCAATCTTTTGCAAGCCTTCTTTACTAAATCGTGGATCAATCTTTCTTGCACCACTTGGGATTTCAGTCTGATCAATTTTGTACTTGCCTGTAAGTAACCCTTGCGCTAAAGGACTATAAGCCAAGATTGTTACACCCAACTCACGAGCAGTTTTGAGAATACCATTGCTTTCAATTTGGCGAGTCAGCAAAGAATAACGCACCTGGTTGACAGCCAAAGGTACGCCACGAGATGCCAAGATGTGGTGCGCCTCTTGCATTTGTTGTGCTGAGTAATTACTAACGCCAACTGCTGCAATTCTGCCACGTTTCACCTCATCGGCCAGGGCATTCATCAATGTTTGTTGACTCATCAAAAATGCGAATGGCCAATGCACTTGATAGAGGTCAATTTTATTTAGTTGCAAGCGTTTGAGGCTTTCTGTTAAGGCATCAGAGACTGATTGACTTGTAAATCGCCACGGCAGAGGGCCGAATTTCGTGGCAATTTGCACCAATTGTTGTGTCTGTTGCAAGAATTGACCCAAAAATTTTTCTGATTGTCCCAGCCCGTAAATTTCCGCAGTGTCAAAGAAGGTAACACCAACCTCTAAAGCAGCTGTAAAAGCTTCTTGCAACTGTTCTTGACCGTAGCCATCGCCATAATTCCAAAAAAGTTTATCACCCCAAGCCCAAGTTCCTAAGCAAAGCGGTGTAACAGTTGGGCCATTTTGCCCCAATGAGACTGTTTCCATGTTGGCAAAATTTGATTCATTTACATTTCTTTACTTTTTTAGTGTAGCGTTACAAATAAAAAGTGTACTTAATTAATACTGACTCATCCAGTTATTCAGTATCTTGTTCTTCTACTTTATGGAATTCAAAATTACCGTTTGGTTGAATTTCCATAAAACAATGGTAAGTATTTGTTTAATAACACTGTCAACATTAGAAATCTTGTTTACAGTATAGGTTTAATATTTCTTCCATATCCCTGATAACCTTAGTCAATTTGAAAATAGTTGGGTGTGAATGCTATATCTAGATAGCGATCGCCAATCATACAACCAGTATTAGCAACACAAAGTAGGGCTAACTAATGATAATTAATTAGCCCTTGTCAAGGCTAGTCGTATTTAATCTAATTATGTTACACGAAAAGCCCTGAATTAGAAAATGAGATTTTAGTTTTATCAAACAGTTTATCTTTAATTAAAGAGAGACTGTTTTTGAGAAACCATACAAAAAGTAGTTATGGCAAGCGGTGATTTATTTGATACCGACACAAAATCCCTTGGAATACCAAGGGTAAATCTGTTGACTATGTTCCGGCTGGGCTTATTTCAAATGGGTTTGGCCATGATGTCTATCTTGACTCTGGGGGTACTTAACAGAGTCATGATTCAAGAAATAGCGATTCCGGCGGCACTGGTAGCAGTGGTGTTAGCACTGCCTTTATTTGTTGCTCCTTCTCGCGTTTGGTTCGGTCAAATATCCGATGCCAAGCCGTTATGGGGATACCATCGTACAGCTTATGTTTGGGTGGGAGCAGCAATATTTGCGATCGCAGCTTTTTTGGCTGTACAAGCAATGTGGCAGTTAAATAGTGCGGTTACTAGTGCAGGTGGCTGGACATGGACAATCCAAACTATCGGCTGGACAGCTCTTTTATCCTTAATTTTTGCAGTATATGGTTTAGCAATTTGTGCTAGCGGTACTGCCTTTGCGGCTTTATTAGTAGATGTATCTGAAGAAGACAACCGTTCCAAAGTTGTGGGTGTGGTTTGGTCAATGCTGATGGTGGGCATTATTGTCGGAGCAATTATTAGTTCTAGCTTGCTCAAGCAATTAACACCAGAAGCTACTGTAGAAACCTTGCAAGCAGCAGTCAATAGATTATTTATTGTCGTTCCAGCAATTGTATTTGGGCTGGCGATCGTCGCGACATTGGGCGTGGAGAAAAAGTACTCTCTTTATTCCAGCCGTTCCACACTAATCAATCGAGAAGACAGCATTACCCTAGGGGCTGCTTGGAAAATCTTAACAGCAAGTCGACAAACAGGTTTATTTTTCACCTTTTTAGTGGTGATGACACTTTGCTTATTTATGCAAGACCCTGTTTTAGAGCCTTATGCTGGTCAAGTGTTTAAAATGCCTTTGGCAGAAAGCACCAAGTTGAACGTTTATTATGGTGTTGGTCTGCTAATTGCCTATGCTGTAGCAGGCTTTTTGATTGTGCCGCGTTTGGGTAAGCGCAAAAGCGCCCGTCTAGGTTGTATGTTGGTAGCATTATGTGCAGCATTGCTAGGTATTTCCGGATTCACAGCTAATCCAGCTTTCCTGAAGCTGGGTTTAGTTTTATTCGGTTTAGCTACTGGTTTTCTAACTACAGCAGCAATTAGCTTGATGCTAGATCTCACAGCAGCCGAAGCAGCAGGTACATTCATTGGGGCATGGGGATTAGCGCAGTCTATCTCTAGGGGGGTGGCAGTGGTCGTAGGTGGTACCGTTTTGGATATTGGTCGCCGGATACTACCGAGTTTGGAACTAGCTTATGGTTTGGTATTTGCCCTAGAAGCCGTGGGGATGGTGCTGTCGATTGGGTTCTTGAATCGAGTGAATGTGGCAGAATTTCAAACGAGTACCAAACAAGCGATCGCTTCTGTTTTGGAAAGTGATTTAGATTGATAATAAGTAGAACGCAAAAGACAGCACTTCTCTTGTCAAAGACGCTACGCTCAGTAACCGGGAGGCAGGAGGTAGAAGGAAAAAGCCTGTTTTTGAGCGGATTCTCTGTTCAGCATTGTTCCCTACTCCCCATTCCCCATTTTTTAAATGACTGATTTTTGGACAACGGTTCTCGATTTTGCCCAAGCTACCACTACCAGAGTGGGAACGCAGTTAATGCAGGATTTTGGGCAGGTGCAAGCTTTGCAAAAAGCTGATGGTAGTTTGGTGACGCAGGCAGATAAATGGGCAGATCAGGAAATTCGAGATGCGATCGCTTCTAGTTTCTCGGGTTATGGCATTTTGAGCGAAGAAGGCGAACGTTCTTTTCCTGGTACAGAATGGTGCTGGGTAATTGACCCCTTGGATGGTACAACCAACTTTACACGGGGTATTCCGATCTGGTCGATTTCATTGGGCTTGCTATATCAAGGTATACCGATTTTTGGTTACGTCTATGTACCACCATTAGCTCAAGCTTTTCATGGTTTCTGGGCAGGCTCATCTGACTTAACAGTACCAACAGGAGCATTTCTCAATCACCGCCCCATTCATACCAGCACAGATGCACCTAGCAACAATCACTTTTTTAACCTTTGTTCTCGCAGTACCGCAGTGATCAAAAACGGCTTTCCCTGTAAAATTCGGATGTTAGGTGTAGCTAGCTATAACTTCCTGACTGTGGCAACTGGTGCAACTCTGGGTGGTATTGAAGCGACACCAAAAGTTTGGGATTTGGCTGGGGCTTGGGTAATTGTCCAGGCGGCAGGTGGTGTTTGGCTATCGCTCAAGTCTGAGCCATTTGCTTTGTCGCCAGGGGAAGATTATAGCGATCGCTCTTTCCCTACCCTTGCTGTCAGCCGTCCAGAGTTGGTTTCAGTATTTACACCGTTTCTCGAAGGTTTAAAAATTTAAATTCTTAATTCAGGTTGCTAATTTTTTTGCTTCAAGAGAAAGAATTAACTTACGCCCTAGCGCTTGCCCTGGTACTTCTATTAATCTGTAAGATAAGTAAGAAACAATTATCGTTCCAGCTAAAGTCAAACCTGTTAATATTATCAAATAAAGTTCAGGCAGAATATTGTTTAAGTGTAATCCTTGCAAAGCACGATTAACTAAACGAAGTACATAAAAGTGGGTTATGTAAGCACTAAAGCTAATAGTGCCTAGAAAGCAAAAAAATCGATTTACTAGCAAGCGAGACGGATATATACTGAGACAAATTGCTAATAAAAGAAAATCCAATCCATAAGCGAAATGTATAGGTATTAAAGTAGGTATTAGCCTTTTCAAAACAGGAAGAAGATGAAGAAAAGGAATAACCGCAAGTAAGATAATAGAAACTGCTAACAATAGTTCGATAATAAACTTCCCTCGGCGTAATTCAACCGATTGCTTTTCATCAAAATTAACAGTACTTAAGCGCAACTTACGAAAAATGAAATAGAAGATAAAACCAATAAAAAATATTGGTAGTTGATTAGGCAACCAAAAAAAGAGAAATCTCTGCCACTGTTTTTGATTATCAATCAAAGGGTGGGAATTTAAGATAAAATATATGACTCTACTAACTAAAAGCGAACCGATTGTTGCATAAATTGCTTGCTTGAGCGATCTAATCTGGCTAAATAAAAAAGGAAATAAGAGATAAAAAGACATTTCAACCGCAATTGACCACCCTCCTGGTACAAGTGTGCTTGTCCCACTAATCCAATATGGATGCCAACTATGTGTAAATGTAAGTGTTGAAATTATATATAATAAGGATGGTATTTCTTTATTTTCAAACAGAATTGGGTTGACAGTGTATAGTAAAAAGCCGCAATAAAATAAAGGAGCTATACGGAAAAAGCGCCGGATAAAAAAGTTGAGTAAGACATTTTTCTCTTTTCTTCGACGCTCATAAGATAAGCACAAAGTAAAAGCGCTTACTATAAAGAAAAGTTGTACGCCTCGCGCTCCGTTTCCTGCTATCCGAAAAACCCATGGAGTTAGGTGATGGTCTCCCAAAACCCTCCACAATTCCATATTTCCCGATGTGTGGCAGATTAAAACACCTAAAACTGCAATGCCACGCAAGGCATCTATAAATAATAGTTTCTTCATGATAGTTAGCAGTATTTGTTATAAATTAGAAGCTCTATACCTCTAAATTAAGTTGCCAACTTTCCGGCATAGAGGACTTTTCTCGTTTACACACCTGGTCTTGCCTGCATTGCTATTTGGCAAAACTACGAGATTAGATGTACATCTTTGCGTAAAATCACCCGTACCTCGACGTCTTGTATTAGGTAATTAATCAACACTCTTAAAACGCCAATGCTACGTAAAGCTTAATCAATGGCAGCTTATCACTATCATGATTAGGCTCAGTATAAAAAACTAAAAAAAAGAGTATAAGTTTACTCTTTCATTTTGTATTTTTTCGTAAAATTAAAGTGTTAAGTTACTTTAAGTATACTGACAGTAGCATCAGCAAATAGCAACACCAATAGTAGAGAATTCATCAAAAATTTATAAAACTTACTTTAGGATTGCAGATTAAAAATATGTCAAGATATAGGTCAGTACAGGATTTATCCTCAGATTTGCAAAAATAAAACTAGAGTATCTAAAGTAATTTAACTTTTTGTAAGCTTCACAATTACTGGTATTCTCCGCTGATCCACTATTTGTGTATAAGCTTAAGGTTAGTAAACTCAACTACAAGCTTTACTGCTCTAGAAATTTACAAGGTGATTGTTGTAACTTTTCTGCTTGAAGAAATCCTAGTAAATATGTGAAAACTAAGAGAACCACTCCTAATACCGTTTCACTTTAAAATTGATACAAGTGGTAAGCAGAGGGAGCAGGGAAGGCAGGGGGAGTAAAATTATTAACACTACTTGTATTTGATAGCGAATAACTGTACTATACACATCAGTTTTGTTTGCTGTTTGAGAGCAAATAACTGTACTGTACATAAAGGAAAAATTATGAAATTTGACAAAATTAGCCAAATAGTGGAAGGGGTACCTTTCATCGACATTAAAAATGCAAAGTATTTGTACGATTTGATTATCAGTGAGAAACTGACAAATATTCTCGAATTAGGAATAGCACATGGTACCGCAACATGTTACATGGCTGCTGCCTTGGATGAGCTTGGCACCGGCAAAATAACATCAGTTGATTTACTTGAAGCAAAATCATCATTTAGTCCATCACCAGAAGAACAATTAGCAAAAGCTGGTTTAGAGAATTTTGTACAAATTGTTCGTATGCAAACAGGCTATACATGGTTTTTGCATGATGAAATTAAAAGACAGACAATAAATGATATTTGTCAACCAGAATATAATTTGTGTATTATTGATGGCCCTAAAAACTGGGTTATTGATGGATTCACTTTTTTTCTAGTAGATAAATTGCTTAAAGATAATGGCTGGATAATATTTGATGATTATGAGTGGACGTATACTAGCGTTGATGAAAAGAGAAATGTAACTGATGGAATTACTCACCGTCATCTATCGGAAGTAGAAAGAACTATACCTCATATAAAAGAAGTTTTTGAGCTTCTTGTTAAGCAACATCCCAATTATTCGGATTTGATAGTATATCCAGATAGTGGATGGGCAGTTGCGAAAAAAACGACTTCTGAACGCAAAATATACACTGTTAAATATCAAGAAACTACTAAAGATATTCTTGTTCAGGTAAAGCATGGAATCAAATCAATAATTGCTGGCAAAAATTAGGGATAAAAGTAGAGAATATATTTCATTACTTTGTCTTTAATTCGATTTTTAATTGTTCTGTATTTTGTGCAAACAAAAATAGTGTGATTTCTGATAGTTAATTAGCGATTATCAGAAAATTCAGGAATTTATGATGACACACCACTATGAGTTTATAAACTTGTTAAAAGCATCAATTTATTAATCGCTGGCCTTGCTTGGTAGAAGTTGCTATACTATACCCGTTTAGTTCGGTATACAACTGCTCTCTCCTGGAAATGGCGATGAAAGGACTTTGGCTCGAAAATAACCAATTGCAACTACGCACAGATATTTCTATCCCCGAACCGCCAGCAGGGGAGGCTCTGGTGCGCGTCTTGCGTGCAGGTATTTGTAACACTGACCTAGAATTACTCAGAGGCTACTATCCATACACTGGTATTCTTGGTCACGAATTTGTTGGTGTTGTTGAACAAGGGCCAGAATATTTAGTTAACCAGCGTGTAGTCGGTGAAATAAACGCTGTTTGTGGGCATTGTCGATTTTGTCAGGGTGGACAATCGACTCATTGCGAAAACCGTACTGTTCTTGGCATTGTTAACCGTCACGGAGCTTTTGCCGACTATCTTTGTCTACCAGTAGAAAATCTGCATCTTGTACCTGATAATGTGCCAACAGAAGTAGCTACTTTTACCGAACCTGTAGCAGCAGCTTTAGAAATTCAGCAGCAAGTATCGTTGTCTTCAGATGACCGGGTGCTGGTAGTGGGAGATGGTAAATTGGGGCAGTTGGTAGCACAGACACTAGCTTTAACTGGCTGTGAACTTTTGGTAGTAGGGCGTCATCGAGATAAACTTGCCAACCTAGAGGCACGAGGTATTAAAACTGGTTTAGCTGATGCTGTTAAAGACAGAACTTATGATATCTCAGTTGAGTGTACAGGTAATCCGGAGGGATTTGCGATCGCTCGTCGTGCCTTACGTCCTCGTGGCACGCTAGTGCTTAAAAGTACCTATGCTGGCAAACTTAATTTAGATGCTTCCTCTTTGGTAGTAGATGAAATTACTCTCATTGGCTCCCGTTGTGGCCCTTTTGCCCCAGCACTGCAACTGTTAGCCCAAGGACAAGTGGATGTACAACCTCTTATTCATGCAAGCTACCCCCTTCAAGATGGACTTGCCGCTTTTGAGTGCGCTCAAAGTCGAGGTGTATTAAAGGTTTTGTTAGAGATTAGTCAATAGTCATTTGTCATTTCCCACTCCCCACTACACCACTTGCTCCCCATTAATACAAATAAGGATTCGTCTTTGGTTGATAGTCCAAACAATCGATGGCATCTTCGGTGTTGGCGATAGAGGGATGTACGGTGCATTTGAGACGGTAGTTGTCGGTAAAAAATTGGCAGCCAGTACAGGGGATTTGGTGCATTTGTTTTGCTGTGGTAACACTGTCTCGCGCTGCACTCCAGAGACTCCAAACAGCGAGAATTGTGATACTCCAAGCTGCAATAAAGCAAATAAGGACTAAAAAGGGTTGAATTTCATGAAAAAGCAAAGACATCAGTTCTAGCACAGTTTGTCTTGATATAAATTGGGATTTAGAAGTTATATTATCTCCTAAATCCCAATTTATAATTTCTTAAACCCCTAATTAAATACCAGCATGTCCTAGCGCTAAACCAGTGACGAGCATTCCTAAAACGAGGAAAGGTTGAGCGCTAGCTTGATACTTTACATCATTGCTTATAGGATCACGTAAGAAATACATGTCCTGTAAGGTGATTTGGGGGATAATTAACAATACAAGGATTGCGGCATACAAATTCTCATGGATGATAACTAGATAAGCGGCAATCAATCCTTGAAATAAGTCAATCATAACTACACAAATCCAGGCGGCGGTGGTGATACCGAATACAACAGGTAATGAGTTTAATCCTAACTGGCGATCGCCTTCGACACTCTTAAAGTCATTGACAATCGCAATTCCTAATCCAGCTAAGCTGTAGAACATTGTCAGAATGACAATGGTGGGACTCAAGTCGCCAAACAAGGCATGTCCTGTACACCAAGGTAGAGTAATATAGCTGGCACCCAAGGCATAACTACCCAACCAGCCATTTTGCTTAAGTTTCAGCGGGGGTGCAGAATAGATGTATGCTATGAAAGAGCCGATGAGTGCGATCGCTGTAATAGTGGGGAATGTATGACCAGCCCACAAATCGAGAATAAACGCCAGAGCATACCCAGATAAAAGTAATACCCAAATTTGCGTAATTACTTGGGGTAAAGAAATTGCCCCTGAAGGAATAGGGCGATAGGGTTCATTGATGGCATCGATTTCGCGATCATAGTAATCATTGAGAATTTGGGTGTAACCTGTCATCACTGGCCCAGCCAGTAACATACAAGCCGCCGACTTCAATACATTTTCCAGTGTCCAAGTAAATTCACCAGAAGAAGCTGCACCACAAACTACACCCCAAATTAAGGGTATCCAAGTGATCGGCTTCATCAGTTGCAACCGAATTTTCCACAGAGAAGTTTCTCCGGGTGCTGCACCTTTCATTCCTAGCAGCTGTCTAGTTTTCGCACTGCGAGCAACTGCGTCTGTTACTTCTGGGATGACATTAACTTCTGCTGAGTCTAATGCCTCAGTTGGGTTAGATGGGTTAATCGGAGTTGATTCAGACATAAGTTTTAATTAAAGGGGATTGGGGATTAGGTATCAGGGATTGGGTATCGGGGATTGGGTATTTGGTATTAGGGATTGAGTATTTGGTATTAAGGATTAAGGATTAAAGAGTTTATAACTATATCTCCTTCCCAGTCCCCCGTCCTCAGTCCCCAGTCCCCAGTCCCCAATCCCCAGTCCCCAGTCCCCAATCCCCAGTCCCATTACTTAAAACGAAATTACCAAATAACTACTCTGAAACTTGGCTCCAGTTACAGGTCTACCACTCAAAGCCGGAGGTAGAGAAAGATTACGCCGTTGATCTCCTGCTTCTATAGTGACTTCTGGCCCATACTGGGTGAGTTTGACCTGCTTTTTGTCAAACCCCGGCAAGAATAGACGTACCTGGCGATTGTGGAGATCAATTTCAATGGGTTGGGGAGCTTGTAGTGCTTGTGCCTCAAAATTGGGTAGGGCATTGAGTAGTGGTTGCCAGTCGCTTGTTGACAGGTCTGGAACTACGCTCACAGGTAGAGGTGTGAAGTCTTCGGACAGATTAGCGTTTGTACCTGATGAGGATACAAGGATAACGCCGCCAACAGTTAGACCGATTTGTTGAGCGCTACCCCATAAGTAGCGGGTACTTGCCACATCGATTGGGTCTTGTGTAGTTACCAAAAAGGCAGCGATACGTTTAGGGTCAGCGAGGGCAGCTTTACCCTTTTCTAAAAAATTATTGACTTGATTGGTCGGTTGGGCGAAATTATCTGCCGTCCAGTTGATATTGAAAAAAGTGCTGATCAGCGGTTGAATCAAAGGTGATTCCGAAATTGTTTTACCCAAGTCTGAGTTAATAAACAGTTGCCGAAATCGCCGGAAATACCAGCTCAGAGACTCTGGCATTCCTAACATCCGCAGTGCGGAAGAGTCACCTGTGCTATCGAAGACGATCGCATCATATTTACCACTGGCATCATATTCGCGGATAGCATTGAGAGCAAGGGCGCTGTCCATTCCTGGTAATGCTACTAGTTCTTGACCATACACTTCCTTAAAAATAGGCGTACGGAGGTATTGCGCCTCAAGTTTTTTCACTTCCTCCCAGTTGCGTTCTAGTAGTACAGATGCTTGAAACTGGACGACTTGCAAATTGGGAGCGATTTGTTGGGGGTCAGTAGCAATGGGTGTATCTAGCAAGATTTGAAATGTTGGTTCTGCAAGTCCTGCTAGAAGTACGCGCTTGCCTTGGCTTGCCAATAATTTGGCGGCAGCGATCGCAATTTTTGTACGAGCGATGCCACTTTTGCCCAAAAATGTCAGTATTAGGGCCATTACTTGATTCCTATTTTCACCGCTGAGCTTTTCAACTCCAACTTAGCACTCAACAAATACTCTCAACTTCTGCCTACTGCATTGGTTTGAGTTCATCTTCAAAAAACCATGTAGTAAAGTTGTCGTCAAATCGTACCACTACACCAACACCGCTACCATCAGTCATTTTGTAACCTTGGATGGTACCAACTTGTCCTAATCTTTTCACAACAGGGGAAGATACGCGATCGCGCAAACGAAAAACCTTAACCTTCTGTCCGATTTCCATGCCAAATTACAATGCAATAAACCAAGTCTCAGTGTAGCTGAATCCGTGACTCATCGGTCACAGTTTAATGACTCAACAGCTTAAAATTAGATCAACAACCAAGCAGGTACAGACCCATGTTTGTCACAGCGCAACAGCTAGAACAACAGATGCCCGATGCAACTCGGTTGTTAAGTGATGAGCCAGAGATGGAAACTTCGTTGCATTATATGCAGTTACTACTGCTAGTAACTTGTTTAGAATGGTTATGGCGCGATCGCAATGATTTTTTTATTGGTGCGAATTTGACAATTTATTTTAGCCGTCAGCAGTTACGAAATCGGGATTTTCGTGGCCCAGATTTTTTCTTGGTAAAGGACACCGAAAAGCGACCTCGTAGTTCTTGGGTACTTTGGGAGGAAGATGGGCGTTATCCAGATTTGATTATTGAATTACTTTCTGAAAGTACAGCTAATATTGATCGGAAGGTTAAGAAAAATCTCTATGAAAATCGATTTCATACACCAGAATATTTTTGGTTTTCTCCAGAAGATTTAGAATTTCTAGGTTTTGAATTAGTAGGCAATAAGTATCAAGAAATTGTTCCAAATGCCAAAGGATGGCGTTGGAGTGAGGTGCTAGGTCTGTATTTAGGCGTAGACAATGGTAAACTGCGTTACTTTACAATAGAGGGCCATTTAGTGCCAACTCCAGAGGAAGCCGCTATTCAAGCACAGCAAGAAGCGTCTCAAGCACAGCAAGAAGCGTCTCAAGCACAGCAAGAAGCGTCTCAAGCACAGCAAGAAGCGTCTCAAGCACAGCAAGAAGCGTCTCAAGCACAGCAAGAAGCGTCTCAAGCACAATCAAGGCTGGAAAAAGAACAGCGGCGATCGCAACTTTTAGCGGAACATCTGCGATCCTTAGGAATTGACCCTGACAATTTAAGCTAGACAAAAACTCACTTGTTAAGAGTTAACTAGTTCCGTGGGTTGAAGTCCCCCAGTTCTATAACCTGCAAGTTTTGTGTTGGGGTCTGTCTTACAAAGTTGAGGCAGTGTGATCTTGGGGAGCCACTGCGTTGGACGGGTTTCCCGGATTGAGGCAAGTGGCGTGGTTTCCCCCATGAACAACTGCCGTCATCTCGGAGGAAACCCAAAGAGTGACTTTGCGCTAAATCCCCATTACAAAACTTAATTACGCGCTTCGCAGCGGTAGCGAGTCCGCGATAGCGTTAGCGTAAAGCCTACGGCATAGCTTCGCTTAGAGCGACACAGGAGCGTCGCGTCATTACGAATTACGTTAGCGTTAGCGAAGCGGTAGCGAGTCCTCGAGAGTCATTATGAATTACGAATTATTTAAGGTAGCAGTCATGTACCAAACAGATCCACCCCGTCCCCCACAGGAAACCATGCCTACCATGTATGATTTACCCAGTGAGTTAGTAGGGGAATCAGGGTTGCCAGATGAATTCCATTGCATTCAAGCGAATTTACTTAGTGAAACTTGTCAGCCTCCTAATTATCCATCTGAGGAAATTTTACTTGCTAGCGACTTAAACCTTTATTATGACCCCCGTCATACTTTATGGTACAAGCGCCCTGATTGGTACATGGTTTTAGGAGTAACCAGTGCCAGCCAACAGCAAAACTTACGCCTAAGTTATGTCATCTGGCAAGAGGGAGTTTATCCTTTTCTGGTAGTTGAATTACTCTCACCAGGCACAGAACAAGAAGATTTAGGTAAAACGCTGCGGGAAATAAACCAACCTCCTACTAAATGGGAAGTTTATGAGCGCATTTTGCGGATTCCTTACTACGTTGTTTATGACCGCTACGACAATTATTTACGTGCGTTTCGACTCAATGGTACTCGCTACGAAGCAATACCTTTACCAGAAAACCGCTTCTGGTTAGAAGAATTGGAACTAGGATTAGGTGTTTGGCAAGGCACTTATCAGCAAACAATAGGTTTGTGGTTGCGTTGGTATGATGCATCGGGTTGGATGCCGACATCGGTAGAACGGGCTGAACAAGAACATCAACGGGCTGAACAAGAACACCGACGGGCTGAACAAGAACATCAACGGGCTGAACAAGAGCGCCAACGGGCTGAACAAGAGCGCCAACGGGCTGAGCGACTTGCAGAATATTTACGCTCTCAGGGAATTGATCCAGATAATTTGAGTTGAGCAAAAAATGCTTGTTGAGTTAGGGTATATGGGTTTTGGTTATTACCCTTACATTCTTGATTTAAAACTTTAATTACTGATTGACCTACATGGGTTTTAAATGTTATTCTGCTCCATTTGAAAGTATCAAGGTAGCAGATAATATCTCCTGTTGGGTGATAAAATCTCAGAACTAATTAATAAATCCACTGGTCTTGCAGATGTAATATTAAGTTCAAATAATCCTTATTGTTTAAAACTCTCCGCGTCTTTGCGCTCAAGTGTCAATCCTGCTGATAAGTCTTCAATTGATCCTGATATGAGATGTGCTTGTGCGTTTATAATGCAGTGTAACTCGTGTTTATCAATACCGAATATTAATACTGATGTTTGTATTTTGAATTAGTTTATACCAAAGTTATAACTGTGGTATAAATCTGTTTATTATCCAGCAAAAAACATGTTAATTTGGAAATCCAGTTCGATAAATATAAATGTAGCGAGTTTGAGGTATCGATGTTTAATACCATTGCACTATCTGGAATCGTTGGGGTATAAATCTTGTATTTACTCTCTAAGTGATGTCATCCAATTTCAAGATAAATCAGATGTAATTATTTTTGTCAAAAGCTTTCAATCTAGCGATTTGCAGTTGGCAAAGCAAGCACAAAAAGCAGGCATACCAATAATTTTAGATCTTTGTGACAACATATTGATAGAAGAGTATACGACGCCAAAAATGGACATTAGTCCTGCGGAAATATTTAAGGAAATGTCCAAGATAGCTTCAGCGATAGTCACAACAGGAATGGCGTTAAAGAATGTTATAGAAGCAGAGATAGGAAACTCCATACCAATATTCATCATTCCAGATGGTAATGAAACGCTAGAAGATGTCCAGCGAGCTATTACTTTTATTAAATGGCAACGTTGGTTAAAGTTAGCTGCTTATAGACCAACATCAGTGTTGTTGTATATAAAATTTCTTTTACATGCCAAGTTTAATGCTTTATCTAAAAAATCGAATGTATGGCAAAAAAAATATTTAGCTATTCATCATTGGCGTAAAAAGATATCTAAAGTAAGAGCCAAATTCAGCAGATTGGTTAAATACTTGCTGCGAATCGATGTAAATGATGATGTAACAGTCATCAACCAAACTGAATTAGATAATGCACATTTACCAGTTGCAGTTTTTGTAGCCAATCAAGAGAAAAATCAGCAACTAATTAGTAAATCTCACTCTATATTAGAGCATTCGGGGTTAAGCCAAAATCTTGTAGTACCAGAAAATTCTAAAAGAATTATCTGGTTTGGTCATCATGGAGCTAGGTATGGTAACTTTGGGATGCTCAATATATTAGATATAGCTGAGCATTTAATCAAACTGAGCCAGGAGATTAACTTCACCTTATTTGTTGTGAGTAATAGTTATGAAAAGTATTGCCAGCATATACTTCCATTACCTTTTCCCACGCAGTATATAAACTGGAATCCATTCCAGATTTATGAGTATATAGCTCAAAGTGATGTCACAATAGTTCCTAATTCTAAAACTCCCTTTAGTATTTGCAAGTCTGCAAACCGTACAGTTATGTCTCTGTCTTTGGGAGTGCCTGTTGTAGCTACAAAAACACCAGCACTAGAAGTTCTCCAAGATTGTATAATATGTGACGATTGGGAAGAGGGTTTAAGGAGTTATCTGAGCGATCGCCAACTAGTCAATAGCCACATAGAAACAGCACAATCGATTATAAAGCATAATTATAGCGGTGAGGCGATCGCTGCTCAGTGGGCAAATGTGATCAATCAAGTTACTAGGAACGTGGTGTGATTAACTTTAAACGCTTTTGGAACCGCAAGCCAACAGTGCTAGTGTTTATCCATTTAATGCAAGATTTGGATTTAGTTTTGCCTTTGTTGGCAGGTTTAAAAGATAGAGATGACTTGACAACACAAGTCTGCGTACTTGATAAAGTATTAGAAGAATCACCACGCGTTAGTTTTGCCCTAAACAAACTAGGTATCAAATATTCCAAAGTTTCCCGCTTGGGAGTTTTGGCAGGAATAGAACCAAATCTATTTGGTGTTCGTGCATTAATCACTGCTGCTGAAAGTACAGCATCCCCTCATAAAGCGGCTTATACTCTGGTTCAAAGGGCGAATAAATCACAAATACATACTTATACCTTACAGCACGGCTTTGAAAATATTGGCTTAACTTACTCAGACGAAATTCATAGCTTAGAATCTATCCGCTTTGCATCTCAAAAAATTCTGACTTGGGGCGACACCAGCTTACTATTAGCACAAGTACCCTCAGAAACTAAGTTGCGCTGTGTGCCAGTGGGATGCCTTAAAGAAATTAGTCCTGTGACTGCTGAGATTGAAATACCAGGAAAACGTCAATATTTAGTTGCTGTATTCGAGAATTTACATTGGCATCGTTATAACGAAAACTACAGACAGAATTTTTTAAATCATCTGGAACAAACTGCTATCCAGTTTCCCGATACCACTTTTTTAGTGAAGCCACATCATGCGGGAAAATGGTTAACTAGTCGCTATCAAGGTTATTTACCTTGTGCAGATAATCTGATAATTGCCGATCCGACAAATCCCTTATGGGAACCATTTACAGCACCAGCAATCATCAAAAATGCCGATGCTGTAATTACTACACCCTCAACAGTAGTAGTTGATGCCGCTCGTGCTGGATGTGCAGTTAGTGTGGTAGGCTATGGACTTGAACTGGCAAATTATACTCCTATCCCCATTATTAATAAGTTGGAAGATTGGACTAGCTTTGTAAAACAATTACAAAACCTAAAAGGTAGGATGATCATCCAAAATCAAATTAATGAGTTTATCAGCAAACAAATGATTTCCGGGAATGCGGTTGAGCGGATAATTGATTTAATCACAGTAGATATCTTTTCTAAGAAGAAAGTGGCATAAATGTCAATAAAACTGTTAATAATTTAGGATTAACGCTCAATGAGTGAACAAGTTAGAGTCTATGTCGGTGCTGATAGAAGCCAACTTTTAGCAGTTAAAGTTCTTGAACATTCGATTAAGCGATGCACGAAACTTAATGTCGAAGTATACCCAATGTTGGATTTACCTGTTAAGAAACCTCAAGATCCGCGAAATTGGCAGAGAACCGGATTTTCCTTTAGTCGCTTTTGCATACCAGAATTAGCAGGATATACAGGTAAAGCTCTTTATTTGGATGCTGATATGCTGGTTTTTCAAGATATAGCATCACTGTGGAATATTCCCTTTGATGAAGCTAAGGTAGTTATTCAAGAAGATATTCCTATCGAATTTCAAAAAACTAATCAGAAAGTAGGCGCACCCACCAAGAGAATTAAGCAGTGTTCTGTGATGCTTTTAGATTGCGATCGCCTTGACTGGAAAATTGAAAATATTATCGATGAACTAGATCAAGAAAAATATGATTATGAACAACTCATGTATGAATTATGTATCTTAAACGAAAATAGCGACATCAAATATGGTATCCCTTTTAAATGGAATAGTTTAGAGCATTACGAGCAACAAACTTGTTTAATTCATTATACAGACATGGCTACTCAGCCTTGGGTATCTTGCCAAAATCAATATGGCTATCTTTGGTTTAATGAGTTGAAACTTATGTTGCAAAATGGCTCAATAACTTGGCAAGAAATTATCCAAGAAATAGATTTAGGTCATTTTCGCCCTTCTTTAATTAGAGAGTTAAAATACAAAAAACTTATTCCTAAATTTCTACAATCTTACTTTCAAGAATCTAACGAACTACTAGATAAGAAAAGCGGATTTAAACCACATCAAGAAGTTTATAAAATCAAAAAAATTAGAGAAAAAGCTGTAAAAGAATATGAAGCATTAAATAAAGTCAATTAAATAAAAATCATGAGCCAAAAAAATTATAAACGCTTTTTGATTACCGGTGGAGCAGGATTTATAGGAGCTAAATTAGCCTTGCGACTGGCAAAAGATTTAGAAGCTCAAATTTGGGTATTAGATAATCTTAGCCCTCAAGTTCATGGTAATAACGCTCAACATCCAATCTTCCCAGCGAATATCAATTTTATTCATGGTGATATTCGTGACCGCAAAACCGTTGAGGAAATTATTCATCAAGCACAGCCTGACGTGATTGTGCATATGGCAGCAGAAACAGGTACTGGGCAATCGATGGATGAGATTAGTCGCTATTGTGAGGTAAATGTTTTAGGGACTTCTATCTTACTAGAATCAATTAGGAAAAATGCCCCTAATCTTGCACGTTTAGTTTTACCATCATCACGAGCAATTTATGGTGAAGGCCCTTATCGAGATCGTGAAAATGGGCAAATAATTGTTCCACCCGCAAGAAATATTGAAGCAATGCAAGCCGGTCAATTTATTCCTACTTCGCCTCAAGGAAATCAATTGACAGCAATACCTGCAACTGAAGAGACACCAGCTGCACCAGCTTCTATTTATGCCTCTACTAAATTAATGCAGGAATATTTAGTTACCCAAGCTGGTGTAAATGCATCTTGGCAAGCGACAATTTTACGCTTTCAAAATGTTTATGGGCCAGGTCAATCTTTAACTAATCCTTATACAGGGGTGCTATCTATATTTTCTAGTCAAATTCTTGATAACCAAATTTTGAATATTTATGAAGACGGCGACATCGTTCGCGATTTTGTATTTATTGATGATGTAGTTACAGCAATAGAATTATCGTATCAGATACCTTTACCGCATGGAACGACAATCAATATAGGTAGCGGTAAACCTACAACAATTTTAGAAGCGGCAAAAACTCTACTCAGTATTTACAATAAACCGGAAAATACTTACAAAATAACAGGTAATTTTCGTGTCGGTGATATTCGTCATGCAGTTGCAGATATCAATCAAGCAAAAACACTGCTAAGCTGGCAACCAAAAGTTAGTTTAAGACAAGGATTAGAGAAACTAGGTGACTGGTGTCTTCAGAGAATAAAGAGTGGGGAGTAGGGAAGAAATAGCTTAATAAAGCCTCTTATAACTCTCTGCGCCTCTGCGACTCTGCGTGAAATAGAAATTCTGAAACTAGGCGATTCCATAAATGAGTATATTAAATAATTTCATGTCTTTAATCCGCAAAATCAATCATCGTAGTGAAATTAGTTATGATTTTTCATTTAATAGTGATAAATCAAAACGCAATATACTCATTTTTGTAGAAAACATCAATGCAACCTATTACTTGAGCTTTCATTATGTACTGCAACTACTACATCAAAAAGATGAATTGAATTTTTTTGTAATTTCTAGTCCAACAATAACTAAATATTTAGAGCAAGATAATCAAAATCCTGAAGAATTAATTAGCAATATACTAACTAAAATCCAGCCTCACATAGTCATTTTTAGCCGTTATGGTCTTCCTTTTGGCAAGATTTTTCAGCAAAAATGTCAAGAAAAAAAGATTCCTACTATTTACCATATAGATGATGATTTACTGAATATACCTTTGTCGCTTGGCAAGGGTATCCAAAAACAACATGGAAGCCAAGAAGTTATCCACCAAAGAGAATATTTACTCAAGAATGTAGATTTAATTTATGCCTCAACTCCCTATTTGGGAAAAACTCTGGCGAACCGCTTTCCTCAGCAAAAAGTTTACTATGGAATTTATGCCCCTTATCTAGATTTTTTAATTTCTAAAACTCAGCTTGACTCGAAGTTTCAAGAAACAGACACCTTGACTATTGGGTATATGGGTTCTAAGGGTCATCAGGAAGACTTGAAAATGATTACTCCTGCGATCGCTCAAATTTTAGCAGATTATCCTCACATTAAATTTGAAACTTTTGGCACGATCGCCATGCCAGACGAACTCAAAAGTTTTGGTGAGAGAATTATATCCCACAAGGTCAATGTCAATTACGAGCAATTTCTACAAACTCTCTACAACCTCAGATGGAATATAGGATTAGCACCTTTACAAAATACTGAATTCAACAACTGTAAAGCCCCAACTAAATTTATCGAATACACCAGCTGCGAAATTCCCACTATTGCTAGTAACGTGGGTGTATACAATCAATTTACTGATGAGCAACAAATCATTCTTGCTGAATCTGATGATTGGTATAGTAAGCTAAGATTACTAATTAAGAATCCAGATTTGAGAAAATCATTATTGACAAATGCGAAAGCAAGATGTTCTCAAGAATTTAGTATGGAAGTATTAGAAAAACAAATAATGACAGTGATTAAAAATGTTAACCTGATGATAAACTAAAGCTTAATTATTGAGTTTTTTAGTTGATTATGCTTTTTAACTCTCTGGAGTTTTTAATATTACTAGCAATTAGTTTATTACTTTATTGGTTATCACCGTCAATTTTTTGGCGACAAAATACTTTATTAGTTGCAAGTATAATTTTTTACGCTTATTGGTTTCCTCCTTACTTAATATTATTTTTAACTTTAGCAATATTTACTTATATATTTGGTTTAAGAATTGCTCAAGAAAAAAGGCGATCGCTATTTTTGAGCGTATCTTTTCTTGTAGTAATATTATGCATCTTTAAGTACACAAATTTTATCTTAGATATATTTAAAAATAGTCTTGACATTGTAGGATTAGACTTTACTTTTTCCCCCATAGATATCAGGCTGCCTCTAGGTATTTCTTTTATTGTTTTTGAACTTATTTCTTATTTAGCAGATATCAAACTCAATAAAACCACCTCTGAGAAAGACATTCGCTTATTTACATTATTCTTAGCTTTCTTTCCTCACTTAATTGCTGGGCCTATTTGCCGAACGAATCAACTAATACCCCAATTTCACCAAAAGTTACCTTTCAATTTGCATCAATTTATTGGTGGTTTAGTTTTGTTAACATCTGGATTATTTCTCAAAGTTTGTTTCGCTGATGGGTTAGCGCCTTTTGTTAATTCCGTTTTCAATTCTACTGATGGGTTTGTAGGAAAACCTACCTTGTGGGCAAGCATAGGTTTTGGAGTGCAAATTTTTTGTGACTTTTGGGGATACTCTACGATGGCAGTTGGCTCAGCTCAATTGTTTGGTATTGATATTCCGATTAACTTTAACCTTCCTTACATTTCCACAAGTTTAAGAGAATTTTGGCGACGTTGGCACATCACACTCTCTAATTGGATTAGAGACTATCTTTATATTCCTTTAGGAGGGTCAAGAAAAGGACAATTACAAACAGCAAGCAATCTGATTATCACAATGGGACTATGTGGACTTTGGCATGGAGCTAGTTTCAACTTTATAATTTGGGGATTGTTACATGGCCTTTTTTTAGTAATCGAAAGATTTTGCTCCTATTTATTTCCAAATATTCAAAAGACCATATTAGGACGGACTATCAACTTTATTTGGCCTCCTGTGGGATGGTTAATAACTATGAGCTTTGTTTTTATAACTTGGATTTTTTTCCGGGCTAACACTCTTACAGACGCCCTTGCTATTTTAAACACATTGGTAACTCCAGCTATTTTTCTACCAACAACATCACCACCCCGAAGTTTTTTTATTCTTTTACTCGCTTTTGTTGTGATACATATTCCCCTAAACAAACTTATGGAAGCCATGCATACAGAAAAAATCAGAGTCAGTTGGCGATTTGTAATAGCTGGGTGGTTATTTATTCTCTCTATTGTGATGTCATCAGGAGAGAGTTTACAATTTATCTACTTTGAATTTTAAATACAAGTCGTGAATTAAGGAGACATAGATAGCTATGCAATCTAGGATTATGAATCCTGAAGAAATCCGTACAGGTCTTGAGCAACTAGAGCCAAATATACCTTGGGCGCATTACTTTAATTTTGGACATGGTATTGAAACCGTTTTACCTCAAGAAGAAAAATTCTATAAAAAAGCCGTTGGTTTAGGCAAGCTTGGTAATTTGCTTAAAGATGTAGTACCATTGCACAGCCGTCGAGGTAGTATCAAGAATTTAAGATTACTAGATCTGGCTTCAGCTGAGGGTGTACATTCGATTACAATGGCTCAAGCTGGTGCTAATGTACTAGGAATTGAAGGTCGGCAATTATATGTGGAACGGGCAAAATTTGCCGCTAATGTATTGGGAGTAGAGAATGTTTCTTTTCAACAAGGAGATGTTCGCAAAATTAACCCTTCAGAAGTTGGGACTTTTGAATTTGTCTTGTTTTCTGGAATTTTGCATCACTTAGGACAGAGTGATTTTGAGGGAATGCTCAAAACATTAGCCAGTTTAACTGAAGACACATTGTTTATTTATACTCACGTTAGTACTCCAGAATCAATAGAGCGATTTCGGCTGAATGGCCCAGTGAAAACAGACAGTGGGTATCAAGGATATTTATTTCGCGAACATAAAGACAACGCTAGTGAAGAAGAAAAATATCGCAAAGTTCGGGCTTCTCTAGATAATACATTTTCCTTTTGGGCAAAAGAAAAATCTCTCATTGATGCATTGTTAGCTGTTGGATTTAAAGTCATCTCCAAACTAATTACACCTCACTTATTTGGGTGGGATGAGGCATTGTATCGTCCTCTGATTATTGCCAGAAAGTAGGAAGAATGGCATGAAAAAATTATTCATACATTCTTGGTTGATAGTTTGTCTATTTTTAATTTTGCCTTTAATTGGTTGCGAATTTTGGGTGAAACAACATCTATTTGACTATGTATCATACACAAATAGTCAAAATATGGATCCTCAAATAAAATATTTTGAGGACAGAAATGATTGGCAGTTTATTGCTTTGGGTAGTTCAGAAGTGAAATGGGGAATCGACCCTTCACAAATTGAACAAGCTTTAACTGCTAAAGGCGTCAAGGCTTCTGGATTTAATTTAGGCTTTGATGGGTTTAACGAAACCTTTTATCTATCTATATTACCTTTTCTTAGCTTACCCAAACGGTTGCCACAGTTACATGTTGCATTAATTGGGGTCAATTTATTTGAAGAAAAGCAAATCTTACCCAGTAGCTTTAATGATGGATTTCCTTGCGATGGAATTCTTCAAAGAGCAGTTTTAAAATCAGCTTTTGCTAAAGACTATAATTTAGATGGCTTTTGTAATTCTCAAGACTGGAAACAATCTTTAGTTAAACCCTTAGAAAGAGTCAGCCCAATTTTTAGATATCGTCAAGCTGTGCGAACATTACTTTTAGGTTACGATCGCCCTACAGATTTGATTGGTGTCATTAGTAATAATGTCAAACAATATCCTAATGGATTTCACGCTCACAAACCAGCTAGAGACAATCAAGATGATGTACAGGTGGATTATCAGCATTTTCTAGCAGATAAAAAAACTCAACCGCAATTATTCCAGCCGATGCCAGATCAAGCTTGGTCAAATCTACTCAAGCCAGATGGTTTTTTTGATCGCTGGGCTAATTATTTCCTAGATCAGAAAATATTACCTGTATTTTTTGCTCTGCCAACAAATCCTTTGATGATTGATGCTAAAAATAGGCGAGAGGACTATCAAAGTAATAGTCAGTTGATGAGCGACTGGGCAAAGCAACGAAATATTGTGTTTATTGATTTAGGAATTATGGATCGTTATGATCAGTTAATTGATTATAGCGATCATCGTCATCTAAGCGTGAATGGGGCAATAACTTATTCTAGGGAACTTGGAAATACTCTGGCTGCAAACCCCAAGGTTTTAGCAGCTTTTTCTCATTAGATTTTGGAAGCATCTACCATGAACCTTGTCGACATGTCTAAACGGGGCGATCGCAATCTAGTTTTATCTGATAAAGTCAAAGCAGCAAAAAGAAAAATTGACGGTACTCTGTATCGTGGTTTTGACATCTCACCGTCGGATACACCGCAGATTCAGATCAAGAATGTTTTGCAATGGTATCCATTTTGCGATCGTACAGAAATCACAGGCTGGCTAGTCAAAGCCCTAGACAAGCAAGTTGAAGGAAAGTATTTAGAAGTACAGCTTCAAGATCACAATGGCTCACAAATAGCTGTAGAAAAAGTTTATCTTAGCTCAACACCAACTTCAATTCGTTTTCCATTCTCTTTAAAAGAACGTATTAACTATGAATGTAATCTAGTCATCCGACTTCCACAATTTGTTACAGGTCGTTTATTCTTTCCACAATCTGTAACAGGTAGTGTCTTCTTTATTGTTCACAAAGTTTTAGAGCGTTCTGAACTTCTATCACTTTGCCAAGGTCATGGTGTGGAAATCGGCCCTGGAACTAACCCTCAAGTACTTCCAAGTGCCAAGATTGATATTACCTATGTAGAACAATCTTCTCCCGAAGCCTGGAATACTCTTTACAATAATACAGGTAAATACAATGTTAATACTAAACTTTGGTCACACTATCAAATTGGTGAAGCCCATTCTTTACCTGTACCAGATGAAAGCCTAGATTTTATTTTTTCCAGCCATGTTTTTGAGCATTTAGCAAATCCTCTAGGACATCTTCAATATTGGTATAACAAATTAAAAACAGGAGGATTAATCTTGGCAATTATTCCTGATGTTGCTGGGTGTAAAGACTATGTTTATCGTCCCTGCCCTTTGAGTGATATTTTACAAGAATATCAAGAATGTAAAATGGAACCTAATTTAAAACACTACACTCGATGGGCAAAATATCGCGCTCCTGGCCAAGACCCCAAAATATATTATGAAGCAAGGCGTTCTATACATGTTCATTTTTACACTAATTGCAACATGGCAGAATTACTAGCCTATGCAGTTGAAAATTTAAGTTATTCCTGGTTTAACATCCGACACACGCCCAACCACAAGGATTTTTACTTCGTTTTAGCTAAAGCTTAGATAGGTTTTGAGAACGCGATTAAACGCAAACAGCAGATTGCAAGTCATAAAATACAAGTTTTCACAACAAAGTCACATAACAAAAGACTTTCAACCCTGTTCCCTATTCCCTGTTAAGCGTTCCCTACTTGTAGATATCAGCTAAAATAAGATTTTGGATTTTCGGAGTAATTGAAACTTGACAATTTTACGGAAATTTTTCTTGGCTTAGTGCCCCATTTGACATAAACTAGGGTTTGCTAAAATTCAAAGAGGATTGAGAAAACATAGTCGGAATGAATTTTGAAAAAAAAGATAGACAAGAAGAGATAATATATACCCCTGAAAGCAGGATTCTTCATCCTCTACAGCTATTCAAAGAAATGTACCGCGATTTACTAGCTTCACGTGAGTTGGCATGGCGCTTGCTAGTTAGGGATATTAGAGGACAATACAGGCGGTCTTTTTTAGGGATAACTTGGGCTATCTTACCGCCTGCTCTTACAGCCGCAGGATTCACATTTGCCAGTAATGCTGGATTAGTAAATGTAGGTGAAACAGATATCCCTTATCCAGCTTATGTGATGTTGGGTACTGTTTTGTGGCAAACTTTTCTAGAAGCATTGAATAGTCCACAGACAGCTGTTGATACTTCACGCCCACTACTGGCTCAAGTCAAGTTTCCTCATGAGGCAATAATCTTAACTCAATTGGGTCAAATACTATTTAACTTGGCAATTAAGTTAATTTTTGTTGTTGCCTTGTTTATTGTATTTCAAATTTCTGTTAGTTGGACGATTATTTTGGCTCCGATTGCGATTATTGCCTTGATTGTATTAGGAATAGCTATAGGTTTGTTACTAGTTCCTGTCAATAATTTAATTCAAGATGTATCTAGAGCTATGGAAGTAATCACCTTAGCTTGGTTCTTCTTAACTCCAGTTGCTTACCCTATTCCTACTAGCGGTATACAATTTTGGATAGTGAAACTTAATCCTGTAACACCTTTGCTAGTGACAGCACGAGAGATGATCACTATAGGCTCGCTATCACAATTGGGGAGTTTTGTGATTGTCAGCATCATCTCTTTATTTGGATTAATTTTTGGTTGGTTAGTATATCGTCTTGCTATGCCTTATTTGATTGAAAGGATCAGTTGAGTATGAATAGCGGCGTATCTGAAAATAGTTTAATCTCACTTTCAGATGAGAGAGATAATATTCTTTCCATCCAAAATGTATCTAAGAAATTTTGCCGGAATCTTAAACAGGCTTATCTCTATGGACTAAAGGATATTGTTGCAGAAGTAATTGGCGCTCCCAGAGCTAGTAATACCTTACGCAAAGGAGAATTTTGGGCACTCGATAACGTCAGTATTGATTTAAAGCGTGGTGAATCTCTAGGCTTAATCGGAGTTAACGGCAGTGGCAAAACGACTCTTTTAAGAATTATTAGTGGTTTGATTAAGCCAGATACTGGTTCGGTGAGAATTAAGGGTAAAATAGCTGCTCTCATAGCTCTTGGTGCAGGCTTCAATCCTTTACTAAGTGGTCGAGAAAATGTATATGTGAATATGTGTATCTTGGGGCTTTCTCGTAAAGAAATCAACGAGATATTTCATGAAGTAGTTGATTTTGCTGAAGTGTGGGATGCTATTGATGCCCCTGTCAGAACTTACAGTTCTGGGATGCGAGCTAGACTTGGTTTTGCTTGTGCTATTTACACCAGACCCGATATCCTCTTAATTGATGAAGTTTTAGCTGTTGGCGATGCGAGATTTAGAACCAAATGCTATCGCAAGTTAAATCAATTAAGAGAGAATGGGACATCATTTGTTTTAGTTTCCCATAGTTCCAATGCCATATTAAATATATGTAATACCACCCTTTACTTAGCAAAAGGTAAAACAGTTATTCATGGTGCAACCGAGTTAGTCATGAGTAAATACGAAGAAGATTTACTTATGATTGGCTCTGATATATCTAAAGTGTTAATCACAAATCAGGTTGAAAGTGCTGCAAGTTCGGAAGAACTTCATATTACTGCCATTACATTCAAAGACGAACAAGGTAATACTCTCAAAGCACTCGACAGTGGTAAACCAGTCTCTTTGTGTATCAATTGCAAATCTTCTACAATAGTAGAAAACGCAATTGTCAGTCTGATTATCAGGGAAATTAATGGAGAAGAAGACTCGATTCTGAGTATTAATAGTGAAAAGGACAAACAGCCTTTAGTAATACTGCCTGGTGACAATGAAATCAAAATGATGATGCCGTATTGTGGATTGAGACCAGGTTTATATGTGATGAAAATTAATATTAATAGGCGTCCTTTTCATGTCTATGATATTGTGGACTCTTTTAGATTTGAGGTAAAGAGAAATAAAAATATGAATTTATGTAAGTACTATCAACCCCGCAGTTGGGGTATTGAACAAATTTAGTATTATAAAAACATTTCTATTTAAAAATGTCTCAGAAAATTAATTCCAGTAATCCTTTTCCGCACGATTTCCCCTACGAAGAGATATATGCAGAGCGAATACCTCTGCTACACATCTTTAGAAACGCAGTAGCTAGTCTATACAGCAACCAAGGTACGAAAAACCCTTTAGCTATAAATCTGCGTAATTTTGCCTCATTAATATTTTCTAATCCTGATTATTTAGCTGCCGAATGTGGTGTATATATGGGTCATAGCTTAATTGCTTGTGCTGAAATAGCTAGGCAATATAAATTACCTATACATATTTATGGTTTAGATACATTTACTGGATTGCCTGCCCTTTCAGAAGTTGATAAACTTTATGCATCTGAAAATGTGTTGCAAAAAGCCGATGTGTTATTTACAGACACTTCTATTCAAGATGTACAAAGTAGAATTGATGCCAAAAATTTAACAAAATACATCACATTAGTACCGGGTTTATTTAATGAAACTTTGAAAGAACTACCAAATAAAAAGTATTTTTTTGTAAATATAGATTGTGACCTTTATGAACCGCATTTAGAGTGTTTAGAGTTCTTTTATCCCCGGATGGAACAGGGAGGGATTATTTTCTTTGACGATTACCATTCAGTAGAATATTCTATGGCATCTAAAGCCGTAGATAAATTTATGTCCAAGCGTCCAGAAAAATTGTTTCACCTGCGTTTTGGAAGAGAGCGGACAAATTATACTAAAACTTTTATTGTTAAGTATTAGTTAAATAAAACTGTCTACAATTTTTATAACTTATGCCAAATTTTTTAAAAAAACTTATAGGAAAGTCAAGAAAAATATCTACTAGCTCTACTAAAGAACAAGTGGACAAGCAAAAACCTGAAAATTTTACAGAACCCAGTGTCACCGAACCTTTTCAGTGGATACAAAGCGAAGCATTATTTAGTCGTCGGGTTTATATAGACTATGAAGAGTACATAGAACATCAGCGTTCAAAGCTGGGTAAAATTAACCTCACAACTTACGATCGCAACTATCGAGCTGCATTAGGAGAAAGGCTCTTAGCGTTGCATATGTTTCAACGCGGAGATAATGTACTGTGTTTGGCAGCACGTATCGGTACTGAGTGCAAAGCTTTCATCGATTTAGGATGTTTCGCTATTGGTATCGACCTCAATCCAGGAGAAAATAACCCTTATGTAGTTTATGGTGATTTTCATCATTTACAATTTGCTGATGCATCTGTTGATTATGTTTTTACCAATTCACTCGATCATGTTTTTGATTTGGATCAGGTAATTTCCGAAATTTTCCGCGTACTCAAACCAGGTGGTGTATTCATAGCAGAAATTGTTGCTGGAACACAAGATGAACATGGCCGAGAACCTGGAGAATATGAAAGTTTCTGGTGGGAAAAGTTAGAAAATGTTGTAGATAAGATAGTTGCTCATGGTTTCGTAATAGAGCGAAAAGAACGATTTGCTTATCCTTGGGGTGGTGATCAAATCATCTTCCGCAAAAGCTCATAAATAACAAAAGTCAATAACTTCAACCAAATAATGTTTAAAGATATTAGATCTAAATTAATGACAACAGGGGGTAATTACCATTCAAAAGTAGTTGGTTTGCTCAGACTAGAAGCAGAATCAATCACAAAGGCAGCAATTCGCTTAGAATCTGAGCAAATTGAAAAGACCATTTATTTATTGTCCAGCTGTGAGGGAAAAGTTGTAATTATTGGTATCGGCAAATCAGGTATTGTTGGTCGTAAAATTGCTGCTACTTTAAGCAGTACTGGAACTGTTGCGGTTTATCTACATCCGGCGGATGCTTTGCACGGTGATTTAGGAATTGTCTCTACCAAAGATGTGGCTATAGCTTTAAGCAATAGTGGAGAAACAGACGAACTAGTGGCAATGTTGCCTCATCTTAAACATCGCCAAGTTCCCATCATTGCCATATTGGGTAACGTTAATTCTACGCTGGCGCGGAATGCTGATGTTGTCCTCGATGCTTCGGTAGACAAAGAAGCGTGTCCCCTGAATTTAGCACCCACAACTAGCACCACTGTAGCATTAGCGATTGGAGATGCGATCGCGATGACGCTAATGCAAGTCAAAGGCTTAACAGAAGCAGATTTTGCCCTCAATCACCCCGCTGGGCGTTTGGGAAAACGTCTGACTTTGAAAGTCGCTGATATCATGCACAGTGGTGCGGAAAATCCCACCATTTCACCCACGGCAACATGGTTGGAAGTCATTACAGCCATCAGTCAAGGTGGCTTGGGTGCAGTCAACGTTGTAGATGACTTCGGCTACTTACTAGGAATTATCACTGATGGCGACTTGCGGCGAACTTTCCAAAAAATCGACCCTACCAAGTTGGAAAGTATTGCTAGTAATGCGATTATGACTAAGAATCCAATTACAGTTTCCTCAGACTGTTTAGCGTATGAGGCACTGCAACTCATGGAAAACCGCCCCTCGCAAATTTCTGTGATGCCGGTAGTGAATGAACGAGGTATCTGTCTGGGGTTGATTAGACTTCATGACATTTTTAGGAGCGGTTTATGATCGATATTCTTGCCGTAATTCCCGCCCGTTACGCTTCTCAACGCTTCCCTGGTAAACCTTTAGTGATGATTGGCGATCGCCCGATGGTACAGTGGGTTTACGAAGCTGCTTTAAAATGTCCCTTATTCAGCAAAGTCGTCGTAGCTACGGATAGCGAATTGGTGGCTGAATGTGTCGAAAAATTTGGTGGCACAGTAGAAATGACTAGCAGTAGTCATCTCTCAGGTACAGATAGAGTTGCGGAAGTCGCCACACGTTACCCTCAAGCCGTCGCAGTCGCCAATGTCCAAGGAGATCAACCTTTTGTCAAGCCAGAAATGTTGACGCAGCTAGTCACACCTTACCTCAGCACCGATACGAAACTGCCAGATATGACAACCTTAGCCTGTCCTTTGGATCACAAAACAGGTTATACGGATGCGAATGTTGTCAAGGTACTATGTGATCGCCACAATCGTGCTATATACTTTTCTCGTTCTCCTATTCCCTATTTCCGCAATTCAGTACCCGCACCAGTATTTCATCATCTTGGTTTGTATGCCTTTCGGCGTGATTTTTTGGCAGAATATGCCAAGCTGACACCGACTCCCTTAGAACAGTGTGAAGCCTTGGAACAGCTGCGGGTTATCGAACACGGATATTCAATTCAAGTTTGTTTAACTGAAACATCAGTAATTGAAGTCAATACACCAGAAGATTTGGTGCAAGCACAATTGCTAGTTAATAGATGAAAGAGAACAGGTTTTTGTTAAATTTAGGGTTATGCTTGTGATGCTTTTTTCCTGCCAATAGCAGTCACATTCATATAAGGCATACCACGATCAGAAATTAACTGGCCTACTCCGTCAACTTCTGTAAAAACGAAGCATTTGCGCTCAATATTTAGGTCTTTAATTACTAATCCTTTATTCTTTTTTGTTCCCTGATAATACCATTCTAACCATTCAACTTTGGGAAACAAAATTTCTAATGCTTTAGCACTGAACCGCCAATAATCATCAGGATAAGCATGATAGCCCCATACCCAAGGGCCACTATACCAAATATAACCATGATGATTGAGAAGTTGTTCTATATTTTGTGCAGTAGAGAATGGGTTTTTGACATGTTCTAAAAGTGCAGAACACAGTATAAAACCAAACTTATCTTTTAATTCTGGATGCTGATCAAATACATTTGCAGAGCAAAGATCAGCCACAATATCAACATTGTTCCCTGCTTCGATATCAATACCAACAACTTCGCGATTGTGAAAATTTGAGAAAAGTGATCGAAAGTCGTCAACTGCCACTGCATCACCACTATATAATTTCGAGCCGACATGACAAACAGGGCCGTCTATTGGATAGCGCTGGAATACAGCAGTCAAACTGGCATCAATTTCTCGAATATACTTTCTTCGCAGGTTTTGGTATACTCCCGAAAGTTCTGTATCCGTGGTTGGTGAGTTTACTTTTTTGTTAATCAGTCCTAATTTTGTAGACAATGAGTAAATTTTATTTTTAATGCTATTTAATTTCATGGCTGTGAGTTAATGAAAAATCAAAGATTGTCATACAATAATCAAAGTCTAAATATACAGCAGGGAACTCTTAACAGGGTTGAAAGTCTTTTGTCATATGACTTTGTTCTTAAAACTTGTACCTGATTTACCTGCAATTTGCTGTAATTACATTCCCTCACTGATTGCTAATGCACATAACTCAAATTACCGAAAGTCTATGTATCGGTGATGGTTATCCTCTGACTTTGATTGGTGGCCCCTGCGTGATCGAATCAGAAGATTTTACCTTAAAGATGGCTGAAAAAATTCGCCAAGTTTGCGATCGCCTTGATATTGGCTTTATCTTCAAGTCCTCATTTGATAAAGCCAATCGCACCTCTATCAACTCATTCCGGGGTCAGGCCTTAGAAACTGGCTTAGAAATTCTCCAACGAGTCAAGCAAGAAGTTGGCGTCCCTGTCCTCACAGATATTCATGAAAGCCAACAGGCGGCAATTGTGGCAGAAGTAGCTGATGTTCTACAAATTCCCGCTTTCCTTTGTCGCCAAACAGACTTACTCATCGCCGCCGCCGCTACAGGCCGAGTCGTCAATGTTAAAAAAGGTCAATTTCTCGCACCTTGGGATATGAAATCTGTAGTTGGCAAGCTAGAGTCAGCCGGTGCAAAAAACATCTTGTTGACGGAACGGGGAACCAGTTTTGGGTACAATGCTTTGGTTGTTGATTTTCGCTCTTTACCACAAATGCGGCAATTAGGCTATCCTGTTGTGTTTGATGCCACCCACAGTGTACAAATGCCAGGGGGGCAAGGCGATAAATCTGGCGGACAGCGAGAGTTCGTTCCCTACCTTGCCAGGGCTGCTGCGGCTGTTGGTATCGATGCACTATTTATGGAAGTTCACGAAAATCCAGATGTGGCGCTGAGTGACGGGCCGAATATGGTTCCCCTCGCCCAGCTAGAAGAAGTTCTCAAACCAGTTTTGCATATTCACAATAGTTTAGCTGCGGCTACTCCTGTTTTCTAGCAATGATCAATGTATCTGAATTAGAATTGCGATCGCGTTTCTCTCAAGTCAAACTTTTAGCTTTGGATGTCGACGGTGTGCTGACAGATGGTGGTCTTTACTATACCGATGCTGGTGAAGAATTGAAAAAATTTAACGTTAAAGATGGTCTAGGACTAAAATTATTAATGCAAGCAGGAATAGACGTGGCTATTATCACCGCCAGCACCTCGACATCAGTACTGCATCGCGCTAAAAAGTTAGGAATTAACTATACATTTATCGGTGTCGAAAACAAATTATCAGTATTAGAAAACCTGTGTCAAAAGCTCAATATTAGTTTAGAACAAGTGGCATATATGGGCGATGATTTGAATGATATACCCATCTTGCAAATGGTAGGCTGTCCCTTAACAGTAGCAGATGCCATGTCTGCAAATAAAGCTCATGCCATATATATTACAGAACTAGCTGGTGGACAAGGAGCAGTCAGAGAAATATGCGATCGCTTGCTGAAAAACTAACTTTGTGGTTAAAATCTCGCCACTCATTAATTAATCAAAAAAGATTAAATATCCAGCATGAATTACCCTTGAGTGGTTTTAATCAACATCAAAATGAAATTAAATTTATAGACTGTTTAAGCGATCAAGATTTACAAGAATTAAACGATATATTGCAATGGAACTGTTTTGTAATTGACAGTCATGGTAGACGATTTGGTAATCAAGCTGGACACAACAAACGCAACACCCCCCAAATCATTCCTGACAAAAGAATATTATTAATGAATGAATACTTTAATTTAGCAGATAAACATGTCTTAGAAATTGGCTGCTTTGAAGGTATTCATACAATTGCTCTAGCAAAACTTGCCCAGCAAGTGACAGCATTCGATGCCAGAATTGAAAACGTAGTTAAAACAATCGTTCGCTGTTCCCTATTCGGGTTACATCCTACTATTTTTAAATTAAATATTGAAGAAGATTGTCAAAATTATCAAGATTTACTAAAAACAGATGTTATGCATCACGTTGGAGTTCTCTATCACTTGAAAGATCCAGTTCAACATTTACTCGATTTAGGAAAATATATTCGTCAAGGTGTAATGTTAGATACTCATTATGCTCTTGATCAAGATGCCACAGAAACGTATGAAGTGAATAGTAAAAAATATTATTATAAACGTTCGCAAGAAGGAGGATATAACGACGTATTTTCCGGCATGTATGAATTAGCTAAATGGTTAAAATTGGATGATATAGTCTCCTTATTAAACGAAACAGGATTTAGAAAAGTAGAGATTATAGAACACAGAAATGAGCGTAATGGCCCTCGTGTTCTTTTGATAGCTAGTAAGGATTAAATAATTCGTAATTCGTAATTAAATAGGATTGCTATAAAACTTGACTAAATTCGAGGTTTAGGGATGGTGGAGGAGAAAGACTGTGTTTCATTAGCTGTTGAAAGTCCCATACAAATATTTGTTGGCACTCAACAAGAGCAAATGTTAGCCGTCAAAGTTTTAGAATATTCAATTAAGAAATATGCATCAATGGCGGTGACAGTCACGCCTCTGTTCACAGCAATACACCAAGCAGGTATAAATATTCCTGAACCTCAAAATCCAAAGCTTAAGCCCAAAACTCCCTTTAGCTTCCAAAGATTTGCCATTCCTGCACTTAAAAATTATCACGGTAGAGCAATTTATCTCGACTCTGATATGCAAGTTTTCCAAGATATAAAAGAGTTGTGGTTATTACCATTTAATGGAGCAGAATTACTCTCTGTTTATGAGCCAAAAGATTCTGGAAGACCGCCACAATTCAGTGTCATGGTGATTAACTGTGAACAATTGCAGTGGAATGTGACAGAGTTGGTACAAGAATTGGAACGGGGAAGATGGACATATGAACAATTTATTTTAGAAATGGCCCCAGCTGAGAAAATAGCCGCCGTTATTCCCACTAAATGGAATGATTTAGAGCATTATACAGCAGGAAAGACAGCGCTAACTCATTACACTGATATACCGACTCAACCTTGGTTAACTACACAAAATAATTTAGGATGGCTATGGTGTCAGGAAATGTTAAATGCTATTCAAGAAGGCTTTATTAGTGAAAAATTTGTGAGAGAAGAAGTTGCCAAAGGTTGGGTCAGACCTTCCCTAATTTATCAGTTAAAACATCAGATTATTGACCCTAGAGAATTACCTGCCTCTATATTTTACAAAGATAAGCTGGAATTTGTTCCTCCTCACGCAATGAAAAATATTAATAATATGATCAATAACCAGCGTATTCCGCAATTTTGGCAAAAAAATATGATAAAAATTTATGCTTTAGCTCGGTTTTTAATCAATAAATTATAGAATAACAAAACATAGCAATTGAAAACTGAGAAATCTAGCTTAAGTGAATGCAAAAACAAGAAAAAATTGGGATTGTTTTAGCAACCTATAATCCTCAGCTTGAATATTTCCAAAAACAGATTCAGTCAATTAAAAATCAAACTTGGCAAAATTGGATTTGTCATATTGTTGATGACTGCTCCCAAGTTGAATATCAAGCTGCAATTAAAAAAAATGTCGAAAATGATTCACGGTTTATTTGTCATTTTCATAGCAATAATCTCAAACATTACTATAATTTTGAAAGGGGTTTACAATACTGTATTCAAGACCCTAAAATTACAGCGATCGCTTTTTGCGATCAAGATGATATTTGGATTGCAGAAAAGCTAGAAGTATTGCTCAAGACTTTACGCTTTGAACACGCGCTATTAGTTCATTCTGATTTGGAACTTATCGACAGTCACGACCAAACTATTAATCATTCTACTTGGGATTTTGAAGGACGCCAACCTGAAAAAGCTACGGTGGAATTATTGTTACTTCGCAACGTCGTTACCGGCTGTTCGTCGTTATTTTGTAGTTCTCTCATTACCGATATTCTACCCTTTCCCCAACAAAATGAAATTGGTTGGCATCATGACTGGTGGGTAGCATTGGTTGCTATTCAAAAAGGTAAGATTAAACATATTCGTCAACCGTTAGTTCGCTATAGGCTCCATACTTCCAATGCAGTAGGAACAATGCAAAATGCGGGTAATTTTTATACTGAACTAATGCTGTGGTTTAAGAAAAAATGTCGCATCACAGGTAAAAGCTATTTAATTCATAGTAATTTGAGTAAAGCATTTCAAGCTAGATTTTACCAACAATTAAATTCAACCTGGTATAATCCCTTTGACGATCGCCACTTAGATTTTGGTTTAGGTATTCTTAGGCTTTGTTATCAAAGTTTAAAAACCGGATATCGTTCTGAAGGTATAGCAATGCGAATTTTAATTTTTAAAATTATATTCGATGTTCAACAATTGTTAAACTATATCTTAAATTTTTTTCCAAAATTTTAAGCAAGCAAAAGCAATATTCAAAACAAATGAACCAACAACCCATCTCAGTATCAATTATTTTAGTTAACTATAATGGAGCAGAGATTTTACCAGATTGTTTAAACTCTATAGAAAAATTTATAGATATACCTAGCTACGAAATTATTATTGTAGACAATGCCTCTAGTGATGGTAGTGTGGAATTAATTCCAGAAAAATTCCCTGAAATACGTTTAGTTAGACAAGCTGAAAATCGTGGTTTTGGCGCAGGAAACAATGCAGGTGCAAAACTTGCTAGGGGAGAATTTTTATTTTTTTTAAATACTGACACTGTACTTACTAGTAATATTCTACCTCATTTAATTGAGTTGATGCAAGCAGACCCACAAATAGGAATTATCGGGCCAAAATTGCTTAATCGAGATGGGAGTTTACAAATTTCTGCTTCACCTGCGTTAGGAATTAAAGGTGAATATAAAGCTCGTAAGATGCATCAAGATTATTTGAATAAGTCTGAAAAATTTTTGATTGAGCAAAGATTTAAAGAAATTCAAGAAGTAGATATTGTTGTCGGGGCTGCTTTTTTAATTCGCTCAAAGCTATTTGATAAATTAGGTGGGTTTGATGAGAAGTTTTTTATGTATTTTGAAGAATCAGATTTATGCCAAAGAGCGCAATATCAAGGATATAAAATTATCTATACTCCTGATGTATCTTTGATTCATTTGCACGGGTATTCAGTTCAAAAGGTTGCGAATGCAATGGCTATTGAATATAGACGTAGCCAGATTTATTATTATCAAAAGCATCGCCCTTTGTGGGAACAATTTATATTACGTATATATCTTTTTTATAAGTTTTTTGGTGAATTTGTAACTACAGCTAATCTCAATAGTCTAAAAATTATTACTTTATTATTTACATCGAATAAATCTAAAGTTTAAATAATTCGTAATTCGTAATTAAATATCTAAGTTAATCAAACAATGATTTTATTATGCCTATCTTAGCAAATTTATCTTTTGCTCCAACTCAACCAACAGGTTGGTTAAGTTATAGTTTGAATTTATTGAAAGAGCTAAAAGAGTTAGATGTTGAGGTATTAAGTCCAAGGCAAATCTCTGGAATTAAATGTCATGATTCACCATCGGACATGACAACTGATTTTGGCATGAAAGGGCATTTAAAGCGCTTGCTGTGGACTCAATTTTACCTACCAAATATTTATCAAAACGTTAAGTCTACGTTACTATTTTCTCCTATACCGGAGGCTCCTTTATTTTCTTCATGTGCTTATGTGATCACTGTTCATGATTTAATTCCTTTAAGGTTTCCACAATGGTTTTCTATAACGCAGCGACTTTATTGTATTTATTATATTCGTGCTGTCATTCAACAAGCAAAACATGTTATCTGTAATTCTCAGGCAACGGCTGCGGATTTAAGCAACTTTTTGGAAGTTCCTAAAGAAAAATTAACTGCAATTTCACTAGGATATGACAGCGAAAATTTTCGTTTTTTAGATGTGCCAAGGCAAAATTATTTTCTATATTTAGGAAGGCATAATCCTCACAAAAATTTGCACCGTTTAATTACTGCCTTTGCTGGATTATCTAACTGCAAAGACTACGAACTTTGGTTAGCAGGGCCGAGCGATCGCCGTTACACACCAACTTTAACAGCGCAAATTGCCCAACTCGGCATAACCGATCAAGTAAAATTCCTGAACTATGTTCCTGATCAAGAATTGCCAAAAATCATCAATCAAGCTATCGCTCTTGTCTTCCCAAGTCTCTGGGAAGGCTTTGGTTTACCCGTCCTCGAAGCAATGGCTTGTGGTACCCCGGTAATTACTTCCAATCTCTCCTCTCTACCAGAAATAGCGGGGAACGCAGCAATTTTCATCAATCCTTACAACACCAGAGAAATTACAGAGGCAATGCAAGCAATCGCAACTGATTCGGCATTGCGATCGCGCCTTTCTCACCAGGGAATTATTCACTGTCAACAATTCAGTTGGGCAAAAACTGGACAAGCCACCGCTGAAGTGTTATCCCGCTACATGTAGAATATTACCGTTGAATCAGGCAGGGGTTGCCGAAGGCTAGGCAGGAGGACGCAAACAAAGATTTCAAAATGACTAGTGACCAATGACTAATGACAAATACTTATGAAAGCATTAATTCTCTCAGGTGGTAAAGGTACACGTCTACGTCCCCTAACCCACAGTGGAGCCAAACAACTCGTACCAGTTGCTAACAAACCTGTTTTATGGTACGGCATTGAAGAGATGGTAGCAGCCGGCATTACCGATATCGGCATTATTATCAACCCAGAAACAGGGGCAGAAGTGCAGGCAAAAACAGGAGATGGAGGATATTTTGGTGCTAAAATCACCTACATCTTACAACACCAGCCCGCCGGACTTGCTCACGCTGTTCAAGTTGCCCGTCCTTTTTTGGCAGACTCTCCTTTTGTCATGTACTTGGGTGATAATTTAATTCAACTAGGTGATTTAAATTACTTTCTGCAACAATTTATCCAACAACAGCCAGAAGCTTTAATCCTATTGCGTCAAGTCGCTAATCCTAGCGCTTTTGGTGTTGCTAGGGTAGATGATACAGGGCAAGTGTTTCAGTTAATTGAAAAACCGAAAATTCCCCCTTCCAATTTGGCTTTAGTTGGAGTTTATTTCTTTTCTCATGTTATTTTTGATGCGATCGCCAATATCCAACCCTCCGCTAGAGGCGAATTAGAAATTACCGACGCTATTCAACACTTGATTGACCAACAAAAACAAGTCTTAGCTTATGAACTTCAAGGTTGGTGGTTAGATACTGGTAAAAAAGATGACCTACTAGAAGCAAATCGTTTGATTCTCGATACTTATTTATCAACCACAATTGATGGTGAAATCGATACTCAAAGTCAGATTATTGGGCGAGTGCAAATCGGGGCGAGATCTAAAGTAACTAACTGCACAATTCGCGGCCCAGTCATCATTGGTAGCGATTGTTATTTAGAAAACTGCTTTATTGGCCCTTACAGTAGTATTGCCAATCATGTCACACTCATCGATTCTGATTTAGAACATAGTATGGTTTTAGAAGGTGCTAAAATCGCTCGAATTCATCAACGGATTATTGATAGTGTCATTGGACAACGGGCCCAACTAACTTTAGCACCCCGTAGACCAAAAGCTTTACGATTCCTGATAGGTGATGACTGTCAAATTGAACTGACATGATTTACTTTTTAAAGCATTACTCACTCCCAAAACTTTAGCTGGAAAAAACCGGAAAAGCTACCGTCAAAGTGCTATCCTCCTACTTGTGAAATATACAGCAATCTTATTGATGAGTATCGTACACACCAGAATACCTGAAGTTATTCAACTTGAACCCCAAGTATTTACCGACAGCCGTGGCTTCTTTTTTGAAGCCTATAATCAACAAAAGTTTACAGAAACAACTGGTATTATTACTAATTTTGTGCAAGATAACCACTCTTGTTCTCAGCAGAACGTTCTACGTGGATTGCATTACCAAATCGTACAACCCCAAGGTAAACTCGTTCGCGTCATTGTCGGCAATATCTTTGATGTCGCCGTAGATATTAGAAAAAATTCACCCACCTTTGGCAAATGGGTAGGTTATCAACTCAGCGCCGAAAACAAACGCTTACTGTGGATACCACCAGGTTTTGCTCATGGTTTTCTTGTACTCTCAGAAATAGCGGAAGTTCTCTACAAAACAACAGATTACTATGCGCCTCAAGGCGATCGCACAATCTTGTGGAACGATCCAGATATAAGCATAGATTGGCCTTTGAATGCGCCACCAATCTTATCAGCAAAAGACCAAGCCGGCACACCTTTAAAACATGCTGAAATATTTGATTAAGAAATGGGGAGTGGGGAGTAAGGAGTAGGGAGTGGGGGGAGGAATTTCCATGACATCCTTGTGTTAAAAATCACATTATTTTCTGTTAAAAAGTTCTGTAAAACCGGAAAACTCTTATTACTCTCTGCGTCTCTGCGCCTCTGCGTGAAAATACAACTCCTTGATCTTCAAATATTCGTGCAAGAAATCAGAATGGATAAATCAATTCTGCTAATTGGTAGTAATGGTCAAGTAGGGCAAGAACTGCAAAAAATCCTCACACCCTACGGCAATCTGATCTCAGTGGCACGTCCTACCATAGACCTAACCCAACCCGATACTCTCCGTAGCGTCATCAACCGCCACCAACCGCAAATTATCATCAATGCTGCTGCTTATACCGCAGTAGACAAAGCAGAAAGCGAACCTGAACTAGCCACAGCCATCAATGCCACCGCACCACTAATTCTCGCCCAACAAGCGCAAAAACTCGGAGCATTTTTGATTCATATTTCCACCGATTATGTTTTTGATGGCAAAGCCTACACCCCCTACCAAGAAACCGATGATACTAATCCTCTAAGTGTTTATGGCAAAACCAAACTTGCAGGTGAACTAGCAATTCAAGAAACTTGCACCCATCACCTCATCCTCCGCACCGCCTGGGTTTATGGCATATTTGGCAAAAGCAACTTTGTCAAAACCATGCTGCGAGTGGGTGCAGAACGTCAAGAAATTCGCGTCGTTGCCGATCAAATTGGTAGTCCCACTTGGGCAAAAGACATAGCCAATGCGATCGCCCAACTGATTCCCCAGCTAACCCTAGAAATTAGCGGTATCTATCATTACACAAATAGTGGCGTCGCTAGCTGGTACGACTTTGCCGTTACCATCTTTGAAGAAGCCCAACAATTAGGCTTACCCCTAAAAATTGAACGGATTGTACCCATCACCACCGCCCAATATCCCACACCAGCCAGTCGCCCTGCTTATTCTGTCCTAGCCCGTGAGAAAATTTCAGCACTGCTAGCAACTTATCCCCCCCATTGGCGGGAAAGACTTAGGCAAATGCTGAGCGATTTATGTATACAAAATAATCCGTAATTTATCTGAACTTTAATCTGGTAGTGGCGTAACAAAACTAAATTTGTGCATTAGATTTATGTTTAAGAAGTTACTAAAGAAGAACTACGAACCTTTTTTATTGCACTATATTTAGTCGAGTCAGTCCACTACAAAATTTGTATCATTAATTACGAACTACAACTTACGAATTAATCTTTTGACTTTTTAAAACTCCCATTTCTCTTTGTATAGGCAAAACATCTAAAATATCGGTTTGAGAACAATATTTTAGGTCGGCTTGACAATCAAGACGCAAAAGTCGCTGACCATGACTAGCTTGGTGAAATAATTCCAACAAGTTATTTTGCCATTGAGAGTAAAGAGCGATCGCGCTAATTACTTCATCATTGCCAGCTAATTTTTCTGGTGGTAACTGAGTGTGCTGCACAATACTATGAGCGATCGCGCCTGCACAAACTGTATCTTCTAAAGAGAAACTGCCTTCCCAACCTGAACCGACAATCCATACTATCTCTGGTTGCTTGTCTAAGAGATATTGCACTATTGCCGCTCGATTGATCAAAGCTGCCGCTAATACATTGGGAGAGTCTTGTACCCGTTGTAAGGCACGAGTACCATTAGTAGTACTAATGAACAAACGACGTCCCTGCACAAGTTCTGGCGTGCAATCGAGAGGAGAGTTACCCAACTCAAAACCAGCCACTTTCGCGCCACCGCGTTCTCCTGCCCGCAGTCGTTTTTCTGAGGGCCATGTTTCGCTAACTTCGATTAGTTGATCTAAGTCACTGAAGACTTGCACAGCTTCGCCTCCAGCCGCTAAGACAGTGGCTATTGTGCTAGTAGCTCGCAATACATCAACTGCGATCGCACATTCTGGCACTTGATCATTTGGAGTCGATTCCGGAGTGTGGTATACAAATAGCTTCACGCGCTGGATACACCTGCTCTAAATACTTCCGCAAATAACATTCTACCTAGTTGGTGACACTAACAAAGGTCACAGTTAAAGCTAGAAAATTTTTTAGCATCGAAATGCACGATGTAGCACATTTAATACCCCAATACTATACAAGCTCATCATCTCGCTTTCAGACTTGCGGCATATCTTGTAATCTAAAAGGAAATGGGTAATTCGTAATTCGTAATTATTTACTCTCCTGCACCCGCATCTGGCTTAATCCCTAGCCCCCCTAGCCCCTAGCCCCAAATCAACATGGCACCTTTACCCGACTACCGCCCTAAACAACTGTCTGTAGGCCCCTTGGAGGCGGAAATTTTAAATATTATCTGGGAACTTGGTTCAGCCACAGTCAAGGATGTACACGATCGCATTCTGAGCGATCCCAATCGAGAATTGGCTTATACTTCTGTCACCACAGTTTTGCGACGCCTCACCGATAAAGGTTGGTTAGTCTGCGACAAAAAAGAGCGAGCATTTTATTGGCGACCATTATTAAGCAAACAGCAAGCCGATGTCATCAAAGCACACGAGCAGTTGCAGCGATTTCTCGCAGTCGGCAACCCTGACGTCATCGCCGCTTTTGCCGACAGTTTAGATGATGCAGCCAGCGAACAAATAGCAGCGATCGCCAAACGTGTTCAAGCTGCACGCCAAGCCAGGGAGGAAAAATAATGCATCTGGTCATGATTTTGATTGCTTTAGCAGTTGCTTGGTGGTTGAGATATTCTTGGAGGGAACCACAAGGTAATTGGACTTTACGGTGGCGACGAACTCTATTTTTATTTCTTTTCCCGCCCTTGCTCATCTTCATGACAGCGATCGCTGTATTGAGCATGGGAACCCAAGGCAAAATGGGTGGAATGTATACAGGCTACTTTAGCTATTTGCTAGCGCTAATTTATTTAGGAATTTTTGCCATTTTATGCGTCAAACTTGCCCTACAAGGCTGGCAATCTGTAAATTCGGCTCGTAATTGTCCCCTAGTTAGTCTTGGAGAGCAAAAAGTCCGCTTATTGCAAACCACAGCGTTGTTTGCAGGTCAAATCGGTTTTTGGCAACCCGAACTAGTAATGAGCCAGGGATTGCTCAAAACTCTCTCACCTGCTCATGTAGAAAGCGTCTTAGCACACGAGCAAGGGCACTATCACTACAGGGATACATTCTGGTTTTTTTGGTTGGGTTGGGTGCGTTCCTGCACAGCCTGGTTGCCAAATACAGAGCCTTTGTGGCAAGAATTATTAGTTTTGCGCGAACTCCGTGCTGATAGTTATGCTGCATCCCAAGTAGACCCTTTAGTATTAGCAGAATCACTCCTTTTAGTAGTCAGTACAACCCCCGTATTATCAGAAATTTGCTGTGCTGCGTTGGGTTCTGGTGGTATTGGCGATCGCTTAGAACAAAGAGTAGAAGCTCTCTTGACACCGCCAGAACCAGCCCCCAAATTGAATTGGCTGTCTTGGAATCGCTTCCTTTTAGCCTTTCTACCATTAATAACTGTAATATTTCACACTTAGTCAGTTACAAAACCTTTTTAATAAACATCAATCTCTCGGCCCGAAATCTTTCCCCGCGTCAATCAAACCCATGGGAAGCATATGGTAGTGGATCAACAAGCCCCAATTCAGTAAAAGCCGCAAGCCGTAAGCGACAAGCATCACATACGCCACAAGCTACATCACCGCCAGCATAGCAAGACCAAGTAAGTTCCCAAGGAACTCCCAAATCGTTGCCTAAGCGAATAATTTCGGTCTTTTTCAAATCGATCAAGGGTGCAACAATAGTAATCGGTTTCCCCTCACGCCCTTGTTTAGTTCCTAGACGAAAAACTTCTTGCATTGCCTGGATATAATCAAGACGACAATCAGGATATCCAGAGTAATCTAAGGCATTAACCCCAATATAAACGCACTCAGCTGCGATCGCCTCCGCATAACCAAGAGCAAAGCTCAAAAAAATGGTATTACGCGCCGGGACATAGGTGACAGGAATATTTTGAGACATCTCATCTAGAGAACGCTCTTGTGGTAAATCTATAGCATCGTCCGTCAGTGCTGAACCACCCCATTGTCTTAAATCAAAGCTAACCACTTGATGTTGTACTACTCCAGCTTGCTGAGCGACAAGGAGGGCAGACTGTAACTCTCGTCGGTGTCGCTGCTGATAATCAAAGGAAATAGCGTGACACTCACATTGATCTACCTTCGCTTGATACAAAATTGTGGAGGAGTCTAGCCCCCCAGACAACAGAATTACAGCTTTCATCTCGGTTGCACCGTTTGAACTTAAAAATCGCTAATCACGCCCCAAATGCAAAACTCAGTTTTAAAATTTAATAAAAATACATACTACTTTTTGTATAAAGTGTAAAAACGGATCGTTTTTGAACTGTCTGTACAAAAGACAGCTAGATTACGGGAACTGATTATAAACTTTGAAATTCTTCATAAACAGAACCTCTATGTTACCATCTGGATGGTTTTAGACGGATCGTAGGTGGCATTTCTGTATAAACGCCAACGGCCGTAGCGTCTCTAAATTTGGTGGTTGAGGAGAGAATAATAGTGCAAGATAGCATGTCAGTGGCAGAACCGAATCTATACACACAGCGCAACCAGCCACGACCAATCCGCATAGGCGTGATTGGGGTGGGTAACATGGGACAACATCATACTCGCGTACTCAGTTCAATGAAGGATGTTGAACTAGTCGGAGTAGCTGATATCAATGTCGAACGGGGGATAGAAACCGCAAGCAAGTACAAGGTACGTTTTTTTGAAGATTACTGCGATCTGCTACCCCATGTAGAAGCAGTTTGCGTCGCCGTTCCTACCCGTCTGCATTACGCCGTAGGCATTAATTGTCTATTGGGGGGGGTTCACGTTTTGATTGAAAAACCGATCGCTGCTAGTATTTCGGAAGCAGAATCCTTAGTCAATGCCGCGGCCGAGTCTCAATGCATCCTGCAAGTAGGTCATATTGAGCGTTTCAATCCGGCATTTAGAGAATTGAGCAAAGTACTCAAAACAGAGGAATTATTGGCGCTAGAAGCTCACCGCATGAGTCCTTACTCAGATCGAGCAAACGATGTTTCAGTAGTGCTGGATTTAATGATCCATGACATTGACCTACTTTTGGAACTAGCCGCCTCTCCAGTAGTAAAGTTAACTGCTAGCGGTACTCGTGCCCTAGACTCTGGTTATTTAGATTACGTAACTGCCACCTTGGGATTTGCCAACGGTATTGTTGCCACTTTAACTGCCAGTAAAGTCACTCACCGCAAAATTCGGCGTGTCGTCGCCCATTGCAAAAACTCATTTACTGAAGCAGACTTTCTTAAAAATGAAATTTTGATTCACCGACAAACCACAGCTAATTCTCTAAGCGATCACCGACAAGTATTTTACAAGCAAGATGGATTAATTGAAAAAGTTTATACCAGTAATATTCAACCTTTGAGTGCAGAATTAGAACATTTTGTCAACTGTGTCCACGGAGGCAATCAACCCTCCGTAGGTGGTGAGCAAGCTCTTAAAGCCCTCAAATTGGCCAGTTTAATTGAGCAAATGGCACTAGAAGACAGAGTTTGGAACCCATTAGACTGGCAATCGGAATCAAGAGTACAATCATTGACCCCGACAGTTTAGTAGTCTTTGAAGAAGAGAAAAGACGCGGGGAAATCTGCATTCTCCGCGTTTATGTGTATCTTCCTGATGCGTCGAACCTTTAGATCCTCTCTAGTACTTTTTGTAAAGAGACTAGGAGGATCTAAATATTAATTCGTAATTCGTGATTTTTAAGATGCATAGCAACATTCTGATGCTGATACCATTTCACTTTAATATACAAATACATGAGTAAGGGTTTAGCATTGCTAGACCCTTACGAAAGATTTCTGTGTATCAGGATTTTTTTTGAATTGGTATGAGTAGTTTTTGGCAAACTATCCCAGTTCTATAAAGACACATCTGAAGACCAATTTAGTATGAAAAAAAGAAAAATACATTCAAACCTGAAAATCCTTTATTAGTTACGAATTACGAATTACCACTTAAGGAATTAACTCAATGCTTGAATGGATAACTAACACCATTGCAAAATTTGACTATTGGGGAATTGCCCTGCTGATGTTCTTAGAAAACCTTTTTCCCCCCATTCCTTCAGAATTGATTATGCCACTGGCAGGATTTACAGCAAGAGCAAAACCCGACAAGCTCAATATCATTGGCGTATTTTTTGCGGGACTTTTAGGTTCCGTCCTGGGGGCGCTGATTTGGTACTATCCTGGGAAATTTTTAGGCGAAAGGCGTTTGAGGGCTTGGGCTGACAGATATGGGAAATGGCTAGCTGTATCCAGCAATGACATTACCAAGGCTAAACGTTGGTTTGATCGGCAAGGCAGTAAAGCAGTGTTAATTGGTCGCCTTGTACCAGGAATCCGCACCTTAATTTCTGTGCCAGCAGGTATTAGCAATATGCCCATACTACCATTTTTATTTTATACAACACTAGGTAGCGCTGCTTGGGTAGGTCTGCTAACATACTCAGGTTACGCATTGGGTAGTCAGTATCAACTTGTGGATGAATACCTTGCTCCTGTATCAAAAATTGTGCTGGGAGTTTTAGTTCTAGCATTTGGTGTTTGGGTACTCAAGCGCCAACTCAAAAGCAATAGAAGATGATACACAGCTGCTTTTAGTTGAATGTGGGGGTTACATCTGTTCAAAATTCGCCTACACTATGCCAAATAATACTAAATGCGCGATCGCTCAAATTTAGTTTGAGCGTACTTCTAGCTACACTTAGCGAAGCCTGTAATTTCTGGTAACTCGCATTTTTGTAAGATGAGCATGACAACTTTTTAAGTCAGGACTAGGAGCTTTTATTCATGACAGACCAACCTTCCGCCGCCACTCCAATTAATGCAGCTGCCATACCGATGAATAGGGTATCGGCATCTACTCCCTTAAATGCTGTTAATTCTCCCAAACCCAGCACAGGCTCAGGGAAAACCATTCTCAGTGTCGATTTAGGTAGAACCTCCACAAAGACTTGTGTCAGCCGCGAACCAGGCAATGTGGTATTCATACCTGCCAACGTCAAGCAAATGTCCATAGAACAAGTACGTGGGGGTGTTTTTGAAGCCAGAGCTACCGATCCTCTGATGGATTTGTGGCTAGAGTATCAAGGCAATGGTTACGCTGTTGGTCAGCTAGCAGCAGATTTTGGAGCTAATCTAGGCGTCGGCCAATCTAAAGTAGAGGATGCATTAGTCAAAGTTTTGGCGTGTGCTGGCTACTTCAAACTTAAAGACGATATTTCTGTTGTTTTGGGCTTGCCTTTCCTTTCTTTAGAGCAATTTGAACGGGAAAAAGCTCAGTTAATTAGCCAAGTAGGTGGCCCCCATGTGTTGAACTTCCGGGGCGAATCCTTATCGCTGAATGTTAGCAAAGTTTGGGTAATGCCAGAAGGCTATGGTAGTCTTTTGTGGTCTGAAGCTCAACCGAAGAAAGGCCCCAGCCCAGATTTTACAAAAATATCGGTAGCGATCGTTGATGTGGGACATCAAACTATTGATCTACTAATGGTAGACAATTTCCGCTTTGCTCGAGGTGCTTCTAAGAGTGAAGACTTCGGCATGAACAAGTTTTATGAACTAGTAGCACACGAAATCGATGGGGCAGATAGTCAATCTCTGGCGTTGATTTCCGCTGTTAACAAAGCCAAAGGTGAACGTTTTTATCGTCCCAAAGGTGCCAGCAAGCCCGCTAATTTAGATGATTTTCTCCCTAACCTGACAGAGCAGTTTTCTCGAGATATTTGTGGTCGTGTTCTCGCTTGGTTGCCAGAACGCGTTACCGACGTGATTCTGACTGGCGGTGGTGGTGAGTTTTTCTGGGAAGACATTCAACGTCTACTCAAAGAAGCAAAGATTAATGCTCATTTAGCAGCACCCTCTCGGCAGGCGAACGCTTTGGGGCAGTATATTTATGGAGAGGCACAATTGTCCTCTACTCGCGCTGCTAGGGCCTAAAACTGATGTTCCAATGGTCAAAAAAGGTAGTTAAATCCGTGACGTTCAATCCAGGGGTTGCTGACGAAAGCTTGCTAGAGCAAGTCGAAAGTCATTTGGAGAAACAACCCGATAAGTCTTTCAGTGACCTCTGTAAAGAGGCATTGTGGCAATCTTTGTGTGTACCGGAATCTGTACGACCTAGTCCAAAAACAGCAGCAACAGCACCCGTTGAACAACAAATTGCTGAACTGCAACGTCAAATGGCTGGCCTTGAGGAACGTTTTTTTGCAAAGGAATCTCATCGTTTGCAGGCAATAGAACGCCATATCCTACAACTTTCCCAACAAGTTGCACAGTTGGCGCTCATAATCAACGAACGATCGCAAATTCCATCTCCAATCCCATCTCCAATTCCACCAGAGATAGTCAATAATACCGCTCATCCAGTTGCTGCGCCTCCGCAAGAGGTTGACCCCGTAATTAGTCGCCTCAGCGAGTACCTTGATGATTTCTAGCGAAAAATCAAGATTGTGAGCAGCTTTTTATCTGAGCATTAATCCTTAATAGTTTTGACTATTAAGGATTATTAATTTATTGGTTATTCGGTAATTTTTATGTTTTTGAAAGCTCAAAACGCCTGCTAGCTTAACTGTCCCCTATGCCCTGTTCCAATATTTGAGAAGCGATCGCTCCACTCCCAACCAGTTACCAATCTGTACCAAGCCACCAACTAACAGTTTTTGAACTATTAACGGTGGGCCAACGAGAATTGTGTCTGCTTTCTTCAGTAATAGGGCAAAGTAAAGTAAATTTGTCGGCATCCCTTCATGGTTTACCTTGCCGTCAATTGCTAGACCAAACAGTCCCCTGATAAACTGCTCAAATTGTCCCACAGGTTGGTTTTCACTCGTATAAGTTACCCAATCATCAGAGTTATTACGGAAACTGTGGTGCATCAAAGCTGGAACATGTAAACTTTCTCCTGCTTTTAATGTCCGCCAATTTCCCTTGCGACCAACCTCCATTTCCAGACAACCTTTAAGTACAGTAAATGTTTCACTCATGCGAGTGTGATAATGCAGTGGGCTACCTTTAGATCCTGGAGGCAAGTCAAACTGGATCTTTGCATACATCCCACCGCTTGCTTGAGTTGAGTGCAAAATAGTCATGCGATCGCCCGTCACAGGATTTACAATGACTTCTAGTTGTTGAGATGTAATCGCATTAGCAGAATGAATTTGTGTATTTGTAGATGTCATAGTGGAAAACTCCTTACTTTGAATTTTTGTCTGCACAGTACTATTTGACTACATTTTCACTATTGCGTGTGTAACACGAGTTGACCAAGAAGAACAGATGCTGCTTGAGAAATTTGGTGATGAGTATCAAGCCTACAAACAACGTACAAAGCGATTAATTCCCTATCTGTTCTAAATATCAGCAAGAAGAGAGCAGATCAATATTTTTACATATTTTTGCTATACATTTACGTAATAAATAACACGTTAAAACCGCAAAAATTACTCTCCCCCAGCCCCTAATCCCTAGCCCCTAGACCCTACTCCCCACTCCCCATTACCCCTAATCCCCACTCCCTCCGGGAGCGGGGGCCCCGAGTTCCCCACTCGCCATTTTTAAGCTAGATTCTTTTTTTACTTTATACACTGTATAAATGCTAGAATCCTCAAGGAAGACAGTTAGGATACCCCGATGCCAGTTGTAGCTAACTCAATTAAGTTTGGTACAGACGGCTGGCGGGGCGTTATCGGTGATGAGTTCACCTTTGAACGCCTAGCCCTAGTCGCACCAGCCGCTGCAAAAGTATTATATGATACCTATTTCCCTACAGTGGGTAGCCGGACAATTGTAGTCGGCTATGATCGCCGCTTTATGGCGGAAGACTTTGCTCGTGTTGTTGCCAATACTGTCGCCGCGATAGGATTTGATGTGTTACTAAGCGAGACATATGCCCCAACACCGGCTTTTAGTTGGGCCGCAAAACAACTCAATGCTTTGGGGGCGCTAGTAATTACAGCCAGTCATAATCCTGGAAGATATTTAGGATTAAAAGTCAAGGGTGCTTTTGGGGGATCAGTGCCACCAGAGGTAACAAAGGAAATAGAAGCACTGTTATCGCAGGAATTGCCACCTGCAACCACCCCAGGCAAGCAAGAGAATTTTAATCCTTGGCCTAGTTACACCCAAGCCCTAAAAGGCAAAGTCGATATTGCCAAAATTAGAGGCGCGATCGCCTCTGGTAAACTAACGCTATTTGCTGATGTGATGCATGGTGCAGCTGCAGGTGGATTGGCGAAATTACTGACAGAGCAGGTAAAAGAAATCAACAGTGAACGTGATCCTTTATTTGGTGGTGGTGCGCCAGAACCCTTACCGAAATACCTTTCACGCCTATTTGAAATCATCAAAAGCCATCAAGAAAGCGATAGTTCAGGTTTGACAGTAGGGTTAGTCTTTGATGGAGACTGCGATCGCATAGCCGCCGTCGATGGAGAAGCCAATTTCCTAAGTTCGCAAATATTAATCCCGATATTAATTGACCATTTAACTAGACGGCGTAACTTTCAAGGGGAAATCGTCAAAACTGTCAGCGGTTCTGACTTGATACCCCGCGTAGCAGCGTTACATAATCTGTCAGTGTTTGAAACTCCTGTGGGTTATAAATACATCGCTGACAGAATGTTAGCAGCACAGGTACTATTAGGTGGTGAAGAGTCAGGAGGAATTGGCTATGGTAGCCACATCCCCGAACGTGATGCCCTACTATCAGCACTATATGTTCTAGAGGCAATTGTAGAATCTGGGCTGGATTTGGGCGAATATTATCGTCAGCTACAGGAAAAAACAGGTTTTAATTCAGCATATGATCGCATCGATTTACCCTTAGCAAGCATGGAAGTGCGATCGCGTCTTTTACAACAACTGCAAACCCAACCCCTAACAGAAATTGCAGGCAAAACAGTGATAGATTGCCAAACAATTGACGGCTACAAGTTCCGCTTAGAAGACAACAGTTGGTTAATGATTCGGTTTAGCGGTACCGAACCAGTTTTGCGCCTCTACTGCGAAGCACCTACACTCGAACAGGTGCATCAAACTCTCGCTTGGGCGAAACAGTGGGCAGGGTAAAATTAGTTATTAGTCATTTGTCCTCTATTCTTTGATCAATGACTATTAAAATTCGGAGATTGTTCGATGAAAGCAACCGTTTACCATGCCCCTGGTGATGTCCGTGTGGAGACCGTTCCCGATCCCATTATTCAACAGCCCACAGATGCCATTGTTCGGATCACTCACGCTTGTATCTGCGGCTCTGACCTTTGGTTCTATCGGGGTGAGGAAGAGTGGCAACCGGGTTGGCGAACCGGACACGAATGGATGGGAATTGTGGAAGAAGTCGGCTCTCTTGTTCGCACGGTGAAGAAGGGCGATCGCGTCCTCGCTCCCTTTGCGTTTTCCGATGGTACCTGTGAGTTCTGCCATAAAGGCATCCAAACCGCTTGCATACATGGTGGTTTTTGGGGAACCACGAATGATGGTGGACAAGCAGAAGCCATCCGTTCGCCCTTGGCCGATGGCACATTAGTGGCCATTCCCAAAGCTGTTGAGAATGATGATGACCTCCTCACCGCCATTCTACCGCTCACCGATGTGATGTCAACTGGACATCATGCCGCCGTTTCAGCAGGTGTCCGCACAGGTAGCACAGTTGCAGTTGTGGGTGATGGTGCTGTGGGGTTGTGTGGCGTGCTTGCCGCTAAACGCCTCGGTGCTGAACGCATCATTATCTTGGGGCGGCACGAATCGCGGCTAGAGATTGCACGACGGTTTGGTGCAACGGATGTCGTCAGCAGTCGAGGGGAAGAAGCGATCACGGCTGTGAAAGAGATGACCCAAGGCGGTGGAGAGTCGGTACTGGAGTGTGTTGGTAGTGAGTCAGCAATGGCAACGGCGATCGGCATTGCACGTCCTGGTGGAGCGATCGGCTATGTTGGCGTGCCGCACGGCAGCGGACAGAATTTCAATCTGAGTCGTTTATTTATGAATAACATCACATTGCGAGGCGGGGCTGCACCTGCCCGTGCTTACATTCCAGAATTGCTAGCCGATACTGTGGCAGGCAAACTCAACTCCTCTGCTGTTCTCGATTTAACCGTCGATCTCGACAGTGTTCCCAGAGGGTATGCTGCAATGGATAGTCGGGAAGCGATCAAAGTCATGGTACGCCCTTAAAGAACCTGACTTACTAATTTAAGTGCCTTGGCGAAGCCTTGCCGAAGGCATCGCCTGGTTCATAATTAACGCGAAAGAACGTCACCGACCAATGACAAAACTATTAGTAGTAGCCACAGGTAATCCAGGTAAGCTACAAGAAATGCAAGCTTACCTTGCAGATTCTGGATGGGAGTTGACCCTCAAACCAGAAGAATTAGACATTGAAGAGACAGGCGATACCTTTGCAGCTAATGCCTGTTTGAAAGCATCCCAGGTAGCTTTAGCAACTGGAGAGTGGGCGATCGCCGATGATTCTGGCTTAGAGGTAGATGCCCTCAATGGCGCACCAGGAGTATATTCTGCCCGTTATGCCCCAACCGACTCAGAACGTATTGCCAGGGTATTGCGGGAATTAGACGGTGAAGTGAATCGGCAAGCCCAATTTGTGTGTGCGATCGCGATCGCATCTGCCGATGGGGCGATCGCTTTTAAAGCTGAAGGCATTTGTCGTGGAGAAATTCTTCATACTCCCCGTGGTGATGGTGGTTTCGGCTACGACCCAATTTTTTATGTTCCAGAAAAGCAATTGACCTTTGCACAGATGTCGCCAGAATTGAAAGGGTCAATTAGCCATCGTGGTCAAGCTTTTGCAGCCCTACTCCCTCAATTGAACAAATTATGACCTATCATTGCGCTTGGCGCGATCGCCCAAAAGGTAATGGCAAAGACAGCAAGTATCGAGGGGAAGACCGTGTTTTTTCTGGAGGATGGACAGTAATAAGTATAGTATAAAAAAGAACAGGAAATCGGAAAACTGTTCCCTGTTCCCTTCTTTGAAAAATCCTACTTAAGTAGGCACAACTACCCCTGGTGATGGCGTTAAAGGTTTAGCACCCATGTCTGCTAACACGTTGACTGCTATTTGCTTGGCGCGAGGGTCTTCGCGTGGATCTTTAACACCAAAACTATCTAGTCCCCACATCCATTGAATTGAGCCTGTAGAAAATACTTTGCCACCACTGCTGGCAGTGTAACGAACGGCATGTGCAATCTCGTATGTAGTTTGTCCCATGACATCTAGATCTTGACCATCAAAATCAACTGGTGATTCAGCAAGGATGACTAACCCAGGTGGAGTAAAACCATTGTTAACAATTCCGTCCCATTCAAAACCTACTAGTCGTTCTAGTTTGTCACCATTTTTGAGACCTGTATTGGCGTAGTAAGGATCATCGCTTTTTTTGACGACAAAATCATATCCGCCGTAGACAATATTGCGATCGCCTGTGTACATTACTCCCAAGAGAGCATTTTCCGGCTGATTATTCTGTGGGCTGCGGAATTTATTAGTTGGTGCGATCGGATCTTTATCCCACTTCTCTTTGTAACAAACCATAACTCGATTGGGTTGTCCATCACTTGATTCCTCAAACCGGACTCGCCAATAAGCGGTATTCGCTGAGAAAAATGCCAAGTTTGTTGGTGGGTTAGCGTCACGGGCTTGCTCGACATTTAGCCGTTCTTCCATTGACCAGTATTCATCATGACCAACCGACAAAAAGACCTTGTGCTGGCGTAGTAACAGTGGGTTGGAATGGATATCAAGATTAGTCACGTATAACACGTCATAGCTTTGAGATTCCAACCACCGAATCATATTAAATTCCCAGCGAAGGATATTGTTAAACTGGATGTCATCAAGTGCTTGGGAAAATGGTCGGTCAAAAGAGACTTTCCAGGCTTTTGTGAAGTTATTGGAGTTGAAATCATACAAGCTGTAACCACCATACTTGTTATATGCTTGGTGGTTGGTAAAGCTGCTCTGGAATAAAACATCAGATTTAGCATTGTCATGACGCACCACAAACCACACCTGTGACTGCTTACCGCTGGTTTTATCAGTCAGCTTGGCAATGTACAAACCGCTAGTCCAATCAGCACCTACTTGTAAGGTGTAGGAAGTTGCCCACTTACATTCGACAAGGCGAGTACTAGGGTCTGTAATTTCACATTTAGGTTGTTTGAAGCCATTAAGAAAACCACTACTAACCATCAGTCTTGCGCCTGTGCCTGCGTAGTAACCTAAACGATACACATCAATCGAAAACTGTCCATCTTGCAGCAAAGAAACTTTAATATCTAATGAACCACCCTTATTGACGCTAGTTGCTGATGCATAACCAGCAACCTCATTACCAGCCATTTTCTCAAAGGGAATTTGCCATGCTGTTGTGCCAGTTTTTTGATTTTCTAAATAGATAGCGTTGGTTGTTGCTAGTGTAGCGGTGGCAGTAAAATTGGTGCTGCCAATACCAGATGCTGTGGCTTTAACAGTGATTTTACCAACGGAAGTTCCCAAAGTTAGCTTGGTGCTTGCGTGACCGTTCGCATTAGTGACCGCACTAACAGGTGAAACCGAACCACTACCACTAGTGATTGCAAAATTAACTTTCACACCTGCTTGAGGTTGACCAGCACTGTTTTTTACTTGAACAGTTAAAGCTTGAAGCAATACAGTTCCAGTTTTGCCACTTTGGTTATCACCACCCACTTTCGTGATCGTAGCCACAGCGTTAGCAACGAAGACAACATCACGAAAATAGTTGTTGTTTTGGAAAGAGTCTTTGGGGAAAACACCTGGATTTCCAAATACTCCATTATTACCATCAGCTACCGTTTTCAGATCAAGGTTAGTAATTGAAGTGCCTAATCCATTATTAGTAACAGCAAAAAAACCATTGGTGTTGACAGAGACAACATATGTTGTATTAGCTTGAATACTGAGTGGAGTAGTGAGAGTTTGTTGCTGCCAACCTGAAGCAGTTTCATTGGAGAATGTAACTTTGGCTAGGACAGTACCTGTTGCTGACCAGATTGTACCAGTATGAGTTCCAGTTTCATTAGTCGCTTTCCAATAGCGAATAGCGTTAATTTTACCAGGCTTAGTACTCTGAAACTTCATGCCTAGCTCATACTTAGTACCACTATCGTTAGCATTTTTGTTATTCGGTTCTTGGTTGGTAAAGACAGATTGAGGTTGACTCATAATTGTGATTCAACTTTTTGGGTGTGTTCTATTTTATCTACTCATTTACAACTTCTAATTTCTGAAAATGACGAAAAAATTTTTAAATTTTTTTGAGATTATTTGTGTTTGCACTGCTACTTAAGTAGTTAAAAATTAACTCTTAATAAATCTTCAATATGCAAAAAAATATTTTCCTTGTCAGTCATTGAACTGGTACTCAGTGGAGATTTTAAAACGTTGATTTTAGCGATTGTTTTTATAGTTAACACTTTTAAAATCAGGTTTTATTCATACTTCATGTACTAAACATAGCTATCTTTTTTGATAACCAATTCAATCTATAAAATACATATCTATTTTGATTATTTTCCAAAATCTCAGAAATTTTTAAGTGTTTTTACTTATCTTGAATGTATTAAAATAAATTAAAAGCTTTCCAGCAACCGATCAAATGTTGTAAAGAGATTGCGTGCAGAGCTTACTTTACATGTATTTCAAAAATCAAATCTGATTGCTGTAATAGAAAACATACTCGCACAAGGCGGTTTTGGGATCACCTATTTAGCTGTCGAGCTTAGGAATGGGAATCTAATCGTTTTGGGGCGATACCTACGGTGGTAAACTACGCGCTTTATGCCTGATACTTTCTGGAAGTATTATGGAGGCGTAGATGCTGCATCGGCTTGTCGTTAGACATCACTACTTTATTTGATGATTAAGATAGTGATTTTACATCATGTTAATACCTTGAGTTGATAGATTTCCTTGTTCTCTAATTTCATCCCAATTAATTACGGCCACCCAGACATTTTCTTCATGAGAATATTGAACAATTCCATCAACTTCTAAATCCTCACTATAAAATGTCAAATGTAAATTATCTTGCAACCAAATTTTTTGATGGGCTAAATCTTCAATAGTGCCAGTACAATTAAGTCGCAGACGACCTTGAAAATCAGCATTATGAAAATCAGCAAAAATTCTAGGTATATCCATAACTTTTAATATTAATCAAATATTCAAGTTGACTTGGCCGGAGTTACTCCACTTGGATGAGTTCCAAACCCACACTCAATATCTTCTGGTCGATTCCGTCCACCACGAACAACTAATGCTTCGTCTGGTATTGTTTCTACAATCACAGGTAATTTTAATTTTTTCTCCCAAGTAGCATATCAGAAAATGGTAGGTTGGATTTCTTTATTCAACCCAACAAATACATTGAGAATGTTGGGTTTCCTTACGTCAACCCAAACTACAAAATCTGCAAGTAGAATAGATGCGATCGCCTATGGTAAAATGTAAGCGATCGCTACAAATCAACTCACAATCAACCAAAATACCTGACTTCTCCAAGAAGTCGGGGATTTGATCGCTTTGTGGCGATCGCAATAAAATTTGATAAGTAATTTAGTTAAGATAATATTTAAGATCACAGTATATAGAATATTATGATCGCTGTTGATCTGCTTTATTAACAGGCTATTATCACCAATATACAGGGATGTTTTTTATTAAACAATTCAAATTTGTTTGGAGGATAATCCTACCAGCGCTGCTAATTTTGATTGTTGTTTTAAATCTTCTACAACCATCCGTAAAATCTACTGACTTGCCAACATCTAGGCAAAAAAATAATCCGATAGCTATTGAAAATCAAAAAGCAGGTACTTGGGAATGGCAATTAACCAATCCTGCTGTTAAGCGAGAAATCGAAGGGTATGCTTCTCTAACTAGCGTTAATCGAGGTGATGAAATTAAGTTTTTTGTCAACACAAAAGAACCAAAATATACTATTGAAATTTTTCGGATGGGCTGGTATGGCGGTGCAGGTGGACGACAGATAACACCTGCAATTGTTCGCAATGGAATCAAGCAACCACCGCCAATTATAGATGTAGCAACTGGTTTAATTGAATGCGATTGGCAAGACCCATATACATTAAAAATTCCTCAAGATTCCAATAATTCTACAGAGTGGACAAGTGGATTTTATTTAGCAAAATTAACTGCTAGCCAGAGTGGGAAACAAAGCTACATCATTTTTGTAGTCCGCGATGATAGCCGCCCTTCTGACATTCTTTTTCAATCAAGCGTCACCACTTATCAGGCTTATAACAACTGGGGCAGCATGTCGCTTTATCGTTGGAATAGTCGCGGTAAACAAGCACAAAAAGTATCTTTTAATCGCCCCTATGCGCGTAGTCCATCTCGGCTAGCAGCTTATGGAGTGGGAGCAGGAGAGTTTTTGACTAACTTCCAACCACCAAAGAGAACTTCTAACGCTGGGTGGGAATATAACATGGTTAGATGGCTAGAACGTGAAGGTTATGATGTTACGTACTGTACTGATATTGATACACACAATAATCCTTTAGATATACGAACTGGCAAACCGATACTCTTTTTGCATAAAGCATTTCTTGCAGTAGGTCATGATGAATATTGGTCGTGGCAGATGCGGCAAAATGTACAAGCAGCACGGGAAGGTGGCGTCAGCCTGGGCTTTTTTTCTGCTAACACTTGTTATTGGCAGATTCGTTTTGAGCCTAGCCTGATTACCCAAGATATAAATCGTACTATTGTTACTTATAAAGAAAGCTTTGCTCTAGATCCCTTTTTTAGGGATAAAAATCCGATTAATGATTATCTGGTGACTACTCTTTGGCGAAAAGAACCTGTGAAGCGCCCAGAAGATGCTTTGATTGGAGTGATGTATGAAACATTTCAAGTCAACGCTGATATTGTGGTTAACGAAACAGCACCAGATTGGTTGCTTGTGGGTACGCAACTCCAGCAAGACAAAACAGTATCTTTGCGAGCAAATAGCAAAGCACATTTGAAAGAAATGCGCCTCGTAGGATTGTTGGGCTACGAAGTCGATCGCATGTTTGGGAATGCGCCTGCTAACACGATTCGGATTGCCCATTCACCTTTTCGCTACAACGGTGGTACGAGATACTCAGATATGACCGTTTATACTACAAAATCTGGGGCCACAGTGTTTGCTACAGGTTCTATGCAGTGGAGTTGGGGATTAGATGATTACAATACAACGCAATTACGTCCCTCGGTTTTGAGTGCCGATGCTCAAGCAATTACACGTAATGTACTTGCCCAAATGTTAGATGAATCATAAACTAATATGCGAAGTTGCAGATTCTTGGGTTAAGTTTTTGGCATACTTACGGGAGATAAACCTGCGATCGCCTTGAGGTTCTGACAACGAATCAATTCGTTAAAATCTAAACCAGAACGCCCTTCAATTTTGGCTACTGTTTCAATCGCAGATAATAGATGCAGCGCGGCTTCGCTTTCTGTGTAACCACGGCGCTGTGCAATCTTAATGGCTGCTGTATCAGCGTTTAACTCTGAGTCTTGAGATTTATTGATGCGCCAAATCCGCATTAGCGCGATCGCACTCAATCCCCCAGCTACTGCTATACCTACTACATCTGCTTGTGTTGATTCTACTAATCCGCCTAACAAGCCAGCTAGTACTAAACCTTGATAAACATCCGGTTTAAACCACCTTACCCCCGTCAACCAGCTAACCATATGCAATAGCAGCAAGTCGCGTTGTGGTTTCGCCAGACGACGCCACAAATCAAAATTAATATATATAGGTCGCGCCTGATTCCAGGGTAAGGGGAAAGAGGCGTCAATAACCTTTTTTTGCTCTGGTTTGCTGACAATTTTGGTTGTCATTCGACCAGAAGCAGGCATTACATCTAATAAGCGACGAATTTCAACATTTGGCTCCATAATTTTAATTATTAGCCATAATCTACATAGTAACTAAATCTGTTAAAAATAAGTTTTTATGTTAATCTTTAGTTTATGATAAATTTCCATAGTCTATGTGGGGCTGAAGTAAGAATCTCCCGCTACAAGCGAAGCTGTCTTCGGCGAGAGTGTTAATAAGAGATAACCAAAGCCATAAGAATATTAATTGAGCAAATTTATATTACTTTTTTTCCCAATTTCCAAACGTTCAGGTTTTGGATTATCGCTGAGATTAGGCTTTTAATTACATGGACGCTTTTGCCCTCATCCCGCCTGAATGGACAAATAAGGCAATACATGCTTACGAATTTTGTTGTCCTAACTGCCACTCAAGTAGCTTAGAAGCTACAGCTGTTTGGTTGAATCGGCGATCGCCTGTAACTACAGTAGACTACCGTCGCAAATGGCAGGAGTTTTATAATTGCCATTGTGGTTGTGTATGGTGGGCTTGGAGTAGCGATCGTCCCCCAAATAATTTATCTAATCAACCAGATTGTCATCCTAAATAGCTTTTTTCTATGCAAAAGCCCACATAACAGTGGGCTTTTACTCGGTGCTGTTTAACAACGTGTAACCAATTCTAGAAATTGAAAGTAGTACGCAATGTGCCTACATAAATGGTGTCGTTGTTGTCGTTGTGTTCAGGATTGAAGATCACCAACAAACCAGGGGTAACAGCAATGTTATCAGTTAGTTTCACTTTGTAGAGACCTTCTAAATGATAGGAAGTGTCTCGATCTTCTCTGGCGTCAACGTCATTGCTGGTGAGTTTGGGTGGTTGACCAAAGATTACACCAAGCACATTACCTTCTCTACCAAAGTCTTTCAAACCAAGGGTAGCAGCCCAATAAAATGCTTCTGCTTCATCGTCAGTCACTTGAGACTCAATAGTACTGAAACCAACCCAACCACCAACGCTCAATTTTGAACTAGCTTGGAAGTTAGCTTGTACACCATAGTTGTCAGATACAGTAGCAACTCTCCCAAATGGTTGGTTAGCAAAACCACTACCTGTGCTAGCAAACAAGTTGACGTTACTTTCGTTGTTTTGGTATGTACGAGCATAGGTGAGACCAACGCTCAAAGCCTGACTGGGTTTGAAAGCTAGCTGACCAAAGATAGTGCTAGCACCATCAAGAACGCCATTACCATCAACTGGATTGTTACCGGTGGGTGCTAAATAAGCTCCTGTTAAAGTCAAAGGCCCTTTGGGATTGAATTCAACAGTTAAACCAGCACCGCCGGAACCTTGGCGATAAATGGGGCTAAAACGTCCATAGCGGGAGATTGAACCCGAACCAGAACTAGCAAAGTCAGGGTTAAAGGTGAAGGTGTTTTCGTAGAGTTCAGCACCACTAGCATCAACCTTCACCCGAATTGCCTCACTCAGGTTGAAAGCATAGTTGAGTTTATCAACAACAACACTGTTACCGTTATCACCGTCAAATGACAGACGAGTCATGCTAGTACCAGTGATGTTGGGTCTGGGACTAGTTGTTGAGGTGCTTCCACCGTCAAATTGGACAATATTTGCGGCTTGTAAACGGGTTTGCAATCTGTCTGTTCCAGTGAAACTGGTGTACAAGTTCAAACGAACCCGATCAGAGAAAGTGATGTTGTCGTCTAAGTCGGCATTGTTGTCTGGATTAGTGTCAGTATCAGCCCTAGTGTCACCAAAAGGTGTAGCCGCGTTGAAAATCACTTCCCCAACCAACTTGGTGGTGGTAGAGAACTGATTCGCTTCCAATTCAGCGGTGCGGGCTTCTAGACCATCTACTCGACCGCGCAGGGTTGCTAATTCAGCAGAAAACTCTTCTTGCAAGCGCTGTAAAGTAGCCAAGTCCTGTTTTGTGACCAAATCAGCTGTAGCTGTGGCAATTAGTTCGTTAACTCGGTCTAAACAAGCATTCAAACCAGCAGCAAATTCATAACGGGTCAAAGCACGATTACCACGGTAAGTGCTGTTGGGATAACCTGCAATACAGCCGTAACGCTCAACTAGAGACTGTAAAGCTTGGAATGCCCAATCTGTTGGCTGTACATCCGAAAACTGAGAAACAGATGTTACCTGATCAAGACCGTTAGATTGCTGGGCTTGAGACAACTGAGCAACATTCGTAATTTGTTCGTTAGCCTCATCAGCTAGAGCGCCATTAGTAGCAAATAGTGTAGAAGCTAGAACAACTGGACTGATTTTGAGAACATTCCAGAATAGTTTTGTCATTTTTTTACTCTCACTCACACCTTAAATAAGTTCAATCATGGTAAAATTCTCTAAATAATTTTTTAAGGGATTTCACTCACGATTCCAGCGATGATTATACATTATTTGCGATGATTAACACAAGTCAATCATCTCTAATCGAAAGTTTCATTCGGTTAGTTTATTTGGTAAACATAGAACAATGCGACGTTTGTGGCGTATCAATAAACCTTCTTCTTCAAACTGTTGTAGAAGACGGGTAACAGTTACTCTTGTTGTATTTAATACCTCAGATATTTCCTGATGAGTAACATTTAGATCGATCAACTTACCCTGTTCCACGTCCCGGCCAAATTTTTCACTCAGCCATATCAAAAACTGCCATAACCGTAATGAGATCGGTTTGCGATGTATTATACTTAACAAACTATCTGCCTGTTGAATGTGGGACAGTAAAGCATTGACATCTTGATGCCAAAGATGAGGTGGTACGATACTTACTTCTACGCTGGTCAAACATTCAATTTGATAGGGTCGAACTGTAGACAAGGGATAACCAATTAAGTCTCCTAGTCCCCAGTAACCAAGAGTGATAAATGTTCCATCTTCGCTCCATGTTAGGGTACGAACTGCTCCACGCTCAATGCGCCAAAGTACGTCATTACGATATGGAATCACTTCTCGACGAGCGAAAAGCTGCTGATATAAATGCCCATTTACAGTAGATTCATTTGATGGAGTAGTAACTTCTGGCTGAGAATTTAAGGAATAAATCATTGCATGGTTCTCCATGACATTGCTGTTTTATTTAAGATTCATTCGGAGACATGCTGATAATTCTTTATAAGCAAGCATCTCGCGGTGGACTTAATAGCAGATCATATACTGTTGACATTTTGAAAGTTATTTTAAAAGTAAATAGTTGACGACACAGTTAACTTGAACTAACTTACGGATAGATTTTCTTAAAAATAGCCCTAATTGTTGACAGAGTGAGATATACTTTTGTTCTTTCGTTACGCTTTACTAAGCGTAAGTATTTAAATTGAAGTCTGGGAATAACTTAGTTACTAGAACTCAATAGGGTTTGAATGTGCTAATTTACTATTGATAAAACTTCCTTGAGCTTTGCTGCTAAACAAATCTCAAAAGTAGCTAAAACTTGTAGCACTTGAATTCATGCAAGACCAAGAATAATCTCGTAAGTTTAAGAAAAGGTAAGCTTTTAGTGAAATGTATGTTAGTTCACTATTTTTTAATTATCTCTGCAAGCTTTCGATGAGGGCAGTTATGATAAAAAATGTTTTGTTCAGCGTATCCTTGATGTCGATGAACTCATAAGACTTGTATGAATGAAGCATGGATTTCTCAACGCCGCACCTTTCAACTACCTGGATTGACTACTGATCGCCATGTCTCAGCACCTAATGAGCTTGATTTTACCGGATGTAACAAGCATCTGCTTTGTCTGTTGTTAAGCGACGGTAATCAACAAAAAATGACTCGTATCGGTGAACAAGAATCTCCAAAGCCTCAAATCAAAGGGGATTTCTGGATTTGTCCTGCTCAAATATCAGGACTTTGGGCATGGAACAGCACCGATGAATCACTAATGTTTGTAATTGACCCCCTGTTATTAAGTCGAACAGCACAAGAAGTAAGTGGATTGGATGCAAGCTATGTTGAATTGCTCAGTACAATAGGTGGGCGCGATCGCCAAATTCAAGCGATCGCTCACTTGTTTCAAACAGAATTGGATACGGGTGGCATCGGCGAATCACTTTACACCGAATCACTGACGCAAGTATTGATCGTTCACCTACTAAGACAATACTGTACGCTCCAACCTAAAATTCAGCAGATTGGGGAAAGTTATCCTCAACAGCGACTCCGGCCTGTGTTGGATTATATACACAGCTATTTAGATCAACCGCTTCATTTAGCTGAACTGGCAGCAGTTGCGGGTCTGAGTCAGTATCATTTTTGTCGATTATTTAAGCAGTCGATAGGTATCGCGCCTTATCAATATGTGCTGCAACAGCGAATGGAAAAAGCCAAGGAACTATTGCGTCAAAGAAAACACAAGATTGCAGAAATTTCTCTGCTCGTTGGCTGTACTGATCAAAGCCGCTTTGCTAGACAATTCAAGAAGCATTTTGGAGTGACGCCAGGGTTATTGCTTGATGAAGGGAACAGGTGAGCCAGCCTAGTCTTGGGAAACCCGCCCACGGCGATGGTTCTCCTTACATCTCTACACCCGTTTTCAAGTTAGAACTTTGCTATTGTGCGATCAATAGCAAGAATCACCTCAATCATTCCATAAATTCCGCAATAAACGCCTATCTTCTATCCCATAAATCAATTACACTTTCTAACAATTTAGGTAAGCTCCGCTTCGCTTCCTGACCCTAATATATTGAACCAAAATAACCAGTATGCATCGAGAAAAACTTGCTAAATGGCTACTTGTCGCTGCTGCAATTTCAACCCTGACGATTCCGATTGGTGTTGATGCAATTATATTGGCCAACGGTCACATGAATAACCCTGCTTGGTTGCCTCATGCCAAACTCCACTGTGCTATGTCGTTCTTTGCCGCTGCATCTCTAGGAAGTGCAGCCTTAGCAATTTTGAAAGTGCGTCCAACGAGCGATCGCTTTTCCATGGGGCTAGCTGCATTTCTTGGTTCTGCGTTTTGGATTGGGCTGATTGCTGCCGGATTTTGGCCGGGAACCTCCTACGGCTTTCTCAACGATCCGGTTCTGGGCAATATTCGTGAACCTGAAATAGGTGGAATCTCGATTTATCCAAATGTTGTAGCAGCTTTGATTACAATTGTGATTGCGATCATCGGCTATTGGTTAACCGCCCCAGCAAAGTTAACTGAGCGATAAATTACAGCAATCGCATAGAATCACCAACTTTCCCCGAATTGAATTTAACTGCCGAACAGATTTTTCAAGCTGCCAGTCTTCCGACATAGCAGCGAGGCATAACACTTCATGCGTGCGGATGGAACAAGGGCTATTTTCCTCATTAAGAACGTTGACCAGTAACAATGTATGCTACTCTTTGACCGATATTAGTGGCATGATCTGCCATGCGTTCTAAGCAGCGAATTGCTAGAGCCAATAGTACAATTGGCTCTACAATCCCTGGAACATCACGTTGGTGAGCTAAAGTTTGATAAACGCGATCGTAAGCATTGTCTACAGCATCATCTAGACGTTTTACACCCCGCCCTCCAACTTCGTCTAAATCTGCTAAAGCCACCAAGCTAGTTGCTAGCATAGCCTGTGCATGATGAGACATGACTGCAATTTCTGGTAAAGCAGCATGAGATGGATAGGGAAAAATTTTGATTGCTATCTCAGCTAAATCCTTAGCGTAATCGCCTATGCGCTCCAAATCTCGCACGAGTTGCATAAAAGCGCTTAAGCAGCGTAAATCTTGCGCTGTGGGTGCTTGCAGCGTCATGATTGCTGTACAGTCTGATTCTATTTGCTTATAAAAGCGATCAATTTTTTTATCTAATCGCGGAAGTTGCTCAGCTGCTATTAAATCACGGGCAAATAACGCTTGGTGGCTCAGGCGGAATGATTGTTCCACCAAAGCTCCCATACGTAATACATCCCGTTCTAAGCGCCTAATAGCGCGTTCCATTTGTGGTCTTTGAGGATTGGGAATATAAAGAACATTCACACTTGTAGTCTCAAACGTGAAGATATTATTCTTAAATATAATCTTGGCTTTGAGAGTTTGCCATCACCTCAGGTAGTTGAATTTGCATCCATGCACCACCTGTTTCTGGGTGATTCATAGCTTTAATTGAACCACCATGAGCGAGAACAATTTGCTGGACGATCGCCAAACCCAAGCCATTACCAACAATCGCCCCGATAGAATTACCTTCTGAGGTTGGCGAATGAGTCCGCGCCTTATCTCCCCGGTAAAATCGCTCAAATATATGGGGTAAATCTGCTTGTGAGAAACCCACTCCAGAATCTATAATATTAACCTCCCAGATTTGAAAAGTAAAATTGTCCCTATCTGTGTCTTTTTTTGGTAAAGCTTGTACTTGGACAAGGATAGTTGTACTGGGGAGGCTATATTTGATGCTGTTGTCTAGCAAATTGAGAAAAACCTGGTAAATACGGGCACGGTCTGCTTTTATGTAAACACTTTCTGGCCCAGAATAGGTAAGAGACAGATGATGTTGCTGTGCTAATGGCTCTAGTGTTTCCCAAACAGATGTAATCAGCGATCGCAATTCCACAGACTCAAGTTGCAATTGAATAGTTGCATTAACTTCCATTTGGGTAAGTTCCAACCAGCTTTGCACCAAATTAATTAATCGGTCAACCTCATGCATCAAACGGTTAACCCAGCGATTTAAAGGTGGTTCTAAACGGTTTTGTAAAGTTTCTACAACCAGCCGAATTGAAGTTAAGGGTGTTCTCAACTCATGAGCCAAATCAGAAAAAGAGCGATCCCTTGCTTGATTTATATCCAATAGGGGTTGACGATTTTCTAAAAATACTGCTACTCGCCCTTGAATTAAAGGTAAGCTAGACGCGCGTAATGTTATGGGCTTTAATTTCACCATTGCTGCGGCATCATTACAAGACGGGTGAAATACCCACTCGCTCATCTGTGGCTTTTGCCAATCACGAGTTTGCTCAATCAAATGATCGAGTTCATAAGACCTGACTAACTCCAGCAACAAGCGTATCTGTCCAGGTTGCCACCTTTCCAAGTGTAAGATTTCTCGTGCCTGCTGATTACACCACAGTAGTTGATTTTCTTCATCTACTTGCAAATACCCCACAGGTGCAAAATCCAACAAATCTTGGTAAGTTTGCAACGACTCTTGCAAATCTTGCCGTTGCTGCTTCACCATTGCTATTTCCTGCCGCAAACGTGGAATCAGTGGCAGTGATATCTTATACGAGTGGGAGGCTAACGGTTGGAGTACTCGCCCCAGGTAGCGGTTAAGTTGAACCTGTTGCCAAACCCAAAACCCAATGCCTACCGCTAAACCCAGAAGAAATCCCAATAAAAGCATTTGAGTTGTTAGTTTTTTGGTGATTACTCAAAACTAGCAACTATCTCAACTAATTATCCAAACCTATAGCCAAAACCTCGTACAGTCACAATATACTCTGGACGGCTGGGATCTTGCTCTAATTTTTCGCGCAACCAGCGGATGTGAACATCCACAGTTTTGCTATCCCCAACAAAATCTGGCCCCCAAACCTGATCTAGCAATTGCTCCCGCGACCATACTCGACGGGCATAACTCATAAACAGTTCCAGCAAGCGAAACTCTTTTGGAGATAGATTTACCTCTTGACCACGAACCAGTACGCGGCATTCTTGAGGATTTAAGGTGACTTCTTTATATTTCAATACTGGTAGTTGTGGCAACGTAATTAAACGTTGGCGGCGGAGTAATGCTCGACAACGAGCTACTAACTCACGCATACTAAAGGGCTTGGTCAAATAATCATCTGCTCCCACTTCCAACCCCAAAACGCGGTCGGTTTCGCTACCTTTAGCACTCAGCATTAAAATTGGTACGGGGTTGCCTTGATGACGTAGCAAACGGCAAACATCTAACCCATTAATCTGGGGCAGCATCAAATCAAGAATAATCAAATCAAAAGGAAATTCGCCTAAGTTAGGTTCAAAACTTTTAAGATACTCTACAGCAGACCGCCCATCAGAGACAGTCATCACCCCATAACCTTCTTCTTCCAGTGCTACAGCTAGCATTTCTTGGATCAGTTCTTCATCTTCTACCACTAGAATTCGGCTAGTTTGCCCAATGTCTGTTCTGGCAGAATACTTGGTTGATTCACTGGTGTACATTGATATCACAAAAGTCTGGGTTCTTTTTTTAGTATCAATTATGATGCTTAAGTAAATTATCACGTCTCAGTGCATTTACTTTTCACATCATTGTTAATTTTTTTAGATTTACTTTACAAATAGTAACACTTGTAACAATAAACTTTACACTGCAAATAACTGCGATCGCAAGCTGTAAACTGCCTTTTTAACGATTTTTCTCAGCAATTTTTCAAGATTTTGAGCTTTGTCTTGACAATCAGAGATTAACTCGGATAGTCTTGTGATACAAATGTACTATTAAGCGAATTGCAGCAATATCTCAAAAACAAAAAACACTGATGCAGGCAACATGGTGTAACATATTTTACTATTAAGTACTTTTACTGCACTGAAATTGTCTCTTTTCAGGCTATTCTGATATCTGCATAAGTAGTCCAATTATTTTCTATTCAAGGAGTTGGAGTATGTCCACAGTTGCAATGAAGGAAAGCAAACAACAACTGATGCAAGCATTTCAACAAATTATCACAGAAAGAAAAAAGCTGGAATCAAAAATAGCAACTAAACAAGAAGAAGCAGAAAAAGCCAAAAACCAAGAAATACTAACAGCCGCCTCTACATACACCGTTGATAGCATTATCAAAGGTTTAGCTGATTTGCAATTAGAGTTTGGTGGTATTGTCAATACACTGTCAGAAAAATTAGCGAAGGAAAACTCTAAATTAGACGAATTAAACCGAGCTATAGAGATTGAAACTCAGCAACTGCAAGAACTACAGCAGATAAAAATTGTAGCAGATATTCTAGATATTTTAACTCAAGAACATCAAGAAAAGTTAAAAATGTTGGAACAAGATACCGCCAACAAACAAGAAGTATTAGAAAAAGAAATTGCTATTAAACGTAAAGAATGGCAAAAAGAGCAAGCCGAATTTACAGAAAAACAACAATCATCAGCAGATTTATTAGCTAAAGAACGTCAACAAGAACAGGAAGAACATCAGTATAAGTTAGAGACTACTCGCAAACTTAATACAGATAGTTATGAAGCGAAAAAGCGTCTGCAAGAAAGAGAAATACAAGAAACTTCTCAACAGAAAGATAAAAACTGTGCAGACAGAGAAAAGATACTTACTGAACATCAACCACAATTTACAGAATACCAACAGAAAATAGCAGCATTTCCTAATGAATTGGAAGAAGCAGTCAAGAAAGCTAGAGAAGAAGCAATTAAAGAAACAAATCAAAAAGCCAAAGTTGAGGCTGATTTATTTGAAAAAGAATGGGAATTTAATAAACAAAGCTATGAATTAAAAATTCAAGCTTTGGAAGAAACAATCAAAAAACAGAGCGAACAAATAGAAGGAATTTCTTCTCAACTGCAAACTGCATTAAAACAAGCACAAGATTTGGCTATGAGAGCTTTCGATAGTTCTGCTACCAAATAGTCATCTCACATTGTAATCATTTTTAGTTTGCTCAAAGGAGACTTATTATGGCTGTGAAAAAACCAACCGATAAAAATACCAAAGTAGAGATTTTGCAAGCATATGAAGAGTTAGCAAAAGAAAAAGCAGCGCTCAAATTACAACTTGACCAAGTAGCAAAAGAAACTCAAACTGTAATTCTAGAAAAGCCAAAAGTAGAACAAAAAACAGCCATGAATCAGTCTATCACTGTTCAACAAAAGATGAACCATACAATCGAGAGTTTAGCAAAGATTCAGTTAGGCTTTAGTAGTGCTGCTAACGAATTATCAGAACAATTAACTACAAGAGCTTCTAAATTAGAAGAAACCAGGCAAACTTTAGAGAATGAAATTCAACAACTGAAACAACTACATAATTTAGAAATCTCTGAAGATATACTAGATACACTCATCCAAACCTACGAAGATAATTCCAAATCTTATCAAGAAGAATATAGCCAACGTTCTGAAGTTTTATTACAAGAAATATTATCTCAAAGAGTTGCTTGGTCAAAAGAACAAGACGAAAATCAACGAACTGTCAAAGAACGGAATGAAAACTTTAATAAAATTCGGCAACGAAATGCAGCAGAATATAAATATGATTTAGAGCTTCAGCGTCAGCTAGAGAATGATGAATATGAACAGCGGCAAAAAGCATTATATAAACAACTCGAAGAACTTCTTCAAGAAACTGAAAAACAATGGTCTGAACGAGAGAAAGTAGTTTCTGAACGGGAAAAACAATTTGAAGAATCTAAAAATAAGGTAGAGGCATTTCCTAAAGATAAAGAAACAGCTATTAAAAAAGCTACGGAAGAAGGAAAAGGAATTGCTCACTACCAAGCTAAGGTAAAAGCAGATTTATATACTAAGGAAGTAGAAGGACAAAAGCGTTTTTACGAGCAGAGACTACAATCTTTAGAACAAACGATTACTAATCAAGAAACGCGAATTCAAAATCTTTCTAAGCAACTAGAATCTGCCCTTAAACAAGTTCAAGATTTGGCAGTTAAAGCTATTGAAGGTTCTGCAAATGTCAATTCATATCAGGCAATCAAAGAAATCGCTTTAGAACAAGCGAAAAGCCAGATAAAAAATAAATAAGAGACGCACCTTAGTGCGTCTCTATATGAATGGGGATTTTAGTTATAAATGTAGAAATGTAAATTCACATTTCTACAAAACACGAATTTATTTTTAATTTTTTATTCAGTTCGCTTTGGTCTTTTGATGTCTGGAGGGGGCTGTTTTTTCTTATTAATTTTTCTTGCTTGTGTTTTGTTAAATTCTTGCTTGGAATTTTCTTCTTGACTAGGCATATGACTAAACTTTGAAATGGCTGATAACTCTATATACATTATGAGTATAATCGAATTCCGAAAGAAATAAAAAAATTACATTTAAAGAAAAAAGTAGAGACGTTATTATTTTACGTCTCTACAACAGAGGAAACCCATTACTTTCAAAATTTAGAAATTCCAGCTATCAAAAATAAGTTTTTTGAAAAAATATGTGAAATTTACTTTGCTATGAGCTTTGTATAATTTGGGATACAAGGCTATAAATTGCTATTCCGGAAATTTAAAAAAGAGATGCACTTCAAAAGCGCGTCTCTTTTTCATTAGCAAGTAGCAAACACTATTAGGCAAATGTAGAAAAGTCTAGATTAGGTGGAATATCCTGTATGCGTCCTGGCCCGATCGCTTGCAATGCTTCTTTAAGAGAAATATCACCAGTATACAGCGCACGACCAACAATTACGCCAGTTACCCCCTGTGGTTCTAACGCCAGCAGACTCAACAAATCAGTGACAGAACTGACACCGCCAGAAGCAATGACAGGGATGGAAATTGCACTGCATAGTGAGCGCAAAGCTTCTAAATTTGGCCCTGTGAGGGTTCCATCGCGCTGAATATCGGTGTAGATAATAGCGATTGCACCTAAGGATTGCATGTGTATCGCTAGTTGCGTTGCCAGCACTTGTGAGGTTTCTAACCAGCCGCGAGTCGCTACTAGTCCATTACGGGCGTCAATACCGATAATAATTTGTTCTGGATATTCTTGACAGAGTTCTTGGACTAGCTGGGGTTGTTCTACAGCGACGGTTCCCAGAATTGCCCACTGCACACCCAAATTAAACACTTGTTCCACGCTGGCACGATCGCGCAATCCTCCACCAACTTCAATGGGCACTGATACCGCACTAGCGATCGCCTCAATAGCTTTCAAGTTTACTACTTTACCTGCTTTTGCACCATCTAAATCGACTAAATGTAATCTAGTCGCACCCTGTTCTACCCATTGTCGGGCAACATCAACAGGATTTTCGCTAAAAACTTGCGATCGCTCGTAGTCTCCTTGGTATAGTCGCACACAGCGACCTTCTAGTAAATCAATCGCTGGAATTACATCCATGTAAATTTTCCTCGTAACAAGTTTCCCTTGTTTAATTTTTGTTCTTCAATTGCTGCACAGCTTGCTGGAAACCTAGCACAATCAAGATATTAGAAAGTGTCAAAAATACTTCTGCACCGCCGTGTAACCAATCTATATTTGCTAATGACTTGCCATAGTGCAGTTCGGCATAAATTCCCGCCGGGATAGTAACGCCAACAAACACAAGAGTGCCGTAAAATCCGTATAGCGCCAAACGCGGCATTTGTTGGCTGCGGCTGATAAACCACAAGAAACCCAAATAGGGAAATAAAGAAAGGGCAAACAGGGTTCCTTTAGACATCATTGCTCTGATTTAATAGGTTCTGGTTCAGTAACACCATTTTTAGCAGATTTCGTAGCACGCCAAATCCACACCGCCGCTGCCCAAAGTGTAAAATTACCAACTAAAGTCATGGTAGCTTGAAGCGTTACCAGCCATTCTAGAGATTCAGCATTATCGAAATAATGCCAAGTACAGGCACACATAGCACTAACTAAAGCTGGTAACATGGCAAAGGACAATCCCCACCAAGTACGGTTATTAGTGAGTTCGCCGTAAGTCCAGATTAACCAAATGGCAACAATCCACTCAATAACGCTAGAAATATGAATAATCCAGGTAGGAATCGATAAAGCGTGCATAGGTGAAAAATAGGGAGTAGGGAGTAGGGAGTGGGGAGTGGGGCTCTTATGGGTAGGTTTTTTAGATTTCGCATTTTGGTTGACACGGGGACACGGGGACGTGGGGACGCGGGGACGCGGGGACACGGGGACGCGGAGAAAGATTTCGGAACGAAAAAATAGGTTTTTTCAGACTGAATATGAAAAATCTACCCTTGAAAGGGGGAGTGGGGGGGATGCACTTCTCCTGTCGGAGATGCTACGCGTAGCTTTCTTAAGCGTAGGGGTATGTTCAGTGAGCGGGGGATGAGGGAGAATTATCAATTGTTGACTGTTGACTCTTGACTAATGACCAATGACTAAATCCAAAATGGGAATGATGCGGGTGTTGTTGTCTGGGTATTACGGTAAGGGTAATGGTGGTGACGAGGCTTTACTGGCTACGCTTTTGCAGATATTACCACCTCATGTAACGCCTGTGGTGCTTTCGGGGAATCCAGAGGAAACTTGCGATCGCTATGGTGTAGAATCTCATCATCGCATGGCTCCCTTGAGCGTACTGCAAGCTTTGCGTTCTTGTGATGCCTTGATTTGGGGCGGTGGTAGTTTGATTCAAGATGTTACCAGTACCATTAGTCCATTTTATTATGGTGGATTGATGGCATTGGCACAGCAAATGGGTTTAAAAACTGTGGCTTGGGCGCAGGGTATTGGGCCGCTGCTGCGTCCGCAAACTCGTTGGTTAGCACGGCAAACCTTTAGTAATTGTACCAAAGTTAGTGTACGCGATCGCGCCAGTGCCACTCTTTTATCAAATTGGCAAATTCCTTGTATCTTAGCACCTGATCCGGTTTGGGCGTTAGAGTCTAAACCAGTCCCAGGACTTTGGGATTTACCTGCGCCGCGAGTTGCTGTAACGTTGCGATCGCATCCTCAACTAACACCAACCCGTTTAGCAAATTTAACTCAAGCCCTGGTGGATTTTCAAAAAGCTACACAAGCTTTTATCTTATTATTGCCATTTCAAAAAAGTGAAGATTTAGGCATTGCCCAAGCTATTCAACCCCATCTTAAAGATGTCAGTCATATTTTGTGTTTGGAAGATCCCCAACTTTTAAAAGGTGTTTTTCGTGGTGTAGAAATGGCGATTGGGATGCGCTTACACAGCTTAATTATGGCAGCCGCTGAAGGTTGTCGCTGTTTTGCTCTTAGTTATGATCCTAAAGTAAATCGCTTGATGGAAGAATTAGCGATACCCGGATGGGATTTAGCAACCTTACCAGATGACACTAATTTAATTGGTAAAACTTGGATTGAACATTATGCTAATGGTGATCCACTTTCACCAGAGCAAATTCGATCTTTAGTCGATAGAGCATTAATGCATCGTGATTTATTAAGTGAAGCCTTAACTTAAACAACAATTAAAGTTTTGGGATGCGTTGACTGCCTTTTGACAAGACTTAGTATGCTCACATCTTGCACCTGCCAGTGAAAATAATGAGTCTGCCGCAATAAAGTTATAAGAATTACATATCTATTTGTCTGTGCATTTAGTCCATTTCTAATGGACTTTTGCTATCAGACAGGGATTTACAATCCCTGGCGGTAGAGAGCGAAGCCGAACTCAGGTTAGGTAACTTTTGCGACTGACAGTTTGAAAGGTGCAAGATCTGAGTATGGCAAGATTCCTATTTGCAAGAAACTCAGGGAGGACGGTTGTCAGTGCGTCTGTTATTCTCTTGATGATTTCGATTCAATTAAGTGGGCAATCGCCCTCATCAGAGTCTTTGGCTCAATCGGCTTCGAGATATGTCTTTGAAACCCTGCGGCAATCACGGCTCGTTGGTCTTCAGCGCTGGCAAGGGCAGTCAATGCGATTGCTGGAAGCACAGCTTCGCTGAACGCGGGAATGTCTCCTCCGGCTGCAACATCAAGCGCCCGCACCTGGCGAATCAAATCATAGCCATCTTCCTCTGGCATACTGATATCTGACAAAAGCAAATCGTAGGCTCCAGGATTTGCTTGCAGGGTTGCCAGTGCTTCCCTGGCAGATGCAACCCCCGTTGCAATGGCTCCACTTTGTTCCAGCGTCATCATAATCATCTCGCGATTATCGGTTTCATCGTCCACTACCAGCACTCGAATTCCGGCGATAGAGGGCAGAACGGTTGATTCAAATGAGTCTGATGCCGCTACCGCAGGTGTTGTCTTGGTCAAATTCGTTTGCAGCGGTAGCCTGACGACAAACGTGCTGCCCTGTCCTTCACCTGCACTATTTGCCTCAACTATACCGCCGTGCATTTCAACCAGTTGCCGCACAATTGTCAGCCCCAACCCTAGCCCCGCATTTGATCGCGTTGAGGAGCTATCGGCTTGCTCGAATCGCTCAAAAACATGAGGCAGAAATTCTGGGCTAATGCCGATGCCATTGTCGGTGATGGTGATTTGGGCAAAGGAAGAAGGTAGGGAGGTAGGGGGTAAGGGGGATGGAGCATGGATACTACCTCTGTGTCTCCCTATCTTTTCAACTCGCTCCAATCTAACCTCCACTCTTCCACCGACTGGGGTGAATTTGATCGCATTGGAGTTCTTCGACGATTTTGGTGGGAATCGGACGAGTCACATAGGGGTGATGGCTGATCCTGGCGAGTTCTTCGGCGATCGCCTGGGGCGGCAAAATAAAATCGACCTGCCCTGTGGCTGCCGCCGTGCTGGGCATACTGCTGACTTTTGCCGTGTCTTCGCTTTGAGCAAAGGTAATCCCACCGGCTGCCTTGATTTCCTCCAATCCCCTTGCCCCATCTGCGTCACCGCCGGATAACACTACCCCGATCGCCTTGTCGCCCCGAGTCTGCGCCAGCGATAGAAAAAACGCATCCACACTCATAAAACTGCCCGCGCACCTGCTCTCGTGGCGCCAAGCGCAGCATCCCATCCGCAATGGTCATTTTGGTATTGGGCGGAATCACATACACGTGATTCGGCTCCACCTTCATGCCGTCCTGTACCTCCGTCACGGGCATACGAGTGGTTCTGGAGAGAATCACGCTCAACATGCTCTCCTGATGGGGAGCCAAATGCTGCACCAGCACAAACGCCATCCCGGTATCTAGCGGTAAATGGCTCAATAGTTGAGTGAATGCCTCAATACCCCCCGCCGACGCACCAACACCGACTACTGGAAACACGTCATTTGGCTCTTCCGGTGAATTGCTCTGAGGTGGGTTAGAGTTTCCGGGTGGTGGGGTTTGAGATTTTTTAGGCGATCGCTTGGCAGGCATTGAAGATAGACCCTAACAAAGGTATAGGACGGCACTGATCCCGTCATTTATTCTAAATTCACCCCAGTAGGGTTCAGCAAACCACTAATAGCAAATTAGAATCTGTTTTACTAACTTATTATCAAATCAGAAGCTAAAGCGCCTCTACCTAAAATCTAGGATTTTAGGTAGAGGCGCTTTTTTGTTCATGGTTGCGGCTCTGTGCTGCGATCGCCCAAAGAAAGATTCAAGTATGGTTTTGGGATGAGAGTGGGTTTAGTTTAAGAGTGCTTCGCCGAAAAAATTGGGGCAAAAAAGGGTCAAGAAAAAAGGTAACAGGACAACGAAGTTGTGGACGAGTAAATATCATGGAAGGAGTGAGGTATCATGACAAAAAAAGAATGTGCTACTGCATCTAAAAAGGAACAGTTGAAAAATTTGAATGATTTTGTCAAAGATGAATGGGTTATGCAAGGTAATTCTGAATCAGATTTTCAAACAATTATCCCAAAAATCTTGATAATTTTAGATAACGCTATTTACCATAAAAAGAAAACTGTATTGGCAGATATTGAAAACAACTTAGGAAATATTCAACTATTATTTAGAGGCAATACTGTATTATCCTCAGTTTGGGAACTTTATGTGTAAAATTAATGTCTCCAAATACACTGAGAAACGATATGATTACAATGCCTACAAAAGCGCTCAATAAAGGGATAAGATTATCGTTGGTGATATTTACGCTATTTATGACATCAACAGTTGATGCTCAGGAAGCGCCAACGATATTTGGAGATGTCACTATAGATCGCCAATTTTCCCCAGACCCAATGACAGTTCGTGGAATGAGTGGGGGTTCAATATCTGGAAATCAAGTGGCTGGGAGAGTCGAAACCGCAACTGGGCCATGTACCGGCTTTGTTGACGAAACACCAGGCCATACTTTGGCGTTAACAAGTAAATTTGATTACCTAAGATTGCAAGTCCAAAGTCCTGAAGATACCACCATGATTATCAAAGGCCCTGGTGGTACTTGGTGTAATGATGACTTTGATGGCAAAAATCCCGGCATTATTGGCGAATGGCTTCCCGGAAATTACCAAATATGGATTGGCTCATACAACCAAGGCAAGTATTTACCCTACACCGTACAAATTACAACACAGCCAAAGTGAAAGGGACTGGGGAAGAAGACACGGGGACGCGGGGAAATTTTCTCCCTCATCTTTTGGTTGGTGAGTTTCGACTACGCGGTAATCGAGCGAAGTCGAGATTCAACTACCGCGAGTCGAACCACATCCCCCTTTTGCTTTGTTGCCTAGTGCAATTTTGTATTAAAATTAAGTTAAATTTAATTAAGATTCTTCTTGACATTGTTGTAATGTCCGATAGGCTCTGCGGCAATGCATATAAGAGACCAAAATAAACAAAATGGATTTATAAACATCCGTTTCACAGCTATATAGTGACAACATGATGCACCATTGGGTCACTAAAGCTGAACAGTTGTATTGGCATCTAGAGGCAAATTAAAATGAAATTCTCCTGGAGAGTCCTAGTACTCTGGACACTGCCGGCTTTGGTAATTGGCTTTTTCTTCTGGCAAGGGGCTTTTGCTGGCGCTCCTGCCGATATGACTAGGAATGCAGCTAATACCCGCATGACCTATGGCCGTTTTCTAGAATACTTGGACGCCGATCGCGTGACCAATGTAGATTTATATGAAGGGGGCAGAACCGCGATTGTAGAAGCCGTTGATCAAGATATCGAAAATCGTATTCAACGATGGCGGGTAGATTTGCCTGTTAACGCTCCTGAGTTAATTAGCAAACTCAAAGAAAAAGCAATTAGTTTTGATGCCCATCCAGTACGGAATGATGGAGCAATCTGGGGATTGTTGGGCAATCTCGTGTTCCCAGTTCTATTGATTACTGGATTGTTCTTTTTGTTCCGTCGTTCTAGCAACCTCCCCGGTGGGCCAGGTCAAGCCATGAACTTCGGCAAATCTAGAGCGCGTTTTCAAATGGAAGCCAAAACTGGAGTCAAATTTGACGACGTAGCAGGCATTGAAGAAGCTAAAGAAGAACTGCAAGAAGTCGTCACCTTCCTCAAACAACCAGAAAGATTTACCGCTGTAGGGGCACGCATTCCCAAAGGAGTGCTATTAGTTGGGCCTCCTGGTACAGGTAAAACTCTACTCGCAAAAGCGATCGCCGGGGAAGCAGGTGTACCATTTTTCAGCATCTCTGGTTCAGAATTTGTCGAAATGTTCGTCGGCGTGGGTGCATCCCGTGTACGCGACCTATTTAAAAAAGCCAAAGACAACGCCCCCTGTATCATCTTCATTGATGAAATCGACGCTGTGGGACGGCAACGGGGCGCAGGTATCGGTGGCGGTAACGATGAACGGGAACAAACCCTCAACCAGCTGCTGACCGAAATGGATGGTTTTGAAGGCAACACAGGCATTATTATTATTGCTGCCACCAACCGTCCCGACGTATTAGACGCTGCATTATTGCGTCCCGGACGATTTGACCGCCAAGTTACCGTTGATGCACCCGACATCAAAGGACGCTTGGAAATCTTACAAGTCCACGCACGCAACAAGAAGCTAGACCCCAGCGTCTCTTTAGAAGCTATTTCCCGCCGTACTCCTGGATTTACTGGTGCTGACTTAGCCAACTTACTCAACGAAGCTGCTATCCTCACCGCTAGAAGACGCAAAGAAGCAATCACTCTCCGCGAAATTGATGATGCTGTGGATAGGGTAGTTGCCGGCATGGAAGGTACCCCCTTGGTAGATAGCAAGAGCAAGCGCTTGATTGCTTATCACGAAATTGGACACGCTTTAGTTGGAACATTATTAAAAGACCATGACCCAGTGCAAAAAGTTACCCTAATTCCACGGGGACAAGCACAGGGTTTAACCTGGTTTACCCCCAACGAAGAACAGGGATTGATTTCTCGTTCTCAATTAAAAGCCAGAATTACTGGTGCTTTGGGTGGTCGTGCCGCTGAAGAAGTGATTTTTGGCCCCGCTGAAGTCACCACTGGTGCAGGCGGCGACTTGCAACAGTTATCGGGGATGGCGCGGCAAATGGTGACACGTTTCGGGATGTCCGATTTAGGCCCACTGTCATTGGAAAGCCAACAAGGCGAAGTATTCTTGGGTCGTGACTGGATGACCAGATCTGATTATTCTGAAGCGATCGCAGCTCGGATCGATGCTCAAGTCCGGCTGATCGTTGAAGATTGCTACCAAACAGCTAAAAACATCATCCGGGACAATCGCACGGTTACTGATCGTTTGGTAGACTTGCTCATTGAAAAAGAAACGATTGACGGTGAAGAATTCCGCCAAATCGTAGCTGAGTACACTACTGTACCTGACAAACCTCAGTATGTGCCACAACTGTAAAAGGGAACAGGGAAAAATTAGCCACTCAAGATAATTTTTTTTCTTCTTTTTGATGAGTGCCTTTTTACTTTGTAAATAACGATGATTAAAAATGCTATGGTTGAAGCCATAGCATTTTTTATTTTTTCAAATTTAGGGTTTTTCTTATTCTTTCTAATTAGAAATACACTTACCCAAAACTGCCGACAGACATCTCAATCTTGGAAGTATTCGCTGGTTGACTAACTAGGTTAACTTCTGCTTGTACAGTTTTATTTACTAGGTATGTAATTCCTCTGTAAATCAATTTGTGAGTCTTCGTTAGCAAAGAATTTGTAGCCGATTTTATATTGGGATTAACATGATAACTAATACCACGGTACATTAAGTTATAAGCTGGTTCTGATTCCCGAACAATTGTTTGAAATGGTTGTTTTGTTTGCTTGCTGGGGTCATATTCATAGCTCAAACCACGGTAGTAAAGTTTCATATTTTTTTCTCCTGAATATTTGCTTGTAATATGAACTGCACATATATTTATCAGATGTCGATTCAAGATTTATGCAAGCAAATCCAGTCACCCTCTACTTGAGCGATCGCCCCACCGGGAAATGGATCTGTTTGTGAACGATTTGGCGCTAAAACTAAGGCTGTTAATTTCTCGATGTGTTCAAAACTGGGCGCATCATTCAGTATTTGTTGCAATACCTGACGCATTACCCGACGCTGCAAAGCCAATGGTGCTTTTTGCAACACCCGACGATTTAACCTCAAAGGCAAAGATGCACAGGAGTTCTCAATTCCCCAACTCATCGCCTCTTGCCGCAACTGTTCCGCCGCAGTTTCTAAATATTCCACTTCTGCTTGTAGCAGTTCTGCTGTTTGGGCTAAGGCTGCTTCGACTTGAGGGTTAAAATTTGCTTGTAAATATGGGATTAGTTCTTGGCGAATACGGTTGCGGGCGTATTTCAAATCTTGATTAGTGGAATCTTCCCAAATTGGCAACTGAAACTCTTGACAAAATTGCTCTGTTTGCTGGCGTGTGATTTCTAAAAGTGGACGCACTAGCATGATGTCAGCATTGAGCGGGCGTTGCCAAGTTAAAGCTTGCAAACCATCAGCACCAGTACCGCGCATTAAGTTGTAGACGAGAGTTTCGGCGCGATCGCTGGCTGTGTGTCCTGTGACGATATATTGATAATTGTTGGCTTGGGCGATCGCGCTTAAAGCTTGATAGCGCCAATCGCGTGCTGTAGCTTCACTATTTAAGGGCTGTGTAGCTGTTTCTAAATAAAATGATACACCCCAATTTTGGGCTAAATTGGCGACGTGATCAGCATTGGCTTGAGAGTCGGGACGCCAGCGATGATCGCAATGAGCAATACCTAAATTCCATTCCCATTTTGGTTGTAAATCTAACAGTAACTTAATTAAGCACAGAGAATCTTGCCCACCGGAAACAGCTACTAATAGCTGTTGATTGCGCTTCAATAAGTGGCGCGATCGGATGGTACGGTGTATTTTTGCATGTAAGTAAGTCCACACCATTTTTGGGGACTGGGGATTGGGGATTGGGGACTGGGGATTGGGACGCGGGGACGGGGAGACGGGGAGACGGGGAGAAATTTTCTCCTTCACTCCCTCACTCCCTCATCCCCCTCATCTCCCATGATCTACTCTATGGGATTGAAAAATCTAAACTCGGCCAGTTCGGTTCACGAAAATAGCGTGTCATATCATCAAACTTGCGTAGTTCAACACGGTTGATTGAAAATTCTGGCAAATTCAACAACCATTGTTGATTCAACTCAGAAAGCATGGTGCTAAAGCTTGAGCGGTTTAAATCGGGGGAAATCTCTCCAAAATAGGCTAACGTAATGTGGGCTGTGAAATGATAATGTTGCTCAATACCCAAAGCAATTAATTTGGGATTTTGATATATTGTGCGACGAAATTTAATAATTTCCTCGTAGCATCGTTCATCTTGTGGTACTAAACAAACTGCTACAGCTCTTGGCATCAGTATCAGTCCTAGCATTTGCCATCGAATCGCATGAGTGAGTTTTGTCATCGATTGTTGATACTGCTGAAAAATTTCAGTGAAGCAAGAGTGTAATTCTTCTTCAAATTTGGGATTTTTGTTACATGCATCAAGGTAAGCACTATCCCAAATTAAATCTGCCAAAGTCAGATGAAAGCTAGTTGGAGGTACAGTTACAATCAAATTATGATTTACAGGTAACTGCGAAAGTTCCTGTTGGTAAGTCTGTAACTTCCTGTAAAAAGCAGAGTTATCTGATGATTCTTCCGCAGGTGGAGTAATTAATGTATAGCCAGGAAAGGGCGCTGCTTGTCTTAACCCAGAGGAGGGCTGAAATTTAAAAGATTCCTGGATATGCTGAACTTGGGATCTGTGAGCCTCTGGCAGCGTCATTCGTGCCAACCGATTTAAGTAAGTTTGATAGTTGTCGTCCAATCTTCATAGCCTCATGCTGTCACTGGATAGATTTTAGGGAAAATTATTCAGAATAACTAAGTGATTTAAAAAGTATTTAGGTTTTTTGGGAATTGTCCTTTGTCATTTGTCATTTGTCTCCCTCATCTTCCTCATCCCCTCATCTTGACAGGAGTTTCGCTATGCCAATTCATATCTATTGGGGTGAAGATGATTTTGCTATAGAAAAAGCGGTTACTGTTTTGCGCGATCGCGTCCTTGATGCTCAATGGATAAGTTTTAACTATACTGTATTCTCACCTGATCAACCTGATGCTGTGATCCAAGGGTTAAACCAGGCTATGACACCAACTTTTGGTGCTGGTGGTCGCTTGGTGTGGTTGCCTAATACAACTGTTTGCCAGCACTGTGCAGATGATATATTTGCAGAATTAACAAGGACTTTGCCAGTAATTCCCGAAAATTCGTTTTTGTTGCTCACTAGCCGTAACAAACCAGATGAACGCCTCAAATCCACGAAAATACTGAAACAATTTGCCGTTGAATTTCGGGAATTTCCATTGATTCCACCTTGGAAAACAGAATTATTAGTGCAATCTGTTAATCACGTTGCTCAAGCTGTAGGCGTGAAACTGACTACCCGGACGGCGGAATTATTAGCAGAATCTGTGGGCAATGACACACGACTCCTCTACAATGAAATGGAGAAGCTACGTTTATACGCCGAAGGTAGTAACAAAGCGTTAGACGTAGATGTAGTTAGTAGGTTAGTAAAAAATACTACTCAAAATAGTCTACAATTGGCAGCAGCAATTAGGACAGGAGACACAGGCAAAGCTTTGGCAACCTTGACGGAACTCATCAACGCTTCTGAGTCTGGATTACGGATCGTTGCCACATTGATTAATCAATTTCGCACCTGGCTATGGGTGAAGCTGATGATGGAAAGTGGTGAACGGAATCCACAAGCGATCGCTAAAGTGATCGATATCAGTAACCCCAAGCGTATCTACTTCTTACAGCAAGAAATTAAATTACTTTCGCTAGAGCAGCTACTTGCCTGCCTACCCTTAATATTAGAGTTAGAAGTTAGTCTCAAGCAAGGCGCTGCTGAAATTTCTACACTCCAAACTAAAGTGATTGAACTTTGTCAAATATGTCGAGGAAGTTGACAAGAAATATAAAAATTTACTAGATTAGACATTTTTTGGAACTTCCTACTCTTAAAATAATTCAAACTCATTGACATATCTCTACTGCATTTCTATATCACGTACTATATGAAGACAATTTTCTATTTCTTTTTCCGGTCTAGTCAAAAGCATATGCATTCCCAATCGTTACTATTCGGCATCATAGCTACTTTGGGTTTGTTTTCTCATGTTTTGTTCTGGAATTTCAAAGTTGACGCTCAAACTTTAACAATTAACAATACTGAAATCAACAGCTACGCTCAAGCAGTGCTAGCAATGGAACCCTCTCGTCAACATGCTTTTGAAGAAATTAAGAAAATTATTGGCAGTGGAGACATCCCCAAGATTGTTTGCAATGATCCTAATAGTATCAGGAGCTTACCAAAAAAGGCTCAAGATATTGCAGTAGATTACTGTAACCGTTCCCAAAAAATAGTTGAAGATAATGGATTAAGTATTGCCAGGTTCAACAAAATTACTATAGAAGCACAAAATAATGATAATTTAAAACAGCAGATTTACAAAACATTGTTACGCTTGCAACAAGCTCCAGCAAATCCATAGAAAAAATTGAATTAAATCAAAACTATTAAACAATTCCCCAATTTTCAACACAGAAATGCTTGCCGTTTAGCATGAATATTTTTCATATGCTTTTTCACTGTATTTAAGGTAATACATAGCTGACTAGCAATCTCTTTATAGCTGTGATTACTTCTGTAAAGAAACCAAATTTCAGCTTCTCGCGGTGTCAAATCAAATTTTCTTACTTCAGTGAGTGCAACACTTTTTAGAGATTCATACTTGTTTTCTATGGTCACTAATAAACAAGTGGCCTTAAATGCTTCTAACTTTACTAATCTGACTCGAATCCGAAAAATACTTGACTTATCAAGTACAATTTCGTCTGAAATAATGATGAGGTCGGAAAAACGACTCTGACGAGCAAGCAATGATTCACATAAATGCCAAATGACTGGCGGTAAAAATTTTGGCTCGAATTTGTTTTGATTTAATTGACAACAAAGGCGATAAGCAGTTGCATTAGCATAAACTACTTCGCCGACTTCAGTTAAAATTAATACTCCACATTCTAAGCTTTCGATCACTTCTTGCAAAAAATAAGCTCGCTTTGAGCTACTTAAGTCAATCTTCTCGAACTGTAGTGATTCGATTACTACTTTTTTTGTAAATGTTTTTGTTAAAGCAATCATATGATATCAATTTGCAGAATACTGCTTTTTAATTACATTCATTTGAGTTGAAGCTTAAATACAACTTGTAAATCTTCTATTTCGGAAGCAGCTTTTAGGGACTTATAACTAAAAAGTTGTCTCATTGCTTTGAGGGGCATGGGAAGCAGTAAGAATAATCTAATAATTATTCTCAAAATGAGATAATTTATTTTTTTGTTGACCAAGCCCTTCTCTGTGAGAGGCTACGCCAACAGACAGGTAAAAGGAAACAGGTTTGAAAACCTGCTTGAATATTGGGTTTCAGAGCAACTAAATTTAATTATGAAAACAGATGGCTAAGCCACAAAGTTTCAATGTGTCATTCTCCAAATCTCCTAATTAAAATTAGGAGTATTTCCCTATTACCTCTTAAAAAATCCGAAAACTCATATAAAAACTCATAATAAATTGTAAATAGGCTATCTGCGCTACGAGAGTAGAGCGAAAAACTAATAATTTATCAGACGAAAAGTATGTAATTATGTCTTATGAATTAGAAAAAAGTGAGCTTTGAGTGAAAAACAAAAGACTATTCCAGGTCAAATCACAATTAGTTTCAGTTGAGATTTAGGAGTGTGAACGCTCAACGAGGCTTGCAATGACTATAGCTAACTCAGTTGGATCGATGGGTTTAGGTAAATGCAGTTGATAACCTTCCTGTATGACTCGCACGCGATTTTCTGTGTTGGTATGGGCTGTGATTGCTGCTGCGGGGATTCTGCCCCCTTGTTCTGGAGGTTGCGATCGCAATTTGCGGATTAAGGAGTAGCCATTCTCTTGGGGTAATTCAATATCGCTAACTAAAACATTTGGTTTCCATTGTTGAATTACCTCTAATGCTTCTGGGACTGATTCTACTGCTTGCACATCGGCTTGGCACTGTTCGAGGACTGTGGCGATAAATTTACGGGTGTCAACTTCGTGTTCTACAACTAGCACCCGTATACCCAACAAAGATGGATAAAAGGATTGAGGAGTAGAACTTGCTTGTGTTGTCTGTTGGGTGGAAATAACTTCAAAACTAGGTGGCAAAAGTGGCAGTTGAACTGTAAAGGTTGCTCCTTGATTCTTACCTGGACTGTCTACGTAGATGTTCCCGCCATGCAGTTCTACTAAATGACGTACAATTGCTAATCCTAGCCCCAGTCCACCATAGGGTCTGGTACTGGAACTATCAGCTTGCCGGAAGCGATCAAAGACGTAAGGCAAAAACTCAGAGCTAATGCCAATGCCTGTGTCGATTACTTGGATTTGAGCGTAAATGTTAGTTGGTTGAGGGTACTGGTTATTTTCTTGACCACTGATCGTTGATAGCTTGATTTCTACCCTACCACCTTGGGGTGTGAATTTAATGGCATTAGATAGCAGATTCCAAATAATCTGTTGCAAGCGCTCAGCATCACCGCACACTAAGAATTGAGAATTGGAATTTTTAGTTTCGTGAAGCAACCCATCCTCATAACATCTACACAATTTGAATTTTGATGCCAATAATTCGGAATTTTCGTGATTTCCCTTCAATCCCAAGTCAAGATTTTCGTTTGCTTGTAAGGGAATCAGAGCATATTGCAAATCGATTTCCTTGGCTTGGGCGGCTAGGCTGACAGTTTCTATTGCTGACTCAATAATTGGCACTAGATCGCAAGTATGCACATTCAGACGCAACTTGCCTCTAATCATCCGTGATATATCTAGTAAGTCTTCAACTAGTTGGGTTTGTGCCCTGGCGTTACGCTCGATTGTCTCTACAGCTCTATCTATTTGAGTGGAGTTGAGTTTACGACCATGCAAAAGCTGCGCCCAACCGAGGATGGCATTGAGGGGCGATCGCAATTCATGAGACAATATCGCTAGAAACTCGTCCTTCATGCGGTTAGCTTCTCGCAACTGTTCGGTTTGCTGCTGCAAAGAAGCAATTAATTCTGCACGTTCCATGGCGATCGCAATTTGATCACAAACTGCCTGCATTATTCCTTTTTGATTCTCGGTAAAGAAAGTGCGAGTCCGGCTGCCAAAGGAAAGCGTGCCCATTAGTCGCCCCTGTGTGATTAAGGGATAACTATAATAAGCATTAACACCTAAAGAGCGAATCAACGCTGCTTTCGGTTCTGTTGACTGCTGCACATTTTCTACGTAAATTGAACGGCGTTCTTGAGCTACAGTACCGCAAACTGCTTGACCCAATGCCAACGACTCAACTTGTTTTGCTATTTCCTCTGTAAAACCATAGTAGGACTCTAGCTGCATTACTTGAGAGTTATCTTTGACCAAATAGTTAAAGTACACATCTAAACCTATTTGCTCTTTGAGTTTGTGGAAGACACTTTCAATTAATGCCACTGGTTGCTGACTTGAGAGTAAATCGCTGGCAGTGTTGCAGAGCAATTGCAGCCTTTTGTAGCCTAATGAAAGTGCTTTTTCTGCCTGCTTGAGATTGCTGACATCTTGAAATACCAATACACAAGTTGCGGGATAACCATGCATTGCTGGCAAAGTGTCAGCAAATATTAATAAGGAGCGAATGCTGCCATTCGTGTGCCAGTCAACTTCTAATCCATCCAGACGTTCACCCCGCGCAACTCGCACTCCTGGCATTTGCTCATTCGGGATGCGATCGCCAACTGCATTTGTGAAGTGGTAGGCTGTATGATACTCCTGAGCTGGTATTCCTTTGGGGAATTCACCTCCCGCTAATTCGTCAGCAGATCGATTAGCAAAAGTTACTCGTGCTGTTCCCGGTTCAATAAATAGCAATGGTCTTGGCATCAGATTTAACACATCTTCTAGCCATTTTTGCTGGTTGCGGAGGATTTCTTCGGCTTGCTTGCGTAATGTAATGTCTAAAAATGCACCTATACATCCTCTTGTCTTACCCTCTTCATCAAACAAGGGTGCAACATACTCCAATAAATTGACTATTTTACCATCTTCCTGTATAATCTCAACCTCAAAATCGATAACTTCAATACCATGAGCCGCTGAGTATTGCATAGGTAGTTCTTCTGGTGCAAGTTCCCTACCATCGCGGTAAATTTTAAATGTTGTGGGAATTTCTTGAGTAGGGGCGCTTAAAGAAGCATTAATCTCTGATGATATACCCAATTGCTTAGCAAAAGCGGGATTGACTTTGATAGTTTGGCATTCTGGATCTTCGGCAATGCCAATGCCAATCGGAATAACTTCTAGTAAAGTTTGTAACTCAGCAACGCGACGCTGAAGTTCTCTGTTGAGTTGTAATATTCTTTCTTGAGCTTGCTTTTGTTCGGTGATGTTGCGAGTCACTGTTGCTAAAGCAATTGGTTGACCTGTTTTGTGGTCTTTGACTACAAAGGCATTGTAATCAACGGGTATTGCTTCACCAGTTTGAAAGTTACAGAAACGAAATTCTCCATGCCAAAAACCTTGATTGATCAGAGTTGGTAGAATATGTTCTTGGACATAGGCTTGATCTTCAGGCATAAAGAAATCTAATATTTGCTTTTGCCTGGCTGCTTGTAAACTGGTTAGCCCAACTAACTTTTGACCTGCATCATTGAGATAGAGACCTTGCCCTTCAAAGTTGGCAATACCAATAAAGTCAGAGCTATTTTCGATCAGCGATACTAATTTTTGTTGCTCTGTTTCTGCAAATTTGCGATCGCTCAAGTCTAGGATAAACCCAACTGCCTCTTCTTGCTGTTCTCCTAATAGTACATAACCAACTAAAACTGGGACATGACTGCCATCTTTGCGGATATATTCTTTTTCGTAGGGCGTAGTACAAGCACCACGAATATTTGCCTTTGCCTGGGCAATGCTTTGGTCATCTAAGCGTAGATATTCTGGTGGTGTGATCTCCCTCCAACTTAACTTACCAGATAGCAAATCTTCCCGCGAGTAACCAATCATCCTGAGAAATTCGTCGTTTGCTTGTTGGATGCCGCCATACACATCACAAAAGACAATACCAATGATGTTGGCGTCAACAAAACTCTTGAGTTTTTCCTCGTTAATTCTCAATGATGCTTGAGCGATTTCGCGTTGGCGGTTCAGGCGTTCGACTACTAATGTGCTTTGCCAAATTAAAATGGCGAAAATGACAATTAGGGCAATAGTAAACAGTGATATCGCAAATGCTGCATCGTAATGGCCCAATTGATGACCTTTGAGAATTAACCATCCTAATATCAAAGGTACTGCGATCGCCGCCAATAACAAACGACGAGCTAGCAAGCCACTGTAGGTATCATCCATAACTACCCTCATTACGCCCTGTTTTGTCTGTGCCCAGAGAATACCCATACACAGCAATATAAACAGCACTGCTGTATGTAAGGCCATTGATGTGGTGTTGCGAGCAATGCCGTGGAGAGTTCTTACATTGTAGGCATAACCGATGAGTGCTTGTAGAGAAATTACAGCAGCTATTAAAGTGACAATTTGGGTGTACCAATAGCTTTGAGAGGTTTTTTGATGTACCGTCATTTCTAGGGTTAGGCCAACTAGCATAAAATCCAGTGCTGTGTTGAACCCCATTCGCCCCGGATGTGATGTTGCGATACTGGTAGGGGAGTCCCGAAAAAGCAGCTCATCAATCTGGAAATCCCAACCAAACAGATATTGACTGAGGGTGATTCCAGCAATGATGATAACTGCTATTGCACAAAATCTAGCAAAAACTGTCAGGAGTTTGACATTTTTGTTTTTACTCACCAAAGACAGATACAGTGATACACCAGATAGCACAAAACACAGTGCTGTGTTTGCTTTCATTGTCGCGAGACTACCTGGAAAGCCTTGCTTGAGTAATTCAATGTCGAAATACCAGCCAAGTAATACTAAGCTACCCACCAAAATAGCGATCGCACTTGCAACTCGTGCCAGCAATAAATACGCGGTTATTTGATGTATCTTTTGCTTCTGCGAACGGTTGCCTTTCAACATGGAGGATATTGTAACCGCATCTATCTAATATGATAAACTTCAGTATTTCTTACGAGCTAATCATTGAAACTGATTGTATTTTATGTTACTACTTGACTTGTTTTTCATCTACCTTTATGCATACTTTTTATATGCATAATCTAAAATTTAGATTTCAACGATCAGAGATTAAAGCTTTTAGAGGTTGTTTGAAAAGTCTAAATTAATACTAACCCCGGCGATTAGAAATCGCGACTATACAGACAAAACCCACCTCCGTGGGTTTCAAGAACTCGATTTTCCGTGTTTTCCAAAGGAGATGGATTTCGCTTATGTAGTAGCGAATTATATTCGCCCAAAACTTTTAAAACATCCTCTTAATTCACATTAGGCGTAATTTCAAAAATCATAGCGGATTACTATAGTTATTCAAATTTCCTTAAAGGAAATTCTCTCGCTGGCGAAAAAGGTGGACGTATTCTTTTTTTATAATCATCCATTGAGGTTGGATAATAGACAGATAATTTGATTAAATTTGTACCGTCAGTATTTAAGAAAAGGGAAATACCTTGCTCGGCATATACCCAATTTCCTTGTGATATCAGAAAGTTACTAAAATAGTAGTCTAGTTTCTCAGTTGGTTCACCCAAAGCTTTGACTATTGCCTGATACTGTTGTGCAGATAGCTGGGGATATTTTACCTCTATCTTGACGATCGCATTTTCTTTGAACCATACCTTAACAGGCTCATCATAATTTTCTACACGACAAGCTTTGTAAAATGTTGGTGTATATTCACTGCCTAATTTACCCGTCACCGATTCTTCATTAATGGGTTTGTATAAAGAAAATACGTCATTTGTTTGACATTGAGAAGGTATTCCCTGCCATTTACTAAAGTCTTTGTTAGCAAAGAGAGTTAATGCTTCTTGACAAGAATAGTTGGGATTGTGGATATTCATATAACTAGCAGAAAAACTGTTTCCACAATAAATAAATAGTAATACCATTGATATGGTAATTAAAAATATCCAGTTTGGCTGACGCATCTTAGAAAAGTTTACGTTGTTATCCTCCAATTAAGTCAATTCTGCCTGCGAAGAAAGCTGCCATGGCATTGCGTATGCCGACAACTCCCACAACTGCCTCTGCATTTTTCGCTTCATCGTAACCAAAATATTTGGGAATGAGATGTTTTTTAGCTGGATCTGGATCGTGATATGGGCCTTCTACTTCTTCTCTGAGTTTATCGTTATAATCAACACTTTCTAAGACAATTTTAGTGAAATATTCTGTCATCCCTTCACGATAAGTTTTACCGCCTTTGAGTTCATCTAGAGATTCACGATATTTTTGATGTTTGGAATGTTCAAGTGTATGAATATATTCGTGAACCACAGTTTGAAATGTATCCCACATTGAGTCTCGATTCTTGGCATCGTCCGCTGATACGAATCTTTGCAGATAGACTTCTCCTTCATCTGCAAAACCAGGCCAACCTTTATGTATTTCAATTAACTCTGCTCTGCGTTTGGCAATAATCCGCTTTTTGATATTATCAAGAATTCCCGCTTCCGTAGCTCTTGATTGCACAGCGCCATGTTCTTTATCTATTTCTCCTAAGTCTTCGCCAAATATTTTTTCTACACGCCACTCTACACTATCTTGTTCATAGGATGCACCACCCGCAGCAAACTGTTTTTCTTTCTCTTCCCAAGCATCTTTTAAATTGACATTTGCTTTAAAAGGTTTACCTTTGGCATAGTTACCAAATACTCTATCTGCTTCTCTTTTTGATAACAAGGCAATCTTCTCGATGATGTCCCATTTATATAATTTATTTGGGTCTTTTCTATCGTCTGCTTTCCCTTTGGCTAGTTCTTTATATTGCCAATCTATAACTTTATTTGTAGTCTCTTCAACCCTGGTTTCATAACTATCTTTATGAGTGGGAATATTCATTTGAAAAACAGGTAAACTTCCACCTTTAGGCGCTTGTACTTCCGTGGTTCGCCGTCTCTCGATTTCTGCTTTTTCTTCAGGACTCAAATTTCTTGTACCTGCTAACAATTCAGGCGGTACAGCAGCTGGATCCCACTCTACACCTTCGGTGGGGGCTTTTGAGGGAACTTGCCCCTGTGGTACTTTAGCCATAGCCCCATGATTGAGGAAAGAGGTGTCTAGGGCTTTCATGGTATCTGGGCCAACAACCCCATCATCCTTAATTCCATTGTCTTTTCGAAAGGCTTTGACGGCTGTTTTTGTCTCTTCGCCAAATTTGCCATCAACACCGTATTTAGGCAGAGAATAACCTGCATCTAATAAAGCTTGTTGGATGAGAGTGACGTGTAAACCACTACTACCTTTTTTGATGTATTTTGTATCGTTGGCTGCGTTTTCTAGTTCGGCATTGTCTGCAAATCTTGGAGATTTTACAGCCCGCTGAATTGTACTCAAAACAGAGTTTTGTCTTTCTGCGTGGTTCAATTCATGTGGCTTAAAGAGTTCTGCTGGTTGGCTAGCCTGTGAACGCCGTAGTGAAATGCGACTAATGTCATGTGTTGAGGGCTTTTGTGTGAAAGTATCTTTTTCTAATAACTGTTCGCTGTCAGACTGCTGTTGTAATTGCAAGTTTGACGACTCTTGAACTACTTCAGGAACAATAGTATCCGCTTGTGTACCAAAACCGCGTGTAGGGTTTGCCAGCGTTGGTGTAGTTGGAGAGATGAGTGATGGATATGTAAAATTTGATGCTGGCTTCTTACTTTTGGGCATCATGCGATCGCTCATCTGCCCCATCCTTCCGATTACGGTTCATCTTGTATCACTAAACTGGCTCTAAAGTCAATATACAATTTTTACAAAAAGCGATGTTATCGACTTTAGTCTAGATTTTTACTTAACTGCGCGTTCAGGAACTGTGGGCGACTGGCTTCTAAGTATCTTCATCTAACATCTCTTCAACCGATACCTCGTCTAACACCTCTTCAACTGATACATCGTCATCTAACTCCTCTTCAACCGATACATCGTCATCTAACTCCTCTTCAACCGATACCTCGTCATCTAACTCCTCTTCAACCGATACCTCGTCATCTGACATCGCGGTGGGTGGCTTCTTAAGATCTGCCAAAGTGAATTTTATATCTTCAGCTTCGGTATCAGATGGGCTGTCATAACCAGTTTCTTCAGCCTTTGTATCAGTTCTAGATTTCGTTTTATCTCCTTTGCTTTTACCTTCTTTGTTGTGTGTTCTATGTGTCATTGTTGGTAAAGCTTTTTCTACAAATCCCTCTAGCCCATCAATAGTAATATTGTTTGCTACTATACTTTCCTTCATCACCTCCCACAGTCCTGTAACTGCTGGGCCCCAAAATCCACCTGCATTCGGATTAAATTGTATATTTAGGTTTAAAATATCCGTTGCATAACGGAAGGTTACATAACATCCTGTACAAGGTCGCTTCTTACCATAAATTAATGCTGGGGAAGAACTACCGCTTTTACAGTAAGCAAAGATTAAATTTTGCTCGGCATGTACTGGTTTTAATCCTTCGACAATTATTATTTTATTCTTGTACGAGGCATCGTTAATGTATCCTGATGCGTTGTCAAGAGTGCTATGAATCAAAAACTTACTTGGATCTTGTATGGCATTTCTGACCATATCTGCTATTGTTTGCAGATTTGCTTTTTCTGCTTCATCGGTGGTTATATCCTCGATTCGTGTTCCCCCAATTAAACTACGCAATTTATTTACATATTGCAAAAACCTGTCATCGTTACCAGGCATGTATTTAGATGTCAGTAATATGTCAAATAGCTGTTCGCTTGTGAGGTTTTGTAGTTGTTGCATACTGGCTGGTAAATTACTACTCAGCAACAGACGATCATCAACGTACAAACCCTGCACTTCTTGTTCGTCAGCTACCAGTGACTTGACGTAATGAAATACTGCCGATGAAAGGTGGCGTAAAGCTTGTTTTACTCTGTCATCCGCGAAGCTATGTTGATCACGAACTGTAACATTTTCCGTCCATTGTCCTGAACCTGAATGTCCAGTAGCAAAACCCCAGTTTTCAGTAGCTTGTGCATTTTTTATTGCCCTCCCTAGCGCTGCTTTCGAGGGTTTTTTAGCTTTAGTCTTTTTAATCTTTTTTTTCACTCCACCGTCAATGGTTACATTCGGATTTTTGGCTTCTTTTTGTTTTTTCTTGCCGCATTGAATGACATTCATCGCTGGTGGTGAGTTTGCTACTTGCTCAACAGGATATTCTGATTGACTGATGGGATCTTCTGTTTGTCGATGCAACGATATGCGACTGATATCGTATCCTGGAGGCTGTTGTTGTAGGTTTGATGGTTGCTGTGCAGTATCTGTTTGTAACCCAAAGCCGCGTGTGGGGTTGGCCAGCGTTGGTATTCCAGATGAGGTGAGTGATGAATTTACTAAACTTGATGTTGCTGTTTTTTGGCTTTGGTATATTCTGCGATCGCTCATTTGTCCCACCCTTCCTACAATAGCTTATTTAGCACGTATATTAAACTTTTTCTTAAGTCAAAACACAAATTTTACAAATATTTTTGTAAATACAAATAACAAAGGACAAATAACAATGGACAACTTGATAAAGTAATTATGCAAATGTTTAGATATGTTTTAGCTCAACCAAATTAAAGATGACTAAGTTAATTTTAATTACTGGTGTTAGCCGAGGACTCGGTTATGCGATAGCTGAGCAGTTTATTCACGAGGGACATACTGTTATTGGTTGCGCTCGTTCTGAAGCAACTATAGAGAAATTACGTCACAAATTTGGTTTACCACACAACTTTTCTAATGTAGATGTAGCCGATGAACAGCAAGTTAAAACTTGGTCAGAGGTCTTACTAAAAGAATATCAACCTCCAGATTTGCTGATTAATAATGCAGCAATCCTCAATAATTTAGCACCGCTGTGGGAAATTCCAACTCAGGAAATTTCCCAATTAATTGATGTCAACATTAAAGGAGTTATTCATTTAATTCACTATTTTGTACCCGCAATGGTGGCAAATAAAAAGGGCATTATTATCAACTTTAGTTCTGGTTGGGGACGCTCAACTTCTCCTATGGTTGCATCTTATTGTGCTTCTAAATGGGCAATTGAGGGACTAACCCGTGCTTTAGCGCAAGAACTACCTGATGGGATGGCAGCAATTCCTCTCAATCCGGGAATTATTCATACTGATATGCTGGAAATTTGCTTTGGAGAAGATGCTGCTGCTTATACAAAAATTTCTGATTGGGTAAAGAAAGCAGTTCCTTTTATACTTCGGTTAAAACCGACAGATAATGGTGTGCCTCTGACGGTTCCTAATTAAATAATTCGTAATGACGCGACGCTCCTGTGTCGCTAACGCTTCGCTATCGAGGACTCGCTAACGCTGCGCTAACGTAATTCGTAATGACGCTCGAGGACTCGCTAACGCTGCGCTAACGTAATTCGTAATTAAGGGGAATTGGGAATTGTCATTTGTTATTGATTATTCTCCGCGTCCCCGCGTCCCCCTTCATCCTCCTCATCCCCCCGTTTTCTCTGAAAATATAAAATGAGGTTATTTTGGTTTGATCAGGCTGGCGATCGCTCCTTGAGTCCTGATGAACGCATCGAACAAGCTCAACAACAAGCACAACAAGCAGAACTTGCCCTGCAAAACTTGCAAAATCGGCTCAAACAGCGAGGTATCAATCCAGATAGTTTGTGACTTGTGATACCATTTCACTTTAATTACGAATTACGAATTACGAATTATTTAATATAAATAGGCATTTGAATTATAAACTCAGTACCTTTTCCTAAAGAGGAATTACACTCAATTAAACCAGCATGTTTTTCCACGATAATTTGCCGGGCGATCGCTAATCCTAACCCTGTACCTTTTCCAACTCCTTTAGTAGTAAATAAATGGTCAAATATTTTTTCTTTGACTGATTCACTCATCCCCTTACCATTATCAGCAATGGCGATTTTTAACTGCTGATTTACTTGGAAAGTTGTAATTATAATGCGGTTGGTGTTTAGCTGAATTTCCTCAAAACTGCGCCCCTTATTTGCTTCTTCTAATGCATCAATAGCATTAGCGATAATATTCATAAATACTTGATTTAATTGCCCAGGAAAACATTCTATCTGCGGTAATTTGCCGTAGTTGGTGATCACTTCAATCGCTGGACGCTGCTCGTTGGCTTTGAGACGATGTTTGAGAATTAAAATCGTACTATCGATACCTTCGTGAATATTAAACGGTACTTTGTAATCTTGATCGGCACGAGAGAAAGTGCGGAGACTGGTGCTAATGTTTTTGAGCCTGTCACATGCTATTGTCATGGAATCAAGCATTTTTGGGAAGTCTTCTAAGCTATAATCTAAGTCTATTTCTTCAGCATGATCGAGAATTTCTTCACTTTTGTTGAGTACAGTGTCTTGATATAGTTTTAAGTGTTCAACGATATCAGCCAGAGTAGGTTTAGCTTGTTTGATACTAGCAGCAATAAAACCCAGAGGATTATTCATTTCATGAGCTATCCCAGCAACTAAGTTACCCAAAGCAGACATCTTTTCACTTTGAACAATTTGTAGTTGAGCTTGTTGTAAGTTGTGTAACGCCTGTTCTAATTCCAGTGATTTTTGCTGTAGGGCCAATTGTGCAAGTTTGCGATCGCTAATATCCAATAACAATCCATCCCAAACTAAAGTACCATCGGCAAGCCGCTCAATGCGTGATTCTCCGTGAATCCACTTAAGGATTCCAGAAGGTGTAATAATTCGTCCTTCCCATTGCCAAGGAGTCAGCGTTTGAATAGAATCTGCAACGGATTTTTCGTAACTTGCAGCATCGTCTGGATGCACTGCATCTATGAGGATCTGTACATTGGCAAGTACTTGCTCGACTGTGAATTCGTATAATTCATAACATTCAGCACTAATGTACGACATAGATATAGAACCATTAGCACTCATGCGGAATTGATAAACAACGCCAGGAACGTTATCTACTAAGTTATGAAAGCGAGACTGGGCAACGTTCAAAGAATTGAGCGATCGCTCTAGTTGTTGAGCATAGTTTTGCGATCGCTTATAAAGTTGAGCATTTTCCAGAGAAATGGCGGCTTGAGTGCAGAGTAAATTGAGTAGTTCGACGCGGGCGCTCGTGAACGCCCCGATCACTAAACTATTTTCAAGGTACAATACTCCTAGCAACTTTCCTTGATGTAAAATCGGACTGCATAAAATACTCTTGGGCTGCTGACGCATGATGTATGGGTCATTGGCTAAGGTGACATCGGCACTCGCATCAATCAGCACAGCAGTCTGCCTGTCATGGTTGACTTTGTAAATTAGTCTCAGGGGAATATCTTGGCTGTCTTCAATGGGAAGGCTCTGCAATACAATCGGCTCTGAACCCTCGGTGATTAAACCTTTGATCAACAGGCGCTCATCTCGTAAGAGCATTAATACACATTTATCAGCCCCTGTATTTTCGATAACGATATGCAACAACGATGAAAGCAGTTTTTCAAATTCAATTTCGCCAGAAAGACTCTGAGAGGCTTTGAGAACGGCAGTCAAGTCAAGGGCAGCAGACACACTACTAGAGGAACCGATAGAAGTGATGGTTGCTGTTGCGAAGACGGTTTCGTTAGTCGAGAGGGGAGAGCGTGTTTGTTGCACAATAGCAGACATCAATTGTGGGTAGCGACGTTCTAGATCAGCAACCTTGGCTGTAGCACCCCAGCGAGCATAACCGTAGTAGGCTTCGGTCATGTATTCCCCAGCTATGCGCTCTTTACCCCATTCTAGGTAGAACTTTGCAGCCAGCTCATTGCTAAGCGCTTCTTCGTGAATGAAACCATTTTCCTTTGCTTTGGCGATGGCTTGATCATAGTGAGCGATCGCCTCAGCTTTATTGCCCAAAACACAATATTTCTCAGCTTCTACCAAATGCCATTGGTGCAAGTGATTCATTGGGGCATGGTACGCCCAATGCTCTAACTTCGCTTGATGAACTGCAACGTTTTGCAAGATATTCGCTTGTTCAGTTGGCGTTGCAGTTAGGTAAAGTGCTAATTGAGTAAGCGAACTATAAAAGTAGATGTGTGTGTATTTCAAGGCTGCCGTCAGGGCTACGGCATTTTGTTCAGCCAGGACGGCATTTTCCCATGCCTGTGGGTAGTCATTGAATAAATAGCTCAAAATCAGTTTGTTGAGATAGATGCTGCAAATTGCATACTGTTCCCGGTTCGCTTGGTGTAACGGTAACATGACTGCTTCATCATAAGCATCTCCAATTAAGCGACAGGGGTCGGGCGCTTTCCCGCGCAGATTCAGTACTGCCTGTCGCATAATTTTCAGAAAGCAAAGAGCTGTACCTTGCTGTAGTTGAGTAATGATTTGATCAAACTTCTCAGTCTCTTGCTCCATTTCATGCAAATTACGCCCAATAGTTAGAGAAATTCCTGTGTAGTTATAAAGAGCATATGCACCATGCTCAAGTTCTCCAGTCTCTAACCCAATTTGATGGGTTTGCAGCAAAGGCTGCAACTCACTACGTCCATGCCGTTTCCAGTGCATCACAAAAGCATGAGTAATATTCATGGTTTTTGCTTTCAAACTGTCATTTGGCTGGGTCGCAATCAACCTTAATGCGACCTCACCCGCTCGATAGCAGAAGTCAAGATTTCCGGATGGACTTGCCTGGATTAACCCAAACCAGGAATAGCTAGAAGCAGAAGCGAGTGAATTTCCATGCTCAAGCGATAGATCGATTTGTTTGCAGACAATTAGAGGAAATAGGGGTGATACCGATTGGTGAGATGCTGTAACAACTGTTACTAATATCTCCATTGCTGCTAAGTAGACTGGATCGGTCATCTGCTCAAGCTGTATCAGTGCTGCGGTAGCATAGCAGGCAAAGCGAGTTTGAGTTGCAGCCAAAGCCTGCTGGACTTCTACTGCCGTGGGATTTTCTGGAAACTCGATATGAAGTTGCTTGAGAATAGAGAGTGCGGTTTGTTCTGCCAGCGGTAGGTTGTTTTGGGCAATGTAGGCTTGAATTCGCGCAATATAGGCTTTTACGGTATCTAATACCGTTTTCGCGTGTTGTAGGACAGCCTGTGCCCACTGCTCTACTTGATTGAACTGAGCAGTGAGCAAATAAGCTTCCACAATTTCATTGTGCAGATTCAGAGTGATGTCGTACTGCTCCTGCCAAGCATTTATTGTCAGAAGTGAAATCCCTTTGCTGAAATGGTCGATCGCACTTATGTAAGCCGTTGACTTTTTGGCTCTAATGCCAGCGACTAAATTTAATTGAGCCAATTGATTTAATAATGCGCGATCGCCAATCGACTCAGCACCAATGTTCAAATGCCGCACAATCTCAAAACTATTTGCTTGTTGTGCTTCAATGGACATACTTGCTAACAATAATTGACCTATTTTGCGATGAGTAGCTTGCTTTTGCGAGGTAGGAATCAATTCGTATGCTGCCTGTTGAACGCGATCATGCAGGAAGCGGTAAAAGCAATGTTGAGTGGGGAGTGGGGAGAAGCCACTGCGTTGGGGAGTGGGGAGTGGGGTGTTTTCGATCTGGTAAAACTTGTAGACTTCAGTTTGTGGTATAATCAATCCTTCTTGCAAGGCTTTCCATAGGGCGACGGCGGTGGTTTCGGGCGATCGCTCAGAGATGATCGCCAGGGTTTCTAAATCAAACTGAGCGCCAATACAGGCAGCAAGCTTAAGAACATTTTGGGTGGCATCAGGCAACTTTTGCAGTTGCATCGCCATGAATTCGACGACATCATCGGTAAGTGAGAGCGCTTTCACCTTGACAATATCACACTGCCAGTATCTGGCTTGTGGCTCAAAAGTGATGTACCCTTCTTCATGCAAAGTTCTGAGAAATTGTGTTGTAAAGAATGGATTGCCCTTGGTTTTTTGATAAACCAACTCCGTTAATGGCAGCGCCAGTTCTTTTGAACAAGTGAGGGTATCGGCAATCAGACAATTGATGTTTACTTGACTTAACGGGTTCAGGGTGAGAGCGCTGATAGTTGCTTGAGCTTTTTTCATCTCTTCTAGCGTCAGCATCAGCGGATGTGCCGGGAAGACTTCGTTATCTCGATAGGCACCAATGATAAACAAGTAGCCTTGTTCAGTTCCATTCAGTAATACCTGCATCAAATTAAGCGAGGTCGAATCTGCCCATTGCAAGTCATCAAGGAACATCACCAACGGATGCTCCCTTGTGGTAAACACGCCAATAAACTTGACAAACAATAGATTGAAGCGGTTCTGAGCGGCATTGCCCGAGAGTTCCGGTGCAGGGGGTTGTTGACCAATAATCTGCTTCAATTCTGGAATCACCTCAATCATTACCTGCCCGTTCTCTCCCAAAACAGATAGAATTTTGTCTTTCCACTGCGCCAATTGTTTGTCACTTTCACTCAACAGTTGTCCCATCAAATCTTGAAAGGCTTGCACAAATGCATCCAAGGGAATGTTGCGGTTGAACTGATCATACTTGCCTTTGATGAAGTAGCCGTTACACCGGACAATCGGCTTATGCACTTCATTAACCACGGCGGTTTTGCCAATACCAGAAAAGCCTGCCACCAGCATCAGAACTGATGCTCCATTTGTAACCCGTTCAAAGGCTTCTAGCAGCGTTTGCACTTCCTGTTCTCGTCCATAGAGTTTGTCGCATACGAGGAAGCGATCGCACACATCCCTTTGGGCAATTGCAAAACTCTGAATTTCTCCTATTTTTTGTAGTTGATGTAAACATGTTTCTAAGTCATATTTCAATCCCAAGGCACTTTGATAGCGGTCTTCAGCATTTTTCGCCATCAATTTGTTGATAATTTCAGAGAGTACATACGGAATTTCTGAGTTGATTTCGTATACTAAGGGTGATGGTTTAGCAATATGACAATGTACCAATTCCATTGCATCATGTGATGGAAACGGTAATTTACCTGTCAGTATTTCATATAAAGTCACACCTAAAGAATATAAGTCTGTCCGATAGTCAATACCTCGATTCATTCTGCCTGTTTGTTCTGGGGAAATATATGCCAGCGTCCCCTCTAAGACATTAGGATTAATCAAGGTTTGAGTTTCTCGTGGTAGCAAAGATGCAATACTAAAGTCAATTAATTTAACTTGTTTAGTTTGGGGGTTAATTAAAATATTCCTGGGTTTAATATCTTTATGAATAATCCGCTCTCGATAGAGAATATCTAAGATGTTGCACAGAGCGATCGCTATTTCTAAAAATTCTTCTAGAGACTTGACGTGCAACGTCTCTATAGAAGTAAAATAATCTTTAAGTGAAATCCCCCCAAAATCTTCCATCACTAACGCATAGCCATTTTGATAAAGTTCTAGGCTATAGGTTTGGATAATAACAGGTGAGTTAAGATTTTTGGCAATGGTGTACTGATTGCGAAACTGTACCAGTTCGCTCAAACTCGGATAAGGATTTTTCAGGAGTTTAATCACTACGGGTAAAGAGTCAGTTTCTCGATACCCTCGATAAACCACAGTTCTAGAACCATTATAAATTTCTTCTGTTACTTGGTATTTGGGAATACTGGCTTGACTGCTAATCATACTGATAAATCCAGCAAATTTCTGGATTTAGTGTTCCCAGACATAAGCGGCTTCCAACGAAAAAAGTATCTCATTGCTTTGGGGAGCAGGTGAACCAGCGCGGTAATAATTCGTAATTCGTAATTCGTAATTCGTAATTTGTAATGACGCGACGCTCCTGTGTCGCTACCGCTGACGCTCGTACCGACGCTCGTTCGCCTTTGGCGTCTCCCCTTGGGAGATGACTCGCTCTAAGCGAAGCTATGCCGCAGGCTTTACGCTAACGCTATCGCGGACTCACTACCGCTGCGAAGCGCGTAATTAAGTTTTGCAATGGGGATTTAAATAATTCGTAATGACGCGACGCTCCTGTGTCGCTAACGCTGACGCTATCGAGGACTCGCTCTAAGCGAAGCTATGCCGCAGGCTTTACGCTGCGCTAACGTAATTCGTAATTCGTAATTAAGCTTTGTAATGGGGATTTAGCGCAAAGTCAGAGCGGAGGTTTCCTCCGCTCTGACGGCAGTTGTTCATGGGGGAAACCCCCAAGATCACACTGCCTCAACTTTGTAAGACCCCAACACAAAACTTGCCGATTATAGAACCGGGGGACTTACAGCACATTTCATCTGAATGAAGTACACAAGGGCGGGCAGGATGCCCACCCCACAAGATTTATCATATTTAAGATGTGTACTTCATTTACTTGCAAAGTGCTGTAAACCTACGGAACTTGTTAAATGAATCGCTACAGCTATTCTTGGTTTTTGTATTTGATCTTCAATATCAAAATGATAGAAGCAAAAATTAAGGTAACAATATTAGCACCAATAATCGGCAAATCTTGAACAGAAAAACCATATATCAGCCATAAAATAATGCCTGTACACAAAACAATCAGCATACTCCAAGAAAGGTCATCAGCTGATTTTGATTTCCAAGTTTTGATGAGTTGAGGTAGATACGCAATGGTGGTTAGTACTCCTGCTGATATTCCTAAAGCAGTAATAAAATCAAATTCCATTTTTGTTGTCACCTCAAGTAGATAGGAGTGGGGAGTGGGCTGAGTCAAGTTGTACCCCTTTGCTTCAGCAAGCTACGCGTAGCGTCTCGCAGAGAAGCCCACGGAGAATGGGGGCAGGAGGAGGTTTTATTTTTGAATTACGAATTACGCACTTCACAGCGATAGCATTAGCGCAGCGGTAGCGAGGAACGAGCGTCGGTACGAGCATCCGTAGGAGCGTCATTACGAATTACGTAAGCAGCGAATTGCTTCTAACAATCCTTTGGCTTTATTTAGTGTCTCTTCATATTCTTTCTCTGGCTCGGAATCAGCTACTAAGCCTGCACCAGCTTGGACATTCACAGTGTTATTACGCAACACCATGGTGCGAATTGCTATAGCACTATTTAATTGTCCTTCAAAATCGTAATATCCATATACCCCTGAATAAACACCCCGGCGACTAGGTTCTAATTCATAAATAATTTCCATAGCACGAATTTTGGGTGCGCCGCTGACTGTACCCGCTGGAAAGCAAGCTTTCATTAAATCCCATGCTGTTTTGTTCTTGGCTAGTTTACCAACGACGTTGCTAACAATGTGCATGACATGAGAATAACGCTCAATTACCATTAGTTCATCGACTTTGACACTACCGCTTTCGCAAACCCGCCCTAAGTCATTTCGCCCTAAATCAACGAGCATGACGTGTTCAGCAACTTCTTTGGGATCTTTGAGTAAATCTTCAGCAAGATCTGTATCTTCTTTGGTTGTTTTTCCCCGTGGACGTGTTCCGGCAATTGGGCGTAGTGTTGCTATTGTTTCACCATCTAAATCTCGTTCGGCTTTTACCATTACTTCTGGACTGGAGCCAATAATTTGCCAGTCTTGAAAGTTAAAGTAAGCCATGTAAGGCGAAGGATTAATCTGACGTAGGGAACGATAAAGAGCAAAGGGTTCGCCTGTATATTCTGTTGAGAGTTGCTGAGAAATTACAACTTGGAAAATATCTCCCGCTCTAATATATTCCTTGGCTTTTTGGACGCTGGCACAAAAATCTGGCTGAGTAAAGTTGCTAGTGTATTCTTGTGCTTGATCTGCTGTTTTATTTCCTGGGAATGTCCATTCAAATATGGTTTTTTGCGGTGATAGGGGCAATGATAGCTTGCTAACCATTTGGTTAACACGATCGCACGCTTTTTGATATGCCGATTCTATCAATGTGCTACTGCTTGTTTCTATATGACGTAAATCAGCGTAGGCGATCGCCCAAATCTTACGTTTTACCTGATCAAAAATCAACAGATGGTCTACTTGCATCCACAACCCATCAGGAATATTTCTCTGCTCTGGTGGATGAATTGGTACACGCGGTTCTATCCAGCGAATCAATTCGTAGCCCCAAAACCCAAATAATCCACCAATTCCGGCGGGTAGCTGTGGTAACTTGACTGGATGATAATCTGCTAAACAGTTGGTGAGAGCGATAAAAGGGTCGCCTGTAAAAACCACCTGAGAACCATCGCGGTGTATCTGAGTAGTCTTATCGCCTCTAGCCTCCAAAATCCATAGCGGATCACAACCCACTAAACTATAGCGTCCTAGTTTTTCTCCACCTTCCACCGATTCCAACAAAAAGCTGTAGGGCTGATCTGCACATACTTTATACCAAGCAGATACTGGTGTATCTAAGTCAGCGACCCATTCCTGATATACAGGAACAAAATTACCTTGCTGGACTAGAGTAGAAAATTCAGAAAAATTAGGAAAAATCATTAAGGCATTTAAAGAAGGAATAGGGAACGGGCAACAGGTGAGTCTACTTGCCGTCTTGGCGGTCTCCGTCACGATAGCGCAGCGTAAAGCCTGCGGCATAGCTTCGCTTAGAGCGAGTCATCGAGCGTCTGGCAAAGTGGCGTTAGCGCAGCGTTAGCGACGTTAGGAGCATCACCCGTTCGCGCAGCGTCTCCGACAGGAGAAGGGGAACAGGATTTTTAGGTATATTTTTATACTTTAGCTAAAAAATACCACTTTCCCTGAATAGGGAATAGGAAATAGGGCAAGTTTCTCGACTTGAAAGTTAGCGTTAGCGACACAGGAGCGCCACTAGCGTTGAGTGGAGGAAATCTCCACTCAGAACTTTGTCAGACAGAAAAACTGTTCCCTATTCCCTATTCCCTGTTCCCTTTTTAGATGAGCCGCTAGTTAGGGAGCATCGTAGGTAGCAACACCGCTAAACTTAAGTTTAACTGGACTGGGGTTTTGTCCAATGCGGCGGTCTACATAGCGTACTTTGTCGCGACCTTCGTTCACTTTTTCTGGGAAGACACCATCAGCTGGGTGAATTGCGGTAGTTTCTCCGTTGGGTAGAATCCGGTAAATTTTGTAGTTTGTGATTTTGAATTTCCGGAGTTGACCACCCAAAGCAATACCATATTCTTTGCGAGCTATATACAGCAAGTTGTCACCTTGCAGCATGGTAGCAGCACCGCCTGTAGGCAATTCAAAAACTTGCTGTTTTGGGCTATTCCAGGTGATTGCGTACACTTCTTCTACTTTTGCTTTTGTTAGCAAGCCACCAGTGCTGCCAGCGAACAACGGCGTTTGTCCAGAAAGTGTTTCTGCCATAAGTACTCTCTCAACGTTTTTAGGGCATCGTAACACTGCGACCAGGGTCATATTGCGATCGCGTCATAGACTGTAACAGTTTTTAGTAGAAGGGAACAGGGAGCAGGGAATGGGGGTACTGGGGAATTGTCATTAGACTTCTTGCAAAAATACTTGAACCGTCAGAGACTCAAGTCTCTGCCTAATAGCAAAAGTCCGTTGAAACGGACTAAAAATACTGTTATTAGTCGGTTGAAACCGACTTGAGTTATCAGCCAGAAAATTTATTTTCTGGCGAGTATCCGACTTTTGCAAGAGGTCTATTGATTATTCTCCGCGTCCCCTATCTCCCCCTGTCCATTCCTAGCGACTCTTAACTCTTGAGCGCTTTTCCTCTTTGCTCCCCTGGACGATGGGAACGGTAAAGTGAAACTGGCTACCTTGGTCTTTGCCTTTTGATTCTGCCCAAATTTGACCACCCCAGCCATTGACAATTTGGCGGCAAATTGCCAAACCCAATCCTGTACCACCAGCGGTACGGCGTAGCGCTCCCTCTTCTTGATAAAAGCGGTCAAAAACTACTTCTAGACGATTAGGTTCTATGCCACGTCCGGTATCGGCTACTGTCACCTCAACCATTTGATTGCTGTTACGAGTAGCTTTAATAGTAATTTCTCCGGCTGATGGCGTAAATTTATATGCGTTGTCTATGAGTTTTGCCAGTACTTCTACTAACCAATCGCCATCAGCTTTCACTAGGGGTAAGTTTTGAGTAATTTGAGTTTTGATTTGGGGGGGTTTTTCTGTTGTTGAGGAACGGGTGCGGGTGCGGCTAAGTGCTAAATCCACACACTCTTGTAAGCTGAGAGATTCTGGATGCCATTCTACCCGACCGCTTTCGAGGTTGGAAAGTGTCAGGAAATCTTGCACTAGTTTCCGCATCCGTTCTGAGTCGGAAAGTGCTGTGTTAATCATCACTTGCTGCAACTCTAGAGGCATATCTGGCTCACTGGCAAGACTTTCTAAGCACACTTGAATTGTGGATAGGGGGGTGCGGAGTTCGTGTCCAGTGATGGCAATTAGATTGCTGCGGGTGCGGTCTAGAGCTTCTAATTGCTTGTTAAGTTCTTCTAAGTTGGCGTAAGCTTCAGCTTGGATGAGGGCTGCACCTACGTGAGTGGCGATCGCTTCTACCAAATCTAATTCTCCAGGCTGCCAATCATGGGGTGGCAGACTACAGTAGTGTAACTCTACTATACCTAACAATCGCCCTTGAAAGAATACTGGTTCTATCAGCCAAGAGCGAATGGCAAATTTTTTAGCAATCAAAGACAGTCCCGCCGAATTAGTAACGCGGGGGTCGGTCATTGTATCGCTAACACAAACGCCTTCGTCTTCTTTGACGATTTCTCGAAATAGAGGATTTTGCTCTAACTCCCAAGTTTGCCCGCAAACGGATACTACACCGGGGGTGAGAAACTCGTGTTCGATGATGGCTTGGCTATCTGTGACTTGAGCGCGGTAAATTAGACAGCGACAAGCTTCTAGATGTTGCCCTAATTCTTGCGCTGCGACTTGGAGAACTTCGTGAGGATCGAGCGATCGCCGAATTGCGGTACTAATTGAGTTGACTAAACGCTCTTTACGTGCTTGGGCTGCGATCGAACGATAAGCTTTGTGTAATTTGTATTGACTTGCTTGCAGATAAGTGACTAAACGCTGCACAAAGGGGTCAGTATCGATATCACAAGCATACTCGTTGATTTGCACTGCCCCAGATTTACTTCCTTGTTCCCCAATGCCAAATCTCTGGCGTGCTTGGGCAATTTTGCCTGTTAAATCTGGTCTATAGACCAAAATCCTGTCTAGTAGCAATTGAGCTGCTTTGATACTAACGCCCCTCTCTGAAGTCCAAATTCCTTCAAATCTTCGCGCTGTATCCATATCCAGGCTGGGACTTAGCTCTGGTAGTTGCTTATTTTTAGCAATGGAGCCAAGACTTTCTCGGCAGACTAAACAAGTAGCATAATTATGCGCGATGACTACTAAATGCCATTCTTGACTTAAAGCATCCTCTGGCTCAAAAGCTACTTTTTCATAGTATTCTGAGCTATTGGTAAAATCTGTTTCTGGTGCAGATAATACGTATATTTGATCACTTCTCTGAGACAGACGCTGATAGCGATGGGCTTCTTGGCGATAGAATCGCTCTCGTTGGAAGCTAGCAATCACTAAAGGCTGGACTAGAGTCGCAGCCAAAACTTGGTCTTCCATCGCATGGGAGAGCGCCGTTAAAGAAGCCTTAAAATATAGCTGGGGCCGTAGGTGAGGGAGAGTCTTTAGCAGATCACTCAACACGGAAGTCGAAATGCTCATGAATATTATTAAATGCCCAAACTGGAAAATATCCACGTCACAGCTGCATTGTACAAATTACAACGGACTTTCAAGTTAAATTGACAGTTGCAATATGTAAAGAATGCTAAAAAGCATTTTTGCCAAGGCAGGCATAGCACATTTTTACCATCTAGGAGTGACAGGTGCAGCTTGATTTACACATTTGGGATATTTCATTTGTATTTTGTGTCCCGATGTGCTTAAGCCATTTGTCACAGTTACTTTATTCTTTACCTAAGTTTTTTATCCATTGATTGGTATTGTGATATTTCAAAATAATAGGCTATTACGCCCAATATATATTTTCGACCAATTTTGCCATGAGGTAGCCTTCGCAAAGAATCTACAAATAAAGGGGACAGGGGAAGATAGGCAGTGGGGTGTATTTTACTCTTGAGTACAGCACCGCGAGTAATTTTAATCACATTATCGAGATCCGATCAATCGCGTCTTGTATTTGGTAAATTAGCGATCGCCCCCCGTAATTTTTCCGAAGCAAAATTGGTCAATAAACCTCTTGCAAAAGTCCTTCTTTGCGCCTCTGCGTGTTAGCGAAGCGGGGCGTAAGCTAAAAAACATCTAAATTACATAATCAAATTAAATAAAACTCTTGTGGAGTGGGCATCTTGCCCGCTCTAATTATGCAAGTTATATGTGGAACAGCTTAGCCCGACAAAAAATATTTATGCAAGAAGTCTAAGGAATATCTGTCCCAGCAATGACCATAGGAACTCGCATAGTAGGTGTATGAGCCAAAAAGTTGATTATTGCAGCAAAGGAGTTGTGCCATTACCGTTAGTTGACGCATTTGCAATTGCAGCTTGAGTAGGTTGAGTAGTAAGAACCGCTACAACTGGAGTAACTTTTGAACTAGATTGTTTACTTCGTTTTCGATTAGAGCCGCCAGCCTTGGAATACTCTATACTGTTTCTGCCGTAGACAGTTGCAACTCCACTTAGCATTCGTTCAGACATTTCGGAAAGGGCTTTATCCATCTGGGTGATTGTTTTACGCGATTCTTCAAGATTGGACACCAGCGTATTATGAGCTTCTAGTACAGCACGGGTAGTGTTGATTAGGTGGTTGTAGGCTTCAATTGTTAACCCATGTCCTAAATCCAGATTTTCATCAATGGATTTAAGCAAGGCAAGACGAAGTTGGGCTTTGTTAACAGCAGCAGAACCACGAGTTTTTAAAGACATCAGATATCCTTTTTTTAATAATTCCTTTTTCAACATAGTGGAACATCTTTTTACCTGAGATGGGTAGTTTTATGGATTTATTTCATTAAAAGTTCAATGCAATAATTACGAGGTTGTCTGTGTTTTTACTCATTTTTTATATTGATTTGTTGTTTGATAATAAGTGCAATCAGCAAATGCGTTAGCGTAGCCCGCCACAGGCATCGCCGAAATAGTAAATGCGATCGCCGAAATAGCAAATGTAGTCGCCGAAATAACAAATGCGATCGCCGAAATAGCAAATATAGTCGCCGAAATAACAAATGCGATCGCCGAAATAGCAAATATAGTCGCCGAAATAACAAATGTAGCCGCCGAAATAACAAATGTAGCCGCCGAAATAACAAATGCGATCGCCGAAATAGTAAATGCGATCGCAATTCCATCTTGGGGATTGGGGAAGTGCTGAGTCAGGAGTGAGTGTTAAGCTAAAAAACATCTAAATTACATAATCAAATTAAATAAAACTCTTGTGGGGTGGGCATCTTGCCCGCCCTAATTATGCAAGTTATATGTGGAACAGCTTAGTAGTATTTCTCACCCTGCCTCCCCAGTTCCTATTCCCTATTTCCCAATCCTCTTTCAAGGATTATTAAATATCATAAATTTGTCTAATCAAATACCAAAATATCAGCCTTAACTGTCAACTCATCAACACAAATACATAAGATTTTCTCATGAGTGAGATAACTTTAATTTGCTCACTGCTTTTTTGCCAGCAGTTATGTAAGCATTATTTTGGCTAGAATGACTCAGATGTGGGGGATGAGGGAGATGAGGGAGATGAGGGGGATGAGGGGGATGAGGGAGATGAGGGAGAAAGATCATTATTCAGTCCCCGCGTCCCCGCGTCCCCAATCCCCAGTCCCCAGTCCCCAATCCCCAGTCCCCAATCCCCAGTCCCCAATCCCCAGTCCCTATTGCCCAAACAGGAACCTTGGCTAATGACACCGGATACACTGATGACCCCGGAAAAAATTTTTTTGGACGGAAAGACTTTTATTCCAGCAGAACAACTACCAATCCCGGAATGGCCTTGTGTTGTCAGTGAAAGACCACAGCCAACTCTGACGGTAAAAGATGATGATTTATTCTTGGTGACAGATCCGATGGGGAACATTTCTGGCTGTTCCCTGAATGATGGCAACCCCAGCATGGGACTGTTTTGTAGCGATACGCGGTTTCTCAGTCGCTTAGAGTTACAGATTGAGGGGCGATCGCCTATACTTCTCAGTAGTACTGCCCAAAAAGGTTTTGCGTTGTCAGTTTTGTGTACCAACCCCAGAATTGAAGACCGCCTCAAAGCCGATACTGTAGGAATCCGCCGCGAAATTGTCCTCAATGGGGCACTATTTGAAGAAATAGAAATCACAAACTATAGCACAACTACCGTCAGTTTAGAACTCAGCATCAGCTTTGATGCCGATTTTGTAGATTTATTTGAAGTTCGGGGCTATAGCAGAGACAAACGGGGCCGGCTTTTGCGTTTGGTGGAACCAACACCAGAAGAAGTATCGCCTACAGCTGATGGACTTATACCTATTCAGAGTCAACCACACTCTGTTACAGAAACATCTTTAACTCTTGCATATCAAGGTTTAGATGGGGCGGTGATGGAATCCCGTATCCAATTCCAGCATTGCCAACCAAACCATTTTAGGGGTTACACTGCGGTTTGGCAGCTAGAGTTAGCTTCTCACGAAACGCAAAAGCTAGGCTATCGGGTAAATATGTTGACCAACAACAAGTCTAGTTCCACCGTGAGTGCAGCTACCACTTTAGGACAAGCAAAAGCCGCAGAATGGATGGAAGAGCAAAACTGGGTACAACAAATTACCCGAATCAGCTCAGACAAAAGCACCTTCAATCGAGCAATTGAAAGGGCTGAGCAAGATATGTATTTATTGCGTCAGTCTTTTGGTAAATATAAAACTGTTTCTGCTGGAGTGCCTTGGTTTTCTACACTATTTGGTCGAGATTCGCTGATTACAGCTTCCCAAACTCTGATGTTAAACTCGCAAATTGCGAAAGAAACTCTAACTTTATTAGCCTTACATCAAGGGAAAATCGATGATGAATGGCGCGAAGAAGAACCGGGTAAAATTTTACACGAGTTGCGCTTAGGGGAAATGGCTCGGTGTCAAGAAATCCCCCATACACCTTACTACGGTACAGTTGATGCCACTCCCCTGTGGTTGATGTTGTATGCCGAATACTACGCTTGGACTCACGACCAAGAAACCCTAGAACAACTTTGGCCCAATGCCCTAGCGGCTATGGAGTGGATTGATCGTCATACCAAACAAACCAGCTATTTAAGCTACTACCGCAAATCTAAACGCGGTTTAGACAATCAAGGGTGGAAAGACTCTGGTGACTGTATTGTAGACCGCAAAGGAGAACTAGCCAACGGCCCAATTGCCCTTTGTGAGGTGCAAGCCTACGTCTATTCGGCAAAAACGCGCCTAGCAGAAATTGCCAAGATGAAGAAGCGACTTGATTTAGCAGACCGTTGGCAAGAAGAGGCCAGAAACCTGAAGGTGCGTTTTAACAGGGATTTTTGGATAGAAGACCAAGATTTTTGCGCTTTAGCTTTGGATGGAGACGGTAAACAAGTAGACAGCATTACCTCAAATCCTGGTCATTGCTTACATCTGGGCATTTTTACACCCGAAAGAGCCTATAGTGTAGCGGAAAGATTACGCGCCCCAGATATGTTTAATGGTTGGGGAATTCGTACCTTAAGTAGTTTGTCACCAGCTTATAATCCGATGGGTTATCACATTGGTTCAGTTTGGCCGCATGATAACGCATTGATTGCCATGGGATTGCGATCGCTTGGTTTAATCGACCAAGCCCTAGAACTTTTCCAAGGCTTATTTGACATGACTTGTCAGCAATCCTATCAACGCCCTCCCGAACTTTTCTGTGGTTACGAACGTAACGGTGATAATGCCCCTGTGCAGTATCCTGTTGCTTGTACTCCGCAAGCTTGGGCAACGGGTAGTATATTTCAATTACTGCAAATGATGGTCAATTTAGTGCCTGATGCTCAAAATAATTGCTTACGAATCATTGATCCGGCTTTACCAGAGTCAATCAATCGTCTGTCCTTCCATAATTTGCGAGTAGGCCCTACCATCCTCGATTTAGAATTTGAACGTTCCGGTAGCACTACTGCTTGTCGCGTTGCAAAAAAACGCGGCAACTTGAGAGTAGTTATCGAAGCCTAACAATTAAGTTGAGCCGCCGCTAAGCATTCTAGGCGGTCGGCTCTAATATTAAGCATGACTTTAGCAAGAAGTCTAATGTATATTAACAGGATGCTCCTAGTAATTGAATTTCTCTAATTACCCCCTGTTTGCTAATAGAAAATACTAAACCACCAAAAGCATCGTTGGGATATGCTAAATAGTTTTTAGTATCATTTCTTGATAAAAACGCAGAGTATGTTTTTTGGGCTTTACCTATGCGATCGCCTACCTTTATCCCTTTATCAGTGGGATGATGCGAACTAGAAGTTTTAATTAAATGTACTTCACTTTGACTTACATTATTAGAAGTTGAAAGACCTTCTATTTCTAATTCATTGTATTTCCAAGTAGTAATATAGGAGCTATAACAAACATCATCGTACTTTGTAGTTCGACTTTTCGGCCTACCTAATTTTTTGATAATTTCCTTCTCTTTCATACCCAACTTAATACCACCTATGGATATCTTAGATACATCAATTTCTTTCTTGCTGGACTTATCAAGAAGATTGCTGTTCTCACCTGTGGCTGTAGGATTTACAACCAGTAATATCCCAAAACCAATTGCTACTGCTAATTTTTTAAATATAACTTGATACAAATATTACTAGTTAAAAATTTTACTGAATTTATGTAAATATACTATAGATTTGCTCAAAATAATCAATATTTATCTCTACAGAAAGCTGTAATTTTATAGTGATTGCGATCGCATCCCTAGTTAGGACGCTCCAGAATTATTAGCAACAGCGTTAGTATTTCTAGAGTGAACTATTCTACGTAAGGGGTTAGCGATGATAGGTCACTTACTAGTAGACCGCTACGAAATTCGTCGGCAATTGGGTAAAAAAGCTGGACGACAAGCGCTGTTAGCATGGGATCGACAAACTCAAAATCTGGTAGTTGTGAAATTACTCAGTTTTAGCCAAGAATTCGTTTGGGATGACCTAAAATTATTTGAGCGCGAAGCAGAAACATTACGTACACTTTCCCATCCAGCCATTCCGCAATATCTAGATTTCTTTGACCTAGCTTCAGCCAACACTCATAACTTTGCATTAGTGCAAAGCTATATAGAAGGAGAATCTTTAGAAGCGTGCTTAAAAGCAGGGCGGACATTTAGCGAACTGGATGTCAAACAACTTGCCACATCGCTTCTGGAAATTCTGATCTATCTACACGGTCGCCAACCACCCGTCATTCACCGAGATATCAAACCGAGTAACATTCTCCTGAAAAATCGTTCTGGACATTCGATTGGCGATGTGTACTTGGTGGATTTTGGTTCTGTGCAGACATTAGCAGCCAGGGAAAGCGGAACGATTACAATTGTTGGTACTTATGGCTACATGCCCCCAGAACAATTTGGTGGGCGTGCTAATCCTGCATCGGATTTATACGGGTTAGGTGCAACGCTAATTTATATGGCAACAGGAAAGCACCCTGCCGATATTCCTCAAAAACAACTGAGGTTACAATTCAAGCCCTTGACTAATCTCAGTTCTGAATTAACGCAGTGGTTAGCACGATTAGTAGAACCGGGTTTAGATGAGCGGTTTGCATCGGCAGAAGCAGCACTGCGAAGTTTAGATCGCTTATCCACAGGTCAACAAGTATACATTGAAAAACCTGGGGTAGAAGTTGCACCGATTGCGATCGCTAAACCTCATGGCAGCCCAGTTAAACTATCAACAACAGCAAATTTACTAACCATTCAATTTCCTCAGACACGAACTCAACGAATTTATACACTATCACCATTATTCAAAAACGTTGCTGTCTGGTTTGGTGTAGGTTTAATTCTTGCTTTTTTCAACCCAGTTTTATCAGTTTCTCTCCTGCTGCTATGGATAAGTGGCTCCTACTTAGAGCGAATTATTTTAAGTATTTTCAGACGACCTTTAACTAAATTAAATACTCTCAGGATTGATCAGTATCAGATTACCCTTTGCCTTTATGAACAAGACAAACCTAAAACTGCAATTTCTAGCCCTCGGCAAACAATCACTAGCTTAGAGTACCGAAATAGTGAAGGCTACCACTCATTAATTATTTGGGCAGATAAACAGTATAAATTAGATAGTAACTCTTTGCTTTCTCCTCAAGAGTTGCAGTGGTTAGCCTCTGAACTGGGAAAGTGGTTAAATTTGCCCACTCAAGAAACTATGCAGCATTTATCGTTGCCCACAGCTCTATTTCGGAAGGGATTACCAAAGGTTATACCATCTCAAATTTCCATTGAAAAACCGATTGACAGCAAAATTGTCTTACTCAAAAGACCGAGTTGGATTGATATTTTAATTCCCCAAGATTCGAGCCAGAATAGCAATAACTATACCCAGCTTCATATTGATAATCAGCAAATTAACCTGACATCTGCATCCAAAAAAGATCCACCCCCTAGCCTGAGAATGGGCATTAGCGCCATAGAGTATTACAGTAACAGCGATAACTCAGATGGTTTTCTGAGAATTTGGGCAGGACAGCAAAAATATCAACTAGGGGAAGATGGTTCACTCTCTCCAGCCGAACTTGAGTGGTTAGCTTATGAACTCAGTGAGTGGTTAAAGCTGCCAATTTATCGTACTCAAATGTGAATTAGTAGTTTCAGTCATCGCCAGATCTCTGCTATTTTTCAACAAGCACCTTTCACTAATCTAATTTCTTTAATGCCCTTTTGTTTATTAATAGAAAAGAATAAACCACCATAAGCATCATTTGGATATACTAAACCATTTTCACTATCAATTTTTGATAGAAGCTCGCTTGTTGATAATGTTGAGGTATACTCATGTGTTGATAAAAACGTTGAGTATGCTTTGAGAGCCGTAGTTATGCGATCGCTAACCTTTACCCCTTTCTCAGTGGGATAAGACGAACTAGTAGTAGTGATTTGATGCACTTCACTTTTGCTTGGGTTACTAGAAGTTGAAAGTCCTTCAATTTCTAAGCCGTTGAATTTCCAAGTAGTAGTATATAAGTCAAAATCACAAAATTTACCATATGTTATAGTTCGACTTTTCGGTTTACCCAATTTTTTAATAATATCCTTTTCTTTCATACCTAGTTTAATTCCACCTATGGAATTTTTAGACGAATCAATTAATTTTTTGCTCGACTTATCAAGAAAATTGCTAGGGTAGTTTGAACTGTGATTCTCACCTATAGCTATAGGGTTTACAGCAAATAGTATCCCAAAACCAATTCCTGCTGCTAATTTTTTAAACATAATCTGATTCATATCATGTTCGCTTGAAGACTTATCGTTAGGGCTGACGCCAACAGAAGTAATGACATAAGTTTAAAGTAGGTTTGTTTTTAGCGATCGCTAAAAACAGTATGATTCTACAAACTTCGTAATTAATCAGGAGAATCTTATGGCTGAATACGATTATATTGTGATTGGTACAGGCTCGGCGAGCTGTATTGTTTTTTGCCAACCGCCTCACAAAAGACGGTGAATCCGATTTGCGAAAACTGGTTGCAGGAATCAAAATTACTCGTCAACTGTTCCAATTAACTGCATTTGATGACTTCCGAGGAGAGGAAGCCGCCGCTGGTGCAGTGTTTAACTTATTATTCCGTTTCCAACAGTCATAATATGAACAAATTCTTCGATTGGATAAAAACCTGGGTAATAACAGGTTTAGTATGTTTAGTTTTAGTATGGTCATTTCCTGCACAAGCGGCTAGTAAAATCGATCCAAAACTAGAACAGCAAGTATTACAAATTATCCGCGAACATCCAGAAGTAATTATCGAATCTGTTCAAGCATATCAGCAACGACAACAACAGCAATTAAAGCAAGTACGGCAAGCATTTTTACAGGAATTAAAAACTAATCCTAAAACGGTGATTGGTGAGTCTCCAGTTACGGGTTCAGCTAAGTTACAAACTGTGCTGATTGAATTTTCTGATTTTCAATGTCCATACTGCGCTAAAGCACATGAAGATTTGAAACTGCTGTTAGCAAAGTATCAAGATAAGTTGACACTAGGTTATAAAAATTTACCCTTAACTTCAATTCATGCTGAAGCGTTGCCAGCTGCAACAGCGGCTTGGGCTGCCCAACAACAGGGAAAGTTTTGGGAATATCATGATTCCTTGTTTACTAATCAAAAGCAACTGGGTGAGGTGTTATATCTAGATATTGCTAAAAACCTCAACCTGGATTTAGGTAAGTTTAAACGCGAACGCACTCTCGCAACTCCCGCGATTGAGAAAGATATCCAGTTAGCTGAGAAATTGGGGGTTTCTAGTACACCTTTTTTTATGATGAGTAATCCGACTTTCTCAGGTGTGATACAGCTATCTGATATTGAAAGTATATTAGCTAATGCCAAATGAAAGGGAACAAGGAATAGGGAAAATAAGTTACTCACTAAGAGGTCGTTTGAAAAGTCTAAATTAATACTAGCCCCGACGATTATAAATCGTGCGCCAGTTGCTTCAAGTCGGCAAAGCCGCCCAACGCACTGGCTTGGCTACATAGATAAAAACCACCTCCGTGGGTTTCAAAACCTTGATTTTCCGTGTTTTCCACGGAGGTGAACTAAGCTTTGTGTAGTAGCGAATTATATTCGTCCAAAACTTTTCTTTAAACCTTTATCTCTTTTTGGAAATTGGTTAGCTTATCAATGAGCTAATACAGGTAATATAACTCTAGGACTCGCGCGATCGCAAAATTATCAGTAAGTCAAAGGGAAGAAAAGACAAAATAGAAAATCTTCCCTTTCTTCCTGAATTAACTTGTCTAATAAACATTTTTTCACGAATTTTGTTGAATTTAATTTACAGCAGCTTACAGGTAAATAAAGTACAAACTTTAAGAACAAATTCATCGAACAAAAGACTTTCTCTCCTGTTCCCCGCTCCCTGTTCCTTGCTGTACCTACACGTATATAGGTATACACTATAAGTTAACAATAATGTGCATCTTTAGTTAGAGGTTGAGTTTACTATTGAACTGCTGTACTTATAGACAAGTGTAAGGAGTAGCTGATGAGGAGTGAAGATGAGAAATCTTCATCACTCCTCATGTTCTTAGTTTTGAATTTTTAATTATTTTGTTATTACGAATTATTTATCGTAAATTAAAGGGTTTAAGACCCCTAAGTCTATACGTAGCTCACTTTCAGATGGGGATTTATATCCCGAATGAAACTGTTTTAAATTTTGAATTATTTATCATAACGCTAGTTTTTGTTACTAATGACCAAAAATTGTGATTTACGTTTTTGTGTTGGCAAGGTGAAAACAGGTATTAAGTGATACAATTGAAACGCTCCAGGAACAAAGAGAAGCGCAGGGTTATCTGTAGTCCTGCTGTACTACTTTGTGTTTTTCTTGGCTAAATTCTGCGTTAAAAATTCGTATTTCTTTAGTCCTGCGGTGTATCTAATTCACAAAACCGTAGAACAAATCGTGAGGTTATCAATGCGTCGCATCAAATTTTGGATCTTTTTGCCTGTTAGTATGATATTTGGCTGCTCTAATAAGGTAATACAATCTCACAGTCCATCTGTAACAAAAAATACTTCAAATGTTGTTCAAGAAACTAGCCCGCCTGTGTTGGCAAAGGCAAGTTATCTTTCAAACTTAGAACAACAAGTGATTAATGAAACTAATAAAGTACGAATAAACCCTCAATCATATATTCCAATTATTGAAAATTATAAGAAGCGCTTCCAAGGTAGTCGAGTCAAAATTTCTGATACTACTTATTTGCAAACTCAGGAAGGTGTAAGGGCAGTTGATGAGGCACTGACATTTCTCACATCAGCGCGTCCTGTGGGAGCATTAAGTGCATCCAAGGGGATGTCTCTGGCTGCTGAAGACCATGTTAAAGACCAAGGGACAAAAGGTACCACAGGGCACAATGGCAGTGATGGTAGTAGCCCTTTTGCTCGGATAAATCGTTATGGTGCTTGGCAAGTAACCGCCGCTGAAAATATTAGCTATGGGCCAGATACCGCCCAAGATATTGTCATGCAGTTAATTATTGATGATGGTGTGCGCGATCGCGGTCACAGAAAAAATATTTTTAATGGTGCTTTCAAAGTTACTGGTGTTGCTTGCGGAACTCACAAAAAATACAAAACGATGTGTGTGATTAACTACGCTGGTGGATATCGAGAAAGAGGCTAGGGATTGGGGAATTCGTAATTATTTATTCTCCTCCTGCTCCCTTTAATTCCCAACTCCCCACTGAATTGATCCCCAAGATACCAATCCAAGATAGGATGGACGTTGATTTACGTATTCTTCACTTAATGCATATGAAGCGCTATTGGTCGCGTCTGCTTGCCCTGGTTTTGGTTTTAGCCATTGGTTTAATGGGTTGTTCTGGTAGTCTGGATAGTCTGACGGGAGATTATCGCCAAGATACCTTTACCGTAGTCAATGCCATGAAACAAGCGCTAGATTTGTCAGAAGATTCGCCAAATAAAGCAGCAATTCAAGCAGAAGCGCGTCAAAAAATTAATGACTTTTCAGCTCGCTATCAAAGAGTCAACTCCGTTTCTGGTCTTAGCTCCTTTACAACCATGCGAACAGCTCTCAATTCCCTAGCCGGACACTACAGTTCCTATCCCAACCGTCCCGTACCACAAAAACTCAAAACTCGCTTAGAAAAAGAGTTGCAGCAGGTAGAGTCAGCACTCCAGCGCGGTGCATAACCAAAAAAGGGGTGTAGGGGAAGAGGGTTTGTTTCCACAAACCACTAAATAATTCGTAATTCGTAATTCGTAATTAAGTTTTGTAATGGGGATTTAGCGCCAAGTCACCAGGGGGAAACCTGCGCTCTGACGGCAGTTGTTCATGGGGGAAACCACGCCACTTGCGCGGATGCCGGGAAACCCGTCTAACGCAGTGGCTCCCCAACATCACACTGCCTCAACTTTGTAATACCAATTCTCTAAAATTCGGCTACACATTCAAACTCCGAAACCCATACTAAATAAGAGTTTCTTAATTACGAATTACGTTAGCGGAGCGTAAAGCCTGCGGCACAGCTTCGCTTAGAGCGAGTCATCGAGCGTCGGTACGAGCGTCAGCGTAAAGCCTGCGGCATAGCTTCGCTTAGAGCGACACAGGAGCGTCGCGTCATTACGAATTACGAATTGGTATAATGACAGACCCCAACACAAAACTTGCTGGTTATGGAACCGGGGGACTTAAACCCACGGAACTTGTTAAAGACTTCTAATCACTGATACCATTTCACGAAATATCTGATACAAATGATTTGCCTGTAATTTTCCCCCTGCCCCTGCCCTCTATTTGTATCAATTTTAAAGTGAAACGGTATGATAGGGTGATGCGGGGACGCAGAGAGATTTTGCACGACTAATTATTATATTTTTCTTGAGAAAGATTGCAACAGAAATAGGAGTTTGACAGTCTTGAGACAGTAGGCTACACAACTCTAATTAAAGAATTACATAATTCGAGCGATGCCGCCCCAAATTAACTGATTTAGATTCAATTGTTTTTTGTCCATCTACCAGTAAGTATGTCTAATTGTCCCTTGAAGTTTGCAAAAACAAAATTATTTTGGCAACGCCTGTTCGCTATCGTTTTTAGCAGTAGTTTATTGATTCCCAACTTTGGCAACCAACCAGCAGGGGCGCAAGTAACACAGTATTGTCAGCTATCATCAACAGCAGCACGAGAAAAAGAAAACTTACGTTTGTCAGCCCTCAAAGGCAATCAAGATGCCGAGAAGCGCTACCAACAGCTAGTGCAAGAACATGCACAGGAAATGCAGAATTGCCGCAACCGTAATTGGCCGCAAGTTCAAGCTATCTGGTTACGCTTATATCCCTGTGATATCAAGGCAGGGGCTATCGAGCAAGTTATGGATCGGATTGTCAACCGTGGATATAACCAAGTTTATTTAGAAGTATTCTACGATGGACAAGTACTCTTACCAGTCGCTGCTAATCCTACAGTTTGGCCCTCTGTGGTTCGTAATCGAGGGGCAGAAAAAACTGACCTGTTGTTGACAGCAATTAAAAAAGGTCGGCAACGTGGTTTAAAGGTATATGCTTGGATGTTTACTGTCAACTTCGGCTATACTTATGCCCAACTCAAAGACAGACAAGGAGCGATCGCCCGCAATGGCAAAGGACAAACGAGCCTGTATGTTGTAGATGATGGTTCTCAAGTATTCATCGACCCCTACAACCCGCAAGCAAAACGCGACTATTACCAGATGGTACAAGAGATCCTCCGACGGCGTCCAGATGGTTTGCTACTCGACTATATACGCTATCCACGGCAAGCGGGAAGTGATTCCATCGCTACCAAAGTTGCAGATTTATGGCTATTTAGTGAAGCAACTCAGCAAGCTTTATTTCGACGGGCACTAAATTACAAGGGGCTAGACTTAATTCGACGCTTTTTGAGTAAAGGATACATTACCGCAGGCGATATCACTGAAGTCGATAAACTATATCCTCAAGAAGGTGAACCCATGTGGCAAGGACGCATTCCGCCATCAGCACAAAAATCAATCGTGCCTGCAACTAACAGACAACCTCTGTTGCAATGGGAGTTGTGGCAACTCTCTGTTGCCCATGCTATGCAAGGTATTCTCGATTTTGTTGCCTTAGCCAGTTACCCAGCACAGCAGCTAAAAATTCCGGCAGGAGTAGTGTTTTTCCCTGATGGCAACCAAACATTAGGACAAGGGTACGATTCACGCTTACAACCTTGGGATAGATTTCCTAGTACATTACAGTGGCATCCCATGTCTTATGCAACTTGCGGTAATGCAAATTGTATTGTGCCGCAAGTGCAACGGGTTTTGAGTGTGGCAAAACCAGGTACGCAAGTAATCCCGGCTTTGGCTGGCAAATGGGGAGCATCGATTAGCAATCGTCCACCTTTGGAAGTGCAAATGCAGGCACTGCGGCAATTTGCACCACAACTAAAAGGAGTGAGTCATTTTGCTTACTCTTGGCAGTATCCCGAACATGATGGCGATCGCAAATTTTGCCGATCTTAAACCAACCCCGAACGCAGTGCGACAACCGCAGCCTGGACGCGATCATCTACTGCTAGTTTGTTCATAATCCCCCGGACGTGAGTTTTAACAGTGTTGGGACTGAGATAAAGTTTCTCAGCAATCTCCGGATTACTCAACCCGTCTACCATCAGTTTCAACACTTCTAACTCCCGCGTAGATAGGTTAGCAGTGTTAGTAGTGGGTGAAGGCGGCTTGAGGTTGTCAATCACTCTCCTGGCAATGTGGGGATCTAGGTAAGCTGCACCATCAACCGCAGCGGCGATCGCACTCAACAATCGCTCCACACTCGCGCCTTTGATACAATATGCATCGGCACCGCTAGATAAAGCTGCAATAATTTCTGCTTCTGTTTGGTGGGATGTCAACATTACTACATGAGTTTCTGGAAGTGCTGCCTTGATTTGCTGCGTCGCTGCAATGCCATCCAATCGCGGCAAACCGATATCCATAACCACCAAATCAGGTTTTAGTCGTAGTGCTGCTTGGACTCCTAAATAACCATCTTCTGCTTGTCCAACAATTTCTAATTGGGGATGGGTCATTAACGATTGCTCTAGTCCCAATTGCATCATTGGATCATCTTCAACAATTAACACCCTTAATGGTGGTGCATTGGCTGGTAAATTTATTGGATAGTTGGCATCTGGAGACATTTTTATTTAGTTTGTCCTTTGTCATTTGTCATTAGTTCTTTGTCAAAATCTAAATGTTATTCTTTTTCCCAATTCCCAACTTTTATTCTTCCACGCGATAGCCTAACTCGGCTAAACTCACTCTAGATTGACGCCATTTTGGTTGAACTTTAACAAATAGTTCTAAATAAACTTTGCCTGCTATTAATTTTTGAATTTGTTGGCGGGCTTCACTACCGATGGCTTTGAGCATTGCTCCACCTTTGCCGATGAGAATTCCTTTTTGGGAATCGCGCTCAACATTTATAGTCGCAAGTACACGGGTAATGTTGGCGGTTTCTTCTACTTTATCAATGGCGATCGCAACTGAATGGGGTACCTCTTCACGAGTCGATAATAAGATTTGTTCTCGAATCAATTCACCCATAATGAAGCGTTCTGGCTGGTCGGTTACTAAGTCGGGAGGATAGTATAGTGGGCCTGTTTCTAAATGTTCAATTAACAGTTGTTGAATTTGTGGTAATCCTAATCCTGTCTTGGCAGAAAATTTTACAGTTTCCCATTCATGAGATTTTGCTAATTCGGTGTAACTCTCATCTATGATTTGGAAATTCGATGGTTGTTGGTCGGTTTTGTTTATACCTAAAATTACTGGTGTTGTGCTACGAATGAGTAAATCAGCAATGTAGCGATCGCCCGCACCACAAGCTACTGTACCATCTACTACAAACAACACTACATCTACTGATTCAATCGCTATTTTGGCATTTTGTACCAGTACCTCCCCCAATTGATGATGGGGTTTATGAATTCCTGGTGTGTCAACAAAAATTAACTGAGCTTCTGATGTAGTTAAAATGCCGCGTAAACGATTACGTGTCGTTTGCGCTACTGGTGAGGTAATGGCAATTTTTTGTCCTACTAATTGATTCATCAGTGTAGATTTACCGACATTTGGACGGCCAATAATGCCAATAAAACCTGATTTAAAATTAGGAGGAGCCTGAGGCACCATCACTTCTGTTGAAAAAGAGAAGCTGTAATTATCAATACTAGTCACCTTTGGCTCCACCGACATATTTTACAGATGGGATAAGTTGTTTTTTTCTCGACACGCAAAACAAACATAAAATCGCCCTGACATTTTCGGGGATTGCTCTTGCTTGGGTTTAATCTAGTACTAAACTCTGCTTCTGTTTAATCTACTACTAATAAAGATATATTTTGATCATAAGACGAAAAAAGCTATGAAAGCACCCAAACGTATAGGAATTCTCACTAGTGGGGGAGATTGCTCTGGTTTAAATGCGGTAATCAGAGCTGTAGTGCATTGTGCTGTAAATACCTATGGTTGGGAGGTGCTGGGAATTCGGCAAGCAACTCTAGGGTTAATGACACGTCCGCCACAATTTACTAAGTTAGAAATTGATCAAGTTGATTCGCTGTTAACTGCGGGTGGCACAATGCTGGGTACGACTAATAAAGGCGACCCATTTGCTTTTCCCATGCCGGATGGCAGTTTATGCGATCGCTCCGAGGAAATTATCGCAGGCTACAATCAGCTGGGTTTAGAAGCATTAATCGGGATTGGTGGTGATGGGAGTTTGGCGATTCTCCGTCGCCTTGCCCAACAAGGTGGGATTAACTTAGTCGGGATTCCTAAAACTATTGATAACGATATTGGTGTTACTGAACATGCTATCGGTTTTGATACAGCGGTGAATATCGCTACAGAAGCACTAGATCGGTTGCATTTTACTGCTGCAAGTCATAGCCGAGTCATGATTTTAGAAGTGATGGGACGTGATGCTGGACACATTGCCATAGCTGCGGGAATTGCTGGTGGAGCAGATGTAATTTTAATTCCAGAAATTCCTTATGCTATTGACCACATTTGTTACAAAATCAAAGAACGCCAAGAGAAAGGTAAAAACTACTGTTTAATTATTGTTTCCGAGGCAGTTCGTACCCAAAACGGAGAGACAGTAACGATTACAAGTCATTCTGGTCAATGGCGATATGGTGGTATCGGTGAATACCTAGCCGATCAAATTACCCAACGCATTGGCGTAGAAACGCGAGTTACAGTTTTAGGACATATTCAACGGGGTGGAACTGCATCACCATTGGATAGATTAGTTGCAACCGCCTTTGGTGTGGCTGCGGTTAATTTAATTGCTGAAGGTAAATATGATCACATGGTTACGTGGCAAAATCGCCGTGTGTTAAGTGTGCCAATTACAGAAGCGATCGCTCAATACAGCGCAGTTGATCCCAATGGCACTTTGGTGAAAACTGCTCGTGGTATGGGTATTTATTTGGGAGACTAGGGAGCGTTACCCCCGAGTTCCCCATTCCCTATTCCCTAACATGAGCAACTGTAACACCACTACCACCATCGGCTTGTTCTGCTGGTTCGTGGTGGCTGACTCTGGGGTGCTGTTGTAAAAAGGCGTGAACACCTTGGCGTAACTTCCCAGTACCATGTCCGTGAATAATCCATACTGGCCCTGTGGCTTCGGAAATGGCTTTATCTATGAGCAATTCGGCATCAGCTACTCGTTTACCACGCAAGTCGATGGTGTTTTTGGAGGTGCGAATTGCTGGGGTTGGTTGCGGTGGTGTTACTACTGCTGGGGCTGTTTTGGGCTTGACGATTGGTTCTGGTTTTTGCCCATCTAGAGATTCTACGTCTTGTAGCTGCACTGTCATTTTCATGATGCCAAAGCGGACAGTTAATTCCCCATCATCATTGGGGGCGGTGATTACTTCTGCTGTTTGCCCCAACTTGGCAATGCGGACGCGATCGCCTACTTTGGGCATAAATCCAACTTTGGGTTTAGCTGGCGCTGTTGGCTGATATTGTTGGGCTATTTGATTTAAGGCGTTGGTTGCTTGTTGGGCATCTTGGGCTGTGGGCGTACCTTGCTGCAAGCGGCGAATCACTTGGGCGATTTCACTTTTGGCTTGGGCGATCGCTTGTTGGACTGCTACTTCTTGCGAAGCCTTTAGCGTCGCTTCTCTTTCCTCTAAGGCTGAGGCTTTGGCGGATACTTGTTTATACAACCGTTCTGCTTGCTGTAGTAAATTTTGAGCTTCAGCGGCTTTGGTTTCTTGACGGCGACGTTGGGCTTCTAAGCCAGCAATCACTTGGTTAACTTCGTCTGTCGCTTCTCCCACTTGGGTTTTTGCTTGTTCGATGACTTCCGGTTTCAGCCCCAAACGCAAAGCAATTGTCAAGGCATTGGAACGCCCAGGTATGCCCCACAGTAAACGATAAGTTGGCGATAGAGTACTTTCATCAAATTCCACAGAAGCATTTTCAAAGCGTTCATCCTCGTATTTAAGGGCTTTGAGTTCGCCAAAGTGAGTGGTGGCAATAGTTAACTGGGCATGGTTAGCTAAATATTGTAGTAGAGCGATCGCCAAAGCACTACCTTCGGCGGGATCGGTTCCCGCACCGACTTCATCGAGTAGGACGAGGGAGTGGGGAGTCGGGAGTCGGGAGTCGGGAGATGAGGAAGCAGGGGAGCAGGGAGCAGGGAGCAGGGGAGAATAATTAATACTCAATTCCCCATTCCCCATTCCCAATTCCCCATTCCCCAACGCATTCAAAATCCGACTAATGCGACGGATATGGCCAGAGAAGGTGGATAAGCTTTGCTGTAGGGATTGTTCATCGCCAATATCCGCGAGTACTTGATCAAACCAAGGGATTTCTACTGGTTCGCGGGCAGGGATAAATAAGCCCACTTTGGCCATTAAGGCTGCTAAGCCCAAGGTTTTCAAGGTGACAGTTTTACCACCAGTGTTTGGGCCAGTAATTGTCACTACCCGAATATGTGGACTGATAAGTAAATCTACGGGGACAACTGGTTGACCTTGTTCATGTTGTTGCTGCCAGACTAATAGAGGATGCCGTAAATTCCGCAGGGTAATGATTTCTTGTTCTTCTCGCTGAATGAATCTAGGCGGATTGGCTTGTAGCCAAAAACTATAACGGGATTTAGCGGTTGCCAAATCTAATGTTGTGGCAATTGCTAACAACCTTTCTAAATCGGGCTTAACTGCTGCTATCTGTTCTGTTAAAACCCGCCGAATCGCTTCCTCTTCGGCTTGTTCTCTTCTGAGTGTTTGCCGGAGTTGGTTGCCCATCGGCACGACAGAATTAGGTTCGATATAGAGTGTGGCCCCACTCGTAGAGGTATCGTGAACAATACCGGGAATCGCGTCTTTTTGCGGTGCTTTCACGGGAATGACAAAGCGATCGCCCCGTTGCGTAATTAATTGTTCTTGAACTGCTCCTGATTTTGCTTGTAAAATATTTTGCAATTTTTGAGTAATTTGGCTGCGTAATCGCCGCAAATCTGTGCGAATATCACCTAGTTTTTGGCTCGCACGATCAGTTACCTGTGCCCGTTCATCGATACAACGGTGGATTTCCTGTTCTAGTTCTGGATAAGTCCGCAAATCGGCAACCAACTCCGTCAATATTGGTAAATCCTCTTGGTTGTCGATTATACGGCGTAAATTTCTTGCACCAGCAAGGGTAGTGGCGATCGCTAACAGTTCATCTCCTGCTAAAATGCCGCTGAGTTCTGCTCGTTCTAGGGAATCCCCAATATCTTGAATTCCTTCAAATGAGAGTCCTGTAGTTAGACGACTTTCTAGTTGGTAGACTTCTTTGGTTTGCTTTAACAACTGTTCGCTTTCCACCTGAGATGCAGGGATTTTTAGAGAACGCGCAACCGTCGCCCCCAATTTGGTTGCTGCAAACGTCGCAAGGTGCTGGCAGAGGCGAGACCATTCTAATAGTTCTAGGGTTTCAGACTGGATCAAGGCTTCATTATCTAATCTGAAATTATCGTAACAATTCTAGCCGTGCTATGAAACTTATGCGGCAGCTATTTCTTGCACGAGAACGTAGGGCTGGATGATCAGAGTATTAAATCGCTTGCTAAGATTACTATTCCATTCTCCCAACTGTACTACTGTGGGTTTAGTGAGTAATTGCTCATCAATCCACTGTTGTACTGAGGTCAGTTGATCATTAGCGATCGCTACCCCAACATCCAACAAGTCTAGGTCATCTGCTACTAAAATTATTGCATCTCGCTGTGCATGGGGAATTAACCACTCCCATTCTGCTTCATCTACGGCCTCTTTTAATTGTGTTCTTAAATCTGACATGATTTTCTCAGGTTGATTTTTGGTTATTTTTTGTTATTGGGGTTTTCTCTAATTAATCTCTTGACCAATCCCCAGTACCCAAACCCTAAACTTCTGATTTCATTTCATCGATTTCAAACAAAGATACAATGACTCCAGCAATTGGGATAGATATAAAAATACCTAATAATCCAGCTACTCTTGCACCTACTAACAAAGCAAAGAATACGACTACAGGATTAAGATTGAGCGCACCTTGCATAATTCGAGGTGAAATCAAGTTATCTTGTATTTGCTGAAGAATAATACAAGCTATTAATACTTTTAATGCTAGCCAAACACCTTGAGATAAGACAATTAGAGTAACAATGCTGACGCCTAATGTAGCTCCTATACCAGGAATGATATCAACTAAACCAATTATTACTGATAATACCAAAGCAAAGGGGACATTTAACACTAAAAAAACTAAGAAAGTCGAGCTTGTGAGAAATAAACTTAGTAATAGCTGCCCTCGAAAAAATCCCAAAAATGAACGCCTAATAATGTTTGTGAATCTGTTACGGCGTTGTTTAGGTACTATTTTTAATATAAAATTCCATAGTTTTTCTCCATCTAATAACATGAAGAAAGCCACAACTGCAATCAAAATAAAAGTGACAAAGTTAGTCAAAAATCCTTGTAAAATAGCTAAGCTTGTCACCAAACTTGAGAGAGCTTGATTTCTTAATTGTTCTTCAATGAAACTTAAATCTATTTGCAGATTCCGACTTTGTAAAAATGCTTCTAGTCGCTGTACTAAAGGTATTAAAGAATTCAAAAAGGCAGTTACGCTATCAATTAATTGTTGCCCTTGAGATAGAACTGTGATACCTACAGTAATTGCAGAACCGCCGAGAATCACAATACTCAGCAAGAAAACTACAACAACTGCAACACTGTGAGGCAAAAAATGCTTTAGCCACTGTACAGGATAGCTAAGTAAAAAAGCTAAAATTGCAGCGAAAGTAAAAATAACGATAACCGCTTCAAAGTAACCTAAAAGCTGTACAATTGCCCAGCCAGATGCAACTAAAAGCAAAAAGCGGACTAACGCCAGATTGTTTAATTTATCCCAAAAATTCTTGGCTTCAAGGCCGCTCATATCTTGTTTAGGGGAATTGGGGACTGGGGATTGGGGACTGGGTACTGGGGACTAGTTAGGGAAAAGGAAAGAATCTGTTCCTTTCTCCTTTCCCTTTTCTCTTTACCCAGCAAAGCCTGTTCCCTATTCCCTTTCATAGAGTAATTGATTTTAAACATATAGAAATGAAGTAGCGATCGCCACCTTCTTAAAGCATAATCCTTTGTGTCTAACTCATCGCCCTAAATCATGCATTTCGTTAATAACTGCGGCGCACTTTTGGGTAATTGCTTCTAATTCTTCTTTATTGCTGGAAGTAGGAGCATCAATTAACTGCCCAATTCTAATGGTGAGGGGAACTGCACGAGGTATTGACGAGCCTTTTGGTAAAATTTTCTCACTACCCCACAAACTTACAGGTAGTATCGGTGCTTTTGCTTTCGCGGCTAGTAGCAATGCACCTCTTTTTGGCTGTGTAATCTTACCATCGGGTGTGCGAGTACCTTGTAAGAAAACGCCAACAGCCCAGCCGTTCTCTAGGTATTCTAGGGCGGCACGGATGGTAGTACGATCAGTACTTCCCCGACTGACTGGGTACGCGCCGTATAATTTAATTGCTTGTGCCAAAACCGGGACTTTAAATAATTCTTCCTTGGCCATGTATGCCACAGGGCGACGTACGCAATTTGAGACAATCGGAGGGTCAAAGTAACTAGCATGATTGCTAACTACCAGGAGTGGCCCTGATTGAGGAATATTTTCCGCGCCATAAATCTTGCCCCGAAAGTAAGCGTGAAGCATGGGACTGACTATAGACCATTTAAAGGCATGGTAGAGGGCCAAACTAATAAACGGTTCGCGGGTTTTGTTCACAGAAGATGATTGAAATCAGGCTGAATTTAGCATAAGCGATCGCAACACCCACAGCAAACTCAAAAAATCGCTCCTTAAATCAAGACTATCGCGATTTATACTGAGCAATATCTAAATACAAACACCCTGATTATCCAGTTGCCATAATTAAACCAGTAGCAACGTAGGGTGTGTGACGGCAGTGAAAACCGACAGCATATTTTATCGCCTATTTCAAGAGTTTCCCAGCATCTTCTTTGAACTAATTGGCAACCCTCCCGAAACTGCCAATATCTATCAATTTGCTTCAGTTGAAATCAAACAAACAGCCTTTAGAATTGATGGTGTATTTCTGCCCACTCCAGAGAAAATAAGCCCAATTTATTTTGTGGAAGTGCAATTTCAATCAGACCCAGACATTTACTTGCGCTTAGTATCAGAAATAGCTTTATACTTACGCCAAAATAAACGAAAAAACCCTTGGCGAGGAGTGGTGATTTATCCAAGCTCAGATATAGATACAGGTGAGAAAGAAGATTTTTTAGAATTCTTCCAAAGTCAGCGAATCAGTATAATTTACTTGAATGAACTAGGTTCAACTGCATCACTGCCACTAGGCATTGCTACGATAAAATTAATTATAGAAGAGGAAAATACAGCCATTAACACCGCCAGGGAATTAATCAACCGCACCCAGCAAGCAGTAAATTTACAATTACCAAAACAACAATTACTAGAATTAATTGAAACAATCTTAGTTTATAAGTTTCCAAAAATGAATCGCCAGGAGATAGAAGCAATGTTTAGTCTCAGTGAATTGAAGCAAACGCGGGTTTATCAAGAAGCTAGAGAAGAAGGTAAACAAGAAGGCAAACAAGAAGGTAAACAAGAAGGTAGACAAGAAGGTAAACAAGAAGGTCGGTTTGAGGCAAAATTAGAAGCTATACCTAAGCTTTTAGCATTGGGTTTGACTGAAGAACAGATAGCGCAGGCGTTAGACTTAGATGTTACACAAGTCCAGCAACTAGAACAGGAAACGCCTAAACGCAGCCAGCCGTAGGCATCACAGCAATAAAATATGAATATTTTCCTGTGTTTGTGTTCCATCTGCTGTAGCGAGTGGGGACTATAGTATTCCATTTAAGACTAGGATGATGCAATAGCGATCGCATCGCTTCCATATCATCAGTAATAATAAAGCTTGATTTTGCGGTTTCTACTAAGAGTAGGTTGTGCTTAAGCGATAATAGATACATTTCCCTACGAAGCACAGTCATGACTGCACAAGGAACTATGATTGGTTCTTTTGGTTATGCATCGCTGGAACAAATGCAGGCTGGAGAAGCTTATCCTGCAAGTGATTTATATAGTTTGGGTGTGACTTGTTTTCATTTATTGAGTGGAATTCACCCTTGGGAACTTTGGAAAACACAAGCTTACGGCTGGGTTAAGATTTGGCGACAGCGTTTACAGCAGCCGATAAGTCAGGAATTAGAACAGATTCTTGACAAGTTGCTGCAAGAGAATCATCAGCAGCGTTATCAATCTGTGGAGGAAGTTTTACAAGATTTACATGCACAACCAATACCATCAATTCAACCCATCACACCTTTAGTTCAGTCCTCAGCACTCCCAGGACAAAGTAAAGTTCCAATATCAGTTGATAATAAACAAAAAACCTTGATAGTTGTCGCTTGTATTGCCGTAGTGAGTACAGTAGGTTTTTGGTTGACAGCACAGCATTCTCAACAATCGACTGAATCTACTAAAACTAGTAGTCCAATCTCTCAACCTATTGCTACAACCAAAACCACAGAAGCAGAAGCTATAACTCCAACTGCTTCTGCATCTAAAAATGATCGTGAGAGTATTCCGGGAATAAGAGATTTACCACGGCTGGAAGGTAAAGCTACGGTAGTGATGAGGGTTAAAGGTTTGCCAATTACTATCGAAGTGGATGGTACTAATGCCCCAATTACAGCTGGTAATTTCGTAGACTTAGTTCAAAAGGGTGTCTATGATGGGTTGTCTTTCCATCGAGTTGTGCGCGAACCCCAACCATTTGTGGCGCAAGGAGGCGATCCACAAAGTAAAAACCTGAAACTTCCAGCTAGTAGATTGGGAACAGGTGTTTATATTGATGCAAAAACTGGGAATCAGCGTTACATACCATTAGAAATTAAACCAAAAGGTTCTGCCGCACCAGTTTATGGTAAGACCATTACCCAGACACCTGTTCTAGCACATAAACTTGGTGCAGTTGCAATGGCGCGAGGAAGCCAATCAGATTCTGCATCTTCCCAATTTTACTTTGCCTTGGCGGATCTGAGTTTTTTAGATGGGAACTATGCTGTTTTTGGCTATGTTACTGAAGGTATTGATATAGTGAACAAAATTCAGCAAGGCGATCGCATCGACTCTGCAAAGGTTACTCAAGGTGCAGAAAATCTGAAGATTCCATAAAATTAACTGAAGTTATTTTCTAACAATGAGGCATCGCTTCTGGCTCAACTAGAAATATCAGCTAAAAAACCCCACACTTGGAGGTGCAACAATGGTACAGCAAATCACACCAGAAACTACAAGCGAAATCATCTACCCTCAAAGCGATGGACAGCCAATGGCAGACAATACAGAACAATTTACATGGATTGTCAAAATTAAAGAAAATTTAGAAATCTTATTTGCATCGCAATCAGATGTGTTTATCGCTGGAGATTTGTTTTGGTATCCAGTTCAAGGAAACCCTAATATTAAACAAGCGCCCGATACAATGGTAGCCTTTGGCAGACCAAAAGGAAAACGAGGTTCCTATTTACAGTGGAATGAAGATAATATACCCCCACAGGTAGTATTTGAAATTCTATCGCCAGGTAACACTCTCAAAGAAATGACCAAAAAATTGCAGTTTTATGAGCGTTACGGTGTGGAAGAATATTATATTTATGATCCAGGTAAGAACGATTTAAATGGCTTGCTCCGTTCTGAGGATAGTTTTGAAGTCATCGAAGAGATTAATGGCTGGGTAAGTCCGCGTTTGGGAATTCGTTTTCAACTCACACCGGATACCCTAGAAATTTTTTCTCCCAACGGACAAAAGTTTTTGACACCTGTAGAAATTGATCAGTTACGCGAACAGGAACGCGAACGCGCAGAACAGGAGTGTCAAGCAAAGGAAGCAGTTTTACAAGAATTAGAAAAAGAGCGCGATCGCTATCAAGAACTATTAGCTAAACTGAAAAACCAGGGAATTGACACAGATAGTTTGTAATTCTAAGTTAAGTGATTTGATCACAGTAAATATTCAATCATCCCACAGTTTGGAGGTGCAACAATGGTACAGCAAATCACACCAGAAACTACAAGCGAAATCATCTACCCCCAAAGCGATGGACAGCCAATGGCAGACAATACAGAACAATTTACATGGATTGTCAAAATTAAAGAAAATTTAGAAATCTTATTTGCATCGCAATCAGATGTGTTTATCGCTGGAGATTTGTTTTGGTATCCAGTTCAAGGAAACCCTAATATTAAACAAGCGCCCGATACAATGGTAGCCTTTGGCAGACCAAAAGGAAAACGAGGTTCCTATTTACAGTGGAATGAAGATAATATACCCCCACAGGTAGTATTTGAAATTCTATCGCCAGGTAACACTCTCAAAGAAATGACCAAAAAATTGCAGTTTTATGAGCGTTACGGTGTGGAAGAATATTATATTTATGATCCAGGTAAGAACGATTTAAATGGCTTGCTCCGTTCTGAGGATAGTTTTGAAGTCATCGAAGAGATTAATGGCTGGGTAAGTCCGCGTTTGGGAATTCGTTTTCAACTCACACCGGATACCCTAGAAATTTTTTCTCCCAACGGACAAAAGTTTTTGACACCTGTAGAAATTGATCAGTTACGCGAACAGGAACGCGAACGCGCAGAACAGGAGTGTCAAGCAAAGGAAGCAGCTTTACAAGAATTAGAAAAAGAGCGCGATCGCTATCAAGAACTATTAGCTAAACTCAAAGAGCAAGGAATTATCACAGACAATTTGTAATTGCTGCTGATGGTGCGTTAGCCAATTTACGGCAACCAAACAATGCAGTTTATCAATGCATTATCCAGGAAATATCTTAGATAAATCGAGTAACAAATCAGGGAAAGGTGGCAGATTCACCAATTCATTGGGTAGAAAAATCAATTTCCGGCGATAACCAAATTACACTAAAAACAGGTGGTTCAGGAACGTACTCCCTCCACCTGTAAAATTAAGTTATAAGTATGTTTGTCATTTAAGTTAGATGATTTTCTAACAGTGAGGCGATCGCATCTGGATGAATATTTTTGTATTTCTTTTTACCAAGTTGTAAAACACAGTTAGGAGCGCTGCTGCAACATTTTTGGCAACTGGTGCGCTCAATAGTAACTTTGTCTAATAAACCGCGATCGCACAAAGTTTTTTCTAATTCTGATAATAGTCCCTTACCACCACGCTTCATACAACCAGATTTTTGACATACCATAATCTTGGCTTTGGGTTGAGGCGGCAGATTTTGCGCTGGACAAACACCAATAGATGTAACTCGATAAGCTTTGAGTTTAGTTTCGCCTGTATGTGGATTGATTTTACAAATACCACAAACGCGAATTTGTTCACCAGGTATTAACGATAAACCAACAGAATGACGCAAATCTTTAGGTAGTTTAACTTGCACATTTCCCGAAGGAATTCCTACTTGTAGATATTTACGTTTTCCTGGTTCGTCATCAACAAAACCTAAGAATTGTCCTTCAATATTCAACTCTGATAACGTCAAAAACTTTTCACTCATGGTTATTTTTGATGATAAAAAATTAGGAGTCAGGAGTTAAGAATTAATCATCATAACTCATAACTCATTACTCTTGTTATGCGACTAAAAGGGGTTTAAATCCCCCTAACTAAACGTAATTGCGAATTGTTTAAACCAGACGTTTAGCTTCTACAGTTTGCGGTAAATTTGCTAGTTCTGGTAAATCTCGAAATTCCAACTCCCAACCATTTGCCAGAGTGAGAATTTTCCCTTCACTACCATCTGTTTGTTTAACTACTTCTTCCTCAAGGTCTTTTTTAGCAACGTAAACAACTAAAGTACCAGCATCATTCAAACGCAGCATTACTTTCATGAAGTCTCCTCAACAGATTCTAGTTCTTTTTTCCGACAACCGACGACGAACCCTGTGTCTAAGAAATGCACGGCATAAATATAGGAATTCTGTAAAAATGTGCCGATACTTGCTACGTAACCGATATCTCCCTTTCTCGCTAGAACTGCTCCAATTTCTTGACCGGGAAATGTGCCATCATTTTTAATCAGTTTGCGAATTCGTACTTTTTGACCAATTTCAAAAACAGGTGGCAAATCCAGTTCTAATTCATCGCGTTGCATGAGAGTACCTCTGTTCTCGTACTAAATTCAACAATTCTGCTGTAGTGAGGTTACGTTTTTTGATTACTGACTGTTGGCGGACTGCATCTAAAACAGACTGGGTTTCTTGTGAGTTTAAAAAGATGCCGTGTTGTTCTAGTAAACTAGATACCAAATGCCGACCGGAATGTTTACCTACTACTAAACGCCGTTCCCAGCCTACTTCTTCTGGTGCAAATGGTTCGTAGGTGATAGGGTTTTGGAGTACGCCGTGTGCGTGAATGCCAGACTCGTGAGCAAAGGTATTTTCACCAACAATTGCTTTCCAAGGTGGCACGTCAGAACCTGATGCTGAGGCAACTAATTGAGACAGTTCTAGCAACCGGGGAGTATCAATACCCAAATCAACGCCGTAGATGCGTTTGATGGCCATCACCACTTCTTCTAAGGCTGCATTACCAGCTCTTTCGCCTAACCCGTTGACTGTGGTATTTACTGATGAGGCTCCAGCTTTGATCCCTGCAAGTGCGTTGGCAGTTGCTAAACCAAAATCATTGTGGGTATGAATTTCTAAGGGAATTGATAAAGCTGATACTAAGCGCTTGACTTTTGTACAGGTGGTGAAGGGGTCGAGAACTCCCACGGTGTCGCAGAAGCGAAACCGCGATGCACCCCATTCTTGAGCATAAAGCGCTACATCCAAGAGAAAGTTTTCATCTGCTCTAGAAGAATCTTCTCCGCCTACTGCTACCCAAAGACCATTATCAACTGCGAAACTGATACAGTCTTTGAGTTTCTGCAAACTTACCCGCCATTGACCGTGAAATTTGGCAGCAATTTGAATACCAGAAACAGGGATAGCAATATGTACACGCTTCAAACCGCAGGCTATGGAAGCTTTGATATCTGAGATGACAGCACGATTCCAGCCTAAGAGTTTAGCTTGCAAATTTAAATTAGAAATTGCTGAGATTGCGCGTGTTTCTTCCTCACCCATGGCAGGAATACCGACTTCTAATTCAGGAACACCAATGGCATCAAGAAACTGGGCGATCGCTACTTTTTCTTCTAAGTTAAAAGCAACACCTGCTGCTTGTTCGCCATCACGTAATGTAGTGTCATTAATTATGATTTGGTGCATCGCAACCATCCCTCCAGTGGAAGTATTCTTAATATCCTTTCTTTCTACAATTCTTCATGATGGTAAATGCTGAAAATATCAAAATTCATAATACAGGATATATGATCCTTAATTATTTACTCATTAGCAGCATTACATCTGTATGACAGAAAACCAAAACCTGGTATAATTTAGGAATTGTTTTTACTGTTGTCATTCGAGATCTCTTCGATTAGTAAGTAGCTGATATAGCTATTAACAAGTCCTGAACAAAGTAAAAGACCAAAGCCAGCAATTAAGGTAGAAATCATCTTAGTGTCCTCATTTTTTTCAAGATTAATCTGACTTGATGAATGAAATTATTTGCGTAGGTAGGGAGTGGGAGGAGATGAGGGAGATGAGGGGGATGAGGGAGACGCAAAGACGCGGAGACGCGGAGAATAATCAATAACGAATGACGTAAAGCCTGCGGCATAGCTACGCTTAGAGCGTAGCGGTAGCGAGTCCGCGAGCGTCATGACGAATGACAATTCCCAATTCCCAATTCCCAATTCTCAATTCCCAATGCTTCGACTTCGCTGAGCAACCATTCCCAATTCTGAGTGAATATGCAATTTCAATGCTTAACAGCTTCATCAACTTTGTTCTGCTAGCCAATCAAAAATTCGCTCTAGCTGCTCTAGATTCACTAGACCATATTGCCAAAGGAGCATCGGTAAAGGGCCATTTTCCAACTCACGGTGTCGCAATGCTACAGCAATATCGGCACTTGAAAGTTCAAGTTCATTGTGCAAAAAATTGAGTAATTTCATATCGCTGTTACGAGTTACCATAATTGGACTTTTAATTTTTTGGTCTAGGAGATAATTAAAAATTAGAAACTCCAGATATTGTTTGGTGATTTCGCCTTTTTAATTGTTGATGGATGTCAGGAAAATTTCAGATTTAGCCAACTGGGAAAAACCCAAAGTTAAACTAACCTATCTCAGTTTGCAATAAAATTTGCTAGCGGACAGTAGCTTCAAATTCTAAACTTCAAAGAGGTTCGTGCATGGTTGGGAATGGGGAATGGTTGTTGAGCAAAGTCGAAACAAGCACAAGCATTGCAAATTGTTTTACTACTCATCGTTGTATTGCCAGCAACGCTCTAGCCAGTTGACTAATTCATGACGAGAGGCGAGAAATTGCATGACTGTGCTACGAATGAGAATTGCTGTGAGCAGACTATTTACTTGCACTCGCAAAGAACCGTCAGGATGGCAGGAACAAGGAATCATCAACTCTTGTAAACGGTGATAAATTCGCCAGCGATCGCTCAACGGAATCTGCAAAACTTGATCGGAACTACAGGGTGGTAACATAAGCAATTCAAAATCTAAAATTCAAAATGCCTGAACTGATTAAGGCTCCTTGATGGCAAGTTCTTCCTGCTTGGAATGACTTGTAAGGTTTTGCAGTTTTTCTTCTAGTTGCTCGATGCGTGCGAGCAGGGAGCGAATCACGGTGGCTTCGACATCGGGTAGTTTTCCGTGTTCTAGGGGTGAATCGCTCCCTTTACGGGAAATAATGCGACCGGGAACGCCAACGACAGTACAATCAGGGGGAACATCACGCAGGACAATTGAACCTGCACCAATACGGACGCGATCGCTAATTTGAATATTGCCCAAAACTTTCGCACCCGCACCCACCACAACGTTTTTACCCAATGTGGGATGACGCTTACCACTGTCTTTGCCAGTTCCGCCAAGGGTGACGCCTTGGTAAATCAGTGTATAGTCCCCCACGATCGCAGTTTCACCAATTACAACGCCCATGCCGTGATCGATAAATACGCCCTTACCAATCTCTGCACCCGGATGAATTTCAATTCCTGTGAGAAATCGCCCCCAGTGAGAAATGAGGCGAGGGATGAAACCCACCCCTCGACGGTGTAACCAGTGAGCAAGGCGATGCAAACACAGAGCGTGTAATCCAGGGTAGCAAAACACCACCTCTAGCCAATTACGTGCCGCTGGATCGCGTTCAAAAATAATGCGAAAATCACTCAATAATGGCTCAAAAAAAATGCCAGAGAGTAGGGTGTTTACCTGGGATGTAATTTTTTGAGGATTTTTGACACTGTTTAAGGACTGTTGCATCGGTGCTGTCTGGTTAAAGAGCCATATACTATTTTTATGCTTATATCAGGCAGCTCAAAAGGGGACAGTACACCCAATGTCGATTGTATTTATTGGATTAATTAAGGTTGTACTCATACACCTCAAACCCTGACTTAAGGGAAATTTAAAATTTCTTTTGGGGTAGGGGTGCTAGTGTTTTGCGAGAGGGGTACTAGTATTTTTTGGGGAGAGGTTAAGAATTTCTGTACTCACTTTACAATTCTTTGCCTGTGAGAGTTTGCAACGATTTAGGCAAGATATTTACGATATATTAAGTTGTACTCAGCTGCTAACAAAATGCAGGTAAATGGAGCGACAAATTAAATATCTGTATATGCAGCTACGATTGCTATTCTATTATTTCGATAGATAAAAAACCTGTTTCTTTATTTTGTTTTAGGTTTTGTTGTCTGTATGTCTATATACGTTTCCACATCATATATATAGTTCATAATTAGTCATTTGTTTTTTGTCATTTGTCCTTTGTAAAAGCTTTTGACAAATGACTAATGATAAAGTGCAAAATCTGAGCGTTAGCTTCCGTTGAAAACTTGGGCTAACGTCGATTGATTTCACCCAGCGCCTCTTGAATCACTTCATCACTTACACCGTGACGCTTTAAGCTGGCAATCAACGCAGACACTGTATCTCCCTCTAAACGTTCCAAGTCTGTGCGAAGCCCTTGTCCAATATAGGCACGTACTAGGGGTTGATACCCAGAAAAACCAAGCAATGGTGCAATTCGCTTCAAATCTTCAATCACATCTTCAGGAATGCGAATTATGATCGTTGTCATGGGACGATTTCTATCTAATCGCTTCTTTAATGCTTCAGGTTTCATAGTATTCACGTATAAATGAGTATCAAAGACTGTTTAATGAGGTTCCAAGACTCATTAATAAGTATCAAAGACTGTTTAATGAGGTTCCAAGACTCATTAATGAGTATCAAAGACTGTTTAATGAGGTTCCAAGACTCATTAATAAGTATCAAAGACTCATTAATAAGTATCAAAGACTCATTAATAAGTATCAAAGACTCATTAATGAGGTTCCAAGACTCATTAATGAGTATCAAAGACTCATTAATGAGGTTCCAAGACTCATTAATGAGTATAAATATATCAAGAACCAGATGCAATTTTAGTTGGTCTACCTTTGATAGCTTTAAAACGATCGCCTAACTGTTGAGCAAGAGTTTTTAGTCCTGGTGTTTTTTTCGCTGCTGTCTTGACATAATCATAAACTGTCAAGCTGCTGCTCATCGCTTCACTACCGACTGCTAGTAGGGTATCATCTACTTGTTCCGTGAGTTGTCGCATTGAGGTTAAAAGTTCGGTGAGTGCGATCGCTAACTGATAATCTCGGACAAGTTCATCAACATCAAAGCTAGCTGGTAATATTTCTCGGTTCGACTGAGCAGCAGTGACACTATTATTTACAAAGGCTAGACTTTTATCACCCATTTTAATTAACTTGCGCCGTTCTTGCGTACTGAGAGTAATCAAAAATGGTAGCCTTTTTTGGATTGTCTGAAGTGCTGTTTTAATTTCTTGGATCTCTTGAGGGGAAAGAGAGGCTGTAATATTTTGATATGCCATCGTATAATTACCTCAGTAACTCTAAATTTATGTAGCAATAGTTGCTAAGTATAGAATTCCCTTTAGTAAGAGCGATCGCACATCCTCTACACAAATTACTGAACTTTGGATAAATGTAGTGTCATCTTACAGTTTTTTCTCTGCGCCTAGAGCGCCTCTGCGTGAGATTTTCTTACTCAAGATTCGCATAAGTAGGAAGTTGCAATCATTTGTAAGACGCATTTCGACTTCGCTCAATGCTCGACTCTAAGAATACGAGGGTTGAGCGGAGTGGTCACTAAGCTTTGTCGAAGTGTCGAAACCCGGCAATCTAGGTAAGATTTAATTTAGCCTTTGTTGTGTTCGCTAAAAATTGATTTTCGCGTCTTTGCGGGAAACAAAATTCATCCCCTCAATTAGCAACGCCCAGAGTTTATTGATTAACTGGTAATTGCGATCGCAATCTTACCAACAGCCCGCTCGCTTTCGCTATAAGCATGAGCCGCAGCTAGTTCTTGTAAGGGATAGGTGCGGTCAATCACTGGACGAATTTTACCCGTTTCAATCAAATTTTTCAGGTAAAGCAAGTCTTGAGTATTGGGCTTTTCAAAGAAAACTTTTGCTTTTTGACCAGGAATAAACGCTGTTAATAAACTCTGCACTAATACTTCTGGGTTGGGCAATGTAGTGACATAAACCCCATCCGATTTTAAGACTCTTTTGCTGCGAGAAAATGATTTTTTTCCAACCGCATCAAAAATAATATCGTACTGTAATACACCTTCGGTAAAGTCTTGTTGGGTATAATCAATAACGCGGTCTGCACCCAAAGATTTCACCAAATCCAGATTTTTAGTACTGCAAACTCCCGTCACATCTGCCCCTAAAGTCTTAGCAATTTGCACTGCAAAAATCCCTACACCACCCGCAGCACCATTAATTAAAACCGCTTGCCCCGATTTGATATTACCTTGGTCTCGCAAGCCTTGCAGTGCTGTGAGTGCCGCTAAAGGTACGGTAGCCGCTTCCTCATAACTCAAGTTTGTTGGTTTGGCAGCCACTATGCCAGCAGGAACAGTGGCAAATTCAGCATATGCCCCACCAGGGAAGCCAGTACCACCATAAATAGCATCTCCGACTTCAAAATCTGTGACACCAGAACCAACCGCCACGACTTCCCCCGCCAGATCAAACCCCAAAATCATCGGGAATCTATTGCCTGTAATTAAACTCAACATTCCCTTACGAATTTTCCAATCGATGGGATTTACACTACTGGCATGAACTTTCACTAGTAAGTGCATTGGTTTAATAGATGGTGGCGACCAATCTTCATATTGCAAAACTTCAGGAAGCCCATACCGTCGGATAATTACTGCTTTCATAGCATTCCTCCTACTACCCTGTTTTTAACGGAACTTGAAAGCTGATTTTTGGTTATAACTTTAGTTTAGCGATCGCATTGAATGTTGGTAGTAAGCACTTTAGGATTCGTGTAAAAATAAGTTGAACAATTTAATATTTGTAGTGCGGGCATCTTGCCCGCGCGAGCAAGATGCCCGCACTACTTATTTTTACTTGATGCCTTAGTGCTGAAGACAAAGACTAAAGTCTTAACTACGAACTCTGCTTGAGTGACTTAATTACAGTTTCTATAGCTTGCTGTTTTTGAGGATCAGCTCCATTTGCATATTCTAAGGAGAACGGAACGTTAATATCTGGTGTGATGCCCTTTCCTTCTAACCTCTGCTTCTCATTGAGCCACACATCTGCAACGGCTAAATAAAGCAGACTACCATCTTCCATCAAAAAAGGACTACCAGCAACCACAGCTCCTGGTGTTTTGAAACCAACTACTGGCCCTATTTTATATTGTTGAAAACCATAGGCTAAAATTTCTTTGCCACTCCGACTACCTTCATTCACCACCATCACTACTGGTTTCTTCCACTGATAATTTACCGTTCTTGGCTGACCATCGCGTCTAATACTGGTGATACTTGGGCCTTCAGCAGTGTATATATTGAGATAATTGGGAGACGCACCACCCCATCCCTCACGCAAATCTAAAACTAACCCCTCGGCATTTCTCAGACGACCATAAAATAAGTCTTGCTCAAGTTGCTGTTGATATTGTTGACCAGCATATGACCAAATATGAACATAGCCAATTTTTGTACCTTGCTGTTCAATTACTTGGGTACTGGCTTTTTGAGCATCTAGAAACATTGTAGTAGCGTCAAAGATTTTGGGGGCGATCGCTATTTCTTGCTGAGTGTTAGAATTAGGTGATCGTTGAATCAGTAGTTTAACTGTTTTCCCTGCTTTATCCTGAAAAGATTGTATTTGTTGATACGGAGAACCATCAATGCTCACTAATTGGTCTCCTACCTTCAAGCCAGCTTTAGCCGCTGGACTATCATCAAGAATAGCGCTCACGAAGGTCTTGCCGTTGATATCTTTAGTAAATACACCAATGCTAGTGTATTCAATTTTGCCCTTCGGAAAAACTTTTTGGAACCGCTGTTTTAATTCCCCACTCAAGGGTTGAAAAATTCCCAAAAGTTGATAATACGCTGATTCATTTTGAGTATAAAAGCGAGTATGAGAAGTCCGCAATTCTGCAAGCATCTGATTAATCACGCTAGCAACTTCTTGATTAGACTTGGCTTTCTCTACCTGCGGTTGATACTTCTGCCGCATAGCTTTCCAGTCTACGCCGTTAAACTTAGCGTCGTAAAAGTTGTCATTTACCGTTTGCCAAACTTCATTAAAAACTCTAGTCTCCGATTTCGCCAACGTTGGCAGCAATGAAGAACCAAACCACACCAGCAGTAACAATGAGATGCTAAAGACAATTGTGACAACAAATGGCTTACTTAACTGGAAGCGTCTAAATCTGTTCATGTCTCTGTTTTGTGCGGCAGTCGCTACAACGGGGTGAACCCCGACGCGAGTTGTTCATGGGGAAACCCCTATGAACAACTCGCTCCGCAACGCGCTGCCTTGTTTTTGCGCGAAACAAAAAATATTTATATCAAGATATTTTAACTGAGTTGGAACCGGAGCGATCGCTATTTGTGGATGGATGTAGGCTGGGATAAATGACAAAAGCTGATCAAAAGCTTTAAAATGAAATTAATTGCAAATAATGTTCATTAACTCGTTTAGATACAGTAACTTACATGCCTTACCTGATCAGACTTCCAAGCGCAATTTAATATTATTATTCCGGCAAAACTTAAGAAAATATGAATTGCATTTTTTCCTGAAAAAAAATGATATGTTAGATACAGAATTGAATTTCGCACGCATCTGGGGTAGCACGACGTAGCCTACTCCAGTTTTTCCCCTCAGATCCTTTAGTACTGGCTGTTTTGTGAAGGATTTGAGGAGTTTTGAGTACAAGCTAATATATCTTAAAATTAGTTCCAACCAAGTTGAAATCTTTGCTGGTGTTGGGTTGTGGCTGAGTACAAAGAAATCCTGAACCCCCGTTCATAAATACTCGAACCCTAATCAAAAAATACTAGAACCCCTACCTGAAAAAAAATATTTTAATTCTTGGAATGCCCTAAATTATAGGGTTCTGAATCTTGAGTACAAAAGTAATAAATCCAATAAATTCTATCCTAGATAGACAAGCTGCTGCTATCAAAGACGACTGATATAAATCTTATATCGCCAATCACTTAACGCCCTGATAAAACCAGAAGCGAAAAGTGAGTGGAGGGATGAGATAGCACCATGCCTCTGTGAATAGAAGTCGCGGCTGTACACACAAATTCTACCCCTACCCAAACGTTGACACACACCAGCCGAAACTTATAGATTGATAGCCTGCCCTACTCTGCGAACAGCCGCCCTCATCAGGTGTCTACGCTACCGCTACAGAGTGGGCAGCGTGAGTATCAGACGCGACTTCAATTCCTTGGGCACAGAGAGTAGCAACGGCATCTCCCACAGTGGCAGCCAGTCCACCGATACCGATTCCTTGCGAAATTCAATGACACCACAGGCTACAGGACTCCTCACCTCCTCCGAACAGGAACCAACAATAACCCAAGCAAAAAAAGGTGGTTGCGGCTGCGATAGCAAAAGCAGCGCTACCCCAGAAATGGACGAAAAACTCAAAGAACGCATTGCCAAACATCCCTGCTATAGCGAAGAAGCCCATCACCACTACGCCCGGATGCACGTTGCAGTTGCTCCAGCTTGTAACATTCAATGCAACTATTGCAACCGGAAATATGACTGCGCTAACGAAAGCCGTCCAGGAGTAGTTAGCGAGTTGCTGACACCAGAAGAAGCAGCACATAAAGTTTTGGTGATTGCAGGTAAGATTCCCCAAATGACAGTCTTGGGAGTTGCGGGGCCTGGCGATCCTTTGGCGAATCCAGAAAAGACATTCCGCACTTTTGAGTTGATTGCAGACAAAGCACCAGATATCAAGCTTTGCTTATCAACTAATGGTTTAATGCTGACCGAATACGTCGATCGCATTAAACAATTAAATATAGATCACGTTACTATCACCCTTAACACCATCGACCCAGAAATCGGCGCACAGATTTATTCTTGGGTTCATTACAAACGTAGACGTTACAGAGGCGTTGAAGGGGCGAGAATTCTGCTTGAAAAGCAGCTCGAAGGATTGCAAGCTTTACAAGAAGCTGACATCCTCTGCAAAGTCAACTCCGTGATGATTCCGGGCATTAATGATCAACACCTAGTAGAAGTGAACAAAATGATTCGCTCTAAAGGTGCATTCTTACACAATATTATGCCCTTGATTTCGGCACCAGAACACGGCACACACTTTGGTTTAACCGGTCAACGCGGCCCAACCACCAAAGAACTCAAAGAAGTGCAAGATAATTGCTCTGGCAACATGAAAATGATGCGTCATTGCCGCCAGTGCCGAGCCGATGCCGTCGGATTATTAGGAGAAGATCGCAGCCAGGAATTTACCAAAGATAAATTCTTGGAAATGTCCCCAGAGTACAACCTCGAAACTCGTCAAGAAGTTCACGAAGGTATTGAGAAGTTTAGAGAAGAAATTAAAGCAGCCAAAGAAAAAGCATTAGAGACGAGCCAAAGCGCACCTGTTGGACAAAACAATCCTAAAATCTTAGTTGCAGTAGCAACCAAAGGCGGTGGATTAGTTAACCAGCACTTCGGACATGCGAAGGAATTCCAGATTTACGAAGTGGATGGTAAAGAAGTTCGCTTTATCAGTCATCGCAAAATCGATCAATATTGTCAAGGTGGATACGGAGAAGAAGCCACATTTGAACATATTATGAAAGCGATCGCAGATTGCAAAGCAGTATTAGTCTCCAAGATTGGTAACTGTCCTCAAGAAAAATTGCAGCAAGCTGGCATACATACTGTTGAAGCCTACGACGTGATTGAAAAGGTTGCTTTGGAGTTTTACGAGCAATGGAATAGGGAGTAGGGAGTAGGGAGTAGGGAAGAGAAGAGATTATTCCTCACCGATTACCTCTTTCCTAAATCCACTCCCCACTCACCACTCCCCACTCACCACTCCCCAAATTCTTAAGGAGAATAATCATGGCTTACAAAATCACTAGCCAATGTATTTAGGGAGTAGGGAGTAGGGAGTAGGGAGTAGGGAAGAGAAGAGATTATTCCTCACCTATTACCTCTTTCCTAAATCCACTCCCCACTCACCACTCCCCAAATTCTTAAGGAGAATAATCATGGCTTACAAAATCACTAGCCAATGTATTTAGGGAGTAGGGAGTAGGGAGTAGGGAAGAGAAGAGATTATTCCTCACCTATTACCTCTTTCCTAAATCCACTCCCCACTCACCACTCCCCACTCACCACTCCCCAAATTCTTAAGGAGAATAATCATGGCTTACAAAATCACTAGCCAATGTATTTCCTGCAATCTCTGTCTCTCTGTATGTCCTACTGGTGCAGTTAAATTAGTTGATGGCCAACACTGGATTGACCCGGAACTTTGCACAAACTGCGTTGGTAGTATTCATACTGTGCCCCAATGTAAAGCTGGTTGTCCTACTTGCGACGGTTGCGTCAAGCAGACTGGCGATTACTGGGAAGATTGGTTTGCTAATTACAACCGCGTACTAGCAAAGTTAACAAATAAACAAGATTACTGGGAAAATTGGTTTAAATGTTATTCCCAGAAATATTCTGAACAGTTGCAAAAACGTCAACACCAAGCAACGGGAGCATAATGAAGCCTGAAGACAGCACTCAGCACTACTAAGATATTGGCAAATTAAATTAAAAACAATGCAAAAGAACTGCATCTATCTCGATAACAATGCCACAACTAAACTAGACCCAGAAGTTTTAGAGGCGATGTTGCCTTATCTGAGGGACTACTACGGCAATCCCTCCAGTATGCACACCTTTGGCGGACAACTTGGCAAAGCAGTAAAGACAGCCAGAGAACAACTAGCAGCCCTTTTGGGTGCCGATGAATCAGAAATTATTTACACCAGTTGTGGTACTGAAGGCGATAACGCTGCAATTCGCGCCGCACTGTTAGCGCAACCAGAAAAGCGACATATCATCACCACGCAAGTTGAACATCCAGCAGTACTGAATGTCTGCAAACAATTAGAAACCCAAGGTTACAGTGTTACCTACCTTTCAGTAAATCATCAAGGGCAATTAGATCTAGATGAACTAGAAGCCTCACTGACGGGTAACACCGCCTTGGTGACAATTATGTATGCTAACAACGAAACCGGTACAATTTTCCCAATTGAACAGATTGGGTTAAGAGTTAAGGAACGTGGCGCTCTCTTCCATGTGGATGCGGTGCAAGCAGTGGGTAAAATACCCTTAAATATGAAGACCAGCACCATAGATATGTTAACTATGTCTGGTCACAAGATTCACGCACCCAAGGGAATTGGCGCTTTATATGTGCGACGCGGGGTAAGATTCCGTCCCCTGCTGATTGGTGGACACCAAGAACGGGGACGCCGAGCGGGAACAGAGAATGTTCCGGGAATTGTCGCTTTAGGCAAAGCCGCTGAGCTAGAACTGTTACACTTAGAAGAAGCAACCAAAAGAGAAAGAAGGCTGCGCGATCGCCTCGAACAAACCTTACTTGCTAAAATTCCCGACTGTGAAGTGAATGGTGATCCAACGCAGAGATTGCCAAACACTACTAATATAGGCTTCAAGTACATTGAAGGTGAAGCCATCTTACTATCCCTAAATAAATTCGGTATCTGTGCCTCATCTGGTTCCGCTTGTACCTCTGGCTCATTGGAACCTTCTCACGTCCTCCGGGCAATGGGTTTACCTTACACCACCTTGCATGGTTCCATTCGCTTTAGTCTCTGTCGCTACACCACAGACGCCGAAATTGATCAAGTAATCGCAGTCATGCCCAATATTGTAGAGCGTTTACGCGCCCTCTCACCCTTCAAAAATGATGATGCGGGTTGGTTGCAAGAGCAAGAACAAGCATTGGTTCATCGTTAATTAAGGAGTAGGTACTGGGTATTGGGGATCGGGTACTGGGTATTGGGAAATTTTTCCCTAGTCCCTAGTCCCTAGTCCCCAGTCCCTAGCCCCACTCAGCACTCACTACTCAGCACTCGGAACTTAATATGTGGGACTACACAGATAAAGTATTAGAACTATTTTACAATCCTCAAAATCAGGGAGCTATTGAAGATCAAGGCGAACCTGGAGTAAAAGTGTCAATGGGTGAAGTCGGTAGCATTGCTTGCGGTGATGCTCTAAGACTGCACCTCAAAGTGGAAGTAGAATCTGATAAGATTCTTGATGCACGCTTTCAAACCTTTGGCTGTACTAGTGCGATCGCTTCTTCTAGTGCGCTGACTGAAATTATCAAGGGTTTAACCTTGGATGATGCGTTAAAAGTTTCCAATAAAGATATTGCCAACTACTTAGGTGGTTTGCCAGAAGCCAAAATGCACTGCTCTGTCATGGGTCAAGAAGCGCTAGAAGCTGCGATTTATAATTATCGCGGTATTCCCCTAGTTGTCCATGACGATGATGATGAAGGAGCGCTAGTTTGTAGCTGCTTTGGCATTAGCGAATCTAAAATCCGCCGCGTGATTACAGAAAATCATCTTACCACTGCGGAAGAGGTAACAAATTATGTCAAAGCTGGCGGTGGATGCGGTTCTTGTTTGGCCAACATTGATGATATTATTAAGAGTGTGCAACAAAAAATCTCTGCACCTGCGCTCAATAATTATGGTGTGAAAGTTGCTACAGATCTTGCTAATTCTAAACAGCAATCGCAACGACAATTAACAACTGTACAAAAAATTGCCCTGATTCAAAAGGTGCTAGACGAAGAAGTTAGACCAGTGTTGATTGCTGACGGGGGAGACGTTGAACTATACGACGTAGAAGGCGTTAGCGAAGCAGGACGGGACGTCCTTCGCGTTCAAGTTATATTACAGGGTGCTTGCGGTTCTTGTTCTAGCAGCACAGCCACCCTTAAGGTTGCGATTGAATCTAGGTTGCGCGATCGCATCAGCAAGGATCTGGTAGTAGAAGCAGTTGAGCCATAGTCTAAACACATACAGGGATGAGTTTACAAGAATCACACTTCAATGCGATTCTTAAGCACTTAAGTGATGCAACGGCTACGGGTGGCGTGTCGCCAGATGACACCAACGCTGCATTGGCTCGTGTCTAAGTAATAGGACTTAAGCATTGATTTATGTCCAGTTTCACTTGTTTGTTGATACACATTATGGCGTATTTGTAAAATGAGTAATTCCTTTGTCCTAATTTAGGACAAAGGCTAAATAAAAATTTAACCACGAATCACTATGAGTCCCATGCCCACCGCTTTTTCTGTAGAGCGATCGCCACCAGCGACGTTCTACACACGCTCACTGCCGTAGCTCAACAGGCGTGAGAACCAACAGACAAACAGACCCACCAACCAACCAATTGCAGGAAAACAATTACCATGACTGACGAAAAAATTAGACAGATAGCTTTCTACGGTAAAGGTGGTATCGGTAAGTCCACCACCTCCCAAAACACCCTGGCAGCTATGGCAGAAATGGGTCAACGCATCATGATCGTAGGTTGCGACCCTAAAGCTGACTCCACCCGTTTGATGCTCCACAGTAAAGCTCAAACCACAGTTCTCCACCTCGCTGCTGAGCGAGGTGCAGTAGAAGATTTAGAACTCCATGAAGTCATGCTCACCGGCTTCCGTGGTGTTAAGTGCGTAGAGTCTGGTGGCCCTGAACCCGGTGTAGGTTGCGCCGGTCGTGGTATTATCACCGCCATCAACTTCTTGGAAGAAAATGGTGCTTACCAAGACCTAGATTTCGTATCCTACGACGTACTTGGTGACGTTGTATGTGGTGGTTTCGCTATGCCTATCCGTGAAGGTAAAGCACAAGAAATCTACATCGTTACCTCTGGTGAGATGATGGCGATGTACGCTGCTAACAACATCGCTCGTGGTATTTTGAAATATGCTCACTCCGGTGGTGTACGCTTGGGTGGTTTGATTTGTAACAGCCGTAAAGTTGACCGGGAAATCGAATTGATCGAAACCTTGGCAGAACGGTTGAACACCCAAATGATTCACTTCGTTCCTCGCGACAACATCGTTCAACACGCTGAATTGCGCCGGATGACCGTTAACGAGTATGCACCTGACAGTACTCAGGGTAACGAATACCGCGCCTTAGCCAAGAAGATCATCAACAACGACAAGCTCACCGTCCCCACCCCAATTGAAATGGACGAGCTAGAAGCACTGTTAGTTGAATTCGGTATTCTTGACGACGATACTAAGCACGCAGAAATTATCGGCAAACCCGCAGAAGCTACCGCTAAGTAAACCATAACCTAGGAAAAGGAAAAAGGACTTGAATTACCCTTTCACCTTCTTCCTTACCTTACTTTCATCCCCCAAGGGGACATATAAGTCCCCAATCCCACAGGGGACGATGGGCAAAATAGCCCTTCCCTATCCCTATCCCCGTTCCTTAGGTGCAAGAGAGATCAAAAATGACTCCTCCAGAAAACAACAACAACATCATTGAAGAAAGAAAAGAACTAATTAAAGAAGTTCTTAGCGCTTATCCCGAAAAAGCAGCCAAAAAACGGGAAAAGCACCTAAACGTATACGAAGAAGGTAAGAGCGATTGCGGCGTTAAGTCTAACATCAAATCTCTTCCTGGTGTGATGACCGCTCGTGGTTGTGCTTATGCAGGTTCCAAAGGTGTGGTTTGGGGCCCTATTAAGGACATGATCCACATCAGTCACGGGCCTGTAGGTTGCGGTTACTGGTCTTGGTCTGGTCGTCGTAACTACTATATCGGTACCACTGGTGTTGATACCTTTGGTACTATGCACTTCACCTCTGACTTCCAAGAAAGAGATATCGTTTTTGGTGGTGACAAAAAACTCACCAAACTCATTCAAGAATTAGAAGTACTGTTCCCCCTCAGCCGTGGTATCTCCATTCAATCTGAATGTCCTATCGGTCTAATTGGGGATGATATTGAAGCAGTTGCCAAAAAAGCAGCCAAAGAAACAGGTAAGCCAGTTGTTCCTGTACGTTGCGAAGGTTTCCGGGGTGTTTCTCAGTCTTTGGGACACCACATTGCTAACGACATGGTGCGTGACTGGGTATTCACCAGAGCAGACAAAGAGAAGAAAGAAGGCAAGTTACAATTTGAGTCTACCCCCTACGACGTAGCAATCATTGGTGACTACAACATCGGTGGTGATGCTTGGGCTAGCCGCATTCTGTTAGAAGAACTGGGCTTGCGCGTAGTTGCTCAGTGGTCTGGTGATGGCACCATCAACGAAATGTTGATGACACCGAACGTGAAGATGAACTTGATTCACTGCTACCGTTCGATGAACTATATTAGCCGTCACATGGAAGAAGCTTATGGCATTCCCTGGTTAGAATATAACTTCTTCGGCCCCACCAAGATTGCTGAGTCTTTACGGGAAATTGCTTCCAAGTTTGACTCCAAGATCCAAGAAAACGCTGAGAAATTGATTGCCAAGTATCAGCCTACCATGGATGCAATCCTTTCTAAGTATCGCCACCGTTTGGAAGGTAAGACCGTGGCTATGATGGTTGGTGGTCTGCGTCCTCGTCACGTCGTCCCCGCTTTCCAAGATTTGGGTATGAAAATGGTTGGTACAGGTTATGAGTTTGCTCATAACGACGACTACAAACGTACCACCCACTACATCGAAAACGGCACCATCGTTTACGATGACGTAACTGCATACGAGTTTGAAGAGTTCGTTAAAGCACTCAAGCCCGATTTGATTGCTTCTGGTGTGAAAGAGAAGTATGTCTTCCAAAAGATGGGTCTTCCTTTCCGTCAAATGCACTCTTGGGATTACTCCGAACCTAGCGATGCCTTCAGGGGGCTACGCCAACGCTCGTATAACTCCAGATAAAACCAGATTTTACAGCAGTGGTAGAAAAAAGAGTCGATTTTTAGCCTAAATGCAAGTTTTAGGGTTATTCACTAACAATTTTTTTTGATGCTTAAGACAGTATAATTCTTATAGAGTCAGGTTTTTAGGATTTACTTGCATTTTGGTTAAATAAAAACTGCTAAATAAAAGACTATTTTAACTGACTATTTTTTAGATTAAATAAGGTCTAAGCATAGCTTTAGGAAGCACAACGCACTGCCAATGAGATTAAGACGGTGCGTTACTTCGTTAACCCACCCTACAAAAATTTTTTCTTTGCTTCCACAATAGTGAGAATTGGCGATCGCAATTATAAAATAAACTGCGATCGCTCTTTTCCTCACGTTAAATCAGGTGTATGGTATTTATTTACCAATCAATCCGCAGACTTCACCGTTTGATTTACTACTGAACGTGGTTTGCGTCGGTCTGACTTGCGGGTTCCACCAGCCATCCCATACTCATCGCTATTTTTGCCATAGTAAGACGCAACACTCAGCAAAATATGCTCAGAATAATTATTCAATGCACGTTCTGCTTCTTCTAATGCATTCTGCGTTTTATCCATCATTGTTCGTGCTTGATTATGGGCGGCTAGCTTCTCTCGTAAATCTTGAATCATAGTGTTGTAACTAGCAATTGAGAACCCATTACCAAAGTCTAGGTCAGGTTTAATCGTTTGTAATCCTTCAATTCGCCGTTCAGCTTTGGTCAGTGCAAGCGAGTTTCGTTTGCGTTGCGCCATATACTTTCCCCTTTTTGGATTAATTTAATATAGAGAACTTTGATAGTGTTTGGTACTGAGTTCTTTATATACTAATAATATACTTAATTAACTGATGCACCAACTACGGTAAAGCTACAGAACTTCTGAAGCATTAGTAGACAGGATAAATATGAGTATATTTACTGTATATATTTTGTTGTTCAAAACTTGATTTAGGAATTCAAAACTTGATTTAGGAATTCAAAACTTGATTTAGGAATTCAAGACTTGATTTAGGAATTCAAGACTTGATTTAGGAGTTCAAGACTTGATTTAGGAGTTCAAAACTTGATTTAGGAGTTCAAGACTTGATTTAGGAGTTCAAAACTTGATTTAGGAATTCAAAACTTGATTTAGGAGTTCAAAACTTGATTTAGGAGTTTGAAATCAGTTGGTTAATGCATTATTGCTTAGAGCAACGCACTACATCGCAGACTGCGGTGTTAATATTTCAAGCTACATTAAGAGGATGTTTGAAAAGCGAATATAATAATTCGCTACTACACAAGCGAAGTCCACCTCTGTGGAAAACACGGAAAATCGAGTTCTTGAAACCCACGGAGGTGGGTTTTGTCTGTATAGTCGCGATTTCTAATCGCCTATTTTAGTATTAATTTAGACTTTTCAAACAACCTCTAAGAAACGTAAAAGTAATAAACGTAGGGTGTGTTATGCCGTAGGCTAAAGACAATAGACTTCTTGCAAAAATACTTGAACCGTCAGAGACTCAAGTCTCTGCCTAATAGCAAAAGTCCGTTGAAACGGACTAAAAATACTGTTATTAGTCGGTTGAAACCGACTTGAGTTATCAGCCAGAAAATTTATTTTCTGGCGAGTATCCGACTTTTGCAAGAGGTCTAATTAGTTTAAGTCTAACTACAAATCAATCTATTAGTTTAATTTTAGTGGTAATTTGATGATAAATTCAGTCCCTTGACCAATAGTAGAATTAACTAAGAGCAAACCATTGTGCTTTTGGCAGACGATTTGATAGGCGATCGCTAATCCTAATCCTGTTCCTTTCCCAACTTCTTTTGTCGTGAATAAGCGGTCAAAAACTCTCTGTTTGATTTCTTCTAACATGCCAATGCCATTATCTTTAATTCGCAACTCTACCATTTGAGGTTTATCAATTAACTGAGTAGAAATAGTAATTTGATAATTTTTCGTATTTTCTAAACTGTGTTTTTGAGTTACTTCTTCTAAAGCATCGATCGCATTAGCTAGGATATTCATAAATACTTGATTGAGTTGACCTACATAGCATTCAATTTGAGGAATCTCGCCGTATTGTTTAATCACTTGAATTACAGATCTACACTCGTTAGCTTTGAGACGATGCTGAAGAATCATCAGCGTGCTGTCGATACCTTCGTGAATGTTAAAAAGAATCGGGCGATCGCTATCGGCACGGGAGAAAGTTCTCAAGCTGTTGCTAATATGACAAATGCGCTTCACGCCTTCTTGCATTGAGGTGAGCAATTTTAGTAAGTCTACTTGCACATATGTCAAATCTATTTCTTCAATTGCTGCTTGTAGAGTTGCACTTGGATGAGGTAGTTCTTGTTGGTAAAGTGTAATCAGGTAGAACAAGTCTTTAATGTATTCTTGTGCGGGTTGCAAATTGCTGGCAATGAAGCCGATGGGATTATTAATTTCGTGGGCTACCCCTGCAACTAAATTTCCTAAAGCCGACATTTTTTCGCTTTGAATCAGTTGGAATTGTGAGTTATGCAGTTGATCGAGGGCGGTTTTTAATTCGGCAGTTCGTTCGGCAATATTTTGTTCTAGGTTTTTAGTTAATTGCCATAGTTGCAGTTGCGTTTTCACCCGTGCTAGCATTTCCTTTTCTTGAAAGGGCTTAGTCACATAGTCCACTGCACCCAAATCAAAACCCTTGACTTTGCTGTCAGTGTCAGATAATGCTGTCATAAAAATTACCGGAATATTTGCTGTTGCGGGATTTGCTTTGAGCTGTTGACAGGTTTCAAAACCGTCGATTCCCGGCATTTGCACATCGAGCAAAATTAAGTCTGGTGGGTGAGTTTGAACTCGTTTGAGAGCGCGATCGCCATCAATGGCTGTGATCACTTCATAGCCTGCATCACCTAAAGTTTCACAGATAACTTCCAAGTTAGCAGGAGTATCATCAACTACTAGGATTTTTGCAGAACTAAACATGACTTTTCTCCTGTGTCAGATGTTGTTTTAATAACTCTTCAATTTCCTCAGCTTTGAATTGTTTGGCTAACTGAAGAATTGGTGTAGCAAAGGCAGTCAAACAAGGATCGGCTTGCACCAGATTTTCTATTTGTTCGCGTAGCCGCTTGAGGTTAGCTTGTTGTGCCAGTACCATTAATTTTTCGAGTTCGGCTGATGGTGGAAAAACTAGTTCGTTTGTTTGAGGTGCGTCTTCAACAATAGTAGTTTCGTATTTCCATTTCAGTTCTAAATGGCATTCTAGTAGACGGAACAATTCACAAGCTTCTACTGGCTTGGTAAGAAAGTCATTACCACCTGCATCTAACGCCATTTGTTGATCGATTTGTGCTACAGATGCCGAAGAAACTAGGATTATTAGGTGCTGCAAATCTTCGGCAAAACGTACTTGTTTGAGCATTTGAAAGCCATCCATGACGGGCATGGCGAGGTCAGTAATTACGAGATCAGGTTGAATTTGACGCATTTTTTCTATGCCATCATGCCCATTTTCTGCTTCAGTAAAGGTGAAACCGAGGGGTTCTAGTAGGTTGACCAAAACAGCGCGGTTTTCCCAACGATCATCTATTACTAAAATGTGGCGCGATCGCCCTTCATAGCCAATAATTTGTTTACCTGTGCTGTTGACAGTTTGTTTTACCCAATCAGTTGCGATCGCTAAATCGAATTCAAAGTAGAAATTACTACCGATATTTGGTTGACTTTTGACTTGGATTTGTCCGCCCATCAGTTGTACAATCTTTTGACTGATAGCTAGTCCTAAACCTGTGCCTTCTGCTTGGCGTTTTTGATCGCCCACTTGTTCAAATGCCTGAAAAATTTTATTGATTTGCTCTGGTTCAATGCCAATTCCGGTATCCACAATTTGAAATTTGAGGCGTCGATAGTTACTATCAAAAGTAGTTTCCTGAACGGTAACTTCCAGGGTGACAGATCCTTTATCAGTAAATTTAATGCCATTTCCCAATAAGTTGATTAAAACCTGACGCAGCCGCTTTTCATCGGTAATAACACCTTCAGGCAACATGGGATCGGGTTGATAAACAAAATCAATACCTTTTTGTTCGGCTCGAATGCGACAGATTTCCACTACCCCTTGCAAAAATGCCGGTAAATGTAGTGCATTGGCAGTCAGTTCTAGTTTTCGGGCTTCAATTTTAGACAAGTCTAGTACGTCGTTAATTAGAGTCAACAAATGCGAACCACATTGATGAATAATGCCAACACCGTGACGTTCTTTTTCAGGTAAAGCTTTGGAACGGCTAAGGATTTGTGCATATCCCAAAATCCCGTTGAGGGGTGTTCGTAGTTCATGACTCATGTTTGCTAAGAATTCACTTTTTGCCTGATTGGCATTGTCAGCAACTTCTTTGGCAATTTTTAGTTCTATGGTACGTTCTTCGACTCGTTGCTCTAGTTTTAGCGCTGCTTTGCGGTTCTCATTGAGAACTGATGTTAGTAAATAGGTAGTGAGGGCAATAACGCACATAAAAGATTGCAGTAACATCAAAGATTCATTCACCGAAGATTTAGCGAATGAACCCAAATTGCGAGATGTACCTAAAACAGCGATCGCAGAAACAATCACAACTAACAGCGTGGACTCTGTTGTTCTAAATCGAAAAGCAGACCAGAGCAACAGTGGAACCATCATATATTCCACAGGATTGTTGCCCCAAAAAGCGGCCTTGCTAATTATCGCCAGCAAAATGACAATGACAGCAAACTCTGTAATTAACTGTGCATTGAATCGTACAGTTTGCCAAGATTGCGTTGCCCATGTCAATATCATAGGTGCAATCAGCAAGCCGCCTGTAACAACACTCAGCGACCAAGTTTGCCAAACTGCACCATAAAGTTTCCAAGGTAGACTGCTAGTTAAACATAAAATTGCTACAGCAAAGCAAGTGTTTACTGCTGCACTAGTTAAAATCACAATGATAAATTTAAAAACATTTAGCGATCGCTCAAGTAAATCGTGCGTTTTAATAAATTGATTGATCAGCCATGCTGTTGCCAGTGGCTCAATGCAATTGACGACAGAGATACTAATAATAGTGGGAAAATCTTTATAAAATAGCAACGAATTTACGAGCAATGCACTCAAGAAAATAGAAGGTATGATGCGATAACCCAATAACAAAACCATTGCCAGAAAAAAACCTGACGAAGGCCAAATCGCTGAGGCTGAATTTTCAAACGATACAGCCTGAGCAAGCGTAGCTAGCGCATAGTGAGCGATCGCCAAAATTGGAGTAATAACAATCAGTTGCCGAGGCTGCGAAAAAGAAGATTTAATTGCTAGTACAATATAGCTGTTTAAATTACGTAATACCATTGAGTTAGAGATCAAGTAGATTTTAGGCTTGCACATCTCTAAAATACCCATAATCTTTTGTGGGTTATCACTGATACCTGTGATTGGAACGAACCACAAAAAAACCAGCGTGTTGCAGAGCGAGTGTGGTCTTGGGGGTTGCCCCGTTGTAGCAACTGCCGCCGATTTGTAGACGCTTTTGCGGCTTCCCGCAGGGTGCAGAGGTTTCCTCCGTACACCTAATACCATTTCACGAAATTATTGATACAAATCACTTTTTTTACTTTCCCTGCTTATTATTGTTGCTCTATACCTTAGGAATAATATCCATCTGACTATTTGCCAATAGAACCTATCCTTAAGATAGTTTTATTTTAGATATTGAAACGTTTAATTTGAATTTAAGGATTATTGATGTAAACAATAATCTAACAAACAAAATAGCGATTAGTTAAAAACAATTCAGTAGGTAAAACTAACTTTTTAAGTTTTGTGATTTCAGACTAATCCTGTCGTTAAAGTACTCCATTGATCCCACATTATTTAGAAACATGTCTAATTTATCAGGAAAACACATTTCTTACTGGATTGATTCGACCCCCACAGCTAATTTTCCACCACTGAGCAATAATTTATCTGTAGATGTTGCAATTGTCGGTGCAGGGATTGCGGGAATCACTGCTGCAACATTACTTAAACGAGCTGGTAAAACCGTTGCGGTAATTGAATCGCAACAGATATCTAATGGTGTTAGCGGTCATACTACAGCCAAAGTTACCTCACTTCACCAATTGATTTATGCAGAGTTGATTAAAAATCATGGTGAAGAAAAAGCACGCACATATGCAAAGTCAAACCAAGCAGCACTAGAATTTATTGCTAAAACTGTTACCGAAGAACAAATTGACTGTGACTTTAGTCGCCAAAGTTCCTATACTTTTGCAGAAACCCCAAATAATCTTAAAGATATTGAAAAAGAGGTAGAAGCAGCACTAAAACTAGGACTACCCGCCACATTTGTTCTTGAAACTTCCCTACCTTTCCCAATTGCTGGTGCTGTTAAGTTTGACAACCAAGCACAATTTCATTCTCGCAAATATCTGTTACACCTAATTAAGCAGATTCCTGGTGATGGAAGTTACGTATTTGAAAAGACAAGAGTAGTGAAAGTAGAGGAAAATGAGCTTTGCCAAGTCATTACCAACGAGGGAGTTATCCAAGCGAAAGATGTCATAGTTACAACCAATATCCCCATTACTGATGAGGGATTATTCTTTGCTAAAACTTACCCTAAACGTTCTTATATCATTGGTGCGCGGATTGCAGAGCGTCAAGCACCTGTGGGGATGTACATAGGCACAGGAGAAAAATATTACTCTATTCGTACTACTCCTGACAAGGATGGTTTATTGCTACTGATTGGTGGCGGCGGTCATCAAGTGGGAACTGTGGAAAATACTGAAGAAAAATATCTAGATTTAGAAAATTACGCTCGTTCTCGCTTTGATGTTGAATCCATTGACTATCGTTGGTCTACCCAGGATTTTGTATCTTTTGATAAGCTACCCTATGTAGGAAAATTAACTCCTTTAAGCAAGCATACCTTTATAGCAACTGGGTTTAGTCTTTGGGGGATGACTCAAGGAACCCTATCAGGAATGATACTTGCAGACAAAATTTTAGATATTGAAAATCCTGCAGCTGATTTATACGATGCAACTCGCGCCACTCCTTTTATCAGTCCACAAGGTATAAAGCAAAACTTGGAAGTTGGTAGTCACTGGGTAGGCGATCGCTTTAAGGGATTGAATCAATCTCTGTCAGATGTGGCAGTAGGTGAAGGAAAACTAGTGACTGTCGATGGTGACAAGGTAGCCGCTTATCGAGATGAAACGGGAAAAATACACGCTGTTTCTGCGGTTTGTCCTCACTTGGGTTGCGTTGTTGCTTGGAACAGTGGCGAAAAAAGTTGGGATTGTCCCTGTCATGGTTCGCGTTTCAGTTGCAATGGAGAAGTTTTACACGGGCCGACAGTGAAAGATTTAAAGAAGTGCTAGAAGTTATACCAAATCTGTTTAACGTTAAAAAATTACTCCGTGTGGGAATTATAACAAGGACAAAACTTAAACCAAGTTTTAAGATTATAAATGTTCCCAACACAAGTTTGGTTAAAATTCCGTTTTTGGTGCGATCGCACTTTATTAATTGGGTTTCTCATTCTGCTACCCGTTCACTTTGCTTTGGCTAAGTTAGCAACAGTATTTACGTTCCCAGATAGCTTGACAGCGATTTGGCCTTCATCTGGCGTGTTTTTGACAACGCTGTTATTGTTTGGGCGGCGATTTTGGATTATCTTGCTACTTTGTGATTTTATTACTAATCGAGTGTATTTTTTCGATACACCTGCTGCTTTTGTAGTTGCATTACTTAATACAATTGATCCGGTAATTATTACTGCCTTAGTGGTTCGATTTATTCCGTTAATTTATCCATTTAATCGTACCCAAGATACAATTAAATTTATTGCTTTTCTTCTCCTCTTTACACCTTTTACTGCCCTAGTTGGCATCACAACTCAGTGTGTAATCGGTTTTTCAACTTGGGACAACTTTTGGCTACTTTGGTTGGGGTGGTATATCAGTACAGTTGTGAGTATGTTAATTATTGCTCCAGCATTATTAACGTTGTTTCAGCACTTTTGTATCGGTAGGCAATTCCGACGAACATCAACCACCGAATTTATTCTAGTTACAGTACTGTTAATAAGTATTGGGTGTACAGCTTTTTGGAGCGATAACCCATTAGAGTATGTGATGATTCTGCCGTTGCTGTGGGCTGCTTTTCGCTTAGAACAGTGGCAAACCACGCTTTTAATTATTGTTATGGCCATCATTGCCATTTTTGGCACATCTAGAGGATTTGGTTCATTTGCCAAAGACTCAGTTGGTACTTCCTTACTTTTACTACAATCTTTTATGAGTGCGTTGACCGTTGCAACATTGATTTTATCGGCGGCTATGCAAGAAAATCGTAACTCGGCCAGCAAATTAGAGCAAGCTAACAATGAGTTAGAACATCGCGTTGAACAGCGAACTGTTGAACTTCAGCAGACTTTAAAAGAACTCCAAACTATGCAGGCACAACTAATTCAAAAAGAAAAAATGTCAAGCTTAGGGCAGTTGGTTGCAGGTGTAGCGCACGAAATTAATAATCCAGTCAGTTTCATTCATGGCAACCTTGTTTATGTGCAAGAATATACTCAAAATTTGTTAGGGTTTGTCAAGTTACATCAGCAGCATGATTGGCATCATACCCCTGAAATTGTCACAGCAGTTAAAGAGTTTGATTTGGAGTTTTTGCAAGAAGACTTACCAAAAATGTTGTCTTCCATGAAAACAGGGACTGAACGCATTCGTCAAATTGTGTTGTCGCTACGCAATTTCTCTCGTATAGACGAAGCGGAATTTAAAGCTGTTGATATTCATGCAGGTATCGACAGTACCCTGATGATTCTGCAACATCGCCTCAAAGCCACATCAGAACGACCAGAAATAGAAGTAAGCAAAAATTATGGTATTCTGCCTTTAGTAGAGTGTTACGCTGGACAGCTAAACCAAGTGTTCATGAATATTCTGGTGAACGCCATTGATGCATTAGAAGAGCGCAACGCTATTAAAGATCATCCCAATCAAATTACAATTCGTACAAATGTTGTTAATGCAACGTGGGTAGAAATTGCGATCGCCGATAATGGAATTGGTATTCCCGAAAATCTTCAGCAACGCATATTCGACCCTTTCTTTACTACTAAACCGATTGGCAAAGGAACTGGGATGGGGATGTCTATCAGTTATCAAATTGTCACAGAAAATCATCAAGGTCAACTAAAGTGTTACTCAATTCCTCACGAAGGAACTGAGTTTATTATTCAGATTCCTCTCCAACAAAAAGGTCACAGCTTTTAGATATAAACGCTGCCTGACGCTTGACAATACACGCTACAGGAGGAGAACGTCCAAACTCTTCTTTGATGGTGCGTTATTGCACACATCAATCTGTATCCTCTACTGTATCTGTGCAAGAGATCGCCTCATAATCAAATCTGTGACAAAATAGTTTTGTTGTCCTACAGTCAAATTGGGTACGACCTATGGTTTCTACCATCAAGCGCAGCTACAGTTTGGATGAATATCGCGCGATTGAAGAAAAAGCAGAAGGACGCAGCGAATATCGAGACGGAGAAATTGTACCCATGCCTGGAGGAACGCTCAAACACAGCCGCATCAGTGGCAATATTTTTGCCTTTCTCAAGTTTTTGCTACGCGATGCTCAATTCGAGCCAATTAACAGCGATTTACGGCTGTGGATTCCCGAATACAAACGTGGAGTATATCCAGACGTGATGGTTTTTGACGGCGAACCGCAACTCAACGCTGAACGCTCAGATGAAGTTTTGAATCCCACGCTGATTGTCGAAGTCCTATCTCCTTCCACCGCAGATTACGACCGACTCAGTAAATTTCGCATGTATCGCTCAATTTCGAGTTTTAGAGAATATTTATTAGTGGAGCAGGATGAACTTTTTGTAGAACGCTATAGTAAGCAAGCTCAAGGTTGGTTGCTCAGTGAGTTTAACGGTTTAGAAAGCTCTATTTCCTTTGATTCACTTAGTATTAAATTGCCGATGGCGGAAATTTATCGCGGCGTTGTTTTTGAGTAAATGAATTGAACCTCCTGCCTTCTTCAATAGACCTCTTGCAAAAGTCGGATACTCGCCAGAAAATTTATTTTCTGGCTGATAACTCTAGTCGGTTTCAACCGACTAATAACAGTATCTTTAGTCCGTTTCAACGGACTTTTGCTATTAGGCAGAGACTTGAGTCTCTGACGGTTCAAGTATTTTTACAAGAAGTCTAATATATTTAGCTTTGTTTATAAACTAACTCCATTTTTAACTTTTCAATCTCCAGTTTTAATTTTTCATTCTCCATCTTCAACCTAGCATTATCCTCTCTAATGACCTCAATCTCATCCCTTTTACTCAACGCCTGATTCATTGCTAATTTCCGCATATCAAGTGAGAACCAACGCTGATAAGTTTGCGTGTGAACTTGCACGCTATGACCTAAGTTATCTGCTGCTGCTTTGATTGGTATACCTAAAATATGCGCTCGAATTGCCCAAGCGTGGCGTAAATCATAAGGCTTAAAATCTAACCCGATTTTACGAAACCACCAACTAACTCGTTGTGTTAATGCTGTGATTTCTGCATGATTAGTATTATCTTTTTTACTAATCGCTGTTGCCAACATATCTAAATATTTAGGATTTTTTAAATCAAACTCCTCAATCCATTGCTTATGTAAGGGTAATGCTTGTCTTTCCCCTGTCTTACAATCTTTATGCACCCTCCAAGTTATGTCTATATTATCTGAACTTAACCACCAATCAATATCAGGGTGAATAAAAATTTCCCTGGGACGTAAACCAAAAACTGCTAACATTCCATATGTCCAGCGCCAAAGTTGCCAGCTATCTTTAACCTCTTGATTTACTTGATTGCCTCTGGTATTTAAATATTCTGCAAATTTGCTAATCCCTGTGATGATTTCTGCATCGGTTGGGATGTTGCGGGAATTGCGATCGGGCATTTTAGAATATTTAGATAAATCTATTTCGATGTTGAATGTTGAGCAAAATGCAGATATGGCTCTAGCTGCATTATATCTCGCCCATTCTTTATCTATTTGTTCAAGTGAACTGATGAAGTTATCTTTAATTGCTAAATCTTTGGGATTAGTATATCGCTGGGTACGGGAAAAATAATAAAAAAAAGTATGTTCGCTTTTTGTTGTCCGCTTATGAGTTTTAAAATACTCATCTTCAAATTTATCAAGTAGTTCTCCTATAGTTTTGAAATCTTTTTTACTTGCTTCATTGCCTAAATATTTATCATTCCATTCAAAAGTTTTACGAGCGATTAACTTGCCTAATTCATAAGCTTCTTCCTCAGCTGTCTTTAATCCATCCAAGTTAGCGGGAATATTCAAGCTGAGATTGTATTGCTTTCTGCCAGTTCCGTTTTTGTCCTGATCTCCCAGTTTAATTGGTAACGTAGCACGTAACTGCAAACTGCCATTCGATTCTCGAATTGTTACCTTTGTCTTTGCAGACTTCAAACGCAGGTTTACTTTTTCTAATTCCAGTAGTACTTTCGTTCTCATATGCTCTCTTTGCTGCTGTGCTTGCAGACTTGAACCTATAAAACTGCCATCGGTAGATGAAACTGGTTCTAAATCTGCAAAGGCTTGCTGATACTTGTCTTTACCCTGGTTATGCATCGCTGTGTTTTTAGCCTAGATTTAGCCTAAAAATAAATGTGTTATCAATGAACAATGTTTAGAATTAACATTGCTTACTGCAAACATTAGGCTGTTTTAGATAATTAAACCATCAAAAGGATTACTCCGGCCCTTATCACGGTTATGACGGCTTTGCCATCTTTGCTCGTGATATGGATTTAGCTCTCAACAGTCCCACTTGGGGATTAATTGGCGCTCCTTGGAGCAAGAAAGCAGAAGCTAAGGCTAAAGCTGCCGTATAAGGAAATGGGAGAAATCAGCCTGGGGTTTTAAATCCCCAGGAGGGAGTTGGGAATTCAAAATTCAATTTGTGCTTCTAGCGCACCTTTGGTGCGACTCAAAATTCAAAATTCAAATTAGTTTTGTATTTTGCATTCTGAGTTTTGAACACATTCCCACTCCCTATACTTCGACTTCTTTCGACTTCGCTCAAGGCAAGCCGCTTAGTACAAGCTCCCACTCCCCATTGATTAATTAGTAACGATTTCAGTAAGCTTGGAGATCCAGAAATGCCTCAGAATCCCGACAAAATTCAAGACCACGTAGAGCTATTCCACCAGCCAGAGTACCAACAACTATTTCAAAATAAGAAACAGTTTGAAAACGGTCACGACCCCGAAGAAGTAAAACGGGTTGCAGAATGGACAAAGGGTTGGGAGTATCGTGAAAAGAACTTTGCTCGTGAAGCTTTGACCGTTAACCCTGCTAAAGGTTGCCAACCTTTGGGCGCAATGTTTGCTGCTGTGGGTTTTGAAGGTACTTTACCCTTCGTGCAAGGTTCTCAAGGTTGCGTGGCTTACTTCCGCACCCACTTAACCCGTCACTACAAAGAACCTTTCTCTGGTGTATCTTCTTCCATGACTGAAGATGCAGCGGTGTTTGGTGGATTGCAAAACATGATTGATGGCTTGGCAAACTCTTACCAACTTTACAAGCCCAAGATGATTGCTGTCTGCACCACCTGTATGGCAGAGGTTATCGGGGATGACTTACAAGCTTTTATTGGTACTTCCAAAAAATCAGGTTCAGTTCCTGAAGATTTCCCTGTACCTTTTGCTCACACTCCCAGTTTCGTCGGTTCCCACATCACTGGCTACGATAACATGATGAAGGGAATTTTGACTACCTTAACCGCAGGTAAGAAGAAAGAAACCAGCAATGGCAAAATCAATTTTATTTCCGGTTTTGATACCTACGTTGGTAATCTCCGCGAAGTAAAACGGATTGCTTCTTTGTTTGGCATCGACTACACCATTCTCTCAGATAACAGCGACTATTTGGATGCACCTAACACAGGTGAATTTGATATGTACCCAGGTGGTACTAAGTTAGAAGATGCAGCAGATGCAATTAATGCTAAAGCTACAGTTGTTATGCAAGCTCACTCTACTCCCAAAACTCGTGATTACATCGCTAAAGAATGGAAGCAAGACGTTGTAGTTTCTCGTCCTTGGGGTATTAAGGCTACTGATGAGTTTTTGATGAAACTCAGCGAATTGAGTGGTAAGCCCATTCCCGAAGAACTAGAAATCGAACGCGGTCGCGCAGTTGATGCTATGACTGACTCTCATGCATGGGTTCATGGCAAGCGCTTCGCTATCTACGGCGACCCAGATTTAGTTTACAGCGTAGTTGGTTTCATGTTGGAATTGGGTGCTGAACCTGTACATATTCTGGTTCACAACTCCAATGAAGAGTTCCAGAAAGAATTGCAAGCATTGCTAGATTCTAGCCCCTTCGGCAAGGAAGCCAAAATCTGGGGTGGTAAGGACTTGTGGCATATGCGTTCATTGCTGTTCACTGAACCCGTAGACTTGTTAATCGGTAATTCCTACGGTAAGTACCTGTGGCGCGATTGTAAGGTTCCCCTCGTGAGAATTGGCTATCCAATTATGGATCGTCACCACCTACACCGCTACAGCACTATCGGTTATCAAGGTGTGATTAACCTCCTCAACTGGGTTGTTAACACTATCTTCGAGGACATCGATCATAACACTAACATTCCTTCTAAGACTGATATTTCTTACGATTTGATTCGTTAGAAATTGTCTTCTCTGGCGGAGTGCCAAAGGGTAAGGAAGGGGGAATAGGGAATAGGGAATAAGGAATAGGGAATTAAATTCTTCCCAGTACCCATTACCCAGTACCCAATTCCCTACTTACCTTTTTCTTCCTAGCATTTACCTGAGGTATTTATTATGGAATCTATCAATCATCACACTCATCATCATCATGAGCATTACCATCCACGTAAGTATAAGAAATTAGGCTTTTTAGATATCCTCAATCCTTTGCGTCGGTTGGTGGATGGAATTCAAGTTAAACATAATCGCTTCGCTCATATTATTTGTCAAGTAATTCCTTGCTGTTGCCCTTTTGAGCGAAATATTAATTTGTTTGGGCGGTCTTTCCATATTCCAGCATTGTGTAAACTCAATCCTTTGTATGACGAGTTTGTGGGTTTGCGTTTTCGGGCTTTGTCTTACCTTGCTGATGAATGTGGGGAGGATGTTACAAAATATATTTGTTAGTCATTGGTAATTAATTATTCCAAGAACAATTAATACCAATTCTCCAAAATAAGGCTACAGATGTAAACCTGCTAATTTACATTTAATCTGACGCCTCTTAATTACGAATTACGAATTCGTATAACACCTGCCATCCAATAAGAGAAGAGAGATGAAAATTACCCAAGGCAAAATTAATGAGTTGCTCAATGAGCCGGGATGCGAACATAATCAGCATAAAAATACAGGAAAGAAAAATAAGTCTTGTACGCAACAAGCCCAACCTGGAGCTGCTCAAGGGGGCTGTGCTTTTGATGGGGCAATGATTGCTCTTGTGCCAATTGCAGATGCTGCTCATTTAGTCCACGGCCCGATCGCCTGTGCTGGTAATTCTTGGGGTAGTCGTGGTAGTCTCTCTTCTGGGCCTCAGCTTTATAAGACGGGTTTCACTACTGATTTGACTGAAAATGATGTAATTTTTGGTGGTGAAAAGAAGCTCTATAAGGCGATTCTAGAAGTTCATGAGCGTTATCAGCCGGCGGCGATTTTTGTCTACGCTACCTGTGTCACAGCTTTGATTGGCGATGATATGGAAGCTGTTTGTAAGGCAGCTGCTGAAAAAATCGGGACTCCGGTGATTCCAGTAATTGCACCAGGGTTTATTGGTAGCAAAAATTTGGGTAACCGTTTTGGCGGGGAAGCTTTACTAGAATATGTAGTTGGCACTGCGGAACCGGAATTCACTACACCCTATGATATTAACTTAATCGGTGAGTACAATATCGCTGGGGAAATGTGGGGAGTAACGCCGCTGTTGGAAAAATTGGGTATTCGGGTTTTATCCAAAATTACTGGTGATGCTCGTTACAATGAAATTCGCTACGCTCACCGCGCTAAGTTGAATGTGATGATCTGCTCGCGGGCGCTGCTAAATATGGCTAGAAAGATGGAGGAGCGTTACAGCATTCCTTATATTGAAGAGTCTTTCTATGGCATTGATGATATGAACCGCTGTTTGCGGAGGATTGCAGCGAAGTTGGGCAACCCTGATTTGCAAGAGCGTACAGAAAAGCTGATTGCAGAGGAAACTACGGCTTTAGATTTGGCGCTAGCTCCCTATCGCGCCCGTCTCAAAGGTAAGCGTGTTGTGCTTTATACTGGTGGGGTTAAGAGTTGGTCGATTATCTCGGCGGCTAAGGATTTGGGTATTGAGGTTGTTGCTACCAGTACTAGAAAAAGTACGGAAGAGGATAAAGCCAAAATCAAGAACTTACTGGGCAACGATGGCATCATGCTAGAGAAGGGCAATGCTAAAGAACTACTGCAATTGGTGAGAGATACTAACGCAGATATGCTGATTGCCGGTGGTCGTAACCAATACACTGCTCTCAAAGCGCGGATTCCTTTCCTTGATATTAACCAAGAACGCCATCATCCCTATGCAGGTTATGTGGGAATGGTTGAAATGGCAAGAGAATTGTATGAAGCCCTCTATAGCCCGATTTGGCAACAGATACGTAAGCCAGCGCCTTGGGAAGAGGACACAGTGACGCAGGAACGCCAAGACTTGGAGAGTTCTTTGTTTGCGTCTGTGATTGAGGAGGTGATTTAATGGCGATCGTTACTGTTCCTGATAAGTCGGTTACGGTTAATCCTCTCAAACAGAGTCAAGCTTTGGGTGCATCTTTGGCTTTTTTGGGATTAAAGGGAACAATGCCTTTATTCCACGGTTCTCAAGGTTGTACTGCTTTCGCCAAAGTTGTCTTGGTGCGGCATTTTCGAGAGGCGATTCCTCTAGCAACAACGGCGATGACGGAAGTCACTACCATCTTGGGTGGTGAAGAGAATGTAGAACAGGCAATTCTCACTTTGGTGGAAAAGGCTAAACCAGAAATTATTGGTTTATGTACCACAGGACTAACGGAAACTAGAGGCGATGATATTGAGCTTTTTCTCAAGGATATCCGCGATCGCCATCCAGAATTAGATGAGTTGGCGATCATTTTTGCTCCAACTCCCGATTTTAAAGGTGCATTGCAAGATGGTTTTGCTGTTGCTGTAGAAAGCATAGTTACTGAAATTCCGCAACTGGGAACAACCAAAACAGAACAGGTCACAATTTTAGCTGGTTCTGCCTTTACACCAGGGGATGTGCAGGAAATCAAAGAGATTGTCACCGCTTTTGGACTTGTACCCATCTTCGTACCCGATCTGGGCGCTTCATTAGACGGTCACTTAGAAGATGACTATAGTGCTGTAACCCTCAGCGGTACAACCTTGGCACAACTGCGAGAAGTTGGGCGTTCTGCCTTTACTATTGCTTTAGGCGAAAGTATGCGGGGTGCAGCCAAAATTCTAGAAGAACGGTTTGGCATTCCCTACGAGGTGTTTGGCGAATTGACTGGGTTAGAACCAGTGGATGAGTTTCTCCAAGCATTGGCTATTATCAGCAGCAACAGCGTCCCAGAAAAATACCGCCACCAGCGTCGCCAGTTGCAAGATGCGATGCTGGATACGCACTTTTACTTTAGTGCCAAACGAGTATCTTTAGCATTGGAACCAGACCTATTGTGGTCAACGGTGCATTTTTTACAATCAATGGGGGCGCAAATTCACGCAGCAGTGACGACAACGCGATCGCCTCTTTTAGAAAAACTCCCAGTCAAAAGCGTCACCATCGGCGATTTGGAAGACTTTGAGAATTTAGCAACTGGGTCTGATTTGCTCATAGGCAATTCTAACGTGAACGCGATCGCCAAACGTCTGTTGATTCCTCTTTATCGTTTAGGTATTCCCATTTATGACCGCTTAGGTAATGGTCAATTTACCAAAGTCGGCTATCGCGGCACAATGGAACTTTTATTTGGCATCGGCAACCTCTTTTTAGAAGCAGAAGAAGAGAGAGTTAAACATTTATGGGGAGTAGGGAGTGGGGAGTGGGGAGTGGGGAGATGACGCGGAGAGAGGGAGACACGGTGACGCGGAGAAACTTTCATTTACATTCCCCGCGTCACCGCGTCCCCGCGTCCCCGCGTCCCTCCGTCACCGCGTCCCCGCGTCCCCGCGTCCTTTTGATTCCCCAGTCCCCAACGCAGGAGAACAAAATGAAAATTGCCTTCACGACAAGTGACCGAGTTCATATTAATGCTCACTTCGGTGCAGCTCAGGAAATTGATGTTTATGAAATCTCAAATGAAGGATATCAATTTCTAGAGACTCTATCATTTTCTGGCGACCTTAAAGAAGACGGTAACGAAAGTAAACTCGCACCAAAACTTGCAGCTTTAGAAGACTGCACAATTGTGTATGTTGTAGCAATTGGTGGAAGTGCTGCGGCTCGTTTAATCAAAAAAGGTGTAACTCCAATTAAGGCGCGATCGGAAGAAGAAGAAATTAATGAGGTGTTAACTAAATTAGTGCAAACCCTCAAAGGTAATCCTCCGCCTTGGTTACGTAAAGCCTTGCAACAAAAAACTACAAGTTTTGCCGATGAAGTTGAAGACCAAGCAACCGTATGACTACAAATAACAGTGTGAACGGAACCGCTACAACCGATGTCTTAAGCTCACCTTTTCTCAAGACATTAGTATTGCAAATCCGGGGTCAAGATACTTACGGAGTTTATCGTAGTTGGTCAGATGAATTGATTCTGAAACCATTTGTTGTCACCAAACAAAAGAAACGTGAAATTTCTATTGAAGGTGAAATTGATCCGATTACTCAAGCCCGAATTATGGTATTTTTCAGAGCTGTAGCTGCTGGAATTGAAAAAGAAACAGGTCTGATATCCCAAGTTGTAATTGACTTAAGTCATGAGGGATTTGGTTGGGCACTAGTATTTTCTGGTCGTCTTTTGTTAGCAGTAAAAACTTTACGTGATGCTCATCGCTTTGGCTTTGACTCTCTAGAAAAATTAGCCGAAGAGGGCGATAAGTTTGTACAAAAAGGTATTGATTTAGCAAAGCGCTTTCCGGAAGTTGGCAAGCTTTAACTAGTTCCGTGGGTTTAAGTCCCCCGGTTATAGAACCGACAAGTTTTGTGTTGGGGTTAAATCCCATTACAAAACTTAATTACGAATTACGTTAGCGTAAAGCCTACGGCATAGCTTCGCTTAGAGCGACACAGGAGCGTCGCGTCATTACGAATTACGTTAGCGAAGCGGTAGCGAGTCCTCGATAGCGAAGCGTTAGCGACGCAGGAGCGTCGCGTCATTACGAATTACGAATTATTTAAGAGAGGAGCTAATGGTGCAAGCAGAAAAAACAAGCATTGAAGAACTTACAAGTCAAATCAAACGCCTTAACAGCAAAGCAGGTCAAATGAAAATGGATCTGCATGATTTAGCAGAGGGGCTACCAACAGATTATCAACAACTTATGGATGTTGCAGCTGCAACTTATGAAATCTATCGACAATTAGATGAACTTAAGCAACAGCTGAAAAAATTGGAGAGTGCTAAATGACAAGTAATATTGATGAATTTAAGCGGCTTGCAGATGCAGAGGAATACTTTCTGTTTTTTAATCTGCCCTATGATCAAAAGTTTGTAAATGTCAATCGTTTACATATATTGAAAAAGTTTTCTCAATATATTAGGGAAATTGATCATAATTCTCCTAATTTGAGTGAAGAAGAAAGGCTACATGAATATTCTTTAGCTTTGCAAAAAGCTTATGAGGTATTTCTTGAATCTACACCCCAAGAACAAAAGTTGTTCAAAGTGTTTAACGAGAAGCCAAAGAATGTAGTCAGGCTGACAGAAATTAATTCTGATTAGGAGTTAAAAAGTGGTAGATCTAACGCCTACAGAGTTAGAACGCTATAGTCGCCAAATGATGCTCCCCAACTTTGGCGAAGCAGCACAGAAGCGCTTGAAGTCAGCGACAGTTTTGGTGACTGGTGTAGGGGGATTGGGTGGTACAGCGGCGCTTTACCTGGCAGTAGCAGGCGTTGGGCGACTCATTCTAGTTCGGGGTGGCGACTTGCGGCTAGATGATATGAATCGTCAAGTTTTGATGACGGATGATTGGGTAGGTAACCCAAGGGTATTCAAGGCTAAGGAAACTTTAGCGGCTATCAATCCTGATATCGAGATAGAAGCAGTTCACGAATACATCACCCCGGAAAATGTAGATTCGTTGGTGCAATCGGCTGATATGGCGCTTGATTGTGCCCACAATTTTACTGAACGCAATTTGTTAAATGAAGCTTGTGTGCGCTGGCGTAAGCCGATGGTAGAAGCTGCGATGGATGGGATGGAGGCTTACCTGACAACGATTATTCCTGGTGTGACGCCTTGTTTGTCTTGTATTTTTCCTGAAAAGCCTGACTGGGATCGGCGTGGCTTTTCAGTTTTAGGCGCTGTTTCTGGAACCTTGGCTTGTTTGACGGCGATGGAGGCTATCAAGCTAATTACTGGGTTTAGTCAACCTCTATTGTCGCAATTACTGACGATTGATTTGAATCGAATGGAATTTGCTAAACGCCGTTGTCATCGTGATCGCTCTTGTCCAGTATGCGGCAACAGCGCACCTTGGAGATATGCACAATCTAAATCGATGGAACCGACTAGTAATTTAAGTCATTGAAAATAAGGACTGGGTACTGGGGACTGGCTACTGGGAAAGAGATATTTCTACTAGTCAAAAGTTTTTGACCATTGACTGTTGACTACGGACAAATGACAACTAAAGGAGATTTAATGACTGTTACTTTATCAGAAAAAGCAGAGTTTCATCTGTGGGCATTTTTGCGCGGTTCTGCTGCCGATGAAAATGGTGCAACTAAAGGTGTTCGCATCTCTGTAAAAGACGGTGGTTGCAGTGGCTACGAATATGCGATCGATATTACTAGCAAGCCGCAACCAGATGATTTAGTTATCCAGCAAGGTAAGGTGTTAGTCTACGTTGATGCTAAAAGCGCACCATTACTTAATGGGATTGTGGTTGATTTTGTTGAAGGGGTAATGGAGAGTGGCTTTAAGTTCATTAACCCTAATGCAACTGATACCTGCGGCTGTGGAAAGTCTTTTAAAACAGGCGATTGTACACCTAATGGTGTACCTTGTAGCTAACATTATCAGTTCTCAGTTACTGGTGCTGAGCTTAGTCGAAGTAGTCCACCAATTGGCGTTAGGTGTTGGTGTGTTTTTGCTAACTGTATTCGTTTGTTTGTTTTGAATTATAGCGAAGCGATCGCTACACATCCTAGATAGTTTCTTGAAGAGTAGAGTAGGATACGGAAACTATCAGGCTTGGGGAACTAAACATAAGTTATGTAACGTTTGAGGAGAACTGGAAAATGGCTACCTATCAAGTTAGATTAATCAACAAAAAAGAAGACCTCGATACCACAATTGAAGTAGACGAAGAAAGCACTATCCTAGAAGCAGCAGGAGAAAATGGTATTGATTTACCTTTTTCTTGTCATTCAGGTTCTTGTTCTAGCTGTGTTGGCAAAGTGGTTGAAGGTGAAGTTGATCAATCTGATCAAATCTTTTTAGATGACGAGCAAACGTCTAAAGGATTTGCTTTGCTTTGTGTTACCTATCCCCGTTCTAATTGCACGATTAAGACACATCAAGAGCCATATCTCGTCTAGATTATTGCTTTGGTTACTGCTCTAAGTAACTAAGTAAAGGATGAAGGATAAAGGATGAAGAATAAAAACTTACTTCATGCTTTCCCTTCATACTTCATTTTTTATACCCTTTATCTGCAATGTTTATTCCATTTAGTGTAACTGGCTGCTCATTAGAATTATTAAGAACGGGAGAGCGAGGAATAATCAGTTTTTGCCAGCATCAAGATGCAACTATAATTAAAAAACTTATATCAATGAGGTTAACACCAGGAACAATAATTACTTTAGAACAACGTTTTCCTGATTTAATTATTAAAATTGCAGATACATTATCAATAATAACTCAAGATACTGCTCGCAATATTTACATCCGAATAATTGATAGTTGACAATATTCTATATTAATAAAATCAAATACCTTCACCCCGTCTTTTGCAAGACTAGTAGGTGAAGGTAATACATCATAACTTCGGCAAAAACTTTTTCAAATTTTCTATTTATTTATGGCTGAGCTTCAAGCATTTGTGGACTTTTCAGTCAATGGCGACTATTACATCTGTTGATTTAATCACGGCATAAGCTTTTTTACCCTCTACAAGTTGTAGGCTTTCAGCTGAAGATTTAGTGATTATTGACACAAGCTCTACTCCTGGCGCTAGCTCTAAAGTTACTTCTGTATTAACAGTTCCAGGTACAACTTTTTTGATAACTCCTTTGAGAGAATTACGAGCGCTGATTTTCATCTTTTATTTACCTGTTGGATTATTTATATTCATTAGTAAAATAGCAAGTTATGAAACCAAAAATGAAATTCTTTCAGATTTCTTAAGAAATATCTTAGCTGTCACTTAGTTAATTATAATACTCAAGAGAGAAATAAAATCTCAAACTATTTTGAGATCTAAAAAATGTTATTTAAGATGAATATAGCAGTAGATTCAGTGTAAATACTCAACTGTAGCTGAGGTTTTTAAGTATAAAAAATAAGGGTAAGAATTAATTAATGATAAAATTCCTGCTGTTGCTAAGTAGAAATGTGAATTTGTATCACGCAGAGTCGCAGAGAGTAGGAGTTAAGAAGAAGCTTTTCACATATCTAAATAATTAACTCTTATCTAATAAAAGCAAATAAAACTGTAAAAAATACTGCGTTTTTAATGTTTTTCAAGATTTTGTCTGAGAAATGTCTAGGGATCTTTATAAATGATTCATAATTTAAACTTATGAGAGTGATAATATTATGAGTAAGCTAAATTGTTGTTAGTCAACCTAGATTTCAACGAAAGGCGATTACATGATGATATTAGACATTCCTAGCTGAATCCTGATCTAGCCTAGCAATAGGTAGTAAGTAAGATGTCTTCAAATCAATAAAGTGCTGACTACAAATTATTTGGAAAGAATGGTGAGCAATGCTCACCATTCTATTTTCCCATTGAATATAACTGAGAATTATGAATCAAGAAATCAGAAAAGAGTTGAGTGAAGCAACAAATCAATGGCTAAAAGCTAAAGGCTACAATTGTGAAGATTTAAATCAGCCGGGTGAAAATGGCGATACGGCTTTGATGAAAGCGACAAGGGAAGGGGTTTATTTAGTTGTTAAAGAATTAATTGATGCAGGTGCAGATATTAATTTGAGAAATTGCGATCGCAACAATGCTTTGTGGTTTGCTTGTTTTGGCAATCACTACGATTTAATTAATCTGCTGCTTGCTCATCACATCGATATCAACAATCAAAATGATAATGGTGCAACTGTTTTGATGTATGCAGCATCAGCAGGAAAAACAGAAGTTGTGAAGTTGCTTTTACAGCATCATCCTAATCTAGATTTGCAAAATTTAGATGACTATAAAGCTATAGATTTTGCCAGTAACTTAGAAGTTTTAAAGATTCTCAAAAATGCTACAAAGTAAAATTTCCGGCAAAGCTTACCACGATGCAACTAAGCATTCCTACTTATCGGTGCAGCTTGATCCAAATTATGTAGATGCATCGACTCAACCAGCTGCATTTAAAGCTTATCCAAAGTTTTATCGCCGGGTGAAATTAGATGTCAATAATCCTATTCACTCTTTTATCTGGTTAACTAGTGCGATTACTCTAGAAAAAATGTATAAAAATGGTTCTGAAAAACTGCGAGTAAATCCTTCAGCAGGCGCTCTCTATCCCACAGAACTTTATGTACAGGTTCGTGGTATTCAAGGAATAGTAGATGGTATCTACCATCTAGAAGTTGAGAATAATTGTCTAACTCTGATCTATGAATTAATTGATGATGGATTAGAAAGTTATATTATACCGGGGAAAAGTATCAAGGGATGCATTTTTTTAATTAGTTGTGTTTATTATAGGTCTAGCTGGAAATATCAAGACAGAAGCATTAGATATTGCCTGTTAGATAGCGGACACCATTTAGGCGCAATCGCTGCATCGGCGTATCTTCACGACACAGCAATACAGTTAATTTTTGACTTTGATAAATTCGCTCTGAATAGAGATTTGGGATTTGAAAATAAAGAGTTAACTACTGCTTGTGTGATTTCAGGCGAAGCACAAGAAAAACAAATCAGACGCTTAAGGCTGAAAGTTCCTTTTGTCTGTGGTACAGATTATTTTGAAGCTAATCAATTTATTGAAGAAGCTTATCAAATTACATCTGTGCAAAAGAGTCATCAGCAAAAAATAGAGCAGCCAATATTTAATTTTGATAAAGATAAATTTTATCAAACTGTTTGGAATAGGCGCTCCAGTAGACGTTTCCGGAAACAATATATTTCTTGGGAAGATTATTTATATATCTTGCAGCAATTGGAGCAACCAATCCCAACAGATAGTTTTGAGGAGATAGAAATCTACTCAATTGTGCATCGCATCGAGGGGATATCACCTGGCTTATATAAAAGTACACATCTGGTTAAAGCTGGTGATTTTAGCGAAAAGATAGGTTACTTATGCGTTAATCAAGCAATTGCTAGAGATGGCGCTGTTGCGTTATTTTTTGTGTCCAACTATACAAGTTATCAAACTGCTATGCAATTAGCTGGTTTTTTGGGACATAGGGTTTATTTGGGTAGCAATTACTTGGGTATTCAGTGTAGCGCTATTGGCGCTTTTTATGATGATGAAACCCAAAGATTCTTAGAGACAACAAAAGATGTTCTCTATGCAACGACGATTGGAATCTAAAGTAGGATTGTAAAGAAAATGGCTAGAAATAAATATCGTTTCAACAGTGAAGACTCGCATCATTTACAGCCAACATCGGCAGATATTATCTTACGACAACAATTAGAGTATTCTATTAGTAGATATTTTTACGAAGCTTGCGATCGCTCCATTCAAAATCTTTTATCTGATTGTCGGTGGTATGTGACAACTCACGCCAGTGCTTTAACATTAGTAATCGAATGTCCTGATCAAGTTACTAACTGGCGTGTCTTACAAAAAATCGTACCCATGGGGACATTACTCAACGCCATCATTAGCAGCGCTAAAATCCGCGTTTACCCCCCAGAAAGTCAAGGTATACCCTTTGAGATGAGGGTAGATGAACTCTCGGTTTATCGTGATTGGGCGGGGTGAGAAATCCGGGGGTTCGACTTCTCCTGTCGGAGGCGCTGCGCATAGCTTGCTTAAGCGTAGGAGTACGCGGTGGTTGAATCTCGACTTCGCTCGATTACCGCGTAGCCGAAACTCACCAATCGGGGGATGGGAAAGTCTAAATCAAATCTCTAATCTTTAAGTAAAAAATAGTATATTAAACTTCAACACTCTGTTTGATTATAGTGGTTATCTCTTCAAAAACCAAATCAGCAGAATGTTTAATATTTGAACTTAATTCTAATCCTAAATCAAGATTTGCTGCTTCAATTAAATAAACTGTTACTTCTTGAGGAAAATCATCTTGAAAGATTTTTCGTCCGGCAACTAAAGCGTTATCCCAACGAAAATTATGCAAATTATAACTAGGTTCTGGTAAAGCTTCCAATTCTTTGCCGGGAACTTTAAATACTGCACCCGCTTGGGAACCAGTTGCACTGGCATCAATAATTATTAACTGTTTGCTACCTCTAGCTTGAAACATCACCTCCATCCCTGCGGTTCCACAGTCATACACGCACACGTTGGGATAAGGATTTTGGCTTAGATATTGTTGTAAGCGTTGGGCAATAATTACACCTACACCGTCGTCACTACGATTAAGATTACCGCAACCAATAATAGTTAGCATGGCATGTATGTTAAAGCGAAGATTCACGCATGTAATTGGTATGAAAAGCTCGGCTATACACCTAATATATGAATATTGGTATAGAATCAGCAGCACATAAAGATAAATTATTTTCAGTTCTCTGCTTACGCTTCATCGGTGAATATTTCTAAAGTAAATTTTGTAAATCCAGATGTGCTAAAATGACGGATACCTCGTTGCAATAAAGTAGGATTAACTAGCCATTCTGCCGCTAAAAAAAACTCTTTTCCACTTTCTACATATCGTGGAATACTAATGGATATACCATCGTTTAAGTGTAAAGTTATATAATTTTCATCTAAGCTATCTAACTTTGTCCATGAAGTTGTTACCGTAGATGATATCGTCCAATCAGGTGTCATGCTGGTAATTGTTCCTTGCCAATTACTTATCTGACTTGCTGGAGCATAAGCAGATTCTTCAACATAGCTCCCTAAATGTTCTGAAATGATTAAAATATCTACTGTGCCGTTTTCGTTGTACCTGGCAACTGCACTCCTACGTCTTTGTGCATATTTAAAACCAGTCTCGAAAAAAAACATGGAGTCAGGTTTAACTTCTATAGAACCCCAAGAAAAACTATTATTAAAATGAAGTGATTTGATAAAAGGCTTTTTATGAGGGCCAAAGGTTTCTACTTTTGTTGTGCCATCAGCATAAGTATATTTATTCTGATGATTTACTTCACATCCATTAGAGTCTAGATGGAAGCATCTTATGCATTGAAACTTGCGATTTAACTCTCCTTCGGAACTATATGCAGTCCAAGTTCCATGCCAGTCTCCGAGATGATGGCAAAAATTATCCCAATTTTGGATTTGAGCTTCTGTTGCGTTTTCGATTAAACTGTCCTGATTCATCAGATGTTTTTCAATAACTGTAAAATCGAACGAGTTGATCATTCTAGGATAATGTTGACATGATATTGTCTAACTCGTTGAATTGTTACAATATATTTTATTACACAACAATTATTTCATTATTTGTTGTAGTTTGGGTTAGTTTTATTATGTAATATCAGATTGATTACTGTAATATTTGTAATCTCCATTTGTAGAGCGATCGCACTAACAGTTTATTTAAATCTGGCGCAGTGCTAACTTGCTTAAGAACATCTAACATTAAATAATTCGTAATTTGTAATTCGTAATTCATAATTAAGTTTTGTAATGGGGATTTAGCGCAAAATCAGAGCGGAGGTTTCCTCCGCTCTGACGGCAGTTGTTCATGGGGGAAACCACGCCACTTGCGCGGCTGCCGGGAAACCCGAAGGGCGCAGTGGCTCCCCAAGATCACACTGCCTCAACTTTGTAAGACAGACCCCAACACTTACAGGTTATAGAACCGGGGGACTTAAACCCACGGAACTAGTTAAAGATGGGATATTTTTTTATATCTACTACAACTCTACACCATATTTTTTAGCAATTTGAGTAAGTTGCTCACATTGCTGTTGTGATGCTTGAGTCAATATCGCTTCTGCTTGTTCTGGATTGTTACCTTCTTTAGGTATTAAATATTTGACATATAAAGAAACAAAATCCACTACAGTTGCCAAGCTTGGTAAAGCGTGTTTATCGGCTTCCTTCCCAGCGATCGCAGCTACTAAACCTGCTTTAATAGGGTCAGGTTTAACTTTCATGAACTGGTCAACTAATTTGGGAATATAGTCAACTGGTGGTAAATTATTTAACTTACTTTTATCGGGAGTAAAGTTCAATCCGGCGGTTTTTGCTTGTTCGACAACACACCATTCTGTAAATTCTTGTAGTGCTGCTTCGGGAAGGCGAGGGAGATATTTGTGTAGTGCTATATCAGACACAAGCTTACCTTATAAATTTGAGTTTTGTTGAGTCAATTAAGGCAAGCCTAACTCACTATTTATAGAATTTTTAGTGTGTTATGCTACGACTTTTATATGACTATAGACTGTTTAAATCTTTGTGGGTTCATAGAGGTCTAGTGCAGGCATCTGTTTTTCTACCTTCTTTGGGTCTATTTCAGGCACTTGCATCAAGTTGATCCAACCACAGTCTTTCTATTGTAAAACTGAGAAGACAAGTAAGTTATAGCGATCGCCTCTGTAGTTTGATAATGTACATATACAGAAAATTTACATCTAATAACTAGTCAAACGATGGAAACTAAGAAATATGTTTATTGGCAAGATGATGAAATGTGGCTTGGATATTTGGAAGAATACCCTGACTACTGGACTCAAGCAGAGACCGAAGAAGAACTGAAAGAAAATTTGATTGACATCTATAAAGAATTGACTAGCGGGGTAATTCCTAAGCTAAAAAACATCTAAATTACATAATCAAATTAAATAAAACTCTTGTGGGGTGGGCATCTTGCCCGCCCTAATTATGCAAGTTATATGTGGAACAGCTTAATGTCCTATCTGACTGCCCAGAAATTACACCAGAACTGTTTGCTAAGGCAGTGGTTCATTCATAATTATAGTTACATAAATATCGAAGAGGTTATGCTTATGACTATTCGTGAAACTACTATTGCCAAATTGCAAGAGCTACCAGAGCCGCTTTTGCAGGAAGTCAACGACTTTATCGACTTTGTAGTACACAAACATGAATCTCAAACTGCCAATGATAAGATCCAAAGTGATGTCGCCTTAGCTTGGACACAATGGTTTGAGTCTGTTGATCGCATTGCAGCAACTCCAACTAAGCTAACTAGCAAATCTCAACAACTTCTGCTTAACAAATATCGGCAACAAGGTCTAGAGCTATGATCCTGTGTGATGTAGGAGTTTTACTTTAGACTTCTTGCAAAAATACTTCAAGTTTAGTGTAGGTGTTCGAGGCTAAGCAGTCCGAAAACGCGCTAGTTCTTCACCAGTTTTGGCATCGTGGGCATGGACTGTACACACTAAACAAGAATCAAACGATCGCGCCACATGACCAACTTCTACAGGGTCACTAGAATCATATATAGGTGTCCCAATTAAAGCCTCTTCAATGGGGCCACGCATACCTTCACCATCACGAGGGCCGATGTTCCAAGTTCCAGGCGCAATCACTTGGTAATTCTTAATCTTACCGCCTTCTACTTCTACCCAGTGACACAAAGAACCCCGTGCCGCTTCCGTTGCTCCCCAACCTTTACCATCTTTTTCTTGAGGTTTAATATACCAAGGGTCGTTTAATCGAAATTCTCTTAAACAATGTTCGGCTTGCCGATATAGCTTGACAATTTCGTGAACTCGTGCTAATTGGCGGACATGAATGTTAGCACCACCGAAGTGTTTGAAGACATCCAGGATAAACCCGTCGTAGTGCTGCCAAGACTCGCCGTGCTTACCACCTGCGACTAATTGACGCGCTAGGGGGCCTGCTTCTAAGCGTCCAAAGTCTTTGTGGAGGACTGCACTCGCCCAAGAGTAGGCGTTGTCAAAATCTTTGGTATTATTTGGTGTGGGTTTGGTGGTGCGATCGCTAGGATGAATATTCGCTGTACCCTCATCGTACCAAGAATGAGTTGTATTCTCACGGGTAAAGGATTGATCCATCAAGGTGTGAGTATCGGTGAAGCTGTCATACACACCACTTTTCATGATCATAGCGGCGTTTCGTCCTTCAATAGTCGGCTTTTGATATTTGTCCTCATGAGCTAAATATCCCCAAGTGACATATTTACCAACACCACGACCATATCTATCTAAGCCAATATCCAAACCCATGCGCCAATAAAAACCTAAATCAGAGTCGCGGTGATTGCGGTCTTCATCTAACCAATCTCTAAAATCATCGTATGTTTGGATTTGTTCGTAACGTTCTAAAGAACAACCCAACCATACTGGTTCTAACCAATTGGTACGAAAATATTCGAGAATTGCCCAAGCGCGGGTGATGTCTGTTAAGGTGGGGGCGCACATCACACCACCAGGCACCATATAACTAGAGTGAGGCCATTGACCGCCTAAAAGAGCATAAATTTCTACAGGCTTGGCTGAAATTGTCACACCTAATTCGTAAGATTTGCCAGTGAAGGCGGCAAAACGTCTACAAGCTTCGTCATAATGGCGGCTATTGCGGTATTTTTTATTAGTCAAATCAATCGCAAATAAACCATAAAAGTAGCGGGGTATACTTTGGATGGTTTCAACAATTTGACCCAAGTTTCTCGCTAAAATTGCGTTGCGTGGAACCTCTGTACCCCAGGCGGTATCTAGCGCCCAGGATGCACAAGTTAAGTGAGAACCACCGCAAATTCCACAAATACGAGGTGTGACTATTAATCCGGCTTGGGGGTCTTTGCCACGGAGAATTACTTCAAATCCGCGAAAAAGTTCCGCATGTGTCCAGGCATTAACTACCAGTCCATCCTCAATATCAACGCGGACATCTAAATCGCCTTCAACTCTACCAACGGGCGATATATCTAATGTTTGAATTGTCATACTAATTCGTAGTTCGTAGTTCGTAATTCGTAATCCCCAGTCCCCAATCCCTATACTGTAAAAAAGTCTTCTTCTGCCCAAGCTGGTGCAGCGTCTTTGGCGACCATTGTCAGTAGTGCGTAGTCTTTCTTTTTCACCCCTGGCGGTAGTTCTTTAGGAACTCCCATGACTGTTTGAGTTTTAAATACGGTTCCCGGTTTGAGGTCAAAGAAAGGAAATTCCGGTTCGGTACAACCTAAGCATGGCATCCCGGCACGGGTTTTGGAGGAAACGCGGTTCCATAAGATGCGGTTGCAAGAAGAATGAGTCATGGGGCCGCGACAACCTAAGTCGTAGAATAAGCAGCCTTTGCGTTGACCAAATTCGGCGGTTGAAGCTTTGTAGGCGAAGTGGACGTTACGGGTACAACCTGTTTGTGTATAGGTGTTAAAGAAGGTTTGCGGACGATGCAATTCGTCAAGGGCGATATCTGCTATGCGTCCAGTAGCGATCGCTACTAATATCTGCGTTATCCAGTCGGGATGGGCGGGACATCCAGGTATATTAATCACAGGTAGTCCAGCTTGTGAGACAAAATCTTTTCCTAAAAAGCCGCCCTCTTGACGCTTGAAAAATTGTAAGCCTTCCGATTCGCTGGGGTTGGGTGACATTGCGGGAATCCCCCCCCAAGTCGCACAGTCTCCCACTGCAACGATAAATTTAGCGGCTTTGGCGAGGTCAGATAACCAATCTTTCATGGGGCGATCGGCAAACCGATTCCATTCACCAGTACCGTTGGGGGCGTTGACTACACTGCCTTCAAATACCAAGATATCTAAGGGAATTGTGCCACGAATGCAATCCCGTAGGAGTGTTTGTAAGTTATCACCTAGTTCCAGTCCTAAGGATGGATGCCAAAGCACTTTGATGCCAAAGTCAGCAATTAAATCGCAGACTGTCGGTTCTTCGGCATTGAGAAATGACATGGTGTTGCCTGAACAAGCACCACCTTGTAGCCACAGTACATTAGTCATCAGTTATTAGTTATTTGTGCTGAGCAACTTGCCTTAAGCGAAGTCGAAAGGAGTCGAAGTATCAGTTAACAAATAAACGTCAAGGTTTAAAGCCTTACCCGCAAGTGGCGCGAAGAAATCCTTGTTTCACTAAGTAGGTTGAAACCCCGTCCCCTGTGGGCGGCTTAGTATTTCCTGTTAAGCGTTCCCTGTTAAGCGTTTCCTTTCATCAATATTTATCTCTTTAAGATAGAATATTTTTTGATTTAATTCGATTTTATTACAAAAGAATTAATCATTAAAAATAAATGACATTTGATCAAGATTACTTTAAAGAATTTTTTAGGTGCTGTTTGTCGCATATTTAACAAATAAGAAATTAGTAAAAGTAACATTGATTCCTATTGTTAAAAATCGCATTTACTGGTTTTGGATTGGTAAATAATTGCGCTTTTAATTTGCATAGTTCAAACCGCTAGAAAGACGCGGGGACACGGAGACGCAAAGATGTAATTTGAATGACGATCAGCTTACACATGCAGAGTACGACGAATTGCTTGAGCGGTTGTAGCGACAGCAGCCTAATACTAGGCTGTTGACGGCATAGGGGTTATCTGTGGTATGAAGTTGCGATCGCACCCGCTAATTCTACACCTGTAGGGCCACCACCGACGATTACAAAGGTCAACCAAGCACGGCGTAGTTCGGGATCAGTTTCTTTTTCTGCTGCTTCAAATGCCGAAAATATCCGGCGACGCATTTCTACCGCATCTTCAACTGTTTTCAAGCCAGGAGCCAATGGTCTCCAGTTATCCTTACCAAAATAGGAATGGTTAGCACCTGTGGCAATAACTATCGCAATTGGGTAAGCGATAATGGTTAGTACCTCTTTAGTAGGAGTACTTTTGCAATGACCGAATTACTAGAAAAAGCGATCGCCCAATTAAAGACTTTACCTGCTGACGAGCAAGATGTGATTGCAACGATGATCCTGGAAGAACTTGAAGATGAACGTCGCTGGGATGAGTCATTTGCACGTTCTCCAGATCTGTTAGCAAAGCTTGCCGCCGAGGCGATGGCTGAACATCGTGCAGGTAAGACGCAAGAGTTAGATCCAGAAACATTGTGAAATCTCGTACAACTACTCAATTTCGTAAAATGTTTGCCGATCTACCAGAGCAGATTCAGGAACAAACCCATAAGGCATATCGGCAATTCAAGCAAGATCCAAGTTATCCTAGCTTGCGATTTAAGAAAGTTCATGCTGAATTACCAATCTATTCTGCACGAATCAACAAAGACTATCGAGCAGTTGGTCAATTAGATGAAGACACTGTAATCTGGTTCTGGATTGGTTCTCATGCAGAATACGATATGCTGCTAGAGCAATTGTAGAAACGCAAGACAACAATTCAAATGCAGCGGACGATTGAAAGTCAGTGGTGCTGAGTTCGATGTTATCTGTCACCGCTGATTTGAGCCGTTATAGCAAAGCTGGTACAGAGTTTCGAGGTGCTGGCAAAATCATTAAATAATTCGTAATTCGTAATGACGCGACGCTCCTGCGTCGCTAACGCTGACGCTCGTACCTCGCTACCGCTTCGCTAACGCTATCGATGACTCGCTACCGCTACGCTAACGTAATTCGTAATTAAGTTTTGTAATGGGGATTTCACCCCAACACAAAACTTGCCGGTTATGGAACCGGGGGACTTAAACCCACGGAACGTGTTAAATAAAACTCTTGTGGGGTGGGCATCTTGCCCGCCCTAATTATGCAAGTTATATATGGAACAGCTTATGATGAAGTAACCCCAGCTTGTGTAGAAAAATTAAAGCAAGGCATTTCTGATTCAGAGTGGATACTGTTTGAAAATAGTTCTCACATGCCTCATTTGGAAGAAACAGAAAGGTTTCTGCAGGTGCTGGACGAATTTTTGAGCCGAGTAGAATGCGATCGTAATTCTGTTGATTAAAGGGAACTCCCCTTTATGGCGACCAAACTCAAACATGATGCTTGATGATGCGCGATCGCACTTGTTGTACTAAGTCATCAACCGGATTTGTAGCCCTTAATTGGACTTTTTTTTAGATTTTTTTCCCCCTAGTTGGGGTTGATTGTTCAAAACTTGAGAGTGAAGACTTACCATCAGATAAGCACTCATGATAATTTCCCACCATTTCTGTATTTCCGCAGGAAACTTTGCAAGACAGTGGTGGGTTCAAGCCCCTACTGATTGTAATTTTGAATTGATAATGCGCGAATTTTGAATTGTTTTGACTGGGATTTTTCCGAGAATAACTGCCTAAACAGTATCAATAAAGGTCGTTTAAAATTGATGATATCGGCAAAATTATCCAAGTTTTTCATGAGAAGTTTATTAGCCACAATTCAAATACTTGATTTGGCTAACAACTGTAGTTTATTTAACTAGGATAATTTGGAAATGTCTCAAATCACAATTTCTACCTTGCATACTGCTGGCTCTGATCTATTTTCTGATTCTGAAAGTTACTTAAAAGATCTGTCTGAAAAAGACCTTAATATTCAAGGCGGTATTATGCATATTCTCCTTATGGAAGTAAGCGGTTCTATTATAACAGTTGCTTCTGCATTTCTTGGGGTTGGTATTGGAGCGGCCACAAGCTACGCATATGCTAAATACAAAACAATAGTTGACTAGAACGGAATGTTAGAAAAGGGTTTCATATAATTTAGCAATTTTGATGAAATCCAGTAACCGAAAAATTTAATTATTTTTAGGCACAATTATCTTAGTTGTGCCTAAAAATAACTTGCATCCTGAATTCATGATTGGGGTATTTCATCATTTAATTTGAAGTCAGCCAAGTTGATCGCACCTGTCACCTGAACAGCCAGTGCATGAACCGTCTTAAGATCAGCCGTCATCGAGTGTAGTGGACCATCAACTAACAGTGAGGCCAGTCCATGTACCAAACTCCAAATTGAAATCGCTGCTGTATTACGATCGCGTTCCACCAAATGAAACTCATCAATGACCTCTAGCAACAATCGGAAAACTGGCGTACAGGTTGGGTTTTCATCTTCTAGTGGGGAACCCATCTCAGGGCGAAACATCAGGCGAAACTGATCTGGATGTTGCACTGCATACATGACATAGGTAACACCGATCGCCTGCAATTTTTCCTGGGGAGTCGTTTTTCCCTGTAGAGCTGCCTGAGAAGCGCGATCGAGGTTTTGAAACCCGTCCAAAACCAGTTCGCGAATCAGGTCAGCTTTATCCTTGAAGTGATGATACGGCGCACCAGGGCTAACTCCAGCCCGTCGAGCCACTTCCCGCAAGGTGAGCGATTCAATACCCGATTCTTCCATGACTGCCCGTGCCGCCTCTAGCAATGCCAGGCGAAGGTTGCCGTGATGATAAGCATCTGATTTTTTCGAGGTTTTGGACAGCACAGGTAGAACTCAAAATTAGATCTTGACATTGTTTAGATTTTATCGCATCTTAGTAGTGTTCAGATTCTAAACAGTGTTTAGATTTAAGTTGTCAGTTAGGAGTTTCTCGATGCTTTTGTCCTCTAAAAACGTTTTGGTGTTCGCGGCAACGGGTGCGATCGCCAGTGAAGTTGCCCGTAAGTTTGCCCGGGAAGGCGCTCAGGTGTGGCTATCGGGGCGCAATGCTGAGGCTCTGAAAACATTGGTCAGGCAGATCACTGATGAGGGTGGTATCGCTAAGGCAGATGTGGTGGATGCCACTGATCCGATTGCCGTAACTGATTATGTGAATCGAGTTGCAGCTACAGCAGGCTCAATCGATGCGGTTTTTAATGGCATTGGGGGGCGACCCGTAGATTTGGGCTATCCCGAACCCTCAACGAAGGTTGAACTGAGTCAATTTCTGAAGCCGTTGCAGATTATTTTGGGTTCTACGTTTCTCACCTCCCGCACCGTTGGAGTGCAGATGATGCAGCAAGGGAGTGGCTCGATCGTCACCCTCTCTGCCACGCTAAGCGGCATGACGGCAGCCAACATGGCAGGCATTAGCGCAACCTGTGGCGCGATTGAAGCAATGACGCGATCGCTGGCGGGGGAGTTTGGTCGAGCTGGGGTGCGCGTCAACTGTGTCCGAGGATCGGCAATGCCAGAAACCCGCACCATTCAAGAAACGATGGCAGGGCAAAGCCGGATTTTTGGTGAGATGCCGCCGATGTCACTGCCGCCGCTGGGTCGCCCTATTTCTGTGGCTGAAACGGCTTCTACAGCAGCATTCTTGGCTTCTGATGCAGCAAGTGGCATGACGGGGCAAGTGATTACGGTCTGTGCAGGAGCGTTTGTTGGCTAATCGCAATTCCTTAACGACCATCCCCGGAGAAAATCTCATGACAAAATTTGATGATCATCCTACCGTGCGCTGGTGGCGCGAACAGCCTGTTGCCCAAACCCGTGTTAGGTTGAATGCCGAATCGCTGCGATCGCTCTGTCTCGAAGCCGGAGCCGATGATGTCGGATTTGTGGAACTGGATCGAGAGGCAATTGTCGATCAGCGCTCAGATATCCTGGCAGCCTTTGCCCCGACCCAAACGCTGATTAGCATTGTCTGCCGGATGAATCGGGAAAACGTGCGAACTCCGGCGCGATCGGTTGCCAATGTGGAATTTCACGCCAACTATGAGGAAGTGAACGAAGTTGCTCGCACGATCGTGAAAATGCTAACCCAGATTGGGGTGAGAGGTTTGTATCCATCGGCAGGGTTTCCGATGGAAATGGATCGCTTTCCAGGAAAAATCTGGGTCGTTTCTCATAAACCCGTTGCGGTGGCAGCAGGGTTAGGTCATATGGGGCTGCATCGAAACGTGATTCATCCTAAGTTTGGAAATTTCATTTCGCTGGGCACAATTCTCATCGATTCAGAAGTAACAGCCTACGATCAGCCGATCAACTTCAATCCCTGCATTGATTGCAAATTGTGTGTTGCAGCCTGCCCAGTCGGAGCGATCGCCCCCGATGGTCACTTCAACTTTTCCGCGTGTTACACCCACAACTACCGCGAGCTGATGAGCGGTTTCACCGATTGGACAGAGACGATCGCCGATAGCAAAAGCGCCCGTGACTACCGCCAAAACGTGACCGCTTCAGAGTCGGCTTCCATGTGGCAAAGCCTATCCTTCAAAGCCAACTACAAAGCCGCTTATTGCCTTGCCGCTTGCCCAGCCGGGGAAGATGTCATTGCACCTTTTTTGAGCGATCGCAAAGGGTTTGTCCGTGAAATCGTCAAACCCTTGCAAGATAAACTCGAACCGATCTATGTAGTGCCCGGATCGGATGCAGAAGCATATGTTGCCCGTCGTTTTCCCCACAAAACGATCCGGCGGGTCAGTAGCGGCATTCGCCCTCAATCGATTCCGGGATTTCTGTTTGGCTTGCCGCTGCTGTTTCAACGCGATCAGTCCAAAGGATTGAATGCAATCTATCACTTCACATTCTTTGGGGCAGAGGCGCATCAAGCCACTGTGACGATTGGCAATCGCGCTGTTCATGTCGAAAGGGGGCATACTGGTAAGGCAGATTTGGCGATCGTAGCAGATAGCCAAACCTGGTTAGGTTTTCTAGCAAAAGAGCAGAATTTGGTTTGGGCGCTACTGCGGCGCCAGATTCGGATTAAAGGCTCACTCAAACTGCTTCAGGCATTTGGCAAATGCTTTCCAGCATGATCAAACAATACTTCGGACAAAATTAGGCAGCAATAACACCGTAAGAGCGTAGGTTTTGGTAGTTAGGATGGGATTTAATGATAATAAAGGAAAGCTCCATAACTCGTTTAAGTGAGGAGAGAGTGTGGAGGTTGTAAGCCATGCGGTAATACTGGACTAATCATTGTATAGCAGTCGATCTATTGGTGCAAGCTTGATTGCTTTTACCTTAGCCGTTCTGTAAAACCTACCCAAAACTACCTAAGTCTAGACGAAACTGGACATTAGTAATTTTAGTGTTTACTTCCTGATTCATCGTAGTCTCAAGATGACTCTTGAGAGGTTTGTCTACTCCACAGG
>JAHHHC010000084.1 GCA_019359515.1 Desmonostoc vinosum HA7617-LM4 | reverse complement strand
GTTGAGCTTGATTGAGTTTGAATACGGCATCATAGATGAGATAGCACGTGATTTTCAATCAACTAAGGACTAGGAGAAAATAGTAATGCAAAGTATAAAGTTATGTTCTCATGTTGGGGCTGATGGGGTTTTGCATCTAGATATTCCAGCAGGGATAGTAAGTAGTGATATCGAAGTAGAAGTAATTATTAAACCTATAACTCCATCTCAAAGGGAGTGGATGCCCGATTTTTTTGAAGAAGTGGTTGGTGGTTGGGCTGGAGAACCTTTAGAAAGAGCAGAACAAGGAGAGTTTGAGACGCGGGAGACGTTGTTTTGACCTATTTGATTAGATACAAATGTTTGCATTAGACTATTGAACAATAGTAGCCAAACGGTAACAAATCGACTAGCACAGCAGCAACCAAAAGACATTTACCTTTGTACTGTAGTGCAAATGGAACTTTATTATGGGGCTTATCGCAGTACTCAAACCGAGCGGAATTTAGCGATATTAGAAAGGTTTTTTAGTCAATTCGCTGTGTTGCCATTAGACCCAGCAGCAGCTAGAGTCGCAGGAAGAATTCGAGCAGAGTTATTAGCGAGTGGAACGCCTATAGGCCCGAACGATTTTCAAATAGCAGCGATCGCCTTGACACATAACTTAACACTAGTCACACACAACACCAGAGAGTTTGGTCGCGTCAGTGGGCTGGTGATTGAAGATTGGGAGCAGGGGCAATAATGTGGGCGATTTCTAGAAATTTATCTCCCTGGTGGGTACGGGAGGCTGTAAGACCCCCGCCATAATATGCAGATTTGGCGGTGGGATACACGGACATCCCGCGCTTATTGAATAAGTTTGATGCCTATCAGAAATATCAAGAGCTTTTATCCAAACATAAGCAGATGTATGAAGTAGCTAGTACTCTGTCAGAGAATTAAGATGGTGCAGTTGTAGGGAAGTGATGGAGCAATCGCATTAAATAAAAGCGCAGGAGTATTTAAAAGATGTGTAATTTCCTTAAGGCTAATTCTGTTGGGAAATATTAGACTTTTCAGATTCCTTGACCACTATCTTTTCCCATTGTTCTACAGTTTGATTTTGAACTCGCATGACATTTTTTCTAAAATTTTCAATTACTACTTCATCCGCTAGATTTAGATTGTAGTCTGAACCTATCCTTAATTCAAAATTTAGTCTTTCATTTTCAAGCGAATCAGCAGCACGTCGGGAACGAACCCAACTAAACCTCCAATTATAAACAGCCAAAGACGCAGAAATAGATGCTATTGCTGGCGGAATTGCCTGGACATATTTAGGTGTATTATCCATCAATATTAGTATTGGTGTAATTCCTGATAAAGCAACAGCAGCAAACTGTGAAAGAAAATATGCCCACTGGAAACCTGTGCTACTTAATCTATAATGCTTCTCCCATTTTTGACAATGTTCTAATGCTAATTGAGAAGCTTTCTGAGTTTGAATGACTTCACTAGCCCTTTCGTTCATAAGTTAAGTTATATAATTTACACCTACTTAAATCTAAGCCTGTAGCCTTCCGATTACAAGTCGGATGGACAATATGCATATTATGCGATCGCTCTCCAGTTCTGGGGAAAAGTGGGAGGCGATCGTTCCTTCTAACTTTTCCTCTAAGAATTTAGGTTCAACATTACTTAGACAATACTCATACTCCAAACAAATAATTTTACATCTTTTTCATTATTACGGATATACACTGAGGTTTGTTCCACTTATGCATGACTAAAATATGACAAATAATATAGCGCCTGCTACTTAAGTTAGTGGGTTAAGTTCCCTTAATGACTATTAACCCAAGTTGCGGGTTATCGACTGATATAAACTTGTGATCACTCAATTGATGCGATCGCGTACAAGAAAGTGGGGTTGGTGGGTAGCGCCAACCTGCCATGCCGTTGTTGGCGGCATTCAGCTACTGAAATGATTTTAAGTTATATAAATTACTTATTCACTAAAAGCTTGTTGAAGAGTAAAAGAAAAAATGAATGCTTGTAGCTTAAGTAAAAACCCTTGATAAGTGACTGCATGTATTGATTTTGGGAAAACACAAGTGATACTACTAAATACAGTTTCGATATAATGCCGAGTATGTTGTTTAATATATTGATTCCAAGGCTTATCCTGACGCTGGGAGTTCTTTTTTCGCATGACTTGTAAAAAAATTTGACTTGTTTGTTCCAAGTCATCCTCAATGGTGTAATCCGTGTAAGCTGAGTCACCATCAAGTTGACTACCAGGTGGAAGGTTTAAAGGTAAGGCATTTAAAGCACGTACATCGTTGGCACTACCAGGCATAAACACAAATTCTACAGGAATACCATTTTTGGTTGTTAATAACTGAACTCGAACCCCGTAAAAATATCGTTTTTTCGATGCGATGTAACCTCTATACTGCTCCGACTGGATGATTTTTACATTAAAAATACGGATGTTGTCGCAGAAAGACACAGGAAATGAGTCTAAAAGATATTCAGTGGAATCACTAATTTCTTTCAGTACCATTCCCACTTGATGAAACAAGTCGTTGATTAACATTGAGACACTGTGTAATCTCCTATTGAATCGTGACTTTTCTAACATATTAGATATCAAATTATGGTCTTTCATATAACGACAAGCCTTGCTATGATTACCATTAATGGGCGCTCAGGGGCAGGATTTGTTGGTTAAGTATTTGCCGAATTAGTTGTTTGCTCAGTTTTGATGTGTGCGGTGGGTTTTGCCCATCGCGGATTTAAGCTGCCAATTCAGGATTAATTACGGTCGATACACAGCAAGGGTTTGGGAGAAATAACTTTTAGGCAAGAGAAATACGGGAATGAAGGGGCGACTACTCCAATTAGATGATGTCAGGCAAATTGATAATCCACATAAGGTAGCATCTTTATTTCAAAAAATTGGCTACAACGCTTCTGCTCAACAATTAGCTATTGATGACTTAGAGTTACCTGCTCGGAGTGCGGAAGCAATTTGGAACGCATACATGATTGCCGATCATCAGCATGGTAATGAGTCGCTGCAAGTATTACTGTTTCAACTTCAGGACTCAGAATGGCATTCTCCCAGTGTTGCTAGTAACCGGATGCGATCGCTCGTTTGAGTTGATCGGCTGTGAAAGCCTTACCCTCTAGGTTCTGAGTTTCTACCCCTAACTGTTCTGCTATCTCAACGAGCATTTGCTTAGGGGTAGCAGGTTCACAGAAGGCAACTGTAAACCCGTCATCCTGTAGCGCCTCGACCACAGCAGTACCCAGTGTGCTTTTACCCCTGCCTTCCTCTCCTGCTATCAAGATTGAGCTGTTAGCCAACAAAGAAGCTTTAACCCGATTAATCTCTGATTGTCGATACAGTCTAATCTCCCCCGGCGCTGAGCATCTGTCCTGTTTGGTTCCTGGTTAGTTTTGGGGGATTTGACCTTGGGTAGAATTGCGATCGCAGCCCCAGCAACAGCTGTCACAACTGACATAATCGACAACCCACTGATCGCAATCACTACACCTACAACTAATGTAGCTAGTAAACTCAACCAATTGCTAGGCCAGCCTGGGCGAAGTTCACTAACGATTGAGCGTATGCGAAAGGGTCTACCGTTTTCACCTGCCCCGACTCTTTGATTTTCTGTTTAAGTTCTTCTGGCAACGCCTCTGGATTATCAATATACTGCCTTGCTATCAAATTTTCAGCTATGAGGATACCAGCAGCCTTGGATTGAGCCGACTTGACTATATTTGCAATTGGGTCTAAATCATTGTTAGCAGCTTCCCTCTCTCCAGTGGCAGTAAAATCCTGCTGTTGTGGCGCTAGGTTTTGAGTTTGCGGCTGTACAACAATGTTCGATGTATTTTTTTCTTCTTCCCAAGGCCACGACTTTTCGGGTACTGGGTAGCCATCCATTCTACTTGTCGCCTTGATATGCTCGTGCAAACCATCCATGTGTTGGACTTGCTCGGCTGTCAAGTAAGCCTTACCCGACTCCTTGTAGGTTTTGATTTGTAGGTAGTTCATCCTGGCATACACCGGATCTCTACCTATGCCATATCTTTCCGATAATTCTAATATGGAAAATTTTGAAAAATTATCTCTGTTTTGACTGGTGTCGGGTAGGTTGTCTGTCATAAAAGTTGAAACTGTCTACTATATATAGTCCAATTGTCGAGCAGACAGTCGGGTAGACAGTATGGTAATAATGCGGGTTGTATTGTGAAGAGTTTTCTAGGTAACAGTACCCTGTTCCACTAAAATGTAGCTAATAATACCACTATTATTGCGATCGCTATTTCTTGAATCTTGCGCTTAATTTCGTTTAAAGAAAAATTGTAAGCGATCGCATCTTCCAATAGCTGCTTTCTGGTTTCCTCATCACCAACTCGTGCGATCGCTCGTGCTTTAGTGTACTCAAGCTGACCAGAACGCAGCACCTCTAATACATCAGCAGGGAGATTGAGCAGTGGTAGGCGATTTTTAACAAACGACTCCCAACCCATGCGACCCAGCGATGTAAATAACTCTTCTATTACTTGAGTTTCGCTCTGAGACATAACGTTATGTCTCAATTCAGAATTGCGATCGCAAACGTTACGCATTTTTGTCAGATGACTAGTTACTTCATCTGGTGTTATCTCTAGGCGCAACGCCAACAATTCGAGGATACCTTCAGTTTCTTCTAGGGGGTTAAGGTCTTCGCGTTGCAGGTTTTCAACGAGGCGCACTTGATATGTAATCGCATCGTCCATTTCCCTGGCGACAATGGGAACCTCGGTTAATCCTGCCATTAATGCAGCTTTGTAGCGTCGTTCCCCTGCTACCAATTCATAATTGCCCTCAGAGAGCGGACGCACTAAAAGAGGTTCAAGGATGCCCAGTTCTTTGATTGAGCGTGATAGTTCTTCAAGCTTTTGAGGGTCAAAGTAGCGGCGCGGTTGCGAGGGAGGCAGCTTGATTTTATTAATAGCGATAGTGTTGGGGACGTTGGTTTTATCATCAGGCTGTGTCGGACTGTTGCCAAATAACAAATCAACAGGTTTTTTGATAGCGGCGTATGGTTCGTTGCGTTTGCTGCTCACGGTTTTATTTCAAGTTTATCTATGCTGTTGGCAATTTTTTTGAGTATGCTGACGGCGGGGTGATTTTTATCAAATAATGCTAGCGGTATTCTCCGCTCGGATGCATCGGCAAAGGCAATCGTTTTAGGAATGGGCGGGTAGACAGTACCAATATCTGATAATTGTTCTTGCACAGCTTTAACGGTACGTGATTCTTGGGCAGTGCGACCATCAAACATTGTGGGAACAAACCCAGCAAATTGTAAAGTGGGGTTGGTATGACTCCTAACTTGGGCTACCGTACTCAGTAAAAGTTCTGTTCCCTTAAATGATTTAAATTGGCACTGGATAGGTACAAGAATGTGAGTTGCAGCAGTCAAACTAATAATACTGAGTAATCCCAAAGAAGGGGGACAGTCAATCAAAATAAAATCGTATTTATCTTGTACTGTCAAGAGTGCATTTTTCAAACGATATTCCCTAGCGATCGCACTTGCTAACTGCATTTCGCAGGCCGCGAGATTAATGTCAGCTGGGACAAGTGCCATACCGTGAATTAGTTCGGAATGGATGGGTAATGGCTTGTTATCTACTATTACTTGCTGTATGGTTTGGTCGAGTGTATCGGGTTCAAGTCCCATAAAAGTAGTCAAGCTAGCCTGCGGGTCTACATCCACAAGCAGAACACGACGTTTTTTGAATGCAAGGTGGTAGCCTAAGTTTTGGGTAAGTGTGGTCTTTGCAACCCCACCACTTTGGTTAAATAGCGCAATGATGCGGGTTTTGGTCACGAGTAATAAATTGTGGTCGGAAATATTGATTGTCCCTAATACGGCAGATTGTAGCGTTGAGTAAGGGATAATACAACTAGGTTGATGGGTGTTTTGGTCGCTTGTGCGATCGCATGATCAGGTATATGTCTAACACCCTACTTGTGTTGAAAAATCCACCTGGGAGGTACTGCCCCTCCTATGTCTGTGTTATCAGCACAGCGCCTCACTTTTCGGCTTCAGGTGGAAGGCGGAAGATGGAGGAATCGAACCCCTAAGTGTTACCCCACCCCGGTTTTCAAGACCGGTTGCCAACCATTTAGCGGCATCTTCCATATAAGGGGTGTCTGAGGAGGCTTGAACTCCCTAATGACTGGTTCCACAAACCAGCGCCGCGACCACTTTGGCTTCAAACACCATCAGTGGATTCGGTGAGGTTTGAACTCACAACCTCCTGTGTGCAAGACAGGCGCTCTCCCAATTAGAGCTACGAACCCATGTGGCAGGAATGGCAGGATTTGAACCTACATAAAACCGTTTAGAAGACGGTTGCCTTATCCATTAGGCGACACTCCTATAAATTGGTAGCCCCGACAGGATTTGAACCCGCGACTTCCTCTTTGTAAGAGAGGCACTCTCCCAACTGAGTTACAGGGCCATGAGAGCGAGTGATGGGACTCGAACCCATGCGCTGAGTGTGGCGCACTCAGATGCTAGCCACTACATCACACCCGCATTGAAGAACCTATATGGTTCAGAGCGATCAACGAGACTCGAACTCGCGTTAACAGCGCGTTGCTCTGCCATTGAGCTATGAGGCAATGTGCCAGCCCCCCAGGTCGGAATCGAACCGACGACCTCCTGTTCTTCAGACAGGCGCTAACTACCAACTGAGCTACCAGGGGATAAGGCGAGAATGGAGGGACTTGAACCCCCACTTTTCAGTTTCGTAGACTGATGTGTTATCCAGTTACACCACGTTCTCACGCAGCGGAGAGAGAGGGAATTGAACCCACAGTGAGATGCTGAATCCCACGACTGTTTAGCAAACAGCTTGCCCTACCAATAGCAATCTCTCCACAGTGGGCCGGGTAGGATTTGAACCTACAACGCGAACGCGGCTGTTTTACAGACAGTTACCTACGCCAATAGGTGAGCCGACCCATAACTTTGGTAGTGCAGACGGGACTCGAACCCGCTAATTACACGCTTGAAAGACGTGCCGCTCGACCACTTCGCTTCTGCACCATCAACGCACAGACAAGGATTTGTTGGCGAAGCCTTCCCGAAGGGTACACTGACCAAAGGTTTTGGAGACCCTGATGCTGCCGTTACACCATCTGTGCATTGGTAGCAGTGGCGAGAGTTGAACTCGCATATACCAAGTTATGAGCTTGGGGCTTTGCCGTTAAGCTACACTGCAATGCTTGGAGTCCAGGGAGAGAATCGAACTCTCGAATAGTCGGTTTTGCAGACCAACGCCTTCCCACTTGGCCACCTGGACACATTTGGAAGCCTCGACGGGAGTTGCACCCGCTTCTCCATGCTTGAGAGGCACAGCGACTTGTCTATTTGTCCACAAGGCTACAAAGCGGGGATGACGAGACTCGAACTCGCGGCTTCCTGTTCGACAGACAGGCACTCTTAACCAACTGAGCTACACCCCCACATTGAGTGGCAATTATTCGGTTTTCATGGTTCTGAGGTGCTTGCTCTATGCCTTTAAGAGAGGCTGTAGTGCTTCACTACATATATACTACAAATATAATACAAAAGTGTCAAGGGCATACTACAAACTTTTTCAAAGAAGTGAGAGAGCAAGGTTATCTAATGGTTGTATTGCCCTCTCTGATTAGGGTTGGAGTAAATTACTCACTTTCACTCAGGCGTTGGGCGCTCCAAAACTGTTCTGCAAATGCAACTGCTAGGTGAATTGGAGCTTTAGGCTTAGTTTTTAGTACCATTCCAACTTCATGTGGTAGGCGATCGCTCTTAACTGAGTTGCACTTTTCACACGCCGTTACAACGTTATCCCAACAGTGCTGTCCACCTTTGGAGCGGGGAATTACATGGTCTAGCGTCAGACGTTTAGTGCTACCGCAGTATTGGCAGGTGTGGTTATCACGCTTGAGTACTTCACGCCGATTTACAGGTGGTACTTTCCAGTGCCGCTCAGGATTACCCGCCGTCAAACGAATGTGTTCAGAAACTTGTAGTACTACATTAGGAGAGCGAACTTCCCAAAGCTTCGTGCTGCTGAACTCCAAAGATTCTGCTTGACCCGTAACTAACAGCACAACGGCGCGTTTAATGTTGATACGTGCCAGTGGTAAGTAGTTTTTGGAGAATACTACCACTGAGTTTTGTAATATGTGTGGTTGCTGGCTCTGCTGCTGAGCTTCCATACGTTAATTCACTCCTAAAAAAATAACCCCCGCCTCTGGTTATCAAAAGCGGGGGTTAAGTAGTTGATACTTTTTGCCTTATGTTGGTGCTGTAATACACTTGCACCTCCCGCTTTGAATAAGTTGGTCTAGATTCAGCCATCCGGCAATTGCTCCAAAAACATCAATACTTGCAGATTTACCGCCCAAAAACAGATATGTTTCCTCAAACGCAAATAGCACGATTGCTCTACCTAAACCCCGATAGGGTTGGCAATGCATCACGCTACTAATGGTTGAGGAGAATCTGCTTGTCATCGAATTTGTAGTATTTGTAATTGAGACTAATATCAATAATACAGTTGTAGTATGTGTTTGTCTACTGGACAGTTTTGGGGGAAAGCCAATTCTCTTTTTTATTAAGTAGGGTTTATACTTTTCCACATACTAGCTAGAGCCATAGCAATAGGCTTAGTAACTTCGTCATCAGTCCAATACCCATTGTGTGAGAAAGGTGTCCAGTTCGTGAGGATGTTGCCAGAATTGACTTCTACATCTTCTTTAACAGCTGCTTTGTACTTATCATTTATTGCCTTAACAGGAAATCCAAGAACGTCGTCTCTGTCATAAAAGTTAACCCACTCACCTTCTAAATTTGGATAATGGTTTGAAAGTTTAGGAGAAGGAATTGTGATTGGTGTACCAAAATCTGTGTAACGTAGTCTCCACAAAGCAATTTGACTACCGAGTGTGTAATACAGTGCTAATGTTTCCCCTTGTTCTAAAGGAGTGTTGCCAACTTGTATCTGCATAACCTCGTTTTGGAGATCCCAAATATAGTTACTTGTTATAACTGAACCAAGACTATGCCCGATAATGCATAGTGGAGCTTTTCGACCAGCTTTTTGAGCTAATTCTTTCAAAGTTTCAGCAATTACTTCATGTACTTGATCATATATCTCTCTATGTTTAGGAGTAATTTGGTAGCCAATACTGTCTGCGAGAGAATGAATAATAAAATCACGTAGACCCCAAGGATTGCTGAGTTTTTTAAGCTCTAGTCTTCTTGATAGCTCATCCTCAAGATCCTGAAGAATAGGGGCCCAGTATATAGCTTCAATCTCCAACTTTGAATCTATTTGTTGTTCATCTTCTCCTAACAGTTCTGAAACCTGAGACTTTAGCTTTCGTGCTATGCCTCCAGCAAACTTCTCAGGATTATCTTTGTTTTTAAATTCAGGACTGGCTTTACCAATGCCATGTATAACAGCTACTGCAATTTTGTTTGACACTATAGTGTTCCTTTGAATATTTCATCTTTAACTGTTAGCTGCTTGGTAATTTAAGTGTTAACCAAGACCCAATCGCCATTCAATCCTATCTGCCCAATCGGGAAAGTCAATTAGTGGATTCCGGTTCCCTTGCTTCTCAAAGATAGCCATATTTCTGTGTTTTTCATACTTAGTGGGTGGCTCATTTTCATGCCAGTTTAATAAGGTTCTAAGCCGACTCTCTTCAAACTCGCTGCGGTTAATTTCTTCTGGATAACGCAGTAAGAAATACAAGGTTGCACGGGCTACTGCTCCTTTTCCTGCTGAAGGCTCAAACTTCTTTTCTTCACGCTTACCGCATTTATCGCGGATGCGTTCTCCAAAATCTGGAAAGTCAAAAAATGGGATGTTACTACGAAAACTATTGCAATCAGGTTCGCAAGCAAAGAGATGATGCAAATCACCACGCATGGGTTCGCGCCTAGTAAACCAGGACTGCGGTACTACGTGTTCGCAGTTAAAAGGCATACTTGCTTCTAACAAATCAAGTTGAGCCGCTCTCTGTTCTTCGTTCATAGCTGACTCTGTTGTGATGCTCTCTTGAAACCGTCTAATGAGTTCCTCAATTTGAAACGCCTCTCGAATGAACTCTTCTGGCTCAAACTCGTTTCCAGAGTAAATACTTTGCAGCTTTAAATTTCCCGGTCGCAGGTCAACAAATGGATACAAGTGCGTGCTTGGCTTATACTCTAGCCAAGTAGTATGTGTCCTCTGAAGCAGGCTGCTCAAATTGTTGAAAAGCTTAGTCCGATTTAGAGAGTCAGGCAAATTACTGTAATATTCCTCTCGATTTTGTCTGTCCTGGTCTTCGTTGTAGTATTCTCTGCTACGTCCTCGCTCTAATTCTGATAGAGCCGCTTGAAGCTCCGGGTTTTCCTCAAGAGACCTAGCTTGACCATTTACTGACCGATTTCCGTTTGCTGTAATAATTCCATTATCTAATGGTTGGGTTCGATTACTGCTAATCTGCGAATCGTTTATACCATTGGGTAAAGTGGGTTGCCCTAAACGGACACTTACTTGCAAGGGGAGCGTCCAAGCAACACTACCATCTGTATTGATTGAAGCTGCCGTGTAGCAGTAAACGTAGAACGAGACTGAACAGAATTGCTTTCGCTTTCCAGTCGAGGTGGTATATTAAATAGCTGCTCCCTCAAACGCTGTTGTGCTGAAGGAAGATTCTGTTGCCGAATATGCCTAACAATTCGGCTAATGCGTACACCTTCATTAGCTATCCAGTCTATCTTGTCCTTTCCTTGTTCAGGTCTCCAAAGAGTTCCATCTTTAGCAAGAATACGTTTTTGCCTTGGCATCTAGTAGCTTGACCAACATCTGGCAGAACATGATTGTTGGTCAATAACAGCCTTGGCGACACCATAAACCCGGTTCCAAGGCTTCTGCGACCAGTTATACTACGGAAACCAATATGACCAACTGAGCGTGCAACCAGCAGACCCTCTTCCAGAAAGCTAATACTCATCAAATCACTCTGGTTGATAATTCTTTCCAAAGTAGAAATGTCGGGTGTCCTGACGATGGTGGTCACACCTTCTGTAGAAGGAACTTCTATGTTTGCAACATGACTAGCTAGCCGTCTTAAGCGTTTTTGGACTCGTTGCGGTTCGTCTGCCTGTATTGGTAAGCCGGATGCAAGCTTGCGCTTAGTGTCTTTTCTAATCTCTGTACGTTCAGCGTATCTCTGCTCGGTTTCTTCAAGAAGTTTTCTAGGAATAACCATAAATATAAAAGTAAAGTGCTGAAATTAACCTACTATTCGCAAACTCATACTTATGTTTTGCAGACATCATAAGAATTCTTCAATCTACACAGCCACTTTAAAATTTGACCTGAATTTAGAAACAGTAATCTGTTCGAGTATCTTCAATTTTGACAACATAACTGAAGCTCGAATAATTAAAGCTTTAAAACTTTATCAAGTTGTTTAAAGAAGTATGACCATGAACCAAATTTAAACACCTATGCCATAAATATTTCAAGTTTCGAGGTAGTTAACCATTCGACTCAGGCGTTCCAACAATATGTCCTTTATTTCTATATTTTTCCTCAGAGTAACTATTCTTTCTTTTTATAGATATAACTCTCTATCAATAGGCTGAAAATTTTTTTATGACTCTTACCATTACCAAAGATTTCTAGAAGGGAAACTCCTCTGAACTCTTCTTGAAATTGGTGAGCGCTTCCCTTGCTCCTTCAATCTCGCTTGCGTTACTAGTGCATTTGTACTGTTTTAGCTTTTAAACAAAGGCGATCGCACCCTTGATAAAGATGTTCTAATTTTCTGGAACTCGCAACCCAGGCGTGGTAGTCATTAACAGAACAAGCGGTTTATAAATAACTTCTATAAATAACTGGGGAATATAGCCCACAAAAGCCCGGTCACAACGACCGGGTTTTTTGGCAAGTAGATATAGCAAAAAACCCCGGTGTAAACCGAGGTAAGAAAGAGAAATTCAAATGTCGATGGGAGATACCGAAGTCGAAAAATTTTAGCTAACTGCAAAAGCAGCCCAAACTAGAGCGCTAACAATTAAAGTAGCGAATACACCTTGTACAACGTATTTGCGTTGTTCCCAAATTGCCGGGTACTCAGCGCAGTATACTTGGGGTTCAGTGGGGTAGTTGTTGAGAACGCCGTTTTCGTTAACAGTGGTGTACATAGTTTTTTTATTGCTTGCTTATTTATGTAAAGTAATATAACAATATCGTTACAATTGGTCAACAGGACTTGACAACAAAGGTCTGATAGCGGTGATAAGAAGCGCTTATCAGGAATGGGGGAGTCAGGCAATGCCCTGAAACAGCCACTAGGGACTGATGATAGATGAAAAGCGATCGCGTAGAGTGTCTGTAATACCAATTCCTTAAAGTATTGAATCTTGTCCTGCTTTGACGGTTGAAGATGGATGCGGCGCTATTTCGCTATTACTTGTGTCTGTAGGCTTTCGGTGTCATACCTGTGAGTTGGCGAAATTGTTTACTCAAATGAATGTGACTGTTGAACCCACAGGTTAAAGCAATGTCCATAATTGATTGGTCGGTTTGTTTCAACAACTGCTTTGCTCGTTCTACTCGTTGCTGAAGTAGATATTGATAGGGTTCAATTTATCTGTAAAATAGAACAAATGTACTATAACCAGAGGAGAAAACATGGCTACTAAAATTTTCGTGAACCTACCAGTAAAGAATCTCAATAAGTCTGTGGAGTTCTTCACTAAACTCGGCTTCAATTTTAATCCCCAATTTACTGACGAGACAGCCACTTGCATGATTGTGAGCGAGGACATATTTGTCATGCTGTTGACTCACGACAAGTTCAAGACTTTTACTCCTAAAGAAATTTGTGATGCAACGAAAAGTACAGAAGTGCTTGTGTGTTTGTCTTCCCAAAGTCGAGAAGAAGTCGATGAAATGGTTCGCAAAGCAGTCGCCGCCGGTGGTACAACCTACAACGAACCCCAAGACCACGGTTTTATGTATGGACATGGATTTCAGGACTTAGATAGTCACATTTGGGAACTTGTCTACATGGAGCCAAGCGCAATTAAGCAGGGTTGAAAATGCAATAATACAATCCGCTCACAAGGCAAAGGGCAGTAATACCAATTCTCCGAAAGTTAATAGATCAGGACGCGGTGAGGCACAGACGGAGTGACACGGAGATGAATGTGTCGTCAGATTTTAGAGAAATGGTATAAGGACTCTTGCCCTGTTTTTCAAGAGAACTGTGCGATCGCTCTTTACTCAGTTATCAGTTAGTAGTTCTATAACTGTTCGTTGGAATCAGTATTGTTGGGTTCTAGTTCGTCCTGTGCTGAGGATTTTTTCTGCTTATTTTGCCAGTCTATCATCGCCCGACTTGATCAAACTCCGGCTCGGCTCGACCGTAAGGAGAGCCGAGCAAGTGGAAGAGACTAGCCGGGTGGTGCAAAGCGAGTTATTCCGCCCCTATTTCCTCGCTTTAAGGTAGGTGCGATCGCTCCTTTTCTATTGTCTCCAAAGCTTATGATTACAGTTTTACCCTAAATCGGTAGCAAAAGGATTGAGCCAAAGCCTTCTCTAACCAAATGGCTTTCGCACTGCGAAACAATGAATATTTTTGCCGTAACCTACCGAGATCAATGGTGCGTTGCGCTGTGCGACAACGCACCCTACACGATCTGCTTTTTGCTTTCTCACAAGTTGTTTTGAAACAGTTCTAGAACGTGTTGCCAAGCATCAGGAGCTGCTTGTGGGTTGTAATTTGGGTGCTGAACCATAAATGGGTATTGGTCTTTGAATAATCCGGCAAAGAATCCGTGTCCTGCATCGTATCGAAATACACGATGATTTATTTGATGTTTCTTTAATTCTGTTTCAATTTGCTCATTTTCTTCTTGCGAAACGAATACATCTCTGATTGCAAAAAATGTATAAATAGTACCTTTAATTTCAGAGGTACGATTAATAGTTGGAGTTTCTTCACCATAGCTAGAAGTAGTAATTCCACCACCGTAAAACGAAGCTGTTGCTTTAATATCAGGTAATGTTGCAGCCATGTAAGCAACATGACCGCCAAAACAGAAACCAATGACACCAATCGCATCATTTTTAACATTAGGTAAAGTTTTTAGATAAGCAATTGTCGCTTTAATATCGCTCTCTATTTCTTGATACTTGACTTGTTGATAATATTCCAAACCCAGCCGAT
>JAHHHC010000004.1 GCA_019359515.1 Desmonostoc vinosum HA7617-LM4 | reverse complement strand
CAAATGTTTGATGGAACGAAGTTTGAAGTACTTTAATTATATCTTTCCTCCTTCCGACTTCTGCCTTCTGCCCTCTGCCTTCTGCCTTACCCCAACCTAGATCACCAAAAGTTGCCAAGACCCTTAAATACGGCAAAGATAGCCGTGAGTATGAGATGGCAGGTGGTGTTCGCAAAAGTGAACGTATCCGCAGAAGCACAGCAACTCGCTTGAAGGCTGTGGCACAACAAGCATCAAGTGAAGGTGTTCAAACCGCTTAATTTTATCTGTGGTTTGAAGCAAAGACGCGCAGTAGAGACGCACCATGGTGTGTCTCTACTTGAGAACGGCGGCGGCGTCTATATTCCTGTAATTCTCGGTGACGACATGAACCTGCTATGGTGTAATCGGTGCCGATACTAAGTCCTTGTATACCATTCGATACGGGTTTGAATTTCCAGTTTTGCGCTTGTCTTAAAGTTTCTGCATCCAAGTCGCTGTTTCCGCTAGAACGAACAATGCGGGTATTGATTACATTACCCTGTGCATCAGTATCAACGGCTATTTCTACTCTCCCCTCTATGCCTCGTCGCCTTGCTGATGCTGGATACTGGGTATTGCAATTGCGGCAAACTGCACGACTATGATTAGAGGTGTTAATTTTTGGCGGTGTTGCTGTTGGGTTTGCGGTTCTATTGCTATTGCCAGTACCAGTGCCAGTTCCTGAATTGGGACTAACTATAGAGTCGGAACCACTGATGTTACTCTGGCTTGTTTGAGAATTTCTGTTTCTTCTCAAACACTGAATCAATTTTTGATTGGGAGATTCTCCAGTCTGGGGTGGGGAAGAATTTATTGGATTTGGTTTAAGTTGTTTAACTTGCTCAGGTTTTTTAGTTGTTTTTGGCGCTTGAGTCAAAAAATTGCCTGTATCTGATAACGCTGTTGCAGTATGCAAAATTGGTGAACCAATCATACTGTAAGCCACAATACAACTGACAGCAATACTAGAAAAGCTCATAGTTGATGCCACCTAACTATACAGTGCAAGTTGCTAGTTAAGTAATATTGTACCTATGTTCACCAACTTATCTGCGTAAACTGCGGGGGTCGAGAGCATCTCTGAGTCCGTCACCAAGTAAATTAAATGCTAGGACTGTGAGAATAATTAGTGTTGCTGGTGGCCAAATTAGCCAAGGTTGCAGTACCAAAATCGAAGCATTGGTTGCCAAAGAAAGCATATTACCCCATGAGGGGTCTGGTTGTTGAATTCCCAAACCAATAAGACTAAGTATTGCTTCCGCAGCAATAAAGCTGGGTATTGCCAAAGTGGCAGAGATAACTATATAAGTGGCAGTTTGGGGTAAAACGTGGCGGATGATAATATAAATGGGATTTCCACCCATTGCTTGTGCTGCTTGCACAAATTCTCGTTCTTTAATTGAGAGTACTTGTCCACGAATGACGCGTGCTAAACCAGCCCAGCTAATCACTGAAGTAATGACGATAATCAGCACAAAGCGCTGAGTATTGCTTAACTTATACTCTGATAATACTGCCGCCAAGGTAACTAATAAATAGATGCTAGGGAAAATCATTAGCACTTCTGCCAAGCGCATAATGGTGGTATCAATCATGCCACCGAAATAACCAGAAATTCCGCCTACCAATAGACCAAGGGGATAGGTAATGATAATGCCAAAAATCCCGATAAACATACTTATGCGACCACCATGCAGCAGGCGAGTGAATTGGTCGCGGGCTTGGTCATCAGTACCCAATAGGTTAAATCTTACTCCATTTGTCGTGCTAAATAAGTGCCAATTTAAGGGGATACCAGGAATAATTGTGACTTCATTCCATTTGGGGGGTAGTGGCAAACTTAGCCGGAATAAGCGATATTCTGAGCCAGAGACAAACAAACGTAAAGGTGAGGGTTTAGTGTAGTCTACTACTATTTGGCGATCGCCTGTTTCTAGGTTTGTGTCTCCCTGAGTCGTGGGATAAATATAAGGCCAGGTTAATTTTCCTGATTGAGAAATCCAATGTATTTGAGTTGGTGGCAGTAGTGAACCACCAGGCTGTCGTTCTAAAGGGTTGTAAGGGGCGATAAAATCAGCCGCAATTACTGCCACATAAAATACTGTCAGCACAATTATGCCAAACTGCGCTAAAGGATTTTTCTTAAGTCGTTGCCACCAGGTCATAGTTTATCAGTTATTCAGTTATCAGTTACTTGTACTGTTGACTGAATTATATCTAAGCATGTAATTGCTCAATTAAATAACGCTGTTCTGATTGTTGTTTTTCGTGTTCCACAACAAACACATTTGAGTAAAGATTGGCGAGAATTTGTTTGCCTTGCTGTGTAAGAGAGAGGTAATGCAGTCCATCTGTGATGTATGGGTAGACTCCATTCCAGTAAAATTTGGCGTAGTTATTGCGTAAATCGGCGGGGGTTTGATATCCCAAAACTTTATTCATTCCAGTTTCTTCAAACTCATAGAATAAAGAAGTGATTTTTTTTAAGTAGCGTGGGTCACTGAGTTGCCCGATTAAATCGGCAGCCCTCACCAAACCTGCAAAGCACTTTGTTTCTTGATGATCTTCTGCTGTTGGTACGGGAAAGCGAGTTAATTCAATATTGCTTTTGATGACTTCAGAGTCTATTAACTTGTGACCGCCAAAACGCTCATCAATAAATAGTTTGGCTCTATCAACATGATACGGTGTCAGGCTGGCATCAGAAGCACCAGGAGGTAAGGAAATCATTCTGTCATTTTTACCTGTAGCATAAAGGTCTTCTGTTTCTCGGTCTTGTCGACAAACTCCTTTGACGTAGCCGATATCATGACATACTAAAGAAATAATAAAATGCAGCCAGTCTTCGCTGGAAACACCACCTTCTCTGATGTGTTTGCCACGTAAAATTTCTTGCCCAACTAGGGTGACTAAAACAGAGTGTTCGACATTGTGATATAAGGCGTCGCTGTTGGCAATGTTTTCTAAAGCCATGTTACCAGCCCAAGCAATGATGTCTTGATAGTCATGTTTTAGGCAGCCGTAGGTACGACGATAGCCATCTCGAATTTGCTTGACAAAGGCATCTATTAAAATTTCAGTGGCATTGAACATATCTGGTTACTCAGGTAGATAGTAATTATTATGGTAAATTTAAGGGTTTTTGCCTGCGGCAACGTCTTCGACTGAGAAATGTCTTTAATTTTAAATTTTGAGTTGTACCTTTGTGCGCTAGAAGCGCAGCTTGAATTTTGGCAGTGCAGGTTACTCTTTTTTAACTCAGGCATAGGGTTGGATGCTAGCTATCTGTGTACTTAAGATTGCACAACGTAGGTTATGACTTTCTTAAATCTGATTAGCTTCAGAATAATTACGGAGAGCGGAAGTCGAATCTAAAGCTAGTATGACAAGAGAAGTTAAGGAGCTTTACTGTAGTTGGATATAGATGTGCATTGTTTTGTTCAGTTTTTCACTTTTACTGTTAGTTGACATTGTTCTAAATACATTGGGTGTATTACTTAGAGAGAGTCAACAAAGATACAAGCAACATGTATAAAAAATACATTATTTCAGGCAAAGATTAAGTATAATTTACCCTAGTAAAGATTCTGAACAATAATATAGTTTTTGTAATTTTACATACCATTTTTTAGTAAGGTACGGTTATCAATCGAGAAATCATCGTCATTTGAGAACGGGGAACAGGAAAGAAGGAAGTTAGAAGTGTACAAGAGTCCTATAGTTTGATAGCGAGTAAGTGGAGGTGTGTCTGTGGGTGATGAGAGTTTTTTAGAAGTCGATGTCAAAGAAGCTTTGATAGATGAAGATAGTAGCTTTCAACAAGTAAAGACAAATAAAAGGCAAACTACTCCTTGGTTAAAACCATTGATGTTGGGTGCTGGTTTGGGAATAGCGATCGCTTTTAGCGGCATGGGTATATTAAGTCATCATTCCACTCGCCAGGAAAGTGCAGTTGCCAATAAGTCGGCTAAAAATATTACACCAATGATGACAGTAACTGTTGCCGCCGTGGAAACTGCCCGTGTGACTCGTACCCTCAATAGTACAGGAACTGTTACAGCACGAGATTTGATTCCAGTTTTACCGCAAACCAACGGCTTACAAATCAAAAAAATCCCCAATGACATCAAAGAGGGAGTATTTGTTAAGCAAGATCAAGTGCTAGCAGTATTGGATGATTCGGTATTGCAAGCCCAAATTAGCCAAGCCAAGGCAGATGTAGAATCCAAACAAGCAGATGTGGAATCCAAGCAAGCGGATTTGGCATCCAAGCAGGCAACAGTCACATCAAATCAAGCGATCGTCCAGCAAAAACAAGCAGATTTAGCCCAAGCCAAAGCCAAACTAGAAGAAGCACAAAAGAATTTTCAGCGTTATCAAAAACTGGCGACTGCGGGGGCAATTACTCAACAAGAACTTGATACTCGTGAATACACAGTCAAAACTGCCACAGAAGCAGTGAAACTAGCCCAAGAAAATGTCCGTAGTGCCAAGGCGAATGTGACTAGCGCTCAAGCAAATATCAACAATGCCAAAGCCGCGATTAATAAAGCCAAAGCAGATGTCCGCAGTAGTGTAGCCAAAGTGCAGCAGCTGCAAATGCAACTGCAACAAACTATAGTCCGCGCACCGGTTGCTGGAGTGATTGCCGAGAAACTCGCAAGAGTTGGTGATGTGACTGGTATACCGCCCCAAACTCAGGTTGGGAATGTCGTTGGTGGTACACAAAAGTTATTTTCGATTATTCGAGATAGCAAACTAGAACTGCAAGCCGAAGTACCGGAAATGCAATTACCACAGGTAAAACTTGGTGCATCTGTGCAAATTACCTCTGATGTTGATAGTCGGGTGCGCTTGCAGGGGCGAGTCAGAGATATACAACCGTTGGTAAATGACCAAAGGCGTGAAGCAACAGTCAAAATTGACTTACCATCAACAACCCCACTCAAGCCAGGAATGTTTGCCCGTGCTGCCATTACCACTAATACAGCAATGGGCATAACGGTACCACAAAAAGCAGTGCAATACCAACCAGATGGCAGCAGAATTGTATTCATCCTATCTGATGAAGATATTGTCCGTGCCCAGAAAATAGAAGTAGGTGAACCTGTTGATAGCGACAGAGTAGAAATCAAAAGTGGATTGCAGCCAATCGCTACAGGTTTACGTGTAGTAGTTAGCGGTGCAGGTTATCTCAAAGATGGCGACAAAGTGCGAGTGGGTGGAGGGTGGGGGGATGAGGGGGACGCGGAGACGCAAAGATGAGGGGGACGCGGGGACGTGGGGACGCGGGGACGCGGAGAATAATTAATGACTAATGACAAATGACAATTCCCAATTTCCCACTCCCCACTCCCTACTCCCCACTCCCTACCTTTCAAGGGTAGGTTTTTCATATTCAGTCTGAAAAAGCCTATTTTTCCGTTCCGAAATCTTTCTCCGCGTCCCCCTGTCCCCGCGTCTCCGCGTCAACCAAAACGCAACGCGAAATCTAAAAAACCTACCCATAAGAGCTACTCCCTACTCCCCATTCACAATTACGAATTACGAATTAAACAATGTCTTTCAACATCTCGGCTTGGTCGATTAAAAAACCTGTTCCTGCCATAGTTTTGTTTTTAATTTTGACGGTGGTTGGTTGGTTTTCTTTTATGTCTTTAGGAATCGATACCAACCCCAATATTGATGTACCAGCGGTTACGGTAACTGTGACTCAACCAGGGGCGGGGCCGGCAGAGTTGGAATCTCAAGTTACTAAAAAAATTGAGGATGCTGTTGCTGGGTTAGGTAATATTGATAATATGGTTTCAACGGTAACTGATGGCAGTTCCAAAACTACAATTAATTTTATTTTAGGAACTAATAGCGATCGCGCTACAAATGATGTCCGCAATGCGATCGCGCAAATTCGCCAAAACTTACCCCAAGATATTAATGATCCCATTGTCCAACGTCTAGATTTTGCTGGTGGTGCGGTAATTACATATGCTGTAAAATCTGACCGCCGTTCTGTAGAAGAGTTAAGCAATCTTGTAGACCAAACTATTAGTCGGGCTTTATTAGCTGTTCCCGGTGTAGCGCAAATTAAGCGTGTGGGTGGAGTAAACAGGGAAATTCGCATCAATCTTGAACCAGACCGCTTACAATCTCTGGGTATTACTGCTACTCAAGTCAACGATCAAATCCGCGCTTTAAATATTAACTTGCCTGGGGGACGCGCTGAAGTTGGCGGTAGTGAACAAAGTATCCGCACCCTTGGCAGTGCTACGAGTGTAGATATGTTGCAAACTTACGAAATCCTCCTCCCTAAAGGCGGTTCTGTGCCCTTAGCTAGCTTGGGAACTGTAGAGGATAAGTTTGCTGATATCCGCCAAGCTGCCCGGATGAATAATAAACCTGTGGTAGCTTTTCAGGTGTTGCGGAGTACAGGCAGTGTTTTAGTGACGGTGGAAGAAGGAGTTAAAACCGCAGTGCAAAAACTGCAAAAAACACTCCCTCCAGATGTCAAGCTGGATTTAATTTTTACTAGAGCGAATATTGTCCGTCAAACTTATGCCAGCACTATTGATGAATTGATTCAAGCTTCAGTGTTGGCAGTGATTGTGATTCTACTATTTTTACGAGACTGGCGAGCGACATTAATTACTGCTGTGGCATTACCTCTATCGATGATTCCTACCTTTGCAGTCCAGCAAGCACTGGGTTATACCCTTAACAATATGACTTTACTGGCATTAGCGTTGGCGGTGGGTAACTTGGTAGATGATGCCGTTGTGGAAATCGAAAACATGGAACGGCACATGGCCATGGGGAAGTCAGCGAGGAAGGCGGCTTTTGACTCTTCTGACGAAGTGGGATTAGCTGTGATTGCCAGTGCAGCCACGATTATTGCGGTGTTTCTCCCCGTTGCTTTTATGGGTGGTGTCCCTGGGCAATTTTTCCAACCATTCGGCGTGACTGTTGCGGTTTCCACAATTTTTTCTACTCTCGTCGCGCGAATGATTACGCCGATGATGGGTGCGTATCTCCTCAAGGATAAAGAGTATCGCCAGCCTAGCGCGATCGCGGCAACGACAAGATTAAAAAAAGTCCTCAGTCTCAAAACCAATATTGAATATGCTAAATTTCGGCGGTCTCGCTGGCAACCATATAAATCTCTCCTCCAATGGGCGTTACGTCATCGATTAACCACAATAGCAATTGCGATCGCTTTTTTCCTCACCAGTTTGATGTTGGTTCCCTTAATTCCCAAGGGTTTAATTGATGATGGTGACTTTGGTATTTCTAACGTTTCTATTGAAGTACCCCCTGGTTCCACCTTGGCAGACGTCAACAAGGTAGTGACACAAGCAACTGATATTCTCCAACAAAACCCAGCAGTTGCGAGTGTGTTTGCCACTGAAGAAATCAACTCTGCGACTCTTGCAGTCAATCTCCAACCCAAAAAATCACGAATATCTCAACAACAGTTTCAAGAACAAGTACGTCCCTTGTTAGCACAAATCCCAGGGGCGAGAATCAGTTTTCAGAGTCAATCACCAGGCGACAGCCGCAAGAGTTTATCGATTGTGCTGAGGAGTGAAAATCCCCAAGCTTTGACTCAAACTGCCGATGCCCTAGAAAAACAGATGTGGGCTATACCTGGGTTGGTAGAAGTTGCTTCCACTGCCAGTTTAGTTAAACCAGAAATCTTGGTTATTCCCAACCCCCAACGGGCAGCAGATTTGAGTGTCACAGTGCAAGCGATCGCGCGAACTGCTTCATTAGCTACTATTGGTGACAATGACGCCAACTTAGCCAAATATAATTTAAGCGATCGGCAAATCCCGATACGCGTGCAAATCGATCCCCAAGCCCGTACTGACATCAACACCATCAGGAATCTGCAAGTCCCCAGTCAAAATGGTAGCTTGATTCCCCTGATAGCAGTTGCAGACATCCGTTTTGGCAGTGGCCCCGCTACCATCAACCGTTATGATCGCGCCCGTCAAGTTGCTGTAGAAGCTAACTTACAGGGTATCTCTTTGGGAGAGGCGCTACAAGCCGTTAACAAATCACCTGCAATTCAAAACTTGCCACCGGGAGTAGTACAGCAACCTTCTGGCAGTGCCAAAATTATGCAGGATATTTTCAGTCGCTTTGGTGCTGCACTGGGATTAGCAATCATGTGTATCTATGCAATTCTAGTGTTGCTTTACAATAACTTCCTACATCCGTTATCAATCATGGCAGCCTTACCTTTTTGTTTGGGTGGCGCACTCATAGCTTTAATGGTTGCTCAAAAACCTTTAGGACTTTATGCCCTCATCGGTATTGTATTGCTCTTAGGGATTGTCACCAAAAACTCAATTTTGTTGGTTGACTATACCATCATCAACATGCAGGAAGGTAAAACCCAACGTCAGGCATTGATAGAAGCTGGTGTTTCCCGCCTACGTCCCATCATCATGACTTCCTTAGCAACAATCGCTGGCACCTTCCCTCTAGCATTGGGAATAGGTGCCGGTTCCGAAGTTCGTCAACCAATGGGAATTGTGATTATGGGTGGTTTCACAACCTCCACCCTCTTGACCCTACTAGTAGTACCAGTCATCTTTAGTTATATTGATAACTTCCAACACTGGCTCGTAGATATGCTAAGTTATGGCTTGGCTAAGAAACCATCCCACCACTCTGCTGATATCAGTCTGCCATCTACCGACGAAAAACCCGCTTCGTAGAAGAAACTGGGGGCAAGGGGCAAATGTAGGTTTTTAATATTTTGCGTTTTGAGCGACGCGGGGACGCGGAGACAGGGAGACACGGAGAAAGATTTTGGAACGATAAATTGTGATATAATGTAAAGCCATAATTTGCGGGTGTAGTTCAGTGGTAGAACGCTACCTTCCCAAGGTCGATGTCGTGGGTTCGAGTCCCATCACCCGCTTTTAGCACTTTTAAGGGACTGGGGACTGGAGATTAGGTAAGCAGCGGCAAAATTATGGTAACAGAGTTTGTACTGAGCGTAGTCGAAGTGCGTTGCCGAAGCATGTCTGAGGCTTTAAACCCTCCCACATTTCAAAATGTTTTCCCAGTCCCCAATCCCCAGTCCCCAGAAACAGACCATTTAATGTTGAAGACAAGGATGCTGAGCGCATGACTACCAAACCTAAGATTTTCATTGATGGGGAATCAGGAACTACAGGTTTACAAATTTACTCACGACTAAACCAACGTGATGACATTGAATTAGTTCAAATTGATCCATCCAAGCGTAAAGATACAACTGAGCGAGCAAAACTGATCAATGCTGTTGACTTGGTAATTCTCTGCTTACCTGATGACGCTGCCCGTGAAGCCGTCAGCTTAGTCAGCAGTACCAAAGTGAAAATCCTCGATGCTAGTACTGCTTATCGAACAGCTCAAGGCTGGGTATATGGCTTACCTGAAATGCATCCAGGGCAGCGAGAGAAAATTGCTAGTGCCCAATTTGTTAGCAATCCCGGCTGTTATCCTACAGGTTTTTTAATTTCCATACTGCCCTTAATGGCCAAAGATCTCCTACCTCAAAACTTTCCTGTTACTGTGAATGCAGTCTCCGGTTACTCTGGTGGTGGTAAAGCTCTCATCCAAAAATACGATCGCTTCCACCAACAGCAAACAGAAGTAACATCGCTGCATCCTTACGGCATTTACGGCTTACAGTTTGGACATAAGCACGTCAAAGAGATGCATCAGTATTCCGGTTTAACATCACCACCGCTTTTCGTACCAGCAGTAGGGGATTTTGAACAAGGAATGTTAGTACAAATTCCTTTACCCCTGTGGACATTAGATAATCCGCCATCAGGTGAGGTAATCTATAGTGCGATCGCTGACTATTATCAAGGTGAAAAATTTGTGCAAGTTGCTCCCTTCAAATATCCCAGTGTGCTGCGAGATGGAACCTTCCTAGACGCGATGACAGTCAACGGCACCAATCTTGTTCAAGTTTGCGTATTCGCCAACGACACCACCCACGAAGCGCTGCTAGTCGCTCAACTCGACAACCTGGGTAAAGGCGCATCAGGAGCCGCTGTACAAAACCTCAACATTATGCTGGGTTTTCCAGAAGAATTAGGACTGTAGCATTTGTCTAGGGATTGGGGATTGGGGACTGGGGATTAGAGATTGGGGATTGGGGATTGGGTGTTTCTCCTTCTGCCTCCCTCATCCCCCGGTGATATCATGTCCGGCTAATCACTTATCATAAAAATTTCTCCCTTGTCCCCCTTCGGGTGACGCTCGCAAGCTCGCTCTAAGCGAAGTTATGCCGCAGGCTTTACGCTGCGCTAACGCAATCGCCTGCGGAGGGAAACCCTCCTTTACTCGCTGTCTCACCGCGTCTCCCTATCTCCGCGTCAGCCAAATCATAAGTCTTTAAACCGACATGATATGACTGAGCGAAGTCGAAGTGCATCCCCTTAAGAAGCAGACTGCAACTGTTCTAATCTTGCCAGTACCTCTGTACTGTGAATATTGGGGTTGACTTTTACAAAAGTCTCACGCAAAACACCTTGGGGATCAATGATGAAGCTGTGACGCATAGATACAAAACCAATCCAAGAACCGTAAGCTTTACTCACCGAACCATCAGTATCAGCCAACAGTGGAAATTTTAACCCTTCTGAATCACAAAACTTGGCGTGAGAATCAATATCATCAGCACTCACACCAATTATTTGAGCATCTTTTTCTACATACTTAGGTAAGTCTTGCTGAAAACGACGGGCTTCGATAGTACAACCGGCGGTAAAATCTTTGGGATAAAAATACAGAACTACCCACTTACCACGCAAGTCAGAGAGGGAAATTTTGCCATCGCCTGTGTTGGTTGACAAAGTAAACTCTGGCGCAGGTTGATTCATCGCTGGGAGTTTACCCCCAAGAGCATCAGCAGTAGGAGTAAAATTCAACCAACCAAGGATAGCAAAACAACTGACAAATAATATGTTTAAAAAAGTACGACGGGAAATCATTGTGCAAACCAGAACCGTAAATTTAACATAAGTTTACAATTCTTTGTGACTAATTAGTTGTAGGAACGCACTTTTGAAGCGTCTCTACAGAGATTCGGTTGGTGTATCTATACTTTCGATGTATTGGCTATCTAAAAGAAAGGCTCCTTTAGCAAACCGAATTCCCCAATATCCGCCGGGACGACGGTCAATAACTATACCTTCTTCACCAAGCCGAATTACATCGGGAGGGCGCAGCATGGGCATAGGTTCAGCAGTTTTAACGTAGGGTGGTAGCATCACAACACGGACTTTACTACCAATAGCGAATTCTTTTGACATTTTGAGAGATTGGGGAATGAGGGAGTAAAAAGCTGGAGGAGCAGGGGAGGCTGGGGAAGCAAGAAATAATTACGAATTACGAATTACGAATTACACTACAAAGGATTGTAAAGTAAATAAAAGTACAATCCATTTTCTTGCCATGTTGTGCCTTTGGAATCGATGGGTACTAAGGGGATACCCCAATCAAGACGAACGGTAAAGCGATCGCCTTGTGTCCAGCGTAAACCCAAACCAACGGAGGCGATGGTATTAAATTTGAGATTTTCTCGATTTGAACTGTTCCAGCCTATACCGAAATCGGCAAAGGGGACTATCTGTAATATGCCATCTGTTTCGGGTAGGCGGAGAATTGGTACTTGCACCTCAGCAGAGGCGAAAGTGCCATTATCTGTGAGGTTAAAATCTTGACGATAACCCCGAACACTATCCTGTCCCCCAATACCAAATTGCTCTAAAGGCACAATTTCTGTAGTTGTTAATTGCGTATTTACACGCATTAAAAGTAAGGTTGCAGGAGCTATGAGGCGTGCCCATTGGGCTTGTCCTTGCCAAGAGAAAAATCGACTATCTGGAGCATTTTTATTAATTGTGGCATCGAATGCACCCAGACCCAGGTTAAATTGGGAACGTAGGGCGATGACTTCGCGGCTACTGCGGGATGTCCATTCTTGAAAAAATCGTAGCGCGGATACTTTGGTGCGTCCCTGTTCATCAGCGCCTAATGAGGGGAAAGCTATGCGCTCAAAGTTAATGTAAGTGGCTTCACTTTCCCGACGGGAGGCTGTCAAACCCAAGACAAATTCTTGTGTCGGAGTTTGGATTACGGGTTGGCGAAATGTCAATTCATAATAACGAGACGATGACTCGATATCTAAGATATTGAAAGGCTCTTCAATGACATTGCTGGATGTGGTGCCATAGTTAAAGCTGAGTGTGCCATTGCGAGGGTTGAGAGGCAATGTGTAACCAACATCGAAGGAATTGCTACCGTCGGTGTTGGTATAGCCTAAACTCAGACCATCCCCTAGTCCGAGAAAGTTGGCTTCATTTAATTGTAATCGGCGGCGGAAACTGCCAACACTAGGCGATCGCCCGTTATCCAAAACTACTTGCGCGTTAAAGGTGTTGGCTTCGTTCACAGCCACTTGTAGCACACTTGCACCAGGACGCGATCCCGCTGAGAGTTCAGCGGACAAATTTTTGATCAAAGGATTGAGTTGTAGAAGTTGGAGTGACTCTAACAGACGTTGGCGATTGAGAGGTGGTGATGTGGCGATTTCTAGGCGGCTACGCACATAATTAGAGTTGAGTCGCTGAGTGCCTGTAATTTGGATGTCTTCTAATTTTCCTTCCAGTACTTGAATTTTGACAACACCTGACTGAATAGTCTGAAGTGGAATGTAAGCACCAGAAGTAATGTAACCATTATTAATATATAGTTCAGTAATTTTAGAGCGAGCTTGATATACTTGGGCAAGTGTTATGGGTCGTTTGGTAAATTCAGCTGTAGCTTGGGTTAACTCTGCTGGAGAGAAGACTGTACTACCGATAACTTCAAACCTTTCTACAATGATGGTTTGCGGAACCTTACCAGGTAATGATTCTTCAGGTGTAGAACTGGGAATAGAGGGTGGTAATAGTTCTGCTGGTGGGGGAAGTGGCTGTGGTAGTTGGGGTGAAGGTGATGGCGAAGGCTGCGGTGGCTGGACATCCTGCGGCGGCGGAAATTGTTGAGCAAAGGTAGAGTTTGGAGTTTGTGCTTTGAGGGGTCGAGAATTTGTGCAGCTAAGCATGACAAATACGCTCAGCTGTAACCAAGACGCTGCCAGCTTGATCAGATATTTATCGAACATGATCAGTAGGTCAATGCTATGTAGCCATGAGAGTTGAGATTTGGCAGTATCAGATTAACAATACCAAATAGTGTGGCCTGTTTTTTAGACTTGTCTTTAATAATGGCGATCGCGCAAATTTAGATAACACAGTGCGTTAGGCTAAAGCCATAACACACCCTACTTAAGATTTACTGTTCCCTACCCCGAAGGGGTTTGTTGAGCAAGATTGCGTTCTATTTGCTCAATCGCAGAAAGCCAAACATCATATCCTTCTTGAGACAGATGTAATCCATCTGTGGTCAACTCTAAACGCAAATTGCCTTGAAAATCTATAAACCAATTGTGGATGTTGAGATAATTAGCTCCTTCTTGTTTAGCAATCAGAGCTAATTGTGTATTGAGGTGACGAATCCGGCTATTAGAGATTGTTGGTAGGCGAGTAGGTAAGATTGATTGCAGAATTATCTGAGCTTTGGGATGAGTTTGCCGGAGGTTGCGAAGAATCCGGCGGTGATTACGCGCAATGGCTTGGTCGCTCGCACCTTTGCGGATGTCGTTAATTCCAGCCATCACGTAAATAGCGTCTGGTCGCGTTGCGGAAAATGCCCCTAGTCTTTTGAAAACGCCGTTGGAAGTGTCTCCCGATATCCCCTGATTGAGCCATAATTTCCCAGCAGGTAGTTTTTCTCTGGGGAACCACATGCTTAAAGAATCACCAACCAGAATGCTTAAATGATTTTTACCTTGGCCTTGGGTAATCGCTTTGGCTTCTAAAGCTAATAAACTTTTCCAATCTTCATAGGTGAGTTGCGGTTTTTTGGCTGACTCCGTTAACGATTGTGCCTCACCATCGGTACGTGTATAACTTTGGCCTGTTTTTAGGGCTGCCAATCTTTGGTAATAAAGTTGATAGCCAGAGATCAAAGGAAGATTGACCGGTTGGGTGCTGGGGTTAAGTGACGACTCGGTTAGTTCTGGCGCTCCCTGATGGCTGTATTGTGGTGAAGTGGTGTCAGCGCTGGGGACGTTTTTGGGATCTGGTTTTGGCTGCGAACCTTCTGAGGGTTGCACTGCCTGACTGCTCAACTTGGGAAAGAAGATATTGAAGCGAGGAACAATTTTTTGGCTGATTGGTGGCTGCGAATCTCGTCTGGAATTCCACAGATATCTAGAATTTTCTGGCAAGATAATCGACAGCTGCGGAAGAGCCGATGCTGGTATTGCCAATCCTGTTAACAAGCCTGCTGCCAACAGATAATGGTACCTCATCGTTTTGCCTCTCCTCTAATCACTGCTTTTCCCTATGACAGCATTTGCTGGCTGTATTCAGGAAAAAATTTACTATGGTTAAGTTCTTATTCTCATTTACTCTGTGTAGTTCTGTAAAGCGGGTTCACAAGATTATATTTGACAATTCACAATCTCTTTAAAGCTTGTGTTTACGGATAGCAAATAAGTATTATTTGTCAGGATATTTTTACTCTAAATACTGATTGACATCAGCCTTAAACTTGGGGACTTTTTACCTTGAATATTGCTAACATAGTAAATGTTTATCAATTTCAAAGTTTTGTGGTGATTGCCCTTATGTTGCAGAGGTGAGGGGCGATCGCTTTGTGATATTCTCATCTTCTAATTAAGGGATGCGATCGCATCATTGTGTCAAGCATGGGATTAGTCAGATTAAAAATCCGAGAACTAGCACAAGAAAAAGGATGGACGCTCAAGGAAGTTTCTGACCGTTCTGGAGTAATTTACAGTACAGTAAGAAGCTATGCCCGCCGTTCGGGAATGACAACAGTTGATTTCACTGCTATTCACAAGTTAGCGCGTACTTTTGATGTGATGATTGAAGATTTGGTAGAAATTGTTGAGGAATAGGCGAACACTGTTCAAAACACATACATAATACGACCTCATGCCATGAATCAGCAAGTATAGCTAATGAAAGGGAACAGGGAAAAATCAGCCCCCCACAAGGATGAGTCACTGCGCTGGGGTTCCCCCGTTGTAGCAAGTGGCGTTGGGGTTTCTACCTACCTTTGGAAACAAATATTATTTCGCCCACAAAGGGTGAAGCTTTGAATCTTTAATTTTTTCGTGAAAAAAGGCATAAATCGCGCAAAGCGACTCATGAAATAATTTATTAACTTGGATCTATTGTGTCAGAAAATACAAAGATACAGACATAGTTTTAATATCAAAACTATTTCCTTAAGGTACATAGTTGAAAATCTATGTTTAAATAAGTAACTGTATGTTTAAGCACATTTATGTCAAGTTGTATTTATCTAGAAGAACCTGTTTGGAAGTGCTAATATTTAGGCTAAGTCATTAGTATCTCTTGATTATTTTGTGGCTAGAGCTAGTACAGCGATTGGTGTCAGTCCAGTTATTAAGGAGATTGTGCAAAAACAGGCACATTCTACGCGTTTAACTCTGAAAGAGGTTATTCTCATGGGAATGTTAGCGATTGATAAGTTAGATGATGAAAGCCGCCAAGAGTTAGCAAATCAAGTTCACCAGATGCAGGTAAGTGGTGAAATATGAATTTGCTGACAAAACTTGAAAGTCAAAAGTAAAATTGACTTTTGACTATTAACCAAATCGATAACAACTTCCCTTAACGTAATCCTCATTAATTTCAAAAGATATCCATTGGCGTTGCAAATTTTCGGCAACAAATCCAGTGGTATTAGAACCTGCAAATGGATCTAATACTATATCTCCTTCATCAGTTAAAAATTTGATAAAAAACTCAGCAAACCCTTGAGGAAAACGTGCTGGATGAGGTTTAATTCCTGCTGCTTGACAGCGACGTAAATATGCACTGTTAGACTCTGTGTTGGCAATTTCTAGTAAGTTTGGCGGAATTGCACCCTGGTTATCTTTTTGAAATTTATCAGAAATATCATGTCCACTAGGACGTACTTTCGCCTTATAGCCATTTTTAAGCAATTGCTTCATACTTTGGCTATAAGGCTTTAAAACTTTTCTATTGTCTGCTTTAGGGTTTGGTGTTTTAGATAACCACCAAACTACATTTACCGAATCTTTTACACGAATTCGCCTGATTGTCACCCACTCAGCAGGGGTAGGTAATCGAGATGGATTGTAATGATAGAATTCTTGAGCGAGAAAAAAGCCGACTTCTTTACATAATCTAACTAACAGTTCATATTGATAAATACTGCGTACAGGATTACCAGGAAGGTAAGCACCGCCTAAATCTAGAACAAATGAACCGTTATCTGTCAAGACTCTTTTAAATTCCTCAGCAAAAGGTAAAAACCACTCGATATATTTTTCGGCGCTTTCATTACCGTATGCTTTTTTTCTAGTTAGAGCAAATGGAGGTGAAGTTAGGATTAAATTAATACTGTTGCTATCAATTAATTTAATCAGTTTGAGACTATCACCTAAATATATTGCTCCGTTATTTTGATTATAATAAGGTTGCAAAAATGCTTCTATTTGTAACTTTACTTGTTTTTTGTTCAATTTTTAAAAGGTGAGGAAATTATTATTGCGGATGCCGGATTAGCATCTGCATTTCGTTTGCAACTGTAAGGCAAGCTTTAAGGATTTTTAGGGGTTGATCACTTACTACATCAGACAAAATTTTTCAACCTGCCTGGTACTAAGGTTGTGCGATCGCTCTTGTGCATACCATAAAAACTTTTTTATTAAGATTTGTAAATTTAGCTTGTCATTTTAGTAGTTTATTCAGCCATTATTACTAAGTAAGTGATCAGCAATAAATCGCACATTATATTTACTCTAATCTTAGCCAAAATAAAAGGATAATTTAATGGCTGATTTGGAAAGGCTGCTTAGTGACTTGCCAAATATTATTGATGAACTCAACCTTAATATTGGAAATGACAATCAAATTAAAAATGAAATATTAAAACTGAATAATATTTTAGCAAAATTAAACGATACTCAACAATCGATTGAATCAGAATTAGGATTTGAAAAAATTAAAAATGCAGCAATGGGAGCATTGCCATTTTTAGGAACAGTAGCCAGTTTATTTATTCCTGGTAGATTTTTAGTAGATGCAGTCATTGCTGGTGGTGCAGGATTACTTGTTGAAAAATTAGGAAGTACAGAAGCTGAAATTACCTGAGATGAATTACAGGAAAAAATATTTATATGGGTTGAATGGGTAAATACCCTTAAAGAAATAGCTGAATATCTTTTAAATGATTCAGGAATTCTAACTCAAATCAATAATTATCATCTAAGTGAAAATATAAATAAAAAATTGCAAGAGAAAGAGAAGTTGTCTGTTTATAAAATTAACTATGCTTCTAATAGTACACAGGTAAAAAATTGATTTTATCCTACATGGGATTAAAGTAAAAGGGCGGGCAAGATGCCCACCCCACAAGAAAGAATACAATAATTGAGGTTATTTTGACGTTTGCCAGAAGAAAGGGTAATCTTCTGGGCTTGATGAAAGCCCTGCTTTTACAGGATTTTGTCTGATATATTCCCAATATTGTTGAAACTCTTGGTCATTTCTAACAATTCGGTCGTACCTTTCATCTTGCCAAACTGTTCCTATATGTTTTATCACTTGAGGAATTTGCTTAGCACTATAACCTTTAATACTTTTCATAATACTACTCAATGACCAAAACTCATTTTCAAACTTGAGTAATGGTTGAATGAGCATATGCACATGGTTTATCATAACTACAAAGACAAGTATTTGATATCTGTTTTTATTAAAAAACAAACAGGAATTAAAAACTATTTTTCTAGCTTCTAGGCTAAGTTCTAACTTTTCCCAAGTATTAAAGGTAATGAAATAAACTGCCCCATCTAACTCCCAATGAGGCAATCTTCTCTGAAAAATTCTCAAATTTGTTTCTTGCATTCAGAAGATAAAATTATTTGTAATATTATTGTGGGGTGGGCATCTTGCCCGCCCCTTTCTTTATTTTTCCCATCTTCTGCATCCAAAATTTATAAAAAATCCCCTACCTTACGGCAGGGGATTTTATTACTTACCTACAAAACTAGTAGCCATATCAACCGAACTTACCAGCAGTGGAGGCAATCAAGAAGGCGGCGTAGGTGAGGACGTAGCCAACGGTGAAGTGAGCTAGACCAACTACACGAGCTTGAACGATAGATAGAGCAACGGGCTTGTCTTTCCAGCGAACTAGGTTAGCTAGAGGAGTGCGCTCGTGTGCCCAAACTAGGGTTTCGATCAACTCTTGCCAATAACCTCTCCAGGAGATGAGGAACATGAAGCCGGTAGCCCAAACTAGGTGTCCAAAGAGGAACATCCAAGCCCAGACAGACAGGTTATTCACGCCGTAAGGGTTATAGCCGTTAATTAACTGAGCTGAGTTAGCCCAGAGATAATCACGGAACCAGCCCATGAGGTATGTAGAGTTTTCGTTAAACTGAGCGACGTTACCTTGCCAAATACCTAGATGTTTCCAGTGCCAGTAGAAGGTTAACCAACCTACTGTATTCAATGCCCAGAACAGAGCTAAGTAGAAAGAGTCCCAAGCGGAAATATCGCAAGTACCGCCACGACCGGGGCCGTCGCAAGGGAAGGCGTAACCGAAGTCCTTTTTATCGGGCATCAGTTTGGAACCACGCGCATCCAAAGCACCTTTAACAAGAATCAAGGTGGTGGTATGCAGACCCAAGGCGATCGCATGGTGTACCAAGAAGTCGCCAGGGCCAATTGTTAAGAACAGGGAGTTAGTACCAGCATTAATTGCATCTAACCAGCCAGGTAACCAAACGTTAGCGTAGTTAGGATAAGCTGTGTAAGCAACACTGTCTGGGTTAGACAATAGCACATCCAATCCGTACAGCACTTTACCATTAGCGGCTTGGACGAACTGAGCAAATACTGGCTCAATCAGGATTTGCTTTTCTGGAGTACCAAAAGCAACTACTACGTCGTTGTGAACGTACAAACCGAGGGTGTGGAAGCCCAAGAAAAGGGATACCCAGCTGAGGTGGGAGATAATCGCTTCTTTGTGCTTCAGTACGCGCTCAAGTACGTTGCCTTTGTTTTGTTCGGGGTCGTAATCACGTACCCAGAAGATAGCGCCGTGAGCAAAAGCGCCAACCATCAAAAAGATGGCGATGTATTGGTGGTGCGTGTACAAAGCTGCCTGGGTTGTGTAGTCCTTAGCGATGAACGCATAGGAAGGCATAGAGTACATGTGCTGCGCCACCCATGAGGTAACTACACCCAAACAAGCTAGGTGCCAACCTAATTGGAAGTGGAGAGAGTTGTTGTAGGTGTCGTAAATGCCTTGGTGAGGCATGTTGAACGGGCCTTCAACGGGCTTGCCAAAGAAGGTTTTGGCATTCATCATCTCTTTGATGCTGTGACCAATGCCAAAGTTGGTGCGGTACATGTGACCGGCAACGATGAATAGCACAGCAATCCCTAAGTGGTGGTGAGCGATGTCAGTCAACCACAAAGCTTCTGTCTGGGGATGGAAACCACCTAAAAAGGTGAGAATCGCTGTCCCTGAACCTTGAGATGTGCCAAAAACGTGACCTGCTGTGTCAGGGTTTTGTGCGTAAACAGCCCAGTTACCTGTAAAGAAGGGTGTCAAGCCTGCTGGGTGGGGCAGTGTGGAAAGGAAGTTATCCCAACCAACGTGCTGTCCGCGAGATTCGGGGATCGCAACGTGAATTAAGTGACCTGCCCAAGCCAAAGAGCTAACGCCAAACAAACCTGCCAAGTGGTGGTTCAAGCGAGATTCAGCATTCTTAAACCAAGCGAGGCTAGGGCGGAACTTGGGTTGCAAGTGTAACCAGCCAGCAAACAAGAACACTGATGCAAAGATCAACAGGAAGATTGCACCGTTGTACAGTTCGCTATTTGTCCGCATCCCGATGGTGTACCACCAGTGGTAAATACCAGAGTAGGTGATATTTACTGGATTGCTAGCGCCAGCTTGGGTAAACGCTTCAATTGCTGGTTTACCGAAGTGGGGATCCCAAATCGCGTGGGCGATGGGACGGACATGCAGGGGATCTTTGATCCACTGTTCAAAGTTACCTTGCCAGGCTACGTGGAACAGGAGGCTGGAAGCCCACAGGAAGATGATTGCCAAGTGACCGAAGTGAGTTGCGAAAATCTTTTGGTAAAGATTTTCTTCCGTCATGCCATCATGGCTTTCAAAGTCGTTGCCTGTAGCGATCGCATACCATATCCGACGAGTGGTCGGATCCTGTGCAAGATCCTGGCTAAATTTTGGAAATTTTGTTGCCATAGGTTTAATAAATCCTCTGACCTTTAGCCATCAAGTATCAGTCTTGAGAGTTCTGAGTTTTGAGTGTTGAGCTTTGAGTTTTTACCCAGTACTCATCACTCAGAACTCCGTATCACTGATTGCTACCCTACTGAAAGTATGTGTGCGTGGAAGAATGCCCAAGTGGTGGCAATCCCTCCTAAGAGGTAGTGAGCTACACCTACAGCTCTACCCTGAGTAATGCTCAGAGCGCGAGGCTGAATTGCTGGTGCTACCTTCAGTTTATTATGTGCCCAAACGATGGACTCAATTAGTTCTTGCCAGTAGCCGCGACCGCTGAACAGGAACATTAAGCTGAATGCCCAGACAAAGTGAGCGCCCAGGAACATTAGACCATAGGCAGAAAGCGCACTTCCGTAGGAGTTGATGACCTGTGAAGCTTGCGCCCACAAGAAGTCACGCAACCAGCCATTGATTGTGATGGCACTTTGGGCAAAGTTACCACCAGTGATGTGAGACACATTTCCGGCTGCGTCTACCGTTCCCCAAACATCGGATTGCATTTTCCAGCTAAAGTGGAAAATTACAATTGATATGGAGTTATACATCCAGAAGAGTCCGAGGAATATGTGATCCCAACCAGACACTTGACAGGTACCGCCACGACCGGGGCCGTCGCAAGGGAAACGGAAGCCCAGGTTTGCTTTGTCTGGAATTAGACGAGAGCTACGGGCAAACAGTACACCCTTGAGCAGAATCAAGACGGTGACGTGAATGGTGAAGGCGTGGATGTGGTGAACCAAGAAGTCGGCTGTACCCAAGGCAATGGGCATCATCGCCACTTTCCCGCCTACAGCCAAGATCCCGCCGCCAAAAGCATAGCTTACAGGCTCTAGGGCGTTGGGAGCAGTACCGCCAGGTGCTAGGGTGTGGATGTTTTGTACCCACTGAGCAAACACTGGCTGCAACTGAATTGCTGTATCAGAGAACATGTCTTGGGGACGGCCCAAGGCACGCATGGTGTCGTTGTGAATGTATAGACCGAAGCTGTGGAAGCCAAGGAAAATACACACCCAGTTGAGGTGAGAAATAATCGCATCCCGGTGACGAATCACCCGATCCAGTACGTTGTTTTGGTTCAGGACTGGATCGTAATCTCGCACCATGAAGATCGCTGCGTGAGCCGCTCCACCTACAATCAAGAAACCGCCGATCCACATGTGGTGAGTGAATATGCACAACTGTGTAGCGTAATCAGTTGCCAAATATGGGTACGGGGGCATCGCGTACATATGGTGCGCGATGATGATGGTTAGCGAACCCAAGAAGGCTAAGTTGGTGCCTAATTGAGCGTGCCAAGAGGTGGTCATGTTTTCGTAGAGACCCTTGTGACCTTCGCCGGTGAAGGGGCCTTTGTGGTTTTCGAGGATCTCTTTAATGCTGTGACCAATGCCCCAGTTGGTGCGATATTGGTGTCCAGCGATGATAAACAGGACTGCGATCGCCAAGTGGTGATGAGAGATATCTGTCATCCACAAGCCGCCCGTTACTGGGTTTAGACCGCCCTTGAAGGTCAAAAAGTCAGCATACTGACCCCAATTCAAGGTGAAGAATGGTGTTATGCCAGCAGCAAAGCTAGGATACAGCTCGGTTAACAAGTCTTTGTTCAAGATGAACTCATGGGGCAAGGGGATGTCCTTGAGAGCAACACCTGCGTCCAAAAGCTTGTTAGTTGGTGCAGACACATGAATCAAGTGACCAGCCCATCCCAAAGAACCACAACCTAGCAACACTTGCAGGTGGTGATTCAGCATCGACTCTACATTCTGGAACCATTCCAGTTTGGGAGCGCGCTTATGGTAGTGGAACCAGCCAGCAAACAGAAACAAGCCTGCTAACACCAAGCCGCCTATGGCGGTGCAGTAAAGCTGGAATGAGTTGGTGATACCCCAACCACGCCATACTTGGAACAAACCTGAGGTGATTTGAATACCGTGGAAACCACCGCCAACATCACCGTTTAAGATGTCTTGTCCCACAATGGGCCAAACAACCTGGGCACTTGGCTTCACGTTCAACGGGTCGGTTAGCCAAGCTTCATAGTTGGAGAACTTCGCGCCGTGGAATATCATCCCGCTCAACCAGATTGTCACCACAGCCAAGTGGCCGAAGTGTGCTGCGAATATCTTGCGGGATATGTCTTCTAAATCGCTGGTATGTGTATCAAAATCATGGGCGAGGGCATGTAGGTTCCAAATCCATGTGGTGGTTTTTGGACCTCTGGCTAAAGATCTGTCGAAGTGACCTGGTTGTGCCCATCTCTCAAATGAGGTAGGTACTGGGTCATTATCAACAATCACTCGTGCCTTTTTTTCCTCTCGCTCCGGAGGACTTATTGTCATTCGACCTCCTCTCTTGATAAGGAATGAGGAATCATGAATACCACAAAGAGAACCGTTCTCGCTTGATCCAGTAGTGTTACCGGAGCCGCGATGGAAGACCCTGTGTGGAGAGTTGTTTCTGTTGAATTATAGAGTCTTCACTTGTACATTGTTGGAGACATTTTAACAATAATTCAAAATCCCTGAAATATTTGTCTGTTCTGCTTTTGAAGTCAAGCTAATGTCCAAAAAGTCAATAGATTCTCTATTTAATTTACAAAGAATAACAATTCGTAAAAATTATGGTTTTGGGGGCTGGGGATTGGGGACTGGGGGCTGGGGATTGGGGACTGGGGGCTGGGGATTGGGGACTGGGGACTGGGGGCTGGGGATGAGGGAGATGAGGGAGATGAGGGGGATGAGGGGGATGAGGAGAATATAACCAATGACAAAGGACAAATGATAATTAACGCCTCCAATCCCCAATTCCCAATTCATGTTTGGTATGAATTAAGTTTTGAAACTTTTGTCAATTGGTAGGTAGTGCCAAAACAATGATTTTGGGCGAATCTCAAAACCCTTGTAGAATAAGAGGCGTTTTTGATTCACATCAGGCGTAATTCCCAGTCCCCAATCCCCAATCCCCAGTCCCCAATCCCCCTTTTGGGCTATAGTTCCCTATGGGCGGTTTGAGGCAAAATAATCCTGAGATACTGGGTGGATAGCATGAAATTGTGTCAGAAACGGGTGTCAGCGAAACTTCCCCCTGGAAGATCACTGTTTTTCAGGTGGGTAATAACCTTAGTATTAGTCTTAACTTTAGCCAGTTGTGGCGAGAAGGCTGGTAGTCAAGAAGTATCTTATGGTCAAGGAGAAAGCACTTCACAAGTTTCGCAAGTTTCTAAGCAATTTTCGGAAGTTCCTCCACCAACTGTTATCCAAGAACTGCGCCCAAGTTTGGAAGTTTATCAACCACAGGTGGCAATTATTACGCCACAACCTGATGAAGTTTTGCAAGACGATAAAGTTACAGTCAGCTTACAAGTTAAAGATTTACCAATATTTATAGATCCAAAATTAGAACTAGGGCCTCATCTCAATGTAATTCTGGATAATCAGCCTTATATACCTGTGTATGACCTGAATCAACCCCTAGTTTTGTCAGACTTGACTCCAGGGACTCACACTCTACGTGTTTTTGCTTCTCGCCCTTGGCATGAAAGTTTTAAGAATGAAGGTGCTTATGCTCAGGCAACGTTTCATGTGTTTACTAAAACTGACGACAATAATCCTGATCCCAGCTTACCCTTACTAACTTACAGCCATCCTCAAGGCAACTATGGAGCGGAACCAATTTTACTGGACTTTTACTTAACTAATGCTCCTCTGCATCTTGTTGCTCAAGAAAATGCAGACGATAAAATTAGTGATTGGCGCATCCGTTGCACAATCAATGGTGAAAGCTTCATTTTTGACCGCTGGCAAGCAGTTTACCTTAAGGGCTTCCAACGTGGTAAAAACTGGATGAAACTAGAATTTCTGGATAATCAAGGCAATCCTGTAAAAAATGACTTCAACACAACAGTTAGATTGATTAACTACCAACCCAAAGGTAAAGACACTCTAGCGAAAATTGTCAGAGGAGAACTGAAAGCGAATCAAGTGCGTGGCATTGTGGGGCAAAGTTATACTGTCAAACCATCAGTTATTCAACCCACGCCCACGCCTAGTGTGGAAATAACTCCAGAACCAGAGGTAGAAGAAAAACAGCCCACGCCAGAAACTGAAGTCCCAGAAGTACCTCAAATACAGCCAACTGAAACACCACAACTAGAGGTAACGCCTCAACCTCAAGCAACTGAGTTACCCAAAAAAGAAACCCCTGAGCCTGAAAAACCAAGATTTGGGGGATTTTTCAACCGTCGCTCTCGTCCTAGTGTTCAGCCATCCCCTAGCTTACCTCCCACATTGCCAGAGGTTATTGAGTCACCCATACCACAACTAACTCCGCCGCTACCAGAGATAACACCTACACCTCAAAAGAGTGAATTACCAGAAAAACAGGTAATTGAACAACCAGAAATCACACCTGCACCTCAGAAAAGTGAATTACCAGAAATACAGATAATTCAGCCAGAAAAGAAGAAATTTGGCAAATTTTTTCAGCGTCAGCCAAGTCCTAGTTTATCTCCTACACCAACAGAAGTTATTGAACCTCCTGTACCGCAATCAACTACACCATCAGTAGAAATTACTCCAGAACCAAAACCAGAGGTTACTAATAAGCAGGAAACAGGGAGTAAGGAGCAAGGGGAAACCGTAGAAATTACTCCAGAAGCAAAGCCAGAGGTATCTAAAGCACCTGAATCAACGCCGATTCCAGAAAAACCTAAATTTTGGGGATTTTTCCAACGCCGTCCCCGCCCCACGCCAGAACTATCACCCGTTGTATCTCCAACATTACCAGAGATTATTGAGTCTCCTGCACCCCCAGAGTTAGAAAATACAGCACAACCTCAACAACAGAAACCCGTGATTGTGAAATGAAAGGGAATAGGGAATGGTGAATGGGGGAAGAAATATTTTCATGCTTGAGTTGTGTGATTTATCGCGTCAACTTTTAGCTAAATATGCTGAGCTGTAATCTCCGGGATAAAGTCTCAACTAAGACGATCGCAGCTATGGGATTACCTGTATCATCTAAGGCAGGACTATAACAGGCGATCGCACCTTCACCCGGTACTATTGCTAACAACCCCCCACTAATACCAGATTTCATTGGTAAACCAATTTTCACTGCATATTGAGCAGAATCTGCATATAAACCGCAGGTCAACATGACGGCGTTGACGATTTGACGCTGTTCTAAGTTTAATAAGCCACTCTCACAAGCCAGAAGTTTTCCTAGAAGAGATAAATCTGCTACTCGTCCCGATAAACAGCATATTTGCTCGTAAGTGTCAATAGCTGTTTCGAGATTTTCGAGATGTCCTTTTTCAGTAAGATAATTAGCGATCGCTCGATTAACTTTTGAGTTTGCAGCTCTGACTGAGGCTAGCATGACCTCATCTAGCTGTAGCTGACAACCTGCTAATTGATTGAGCCATTGACATAATTTTTGAGTGCGATCGCGAGCATCTTTTCCTGGTAGTTTATCAGCAAGAGCGATCGCCCCACTATTAATCATCGGATTGCGAGGATATCCACCATCGGCGGCTAATTGCTCGATAGAATTGAAAGGCGCATCTGATGGTTCAACCCCAACCCATCTAAGAACGCTTTCAGTTCCTAAATGTTCTAACAAATAGAGTAAAGAAAAAGGTTTAATAACACTCATCAGCGGAAATACACAATTTGTATCTCCTTGGCTGTAAGTTTGCCCAAATTTACAAACAACTTGAACCGCAAACCATCGGGGATCAGCCAAAGCTAATTGCGAAATGCGTTCAGTAACCCGTCCTTTGATAGTTTCAGTTTTAGCTTGTTGCACCCACGTGAGTAACTCAGTGTTGGTCAGTGTGTTAAGTGCTTTCATTGAATGGGGAATGGGGAGTGGGGAATAAGGAATTGTTAGATAAATAATTGTCCAAAATTACGAATTACGTTAGCGTTAGCGGTAGCAACGAAGGAGCGTCATTACGAATTACGAATTAATTATGCCTCGTGTTAGAGCGCCAGAATTACCTCAAGATTATCTGTGGTTGAATACAGATAAACCCTTATCTATTAAGCAGCTTAAGGGCAGAATTATCATCTTAGATTTTTGGACGTACTGTTGTATTAATTGTCTGCATATTTTGCCATATTTAAAATATTTAGAACGAAAATATCAAGATAGCTTAACAGTTATTGGTGTTCATTCAGCCAAATTTGATAATGAACAGGAAAGCGAAAATATTCGCCAAGCGATTCTTCGATATGACATTGAACATGCAGTTTTAGTTGATCAAGGCTTTCGGGTTTGGCAAGAGTATGCTGTACGCGCATGGCCAACATTAATGATTATTGACCCGGAAGGTTATGTAATTCACTATGTTTCTGGCGAGGGTAAGCGTGAGTTTTTAGATCAATTCATTCAACAGTTAATTGATCAACACCGTGAGCAAGGTACGATTAATTTTCAAGAACTCAGCTTGACTTTAGAAAAACAGCACCAACCTTTAATTACACCGCTAGCTTTCCCGGGAAAAGTTTTAGCTACAAATGCGGGTTTATTCATCGCTGACTCTGGACATCATCGAATTGTCATGAGTAATTTTGATGGAGGAATTTTACATCTAATTGGTACTGGAGAATCTGGTTTTATAGATGGTGGGTTTCATGAAGTACAGTTTTTTGCACCCCAAGGGATGGCATTTGATGGAAAAACTCAAATTCTTTATGTTGCTGATACAGAAAATCATGCTGTGCGGCAAGTTGATTTCAAACGCCAGGTAGTTGAAACTATCGCGGGGACGGGTGAACAAAGCCGTAATATCCATCCTCACGGGGGTGTTGGTTTAGGAACTGCGTTGAATTCTCCTTGGGATTTGGTGAAAGTAGAGAATACTTTGTTTATTGCCATGGCGGGGCCTCATCAAATCTGGGAAATGAATCTAGCAACTGGCATAATTAAAACTTATGCTGGTACTGGTGCAGAAGCTTGTGTTGATGGTTCGCTGATCGAATCTACTTTTGCTCAACCTAGTGGCATAACTACAGATGGTCAGGAATTATACATTGCTGATAGTGAGGTCAGTTCCATTCGTGGTGTGGGAGTAGTGGAACCGTACCAAGTACGGACTGTTTGCGGTAGTGGAGAGTTATTTGGCTTTGGCGATGTTGATGGACGAGGTTTTGATGTGCGTTTGCAACATTGTTTGGGAGTGGAATATATACAGAATTACATTTGGGTAGCTGATACCTACAATCACAAAATTAAATTAGTCAGTCCCAAGACAGGAAATTGTCAAACAGTTTTAGGTGATGGTTCTGTTGGTTTGCAAGATGGACAAGGTAAAAATTCGCGCTTTTTTGAACCTTCAGGATTGAGTGCGATCGCCTCACATCTATATATTAGTGATACCAATAACCATGCCATACGCCGCGTAGATTTAAATACCCTAGAGGTAACGACGCTACAATTTCCTGGTTTATGTGCGCCAAATGTTTGCGTACCAGTTTAGGGAGTGGGGAGTGGAGGGGACGCGGGGACGCGGGGACGCGGGGACACGGAGAATAATCAATAACAAATGACAATTCCCCAGTCCCCAGTCCCCAGTCCCCAGTCCCCAGTCCCTAATTTCAAACTACAACAAAGTTATTCTGTGTCAGTGTAGTGGTATCAAATCCAGTGAGAGTTGCAAGAATTTGATTACCGACACGGATATCGCTGCCAGAAAATGTCAAATTGTTGAAGGTCAGACCACCAGATAAGCCGAGTTTATCACTTTGACCTAAGTTAAAGTCGGTAATGATATCTCTGCCAGCGGCTTTAGCTAATACAAAGATGTCGCTATCTAAACCACCTGTGAGAGTATCATCATTTTTACCGCCATTGAGAATATCGTTACCGGCATCGCCCAAGAGTAAGTCTTGACCCCTACCTCCCGAAAGGATGTCGTTACCGTCGCCACCATAGAGTTTATCATCGCCGTTGTCGCCTTCTAAGCGATCGTTATTAGCTTCACCGCGCAGTTCGTCTTGACCAGTACCACCATAGAGTTTATCGTCTCCGGTACCGCCATAAAGTTTATCGTCTCCATTACCGCCGACGAGGGTATCGTTACCAGCGTTGCCGTAAATGGTATCTTGACCGTTAAGACCGTTGATAATGTCGTTGCCGCTGGTACCGTTTAGCGTATCGTTGTTGTTAGTACCGTTGAAATTTATCCCTACTGCGACTGTGACTAAACCAAGGTCAGTGCCGCCGTTGCCGTCGCTAACGGTGTAGTTGAAGCTAGCGTTACCACTAAAGTTTGTAGCTGGGGTAAAGACGACATTACCGCTGTTATTTAAAGCAACAGTTCCGTTAACGGCGTTACTAACACTAATAACACTTAAAACACCACCGTCTACATCAGTATCGTTAACGAGAAGTTCAGCGCTTGTCAGGGTAATCTGCGTGTTGCGATTGCTGCTGAAACTGTCATCACCTGCTACAGGGGGATCGTTGACAGGAGTTACTGTCAGGTTAAAAATGTCATCGATACTAGCATTACTCGTATCGGTAGCAGTGACTTTGATACTAATAGTACCGATATCTGGGTCGCTGGGTGTGCCACTAAAGGTAAGGCTATTGGAGTCAAAGCTTAGCCATGAGGGCAAAGGGTTGCCGTTAGCTAGGGCAGCACTATAAGTTAGCTGGTCGTTGGCATCGATATCAATAAAGGTATTAGCGGGGATTTGAAAGCTAAAGAAACCGTCTTCTAGAGTTGTTTGGTTGGCGATCGCCTGTACCAAAGTTGGTGTATCGTTAACTCCAGTAACAGTAATACTAACGATAGCGTCGTCTGTACCCCCTTGACCATCGTCGATAGTATAGGTAAAACTATCGTTTTGAATTTGCCCAACACCTAAAGTATCAAACTGTCCATTGACATTGTAGTCAAAGCTACCATCACTATTAAGGGTGAGAATAGCACCTGATGTCAGTGTAATGGGTGTACCGACTCCAGTTGTATTGCCATTGACTTTAGACACACTCAAGCTATCACCGTCGGGGTCGCTATCTAAGCCGCTGCCGTTATCAGCCAAAACGTTTCCTGTGAAAGTTGTGTTTTCATTAGTAGAGAAGCTATCGTCATTGGCAATGGGACTAGTGTTTTGCACTTCATAGGCACCAATATCTACTATGCTGCCCTGAATTCTGCTGTAACCTGTACCACGTTGGTCTGTAGTAATTTCACTAGGAATGAAGACGTTATTACCAGCGTTAATTGCCGGACTGTTGAGGATTAAAGCATGAGTAGCTGTAGACCCACCGTTGTTTGCTAAAGCTGCAAGTCCGGGGTTGGCGTTAACAATGTCGGTACCAGTACCGATGGTTCCTGATACACCTGCGATCGTGCCAATGAGGTTATGGGCATTGCCTGTAATATTGCCATAAATATCAGGCGCTTCGTTACTAGTATCAAAGTTGCCGGCAATGATGGTGTTTTGGGCATTAAAACTGCCACTACTGCTGCTAAAAACTCCCCCACCGTCGCCTGAACCACTGTTATCGCTATCAGCTGTGTTATTGCTCAGGGTGCTATTACTGATTATAACTGTGCTAAATAAGCCTGCTAAGAAGCTATCAAAAACACCAATACCACCACCGTTGTCGCCTGCTGTGTTGCCAGAAATAGTACTGTTAATGAGGTTGAGAGTGCTACCAGCATTAGCAATGCCACCAGAGGATACTGTCGCTTGATTACCAGAGATAGTGCTATTAATTAAGGTCAGTGTGCCACCTGCGCTATTACCAATGCCAGCACCGTTTGACGCTGTGCTGTCGCTAATGCTGCTATTGGTGATAATTAGAGTGCTACCAAAATTATTGATTGCTCCACCAGAACCAAACTCATTTTTACCTTCAGTAATAGTTAAAGCGTCAATAGTGACATTCTTACCACTTGTACTAATAGAGAATACCCTAGATGTATTATTACCACTGATTGCCAGGTTAGAAGCTCCAGTTCCTTCTAAGTCTACATCATCGGTAATTTCCAATTCTCCAGATGTGAGGGTGATAGTATCTGGATTAGTATCACTAAAGATATCACCTGCAAAAGTGATTGTATCAGCACCAGCAGCTGCATTAGCATCTAAAAGAGCTTGACGTAATGAGCCAGAGCCACTATCGTCAGTGTTATTTACGGTAAAAATAGCCATAGAAATACTTTCCTTGTGCAAACAAAGGTTTGTGCTACTAATAGCAAAGCTATCCCTCTAGCTAAGTCGTGAGAGAACCTTAATGTTGTAGTTGCAATGGTTGCAATTATCGATTGGACATGAATTACTGAATAGCATTCACCGAGACTGTTGCCTCGGAGGTAACAGGGAACTCTTAACAGGGAACAGTAAACTTTTGTTGTCTCATTCCTTAATCGAATCAGCCTCCTTTTTTAAAGTGAAATGTGATTGGGAGAGGATTTAGACCCTTCCTATTCCCTGTTTCCTGTTGTCTTTAAGTCCAAATATGTTTTTTTTGTTAATGTCAACAGCAAAGGTTTATGCACCTTAATAAATCAAATTAAGGCGACGCTTTTTCAGTGCTAGGGAATTTTGTTGAGCTTTTTACAAAAGCTATTCTCAAAAATACAGTGATTTTTTTATTTGAGCAAGGAATTTACCGTAATATCAGGTTTTTTAATGAAAAGCTTGGTTTATCACTTTATATGCCTGCATATTGAGATTAAGACGTACAATGGCACGTCTCTAGATAATTTTGGTTTAGCTATGCTCAATAAAAACAGATATTTGGTTGTGCTGAATATACACTTTTACTTATATATAGCACTCCTATTTAATTTGGTGAAAAAACTCTGTACACCGCGAAAAGGTTAATAAGTTCCGTGGGTATAAGTCCCCCGGTTCAATAATCGGCAAGTTTTATGTTGGGGTCTTACAAAGTTGAGGCAGTGTGATCTTGGGGAGCCACTGCGTTGGACGGGTTTCCCGGATTGAAGCAAGTGGCGTGGTTTCCCCCATGAACAACTGCCGTCAGTGAGGAGGAAACCCAAAGAGTGACTTTGCGCTCAATCCCCATTACAAAACTTAATTACGCGCTTCGCAGCGGTAGCGAGTCCGCGATAGCGTCATTACGAATTACGAATTACTATAGACCACATTTATTCTTGCGACATAACATATAGTTACGAACATGTCCTAACGCTAGGGCTGTCGCTCCTGATACTGTAGTCAAACGCTCGCCTTCTTCACCTAAAATCTCGTGACCGATAATTGCAGTGACGAGCAAAAGTGCTAAACCCAAAATGCCAAACATGATTACTATACGGTCTTGATGACGACGACAACCTTGGGTGAGGGCCAACACACTTATGGGAAAGACGAACCATAAAAGAAGACGGTGAAAGTCTTCGTTACCAAGAAAAGTTGTTCCCAGTACAGGAAGCATAATGACAATAACTGGTAAAAATAGACAGTGAATTGCACATGCGGTAGAAAGTAAAATCGCAGTTCTATCCATCAACATCTGCATTTTGCTGCTTCGCACAAGTGGTACTCCTTGATTTGATTATTTTGCTGATTGGTGAAGTTTATAATCTCTAATAGGTGGCATTGTAACCCAAATCTTGCACTAATTTTTCTAAACAATTCAGATTTTCGAGTTTTGAGAAAATATGCAATTAATAATTTTTGATATTGACGGAACACTCACCAATACTAATCAAATCGATGCAGATTGTTTTATCCAGGCCTTTGATTTAGAGTTTGGAATTGCTGATATCAACACAAATTGGGCGGAGTACACATACATTACAGATTCTGGACTAGCTCAAGAAATTTTTCGAGAAAAATTAGAACGTGTTGCTTTAGATGAAGAGTTATTCAGGCTAAAAAGATGTTTTGTTAATTTACTTGAGGAAGTATTTACAAATGATCAAGATTTATGTAAAGAAATTACTGGAGCGACAAACTTATTAGTTGAATTACAGAAACTTTCTGTTTGGCGCGTTGCGATCGCCACTGCTGGTTGGGGTGAATCTGCTAAACTGAAACTGCAAAAAGCGATGTTACCAATAGCAGGTCTGCCGTTGGCTTCGGCTGATGATGGTCTTTCACGCGCTGATACTCTCAATGCCGCTATTTTCAAGGCTAAAAATGTTTATCAAGTTGATGATTTTGAGAAAATTGTTTTTGTTGGTGATGGTGTTTGGGATGTGTAAGCAGCTGCCCAATTGGATATTTGTTTTATTGGTGTAGGTAATGATCAAGTAGGAAAGAAGTTGTTGATGACGGGTGCTAAATGTGTCATTAATGATTTTGTTGATGTAAATCATTTTTTAGAATTATTACAAATAGCGGCAGTTCCAACAATGGCTATGCATACTATCTTCCACATCACAAGAATTGCCCAATGGGAAGCAGCAAAAAATCTCGGTTACTATCGTGGTGACACGCTGGATACTGAAGGTTTTATTCATTGTTCAAAGGCAACGCAAGTAGTTAAGGTTGCTAATAGGTTTTTTTGTAATCAAAGGGATTTGGTGTTACTTTGCATTGATTCTCATAAGGTTCGGGCAGAAATTCGCTATGAAGCGGCGGAGGTGGATGAGGTATTTCCTCATATTTATGGGGAGTTGAATGTTGATGCTGTGTATGATGTGGTTGATTTTGAGGCTGGAGAGGAGGGGTTTTTTGAGTTGCCAATTGAGGTTGTGGGGTGACGAACCGCAGAGGCGCAGAGGAGGAGAGATGAGCGAGGAATTTAATGTGGGGGAGTATGTTGATTGGATGGGGTTGTTGTTAGATTTACGGTTGCAGGATGAGTATCGGGATGGGGTGGTGGCAAATTTTGAGAGAATAATGGCGCTCGCTAATTTGGTAAATGAGTTTTCTTTGCCTGAAGATGTGGAGGTTGCACCAGTTTTTGAACCATGAATGATGCGGTGTCAATTGCGGCGGCTGTACGTGCAGGTGAGGTGAAAGCGGTGGATGTAGTTCGGGCTACTTTGGCAAGAATTGCGGCACGGGATGAGGAAGTTAATTGTTTTACGGCTGTAATTGCTGAGGCGGCTTTGGCGGATGCTGCGCGTGTGGATGCCGAAGTGGCAGCAGATAATGATGTGGGAATGCTTGCTGGTGTCCCTTTTGCAGTGAAAAATCTGTTTGATGTTGCTGGTTTAGTAACTTTGGCGGGGTCGAAAATTAATGCAGAGAATCCCCCAGCTAGTCAAGATGCCACAGCGGTTGCCAAGCTGAAACAAGCGGGTGCAGTGTTGGTTGGCGCTTTAAATATGGATGAGTATGCTTATGGGTTTGTGACGGAAAACTCTCATTATGGTGCAACTCGTAATCCTCATGATGTGCTGCGGGTGGCTGGGGGTTCTTCTGGTGGTTCGGCGGCGGCGGTGGCTGCTGGGTTGGTGCCGTTGACACTGGGTTCTGATACTAATGGTTCGATTCGGGTTCCGGCTGCTTTGTGTGGTGTTTTCGGTTTTAAGCCAACTTATGGCAGGTTGTCTCGTGCTGGGGTAACTTTATTTTCTAGCAGTCTTGACCATGTGGGGCCGTTTGCTGGTTCGGTTAGGGATATTGCTACTGCTTTTGATGTGCTGGTGGAAAAAGACGATCGCTATCTTGTTGGTACATCTTTACATCAGAATATCTCTGATATGAGGGTTGCGATCGCTGATGACTATTTTACTCAAAGTGCAGCACCGGAAGCGTTGGCAGCAGTACAACAAGTTGCAGCCGCTTTGAATGTGACTCAGTATATAACTATACCAGAAGCACATCGCGCCCGCGCGGCGGCGTTTGTGATTACAGCTTGTGAGGGGGCAAATCTGCATTTAGATAAATTGCGATCGCGTCCTGAAGATTTTGATCCTGCAACACGCGATCGGTTTTTAGCTGGGGCATTAATTCCTAGTAGTTGGTATCTGCAAGCACAACGGTTTCGCAGATGGTATCGCGATCAAGTGCGAGAGGTTTTTCAAAATGTTGATATCATTCTTGCCCCTACTACACCAATTTCTGCACCCTTAATTGGTCAACAAACGATGATTTTAGATGGCGAAGAAATTCTGATTCGTCCTCATTTGGGGTTATTTACACAACCATTGTCTTTCATTGGTTTACCTGTTTTATCAGTACCAATTCAGCGTCCAAATAGTCTACCTTTGGGTGTGCAATTAATCGCAGCACCATATAATGAAGCTTTAATTTTGAGGGTTGCGGCTGTTTTAGAGGCAAGGGGTATAGTTTCAGCACCAGTGGTTTTTAATCGTTGACTAAATACTTGTTTACAACAGTTTCAGCATTCATGACGACAGCTTAAACCGTGGTAATAATAGCTTTAGTTTTCCAAATGATGGCTTTTGATATAACAACAAAAGGTATTGCTGAACTAATTACGAGTTATGACTACACTGTTTCAAAAGCAGGTGGATAAACAACTTTACCTCGATACTTTTGTTGATAACTTTTTAGAGGTTTGACCATGAATACATCCTCTGGCACTGGAAAGGGAGATGTAATTTGATAATTAACAGATGGTTGAAAACCAAAGCGGTTATAAAATTGGGGATGCCCTAATACAATAACTATGGCTTCTTTTTTGGTATCTGCTATTTTTAACCCAGCTTCCACTAGTGCGCTACCAATTCCCTTTCTCTGAAACTCTGGACGAACAGCCACAGGTGCTAAACCAAGCACTTGTAGAGTTTCTGTATCTACCAAATCAATATAACTGAAAAGAATATAACCAACTACAATATTCTCCACCTCTGCAACTAGAGAAAGTTCGGGAATATATCGGTCAGAACGACGAATTTCTTCAACAAGTCTAGCCTCATTTTCCTGCCCAAAAGCTAATACTTTCACCTCAGTAATTGCTGAGTGGTCTTGTAGAGTTTCACAACGAATATTCATTTAATATCAATTCCATAAAAACCCAATTTGCCTGATACTCTAGAGGAATCTCACTATTTCCATCATAAGATTTAATATCTCTAAAACCCACTGAACGATAAAGCATCTGTGCTTCCTTAGCATAAGGTGCAGTATCTAGACAAATCTTAAAGTAACCAATTTGCACAGCTTGATTAATAATAGCCGTTAATAAAGACCGACCGATACCTTTCCTTTGAAACCCTGGTCTGACATACATCCTCTTAATCTCACCAACATCCTGATTAATCTTACGCAAACAAGCACACCCAGCGATTTGGGCATCATATTCTCCCAGTAACAAGCGTCCTTCAGGTGGTGTAAATTGGTATAGTTTAGCCATATCTTGCTCCCAGAATTTATTCACATCAAAACTAATACCAAACTCGCGGCTAAACTTTAAATTACTATAGTTAAGATACTCCCAAAACAATTCTCCAACATAAGACCTATACTCATCAGTCTCTACTTGCAAAACTCTGATTAACATCCACTCACTTACATAATTCTAAATTGGCGTCTTTGGCGTTCTTGGTGAGTCCAGCTCCCGTCTTGGCGGTTTCCGTCATGATGGGGGACTGGCAAACCCGGAGGACGGTTCGTTAAAAAAGTAAATTCAGCAAAACTCACATCAAATGCTAACAATTCCCCTCATCGATTTTTCCCCCTTCACCAAAGACACCAGAACTAAACAAACCGTAGTCAAACAAATCTACCAAGCTTGTCACCAAATAGGCTTCATGTACTTACAAAATCCACGAATATCACAAAACCTCACTGACCAAGTATTTGCACAAAGCAAATCTTTCTTTAACCTCCCCCTAGAAATCAAACAAAAGCTAGCATGGAACAATGAATTTAGTAATATAGGTTACGTTGGCATTGAAAGAGAACGCCTTAACCCCAACAATCCAGGCGATCTCAAAGAAGCATTTAATATAGGTAAAATCAGATATATTTCCTTAGCTAATTCCCTAGCAAATAATCCTGATCTTCTCACCTTTTATGAAACTTGCACAGAACTAGCCAACACCGTTTTACAAGCATTCGCCCTAGCATTAGAACTAAGAGAAGATTTTTTTACAATCAAGCATAATCAACAAAATCATACCTTGCGATTGCTACATTATCCCCCATTGCAGACACCACCCAAACCAGGACAAGTGCGTGCTGGTGAACATTCCGATTATGGCAGCATTACCTTACTTTTCCAAGATAAAATTGGTGGCTTAGAAGTGCAAACAACATCTGGAGAATGGATTGCAGCCCCCTTTATTGCTGATACAGTAGTAGTGAATACAGGCGACTTAATGCAACGCTGGACAAATCATGTATTTTGCTCAACCAAGCATCGAGTCATGATTCCCAACGACAGCAGAGTTAAACAATCACGATATTCCATGGCATTCTTCTGTCATCCTAACGATGATACAGAAATTGCTTGTCTTGAAAGTTGTCAAACACAACCACCCATATATCCGCCCATCCTAGCAGGTGAATATCTTTTGCAACGTTTGCAAGCAACTTATTAAAAAATATGAGAACCTACGAATGGATTGTGATTGGTGGTGGAATTACAGGTGCTGCACTCGCCTACGAATTAGCAAAAGTAGGCTTTTCTGTACTGTTACTAGAGCAACATGTTACACCACAGAACGCTACTCGTTATAGTTATGGTGGGCTGGCCTATTGGTCAGGAACTACACCCATAATTCGCCAACTATGTGCAGAAGCGATCGCACGTCATCGTATTTTATCCCAAGAACTAGACGCCGATACACAGTTTCGTGAATTAGATTTATTACTCACCATCGCGGCTAACGACGACCCAGAAACAATTGCAGCAGCTTACGCCCATGTTGCCATACCACCCCGTTTACTCAGTATAAAGGAAGCCTGCGACTTAGAACCATTATTGAACCCAGAGGCGATCGCAGGTGCGTTAACTGTCAAACATGGACACATCCATCCCGAAAAAACAACACAAGCTTACATCCAAGCCTTTCTCAGGATGGGGGGTGAAATAGAGATTACCCAAGCATTGCAAATATCGGATGATGGTGTGCAAAGTAACACCACAACTTACCTCAGCGACAACATAGCCATATGTGCAGGTGGACTCAGCCGTCAGCTATTAAAATCAGCGGGTATTCCCATCAAACTATATTTCACCCACGCTGAAGTCATCGAAACCCCACCCGTCGATGTAAAGTTACGCACCTTAATCATGCCAGCTAACTTACAAAGATTTCAACTAGAAACCAATTCTACCCAAAATGATCAACCGTGGAACGAACCAGGCAAAGAACTATTACCACCGATATTAGATCCAGGTGCAATTCAATTTCAAGATCATAGTTTACGCTTAGGTCAAATTAGTCGCGTTCTCACAGATCCTCATGCGAAAGTCAACGCAAAAGAAAGTGAAACATGGTTGCGAAAAAGCATTACACAAATCTTACCATCCTTGGGCAATCTCCCAGGAACATGGCATCATTGCCTAGTAGCATTTAGCAACAACCGCTTACCCTTAATTGGTGCAATTCCCCAATCTCCAAACATTCATCTTTTCTCAGGATTCAGCAATCCCCTAGTCATGGTGTCACCCCTAGCCAAACACTTCGCCAACTTCGCAGCCACCAAACAAGACGAAATTATCACCCAAATAAGCTGTTCCATATATAACTTGCATAATTAGGGCGGGCAAGATGCCCACCCCACAAGAGTTTTATTTAATTTGATTATGTAATTTAGATGTTTTTTAGCTTATCTGCTATGTAAACCCTAGACAAGTCTAGACATTACTACGAACCCATCAGAATTAATGGGACAGACCACTCCCTGGTTCTATAATCGGCAAGTTTTGTGTTGGGGTTAAATCCCCATTACAAAACTTAATTACGAATTACGCGCTTCGTAGCGGTAGCGAGTCATCGATAGCGTTAGCGTTAGCGAAGCGGTAGCGAGTCCTCGAGCGTCAGCGGTAGCGAGGTACGAGCGTCAGCGTAAAGCCTGCGGCATAGCTTCGCTTAGAGCGACACAGGAGCGTCGCGTCATTACGAATTACGAATTATTTAATTAGGTTTTGTTGCTGGTTTGAGTTGTGTAGGTTGGCTGAGGCTGCGAAAATATAAACCACCCACAATCACCCAAAACAACACATACCCGACAGCCTGAACTAGATACAGCTTTTGGGTATAGCCAAATAGGGTTTTGAGCAAAATACCGGGAAACTGTCGGTCAGGCAAGATAGTTGATAAATCCCAAACCAGAGGGCCTAAAATACAAGAGGTATTTGCTAGTCCACAAATATTAGATACTGAGGAATTGATTTGGCTAAAAGCTATAGCAGCTGCATCCAGATGTCGTAAAGCAGAAATTACCAATCCAGAAACAATTAGTAACAGTAATACACCCATTACTTGGAAAAATTGCCTCAAATTAATGCGGATGCTCCACTTAAACAACAGCATACCAATTACAACAGCCATGCCGAGTCCAATAATTGCTCCAATTACAGGTGTCCAGCCTTCTTGAAATTTAGCAACGATAAATACAGCCGTCTCTAAACCTTCTCGAAATACAGCAATAAAAACTAAGCTGAAAATTGCCCAAGCCGCGCGGTTATCTTGACCTAATGCACTTTTAACAGAACCTGTAATTTCTGCTTGCAAAAATCGTGCTTGTCGCGTCATCCAAATGAGCATCCAACTGAGCATGGCGATCGCAATTATACCCAGTCCCACCTCAAATAATTGTTTGAAAACTGGCCCATAGAGTAAATCTGATGTCTGCAATCCCTGGATACCTAAATTTAATAGTAGACCAACCACAAAACTAGCTATAGTGGCACTGAGAATTCCTAAATATACCCAACGATACAATTTTTGTTGTTCAGCTTGCTGTAAACAGGCGAAGACGATACCGACAACTAAAGCTGCTTCTACACCTTCTCTTAAGGTAATGAAAAAAGTTGGTAATGTAGCACTCCAATTCATAAATAATTCTAATTTGTAATTTCTGACGAAACTTAGCAAGGGCGCTAAAGTCATCTTAGATTATTTAATCGCAAGATGTTGGTTGTAGGTTGATAGAGGCAGAGGAGCAGGGTAAAAGGTGTAAACCAAGCTAAATTGCGATGCTATGAAGCTTAATCAGGGTGAGCAAAAGCGTCCCTGTGTGAATCTCCTTCGGTTGAAGTTCCAACCCACTAGTGGGTGGTTTTGATTTTTCTCCCCTACTCCCTACTCAAGAGCTTTTTTATGGACATAAGATTGCTACTGACTTAACAGAAATACAAAAAAAATAGCACTTAAATATGATCATGAAGCCGTTCCAATTTTGAAATTTGAGTGGAAGTGTAAAAAACGACATTCTAAATTTTATTGGACATAAAAGTTAGGGGGTTCTGTGTGGAACTGACTTTTTCCTTAAGTAGCAATTAAAAGTAAACCTCAATATCCGGCTCTCCGGCTTTGGATTAATTTTATGGAACAGCAGCCTACAGTAATGATGAAAGCCGAAGATATTATGATCAAGGATGTAGTTACCATTCGTGGTTCGGCTAGTGTCGCTGAAGCAGTCGAACTGATGAAGGAAAAAGGATTGCGCGCTCTGGTTGTAAATCGTCGTTATGATAATGATGCTTATGGCATTGTCACAGAAACGGATATTGTTTATAAAGTAACAGCCTACGGCAAAGACCCTAAACAAGTCCGGATTTACGAAATTATGAGCAAGCCTTGTATTGTCGTCAATCCTGAGTTGAGTGTGGAATATGTAGCACGGTTGTTTGCGATGACTGGCATCCGCAGAGCGCCTGTAATCCAAGGTAAGCTTTTGGGAATAATCTCAATTACTGATATTCTGATGAAAAGCGATTTTGTGGAAACTCCAAAAGCGCTGCTACGAGAAAAAAGAATTGAACAAGCGATCGCAGAAGCTCGCAGTATTTGTACAAAACAAGGCGCTTACTCTAAAGCCTGTGCTGCTGCTTGGGATGAAGTAGAAGAACTCCAAGCAGAAGCCGCTCATCAAAAAGCTGAAGGTATGGTTTCAGCTAAAGTTTCTTTTGAAGAATATTGTCGAGAAAACCCAGATGCACCGGAATGTCGAAATCAGCATCCGTCATAGGGGACTGGGGAATTGGGAAGAGGACGCGGGGACACGGGGACGCGGGGACGCGGTGACACGGAGAAAATTTCTCCCTCATCCCCCTCATCCCTCTTCAACCTACCGCTTGGCAACTCGCATTAATAAAAATGCACCTATTCCCAAGAACATAAAGTTGGGCAACCAAGCTCCCATGAAGGGAGAGATGACACCTGCTTGTCCCATTGCACCACTGATAAAGAAAATTAAGTAGTACGAAAATATCACGATGACGCTAATACCAAAACTTGTGCCGCGTCCGGTACGTTGAGGGATGCTTCCCATGGCTGCACCTACCAAGCCAAAAACTACACAGACAAACGGTAGGGAAATTTTTTGTTGAATCCTGACTTGCAGTTTACGAATTTTTTGACGATCGCCACCTAGGCGTTCTACTTCTAATTGTTCTAGTGCTTCGCCAATGTTCATTTCACCGTAGTCGCGGCTCTTTTCTGCCAAACTTAAGGGTGTGCGGGGAAGTTTGAGTTGTTGCTGTTCAAAGCGTAAGATGTTGCGATAAGAGCGATCGGGAGCTACTAAATAAATGGTGCCGTTGTAGAAATCCCAGACGTTTTGAGATGCATTCCACCGGGCGGATTCTGATACCACAATCTGATTGACACCCTCTGTAGAACGGTCTATAATCGTCAAGCCTTTCATTCGCTTGCCATCAAATTGGTCAGCGTAAAATAAGCGAATGAGTATTTTAATTTTGGTGCCATCTGGCTGAAGATTTTCTCGGTATTCAGGATAGAAAATATTTTGCTGCTTCAATATTGGCTTATCTGATTTTAAAGCTTGCTCTAGGGTATTAGCTGCTTGATAATTGGCTGCTGGCGCGATGTGTTCATTAAACACAAACGTCATGCCTGTCACCACCAAGCTCAACATTACAGCAGTTAACACCATGCGATAGACACTTACGCCACAGCCGCGCAAAGCGATTAACTCACTATCGCTAGAAAGACGGCTGTAGGTCATCAAAGTAGCTAGCAAGGTGGACATGGGAAAGGCTAAGACAATGAAATTGGGCAGCTTGAGCAGAAAAACTTGAATAGCGATATCTATGGGTAGCCCGGATTCTACTATTTTTCGCACCAAGTCGAATACTGCATCAATTGTTACTCCCAATGATGAGAAAGCCCCGACACCAAAAAAAAACACCGGCAGCAGTTCGCTAGCCAAGTAGCGATCCATGATCGTAAAAGGCAATAGCGAGTGTAGGGTGTAAAAAGACGTGAGCTTCTTTGAAATCATAAGCAACTCTAAAAGTTAAATCTCGGCAATCCAAGCACAGCAAAGTATTTATACTGCATTTAGTATCGAGGTTTCATCTTCAGTGACTGAGCAATTTCAGCAAAATTATGGCGATCTAGGCGATCATGGATTAATATTTATTAATTTATACTTGGAAATTATCACCTAAATAGTACTGTCGCACTAGTGGATTATTGTATAGTTCTTCCGCTATACCAAAAGCGAGGATTTGCCCTTCGCGCATGATGTAGGCGCGGTCGGTGATGGCGAGAGTTTCGCGGACATTGTGATCTGTGATTAAGATACCCATACCGCGATCGCGCAGAGCTGCTACGATATGTTGAATTTCTGACACCGCTATGGGGTCAACCCCAGCGAATGGTTCATCCAACAGTAAAAACTTTGGCCCTTCTCGTCCAGCAGCCAAGGCTCTTGCTAGTTCTGTTCGCCGTCGTTCACCACCGGAAAGTTGAATTCCTTTGCTGTTGGCTAATTTTTCCAACTTAAACTCCTGTAGTAGGGTTTTTAGCCGCCTCGACCATTCCCATCGTGGCACATTTGTCTGCTCTAGTACCAGGAGAATATTATCCTGTACCGAAAGTTGGCGAAAAATACTTGCCTCTTGTGCCAAATAGCCAATACCTAACCTCGCTCTTTTATGCATTGGCAAGCCAGTAATATCAAGAGTATCCAGCCAAACTCGTCCCTGATTAGGTCTTTCTAAACCCGTGGCAATGTAAAAAGTCGTTGTTTTGCCGGCTCCATTAGGGCCGAGTAAGCCAACAACTTCACCTTGGGCTACAGAAAGATTGACGCGATTAACAATTATTCGCCTACCGTAAGATTTGTGAATATTTTCTAAAACAATTTTCACTATTCGCGTCCTTTAGTGCTTGGTGCTGATAAAAATGGGGAGTAGGGAATGGAGAGATAAGGGAGAAGAAATTCAAAATTAATTTTTTGATTATTGACTCTTGAGCAATTCCCCATTACCCCTAATCCTTACTTCCTCCGGGAGCGAGGCCCCGAGTTCCCCATTCCCTATTCCCTACCCTCACCCGTTAATTTTGTTTTGCCAGACCACTAATTAGAACGCCTAAAAGTTGGTGTCTGTGGGGCAGGTGTATTAGATTGACCACCATCATCTGATTCCTGAACCATATAAATAGACTCTACTTGGCGGTTGGATTGGGGTAAAGCAACAAATCGTCCTTCATCAATTAAATAAGTCACCTTTTCCGCGCGAATACTGTTACCACCCTGTTGCAAGATATAAACATTGCCACTGAAATCAATCCGGCGTTCTTTACTAAAGTATTGTGCTTGAGCTGCTGTTGCTTGAAGTTGACGAGCTGGGTACAACATTTGCACATTACCACGAGCAGTGATTACTTGAGTTTTAGAATCGTATTCTTGCACATCAGAGCGGATGGTGAGCGGACGATTTGCTGTGGCGGTTTGTGCTGTGGCTGTTTGCTGTTTGGTACTGAGAGGGTTGTTGATAAATATTGCACCTAAGAGTGCAGTGGGTAAGAGCAAGGCTAATCCCAAGTGGCGCATCTGTGGTTTGGGGAATCGATAACGGGGCATCATGGTAATTTGAGGTTTAGTATTTCTGCTTGTATCTCAATCAATTATCTCAACTACTTTATCTAGGGAAGGATTTTTTGGACATTGGTAGACATAGCATTGCTACGTCTCTACAAAATCGTTAGTTTCTAAATTCGTATCTTAATATCAAGTTCGGGTAATCAATTATTGTTCAAATTTCTTTGCGTTTCCACATCAGCGCTAACGATAAGTTTTCAAGCGAACATGATATTAATTTTTGGATAACTACCAGCTCACACTATGACGCTTCCTCCAAGGTCAAGGTTTCGCTAATCTACCATTCAATATTCGACCAAGCTTAAAAAACAAGACGCGCCATGGCGCGTCTCTACGTCTGTTTAATTAATGAAATACTGGGCAGGGATAAGGCTTCACTTTCACTCAAGTTTCCAGTCGTAATCTTGTCTGGCCCTATTTGCTGTAATACCTTCAGCAATGTGGTACTTTGGTTTAACAATTCGTCTACATCAATTTCGCCGTAAATAGATGGGTATCGTTGCAGACGATTGCTACCTTCACCTAGTAATATCACTGCTCCTCGCCAGTTGCGATTACCCAAATGATACAGCGCTACAGCAATTTGCAGAACACCTTGATAAAAAGTTTTGTCTGGTTCGCTGGCTTCAATCCAAAGAGCTTCTAGGGTGTCATGGCAGGCATAATATTGACCAGAATTGAACTGTTCTACGCCTTGCCAAAACTCTGGGGGCATGATTTCGCTCATCCCATGCTATCTCGCACTTCTTTAATTGCTTCTAGGGTGATTTCTTGTTGCTCTCCTGCAAACTCGTTGTCAGGGGTAAGGAATAGCATACAATGGCACTCTTTACGCTCTCGCATTGGTACACAGGGACAGTTCCAATAGGCAGCGTTAACTTCAGCTTCTTTATCTTCGTAGTGGCGGCAGGGACATAAGGGGGCACCTAGTTCATCTTTGTGTTTGGCTAGTCCTTCAATCACAACTGCTGTCACAGAAGGCTCAGCACAAAAATACGTTCCAGTACGCTTGGCGTATTGTTCGGAAAAATGCCGCATTGCCTCTAAGCTTTTATCGCTGGATTTTGTGTTAGCTTCTGATGAGATCATTTGAATCGACTGCTCATAATTTAAATATTTCTTTGCATTGTACCTCAGCCTCACTCGGGCGTTACTGGGGATATTCCCCCAAAGTGAGGGAGAGATGTGGTTCGACTCCGCTCACCAACCGGGAGATGAGGAAGCGGTTCGACTCCGCTCACCAACCGGGAGAATAAATAATTACGAATTACGAATTACGAATTACCTTTAAAATATTTTTTGCAGTTGGGGTTGTAGTGGTTGTTCACTTTGTAAGACGATACCAGGATAATCTTTATTGATGACTAATTTTTCTGGTGGTAAAGAAGTATTCTGCCATAAAAGCCAGTGACTACCATTTGGAAGAGATGAAAGGCTCAAGGGGTTTTGAGTTAGCCAAATTAAGGGGTGGCTTTCTGGAGTTGTGGTGCTGGCGTCTTCTTGAGGAGCGATCGCTGCTAATATTTCTAGGATAGAGCGATCGCCTCTAACTAAACCTGTTGCTGCTGTCCAAAGTTGTACTTGCATCTGGTGACGTTGTGCATAAAAATACAATGATGCTGCGGTAATTACTGCTTGCTCAAAGTTCTCTTCTTCCCAATTAGCGGCACTGTCAAGAGCAATAACGATTTCTTGTCCATCTGTGACCATTTCTAACTCCCGCACCCTTAACTCGCCATAGCGGGCACTGGTACGCCAGTGGATGAGTCGAGTGGAGTCGCCGATACGATAGGGACGTAGCGATCGCATCAGTCCTGTAGTCGTTGTTTGCCAAGGTCTACCGCGAGAGTCGTTTTTTATACTCTCTTCTTGTCCCATTTCATCGACTAGGGGGCAAGTACTTAAGGGTAAAACGGTAGGATAAACGATAGCTGTGGCGGCACAGTCATGTTGACGGCGACACCAGAACAACCCCAAAGGGGCACCAGTACCTAATTCGACTGTGTGCCAGCGATACACGCCCCGGCGTTGGGTAGGGTGATAATATATCCAGCGGTAACTGTCTTGGCTAGGTATCGTTTCAATCGCCTGCTGTACTGGTTTTCCCAAGACGAAGGGCAGGATATCCTCGACTTGCAGTAAGTTAACAGACTGCCGTGTGGAATTGTGGATTTCTATTTCAATAGTTAGTTCGCTTCCTGCTGTCACTGGCTGGATGGGGCGACGGTTGATAGATAAACCAACAAGCGATCGCGGTGGTAAAACAGCTGCTAAACCCAAAAGGGCTAAAGTAACGCCGCTAGTTACATATAACCAGCCAGCCATCGTATTAATCGCAGCCCCAAAAAAACAAACAGTAATTGCAAACAGCACCCAACCGCTATATGCAGGGGCACAAGCGCGGGTTTCTAGCCAGTTGGTGATGGGTTTCATTTTGGGGAATGGGGAATTGTCATTTATCATTCCCAAATAACCGCCCATCCTCCATATGAACGATGCGATCGGCAATATCTAGGATGCGGGCGTCGTGAGTTACAAGCAGAACGGAACAGCCTTCTTCTTGGGCGAGACTTTGAATGATGTCAACTACGTCTCTCCCGGTTTTACTGTCTAATGATGAAGTTGGTTCGTCTGCTAATACTAATTTGGGTTGGGCAACTAAAGCCCTAGCGATCGCAACTCTTTGTTTTTGTCCACCTGATAATTTTTCGGGATAATAGTCTATGCGATCGCCCAATCCTACGGCTTCTAAAATATTGACAGCGCGTTGTCGATACTCTTGTTTAGGAATTTCTTGATGTAGTTTTAAGGACATGCGGACATTACCATAGGCACTCAGACACTTGAGTAAGTTGTGATGCTGGAAGATAAAACCAATTTGGTTCCGCACTTTGGTTAATTGCCCTTTGTTACAACCTTTGAGTTCTTGCCCAAAAATTTTTAGACTTCCTTCTTGGACTGATCGCAATCCACCAATGAGTGAGAGTAATGTTGTTTTACCACCACCAGAAGGGCCTGTAAGGATGACAATTTCTCCTGGATAAATTGCTAAATTTACATTACTCAATACAGGTTTACGTAATACTCCTTGACCGAAAGCATGGTTGAGGTTATTAACAATAACAGTCGGTTCCATAATTCGTAATTCTTCAGAGGGAGTAGGGAGTAGGGAGTAGGGAGTAGGGAGTAGGGAGTAGGGAGTAGGGAGTAGGGAGTAGGGAACCCACGCCTTAAGGCGTGGGATTGAAGTAAGAACGCATTGTGCCTCGTTGCAAGCAATCTCGGCACAAATCTTTTCCTAACAGTGGGCAATAACCCACAAAAGACAGTTTTTAATGTTTTTGTATCCCTACTCCCCACTCCCCACTCCCTACTCCCTACTCCCTGTTTTGGTAATTTTAGAGAATTGGGATAATGTCCTTAGAATACGTCGGCGGGATCAGCAGAACGGAGTTTAGTGGTGGCGATCGCACCAGACACAGCACACATAATAATAGTTAAAATAAATACCTGAATGGCTACACTCGCTTTCATAGTTAAGGGAATTCTGGTGAGTGTTGCCAGCAATTGATAGATACCTAATGAGGCGACAAAACCAGGGATAAATCCCATCACACCAAGAATTACAGCTTCTTGCAATACTACTAATAATAAGGCGCGATCGGCGTAACCCATAGCCTTGAGGGTGGCGTACTCTGATAGGTGATCGCTGACATCTGAATAAAGAACTTGATAGAGAATAATTACCCCCACAATAAAGCCGACAATCGTACCAAACTTGAGGATAATTCCCTCTGGTTGTGATTCGTAAAACTGCTGTTCTCGTTGAATTAATTCCTTGTGGGTAAGCACGTTAATATCTGAGGGAAGACTTTGACGCAACTGTGTTTGAACTGCGCTGAGATTTGCGCCTTTCTCCAAAGTAACTACCCCTACTCGAACTTGCTTGAGGCTATCTTGCCCATTGCGTTGAGCATAATTCCAGTCACTCATAATCACATTACCTTTATCATTCAGGGAACTGCCTATACTGAAGAGTCCAACTACATAGATACGGCGATTGTCCATGATAGTTGCTAACTCTTTTTGATTAGCAAGTATTTGAGGGATTTCACCTAAAGAAGGTTGGGATAAGCGATCAAATAACACTACATTTGGTGCAGTTAATTTTGCTAGTTGTTGATTTACCTCTGGTAACTTCAAAACAGATTGCACAGGATTAAAAGCAATAACCCTGACTTCGTTACCAAAGAAACTTCCTCGACGGCGTTTTTGATCGGAGTTATCTGGCCTAGATAATTGATTGGGATTTACCCAATTTGCCCTACTAATATAAACAGGGCTAACATTGGTAACACCATTGATTGCAGATGCTTGATAAATGTAAGCAAGAGGAAAAGATATCCTGAAGTTTAAACTTGGGCTGAATGAGGATAACAATAGCAAATCTCCACCTAAGTTTTCATGTAGGCGAGTTGACCCCTCTGTCAACATTGCTAGGAGTCCTAGCTGGGTAAACATGAGAATATTGGCAAAGCATACGCCTGTGGTTGCGACAGCCAAGCGAACCTTTTGATGAGATAACTGTGCCCAAGCTAGAGGAGTTTCTATTGAGATTTTGAGTAGGGGGAATTTCACTAGCAACTATGAGGTAGACTATACAACCAAGAATTTACTACACTGTTCTTGATTATTATAGTCAAAATGGCTATAATAATTAATTAAATGACCTATTTAAACATTAAACAATTAGGAAAACTAGCTCGTAAGCTTCGTGAACAGGCTAGCTTAAGTCAGGTTGAAGCTGCTCAAATTATTGGTTCTTGCCAATCAAATGTAAGTGCGGCAGAACAGGGCAAAAGCAGTAGATATGCGAATGTTGCAATTAAGCTAGTCCAGATTATTGGACAAAAAAGTGTTACAGGGCCGTTTTTCTACGTTCAAGATTCCTTAGATGACTAAAGCAAATGAAGCTTGAAAAAACAGCAGCAGACTTTTTTGCAGGAATTGGTCTTGTCACAATGGGTCTTTTAAAGCAAGGATGGCAGGTCAAGTATGCTCTTGATCATAATGAAGAAAAATGCTTAATGTATCAAGGAAATTTTGGAGGAGAGCATTATCACTGTAAAAATATTAAAGAAATAACAGGAGCTAAAGTTCCTCAAATAACTTTAGCTCATGCATCTTTTCCATGTACTAACATCTCCGTTGCAGGATCTAGGAGTGGATTGCATTCTGGAGAATCATCTACTTTCTGGGAATTTATTCGACTTATTAGTGAAATAGGTGAAATTCATTCAATGAATAAACCTCCTTTAATTCTTATTGAGAATGTAGAAGGTTTTCTAACTTCCGGGTACAGAAAAGATCTAATTATTGCTTTAAAAGCTTTAAATAATCTTGGTTATGCAGTCGATATTTTAGTTATTGATGCTGCTCACTTTGTTCCGCAAAGCAGGGTACGTCTATTTATAGTAGGTAATCTGTTTGGTTTATCACACACTTCCAATGACATAGAACATATAATGAGTCAGCAGACCTGTGCAAGACCACAAAAAGTTAAAGATTTTATTGCTGCTAATCCAACAATTAGATGGAACCTTCGTAATTTACCAGACTTGCCTCAAAGAACAATATGTTTAGCTGATATTGTTGATCAAACTGAGAAATGGTGGACGAAAGAACGAACAGAGTATTTATTCAATCAAATGTTCGAGCGTCATAAAGCCCAAATTCGTTTAATGATGCAAAATGAGTATTGGTCATATGGAACTGTCTTTCGGCGTACAAGGATACGTGATTGCACTAAACAATCAACGGCCGAATTAAGAATTGATGGAATCGCAGGATGTTTACGAACTCCTAAAGGCGGAAGCGCACGTCAAATTATTGTCAGATCTGGTAAAAGGTGTTTTGATGCTAGGTTAATTAACGCTCGTGAAAGTGCGTGTCTTATGGGGGCACCAGAGTACTTAATCCCTCAGAATGTTTCATTTAACAATATACTTTTTGGCTTTGGTGATGCTGTTTGCGTTCCCGTGATTGAATGGATTGTTAAAAATTATCTTAATCCACTTTTTGATGAATTAAATAGCACGTTGAAAGCTTCCCTACCTACTGCCTAACTAATCTTGCGGAAATATTAATATTCCATCTTGAATATTCATAACCACTTGACCATGTGTTTTTACTGTACTGTAGCTGATACTTTTGCGGTATCGACGATTAGATTCTTGATTGCTGTAGCGTTCCTCTAAACCGGGCAACCAACTTTGGAAAATTTCTAAAAGAAAATCTCCAGGAAGTTGGCGAACTGTAATATTTCTATAATCTCGACTGTAGGATACAAACACATGATCTACAATCATGTCTTTTAAAAGCTTGCCCTGACCTGTTTTAAGATGATACTGATACTCAAATGAATTAGTATCAAGACTAGATTTTATCTCATAATTGTTAAGGTCAGCTCCATAGCTGCCAGTACCTCTATCTCCAGTTAAGATAGCACCGAACAACTCCCAAAGCTGTGGCGAAATGCTTCCAGGAATTCGTATATTATATTCTCTCAATAAACTAATAAGTTCTTGGTTGTAAATGTATTTTTTATAAAAATCATATGCCTCTTGTATACTCAATTTTGTCATAGCCGAAAGTCAAGTAGGAGAAAAGCAGTGTCGATATGCAAATAGAAACCTTAAATTTTGTAGCAAGATCCCGCAGGGTACGAAACATTTTGCATTCTTTAATAATTCCCTTCATCTCCTCAAATATCTATTTTGACTCGCACTTGCATACCAGTTAAGGTGGCTACTTTTGGGCTATCTTTGGGATCGATGCGGATTTTTACTTCTACTACACGGGCATTGACATCGGTGGTTGGGTTATTTTGGTCTTGATTGAGGCGGGTTTTGCCAATTTGTAAACCTATTTGAGCGACTTTGCCATGAATCTCGCCACTGAAGCCGCCATACTCGCTGTTAATTGTTGTTTGCTGTCCTCGGCGGACTTTGACGATATCAGTTTCGTAGACTTCAGCGATCGCGTACATCTGTTTTGTTTGTCCGAGTTCGGCAATTCCCTCTTGGGTATTCACCTGTTCACCAACACGAGTGTTGATTCGCAAAATTTGCCCGGCGATGGGTACTCTTACTTGTGTATCTTCTAATACTGCTTTGTTCTGTTCTACCTGGATTTGTGCTTGTTCTAGTTCGGCTTTAGCAATTTGCACATCAACTGGCCGCACTTCCTGTAATCGCTTGAGGTTTGCTTTTTCTTTAGCAAGTTGTGCCTGGATAGTGGATGTAGTATTTTCTAATTCGGCTTGATTTTGCGAGAGTATGGCTTTCGCCCTGTCAAATTCTTCTTGGGCATCGTCTAGCTCAGAACGCTTAACTGCCCCTTCTTGGGCTAGGGTAACATAGCGTTGGTATTTTAACTCTGCATTGCGAATGGTGGCTGCGGCTTGGGCAATTGTTGCTTGTCGCTGTTTGGTTTCTGTGCGGAATCGTGCCTCCAACTCAGTGATTGCTGCACGCTGGGCGGCAATTTCTCCTTGTTTGGCATCTCCTTGCTGAATTTTCAACAATTGCGATCGCTTAATTGCTACATTTGCCTGAGCATCCCTCAATTGCTGTTCAGCTCGATTCTGTCCTTGGAGAACGGCAATTACTTGATTTGTCTTCACAAAGTCGCCCTCTTTCACCAAAATTTGGTTAACACGGCTATCTTGAGCATTCACTACCGATATCTTAATCACGTCTCCCTCTGGTACTAACTTCCCTAAAGCCACTACTTGAGTAGAAGTAGCTATTTGAGTGGACACAGGAGAATCACGGACATTACTCTGAGCCTGCATAGAACCGCAGGCAGTACACAAGGCGAAAATGGCTGTGTAAGTCGCACATTGCCGAAGCACAGCAGATAAACTTTGCAGAGACTGAACCATAGCTATTTGGGGCTATATGGCTTTTGGCAGATGTTTTGATTTTTACATTAATTTACAAACATACCTGGCTGTAGACTCTAGCAATATCTGTGAAGTTCCCATAAATAAACGATGTATTTTTGCCTGTCTATTTAATTTACGAAACGTTGATGACGCGGAGATAGGGAGACGCGGTGAGACAGCGAGTAAAGGAGGGTTTCCCTCCGCAGGCGACTGCGTTAGCGAGCTTGCGAGCGTCACCCGAAGGGGGACAAGGGAGAAATTTTTATGATAAGTGATTAGCCAGACATGATAAGCTGTTCCATATATAACTTGCATAATTAGGGCGGGCAAGATGCCCACCCCACAAGAGTTTTATTTAATTTGATTATGTAATTTAGATGTTTTTTAGCTTATAACACGCAAAGGCAAGGCAGCGCGGTCTTGGGGAGCCACTGCGTTGCTCTGGTCGAGAGAGTTGAAGCAAATGGCGTGGTTTCCCTCATGAGCGACTGCCGCGCCAAGAAGAACGCAAAAAGAACGATTTTTGCAAGAAGTCTAATCTTTATCTAAAAAAGCTTCTAAACTTGGGACATCTACCCAAGTTGCTGTGGTGTGAGATTGATGGGATAAGTCCATGAGTAATTGAGAGTAAACCCCTTCTCGCAAGGATGGTATGGTTTGCTGCTGGCGTTTGATTCCTTGTACCCATTGGTCGATGACGCGAATAAATGCAGAGATACGTCCGTCAGCGTGGTTTTTGGGGAAGATTAATCGGTTGGGTATTTCTATTTCTGTCAGAGGTTTACCTGGCTGGGAACCCCAAAGGCGAAAGCCATGTATGTAATCTTTCTGGTTTTCACTGCCTAAGACTAATGTAGCGCGATCGCCATACACTTCTATCCAATGTGTCCTTGATGCATGAACAACTGCGCTGATAGCAACTTGGCAAGGTGTTCCATTGGCTAATTCTAGTGATAGTAGACAGTTATCATCTGTTTCTACTGGCTTGATTTCGCCGCTACTGGGGTCAATTCTTGTAGGAATGGCGGTATTTAAATGGGCGCTTAATCTGCGTACTGGCCCAAATAGCCAGTGAATATAATCGAAGGTGTGGGAACCTAAAGACCCCAATGCACCACCCCCTTTTTCTTTGGAGGAATACCAATTCCAAGGACGGGAGGTATCAGCACGAGAGGAACCTAACCAGTCAATTTTAATTAAGCGTAAATCACCTATATAACCTTGTGATAACAGTTCAGACAAGAACTGCCATCCTGGGATGAAGCGAAATTCAAAGTCTACGGTTGCGATTACGCCTTTGTTTTTTGCTAATTCATACAATTCTTTGGCTTGGACTACGTTTAAGGTAACGGGTTTTTCGAGTAACAAATGCTTGTGTGCTTGTAGCACAGTTTTCGCCATTTCATAGTGCAAAAACGGTGGTGTAGATATACTAACTGCTTGTACTTCTGGTAAAGCAACAATCTCTGCGATTGTGTCACAGGCGTGGGGAATATGATGGGATGCTGCTATAGCTTTGGCTTTGTTGATATCCCGATGATAAACAGCAACCACCTCAGTCTGTGGATGTGCTTGAAATCCAGGAATGTGAACTTTTTGACCAAATCCAGTGCCGGCGATCGCAACCCCAATCATAAGCAACTACTTAGAAAGCCTCGTCGCATCTTACCATAATTATTCTTTATCAAAGCTTTTTTACCGTAAAAGTCGCATCGTCAAAGGATAGCGAAAATGCTCGCCTCTGTAAGCTTTAATAGCAGCAAAAGTTACTAAAAATGATTGTAGTAACATTACCAATAAAATTAACAACATAAACATAATTAGTAAACTATCTAAAGTTGTCTTCATTTCATTTCCTGTGCCATTAGCAGTCACTGCTATACCACAACTAGTTAACACTAGAAACAAGGAGATGAATATGACAACTAAGGTATAAAATGTTAAAGATATTTGAAAGTTTAAAGATTCTTTGCCTTGTAAATCAATCCAGGGATACTGTGATTTTTTAAATCGCCAAATTACCAGCGGTGCTAAAAGGTTCAGAGGTAAATAAAGAGGAATACCGAGAAACACTAAAAAAAATAGCAACATCCACGCCAACAATGCTGAGAGATGACACAACATCGCCCATATCCGCATTTGTTGTTTGGGTTTTTCTCTCATAGCTTTTTCTGTTGAGATGGATTTATCGCGTAATTCTCCAATTTAACTATATGCCTACAGTCAACCCATTGATAGAAAATTTTTATAAATTGGGGTTGTAACTCAGCTACAGCAAGACTTTCAATCATCTCAAACAACTAGCTAGACAGTAATCTATTTAAAAGGGAACAGGGAATAGGGAACGCTTAAGCGGGAAATCTCTATCATCGAAACAATCGGGTCTAAAACCGAACTTCGTCCCGCTACGCTAACGCCTTTAAAGACGAAAAGTTGTGAAGCAAGGTATAGATTCCCATTACAAAAAGGTTAAAGTCATGCACATTTAAATTGACTATCTCATTGCGACGCAAGCCATTATCCCAAAGTCACCGCAGTAGTGCATAATTGCGCTTGCCTTGTAACAGAGGGGCTTGAAACCAGAAATTACGCGCTTCGCAGCGGTAGCGTTAGCGAGTCATCGAGCGTCGGTACGAGCGTCAGCGGTAGCGACACAGGAGCGTCGCGTCATTACGAACTTGTACTGAGCAAAGTCGGAAGTTTTACGAATTATTTGGTCAATAGACCTCTTGCAAAAGTTGGATACTCGCCAGAAAATAAATTTTCTGGCTGATAACTCAAGTCGGTTTCAACCGACTAATAACAGTATTTTTAGTCCGTTTCAACGGACTTTTGCTATTAGGCAGAGACTTGAGTCTCTGACGTTTAAGTATTTTTGCAAGAAGTCTAATCAATATGATTAATCACGCTCACCATCTGAGAGAGTTTTCGAGAAAGGTCGTCTAAGTGTTTAACTTTCTCGGTTGCTTCCATAACTGTTTCTCGAATCGCATAAATACTACCTAAAATTTGATTTATAGACTCATACCCATCTTGGATTGCTGGACTTAGTTGTTGACCTGGAAGTTGTATTTGTTGAGATTCCAGGGTTTTTACAGCATAATCAGCTAACTCACAAATTTGATTGTAAGTAGCTTCTACAGCCTCGGTGCGGCTGATTGTTTCTGTAGAAAGGCTTTGGAAAACTGTTTCGCCATCTTTTAATAGTTCTGATACCTGACGCTGGAGTGCTTGTTTTTGTTGCAGTTGTTTACGTGAGGCAAGTTCAGCAGCTTGGTATGCTTGGTCAACCTGGTCTAGGAGTCTAGTATGATCCAAAGCAAATCCTACTTGTACAGCTATTTGAGCAAATAGATTAATCTCAGGCTGTTGCCACTCACGGAAAGAAGAACACTGATGAGCAATTAATAAACCAAATAACTGGTCGTCTTTGAGAATTGGTGCTACCAAATTGGCTTTAACTGCATAGGTTTCGAGTTGATTAATGTGGCAATCGGTTAATCCAGTTTCATATATGTTGTTAACAGCTTGCACGCGACCAGCTTGATACTTCTCAACATAGCCTTCAACGAAGCATGGGTCTCTAATTTCGGCACGCAACACTTTTGGGTAAATTGGCACAACTGATTCTGCAATGACAGTCCCGTACCAATTAGCGTCAAAGCTATAAATAATCACTCTGTCAGTACTGATTGCTTTACGAACTTCTTCGACTGTGGTTTTGAGAACTTCGTCTTCGTTAAGTGATTTGCGAATGTCGTAAGTAATATCTGCAAGTAGCTGAATTCGTATACCTTCGGTATCGATGCGTTGCAGGAGTCTAGCATGGTCGAGAGCAAATCCTACTTGCATGGCTATCTGAGCAAATAAATCAATCTCAGGCTGTTGCCACTCACGGGGGCCAGAACACTGATGGGCAATCAATAAGCCAAATAACTGCTCGTCTTTGAGAATTGGTGCTACCAAATTGGCTTTGACTGCATAGTTTTCGAGTTGATTAATGTGGCAATCGGTTAATCCAATTTCATATATGTTGTTAACAGCTTGCACGCGACCAGCTTGATACTTCTCAACATAGCCTTCAACGAAGCATGGGTCTCTGATTTCGGCACGCAACACTTTTGGGTAAATTGGCACAACTGATTCTGCAATTACAGTCCCGTACCAATTAGCATCAAAGCTATAGACTATTACTCGGTCAGCGCTTAGTACTTTACGAACCTCATCAACTGTGGTTTTGAGGACATCCTCTTCGTTGAGTGATTTGCGAATATCGTGGGTAATGTCTACAAGCATCTGACTACGGATACTCTCGGTATTGATGCGTTGCAGGAGTCTGGCATGGTCGAGAGCAAATCCTACTTGCATGGCTACCTGAGCAAATAAATCAATCTCAGGTTGTTCCCAATTGCGGGGGGTGGCACACTGATGGGCAATTAATAAGCCAAATAACTGCTCGTCTTTGAGAATTGGTGCTACCAAATTGGCTTTGACAGCAAAAGTTTCGAGTTGATTAATGTGGCAATCGGTCAATCCCGCTTCATAAATATTATTTACGGCTTGCACGCGGCCAGCTTGGTATTTTTCGACATAGCCTTCAGCAAAGCATGTGTCTTTAATTTCGGCCCGTAATACTTTTGGGTAAATTGGAATCACTGATTCTGCGATTACAGTCCCGTACCAATTAGCGTCAAAACTATAGACTATTACTCGGTCAGCACTTATGGCTTTGCGAACTTCTTTGACAGTGTTTTTGAGGACATCCTCTTCATTAAGTGATTTACGAATGCAACGGGTTATATCTATAAATACTTCAGCTCTATCTGCTTTTGTATCGGCCTGTTCTAGAAGTTTGGCATAGTGGAGAGCAAATCCCACTTGCAAAACTATTTGGGCGAATAAATCAATCTCTGACTGCTGCCAGAAACGGAGTCTAGAACATTGGTGGGCAACTAATAAACCGAATAGCTGATCGCCTTTGATAATGGGTGCAACTAAACTAGATTTGACAGTAAATTGTTCTAATAATTCAACTTGATAATCAGTAAGATCGGCTTGGTAAATATCATCGATCGCACGAATAAAACCGTTTTGATATTTATCTATATACCCGGCTTCAAAACCGGGATTCAAGACTTTCACCCACAACATTTTCGCCAACCCAGGCACAACCGATTCTTCAATAAAAGTGCCATTCCAATTGGAATTAAAGCGAAAGATGGTGACGCGATCAATTCCTAAAGCTTTGCGAACCTCTTCAACAGTAGTTTTGAAGACATCTTGTTCATTAAATGATTCTCGTATCCAACGAGTAACTTTCATCAATAGTTGTGAGTATTCGGTTTCGGCTTCTTTTCCCCATAGCAAACTCGACAGCCGGTCTTTGATGGAATTGATATTTGTCTCTAGTACAGCTAATTCATCTGGGCTGGCAATGATAGTCTGGGGAAGCTCGTGTTCTAGGCTGAGTGTATTCACAATAGTAGTAGAAATTTCCGCAGAGTTGAGAACTCGACGAATAACCCGATGGGCTACAAAAGTAGCGATCGCACCTGATAAAATTGCAATTACACCCGTTCCAACGAATAAAAGCGATAGTTGCCTTTGGATAGCAAGTTCAGTTTCTTGTGAACTTCTAGCATCCTCTTGTCCAACTTGAGGAATTTGTTTGCTAACTGACTCAATAGCATAGTATGAGGTTGCTGTTCCCACCACTAATACAGGCAGTACGCTAACAGCAAGCGCCCAAGTTATTGCCTTAGCTTTTAAACTCCATTGAGAAGATTGATTCATAAATAAAGTTTTGGCGTACTAAAATTAAAAATAGAATCGAACGATTAACCAATTTTACACAAAAAACTGCCTAATTTGAGGATTTTACAGCATTTTTACTTTTGTAAAAAATTTTCCCATATTCACATATTTATTGCAAATCAAAATCGAAAAATAATTGATTGAAAATTGTCGCAGTCATTGCTATGTCTGTTTGAGCAAGACAGCCAACCACCGAAAAATGCCACAACCAAATATGAAAAAGGTTTCTTTCCCTACTCGCTAAGCTGTTCCATATATAACTTGCATAATTAGGGCGGGCAAGATGCCCACCCCACAAGAGTTTTATTTAATTTGATTATGTAATTTAGATGTTTTTTAGCTTACTTCCTTTTTCAAACTAGTCGCTCACATGATAAATCACGCAACGAGGGCATGAAAATCCCTCTTCTGTTGCCCTTAGTCCCTCATTCTTGACCCCCATTTTCAAGATAGCAATCCAAAGTCACCCATTTAGGTGAAGGCATACGAAAATACTACAAGATAATATGAAGGAAAATTAAGCAATTATACAACTAGTTCTTTGTATAGTTAAGAGCGTATTCATTGAGACATTAATCTTGACCGAAAACGGCAACAGTTTAAGCAAATTTACTTATAAAAAACAAAGATAATGTATTTCGAGTTCTCCCCTTACTGTTATTGACACTAACTCTTTGTTTGCGTCTCACCCCAGGCTACTGCCATACAGCATATTCACAGGCATATATAAATGGCTACTCCCATAGAAATACCTATGATTGGCAAAAAAATTAAGTACCCATTCCGCTGGCTGATGGGACTGATAGCAGCAGGTGCTTTGGTTGTGGGAACAACGACAACTTACACGTTGGTAAATCAAAGTAAGAGTAAACAAGATATTGCCGAGTTAACAGTCCCAGTGGCATCGCAAAATATTACCCTGCTGATTACAGCTAGTGGTAAGGTGGTGCCGATTCAAAGCGTCAATGTCAGTCCCAAAAATCCTGGAACTTTGTCCCAATTATATGTAGAGCAGGGCGATCGCATCAAGCAAGGACAAATCATCGCCCGTATGGATAGCGCCAGCATTGAAGCCCAAATCCGTCAATATACTGCTAGCCTAGCCCAAAACCAAGCACAACTGGCAGAAGCTTTAGCAGGTAATCGTCCCCAAGAAATTACCCAAGCCAAGGCGCGGTTAGCACAAGCACAAGCCCAATTAGCACAAGCTCGTACAGGTAATCGTCCCCAAGAAATAGCCCAAGCACAAGCCCAAGTGGACGCAGCGCAAGCGAGGGTAAATTACACAACTGAACAGGTAAAGCGTTACCAATACCTAGTTCAACAAGGAGCTGAGAAAAAACAATTACTAGATCAAGCCATCAGTGATGACAAAAGTGCTAAAGCTAGTTTAGAGGAAGCGAAAAAACGATTGTCATTGCAGCAAATTGGGACTCGTAGCGAGGAAATTGCTCAACGAGAAGCCGCAGTCACCGAAGCACGAGCAGCCTTAGTATTGTTAGAGGTGGGTACTCGTCCTGAAGAAATCGCTCAGCGTCGAGCTGCTGTAGCAGCAGCTCAGGCGCAGTTAAAAGGCGTGCAAGTACAGCTAGAAGATACAATTATCCGCGCTCCCTTTTCGGGAATTGTGACGCAAAAGTACGCCAACGTAGGGGCGTTTGTCACTCCCACAACATCCGCTTCTGCGACTGCATCGGCAACTTCTAGTTCTATTGTCGCCGTAGCACGGGGTTTAGAAGTGGAAGCAAATGTTCCAGAAGCTGATATTGGCAGAATTAAAGGAGGGCAACAAGTAGAAATTGCCGCAGATGCCTATCCAGACCAAGTTTTTAAAGGTCATGTCCGGTTAATTGCTCCCGAAGCAGTCCTAGAACAGGGTGTGACATCCTTTAAAGTGCGAGTTACTCTTGATAACGGTACAAATAAACTGCTCTCTGGCTTAAATGTGGATTTAACATTTTTAGGCGATCGCGTCAATAATGCCTTAGTCTTGCCAACTGTTGCCATCGTCACCGAAAAAGGTCAAACAGGCGTACTTATACCAGATAAAAACAATCAACCCCAGTTCCGTGAAGTCACAATCGGAGCGCAAATTAAAGACCAAACGCAGATTTTAGGGGGAGTGAAACAAGGCGATCGCGTGTTTATCAATCCACCAAAAGAATACACAATCCAAAAGGCAAATAAAAGGGAGTAGGGAATAGCCAACAGGGAACAGAGAATAATGAATTTTTTAGAAAGCATTAATATGGCAGGCAAAACCCTGCTGTCGAATAAGTTGCGTAGCGCCCTGACGATGCTGGGTATTGTGATTGGCAATGCCTCAGTGATTGCAATGATTGGTATTGGCGAAGGAGGACAGAAGTATGTTTCTCAACAACTAGAGTCGCTAGGGCCAAACGTGTTATTTGTAATTCCAGGTAATCGCGAAACTCAGCGGATTTCTCTAGACTTGCCCAAAACACTTGTTTTAGAAGATGCGGAAGCGATCGCTACTCAAGTACCAACGGTAGCAGCAGTGACTGCGGAATTAAACAGCAGGCAGATTGTTACTTACCGCAACAGAAACACCGATATTAATATCATTGGCACAACTCCTAGTTTTTTGAAAGTGCGAGACTTTGAAATAGCCAAGGGACGGTTTTTTACCGATATAGATATGAAACGCAGCAATCAAGTTGTGGTACTGGGTGCAAAATTGGCAGAAAGATTCTTTGGTAATAGTAACCCCATAGGTCAGCAGTTACGCATTAAAGATACTAGCTTTCAAATTATCGGTGTATTAGTATCCAAAGGCTCAAATCTGGGTGTTGATTATGATGATGCCGCACTATTACCTGTTGTTACAGCCGCAAACCGCATTGTTGGGCGAACATCTCCCTACGGACTAGAGCTAACTTACATCGTTGCCTCAGCCAAGAACGCCGATAGTGTGGATGCAGCCCAGTTTCAAATAACGAATTTGCTCCGCCTGCGACACAAAATTATTGGTGAAGATGATTTCACTATCAATACTCAAAAAGATGCATTGCAAACCGTCGGTCAAATCACCAGTGCATTAACAATTATGTTAGCAGCGATCGCAGGCATTTCTTTATTTGTCGGCGGTATCGGCATCATGAATATTATGCTAGTTTCTGTCACCGAACGCACCCAAGAAATTGGGCTAAGAAAAGCTATTGGGGCAACCGAGCAAGATATTTTGTTACAGTTCATCATTGAAGCGGTGATCGTCTCAGCTGCCGGTGGTTTAGTGGGGACTGCGGTTGGTGTCAGTGGCATCATGTTAGTAGCAGCCTTAACCCCTTTAGAAGCGAGTATCTCTCCATTGGCAATTGCGATCGCAGTTGGTGTTTCAGGCGGGATTGGTTTATTCTTTGGCGTCGTTCCCGCACGCCGCGCCGCCAAACTCGATCCAATTGTCGCTTTAAGGAGTGCTTAAATAATTCGTAATTCGTAATTCGTAATGACGCGACGCTCCTGTGTCGCTATCGAGGACTCCCGTCTCAATTGGCGTGCATATTCAGGGTCAACGTTCTCGTCAAACAGATATTTGAGGCTCATGCGAGGCGATCTCTACTTTCTGTTGCGCCTTCAACTGTTGAAATCGGAGTCTGGCCGGCGAAGGGTTTTGGCGCTGTTCTGCCCGCATCCGTTCGCCAAACTCAATCCAATCGGTCAGATACTGCCCCACCACTTCTCGATTGTGCAGGTAGTAGAGGATTGTGGCGTAGACCTGCTCCAGCGACAACGATGGGTAGATCTGGGCAATCTCTTCAGCCGTGCGAGCGCGATAGATGTACTCGTAAAGAATACTCTCAATTCCAATTCGGGTTCCTTTGAGTCGGATGTCATCGAGTGAAAGCACATTGAAATATTCTTCCAGTTGCATACAGTACGACCCCTTGCACAAATATCACACCTTAATCATAGAAGACTTGTGGGGACTCTACCATGAACGCTAAACAACTTCGTAACCTCGTTTTCCCGATCCACCGCTATTTGGGTTTAGGGGACTTCCGCGACACGTTAAATCTTGCAGGGGCATAGAAACTACTCCAACTGACATATTTAGCCCTATTATCAACGATAGCCCCTGCTTAGAGGCTGTTGATTATTGCTTAACTGCTTTCATCGACAAACTAATCCGTTTCAATTTCTCATTAACTTCCAATACGCGCACTTTCACAACTTGTCCCACTTTGACAACTTTCTTGGGATCATCGACAAACCTATCAGCCAGTTGGGAAATATGCACTAAACCATCCTGATGCACGCCAATATCGACAAACGCACCAAAGTTGGCAACGTTGGTAATCATTCCCTCTAGTTCCATTCCCACCTGTAAATCGGTAATTTCCTTAATCCCCTCTTTAAAGGTGGCATACTTAAACTCAGCTCTTGGATCTCTACCTGGTTTTTCCAGTTCGCTGAGGATGTCGCGCAATGTCGGTTCACCAACGGTATCGGTAACGTATTTCTTCAAGTTGGTTTTTTGGAGTTTTTCGGCAATCTGTGTCACCTGATTCAATGGTACGCACACCTCAGAAGCGATCGCTTCCACTACAGAGTAACTTTCTGGATGCACAGCAGTGTTATCCAAAGGATTTTCACCACCGCGAATTCTTAAGAAACCCGCTGCTTGTTCAAAGGCTTTCGGCCCCAATTTGGCAACTTTCAACAGTTGACGACGATTTTTAAAGGCTCCATGCTGGTTACGATAAGCAACAATGTTATTGGCAACCGTTGGCGTAATCCCAGAAACAAAAGTTAACAATTCTTTAGAAGCTGTATTTAAATCGACACCGACATAGTTAACGCAGCTTTCTACCGTTTCATCCAATTTCTTTTTCAACAACTTCTGATCGACATCGTGCTGATATTGTCCTACGCCAATCGATTTGGGATCGATTTTCACCAATTCCGCCAAGGGATCTTGCAATCGGCGACCGATGCTAATAGCGCCGCGCACGGTAATATCTAAATCGGGAAACTCTTCGAGGGCAACTTTGCTAGCAGAATATATAGATGCACCCGACTCATTCACCATTACCTTAATTGGTTGGCGATCGCTTTGTTGCAGAACTTCCAAAACAAACTCATCTGTTTCGCGAGAGGCTGTACCGTTACCAATCGCAATTAATTCAATTTTGTACTTTTCCAACAAATTTTTGAGCGTTTGGGCTGCTTTGAGGCGTTGTTCAGCCGCTTGGTGAGGAAACACCGCTTGGTATTCCAAAAATTTACCTGTTTGATCAAGTACAGCAACCTTGCACCCAGTTCTAAAACCAGGATCTATCGCCAGGGTTGGTTTCATCCCGGCTGGTGCAGACAGCAACAACTCCCGCAGATTTGCTTCAAATGTCTTAATAGATTCAACATCTGCATAGGCTTTCTTTTCTGAAATTACCTCCCCCATTAGAGATACTTTCATTAAACGGTTGAATGCATCTTTCAGCATTGCTTGGTAAAAGTCACGAATTTCCTGAATCTTGGTTTTAATTTCAACAGATGCTAAATATCCCAGCACGACATCCTCATCGAAGGCAATTTCATAACTTAGTACCCCTTCAGCTTCACCCCGACACAACGCCAACATGTTATGAGGTGCGATATTTTCTACTTTGACTTGATAGTTACGGTACATCTCAAATTTGGTTGTACCTTCGGGATGATCATTTTTAATCCGAGAAATGAATACTCCTGCCTCTACAAAATATTCACGCAGATATAGGCGTAAATCGGCCTTTTCTGCCACTTCTTCCGCTAAGATGTCGGCTGCACCCTTCAGCGCCTCTTCAGGTGTTTTTACTGCTTTTTCTGAGGAAACGTACTTCGCCGCTACCTCTGGAAGTGAGGCGGATAGAGGATTTTTGACATTTAAAGATTTGATCAACTCCGCTAGCGGTTCTAGTCCTTTCTCTCTGGCGATGGTGGCGCGAGTCCGGCGTTTGGGACGATAGGGTAAGTATAAATCCTCAAGTTCGGTCTTTTGTAAACAGGATGTGAGTTTTGCTTTGAGTTCATCCGTGAGTTTACCTTGTTCGGCGATCGCATTTAAAATCACCGATTTTCGTTCTTCCAACTCAGTTAAGTAAGTATATCGATCAGCTAAATCACGCAGCTGAACTTCATTCATTTCACCAGTGCGTTCTTTACGGTAACGGGCAATGAAGGGAATAGTTGCACCCTCCGCCAAAAGTTCCAGCGAATTTTGCACCTGATAAGGCTTAAGGTCTAGCTCAGTTGCCAGTAATTGAGGAATGTTCAGCATCGGGTGTTTTAGTTGAAAAAGTTATTCCTTGAGGTACTATACTAGCTCGTTCTTTTAATGCCAGCCTAGTATACTAGGCTAATTTGCCAGATGCTTACGTAACATAGAAAATCTATAATTATTTTGATAAAGTATTGTTAAGCAAACCTGCTTAGATGTAAAATTAACCACAATTCCAAAAATCATTTGAATTTACTTTATAACCCCTCCGGTTCTTGGTTTAGAGGTTACGGAAAATGGCTTTGTTTTTTTTGATCCCACTTTGTACTGGTTTAATAACTGGTTACTTTTTTAAAAAAAGCACTGATGAAATCGCCTATCTAGCTGGCGTATTTGCAGCTATTAGCCTGCTTTTAAGTTTGGTTTTAGCACCATGGCCAATCCAGCTTATGCTGTTATTTATTGTCCTCATCAGTACTAATAAACTCTTGCGAAAGCAAAACTACAAACCAACTCAAGAGTTAGAAAAATAACTCACACAATCCGAGTGATCTTGACGATCACCGCAATCTTAAATTGTGACGCCCAACCAGCTAGAAGCTTCTGGATTCTTTTAATCTTAATAAGGACGGATGTTATTTTTCTGACCGTTACTAACCATTCCTAAGATATTGATCCGGGACATTTTGAGGTTTTCTAAAGCTCTATCTAGGGCTGAAGAATCTGTCTGATCAAGCCTTACAGTCAGTAAAATGCCATCGGTATGGGGTGCTAATAAACTAGCATCTGCTAGTCCGATTAAGGGAGGAGCATCATAGATTACTAAATCAAAAGTGTTGTGAAAATCCTCCATCAGACGCTTCATTTTCTCAGACGAGAGTAACTTTGCTGGATCGGGTGGTATGGGCCCAGCAGTAACTACAGATAATTGACTCATAAAAGGTAATTGCCGGATGACTTCTCCGGTTGGCAAATTCGTCGAGATTAAATTACTTAATCCCCAAAGATTATTTAGATCTGACAGGTTGTGAATCATCGGTTGGCGAAGATCAGCATCAATAAGTAGTACTCTTTGCCCCATTGTTGTCGCTATTTGAGCCAGATGAAATGCCACGGTAGATTTACCATCTCCAGACATCGCTGAACTAATGACGATAGAATTAATCTGGCGATCGGAACTTAGTAGTTGGATATTTGTATAAAGTACCCGTAGAGCTTCTAAGAATCTTGTCGAGTAGTTGCTATAGTCTTGATCTGGTAAAACAGCCAACCCAGGAATTTCTTGCATAAGAAAATTTGGGACTCTAACTATTGGCATTTCTTGCGCGATCGCGTTGTTTTGATTACTACTTTGAATCTGTTTCTCAAAAGGGATATTTCCTAACAATGGCAGCTTTACCTTGTCTTTGAGAGCTTGAACACTGTGGTAAGTATTGTCTAGTTTTTCCATCAGAAAGGCAACGCCAAGTCCTAAGAAAATACTAGCGGTTAATCCTGGGAGCAAATTACGTGTCATATCCGAAGAATTTACCTGGGTCTCTGGCTTCTTTGGTGCTTGGAGTAATTGCCACCCAAGTTCTGTTTGCGAGATCTGAATTTGTAGGGTTTCACGAGTTGAGAGAAAACGATTGAGACTTTCAGTAGCAATCTGTAATTTTCGTTGTAATTCAGTATATTGTCGTGCCAAAATTGGCCACTGCTTACGTTTTTGTTCAAGTTCTTTTTCTACTTTGGCGAGTTCTTGACTTTGCACTTCTAAAGTCTGAAGTTGATTTTTTACCTCTGCAACTCTGAGTTCTAAAACGCGCTGTGCTTCTTGAGCGATTAAAGGTAATAAAGTTTGTCGTTTTTCTTTTAAGGTTTGCAGTGTTGGGTTATCTTCTTGCAGACGAGTAGACTCAGCAGCAATTTGAACATCCAATGCGCGCAACTGACCAACTAACTGCTGATATAAAGGAGCATCCTTTAATACCGCTAGCTTCCCATTTTGTTGCTGTAGGAGCGCAAAGTTGGAGCGAACTTGTGCTAGTTGCTGATTAACCGTTTGTCTTTGCCCAGATACAGAGGTAGCTTGAGTATCAACCTGTGCTACTTGGCTTTCCGGATCAGCAAAGTCGTTTTTCTGGCGAAAAGTTTGTAGTTCTTTCTGGAGCTGATCAACTCGATTTTGTAGAAATGGCAGTTGTTTTTCGACAAACTGAGTTCCTTGACGTAACTTGGTCTGCCGTTTTTCTCGGCTGTAGTATAAATAATCTTTAGAGATTTTGTTTAATACTGCTTTAACTTGATCTGGATTGTTATTTCGATAGCGAACTTCTATGATCTTAGTTTCTCCCAAGCGAGTGATGGTCAGAGAATTTAGTAGCGAATCATAGCTGAGACCTGGATAATCAGCTCGTAGTTGCTTGATAATTCCTTCTAACAGTTCAGGACTTTTAAGTACCTGAATTTGGCTTTCGTAGTCTAGACCTGACTGGGTTGATGAACTAGGTTCTTTAACGACATCTACTGCATTGCTGTCATCGTTCACAGGTTCGACTAACAGCTTAAAATTGCCTTCATATACTGGTAATTCCCGGTTGAGCATCAAGTTAGCTACTACAGTCGTCATCACAGCAATAGTTACCCCAGCAATGACTAGCGCTCGTCGCCGCACAATATTCAACAACTCTACAAAATTCCAGTCGCTTCGTTGTTGTGTTTCACTGAAAGCAAAAGGTTGAGTTTGGAGAAATGGCGTTACAGAGTTACCACTGCGATCAGAGCTTGATGATTGTGAAGAGTGATTCTCCATTATTATCGTTTTAAATTATACAATTGGTATTTTGATGTATATTCTAGCCGAGGTTAACCTTAATCTCTAGCTACGTTTATGTGCAGTTAGAGTTAGAAACCGATAAATCTATTACGTATATAAATTTTAGCCATAGCTACAGAAGATCATCACGTGTGTGTAAATAAATATCATTAACCAAGTAGATACGAATAAACATAACTATAACTCCACGGTTTTTTAGCCATAAATGCTGATGTTGTAGACCCAACTGATTAAAATTTATTGTAAAAAGAGTACCAGGTTCAGTTCATCTATACTTAACTATTGAACTATACGTTCTACATTTAATCTTTGATTAAGTGTCAAATTAGACTATTTAAAGCTTAAATTTCCCATTTTAGAAATTTCTGTGGTGTGAGTCTGTCAGATGCGATCGCAGTTTGAAATACCTAAATCTACTATTTTCAAAGTTTAAATAACTACTCAGAATAAGCTTTTGTAACTTAATTTACTTAAGACTTTAAAAGCTTACTAATTATATTTAGTAGAATTACAGTCAATACTACATAAAAATTCATACAAGATAAGTTGTATCTTTTGTAAAGATTCTGTTTAAGCAAATTTTTATAAAATAAATTTTTGGTAAAGTCTATTTGTATATTTAAAACATGCTATTCTCGTGGTATTCTAGTAGGAAATGACATGTAGATAAATTTTAAAATACAGTACTGTAGTTGAAAACTACATGTGATAAAAAAACGTTAAGTAATACTAATGTGATAGTAAAAATGCCAAACAAATCTGATTTGATCATCCAAAAATCCTAATTGATGCAGAATAAATAGTGGTTAATGCTGTAGCACCTTGTCACAGTGTTTTAAGTAAATATATCTGTAAGTTTGTAAACTAGTTTACCCTTGTGTGTTCGATCTCCCTAGCAAATGCCCGTGGCAGATTAGACCCTTTCTGTGTTTTTGTGTTCCCCTGGTCAAAAGAATCCCTTAATAATCGCTTATACAAACGAAGAAGCAGTGCAAGTTCTGAAAAACCAACTGTAATATTTTAGTAAAGCTTGCAGATAGTTCTGTGATTTTGCGTAAACCCTTGTGTAGTAGGTGATTAATAAAATAGGCCTAGAGCAAAATGAGACTACTTAATATCTCTAGGCCTGTTTTGATATGTAAATTAATGGCTTGAGCAGTTCAGTAGTGTCTTTAACAAGATTACTTAGGTAGGATACGGCTGATGAAACTTAATGAATGGATTAATCAAAAATTTTTACAATCCATTTCTCCTTCCGTTCGGTTAGATTTTAAGAACGAATATTCTTCAAAAACCCAGCAATCAATTAAATTGTCTGTAATTACTCAATTTTTTCCTCCAGACTTTGCCCCCACAGGACAATTGATTGAGGAACTAGTGAAACAGTTGGGGCAGCAAGGGGTAGATGTCGAGGTTTTTACGAGCCAACCAGGGTACGCGTTTCGCTCTGGGACAGCTCCAGCAATTGAACGTGCTGGTCGAATTAGAATTCAAAGATCGCGCACTGCTCAACTATGGCCAGGGCGGATTCGGGGCAAAGCCGTCAATGGAGTTTTGTACACCTTGCGTGCTGCCATCTATCTATTGAGAGCATGGCAACGTCGAAATTTGTTGTTGGTAACTTCAGCTCCGCCATTTTTGCCAATCGTGGCATATCTGGCTCATCTGTTGTTTAGACTTCCTTATGTCTGCATACTCTACGATCTTTATCCCGATATTGCGATCGCTTTAGGAGTAATCTCTAAAAATAGCCCTTTAGCGCGGCTGTGGCGTGCCATAAACAGACAGATTTGGCGAAGCGCTAAAGGAATTGTGGTGCTAAGCCCAGCAATGAAGCAGCGAGTCGTAGCAAGTTGCCCGCAGATAGCCGATAAAGTTTCTGTAATTCACAGTTGGGCCAACCCAGAGTTGATTGTCCCAATCGCCAAGCAAGAAAACTGGTTTGCTTGGAAGCACGACTTAGTGCAGAAATTTACCGTACTCTATTCTGGAAACTTGGGACGCTGCCACGATATGGCAACTATCCTAGAAGCTGCAAAAGAACTCCAAGATGAACCAATTCAGTTTGTGTTCATTGGTGGTGGAGCTAAGCGGGATGATTTGATCCAAGATGTAGAGCAATCAGGATTGAGAAACTTCACATTTCTGCCATATCAAGATAAGCAGATATTGCCATATTCCTTAACAGCTTGTGATTTGTCGCTAGTAACTGTAGATTCCACCACCGAGGGTTTAGTAGTTCCTAGCAAGCTTTACTCCGCTTTAGCTGCGGGACGGCCGATAGGAGTGATTTGTTCACAATATTCCTACCTCAGACAGATGATTACCGAAGCTGGGTGTGGTGCGACATTTGATAACGGAGACAGCCATGCTCTGGCACAATTCATTCGCTTATTGAGCCGCGATCAGCAATTAGGGGAACGGATGGGTAAATCGGGTCGTCAGTACTTGCGATCGCACTTCACACTGAAGATTATTTCTCAACAATACTTTGATATTTTCCAGCAGGTGATCGCGCCTGAAGGCGTAATCTCTTTATCTCAAAGCCATATAAAATAAGCTTTTAGAAAAAATTACGTTGACAGCATCACCATAGGTTGATGGTTGATTGCCACAGCAAAATTAGGTTTTTAACCTAATTTTTGTGGAAAACAGACTTAATTAGAGTCAGAATCACCATTAATTTTGTCATCTTCATTACTAATCCCCAAAAGATGAGGATGTCAAACAGCATCAGGGTTTAAAGCATCTCTAGGTAAATCGAATTACGAACTAATTAGTACTTTCTCAACATTGGCATAGTCAGACCAATAGCTAAAAGAGAAAATACTTCTCTATTGATTTGATGAATTTTGTGTTTTCCAACAAAACTGCCAAATTTATCTTGTCAAATTCCTTAACTTTGGGAGAGTTATATTTCATGGAAAATTGAAAGTAAAGGTAATGCTTTGGAGATAAAAATAGCAATAGGAATTAGTAGAACTGACGAAATTTAAAAGCATCGTAAAGTTCAGCACTTCTTTTGTTTAGCCTTAAAAATATCTCTAATTAAAGTTTTGTTTTTCTATAATGTTGATTTGAATTAATCAAATATAGTGATGGTAGAAGATGTTATAATTCCTCTAGATAGATTGACAAAAAAACAGTTTAGATATAGACAATAAATATATCTGTCATCTCGACAAAAAAGCTGTTAATCAGCTAGTTCCAAATTACATAACATTGAGTCGTTAATTTGAGGAGGTGGGCTTTGATGGTCTTTTTGATCTCAGTCCCTTCCAACGTAACCTTCCTTATTTTTTACCTATTTTATCGATGTGGGAGGTCGAATTGCAGAGAAGGTGTGACCGAAATCGGAAACGTTCAAAAAGAAGATCTATTTACTGCCCAATTCATAATTGCTATCTCGAAAGCAGAAGCCAGAAATATCAGCTATTTGCTGATCAAGCGGGTCAATTGCAGCAACGGGGTATGAGTAGGCGCAGAGCATTGATGGTAGTGGCAACCCAAACAGCAGTTTCTATAGAAGGAGAATGGTTAGAGGCTTTCTGGTGTGACTACTGCCAGCAAACAAAGTGGTATCACGTCCGCAAGTCAGGCGATCGCACACATGAAGTTTGTCTAGCACCACAAGACCTCTGGCAGCAAGTAGCAGGAGTAGTTGATCCCCAGGGAAACCCCTCCGTAGGCGAATTCACTCGCCGACAAGCAAGTCTAGTGGGTTATCACAGCATGAATGACTTCCAATTTGTCACTTAAAAATTCAAAATTCAAGTTGCGCTTCTAGCGTAACCTTTGGTGCAACTCAAAATTTAAAAATATCTCTTTCCCCACTCCAAGCTCCCCATTCCCTAACTTTTATGTATGAGTAATCAAGGAACCACCCCAAAGCCAGAATTAGTGATTGAAGCTGGACGCACCGAGCAGCAGTATTGGAGAGATTTATGGCGTTATCGAGAGCTATTCTACTTTCTGGCCTGGCGTGACATTTTAGTACGATACAAGCAAACAGCAATTGGAATGCTTTGGGCACTACTGAGACCGTTTTTAACCATGGTCGTGTTTAGCGTAGTCTTTGGCAAAATAGCGAAATTACCTTCAGGGGGAGCGCCATATCCGATCTTAGTATTTGCTGCCATGTTACCTTGGCAGTTTTTTGCTAACTCTTTGGCTGAATGTAGCATGAGTTTAATTACCAATGCAAACTTGGTTTCTAAAGTCTACTTTCCGCGTTTGATTGTACCTGTCAGTGCAGTAATTGTCAGCTTTGTAGACTTTATGATTTCGGGGATCATCCTCTTAGGATTGATGGCTTGGTATGACTATGTTCCTAGTTGGCGGATAGTCACACTGCCTTTATTTACTGCGATCGCCTTTGCGGCTTCGATGGGAGTAGGGTTGTGGTTAGCAGCTTTAAATGTGGAATATCGGGACTTTCGCTATATTGTGCCGTTCATTGTACAGTTTGGTCTGTATATATCGCCTGTTGGTTTTAGTAGTAACGTTGTGCCAGAGCAGTGGCGGCTAATATATAGCCTCAATCCAATGGTAGGAGTCATTGACGGTTTTCGCTGGGCAATTCTCGGTGGAGACGCAGAACTTTACTGGCCAGGATTTGCACTTTCTATGGGATTAATCATCTTTTTACTAATCAGTGGCATCTGGTACTTCCGAAAAATGGAACGAACCTTTGCTGATGTAATTTAGGTAGACGGTTGAAATCGTTTAACAAAAAAATTTTGAACCCTTTTTTAAATATAGAAAGCGGCAATAACCGAGATTAAAAATCTTGTCTCAACTGCCAAAAACTCCATCCACAAGAGGGTGGAGTTTTTGATTAATTACACACTTGATAAACACGTTTTTGGAGGTACTTCAATGATGTTACTAAAAAATCTTAAAGAGAAAATTGAAAATAAAGCAGCCCGAATTGGAATTATTGGTCTAGGATATGTAGGCTTACCAATTCTGGTATCTTTTGCTAAAAAAGGTTTTTCTGTATTAGGTTTTGATATTGACCAATACAAAATTGATCAAATTAGAGCAGGTAACTCATATATTAAGCATATTCCTTCAGAGAACTTAAAGCACGAATTGATCGAGGTCACTAGCGATTTGTCCCGGTTGTCTGAGGTAGATGCAATCATTATTTGTGTGCCCACGCCTCTGAATACGCACAGAGAACCTGATTTAAATTATGTAATTGAAACAACCTATGCGATCGCTCGTTGTTTAAAAATCGGGCAGCTGATAGTTTTAGAAAGCACAACTTACCCAGGCACTACAGAAGAGGTCATGCTACCGATTCTAACTAGAACTGGTTTGGCAGTTGGTGAGGAATTTGCTTTAGCCTACTCTCCAGAACGCGAAGACCCTGCCAACGAAAAATTTTCTTTAGTGAATGTACCAAAGGTAGTTGGGGGAACAACACCTCTATGTTTAGAGCTTGCTCAAACCCTCTACGATCAGATCATCGTCAAAACTGTTCCGGTTTCTTCGACAAAAACCGCTGAGGCATCGAAAATTTTAGAAAACATTTACCGTGCTGTAAATATTGCCTTAGTCAATGAATTAAAGATTTTATTCCACAAAATGGATATAGATATCTGGGAAGTCATTGAAGCAGCGAAAACCAAACCATTTGGTTTTCATGCCTTCTATCCAGGCCCCGGTTGGGGTGGGCATTGCATTCCTATCGACCCATTTTATTTAAGCTGGAAAGCCAGAGAGTATGACCTTTCTTTGCAGTTTATCGAGTTAGCAGGTGAAGTTAATACTCTTATGCCTAACTATGTAGTTAACAGGTTAGCATCTGCTCTCAATAATCAATGCAAACCAATCAAAAACTCTCGAATTCTCCTTTTAGGAGTTGCTTATAAGAGAAATGTTGACGACCAAAGAGAAAGTCCTTCTCTGAAAATTATTCAACTCCTACAGCAGCAAGGCGCACTCGTAGAATATCACGATCCCTACGCTCCAACCTGTAACAATCATCGTCATTATCCAGAAATCGACCTGCAATCTTTACCTTTAACCAAAGAAAACTTGCAGAAGTTTGATGCTGTGATCATTGCTACTGATCATGATCATGTAGACTACCAATTAGTGGCAGATAACTCATCATTAATCATTGATACACGCAATGTTTTGGCATCTCAAGGCTTAAAAGGCGAAAGCATTGTCTGTGCTTAAGCAATAAATTCTGACAAATTTCTGCGTGAGCTTTTGTTTCATTCGAGGATTGAGGTCTCGAATGAAACTGCTTTGAATTTTGCGGCAAATCTACAGACTTTATCAAGACAAGTTTTGAATTTTTTTTGAAGATGCCTCACATGGATAAATATGTAGCCGTAATTGGCTGTGGTTACTGGGGGAAGAATTTAGTTCGCAATTTTGCTCAATTGGGTGTTTTGCGGGTAATTTGTGATGCTAGCCAACAAGCATTAGCACAATTTCAACAAGAATATGGTGTTGAAGGAGTTACTGATTTTGCCAAAGTCTTGGCAATACCCGATGTTAAGGCTGTAGTGATTGCAACTCCAGCACCAACTCATGGTGGCTTAGTTATGCAAGCATTAGCTGCTGGTAAAGATGTGTTTGTTGAGAAGCCATTAGCTTTAACCTTAGAAGATGCTTTAGTAATTCAGGCTACTGCTGATCAAAGCAGTAACATCCTCATGGTTGGACACTTACTAGAGTATCATCCCGCTTTAGTCAAACTTCGTAGTTTAGTAAAGAACGGCAAAATTGGTCAGTTGCGATATCTTTATTCTAATCGCTTGAGTTTTGGTAAAGTTCGCACCGAAGAAAACGTACTTTGGAGTTTTGCTCCCCATGATATTTGTAATATTCTAGGGTTTGTTGGTAAATTGCCAATCACTGTACAAGCTGTTGGTAGTGCTTGCTTGGGTGAAGTTGCAGACTTTTGTCTGGTCAATCTTGAGTTTGAGCAAAATCTCAAGGCACACATTTTTACCAGTTGGCTACATCCTTTTAAAGAGCATCGGCTGGTCGTGGTTGGAGAATCTGGGACTTTAGTTTTTGATGATGTTTCTATTGATGAGAAATTAGTATTATACGACCAACAAGCAGAATTAAAAAACAATATTCCAGTCCTGAAAAAGCATTCCCAAACTGTCATCCCCATCGATACAGGCGAACCTTTAAAGTTGGAATGCCAACACTTTCTTAGTTGTGTTGAAAATAGACAAACACCATTAACCGACATCCAAAATGGGATTAATGTTTTAACTGTTTTGCAGTCGGCTCAGGCATCTTTAGCATCTCAAGGTCAGGCAATTTATTTAAAGGAGACTCAAGTTGTCAACAGTTGATGCAAATTCTGCAACCAAAACTTCAGAATATTTTGTCCACGAATCTGCTTATGTTGATTTGCCAACTACGATTGGTAAAGGAACTCAAGTCTGGCATTTTAGCCACGTCATGCGAGATGTAGTGATTGGTGAAAGTTGCAAGATTGGACAAAATGTATTTGTTGCCAGTGGTGTACAAATCGGGCGGAATGTCAAAATTCAAAATAACGTCTCTGTTTATGCTGGTGTTGTTTTAGAAGATGACGTTTTTTGTGGCCCCAGTTGTGTATTCACCAATATTAAAACGCCTCGCTCAGCTTTTCCGCGCAATACACAAGATGATTATTTTGTCACTTTGATTAAGCAGGGGGCAACGATTGGGGCGAATGCCACAATTGTTTGTGGGCATACAATTGGGCGTTATGCATTTATTGGTGCTGGTGCAACTGTTACCAAAGATATTCCAGATTATGCTTTGGTCTATGGTAATCCAGCAAAACGGGTTGGTTGGATGTGTGAGTGTGGCGCTAAGTTAGAAGATTTTACCACAACCACTGTATGTCAAGCCTGCGATCGCCACTACGAATATTGTGGCGAAAATCAAATTCGGAAGATTGTTTGACTTTAAAAGTTGGCTATCTTTAATCTCAATTATTGTGGTGAAACTGAAAAGGATTGGATAACGACTGTGAATATTCCTCCATTTGATGCAACTACTCAGTATCAAAGCATTGCGGCTGAGGTAGAAAAAAATATCTGTGCGGTCATGGCTGCTGGACGCTATATTATGGGGCCTCAAGTCAAAGAATTTGAAACCCAATTTGCCCAGTACTTAGATGTAGAAAACGTCATCTCTTGTAACTCAGGAACAGATGCGCTACACCTAGCCTTAAGAGCTTTAAAAATCGGCCCTGGAGATGAGGTAATTACCACACCTTTTACATTTATTGCCACAACAGAAGCCATTGGCATAGTCGGAGCCACACCTGTTTTTGTCGATGTCGACTTAACTACTTATAATATCGACCCTGAGTTAATTGAAGCCAAAATCACAGAGCGGACAAAAGCCATTTTGCCAGTGCATTTATATGGGCGTCCTTGCAATATGACGGCAATTATGGAAATTGCTCACAAGCATAACCTGAAAGTCATTGAAGATTGCGCTCAAGCCACCGGAGCAACTTGGGAAGGTATAAAAGTCGGCACAATTGGGGACGTTGGTTGTTTTAGCTTCTTTCCCACCAAGAATTTGGGTTGCTTTGGCGATGGTGGGGCGATAGCTACCGCCGACTCAGAAATTGCAGAGCGAGTTGAATATTTACGTCGGCATGGTGGCAAAGTTAAGTACCATCATGAAGAATTGGGACTAAATAGTCGCTTAGATACTTTACAAGCAGCTGTTCTATTAGTCAAGCTACCATATTTAGACCAGTGGAATGCTGCTAGAGGTGCGATCGCAGATTACTACATTAGCCAACTCAGCCAAATCAAAGACATCGTTTTACCGACAGTCGCCCAAGAGGGTAAGTCAGCTTGGAATCAGTTTACCATCAGAGTTGTGAATGGACAACGCGATCGAGTCCAGAAAACTCTCAAAGAGCAAGGTGTAGGCACAATGGTGTACTATCCCATCCCATTACACTTGCAACGAGTACACGCTAATTTAGGTTATTTTCTTGGCTCCTTACCAATTAGTGAACAATTGAGCCACGAAGTTTTATCATTACCGATGTTCCCAGAACTCTCCACATCAGCACAAAAAATAGTTACTGAATCTGTGAGTCAAGCATTCTTTGCACTAATATAATATCGGAATTTTTCATGAACTCTGAATCATCTCCTTCCCGGATACAATTAATATCCTACCTAGCTTTGTTTGCCAGTGTTGGCTTTGGCATCGTCGGACAATTGCTGATGAAACATACTATGAGTAATAAAGCCGAGGCATTCTTTACCTGGTCTTTTATTCAGCAATTAGTCATAGCTTTAACTATTTATAGTTTAGGAATAGTTAATTGGATATTCGCGCTCAAAACAGTCAAATTAAGTATCGCTTATCCATTGACTAGCCTAAATTATGTTGGCATTCTTTTCGGCTCTTATTACTTTTTTGACGAAAAAATCACTCTAGCTCGTGTATCTGGAGTAGTTCTCATTTTCATTGGAGTACTACTAGTAGCTGTCCCCCTAAGAGAGCGCAGAAAGATTCCAGAAAGAGCAAACTAAAACTATCGTCATTGGCAGTTCAGGTATTTACAAATGAATATAACTCCTTGGTTAATTTTAATGGTGGTAGTTGTACTCGGCACAGCCGGGCAACTATCACTAAAATATGCCTTTCAAGGCTCTAATTCTGCTGGCTTAGCAAGCAATTCGCTAAGTAGTTTGTTATTCTCTATTTACTTTTGGATTTGGTTTATCTCTTACGTAGTTGTCACTATCTTGTGGCTGATAGTCTTGCGGACAATTCCTTTGAGTCAAGCATTTCCTGCACTGGGTTTAAATTTTGTACTCGTACCCTTAGCATCTTTTTATTTTCTCAAAGAGAAAGTTGCATTGAGCCAGTGGTTAGGCATTGCAATTATCGTCACTGGCGTAATTTTGGTCGTCCAAAATAACTGAATGTGTAAACAATTTAACTCAATTTTTAATAAGAGAGCGTCAGAAAATGAATCTACCTCGCAAAATTTTAGTTACCGGAGTTGCCGGCTTCCTGGGTTCGCATCTTTTAGATAAACTCCTAGCATCTGGCCACGAAGTCATAGGTATTGATAACCTCTCAATGGGGAAGCTAGAAAATATTTCTCATAACTTTAGCCACAAAGCATTTCAATTTTTACAAAAAGATATTACTGAAAAAAGTACCTTTGAAAATTTAGCAACTGATATTGATTGCATTGTTCACCTTGCTGCTTTCAAAATTCCACGTTATGGCAAAGCAATTGATACTCTCAAAATTAATTATCAAGGTACAGAAAATGTTTTAGAATTAGCGCGCCAATTAAATTGTAAATGCGTACTTGCCTCTACTTCCGATGTCTACGGCCGCAATCCCAAAATCCCTTTCAACGAAGACGATGATTCAGTTATTGGCTCATCAAAAGTAGCTCGGTGGAGCTATGCTGTATCTAAATTATTTGACGAGCATTTAGCTTTTGCCTACCAAGATAGTTATGGCATCCCAGTAGTACTGCTGCGGTTTTTTGGTTCCTATGGGCCAAGACATCATTTATCTTGGTGGGGTGGGCCGCAATCTGTATTTATCGAGCAAGTGTTGAATGATGGCGAAATCACTATTCATGGTGATGGAATGCAAACCCGGAGTTTTACATTTGTCAGCGATACAGTTGCAGGTATTTACGCCGCAACAATCAAGCCTGAAGCTAACGGGGAAATTTTCAATATTGGTAGCAACCACGAAATTACCATCCTCGATCTCGCGAAAACGATCAAGAAATTGAGTAATACACCCGGAGAACTTCAACTGAAGTTTATTCCCTACGAATCATTCACAGGTCGTAAATACGAAGACGTGAGACGACGTGTTCCTGATAGCACCCGTTGCGAACAAATTCTTGGCGTTAAAGCTGAGGTGGGATTAGAAGAAGGTTTATCTCGTACTATTGCTTGGCAACGTAGTCTTGGTCTCTATAAATATTAAAAATTGTTTGAAAGCATCACCAGACAAAACAGGATATGCTAGCTTAATTCTTAGCATATCCTAATTAATAAACTACTTTTTTCAATCAATTTTAAGATATATGAATATTGGTGTCATCGGTGGTGGGATGATGGGCTTAGCATTAGCTTATCGTCTTTCTCAGCAAGGTCATAAAATAACCGTTTTTGAAAGTAATAAGCAACTGGGTGGACTCACCACTCATCATGATTACGGCCCCTTTGTTTGGGATCGTTTTTATCACGTCATTCTCCCTTCCGATACTTACCTAATTAACTTTATCAAGGAGATTGGATTAGGCGAGCAATTACGTTGGCGTTCAACGCTGACAGGATGCTACATCGATGAAAAATTATATTCTATTAGCAATAGTGTAGAATTTCTGCGCTTTCCACCCCTAACTTTCATTGGCAAGCTGAGGTTAGCCATTACTCTTTTGTATGGTTCCAAGATCAAAAACTGGCGCAGACTAGAGACAATTCCTGTTGAAGATTGGCTTTTAAAACTTTCAGGGAAGAATACATATGAAAAACTTTGGAAACCTTTATTGTTAGCCAAGGTGGGGGAAAATTATAAGCGCGTCTCTGCTGTTTTTATTTGGTCATATATTAAACGTCTCTTTTCCGCTCGTGATTCCTCTTTGCATAAAGAACAACTTGGTTATGTCGCAGGCGGGTACAAAAGTGTTTTTGATCAATTAGATAAATTAATTAGCGCTAGTGGCAGTCAGATTCGCACTGGAGCAAAAGTTGAATATATTGCGCCTTGTTTGCAAGGTGGGGTATGGGTTGAACACAATGGCGAAAAAGAGCATTTTGACAAAGTAATTTTTACTGGCCCGGTTAACATTCTGCAACAAGTTGCTGCTCCTGAATTAGTGAACATTTCTGCCACAGATGGAGTAGAGTATTTGGGTGTTATTTGTATGGCACTAATTACTCGCAAAGCATTAGTTCCCTATTACATAGTAAATCTTGCTGATCAACGTATTCCCTTTACGGGAGTACTGGGTATGAGTAACTTAGTTTCCTTGCAAGAGACAGCAGGATTACATATCACCTACTTCCCTAAATATGTATCGGCCGATGATCCGCTTTTGCAACAATCAGATGATGAAGTGCGAAAGTTATTTTTTAGAGGATTACGTTTAATATTTCCAGAAATCACAACAGATGACATTGTAGCAGTACACATTAATCGTGCTGCCAAAATGCAACCACTACAAGTCTTAAACTACTCAAGCCTAGTTCCCAAAGTTGTTACAGAACACAATGACTTTTTTGTGTTGAACAACTCGCAGTTTGTGAATGACACACTGAATAATAATACAGTTGTCAAACATGTAGATAATTTTATTAATAAAAATTTGTTTTAAATTAACTAGATTTGAGAGTGAAAATCACTGTTAAGTAGGCAGGCACAATTTTTATATCAAAATAATTAACTCCACAAGTAGTTAAATTATATTTTTCACTTCATATCTGGAATCAGTATTATCCCACAAGTAGGTTTATAGAAATATAAACCGTTTATTGACCATTAGATCATCCATATAAAGGGATGAGTTTGATATTTGTACCACACTCACAACCGAATGAGTGTCATCCAATTAGTACAGGTTATACATATGCCATCTATATTTACAACTCAAACACCCAGTAATCCAAACGCTACCGATGGGGGCACTTCTTACGAACTAGGTTTGAAGTTTCGCACCAGCCAAGCCGGGCAAATCACAGCCATTCGTTATTGGAAAGCCAATAGTGAAACTGGCACTCACGTTGGTAAGATTTGGGCTGCTACAGGTGGCAGCCCTTTAGCAACTGTGACATTTACAGGTGAGACAGCTTCTGGTTGGCAACAGCAAGCTCTCAGTACTCCACTCAACATTCAAGCCAACACAACCTATATTGTTAGCGTTAACTGCAATAGTCATTTTGCTATTACTTACGATCAATTAGCGACCTCGATGGTTAACGGCACCCTCAGCACTGTCGTTGGCAACAATGGAGTGTTTGGTAGTGCTGGTAATTTCCCGACAAATTCCTACCGGGATAGCAACTATTTCCGTGACATAGCCTTCAGCGTCACCGCCACACCGACAATTACCAAATTCAGTGGCGATAATCAATCGGGTACGGTTGGAACTGCTTTAGCTAATCCGTTGGTTGTGCAAGTGAAAAACTCTGCTGGAAATCCCCAATCGGGAGTTACAGTTAACTTTGCTGTTACTGGCGGCGGTGGTTCAGTTTCACCTACCAGTGCAGTCACCAATGCTAGTGGTCAAGCAAGTACTACACTAACTTTAGGAGCTGCGCCTGGTGCCACGAGTCCGGTGACAAATACTGTGAGTGCATCAGCATCTGGATATGGCAGTGTGACCTTCACTGCAACTGCTAATCCTCCAGCAGGGGTTACTACCCAGACAGTATTCACAACTCAAACACCGAGTAATCAAAACGCTACCGATGGTAGTACCTATGAATTAGGCATGAAGTTCCGTAGTGCCAGTGCTGGTCAACTTGTCGGTATCCGTTACTGGAAAGCGGCGAGTGAAGGTGGTACTCATGTTGGTAATATCTGGGCAGCTACAGGTGGAACTCCTTTAACAACCGTGACGTTCACAAATGAAACAGCTTCTGGTTGGCAGCAGGCGACTCTTAGTAGCCCACTCAACATTCAAGCCAACACAACTTACGTTGTGAGCGTCAACTGCAATAGCCATTTTGCCATGACTGCCGGTGGACTATCTAGTTCTACGGTAAATGAAGATCTCAGCACAGTAGCTGATGGTAGTAATTGTTTATACGGTGGTATCCATGATTTCCCTACCAGTTCTTACCAAAATAGCAACTATTTCCGCGATGTTTTATTTGTGGTTGGTAGTGGCATTACCAAAGTGAGTGGTGATAATCAAACGGGTACGTCGGGGACTACTTTATCTAATCCATTGGTTGTGAGAGTCAGAGGTTCTGGTGGCAGTCCCCAGTCGGGAGTCACGGTCAACTTTGCTGTCACTAATGGCAGTGGTACAGTTTCACCTACTAGTGCTGTGACAAATGCTAGTGGTCAAGCAAGTACTACGCTGACTATCGGCTCTATACCTGCTGGGCCAAGTAGTACTATAGTTGTGACTGCAACTGCTCCTGGTATAGGTAACACGAGTTTCTCAATTACCGCATTACCGCCAGCGGGAAGTGAAAATCCAATTGTTTTAGAAAATAGCAAAACTGGTAGTTCCAACTGGAGAATTGACTACTTTAATCAAGCTGGAACTGAGATTGCTGGCTACGCTACAGCTACTAGTGTCAACAAGGGTAGTACTTTGGGTTTGAAAGTGTCCCTTGCTCAACCAGGGCCCTACAAAATTGATGTTTACCGTTTAGGTTATTACGGCGGTGCTGGCGGACGGTTGATGGTGAGCAGTGGCACATTGAATGGAATTACGCAACCGGCTTTGATACTCACACAAGGTGGTAATATACAACTCTACGAGGGCTATAACTGGTCTGTTTCTTACAATCTAGCGGTGGGTAACGACTGGACTAGTGGATTATATATTGCCAAATTGACAGATCAAACAAGTGGCAAAGAGTCGCAAATATGGTTTGTGGTACGTAATGACAGTAGCACTGCGGATATCTTATTTCAAAGCAGCTTTAATACTTTCCTTGCTTACAATAACGGTGGGATGGCTGTTTTGGGTAGCAGCTTGTATGGATACAACAGTGTCGGTGGTCAAAAAGCTCTCAAGGTTTCCTATGACCGGCCCTTTTCACAAACCACTGTTAGATCTAGCGATTTTGATCGGATGCTGCGTTGGGAATACAACATGGCCCGTTGGCTAGAATCTCAAGGCTATGATGTCACCTACGTGACAAATGTAGATGTCCACTCTAATTCAGGACTGCTTGGTCAGCACGAAGTCTTTCTATCAGTTGGGCATGATGAGTACTGGTCAATGGAAGAGCGCAATCATGTTGAGCAAGCCCGCGATGCTGGCTCACCAACAAATTTAGGATTCTTCTGTGCCAATTCAGCCTACTGGCGAGTGCGGTTCGAGAACTCAGGTGCTGGTCAAGCGAATCGAGTCATGGCGTGTTACAAGGGTGAATGGGCGCAAGATCCTGTAGCCCCAACTAATAAATTCCGCAGCCCAGAGAATAATAAGCCAGAAAATGCGCTGTTGGGAATTATGTACACAGGCGATCGCACTGTGGTATACGGTGGGTATGACTTTGTTGTCAGCAATAGCAGTGATCCTTACTATGCCAACACTGGTCTAAATAACGGTGACAAACTAACTCTCTTAGTAGGGTTTGAATGGGATGGAATTGTGAATAATGGTTTTACTCCGCCTGGGTTAGTTACACTTGGGGCATCAACAGTTAACCCGGAAACTACTGATGGAGATGTGGCTGGGCAAACTAATTACCAAATATCAAATGCAGTTAAATATACTGCTCCTAGTGGCGCAAAGGTCTTTTCCACAGGCTCAATTCAATGGGTTTGGGGACTGGATAGTGACGGTGTACAAACTCCCCGCGAAGATCTTCGCGCCAAGCAAATCGCCGTCAACGTTCTAGCAGATATGGGTGCTAAACCGCAAACTCCAGGTGCCGGGATCATTGTGCCTACGTAAAAGGGATGGGGAATGGGGAATAAAAGAATTTTTACTAATACCCAGTCCCCGATATCAAGTAATTTTTGTACTCAGTAGCTAACTCATCAGGTGGAAGTAGAAGTTATGAATTTACGAATTAGACGCCGAAGGTTTGGTCAAATAGTGCTTGCCAGCGCGGCAACAACAGCACTAAGCAACTTTGCGGGTAAAGCGATCGCTCAAAATCCATCATCGGTTATTTATGGATTTAGTGTAGCCAATGCTGCTGACAACCTAGTAACTAGCACTGTTAATAGTCTTGTGAGAATTAACACTGTTGATAGTCTGGTCAAAAATGTAGACGTTCTTAACTTAGCTAAGTCTACGCCAGAAATAACGGTTACGGCTTTAGATACCTTGAGTGGAAAAGTAGTTTCAACTGTAAAATTACTTTCTACAGTTGTAGAAAATGTACGTTTAAATTTAACTAAAGAAACTGCTACTAAAGCAGTTTATACTAATCCTGTTGAGCGCTTGACAGGTGTAACTACTTTATCAAATGGTAGTTTTGTTGCTGCTTCTGTATTAAGTTCCAGCAGTGGTGATTTCACTCGCTTGAGTGTCATTGATCCTAAATCTTCGCGCCTCCAAAAAGGTCTACGAGTATCGGGATTTGAGTCGGTAAATAGTACAATTGAAAGTCTGCTAGCTATCAAAGGCGATAACTTGATCAGTATAGTTAGTTTGAATGCAGGCACACCACCTTTTGTTACAGCTGGGATTGATATTCAAACAGGCAGAATAGTTAATGGGGCTAAATTCGCTCTGCCGGAACTTTCAGACACTAAACGTTATAGCAACCTAACTCAAACACCAGACGGTAAAATTTACGCGACTAGTCTTGATCATGAAGGTGTGACAACTTTGGTTGAGTTTGACTTAGATGATTTAGCACTAGTTACTGGTAGAGGTAAAATTAAACAGGTGGCACAATTGAATTTTCAAAAAGCTACTTTAGGAAATGACTTGTTGAGTTTAGCATGTTCTCCCTCTGGTCAAGTATTTGCGATCGCTAATATTCAAAGCCAAAAACTTGGTAATTCTTTATACAACATAGATCTCAAATCTGGGGAATTGCAACTAGTTAGACAAGTGCCGTTTGCTAAGATTGCTTTTGGACGTTAGTTGGTTGTTTTGATAAAAATCAGAAAACTCAGATTCCCGACTTGTAGAGAAGTTGGGAATCTTATTTATTTAAGATTTCAAGTTAGTAGATATATCTTATTTAGGATGTTAGAGAAAATGAATTTATCAGTTTGGCAACAAAAACCATTAGAGAGAAGACAATCAGTAAGCATTATTGTTCCATGCTTTAATGAATCTGAAGGAATTGAATCTTTGAAAAAGAGATTGTTGCCAGTTGTGGCAGAGTTGCGATCAAAAAGGACAGTAGAAGTTATTTGTGTTGACGATGGTAGTAGTGACGACACATTTTTTAAGTTGCAACAACATCTAGGCGAATATGCTCAAATAGTCAGTCATCCACAAAATCAAGGACTTTCAGCAGCCATTAGAACTGGAGTTGTATACTCAACAGGTAATATTATTTGCACTATAGATAGTGACTGTACTTATGATCCTGCGGATTTGATTGGTTTGATGAACTTGATGCATGAAGATATCGATATTGCCACAGCATCTCCTTATCATCCCAAAGGTAAAGTCAAAAATGTTCCTGGCTGGCGTTTATTTCTCAGCAAAGGTTTGTCCGGGCTTTATAGATTAGTTTTGCCCCAAAAGCTATACACATACACTAGTATGTTCCGTGCTTATCGTCGGGAAGTTTTAGAATGTATACCTATCACTCACCCAGGATTTCTTGGTTTAGTAGAAATTGTGGCAGAAGCAATGTTACAGGGATATAGAGTGGTAGAATATCCTGCTGAATTGAGTCGTCGGCAGTTTGGGCAATCAAAACTCCGTGTAGCAAAAGTTATTTGGAGCCACTTAAAGTACATTTATCAATTAATTGTTCGCCAAGCTTTTCAACCCAAAAAAGTAGTACGTTTACAACACAAATATTATAGTAAAAATAACGTATGAAAATCGTTACTATCTTAGGAGCTAGACCGCAATTTATTAAAGCATCTGTTGTCAGTTATGCGTTGGTAAATGCGGGAATTGAGGAAATTATTATCCATACAGGACAGCATTTTGACTCATTAATGTCTGATATTTTTTTCCAAGATCTAGACTTACCTCAGCCCCATTATCACCTAAACATTCATAGCTTGAATCATGGAGCGATGACAGGTCGCATGATGGAGCAAATAGAGTCTTTATTGCTGCAACAAGAACTTCCTGATTGGATATGTGTTTATGGAGATACTAACTCTACCTTGGCAGGTGCTTTAGTTGCTGCTAAACTGCATATTCCCCTAGCTCATATTGAAGCAGGATTGCGAAGTTTTAATCGACAAATGCCAGAAGAAGTTAATCGAGTGGTTACAGATCATCTGGCACAGCTTCTCTTTGCACCAACGCCATTGGCTGTGGAATGTTTGCAAAAAGAAGGGATTTTTTCTGGGGTGCATTTGGTTGGAGATGTGATGATGGATGCGATTATCACCTATCAAGTGAAAGCGCAACAAACTTCTAATATTTTAGCAAAATATCAATTGCATCCAGAAGAATTTTACTTAGCAACAATTCATAGACCAAGTAATACTGACAATCAACATCGCCTGAGCGCAATTTTAGAAAGCTTTAATAAATTAGATTATCCTGTTGTTTTCCCAATTCATCCCCGGACAGCTGCTCAAATCCGCACGACGGGTTTAAATCACTATCTAGAACAGCAATCGATTATCGCTATTCCACCTGTTAGTTACTTAGATATGCTGATGCTAGAAAGCGCCTGTAAAGCTGTAGTGACAGATTCTGGAGGGATTCAAAAGGAAGCTTATATTTTGGGGCGTCCATGCTTTACAATGCGTGACGAAACAGAATGGAAAGAAACAGTAGATGTGGGTTGGAATCATCTAGTCCAACCTGAGACTTTAAATGATGCGATCGCTAACTTCACCATACCAAAAGAAGCTCCAAAACTATATGGTAGCGGTGATGCTGCTGATCAAATAGCCAAATTACTGCTTGCTTGATTTGAAAATTATTTGTGGCGCTCGCAGTAAATTTTTGATCAAAGGAATAGCTTTTAGAGGACAATATCAACAGTATCAATTCCCATTTAATTATGTCATTGAACTTTTGGGAGAATCATCATACTCTACCAAACCGTAAGTATTGGGTCACATGGTTTGTGGCACTAATAATTATATTTTTAGCGCATTTAAGTACACTCACAATTTCCTCTCTGGCTTGGATTGATGAAGTTCAAACCATAGAATTTGGTAGGCGCACTCTTGAACCATATAGCGATTGGTCGCTTAACTGGTCGGTACAGTTAGATAGACCAATTGTTTTACTTTCTTATCTAGGAGCAACATTACAAGAACTAGCTTTTAGAGCCAGTAATCTCTCAATGATTGGGCCTAGACTCGCTTCACTTATAGGAGCAATGATTGCAGCCACAATATTTTTAGGATATTTACTATCTCGCAAAACTCCTAAACAATTGGCATGGCTATTAGCTTTAATATTTGTGCTTGAGCCGATGTTTGTACACAGTTATCGTGGTGTTCGCGTTGACTGTTGGGCACTTGCTTTATGTTTTAGTTCTTGCTCACTATTAAGACTAGCAATAGACAAAACTCAAAAAGCTCAAACATCTACTTGGCTAGTTGCTTTAGCAGGTAGTTTCGCTATTACAGGTATTATTGTTTGGCCATCGGCTATTTTACTATATCCATTAATTGGAGTGGAATTTATTGAACTCATTTTGAAAGTACAAGCATTGGATAAAAGTGGAAAACTAGCTGTCAAACAAATTATTGCCTTTATATTAGGAGGAGTAATCACAGCAGGCTTATTAGTCATTCCTATTTGGCAACAATTGACTATGGCATTGAGTGATTTAAAATTAATTTCTAGTAGCGATAGAACATTAAGAGAACGCTACGATATTTTGTCAGAGATTAGTATAATATTTCATCATCTAGCTTCTACATATAATATCAGCCCATTAATACCCATAACTGCTGTAGTTGGTATTATTCATGCTCGTGATAAAAAGCTAGTTTTTGCTACACTATTAGTAGCTATATTTCTTTTGTCTACAAAAGTTTATGCATTTCGTGCTATTTATTTCTTACCGTATGTCTTATGCTTAGCCAGTAGCACTTATCAGTCTTTTAAGGAGACAGCTAAAACAAATTTTAACCGGGTCTTTTCTGGGCTTTTAATCCTACTACTAACTTGGTGTTTTGTTTTATCATTAATTGTTCGTCCTGCTACGGCTTTGATTCAAAAAGACCTCAGAAACCCCAACATATTATACCAATCGGGAACTTCATTAATTGGTGCAGGTTCTCAGAAGGTGTATATAAATCCTTTGGAGTTGTATTATGCAGGTAGGTCATTAGGTTGGAAAATGTTTTTTCCTTTCGATATCAACACTTTAGATTTGCAAAATCAACAAGATCATCAAGCTCTAAAACGTTTTTTTACTCACGTTGACTTTGCTATTATTACTCCAGCCAAAATTAAGCCTGAAATGATTGAGCGAATAGAAGGGGCTGGTTTGCGACAGCAAAAAAGTTTTACTCTTGGCCCCACAAATAATAGATATACAGGTCAGACGCCGAATACAATCAAGTCTCAGCCTTATGGCCCTTACACATTATATGGTCGCAACTGAAATACTGCATTGCAGGTTTTGATATGAGAGAATACAAATAAGTGTAAAACTCTACTTTTGCAAACCATAGTTTAATTTAGTACTTTTAATCTATCGAATTTAAAGGGGACTTACTGCGTGGCTGAAACAGTGATTCGAGTTGAAAACCTCAGCAAAAAATACGTCTTGAATCACCAAGAACAAGGTTTTAAATATAAAGCTTTGCGAGATGTGATTGTATATAATGCCAAGTCACTCAGCAAAAAAATTCTCAAACCTTATAGCAAACAAAAAAACGATGCCACCCGTGAAGAATTTTGGGCATTGAAAGATGTCTCATTTGAAATTAAACAGGGTGACAGGGTTGGGATTATTGGCCGTAATGGTGCTGGAAAATCGACTTTATTAAAAATTTTGAGTCGAATTACAGAACCCACAAAAGGGAGAATATCAATTCAAGGACGAGTAGCTAGTTTATTAGAAGTAGGTACAGGCTTTCACCCAGAACTCACCGGTAGAGAAAACATTTATCTCAACGGTGCCATTTTAGGGATGAGTAAAGAGGAGATTAAACGCAAATTTGATGAAATTGTTGAGTTCGCGGAAGTAGAAAGATTTCTAGATACACCTGTGAAACGTTATTCATCAGGGATGTATGTCAGGCTAGCATTTGCAGTTGCAGCCCATTTGGAACCAGAGATTTTAGTAGTAGATGAAGTGCTAGCTGTAGGAGATGCGGGATTTCAAAAAAAATGTCTCACGAAAATGAAAGAAGTCAGTGGTGCTGGCAGAACTGTGCTGTTTGTTAGCCACAATATGGCAGCAATTCGCTCATTATGCTCAACGGCAATTTTGTTGAACAAGGGTGAAATCCTAACTCAAGGTTCCACAGACCAATGCATCAACACTTATGAAGAACAGAATCTCCAAAGTATAGGGGCAGCATGGACAAGTGTGGCAAACGCGAATAAAGAAGGGTTAGTTATAACTCAAATAAATTCACAATTGCAAGGTCAGCAACCTAATTTGGTTCTCGAATTAGACATCATTTTGGAATCTAGAACTAAGCATAAACCCGCATTTTTAGCCGTGGATATCTTAGATGCTGCTGGTACAGCTATTATGCAAGCGCTACCACAAACTGAAGGATTTATAGAATGTACTTTATCCAAACATTTAGTTCATGTATCTATTCAATTACCACCACTGATTCCTGGGCAATATTTAGCTAGTTTATGGTTGGGTAGTCATAATACAGAAACTCTTGATGAGGTCAAAGAAGCAATATTTTTTGAAGTTTGTGATTCTCCAACACCCAATAGAACCTTTCCTCATCATATCAGCCATGGGTACATTGTACCCACATCAACTGTCTCATACAGTACATATTAAATTTTGATTAACTAAGAGGTAATAATGACGATCGCTAAACCAATGCCCAGCCTTAAAAGATCATTACAAAAAATGGTAGAGCTTTTAGGATACGAGATCAAAAAGATTAGTGATGAAGAAAAGCTTGCTCAGCTCTATGATAAATACAGTTATTACACAATGATCTCCAAGAGTACTTTTATTAACAATTTGGAGTTATCTCAAAGCTTTAATCATATCCCAGGCAACGTAGTAGAATGTGGTGTGTGGCGTGGTGGAATGATTGCGGCGATCGCAGAGTTACTCGGCAGTCATAGAAGCTACTACCTTTTTGATAGTTTTGAGGGACTTCCAGAAGCGAAAGAAATCGACGGCAAAGCTGCACAAGAGTGGCAACAAAACACCAAAGGTTCTAACTATCACGATAATTGCAAAGCAGAAATTGCTTTTGCCGAGAAAGCAATGCAACTGTCTGGCAGCAATAAACATCAAATGATTCCTGGATGGTTTTCAGAAACATTGCCAGAATATTCTCCCAAACTAACAGACATAGCCATATTGAGATTGGATGGAGATTGGTATGACTCCACAATGGATTGTTTAAGGTTTTTATATCCTCAAGTTAAACAAGGTGGGTTAATTATTATAGATGATTATTATGCTTGGGATGGTTGTTCTAAAGCAGTTCATGATTATTTATCAACTCATAGCCTGAGCGACAGAATTTTTCAGAAAGAAAATATTTGTTATATCGTCAAATCGTGATCAGTACAATCTAGTTTTTTCACAAATTCAGCATTGCATCACCCCATAAATCAATAATAATATGCAATTTTACACAGACGAAGGCTACAAATATATAGATGAAGGATCTTCTAGTTCTGCTCACGAAGTTGTGCCTTTAATTATGAAGCTAATACAGCCCAAGCGAGTTGTGGATGTGGGTTGTGGAATAGGTAATTGGTTATCTGTTTTTCAAGAGCATGGTGTTGAAGAAATTCTCGGTATTGATGGCGAACACGTCAACTTAGAAATGCTGAGGATCAAGCCCAAAAACTTTCTGGTTCATAATCTCATCAAACCACTTAATCTCAATCGAGATTTTGATCTAGTCGTTTCTTTGGAAGTTGCTGAACATTTACCTGAAGAGAGTGCTGAGCAATTTGTACAAACCTTGACTAGCCTTGGCCCAGTTATTTTATTTGCAGCAGCTATCCCTTACCAAACTGGATACCAACATATCAATTGCCAATGGCCTGATTACTGGATAAATCTTTTTAGCAATCATGAATACCTAGTAGTTGACTGTTTAAGAAAGAGATTTTGGGAAAATGAAAATGTGGAATGGTGGTACGCACAAAATTTATTTCTCTTTGTGCAAAAATCTGCTTTCAAAAGTTATCCTTTGATTCAGCATGAATATTTCAATGAAAATAAATTTCCTCTGCGAATAGTTCATCCAAAACTTTATTCACTTAAAGAGCAAGATTACCAGTACTTGCAGAAAGCTTTAGAAAGAAGAAAAGAATATTTAAACTTTTTTTCACCGTTGATTAAATTGCTGAGAAAAAAATAGATATTTAAATTAAGAAAGGGAACAGGCAATAGGAAACAGTGATCACTATGAATTTGTTTTTGAGTGTCATTATATGTACTCATAATCCTCGAAAAGATTACATTTTACGAGTACTGGCGTCTCTTGAATCTCAAACATTGCCTAATACAAATTGGGAGTTATTGCTCATTGATAATGCTAGTGAGCAATTACTCGCTTCAGAAATAGATCTGAGTTGGCATCCTCATGCACGCCATGTTCGAGAAGAACAACTAGGTTTAACACCTGCGAGACTGCGAGGAATTCAACAAGCGCAAACAGAAGTATTAGTGTTTGTTGATGATGATAATGTTTTAGAAGCTAGCTATCTGGAAACAGCCTTCAGAATTAGTAAAGATTTTCCATTGATTGGGGCCTGGGGTGGGCAAGTTATACCTGAATTTGAAGTACCACCTCCAGCATGGGCAAAACCTTATTTAGGAAATTTAGCAATTCGAGAGTTTGAGCGAGATCAATGGTCGAACTTGCTGCATCAACATGATACTACCCCTTGCGGAGCTGGGCTTTGTATTCGCAAAGTTGTGGGTCAAAAATATGCAGAAATGATTGGTAGCGATCGCAAACGCATAAATTTAGACCGCAGAGGTAAAATGCTCACATCCTGTGGCGACTCAGATTTAGCATTTACAGCTTGCGATATCGGTTTGGGTACGGGAATGTTTACATCCCTGAAATTGACTCATTTGATACCCAAAGCCCGTCTAGAAGAGAATTATCTTATGCGTTTAGTTGAGGGCTTAGCCTACTCACAGGTGATTTTGGCAGATTTTCGAGGTCAACTCTCACCTGAAACATCTTGGAAATCATCAAAGCTATATTCACTATATGTATTCCTACGGTTCGGCTTGAAAGCATATCGTTTTCATGAAGCAGGACAGAGGGGTAAAAAGCTCGCTTTTCAAGAAATCGCTAAATAAATTAATAATTTAACGTTAGAATCAACAGGTAGCTTTAATGGTCAGTACTAACAGGTTAATAGTTAGTTACTTGCATACTTTAAGTTTGCACAGAAACTCCTATGAAAAATATAAACATCAAAATAGTTGCTTTGCAAAGAGGGCCTAAATACTACTCTTTACTCAAAGAAAAGCTGACAAATCTGGGACTGAATCTAGAGATCATAGAGATTTCTGAAGATCTGTCTTTTGATACATGCAACTGCTCAGCGGCTAAATTTAATCTGCTTCGGGGATTATTAAAGAAGCAAAACAATGAGCTGACAGTTCTTGTTTCATCTACAACAGAATTATTTCCTGAAGAGCCAGATTATATTATTGGATTCTCTGGATATAGATCTTGGTCTGATTCCAATCGCTTTAAAATTATTCCATTTGTAAGTGAGCAAGCTCAAGTATCAGACTCTCTAAATCTCGAATGGCAAGAAAAACCAACGCTTTCTGTGGGTTTTTTAGGTAATACCTATGAAAATAGAAAATGTGTAAAAGTCGCCACACATTTACCGTCATTTATCAAGCAGCAGTTCTTGCAAGGCAGACATCTGAATTACATTTATCGTGGAACTTCCACATTTTCAGCAACTATCGGAATTATACCATGTTTTTTTCGCCTAGATGCTCTCAAACAACTTGAGATATCTAATTTAGATGGCGACATTATTCGATATGCCAAGCAACCAAAAGTAACTCAGCAAGAAATAAAAAATTATCAAGAACACATGCTGAGGAATACCTATATTTTATGTCCAAGAGCTATAGAAAATTATAGTTTTAGGTTTTACGAAACTTTGGCATATGGAAGAGTGCCAGTTTTAGTTGACACAGATGTAGTATTGCCCTCTAGTGTAGATTGGGATGAAATTTGTATTAAAGTTCCATATGACAAACTCGGTGATTTAGAAAATATAGTTAGAAAAGATTATGAAACTAGAACAAAACAAGATTTTATCGAACGTCAAAGGAAAGCTTTAAAAACAATGAAACAATTAGGTCAATTTCACTGGTTACAAGACATTGCAGAAGAAATTGCACAGGCAGCAATTTAGAAAAATGTCTAGCTACGTATAATGTTATTAAACTTTGTGCAACGCAGTAATGCTTAATCTAATTAAAAAAACTATTAAATCTATATATTTCCAATATGTACATTTGCTTGGGAAGCTACCGTTTAAATCAGAATTCTTAGGCCCACCTAAAGGTTTTTACATAACTACATGCGATTGGTTACTAGATTTTAGTGATAGCAGCAAAAAACTTCAGGCAAATCTAATTAACATATATCCCAAAAGTTCAATACACAGAAATCCTCCAAAAACTATAGAGAGTGAAATCCATTGGAAGTTTGAGATAGAGTATAGTCACGAATATCCAGAAACATTTATTACTTTAATACCTGAAGGTCGTGTGTGGGGTCATAACGGCACGATCATTACTCCTGATGATAAATTTTTGGCTGATTTATCAGTTGAGATTGCCACAAATGTTAGTGATCATTCGATACTTAAGCAATGGAAATTACCCAGTATAGAGTATATAGATGGAACAGTTGCTGTTTTGTCTGCGGCTGGGGGAAACGCATATTTTCATTGGATGTTTGACGTTTTACCACGTCTTCATTTGCTGAATCAAAGCGGTATTGATATAGATTTTATAGATAAATTTTTAGTTAATAGCTTACGCTATAAATTTCAAAAAGAGACACTCAAAATTTTAGGAATTCCTGAAAATAAAATTTTAGAAAGTTGTAAATATCCTCACATCAAAGCCAAACGCTTGGTTGTACCATCCTTGCCGGGATATACTGGTAATATACCTCAATGGGCTTGTGATTTTTTAAAAAAAGAATTATTAGTTAATGATGCAATCGAAAAGACAGAAAAAATATATATAAGTCGGGGAAAAGCATCACATCGCCGGGTAATCAATGAAATCGAATTGATTGATTGTTTGCAAGATTTAGATTTTAAAATATTAAATCTTGAAGACTTGTCAATAACTGAACAGGCTTCGTTATTTTCATCTGCAGCGATGATTGTAGCGCCTCATGGCGCTGGCTTATCTAATCTGATATTTTGTACCGTCGGCACGAAAATTCTGGAATTATTTTCACCCAATTATGTAAATGTTTGTTTTTGGGCGATCGCTAACAACATGAAACTTGATTACTATTATTTTATTGGAGAAGGTAAAAGACCGGAAAAATATCAAGATCCTCATCTCATGGGTGAAGACATCTTAATTGATGTCAAGTCCTTAGCAAATTTAATCAAAAACTGGAATTAGTTAACAAACATATAAAAAAATGACTCCTGAAGTCGATCAATCAAAGCATTGCTTTGATAAAAATTTACCAATTATTTCTATTGTAACGATTACCTATAATCGGTTTGAAGATTTACAAACAACATTTTCTAGCGTCACATCCCAAACATATAAAAATATAGAATACATCGTGATCGATGGAGGCTCACAAGATGGTACAGTAGGTTTCTTACGTGAGAATCACCAGAGTATATCCTATTGGGTAAGTGAAAAAGACGCTGGAATTTATGATGCAATGAACAAAGGAGCCTTAGCAGCTACTGGAGATTGGATCATATTTATGAATTCTGGTGATCAATTTTTTGCAGTAGATACTCTTGCTCAAGTTGCCAAATATCTTGATAACTCAGTCGATGTTGTCTATGGAGGGTTTGAGTCCATTCTCGTTAACAAATATCAAACGCAAATTATCAAAAAACAGCCCCGCAACCTGGCTGAAATTTGGTGTGAAATTCTTACTTGTCATCAGAGTATTTTTGTCAAACGAAAATTACAACAACAGTACTCATTTGACACATCGCTGACTTGGTGTGCAGACCATGATATTTTAGTGAGACTCTATGCAGATGGTTATAAATTTCAGGAAATTCCTTTAATTATTGCCAAATTTGATGCTTCGGGTGGTGATAATCGAGATTTGCTCTCTTATACAAAAGAACGCTGGCGAATCAGTAGGCGTCTTGCTAGTCCTTTAAAAAGACATAAATATTTTTTGAGAGAATATTATGGATTCTTTATCCATCAAAATATTACCCGGAAAATCAAAAACCTCTTGCCGTCAAAATGGGTAAAAGCTATACAAAAATATCGCAGTATTGATTAAATACTTTTGTCAAATATGGTACAAAACTCAGCTATTGGAGTCTATTTTTCTGCTAATGATGTAGTTTATGAATGGGCGATCGCATTTCTCAACAGCTTCAGAACCTATAACCCAGATTTACGGCTGATTTTGATCCCATTTAATGATCAGTGCGATCGTCTACTGCAATTAAGCGATATCTATAATTTTGAAGTATTTAATGATACTAGTTTATCTTTCTCGCGCTTAGAAGCCATAGGTCAAGCATTTGAATTAGGTTATACTCCCACTGGCCCCTACTGGTTTAGACGCTACGCATCATTTTGGGGAGTATTAGATTACTTTATTTACTTAGATGCTAGGCAACTTATATTAGCTGATCTTAAACCTATCCTTGAAGCTATCGAAACGCTGAAATTTGACTTTTTATATTACGACTGCGCCATTGACCAAGTTTATGAACAAGGAACATTTCGTCAAAACTTAATTAGAAAAGGTCGGGGTCGGGGGTTCAATTCTGGTCGGTGGGCTGCGCGTAAAGGACTATTTTCTCTAGAAGAATTTGAACAATTAGCAGAGAGTGCCCTAAAAATTCGGAATCAACTAAATCCTCGGAATACAGACCAAGCCTTCATCAATTACTGCTGTGATCTGAAGCCGATACATTATGGACATATTGCAGACGTACTTGGCGGTATCTGTCAAAATGGTTGGGCAAAACAACCAGGAAAAATTTATCAAAAAGATGAAAAATATTATTTATGGGACTATGGCGGCTCAGATCATAAAAAAAGATTGATTCTTTTGCACTGGGCAGGCATATCATTTAACTCAATTATGCCTGAACGTTCACTATTCAAAAAGTATAGACTTTTGAAATCATCTTGGTTATCCAGTGCTTTTTATGACTGGAAAAATAACTTATTGCGTCCTATTAACTTTTTAAAAGAAACTGTTCGCAGAAATCGCTTAGTTAATACCTTTTATCATAAAATCAAGAATAAATTTTAAGTAAACAAACCGCCGAGACATATAGAAAGAAAACAAACTAAATTCTCTTATAACTCTCTGCGTCTGGAGCGTCTCTGCGTGAAAATAAAACTCTTATTTTCAAATATTCATTCATAAAGCCTAATTAAAAAATAACTAAATCTGATGAAATATTTAACAATATTAGATGACTTAGAATATCGAGGTTCTCAAAGAGTTGCTCAAAACTATTCTATAGGTATGAAAAACCTGGGACATGAAGTACAGGTTTTAACTATTAGTGGACTTGGTAGTAGAACAAAATTTTTAGACAACGAAGGAATTAAGTATTCCTGTTTACAGCTTGACCAAGATGCTTGGAACAATATCTTGAATTGGACACCTGATATTGTACACATTCATCGACCAGGCATGTATGATGAAAAAATTAATCAAATCATCATCAAGTTAAAAGATAATATAAATCCCCTAATATTTGAAACCAATATTTTTTCCCGTGTAGATTATCAAATTCCCCCAGGATATATAGACTTACATTTACATCTCACAGAATGGTGTTTATGGAAATGGCAACAATGGGCAAAAGTTCTGAAATACAAACCTTTGGCAACGGTTTTGCCTAATTCTATAGTTACAGATAATTTTTATAGAAGCAAAGCAGAAAATATTCTTACTAAAAAACAAAAACTTGGCATTCCAGAAAATGATTTTGTCTTTGGCCGCATCGGTTCTAATTGCGAGGCTAAGTGGCATCCTGTTCTAGTAGAATCTTTTGCCAAAGTAGCACAACAACGAAATAATATATCGTTAATATTAGTAGCCCCGCCTCCATCAGTTGCAGAGCAAGTTAAAAATTTACCTGCACATATTCGTAGTAAAGTATTTATTATTCCCTTAGTCGTTGATGACAATGAATTGCGTCTCCTCTATTCAACGATGGATGTGATGTTGCACGCTGCTCGCATAGGCGAAAGTTTTGGCATAGTTTTAGCAGAATCACTCTTATGTGAAACTCCTATAATTACATTAAGCTCTCCCAGTAAAGACAATAGTCAGGTCGAGGTTATAGAACATCAAAAAACAGGAATAGTAGTTAATAATGCCAATGCTTTTATGGAGGCAATGTTAGAACTAGCTGGTAATTATTCCCAAGTTACTAAAATGGGTCAAACTGGTCGTGGTCAGATTTTAAAGAAGTTTGATAATCAGAATATCTGCTTGCAGCTAAATTCTTTGTGCGATTTGTTATTAAATAATTCCAGCAAATCGTCTGAAGTCAAATCTCAACTTCTCAAAGAACATGGTTTTACTACAGAGGTAACTCAACAGCAAATTTTAGCTAAGCTCGATAGTTTTAACGGCAAAGTTACTTTCTATGACAAGCTCATGACTAAATTAATTCATCAGCCGGTACTGTATAAATTTTATGCTGTTAGTATCTTAGCTTTGAAACATATTTATTACTCAAAATTAGCCAAATAATATTAATTAACTAGCGAAATGCATATTACTGCATATATTCAACCTGAACGTACATATTTGCCTTGTACAGGTGTAGGTAGACACATTAATAACATGCTGCTTGGTCTATCTCAGCGTCAGGAATTTGATATTTCATTGCTGATTTCTCAACAGGATGTAGGCGCAGATCATAAACTTGATCCCCGCGCTCCTCTGCGTGATTTTCATCTTTGCACTTATCCTTATGGCAGACTGCTAACTGAACGCCTGTGGAAGTTTTCTGGCTTTCCGAAAATGGATAAATTTATCGGAGTGACAGATTGTGTGTATTCTCCTGTCGCCGAGTATGTGCCGATTAAAAAAAATATTCCCATAGTAATTACTATGCATGATATGCATACATTGGAACCAAATTTACCTTGGGCAAATAGTAAAAGTCACACTTGGCAAAGATGGAAAACAAAAATATGGATTTCTCAAGTATTTAATCGAGTAGATCATATTTGTACTGTTTCTCAGTATAGTAAACAAAGAATTATTGATTTGCTTAGTATCAAACCCGAAAAAATTACAGTTATTGGTAATGGGGTAGATGAGGGTTTTTTTAATATTGCTAATCTTGATCCAAAGTATTTGCAGCCTCCAATTTCAGATCCTTATGCGATTGTAATTGGCGGTTTGAGATATAAGAAAGGAGGCGAACATGTACTGAAAGTAGCTAAAGAATTAAAACTCCGCCATAGTTCCTTGAAAATTTTAGTTGTCGGTGCTAATGAGCCAAAATTGAGCGAGGCGGCTAGTACATTAGATAACGTTATTCTTCAAGGTTTAGTAGCTGAAGATGATTTGCCAAAATTCCTACGCATGGCATCATCTTTACTTTTTTTATCTTTATATGAAGGATTTGGTATCCCCATGTTAGAAGCAATGGCAGCTGGTGTACCTGCTGTTGTTGCCAATCGTGGTGCGCTGGCTGATGTTGGAGGTGCAGCGGCAATTGTTATGGAACCAGAAAATGTTGGGGCGATCGCCGATGTTTTGATTAATCTAGAGAAAGATGCAACTCTACGTAATCATTACATCCAACTAGGGCACCACCATGCCCAACAGTTTACGTGGGATTGCTGTGTTGATAGATTGGTTAATTTGCTGCGTAAATACTCGTGAAAACACTGAAAATTGTCTTTTGCTGGGCTGATATCTCCGGTTACATGGCTGCCTGCTGGCGAGCTTTATGTCAGATATCAGAGATTGATGTGTCTGTCCTTGCTTTTGCTGCCCGTACTGAAACGGCATTTTCTGATCAACTCATGCAGGGCATTCCTTGCAAGCTCTTGGATTTGCCACAAAGACAAGATGTTGAGTTGATCAAGCGTCTGGTGATAGCCGAATCACCAGATATTATAGTTATCCCCGGCTGGATGCACAAACCTTATCGGCAGTTGGCGTTTGCTGCCGAATTGCAGCACACTGCTGTGATTATGACAATGGATACCCCCTGGTGGGGTACTTGGAAGCAACTTTTGGCTCCTTGGTTTCTCCGTTCGTACTTGCAACGCATGGATCAAGTTGTGGTTGCTGGAGAACGCAGTTGGCAGTATGCTCTCCGCTTGGGAATAGAACCCGCAAAGATTACTCGTGGGGTTTATGGTATCGATTACGATGCTTGGGCACCGCTGTGGGAAAAAAGACTCCAACCCCAATGGCCGCGTTCTTTTTTGTTTGTCGGCCGTTATGTGCCTGTCAAGGCTATTGATGTGTTAGTGGCAGCTTACCAAATTTACCGCTCCCAAGTATCCCAACCGTGGAAATTGGTGTGCTGCGGACAAGGGCCCTTAGAATCTCAGTTACAGGAACAGCCAGGGATTGAGAATCGAGGGTTTTTACAGCCCACCGAAATGCAGTCTGTATGGGAATCAGCGGGGGCTTTCATCCTACCTAGTAGGTTTGATCCTTGGCCCTTGGCTTTAGTAGAAGCGGCGGCGGCTGGTTTGCCGATTATCTGTACAGATGCTTGTGGCTCAGCAGTTGAGGTGATTCGCCCTTGGTATAACGGTTTAATCGTACCCCAAGAAAATACGATCGCCCTAGCAAAGGCAATGTTAAGTTTACATCAGCAACATGCCAACTTATCATTATGGGGCAAGCGATCGCAAGAATTGGCCGCTCCCTACGCCGCTAATATTTGGGCAAGTCGTTGGCGGGAACTTATACATAGCGTACACCAGACAAAAGTAGTCAAGAGCAATACGACAAGCGATCGCTTGGCTAATAATTTTGGATAAAACGCTAACACATGTCTGTCAATTTTGTAGATCAACTTTTAAATCTGATCTTTAGTCCTTATGGCTTTTTAGCGATTGCCATTGGTCTGGTATTGTTGCAACAAGCTCAACGCTCACGACGTTTGGCTTGGCTGATCTTCTCGTTTTGCTGTTACGCAGCTTCCCTGGGAAAGTACCAAGACCAATGGATACTAGAGCCACCGGCCCTAGTTGTTCCTTTACAACAGATCCGCGATGCTGGTCGCCCTTTAACTATCATCCTACTAGCTTTGCTGATTTTGTTAGGCATACAGACGGCAAATGGATGGCGTCGCATACTCCTACCACAGCCAACTAAATATTTGATAGCGGTTCAGATTGTAATTTTTTTTAAGACCTTATTTTTTGCGGATGCCAACTTTGCTTTTTTGGGATTAATTACCTTTGGGGCATTGGCACTAATGCTCAAGTTAGGGCCTTCCCGTTGGCTGCAAGATGAGCGAAACTTTCACCTTGGGGTTTGGGCCCTGGCGATGACTGGTGTGATTTTTGCGATCGCCTGCTCTTATCAGGGAGTTTTTAATCTTAATGCCATGAAAGTTGCTCAAGGAAGATTTTTAGGAACTACTGGTAGTTCGCAACATGCCGCTGTTTTGTTGGCTGGGACAATCCCTTGCTTAATTTTCTGCGTGGAAAGATATCAAAAATGGGATTGGAAAAAGATTTTTTGGATAGCTAGTTTGTTGATTGTTGGTTACTTTTTATTCATCACTAATTCCCGCACTGGCGCAATTATGGGTATAACTGCGGTTTTATCTTTTTATCGCCAAAGATCAGGTAAATTAATCCGTCTTGGTTTATTTATTGCTTTGTTATATTTTATCGTCTCTTCATTTACAAGTCCGGATGTAGTAACTAGCGAGACCGCAGAACCCAACAGATATCTTTCTAATCAAAACACCCGTGAGGGTGCCTGGTCAGGTATGTGGGCCATGTTCGTGAGTAATCCTCTGTTCGGCGCACCTCCCCAGGGAGACCGTTTGCTTTATGGTGAAAGTACCTGGTTAGCTGCGGGAGCAACACTAGGATTAATCGGTTTTATTCCGACACTTCTGTTGGGATTTGGATGTTTGAAAATGATTTTGCAGCTGCATAGTTTAAGTATTAAAAAACCTGCTTATTTTATCCATAGTAGTGTAGCGATCGCTGGTTTATCCTGCTTATTATCAGGAAGTTTTACAGAAGCAATTTTCTTAGGAAATCTGAGTTTTCCTGTAATTGCATTACTCCTATATTTATCATTAGGAAAATATTTACTTGATGTTGACCATATGCAAAATGAATATATGTCATGGCAGGCAAAAGCAAATCAATCTTTTTAAAGCTTTTAATCCACAATTAGGCGTAAATAACAATAAAAACTTTTAATTATGAAAATTCTCCATGTAATTCCATCTGTACCTAAAGTACGGGGTGGTACAAGTCAGGCTGTTTTAGATATGGTCAAGGCATTAAGAACCGAGAATATCGATGCCGAAATTGCTACGACTAACGACAATGGAGATAGCTTATTAGATGTGCCTTTACAACAGCTCATTGAGTATGAGCAAGTTCCAGTTTGGTTTTTCCAACGCTTTTCACCAAATGTCAAAGCCGTCAGAGAATACGCTTTTTCGGGGCAACTGACAAAATGGCTCTGGCAGAATATTTCTCGATATGATTTGGTACATGTTCACGCCCTCTTCTCCTACCCATCGACGATCGCCATGGCGATCGCCCGTTGGAAACAAATTCCTTACATCGTGACTCCACATGGTTTGTTATGCGAGTGGTCTTTGCAGCAAAGCACCCGTAAAAAGCAAAATTATCTCAAATTAATTGAGCGAACGAACCTCAACTCTAGTCAAGCTATTCACTTTACTGCTGAACAAGAACAAAAAGAAGTTTCTCGCCTGGGACTACGCACGCCTAATTTTATATTACCTTTGGGATTGTCTTGGCCAAATCAAGTTGTCAATGCTCGCGATCTTTTACGGCAACGCTTAAATATTCCTCAAGATGAACCAGTCATTTTATTCTTGTCTCGCTTACATCATAAAAAAGGCTTAGACTACCTCATCCCAGCTTTGAGCAAACTGACCCATCACCGTTTCAGTTTCATTTTGGCAGGTAGTGGAACTCCAGACTACGAAGCTGAAGTAGAATCTTTGCTCATCTCTACAGGAATGCGCGATCGCACCCACATTGTCGGATTTGTCGAAGGAGAAACCAAAGATACATTAATCCAAGGTTCAGACCTGTTTGTGCTGACTTCTCACTCCGAAAACTTTGCCGTCGCAGTCCTAGAAGCTTTGTCTGTAGGTCTGCCTGTGCTTGTGACTCCCGGTGTAGCCCTAGCTTCTGTTGTCAAACAACACCAACTAGGTTACGTTCCCAAATTAGATGTATTAGAAATTACTAATGCTTTGGATGAGTACTTAAAAAATCCTCAACAAGCTAAAGAAATGGGCGATCGCGCTAATCAATTCGTAACAAACAACTATAGTTGGGAAAATATATCTGCAAAATTAGTTTTAATATATCAATCTATTCTGGACAATCATCAACAAAAAATTTCCTAATTTATGCTAGATCAAGTTACCCCACTCATCCTGACCTACAACGAATCACCTAACATTGAGCGGACTCTCAAACAGCTGCTTTGGGCAAAGCAAATTATAGTAATTGATAGTTACAGTACCGATGAAACTTTAGAGATCTTAGCATCTTATCCTCAAGTTAAAGTTTGGCAACGAAAATTTGACACCCACGCCACACAATGGAATTATGGTTTAGAGCAAGTTAGTTCCGAGTGGGTGCTTTCTCTGGATGCAGACTACACAGTTTCAGATTTACTGATTGCCCAAATTAAAGAACTATCCCCAAATTCCGCAATAGATGGCTACTTTGCCCAATTCAAATATTGTGTTTTTGGTAAACCTCTGCGAGCTACAATACTTCCCCCACGGCAAGTTTTATTTAGGAAAAACAAATCCATTTATATTGATGATGGACACACCCAACTCTTAGAAGTAAAAGGTAAATCAGCAACTTTATCTGGTTATGTTTACCACGACGATCGCAAACCTCTAAACCGTTGGCTTTGGGCACAAGACCGTTACGCAATCATCGAAGTAAAAAAATTATTACACACTCCTCAAAGCGAGCTATGTTTGAGCGATCGCATCCGCAAACAAAAGATTTTCGCTCCTTTTATTGTTCTTATATATTGCCTAATTCTTAAAGGAGGTCTTCTTGATGGCTGGCATGGTTGGTACTATGCATTTCAACGTGTTTTAGCAGAAATTATCTTAGCAATTCGTCTCATTGAAGCAGAAAAATTAGAGCAAAAAGAATCATAGAAATTCAAAATTTCAGACATTTAAAACGAAAAATAGGACTTTTGTAAGAGGTCTAATGATTATCGAAACGCGTCACTCATGGCGCGTCTGTGCTTTTTTATAGTGCAAATTCTCACCGAAGTCGGAGTTAATTCATGTTTATCAAGAAAGGCAGAGGGCAGAAGGCAGGAGGCAGAAGGAATACTGTTTTCTGCACTCTGCCACGACCGGAGGGAGTAAGGGTTTAAGACCCCCACTGAAACGAAGTTCAGTGGCCCCAATTAAGGAGGGGTCTGAATCCCCTTCTTAATTGTCCCTTCTGCCCTCTGCCTCCTGCCTTCTGCCTTCTTCAATATCCAGATACATAACACATTTAAAATGATTAACCACATTTTGATGATCTCAAGAGGTTTAAACAATCATGGTCAACCAATTCCACAACATTTATTTGCTGCTATATGACATTTGCTATGAAAATTATGTCGGGTTAACTAAAAATCCCCGATGGCTTTTAATGCGAAACCTAGCAAGATTCAATGTAGGGCGAGCTTTGATAGAATTTTTGTCAAAGATTTCAACTAAGGTATCTGAGTTATCTGTAGTAAGTGAAAGCAACACTTTATTTCCAGATATTAACGTAGATAGCGTCGTTACCAGCCTGAAAAAAGAAGGTTTATATTTAGGTATTAATCTAACCGAAGAAATAGTCAAAGAAATTGTTTGGTTCGCTTATTCTCAACCATGTTATGGCTATCGCCAACCTAAATTAGGATTTTATTATCATCAAAAGCAATTAGCAGAAAGCTATTACAATCAGAAATTAGCTTTAGCTGGTTATTTTAATACAAGTTCGCTTTGCACAGCCATTAATAAATTACAAAATGACCCTAAATTACTAGCAATAGCTGCCAAGTATTTAGAGCATAAACCTGTGCATCAAGGAAATCTTCTCTGGTGGAGTTTTACAGGAGACATAACAGATAAAGAAAGAAGACAATCATTCCAAATGTTTCATTATGATATAGATGATTACCGATTTTTAAAGTTTTTCTTTTACTTAACAGATGTTGATGAATTTAATGGGCCTCATGTTTGTATTCGTGGTAGTCATAAGCACAAGAAGCTCTCGCATTTATTACTACCAAAGCGAGAAACAGATGCAGAAATTTTCAACTCTTATGGTCGTGACTCTTTAATATCGATTTGCGGTCAAGCAGGCTTTGGTTTCGCTGAAGATACTTTTTGTTTCCATAAAGGTACAACTCCAGTTAACAAAGACCGCCTAATGTTACAAGTAGAATTTGGCACAACTGACTATGGAATGCAGCACGATATCCGAAAAACATCTCTTTTACAATTGATGGGTCAACCAGACAGTATCTAATCCTAATGATGAGGGTAGTAAATAATTGATTAAATGGTATTTTAGGCAACTCAAGAAATATTGGATTTGGGCTTTAACAGCGTTGATTGTAACATTGCTGCTGATCATTCCAGTGCGTTTAGCGATCGCTTTTCACCAGGCTCCTCAACCCCAAGCTATTCTTACCCTTGGTGCATGGATAGATAGGGAAGAGTATACAGCGGAACTCGCTCGCTGGTACCCATCCCTAGAAATATGGGTTTCTTCTGGTTCGCCCCCTAGTATGGCATATGAGATTTTTCGAGCCGCCGGCATCCCAGACAGTCGTCTGCACCTCGACTACCGTGCTGTTGATACAGTCACAAATTTTACCACCCTCGTTTCAGATTTTAAACACAGAAACTTTCAGCATCTCTATTTAATTACTTCAGCTTCTCATATGCCCAGAGCCAAGGCGATCGCTACCCTCATTCTTGGTAGTCGGGGTATCGCTTTCACACCATTATCTGTGCAATCAGACAAACCCAAAGAACCAATCCTGCCCATTCTGCGTGATGTTGGTCGTTGTCTGCTTTGGATTCTCACAGGTCGTACAGGGGCCAGTCTTCACCCAGCAATCAATTTACTACAAATATGCGTTTAGACAGTTACACTCTTGGTACATATCATCCTGGTGCATCCTACTGGAAACAACTGCTGTGGTATTTCTTGGGATCACCTTTAGTAGAAAACCGTTGGCTTCCCACATCAGCTTTCAAAGTTTGGATACTCCGTTCCTTTGGGGCACAAATCGGTCAAAAAGTCCGCATCAAACCCGGGGTGCGCGTCAAGTTTCCTTGGCGATTAATCATTGGTGATTTTGTTTGGATAGGAGAAGACACCTGGATAGATAACCTAGCTCCTGTCACCATCGAAAGTCATGTTTGCCTATCTCAAGGCGTCTATCTCTGCACCGGCAATCATGACTGGAATCATCCCGATTTTAAATTAATGACTGCCCCTATCCACATTCAAGAAAGTAGTTGGATTGCAGCCAAGTGTGTAATTGGCCCTGGAGTGATTATTGGTCGTGGCGCAGTGCTAACTTTGGGTGGAGTAACTGGACGCTCTTTAGAGCCGATGATGATTTACGCTGGAAATCCAGCCCAAGCCGTTAAGAAACGTAAACTTTGATATTATGTTGCTTTTGTCTGATGAAATTCTTTTGTTTGACATCTCGATTTATAAAGTTTAACTGATGAAAGTTGTTAGGGTTGCGATCGCGGCTAGGGATCTGATTTCATGAATCTGAAAAATCAACATTTTTGGACAAAATCTGGTTTACTAAAGATCATGATACTTATTACCAGGGAGCAACAATCCCATAAATGATTTGAATATTTCGTTTCATGCCAAGATCAGTAGCAGTTACAAGATATTGTAGTAACTTATCAACATCCTTAATAGCTTTAGCAGTTAGCCGAACTTTCCCAGTCGGTGTTTGTGTCCAAGAAAATGCAGGTATGGGAAAGCCATGAGCAAAACTATGCCTGACTTGCAGAACATCGTTGAGCATCTGTCGAGTAGCTAGGGCGTTCATGCTTCTTTTTGACCAAACCCAATCATTGATGGGGTCATAGCCAGTATATTGAACCAAAAGGTTACGTGAATTATCTGAATTTGGCGTATTAAATTGTTTGAGCGATCGCTCTGCCGCATTTTTAGCAATAGAATGTACAGCATGAAACTGAGGATCTAAGGGGTTTGCAGTGACATCAAAAAAGTTGCGAACAAGTTCTTCAATATAAGCCTCCCATCCAGCGACAAACATCGCTAAAGCAGAATGGTAATAAACTTGAGTTTGACTGCTTAATATTGGGCGTAAGCGAGGATCTGTCGCAGTTTCACGTAGTATACGAGCCTTTTGAGCCGCAATGTCGTATTTTAATGCTGCTGGTGATGGCACGATGATGCTCTTAGAGACAATTCACAAATTCTTCAAGCGCATCTCGATATCTCTGTAATGGTTCTGGATTTAATTGCACCCGCTCCTCACCAATTTTTTTTGGTCCTGGTTTAAGCCTATGCAAAGGTGTGCCAGTTGTCGCTGCAACTACACATGCACTGTGATAATCGGGAATTTCAATGAAACTTTTGCTCGGTAAGTCTTTAGGATTAGCAAAAATATGACGATTTTTCTGATGTATATCATCCATCGTCTTTTTAATGATTTTGTTCACAGCTATAAATGCAGAGGCAGCTTTACCTTCATACATCGTTACTCGATTACTCACAAAGGTATGTAATTTTGGCACAGATACTCCTTCTTCTTTTGCACGTTTTGCAAAGCTAATTCTTGCATATGGTGCAGTATTAGGATCAGTTATGCCATATAAAAGTGCAACTACATTCTCAATCGCACGACGCGAACTATCATCCGCAGTGAATGGGACAACTACGCCCTCTGCGGCAACCAGACCAAGCTGTGTGTATACAGCGAAACTAGGGTTACAATCAATTAAAAACAAGGCATCTCGCTCACCACTATATTTACGCAGAGCAACTGTTAAATCTCGAATCCAACTAAGCACCTGTTTCCAAGCATCAATTGGTATTTGAAGTTGAGAAGTTTGCCTAATTGCTTCAGAAATGATTTCGAGAAGATTGTCCCCACACACGAGCCTCAGATTTTCTGGTATTTGTGGATTGAATTCACTTATATTACAAATATAAGGAGATACATCGGTAATCATTTGGAAGGGAGAGTTAAGACGCGCTTCTAGGTAGCCAGCCACTGTCGAGCGTGGTATCTTACTGCTCAAAGAATGTAGTGCCTTTGGACTATTGAGATATCCTCCTAGTAGGGTTTCTGAGACGTTCGCTTGGGGACAAAGGTCAATTACATAAACATCTGTATCGGGGTGACGGTGAGCATATTCAGCAGCAGCCACAAAGCAAAGAAAGCTCTTTCCCACGCCACCTTTGTTGTTCCAAAAAGCATACGAACTCATTTGTTATATTCCTTATTGAGGCAAAACGGCGCTTGTGGGTATTGACAATGCATAGAACTTTTACCCTTATTGTCGCAAAATAAAGTTTAGGAAACTGTATTTTATCTTTGACTCCTGCATCATGATGAGCTGGTGATGGCTGTCAAAAGGGGTAGAACTTTACAATATTTCCTTTTCATTGGCATTAAAGGATAGAGAGTAAGCTTCCAAAGTAGGGGAACCTCTACCGCCCGACTGCCGACTGCGGCTTTCACTGATTTGTTAGACTAAACACACCAGGATTTTTCAGTCAAATCTCTGATTACGCCAGCAGACGAGGCTACCCATGCTTACAAGTACGCTAATTCTTTCAAATCAACTTCCCACCCTGCAATATTCTTCCACGCCAGAGCGGTTCGATGAAACCTGGCAAGCCCCCCTGGCTACCCTCCTGGGACTAGGACGCGCCGCTGGGGCTGACTTTATCGAATTCTTCTTAGAACGTCGCAACTATATCAGTTGCTTGGCAGAAGACGACGCCATCACCAGTATTTCGCCAAGTCTGGCTACAGGTGCTGGAGTTAGAGTATTTCGAGGCAAAGCCGACTGCTACGTCAGCACTAATGACCTTTCATTTTCCGGGTTAAAAGCAGCCCTAGAAAAAGGTCTATCTATTTTAGGGTTACAATTACCAGTTGCTAATGCTTTCATCCCAGAAATCAACCTAGAGCTATTGAGAGACTACGCCACTAAAAGAGGCAAAGATGGGTGGTTAGCTTTATGTAGTTCCATGCGCGAAATGGGAGAAGTCCTTTTAGATGGCACAGCTCAACTCCAGCGAAAAGCTAGCCATGTACAATCGCGTCGCGCTACCTATTTTCGCGATTGGCAAGAAGTCTTAATCGCTGCCAGTGATGGCACTTTTGCTCGTGACATTCGCCTCACCCAATCTGTAGGATTTAACCTTTTGTGCGCTGATGGTGCTAATCGTGCCTCTATCGGTGAACGTGCTGGTAATACTAGCGATGCCAACTTCCTCAGAACCTGGGATTATCAACAAGCTGCTGAACAAATAGCAGAATCCGCCGGGAAAATGCTCTATGCAGATTACGTAGAATCAGGTACGTACCCCATCATCATGGCTAATCACTTTGGTGGTGTGATTTTCCACGAAGCCTGTGGACACTTGCTAGAAACCACTCAAATTGAACGCAATACCTCTCCCTTTGCTGACAAAAAAGGCGAAAAAATTGCTCACCAAAGCCTCACAGCTTGGGATGAAGGGCGTGCTGACAATGCCTTTGGCACAATTGATATGGATGACGAAGGTATGCCAGCTCAAAGAACACTACTAATTGAAAAAGGCGTCCTCAAAAACTTCTTAGCAGATAGAGCTGGTTCTTGGCGCACCGGACACCCCAGAACTGGTAGCGGACGCCGCCAAAATTATACCTTTGCCGCAGCTAGCCGGATGCGTAATACTTACATTGCCACTGGCGAATATACCAATGAGGATTTGTTTGCCTCTATAGATAAAGGTGTCTACTGTAAAAAAATGGGTGGCGGTAGCGTCGGTGCTACAGGCCAATTTAACTTTAGTGTCGATGAAGCTTACTTGATAGAAAATGGCAAAATTACCAAACCCCTCAAGGGAGCTATCCTCATCGGTGAAGCCAAAGAAATTATGAACAAAATTTCCATGTGTTCTCAAGATTTGGAAATTGCTCCAGGTTTTTGTGGCTCTATCAGCGGCAGTATTTACACCACAGTTGGACAACCTCATATTAAGGTTGATTCCATAACAGTAGGTGGACGCTAAATTATATAAGTTTGTAGTAAATACTAAAATGCTTACTACAAACTTAGTAAAATTCATGCACCTCTACAAATAGCAGTAATTTGGGATTTGGACTTGAATATGGCGAATATCAACGAGATTGCAAATCACGCCAAGGATAATGCCCAGAAGTTAGGCATTAAGAAATTTGATATTTACGGCTCAACAGTAGACGAAACTAGTGTACAGGTAGATCAAGGTGAGCCAAAACAAGTCAAAGCTTCAAATCGCTCTGGTGTTACCGTTCGTGTTTGGAATGAAGATAATACGATGGGTGTCACCAGCACTACTGATGTTGATCCCAAGGGACTAGAATTAGCTCTCAAAACTGCCTATGAAGCAAGCTTCTTTGGCGTTAAAGAAAACGTCCCTGACTTTAGTCCAGAAGCTACTATTCCCATTCCAGATCATCCTCAAGAGAAAGCACTTCACGCACCTGTTTCTGAATTGATAGACAAATTGTTAGTAGCAGAAAAAGAATTACTAACAGCTCATCCAGCGATTAAAGGAGTGCCTTACAACGGATTAGCACAGAGAGATGTTGACAGATTCTATCTTAATAGCGATGGTGCAGTCAGGAAAGAATCTCACTCTTTGGCATCGGTTTATCTTTACAGCAAAACTGAAGAGGAAGGCAAAAAACCTCGCAGTGCAGGCGCTTATAGAGTCAACCAGAGTTTAGATAAGCTAGACATTGATGGTTGTATCAAAGAAACAGCAGAAAAAACTATTAGTCATTTGAACTACGAAAAAGTCAAAACTAATAAATATCGAGTTGTTTTTTCTCCTGAAGCTTTTTTAAGTTTGTTGGGTGCTTTTTCTAATTTATTCAACGCTCAAAATATTCTAGATAAGCAGAGTTTATCTACTCCTGATGATCTAGGTAAGCAAATTGCCTCGCCTCTGCTCTCAGTTTATGATGATGCACTGCACCCAGCTAACATTGGCGCAGAATCTTTTGATGGTGAAGGAACTCCTACTCGTCAGGTTTTGCTAATTGAAAATGGTGTTTTAACTAGCTTTCTCCACAGTGCAGGCACTGCTAAGAGGATGAATGCTAAACCAACAGGTAATGCAAGTATTGGTGCAAAAGTTAACATTAGCCCTAATTTTTATCACATTTTTGCGGCAGCAGTTCCTGAGCAAGAATTTAGTTTGGAAACTGCTGAAAATGTGATTTTGATCGATGATTTACATGCTCTCCATGCAGGAGTTAAATCTTTACAAGGCTCGTTTTCTTTACCTTTTGACGGCTGGATAGTCAACAAAGGTGTCAGGACGAGCATTGAATCAGCTACTGTTGCTGGTGATTTCTTAGAACTTTTGAAATCGATTATTTATCTTGAGAAAGAGGTAGAGTTGACTCCTGGAGGCGTTTGTCCTCGAGTTTGGATTAATGAACTGTCGATTACTGGCGAGTAAAAGCTAGAGAACACAGAGTTAGGAGTTAATTTCAGTTTTTAACTCCTACTCTTCATTAGACTTCTTGCAAAAATACTTGAACCGTCAGAGACTCAAGTCTCTGCCTAATAGCAAAAGTCCGTTGAAACGGACTAAAAATACTGTTATTAGTCGGTTGAAACCGACTTGAGTTATCAGCCAGAAAATGAATTTTCTGGCGATTATCCGACTTTTGCAAGAGGTCTATTAATTAATATTCACCACCAACACTAATCGCTGTATTAAATACGTCTGCACCGCTCAAGTTGATATTAGCTAAGACAGCACCATTAACATCGCTGTTATGTAATTGAGCATCACTCAAATTAACATTGGTAAGATTAGCATTATTTAAGCTAGTACCACTGACAAAAGCTTTTGTGAGATTGGCTGATTTCAAATTTGCACCCGTTAAATCGGCACCTTCTAGATTTGCACCTTCTAAATTTGCGCCTTTTAAATTTGCGTTTCTTAAATCAGCACCTATGAGATGAGCGCCTTTGAGGTTAGCGCCTGTTAAATTACATCCAAAACATTCTCTAGTTTCAAGCAAGCGCCTAACAGCGGCGTTATTTTCTGCTCTGACAGGATTAGGAATTGTTAAACACAGTGTACTAAATAAAGCTGCTGCTGTTAAAAATATGGGTTTCATAGTTTGTTTGCTTCCAATTATTTGAAAGCTATTGACTACTTAACTGCTACAATTCCATTGTCTCAAATTTCAGAATTTTTTCTTCTGGCGATCGGAGGAATTCATAGTTGTAGAAATGTGATTCAGTATTCATACTTTAGCTAGAGCGAGTAATTGAATTCATGTGTATTTTATAAAGTTGATTTAGTCATAAGTAATAACCCCGACTTCTTGTGAGAAGTCGGGGTTTGATAAATTTCAAGTTTTACTTTCTCAATCATCCAATAGGCTGATTTCCTGGATTTACCGCATGGATATGTTCACTACCCGATCGCGGTCTTCCTCTTTTGTAACATGCTTCTTCTGGTTTACCCCATCCCAACTGCAAAATTATTTCTAAAAAATTAGAGTTTTGCCATTTCCACAAAGTTGCCCATTCTGTTCTTTGAGCTATTCTTTCTACATCTGGTATTGTAATTTGTTGGTGTTGTTTACCGTTATTAAAACTTAGATATAAATCCATCTGTTCAGTGACTTGAAACCAAAATTCTAAAATAGAATTTTTTGCCGCTTTTAAGATATCTAAGTCACTAACTAAAGCAATTAACTCCGCATCTATATCTGGATAGCGCAAGCTTTTATCTTTGACTATCATCTCTCGCCAAACAATACCTGAAACTTGATGTTCTCTTTGATAGTCGTGAATTGCAGCTTTAAAATCTTGATAGGCAGTGAACTTTTGTAGTCCATCGGTTTTGATAAACTGGTCGATGACAGGATTGCCAGACGCTGTTATTTCTAGTTTCAAACGCTCTCCTTTGAGGCAAGCTTGGCGTTCGGCTGCTAGGATTTGGGTTAGCTCCTCGGTAGTGTAAACCTTTGACATCAGAACACACTTTATTAGTCATTGGTCATTTGTTCTCTGTTACAAAATTCTGTTCGTCGGAAGCCGGCGCTCAGACTTTGCGCTTTGTCATTAGTTATGTGTTACTAACTAATTTATAACTTGTTGTCAAATGACGGATGTTTAAAGCAGATATTTAAATATTATCTTTTGATATTAAAAGGAATGTAGTAGCAGATATCACTAAAAATCAAGGCAGACCAAATTGGTCTACCCTAAAATTTACTTGGCTAACTCGCTACTGAACTCATTGAAGGCACGCCGCTTTAACTGTACTGATTCGGTACGGGGTAATAAATCAAACACTTCTCTAAATTTATCGTCGATTTCTTCATAAGGTACTTGACCTCTTTTATTTAAAACTGTCTCACCCGATTGATTAAATACTACAATTTGAGGGACAGCCCCAGAGTAGTAGTATCCTGGTTCTGTAGGGTCGTAGGTTTGTTGAGGTAGGATGGTATCGACATCTACAGGGATAATTTCTGCCGCGCGACCGTAGAATTCCTGTACCTGTGAAATAACGATCGCATATTTTTTGCAATCGCTGCTGTCATCGACGTAAAATGCCAACATTGTCGGTTTATGTTCCTTTAAAGATTGTGCTAGTGTTTCTTTCGCCGGAACTAGTGAGCCATTACCAGCATAAACAACGAACATATTGCCATCATATACATCGTCATTAATACCTGCTATTGCGGGTTGTACACTGATAGCTAACATACAAACAATAAGTAACAGGCATTTGGAAACCAACCATCGCCAGTTAGCGATTATTTTTTTTTGTAAAAAATCCAACTTTATACTTGTCATCTAAAGAAACCTTTCAAGCTACTATTTTCTGTAAGTTTGTGCTGAATCCAACAAACCGCGCCGGATACATGACTATGACCGCGTACTCTTTTTTAAGATAACGCTTACTGAGATTATCTCTCGCAAGTGGCTGGGGTTATCATTCTTTATGAAAGATGTGGTTCGACTTCGCGGTAGTTGAGCGTAGTCGAAACTCACCAACCGGGGGATGTGGGAAAAAATTTCTCCGCGTCCCCATGTCCCCGCGTCCCCATTCCAAATTACAAATTACAAATTAGGGTATTCATGTGGGAAAAAAAATACAACTCATAGATAGACTACGACTAGGTTTCGCGGTGTTAGTGGCAAAAAGCGTAACGTTTATGGTGCGATCGCTACGTCTGGGTGCTGCTAGTGTATTACCAGGCTCGATTGCTCGTCGTATTGAACCTCGGCTTTTACAATTATTGAGTCAGCAAGTGAAAAACGGGGTGATTCTCGTTGCTGGTACCAATGGCAAAACTACGACATCGCTGCTTTTATGCACAATCCTAGAACGCAAAGGCTACCGCATTGCTCACAACTCTACAGGCGCAAATCTAGAAAATGGCTTAATGACTGCGCTGTTAGAAAACACTAACTTGGTTGGTACGCTAAATGTTGATTACGCCATTCTGGAAGTAGATGAAAATATTGTCCCGAAAGTATTAACACCACTCCAACCTCGAATCATTCTGTGCTTAAACTTGTTCCGCGACCAACTCGATAGATACGGGGAAGTAGATACAATCAGCAAGCGTTGGACAAAAGTCATTTCTACCCTACCACTAGAAACGGTAGTAATTCCCAATGCTGATGATCCTACTTTGTCTTATCTTGGTCAACAGTTACCCCAACGGGTGTTATTCTTCGGTCTCAATGAACCAGAACAATACCTAGATGCTATTCCTCATGCCGTTGATTCTATTTACTGTCCCAGATGTGGATATTCTTTAAATTATCAAGGCGTTTACTTGTCCCATTTAGGAGATTTCACATGTCCCAAGTGTGGTTTTAGTAAGAGTCAACCAACACTACAAAGTAGCGAATGGCAACAGATTCTGGTTGGTTTGTACAACAAATATAATACTTTAGCTGCTGCTACTGCTGCTAAAGAGTTGGGAGTCGATGAGGCAACGATTAAAGATACTATTAATAACTTCCAAGCAGCTTTTGGTCGTGCAGAAGAGTTAGAAATTAATGGCAAACGGGTAAGAATTTTATTATCCAAAAATCCTGTAGGGACGAATGAAACAATTCGCGTGGTCACGCAAAGTAACGATAAAACAACACTGCTAGTCTTAAACGATCGCACACCCGACGGCACTGATGTATCTTGGATTTGGGATGTTGATACTGAAAAATTAGTCGAACGAGGAGGAACTTTAATTGTCAGTGGCGATCGCGTTTATGATATGGCGTTACGTCTATGCTATAGTGAAAAGTCTTGTGAGAGTAGGTTAAATTTGATTGTTGAAGAGGATTTAAAGCAGGCGATCGCTACTGCATTAGAGCATACACCAAACAATGAAACTTTAAACATTCTACCCACCTATTCAGCCATGCTAGAAGTGCGTGAAATTCTAACTGGTCGGAAAATTCTCTAGTTAGGGAATGGGGAACTCGGGGCCCCACGAAATGGCAGTGGGGATTAGGGGAATGGGGAATTGCGAATTAGTTATTTTTCCTCATCCCCTTCATCTTCCCCAGTCCCTAATGCTATTGCAACTTAACTGCTGCACGTTGTATTGGTAAAACCTCTGCTAAACTCATCTCGTGGTCTGCTGTAATGTGGCTATTGCAACAAATCGTACTAAAGAAAATCGATTGACCAACTAGTTCAGAGAAATACTTTTCTAGTAGTAAGCGTGAAGTAATATCTCCTAATAAATCTGTCAGGTCTTTTGTTAATTGGTCTCTATCATCGCGGTGAACCATCCTAAATTTAAAGTTGGCTTCACCAATTAAATTTTTTACTGCCGAGTCGAACTTATCTTCCTTTCCCTGGACATAAGCAAAAGATTGCTCTTCTAAAAACTTCCAAGCTGCCGGAAAAATCTCACGAATTTTTTCCAAATGATTCTCTGTTTGGTAGACCAAAGTAGCTGTTTTACAATCCATATCTGCTTTATTAGGTGATTAAATCAACCTTGCACCGCTGTAATATTACGGCTAAATCAAGGAATTCCACTTAATAATGAAATATTTATTCATACCTGTAAAATTTTCGGAACTATAGTGAAATAGTATCCGAAAACTGTTACATAAAATACGAAAGTTCTAGTTTATTAAGATAGCATGACAAACTACTGCAAGAACTGACGAGTTTTACGCAGTCCGCAAACCATCACACAAGATACACCAAATATCAAAACACCCGATATTGACGGTTCTGGAACTTTAGTAATCACCAGTGAAAGGTTATCAGCATAGCCATCATTGACACGTCCTCGGACATAATTCATGCTCAAAGTTGCATCAATTTTTCGTGTACCAACTGGTAATATACCGTTTGTAGATTTAAATAATAAAGCAGTAAGATTACTTCGTTCCTCTGGAGTTGGTGAAATGAGACTTGCTTGACCTAGAGAGTTACCATCTTGATTAAGAAAATCAATACTAAATAACACATTATCTAAATCGGTAGCATATCCCCCTAACCAAGCACTCAAATCAAATGCACCTTTACCTGCATCAATTATTGAGGATAAATCAGCAACATTAATTGATTGAGATGCACTAGAAGAACTTCTACCAGCACCACCAAAGAATAAATTATTGCCACGATTTAGTGGCCCTGGACTGCTAGCATCAGGAAGTCCACTCACGCGCACTGTTTCACCTCTAGGATTGATAAATTCAAAACCTGTTGCACCATATTTCAAAACACTAAAATTATCAATCGGATTCCAGTCAGGAATAGCAGGTATATCAGTTCCAACAGCATTACCTATATCATCGCCTTGCCCTTTTTCAGCATCACCGTTGATAATTAAATTTGTACCAAGTGTAACAGCATATGTAGGGCTAGATAGCAAAAAAACACATGAAAATCCTGCTATCAATTTTGAACAAAAGACTGCTTTTTGAGAGACAAACAAAGCAAAAATATTGATTTGATTCATAGTTGAACAATTGTTGAAATTTGCTATTAAACTTCTTGCGTTTAATTGTGGCGATCGCCTATTTTAATTTCTCAGTTTTAGCACACTAGAAAAATTAACAATTACAGCTTGATTTGAAAAGACAAAATATACTTTTCATCTTTTTGATATAATTGAGTTGCTGTTATTTACAACCAAGCAGTAGTCAAATATTAATTTTGGTAAATATTTGAACTCATGCCTCATTCATCAAGCCTGAGAAACAGAATCTTATGTATTAGATTTTTCTCTTAAAGCAAGAATACCAACCAAGTTGGAAAAAATCAAGCTAAGTATGTAATCAAATGCTGACTTTGGCAGCTTTAAAAGGTTACTTAGTAAATATTGAGTATTTATTGTAACAATAGCTGTACTTTGGTAGGTATTCTTTTAACAAGAAAAGAATAAGATGAAACTGTGAAAAATTTCTGCTCAAGATGTGTAGAGATTAGACATGCATTGACTGGCAAGTTGATCGTGACATAACTACTTTAATTAATAGCCAAAAATTTATGATTAGACTGATTGTGGGTAACTCATGATATTTCCGTTTAGATTAGCAAAAATATATCAAAAATTAGATTATAAAAATTAACTATATTTTATTTTCAGTGTCATAACAGGTTTACTTTCATCCCATCTAAATTTTTTAAATTGAATAAAAATCCTCTGATTTTATGAAAATAAGAATATCTCAGGTAGTTTAACTACCAAGCGTTAACATCTAAGATTAACTAGAAAAAAGAGTCTAATCAACATGAACGAAAATCACAGAAACCATAAAAATCCCATCGAAATTAACGATCTAATTGGTGATGCTGTAGAAAATGCGATCACCAGAAGAAACGCATCTCTGTATTCAGAGGATGATTTTTCCAATTTATCTGAGGAAGAAGCAGCAAATATCGCTGGTGGTTTAACATCATTAAAGCTGATTCCTCCAATTACAGCAGGGATATTTCCCGTCCCCCAAGATGAATTCTTAGCTTAAGTTTCAGCCTGTAAAGTTGCTTTGTAAAAATTGCAAGACCTAGATTCCTAGCTTATTTAATAAGTTAGGAATTTTGTTGTGCAAAAATTGAGAATTTTTCTATTAAGTAGAAGAGACCTCTTGCAAAAGTCCTTCTTTGCGTTCTCTTCTCTGCGTCTCTGTCTTGAAAAGTTGAGCCACTGCGTTGGACGGGTTCCCCGGCAGCCGCGCAAGTGGCGTTCCTACGGAGGGAAACCCTCCTTCTCCTGACGGAGACGCTACGCGAACAGAACTTTTCGCTGCGCCTCTGCGTGAAAAAAAAATATTTATGCAAGAGGTCTAAAGACTAAATTAAACCTCACCTCGATTACCTTGCTACGCCTAGCGTCTTTGATAGGAGAAGTCGCGCAGGCGTTTTATAAATAATTGTGTCCACCTACTTAACAGCGGTAAAATGAAAACAAATTCAGATTTATGTCATATTTATGGCAACCCAACTCAGTGCAGCCAAATCATCAACTGAACTGGTCATCTCTTGGGAAGCATTACCCGACGATTTTAAACTAGAGGATGAACCAGTGGAGAATACTGGTCAGCCAATTTTGGCTGGTGCTTTGCGTGAAAGCTTAGAAATTAATGGATTAATCCAGCCGCAGATGTTGATAGCTTCAAATTTTGGTCTTTGCGCGACTGTCAACGGACAATTTATTATTAAAGCACCAGACTGGGTTTATGTTCCATCAGTTAACAAAGTTGTTAGTAATCGTAAAAGTTACACACCCAATTTAGAAGGTGATATCCCCACCGTTGTGATGGAGTTTCTATCCGACAGCGATGGTGGAGAATATTCTGCTAAGCGAACTTATCCACCGGGAAAATGGTTTTTCTACGAGCAAATTTTGCAGGTTCCCATTTACATAATTTTTGAACCAGATGGTGGTTTATTGGAATTTCACCAGCTGGAAAACGGACGCTATGAGTTAAAGCAGCCTGATGAAAATGGTCGCCATTGGATTGATACACTAGGCTTATTTTTGGGAACTTGGCAAGGTGCAAAAGAAGCTCGAACAGGTTATTGGTTACGCTGGTGGGATAAAGCTGGCAATTTGTTACCTTGGGCTGTTGAACAGATTGAACAAGAACGCCAACGCGCTGAACAAGAACGCCAACGCGCCGAACAAGAACACCAACGCGCCGAACAAGAACGCCAGCAAAAAGACCGACTGATTGCTTATTTGCAATCTCAAGGTATCGACCCGAATAATTTGCTTATGTCCGAGTAATAAAAGGGAACAGGGGACGGACAACCCCAGTCCCTTTTATTCGCGATTAATCCGAATTAACTCGGTCAAAATACTATCCAAGCTGCCGTTGACTTGAATTTTCTCAATCTTCTCGGCAATTCTTTCCAGCACTTCCAACTCCTTCAAACGCAACGCGACGGGGTTATCTTCCATCACTTTAGCGGTGTTTAACATACTGCGGGTAGCTGCTGTTTCCTCACGACGACGGATTACATTTGCTTGAGCTACTTTTTCAGCTTCCACTACCTTGCTCAAAATCGTCTTAATCTCACCAGGGAGAATAATATCCTTAACCCCAACCGAATCGATTTCAATGCCATAATCTACGGTTTTCTGGCGAATGTAGTCAAAAATACTTCTATCAATCGCGCTTTTATCCTCCAGCAAAGCATCTAGAGTTCTTTCTCCAACAGCACCACGCAAAGCAAACTGAGCTTCTTTATATAAGTAGCTGGTAATATTTGATAACCCGTTTTTAGCTCTTAGGGGGTCGATGATGCGGAAACTAGTGGTTAGATTTAAGCGCAATGGTACTTTATCCTTGGAAAGCATGTCTTGACCAGACACTTCAACAATTTGCTGGCGCAAGTCAAAGACTTCTGTTTGTAAGGAACGTCCAAACGTCCACCAAGCGTGCATTCCTGGTTGCAGTTGTGTTTGAAATTCTTGATTGATATAAAGTAATCCCAAGTGTTGTGCGGGAACTTCGCAAACATGCAAAGAACTACGGCTCAAAACTAGAACCTCTGGTAAACCTGAGACTAACTCAGCGATTAAGCGAGATGGTAACTTAGCATCAGTGCTGATATCAATCACCTCTACTTCCACACCTTGCCAGAACAGCTTGCGACTGCATGGCCCAAGAATAGAAATGACTTTACCTTGATACCTGGCGATCGCAACTTGCTGATTGAGCAATTGTACTGTTTGACAGTAAGCCGCGACAAACTCAGGATGTCGTTCGATCAAAACATCTTCTAAAGGAAAATCTGGATTGGGTACAATTTTGCTGAGAGTCCGTACTGTAACATCCCGATTCACAGACCAAAAAGCATACTCATTTGGTTCTAATGGTCGCACAAAGTTATTTTGCACATACAGCAAACCAATCTCATATTCAGAGATTTGGAACTTCTTGATTCCATTCAAGGCAATTCCTCGTAATTGCTGCACGAACTCAGTAGGCAATTCCAAGCTTTCTTGCAAGTTGAAAAGATGACATTGTACATCAATAAAACCACGCCAAAAAGCTCTTAATTGATTTGGTATTACACTCACCCAATTTTGACCCAAGCGCACTAAAGCCGCTTGATTGAATGTTGTTTGTACAACTAATAGATATTGCTGTAACTCTGAATTATGATTTCGCAATAATAATTCTAAGTTTTCAATCTTAGCTTCAGGTTGGTTGAGATCATAAACTTTTACTCGCCAATGCCAACCCAAATAAGTGTAAGTCCCTGGCTGTAAAACTTTCTTAAAATCACTGCGGTGATATAAGATTCCGATTTCGTTAGGTTTAATGTAAAAAGTTTTCCACATATAGTAATCTGCTTGGATGTTTTAAATTATTGGCGTAGGGGAAGAGAGATTCTCTAAGGTATACGGAGTTTTTTCACCAAATCAAATAGAAATTCGTATAGATAGCTTGGGCATTTTTAACTAAAATATAAGGTTTGATAAAGACATTTATATCACTGAGGATTTTCGTTCTGTGCTGCTGAATTGATAGTTTTCTCAATTCGTTTGCATCTTGTCTCTGGACGTTTAGCACTGTCAATCCAAAAGAGGATATTTTTTTTGGATGAGTTGCTTAATGACTCAAAATATTGATTAGCTGCTTCGTTTGCTGCTAGTGCTTGCTTTAAGTCATCTGGGATAATTAAAGCTTCTATGGCATCTAATGTACTCCATGAACTATCTTGTTTTGCTACCTCAATTTTTGCTAAACCAGCCTCAGTCATTAAGCCTTGCTCAAGAAGTTCTTGGATATATTGTTTATTCAATTTTGACCAGACGCTTTTCGGTTTTCGAGGAGTAAATATTTGCATATAACGGTATTCGTCTAGTGATTTAACTTTACTGTCAATCCATCCAAAACATAAAGCTTCTTTGACTGCTTCGCTATATCGAATGCTGGGTTTACCACTTTTGACTTTGTAATAAATTAGCCATATCCCAACAGAAGATAGATAATTTTTCTCTAGCCATTCTCGCCATTCGTGGCGATTTGTAGCATAAAAAGTTTCTAGTTGGGTTTCAAATTTTGGCATGAATTAAAAATTATATTTTGAATTTTTAAACTCTGCAAATGCAGGTGCATACAGTTTAGTTGCGGGCGATCGCGTCTCTAAAACTGGATTAAGATTGCTAATTTCCTCTAGACTGCCCTTGGACAATCTAGAAACAGAAAATAGCGCTCAGATATGCCGTTCGGTTTACCATTTCCAGAGTCTCCGTAGAGAAACCAGACACAGAAACCGAAGGGACATACTCAAGTTAGAGAGAAAAGCGATCGCACTAGCTTCTTCACTGTTGCTACTTTTCACCACTTTCGTGATTAAAAGTAGCTAGCACCCACATCACAGAGTTTGCAAAATAACGGAGTCGAACCGTATTGGGATGTCCTCCCATACCATTGGTGTTAAAGCTACCTTAGCAGGGTAGTGTCTTTTGACCCGGACAGGGTTGGTGGTAAGTGTAGGAGTTGAACCTACAACATATCGATTCTGAGTCGATTGCTTCTTCCATTGAGCTAACTTACACGGTGCTTGATGTAGGACTCGAACCTACGCCCTTCCGATCTTCTCGGATACTCTGCCACTGAGCTAATCAAACGGTAAAGTAGTGACGCATTGCTTCGCGGTATACGCTCAATCCAAAGGTTGGCGCACCAGTCGGACATACAGAACCCAAACCATAAGCTTGGCAGATGTATTACTACCTTACTACTAAATGTAACACAAAAAATAGTAATAGGGAACTCGGGGCCCCCGGCTCTTATGGGTAGGTTTTTAGATTTCGCGTTTTGGTTGACGCGGGGACGCGGAGAAAGATTTCGGAACGAAAAAATAGGAATATGAAAAACCTACCCTTGAAAGGGGGCCCCCGGAAATAGTGGGGATTAGGGGTAATAAGGATTTGTCATTCTCCGCGTCCCCTTTCGGGTGACGCTCGCAAGCTCGCTAACGCAGTCGCCTGCGGAGGGAAACCCTCCTTTACTCGCTGTCTCACCGCGTCTTCTCATCCCCCGGTTAGTCAGTTTCGGCTATGCGGTATCGAGCGAAGTCGAGATTACCGCGTACCCTACGGGATCTTGCTACGCGTAGCGTCTTTGACAGGAGAAGTCGAACCACATCACCCCCACCTCTGATCAAGAACAGTGCAGCGCCAGATACCGAATTGCCCTAAAATTCTACACGGGAGCCAACTGAGTGCGCCTACTACTGATTGTTATCGGAGGATTTTGTTGTGGATTTATCCCTTATTCCTGCTCAACCTAAACCAGGCATTATCAACGTTTTGATCGAAATTCCCGGCGGGAGTAAAAATAAATACGAATACGATAAGGAAATACAAGCTTTTGCCTTAGATAGGGTACTTTATTCTTCGGTGCAATACCCGTATGACTACGGCTTTGTACCCAATACTTTGGCTGATGATGGCGACCCATTGGATGGTATGGTGATCATCGATGAACCAACCTTCCCTGGATGTGTGATCGCTGCACGCCCAATTGGGCTGTTAGAAATGATTGACGGTGGCGATCGCGATGAAAAACTTCTTTGTGTGCCAGCTAAAGATCCCCGTTACGCTGAAGTCAAATCTTTAAAAGACATTCATCAACACCGATTGGATGAAATTGCCGAATTTTTTCGCACTTATAAAAATTTAGAGAAAAAAGTGACTGAAATTCTCGGTTGGCAAGATGCTGGACAAGTTGCGGCTCTAGTTGAAAAATGCATCAAAGCTGCTAAAGCATAATGGATGAGGTAATAGGTAATGGGTTGCACCCAATTACCAATTACCAATCTCCCCTGTAATAATGGACTAGGCAAAGATAATCAAGACTCTGCTCACCAAACTCAAAAAACAGGAAAACAGCTTTCGCTGGTTGCGAGCCAAATCGCCATAAACCCCGAAACCAAATGCAGCGCACTATCCTTTTGGCAAAAATTCATAACTGCACCCTTACAGGGGCAAATCTCAACTATGTGGGTAGTATCAGCATTGATAAAATCCTTTTAGAAAAAGCTGGAATTTTACCGTATGAACAGGTGCAAGTAGTCAATAATGCTAATGGACAGCGCTTTATTACATATGCAATTCCCGCGCCGGCTAATTCAGGAGTGATTGAACTAAATGGGGCTGCGGCACGTCTAGGCATTAGTGGCGATCGCTTGATTATAATGACTTACGGGCAGTTCACTCCAGAAGAGTTAAAAAGTTACTCTCCTACGGTAGTCATTGTGGATGAAAAAAACCGACTGTTGGAAGTACGGCACTACGATGACCTGCTCAGTAAGGTCTAATTGCAAAGAATAATGTCAAATTTTGAACTGTCGGGTTCCCAAAACTACATAGATGAGCAGTCAACTACCCCACTCAATAACCCAGTGAATGAATTTTTAGTGCAATTTTGGGGTGTACGGGGTTTAATTCCTACCCCTAGCAGCCATAACAGTCGGTATGGTGGCAATACTGCATGTGTAGAAATGCATGTAGATGGAAAACGCTTAATTTTTGATGGTGGTACTGGCTTACGCATTCTAGGTAACACTTGGCAAAAACTCCAAAAACCACTAGAAGCTCATTTGTTTTTTACTAATTCTCAATCAAATCGGATTCAAGGATTTCCCTTTTTTGCACCTGCATTTGTAGCAGAAAATTGCTTTCACATTTATGGAACAGCGGCCTCAAATGGAGCTTCGATCAAACAATGTTTGTGCGATCAGATGCTCCAGCCACACTTTCCTTATCCTTTACAGGTGATGCAATCCGAATTGCAGTTTTATAATCTAACTCTCAACAGTGAAGTCAATTTAGATAGCGTCACAATCACCACAGCACTAATCAATCAAACCCAGCGCTCAGCTGGATATCGAGTTAATTGGCAGCATTTAAGCGTTGCTTACGTCACAGATTTGCATCAAAGTGCAGATCAAGCAGAACAAGAGCGGATTTTACAGTTTGTTGAAGGTGTTGATTTACTCATAGCCAATGCTACTTACGTGCCTCCGACATCTCACAACCATGACTCAGCGGATTTACACTGGCAAACTGCTATCAACTTAGCTCACAGTGCAAACGTACAAAAGTTGGTCATATCGCATCATCACCCGGATGACCACGATGACTTTCTTGACCAGGCTCAAGGCGAAGTTCAATCCAAATTTCCCCAATCATTACTAGCCTGCGAAGGTTTGGTGATACCTATGCACAAACCCCTAATATAGCTTGCTTTTGGGGTGTAAGGGGGTAGGGGATATTGGTCAAGTTTGAAAGCGAAAAGTTTTTAGAGGGAGGTATAAATCCCCGTGACAAAAACGGCCTCCTGCCCCTGCCTTCGTTATTGCTGGTTAAATCATGACAATCTTGGTGACTTTCACTTCTAATTCTCTTAATAGAGCAAGTCAGTAAGTCGGTGAAAAAATTTATCAAAATGTAACAAAAATTTAATTAAAGCGATTAGACCAAAATAGTTATGGTTGAGGCGATCGCAGCTATTTATCCAACTCAAAATCTACGCTATGCGGCGTCATCCAAGGTTCAATTCAGTTTTTTCAACAATTGAGTGTATCAAAAACGCTGCGATGACTTTGCTGGTCATATCTTGGGATGGATTTTGTTTGAAAAAATTCTGAATATTATGAATGTTATCAACAAGGTATAGATAACCTAGAACTAGTGAATACAGCATCTGAGAACTGATTTATGAGAAAGCATCGAGATGCCGTTTTTATCGTCAATTGTTTTTAGTCACTTCCAGCCAAGACAACATTCTGCGACCAATTTTTTGCTACGAGTTTAGTTGCAATTAACTTGAGCCAATCTTGTTGATTAGATCTGCATAGTTGTAGTGCTGAAATTTATTGAACTTACAACAAATCTTTTATGGCATGGTGATTTCTGTTATGCCTAAATATTGTAGTGACCAAGCAAGAGATGAACTTTGGTTAATGATGGGAGGTGGAGTTACAGCAGGATTAGCTGGTGGGGTTCCTGGTGTTGGCGCGTTCAACTTCCAAACTAGTCTAACTGCTGTACAGGCAGCTGTAATCAGTCGAATTGCTCAAGTTTATGATGTAGATTTATTACCTGCTGGTGGCGCAGGTGCGATCGCAGCTGCAATCATAGCTATGGGCGGAGGACAACTACTTTTCAGGATGGGTGGTATGATAGCAACATTTGTTCCTGGCATCGGACAAATTGTTCAACCTATAATTGGAGCTTTTGCGGTTAAAGCATTTGGCGAAGTTGCGATCGCCTACTTTGAGAAGATGTATCCTCAAAAAATTTACAGTCCAAGCAAAAACTAGTGGCCCGTCGTCTGTCCTCTTTGATAGACATCTTGCCTGTTCCACAAAATAACATTTTCTGGCTATTAAAGGTTAGAATTAGATAACTATGTTATATCTATAATTTCACTTCACAACTAACTAACTTGCAAGTTTAGAGATTCCATGAGTAAATTTCAAATTAATATTGACTTCAGTAGTGTAGATTTAGCCTCGTTAGAAACAGAAGAAGATTTCAAAAGAGAAGCAAAAATATTACTACCTCAAGCACTTGTAAAAGTTGGTGAAAATGTAGGTGAACAAACCTGGGAAGAATTACAAAAAAAATTAAACAAACCAGGAGCTAAAAGTAAAGGTTCTCCTAATGAAAAACGTAAGTTTATTCAAGAGACAGGAAAGGTTTATCAGCGTAATGCTAGCAGCAGAGATAAACAAGAATTAGAAGACTATATAGTAGAGCAACTACGCATCTTTCAAAATCAAACGGCTAGTTAAATAATTCGTAATTCGTAATGATGCGACGCTCCTGTGTCGCTCTAAGCGAAGCTATGCCGCAGGCTTTACGCTGCGCTAACGTAATTCGTAATTAACGCAGGTCGCAGGTCGTTTTTGTAACGGTGAATTTATAAAGCGCTCCAAAAACTTTGGACGAAGTCCGGTTTTAGACCTGATTGTTTTGATAAGCCACGATAGTTCTTGGGCGAGATTTTCTAGTTTTCTTGAACTAACAAAACCGATTTCACAGGTCGCTTGATGAGATTGCCCTGCAAATCCACCTTCCCGTAAATGGTTTTGCCATTGTAATCAAGCGAAGACGAACTCCCTCCATCTAAGTTCATCGCTTTTTGGACACCGAGAGTTTTGAGGAAATCTGCCAGCGCTGGTAAGGATATTCCAGAGTTAGTGGGGTCTGAGGTTTTTTGAGCCATCATTACTAAAACAACAGTATCGTCATTAGTAATACCTACAGCTGTTCTGGCGTTAGGTTGGTTGCTGCCGAGTGCATCCCGTCCATTGGTAGTATCTACAAAACCCTCTTGCACTGAGGTGAGTTGTGGTAGTAAGCGCGGGCCAGCACCTATAGCATCGACTAATCGACAACCTGCTGGTGATGACTCCCTGTGCGGAACAATATCATAGCGAATGGTCTGTCCACATAGGTAGCGGCGGAATTCTGTGCGATTGAAAATTTGATTGAGGTAAGGTTTTAATTTGGGATTATCCACTAATCGCTCATTTTGCTTGGGATCAGCAACGAGTTTTCCTTGTAAAATTACGTAGGATGTGGATTTTTGGTTTACTGGGTCAAAAAAGCCTGCATTAAAGATTGCGATCGCTCGATGCTTTTGGGCAAATTCCTCTACTGTGCTTACCTTCGGCGATAATGCAGGAGTTACCAAAAATCGACTATTAGTAGGAATTAACAAGACATGAGCTATACCTTGGGGCAAAGTGCGCTCAAAGTAGCGGATAGTTTTTGGTGGTGAAGACGCAACGGTTGGGACAACAGAACCAGAGGAATGCAAGATTAACCACATTCCCAAACTAATTAGTGTCATAGCCAGTAGCCAGATTTTTCTCACTTGTTTTTACCAAAATATGGAATTGGGAATTGTCATTCTCCGCGTCCCCCTACCCTTCTCCTATCGGAGACGCTGCGCGAACGGGAACGCTTTCAGCGAACGGGTTCGCAGTCGCCTGCGGAGGGAAACCCTCCTTTACTCGCTGTCTCACCGCGTCCCCTCATCTTTGCACTCCCTCGTCAGATTCATATAGTCGTTTGGTGTATCAATATCAATCGCACCTAATTCAAAAGGAACGCCAAACACTTGATTGAAATGTTTCTTAATCAAATTTCTTGCACCAACATTCTCACCCAAGCTTGCGAGTTCCGAGAAAAATATCTGATTAAACAAAGCAGGTACACCGAATGTTTGTGCATATTGAGAAGCAACGATAGGTTTCCCTGTAGAATGATATCCTGTGACTAAGAGATTAATCACTTCAGCAGAAACGAACGGCTGGTCGCAAACAATAATAACCGCTGCATCTATACTTTCAGAATAATTTGCAAGTGCCAAAATTCCACTTTTAATAGAAGCACTCATGCCCAAATTCCATTGGGGATTTTCCACCACCTGCACATCCGGTTGATTAACTTCAGGAAATATTGCTTGGGCATTAGCCCCCAAAACAACTACTATAGGTCTACATACAGAAGCGATCGCACTTTCAAGCGCATGGCGAATTAAACTCCGTCCCTCATAGGGCAAAAGTTGTTTAGGTGTACCCATACGAGTTGACGCACCCGCCGCCAAAATAATAATGGCAACCATGATCAAAATCTCCCCTCTTGGAAATGGGGAGTGGGGAGTGGGGAGTGGGAGTGGGGAAGAAATTTTCTCCGCGTCCCCGCGTCCCCGCGTCCTCTTCCCCTAAACCCTTATACCCCTACACTCCTAGTTAGTTTTTCCTTAACTTCATGTCGTTGATGAATTGGTGCAGTGCGGTTTCGCAGAAAACCACCACAACGATTTGTCAGCACAGCTTGAATTTCAGCAATCATCGATAAAGCGATCGCTTCAGGCGTGTCTGCACCAATATCAATGCCCACAGGGCCATATAATCTTTGTAGCTGTTCTGTAGTGTAGTCCATACCCTCAGCATGTAAATCTTCGAGTAATCTGGCAGTCCGATGCTTAGGGCCTAAACAACCTATATATACAGCAGGCGATCGCAATAATAATTTGAGAATCTCTAAATCATCTAAATAATTATGAGTCATCACTACAGCAACAGTATATTTATCCACACATACTTGTTGATCTAAAATCTCGCGGCGAGTCAGAATCACCTCATCAGCCATTGTTAAACGTTCTTTGGTTGCCTCATTAGCTCGACAATCAACAATAGTGACATGCCAACCCAAAGCTTTAGCAAACTGCGCTGTTGGTACAGCATCATGGCCTGCACCAAAAATTATCAGGCGTGTGGGTGGTTGAATTACTTCAAGAAAAACATCAACAATACCTGAGAATAATTGATATTTATTAACACTTGAATGTTGATTTTTGAGAGCGATTTGAGCATCTTGAGTCAGAGCAGCAACTAAAGAAGATTCTGCAATATTAGTAGTTATGCTATTATCGAAATTCAGCATGAAGCGTGCCCCGATATTAACATTAACTGTGCCTTCCACACCAAAAACAGTTGCAATAATCCCCGGTTGCTGACGAAAAAAACATTGTTGAATAAAAGCTATAGGATTAAGAGAATTATCTACATCTAGGTGTTCAATTAGTACTTGCACTACACCATTACAAGCCAGTCCAAATCCCCACACAATATCTTCATCAGCATTAGTGTCATAGGTGACAACAATTGGCTGCCCATCTGGCATGGATGAGCGGGTGTGGTGAAAGACATCATTTTCTAAACAGCCACCACTAATCATGCCTATCATTTGCTCTGCTTGTGTGATCAGCATTTTGGCACCTGGTTGACGATAGGTAGAGCCTTTAACATTCACCACAGTAGCGAGAAATACTGGTTCAGCATTGTGTTGACTTTCTGCAAAAGTTGCCAAGATAGCGTGTAGCTCGTTCATTGTTAGGGAGTGGGGAGTAGGGAGTGGGGAACTCGGGGCCCTCTTATGGGTAGGTTTTTTAGATTTGGCGTTTTGGTTGAGGCGGGGACGCGGGGACGCGGTGAGACAGCGAGTAAAGGAGGGTTTCCCTCCGCAGGCGACTGCGAACCCGTTCGCTGAAAGCGTTCCCGTTCGCGCAGCGTCTCCGATAGGAGAAGGGTAGGGGGACGCACAGAAAGATTTCGGAACGAAAAAATAGGTTTTTTCAGACTGAATATGAAAAACCTACCCTTGAAAGGAGTGGGGAGTGGGGAGCAGGGGGAAGGTTATATATAGCTCCCCCTTGCCTCCTGCCCCTTGTTTCTTTTCCATTCTCCATTCCCAATTACAACAACTTGTCAGGTGTGATGGGTAAGTCTCTGATGCGCTTGCCTGTAGCATGGTAAACTGCATTGGCGATCGCAGCTGAAACACCTGTGATGCCAATTTCACCTACACCACGGACTCCGGCGGGGTTGAAGTTGAGGTCTGGTTGCCCAACGAAGGCTACTTGAATGCGCGGAATGTCTGCGTGGGCTGGGAAGTGATAAGTAGCCAAATCGTAAACTACGGGATAGCCGATATTTGGGTCTAGGTGAGACTCCTCCATGAGAGCTTGTCCAATACCCATGATGACACCGCCTCGCACTTGACTGGCTGCTGTCTTGGCGTTGATGACTTGTCCAATGTTCATGACTGACACCCAACGAGTCACTCGTAAGCGTCCGATTTCTTCATCGATGCTGACTTCGCAAAAATGTGCGCCCCAAGATTGGAATGCCCATTTCTTGGCTTCAGCACCGGGGGCGGAGGATGCTGTGGCTTCTAAAGCTGAGCGTCCCGACTGACGGAGATTGGTAAATGCTTCTTGCGCGGTCTTCACTTTCGCAGTTTTGAGGACTTGCTGACAGGCTGACATGACTGCTGGCACAAGGGATGCTGTCATCATGGAGCCACCAGCTAAACCGCCATCAGGTAGTAGGGAGTCGCCCAACTCTACGCGTATTTGTTCGACGGGTAGCCCCAATTCTTCTGCGGCGGTGGCAGCGACTACGGTATACGCACCAGTGCCCATGTCATTGCCAGCGGTGAGAATATGGGCGGTACCATCTGGTAGGAGCCGCACTTTAACTGTGGCTTTACCCCGCAAGCCGGGAAAGGTTGCTGCTGCCATGCCCCAGCCTATGAGTTTACCATCACGGGTGAGCGATCGCGGCTGCTTTGGTCTGTCTTTCCACCCAAATTGCTCTGCACCAACTCGCAAACAGTCGGCAAAGTATTTAGCTGAGAATGGCTGCCCCTTGCGTTGATGTTCCTTGGTTTCGTTTTTGAGGCGCAGTTCTACTGGGTCAATTTTGAGTTGCCAAGCCAGTTCATCCATGGCTGACTCTAACGCCCACAAACCAGGGTTTTCTCCTGGGGCACGCATAAATGTTGGTGTGCCGATGTTTAGGACTGCCAATTCTTGCTTCATTCGCAGATTGGGTGTTGTATACATGACTGGAGTGATACCTGTACACGGTTCCGCGAAAGTATCTACTGGGGAAGTGCTGGATTTGACTTGGTGATCAATCACAGTCAGACTGCCATCAGCAGTTGCTGCCAAGCTGATAAGTTGCTCAGTTTCCGAGCGGTGTCCTGAGTTCGCCGTCATTTGCCGCCGACTGAGAACGACTCGCAGAGGGCGCTTGACTTGGCGAGCCGCCGCCGCGCAGAGAATGCCGTGAGGCCAGGGGAAGGCTTTGCAACCAAAAGCCCCACCCAAAAAAGGTGTAACAATCCGTACCCGTTCTGTTGGTAGCCCAAAGAGTTCTGCATAAGTACGCTGGGTTCCTGCTACCCATTGGGATGGCTCGTAAACAGTGAGTGAGTCTGCATCTTGCCAGTGGGCAATGATGGCATGGGGTTCCATGGGTGCGTGCAGTTCGGTAGAAGTTTTGTAGGTGGCTGCAAATTTGGTTGTGCCACTTGCCATGCCGCTAGTGATGTTCCCTTTCTCAAACTTGAGTTCTTCACCAAATTGGGGTGGAGGCTCTTTCAAGGAGGCTTGTTTGACATCAATTAGTGGCTTTTGGGCTGTATATTCGACCTTGACTAAGTGCGCCGCATCTCGTGCCCGCTCAAAGGTGTCTGCTACTACCAAGCCGATGATTTGCCCTGCATAGTGAACTTTGTTATCTGATAACGGTAAACGAGCTTCGTAGATTTTCGAGGTAACAAAGTCGTTGCTGGGCATGAATACCTTGGGGGCGTTTTTGTGGGTAAAAACTGCGATCACTCCCACAGATTTTTCTGCTGTGCTGGTGTCGATGCTTTTGATTTGCCCATTGGCAATGTTAGCAGTGACAAGATAACCGTGAACTAAATTCGGTATTTGATGTTCAGCGGCGTAGGTTGCTGTGCCTGTAACCTTAGCTCGTCCGTCTTTACGGTTGACGGCAGTTCCAATTACTTTACTCATACGACGCCTCCTCCTTTAGCTGAAACTGTGAGCGCCCGACGTATTGCTCGCTTGGCCATATCAACTTTGAAAGCATTGTGGGTTAGGGGCTTGGCTCCCGCAAGCGCAATTTCTGCTGCTTGTTGAAATGTTGTAGTGTTGGCAGGCTTGCCAATGAGAAACTTTTCTGCTTCTGTGGTTCGCCAAGGTTTGTGAGCGATACCACCCATGGCTAAGCGGGCATTTTTGATTTGCTCACCTGTTAACTCAAGAGCAGCCGCTACTGAAATTAAAGCAAAAGCGTAGGAAGTGCGATCGCGTAATTTCAAATAAACCCCCGATTTGGCAAAGGGCATCGGCCCCAGAGTTACAGCAGTAATTAACTCACCCGGTTCGAGGTTGGTATCTCGCTGGGGTGCGTCCCCTGGTAAACGGTGAAAGTCTGTTAAGGGAATCTGCCGCTTGCCTTTGGGGCCTTCTACATCCACGACAGCATCTAAAGCCGCCAGAGCAACGCACATATCCGAAGGATGCACCGCAAAACACTGCTCACTAGCGCCTAAAATCGCGTGCATTCGGTTGATACCTGTAGCGGCAGGGCAGCCAGTTCCGGGTTGTCTTTTGTTACAGGGGAAAGCAGTATCGTAGTAGTAGGGACAACGGGTACGTTGCAAAAGATTACCGCCCATAGTTGCCATATTGCGGATCTGTTGCGATGCCCCAGCGAGAATTGCCCGTGATAACATCGGGTAGTTGCGGCGAACATCGGGATGATCTGCCACTGCTGTGTTACTTACCAACGCTCCTATACGCAAACCGCCGCTACTTGTGCGTTCAATGCGCCCCATCTCTAAGCGGGAGATGTCGATGAGTTGTGATGGCTCATCCAAAAAAACTTTCAGGCGGTCAACTAAATTTGTCCCGCCTGCGATATACATAGCTTTTTGGTCAGTTTTTGCCCGTTGCAGAGCATCTTTCACCGAGGTAGCGCGGATGTAAGTAAAGTTGTTCATGCCGGCATCTCCTGGAGTTCGCTGATGATCATAGTTGCTGTCGGTGAAGGTGGTTTTTGCCCAGCTACCTGCTGCACTGCCGCGACGATGCCGTTGTAGGCGCTGCATCGACAGAGATTACCGCTCAAGCGCTCCTTAATTTCTGCCTCTGAGAGTTCCGCCAACTGTGGAGGACGATTTAAATCTTGTGTGACTACACTGGCACACCCACGTTTAACTTCTTCAACTAAAGCAACAGATGCACAAATTTGTCCTGGTGTACAGTAGCCGCATTGAAAACCGTCGTTATCAATGAATGCTGCTTGCATGGGATGCAGAGTATCACCCTTTGCTAAGCCTTCGATGGTAACAATTGCTTTACCTTCCTGCATGACTGCTAAAGATAGGCAAGAATAAACACGCTGACCATCAATTAAAACAGTACAAGCACCACACTGACCATGATCGCAGCCTTTTTTACTGCCGACAAGACCCAGGCGATCGCGCAAAGCATCCAAGAGTGTCACACGTGGCTCAATATTTAAGGTTCGTGGTTGGCCATTGACGGTAAGTGTTAGATCCATATTACCTTCCGAGCTTTGAATAACTTCCTTAGCCGCGGTTGTCTGGTTGATAATTGCAGGAGCAGCAATAGCTGTTCCCGCTGCTGTCAGTGCTTGTCCCAAAAAGTTGCGTCGAGATGTTTTTTCTGCTCTCTTTTTAGAAGGTTCCATTAATTTTATTCCTCTAGCCTGCATTAAAGCTTTGGTTCTTTAAATGCTCTTTAGTTTCTTCTCTGAATCAAAGTTTAACAAGTAAAGAGAATTTAGATAACAGTTTAAATAATATCAAACCTAAGATAGATATTTTTTATTCTTCAGATAGAATCTTTGCTCATAAAAGTCAAGTATAGAACCCCAAAATTAGCAAAACTCAATCAAAGTTACCTATACCAAATGAATTGGTATAGCCATAAAAAAGCCTTCTTGCAAAGTTCGACGGGACGGAAACCGACCCGGCCGACTTTGCGCTGCAAAACGCAGGCAGAATAATTATTTAAAAAAGCTTAGTTACGTGTGACAAGTTCTTTTGTTACATTTTTTTTCATGCAGTCTTGAACGACCTGAGCATAGTTAACAGGTTCATAATACAGAATAATGAATTTCTGATAAATCTGATGTTCAAGAGCTTCGTACCCTACAAGATGCCATTCATGATTGGAATTGTCATAGTGTCCAAACGTTTGAACGCTCCACAAATTACCTTTCTTTTTATCAAGATTAGATTCTATTTCTTGGATAAAAATATCAGCATCATAACAACCGCTTCCACCACCATCAAGCATAACTGATGGGCTATTAGGTAACGGGAGATTAATGTAGAAAAAGCTTGGTGGATTATTTTCCCAAATCTCTAAAAGTCTTGACTTTACGTTCATATTTAAACTCCTTTATCGGTACAATACCAGACACCTTTTTTTAGAAAGACTCTAAACTTTTTAGCAATAGACCCTTGTAAAGACGTTCCATAGCACGTCTCTACTCACAGATTTATAATCATCATGTGTTGAGGCGATCGCTTTGACGATATCTTTCTCATAACCGCCAATCAGGATATCATTGCGATCGCCTTACTGTATTCTGCATGGGTTAGTAATGAAATTTCTAGGGATTGATTTAGGTTGGAAATCCCAACCAAGCGGACTATGCTGCTTAGAATTGATAGATGGACAACTCCAACTACTGGATTTAGATCGTCAAGAATTCATTGCAGATATCCTCACCTGGATTGATAAATGCGTACAACCAGACGAACCAGCCATCATCGCCGTAGATGCACCTACCTTGATCCCCAACGCTACTGGGAGTCGCCTCCCCGACAAACTCACCCATAAGCACTTTGGCAAATATCACGCCGGATGCTACCCAGCCAATCAAAACCTCCCCTTCGCAGAACGTACCATCAACTTTGGACTAGAATTAGAATCTCGTGGTTTTGCCCACGCACCCACCATCGAACCACAAAAACCCGGCAGATATCAAATAGAAGTTTTTCCGCATCCAGCAATAGTGCATCTATTTGGCTTAGAACGCATCCTCAAATACAAAAAAGGACGCCTCAATGAGCGTCGCTTAGAACTAAGCAAACTTTATAATTACATTCTCGACATTTTACCTACTTATCAACCTCCTCTGCGCTCTGTGCGCCTCTGTGGTTCGTTCCCTTGCGAAATTCCTACCACAGGTGCAACCCTCAAAGCAGCCGAAGATAAACTAGATAGTCTCATCTGTGCGTATGTTGCTGCATACTGGTGGTATTGGGGAGAACAACGTAACCTAGTACTAGGCGATCGCACTACTGGTTACATTGTCGTCCCCCAAAGAATCGTAGTTTTGGGCGATATAGAATTCGCTACTACACAGGCGAAGTCCACCTCCGTGGACTAACCAAAAACTATGTTTTTCAAACCCACAGAGGTGGGTTTTGTTTGTGTAGCCAAGCCAGTGCGTTGGGGAAACACTGCGTTGCGCGGGTTAAGAGCGTTGAAGCAAGTGTTGTCGGCTTTGCCGACTTGTAGACGCCCGGAGGGCGGCTTCCCACAGGGTAGCAACTGGCGCGCGATTTCTAATCGCTTTACTCTGCCCAAGCAATCAATCTTGGTTCATAAGGACTAGACAAGTATTGATTTTTCGGCAACACACGCAAAGACAAGCCTTGCAAACCAGAGGTGGTATAAGTGATGTTGGCAGTGTAAATACTTAGTTTTTGTGTATCCTCTCCTTGGTAATCCATGATCACTGGCACAGCGTTGACAATCTCACCGTTGGCATCGATCGCACCTTGATATAACTCTACCTGCACATCATCATTAGTCATAGTTGCTAAATCAAGCTGGGCTTTGACGGCAACGGTTTGATTAACTTCGATGTCTGATGCTGCGGATACGTTGATATCTTTGATTTTGATATTAAACCAATGTTCACTGAGTTTTGCTTTCCAAGCAGCGAGTTCTTTAGCAGGGGCGTAGTTATCGATAGTTAAAGTATGATAGCGATCGCTGGCTGGGAAATAAGCCCGCCCAGCATATTCTCCCACCATCCGCGCTGTATTGAAAAACGGACAATTCAGCCGAATTGCATCTTTCATTTTGGCAACCCAAGGACGGGGTAAGCCATCGGTATCGCGGTGATCATAAAATAGGGGTACAACTTCCTTCTCTAGCAAATCATAGAGAGCGTTGGCTTCGACTTCATCCTGATAATTGGGATCTTCGTAATTCTCTCCATGTCCAATTGCCCAACCTGTGCGGACGTAATCAGCTTCATCCCACCAGCCATCTAGAACACTTAAATTGGGTAATCCATTCATTGATGCTTTCATGCCGCTGGTACCAGAGGCTTCGCGGGGACGACGCGGTGTGTTTAACCAAATATCGCAACCCGCCACCATCAACCGCGATATGTGAATGTCGTAGTTGGGAACAAACACCACTTGTTTTTCTAAGTGTTGTTCGCGGATAAAGTGGTTGATATCGCGGATGAGTTCTTTACCGGGAATATCTTTCGGGTGTGCTTTACCAGCAATCACAAATTGGACTTTGCGGTGTTTGTTACCTAGCAAAATCCGTTTGATGCGTTCTAAATCGCGCATCCACAAGGTAGCACGTTTGTAGGTGGCAAAGCGACGAGCAAAGCCAATTGTTAAAGCATAGGGATCTAAAACTTCTTGTGCTTGGACAATTTCTGAGGAAGAAGCGCCGCGATCGCGTAAGTGCTTGACTAAATGTTCGCGAACATACAAAATCATATCCAAACGGCAGCGTTCGTGATTCCGCCATAATTCCTCATCAGGAATTGCATCCATCCGTTCCCATAATGGGCTATCTATTGATGCTGATGACCAATTTGGCCCTAAGTAGCGATCGTACAACTCTTGAGTTGATTTCGCCACACAACTACGGGCGTGAACGCCGTTAGTAATTGCAGCGATAGGTACTTCCTCCACGGGGACTTTCTTCCATAACCCTTGGAACATTTGCCGTGACACCACACCATGCAGCTGTGCCACCCCATTAGAAAATGTCGCCATTTTCAGGGCTAGCACCGCCATACTAAAGGGTGCAGACAAATCGCCTGTATTCTCGCGTCCCAGTCCTAAAAATTGCTCTTTGGGTAAGTCAAAGATATCTGCATAGTAGCCCAGATAGTACAAAATTTTGTCAGGGGCGAACAAGTCAATTCCCGCTGGTACTGGTGTGTGGGTAGTAAAAATGTTGCTAGAAGAGACTATTTGTTTAGCTTGGGCATAATCTAAACCCTCTTCTTGAATTAAGATGCGAATGCGCTCTAGGGCGGAGAAGGCAGCGTGACCTTCATTCATATGGTAGGCTGTAACCTCATATCCCAAAGCTTTGAGCATCTGCACACCACCAATACCCAGCATGATTTCTTGGTGGATACGCATATCAATGTCGCCACCATACAACTGATCTGTGATGTCGTGATCGTAAGCTTTGTTGGGTTCAATGTTGGTGTCCAACATATAAAGTGGCACCATTCCCACCTGCACACGCCAAACTCTGGCGTATACCTTGCGTCCTGGATAGTCTACAGCAATCCGCAATTCTGAGCCATCGGGATTACGCTCTAGGTGCAAAGGCATATTATAAAAATCATTGATGGGGTAGCGTTCTTGCTGCCAGCCATCGGCGTTGAGATACTGGGCAAAGTATCCTTGTTGGTAAAGTAAGCCGACACCTACTAACGGTAGTCCTAAATCACTAGCGGATTTGAGGTGATCCCCCGCCAGAACACCCAAGCCTCCAGAATAAACAGGTAAACAATCTACAAGTCCAAATTCAGCCGAAAAGTAAGCGTAGCATTCTTTTGGTTTGTTGCTGCGTTGCTTTTGATACCAAGTGCGTTCTTGAAGATAGTCTTCTAATTGGCGAAAGGCCCGATCCATTTGCGCTAGAAAGCCTTCATCTTCAACAACTTCCAAAAGCCGTGCTTGACTGATTGTACCTAACATCAATACAGGATTATGACGACTAGATTCCCACAAGTCAGCATCTAAGCGACGAAATAAATCTTTGGTCTCAACGTTCCAATCCCAGTGCAAGTTCTGTGCCAGCCGCCGCAGCGGTTCGAGTCGCGGCGGTAGGGAGGGGGAAACGTTAAATGTGCGAATTGGCTGCATAGGTTGGCAAAACTCCAAGGTTAGCTATGGTTATTGTTTACTGTCTTTTCCCAATGTTGCCAATTCTTTATACTGTGTTTGTAATAATGCCATGACTTTGTTAAGCATTGAGAATTATTCTACTCCTCGCTGCTATGGTTTACACCAAAGATGTTTTTAATTCTAGGCGTTATCTTAAACCAAGTGCTAATTTTATAAAAATTTAATTATTCGCTGAGTTAATTTTTTATTTAGATTTAATTATTTTTTAATAAAAATTCAGTTAAAAAAAAGATCAGGGCTGCGCTGAAGTTACCCAAGCAAAATTTGAAGAAAATCTAAAATTTTACCAAGCAGTTGATTAGGCGATCGCCAACTGCTTGGTATCAAAAGTATACAATAACTTAGTCATGCAACATTATTAAGCACCTAAAGGAGGTTGGTCTTTGGTATTTTTCGACATACTCAAAGCAATAGCAGCGGCATAAGCAATTTCTGCTGCTATTTGATAAGCAAGTTTAATATTTGAGGAAGTGTCTTTATTTTGAGAAGAGAATGCAGCTTTTTTGCGACGCGATTCTTGCTTCACCTCACCCGCACTGACAGCTCGTTGCAAAATAATCCAGGCATCTAAATCTTCAGAATCGTAGTTATTTTGAATAAGCGATCGCATCCTATCTTCAGCAGCAGCGCTCAAATAGCCTGTTTTTAAAGCTTCTTGGACAATTTCTTGCATAAGAATCATATATGAAACCAAATGTGTAAGTCAAAATTAATACTCAGATCAGTCTAATATTCTTTTATGGAATCCCCTTGAAAACTAGAGTATATTTAATATTTCATTCAATAAGAATTTATAATGAGCCATGTCACGCACGCATCACCCGCTTGGCTCACCTGATTGGGTGATTTACAAATTTTTCAATATGAGTAAAATACTCTGCGCTACAAACTAAGGGTGTCATACCGCCAGTCCCTTTTACAAACCTATATGTAACCTATTTAGCACCAAAATTATCACGATGAATAAAAAGCTACATAATGGCGATCGCTAAAGTAAAAAAATTAGCCAATTAGTGTTTTTTAATTGTTAAGTAATCATCAAAATTGGCCTGATAAAAGTATTCCACAAAAAATAAAATATGTTATGGTTAGAAGCAACTGTTATCAAAGTTCACTCATGTCGTCAGGAGTGTGATTTTGTTAGTTAGTTTGTAAATCATCCGTGTGCAACATGATTGGAGCAGCATACTCTAGAAATTCGTTGCAAGAAAGTCGTCATAGCAATCGGGGAAGCGCTTACTTGTTTGCACCGATGGTTAACTTCAATGTGATGGCTGAAGTGGGAGACACTCCACCCTAAAAGGGTTTTACTTGAGCAAAGCTCCCGGAAAAATTCAACAATAACTACATTTAATGGTAGGCAGAAAATTTACCTAGCCTTTAAAATTACATATATAAATGTAGTTGTGTTAGAAAATAGCTTATTAATTTGAGTTGTTTAAAAAACTCAAAAAAACCTGGTGAGTAAATAGACTCCAGGTAAACAACTCTATTTATAATTAAATGATAAGCTTTGGAAATTTTCCGGATAAACAAGATTTTAGCCTGTCTAAACCAGCAAATTTTCATATTTGACAATTTAATAGTTTGAGGTTTGACTCGACAATGCAATGATATTAGCTGATTAATTAGTTCAGCAACAATAAGCAATATCATTACATACCCTTCAGGATAGGGAACAGGGATAAAAACTTTAGTTGTGGGTACAGAGCCGCACTCCAAAAAAGATGTTTTGAAAAACAGTGTAATTGTTTTAATGTCACTATTTGCAAGTAGGTTCCCCTATTAAGCGTTGCCGTTCCCTGTACCCTTTGAATTAGATCGTCAAACCTAAACTTAAGTTTTCCATTATTTGGCAAACTATCTAAAAATATGTAAACTTGCCGGAACGCAATCAATTGTACTTAAAAATTGATATATACCAGCGTGATTGGTATGAGTAGCAGGCAGAACCAAACCCAAATCAATTCTCCAGAACGTCAACAATAGTTTACTTGAGAGATATTTAGCCATGAGCAACAAGCAATATTCCTCAAAATGGCAGCGCCTGCAAGAAGTTTTAATCATTACCTTATTAGGTGATATTCCGACAATTGCTCTAGGGCCAAAAATCAGAAAGTTGATATATCGTAGTATTTTTGCAAATATAGGTAGACAAATATATATCCAAAATGGAGTAGAGTTTATCGGTACTTCTGGGATTGAAATTGGCAATGAAGTATATATTTTCAGAGGTGTACGCATAGACGGCAGAGGACACAGAAATAATAGAGTTTATCTAGGTAATAAAGTCGCAATTGAGCGTAACGTTGATATAGGGTGTTTGGAAGATACTGTCATTCACATTGATGAAGAAACCTTTATTGGCCCTAGCGTGTGTATTGAGGGGCCAGGAGATATAAAAATTGGCAAGCACTGCCTAATTGCAGGTCACTCAGGGATATATGCAAATAATCATAATTTTGCAGATCCCATAGAACCAATCAAAAATCAAGGTATAACTCGCAAGGGAATTGTGATTGAGGATAATTGTTGGCTAGGACATGGAGTTACAGTTCTAGATGGCGTTACCATCGGTCAAGGCAGCGTCATTGGTGCGGGAGCAGTTGTGAACAAAGATATTCCTCCCTTTTCCGTTGCTGTAGGTACACCAGCACGAGTCATTAAAAGCCGACTTGCAAGAGTGGGAGTGGGAGAAATGAGGGAGATAAGGAAGTAATTTTCTCCATGTCCCCGCGTCCCCGCGTCCTCGTCCCCAGTCCCCAGTCCCCAGTCCCCAGTCCCAGTCCCCAGTCCCCAGTCCCCAGTCCCAGTCCCCAGTCCCCAGTCCCCAGTCCCCACAATTTGTGTTATGACTGAGAGGCGATGTTTGACAACAGGTGGAAACCTTTGCTGTTATTCAACGTCACGACAATGGCAAACTTACACATAACTTTTTTGTTTGAAAAAAGCTAAATATGCGACAAAACCTAGTAATCGCAAGATGGTAACTCAAACTTGAGTATGATAAAAAGTTCTCCACGCTAACTAGAGTCCTCCAAAAAAGGGACAAGATTTGGGTAATATATAGGAGCTATCTTTTCTGCATGGCAGATTCTGAGAGAAACCCTCTTTGTCATACCCCTTGGAGATTTTTTATGGTGACATTAAAAATTGCTGTTTATATTGTTGTTGCCTTCTTCGTGACTATCTTTATCTTCGGATTTTTGTCGAATGACCCAGCTCGTAACCCCGGTCGTCGGGATTCGGAGTAAGGCGACTAATCCGCAACTACCGGAAGGCGGAAAAAATAGACGCCATAAACACTAAGCAAAACTTATGTACAAACTTACATGAGTTGAGAAAAAGATTGAAGGCAAAGGAGAAGAATTATCCTTTGCTTCTCCCTTACCAAGCTTCTCCAAAAAGTCTAGTGTCCTACTCCGGATAGCTTGCTGCAAGTAGGCAGAAGGCAAAAGTCGGAAGGCAAAATGTAGAATTGATCCTTCCGGCTGCCATTTGGCTGTTTGTTAGCTCGATTTTTCTCTGATATGCTTCATCCTGTTCCGCCGCCTGCTTTTCCTTCTATCGTTAAACCTGCCCAACCCGCAAATCCCATCGCATCTGCTGGTAAATTCAACTTCCATTCAACTATTGAAACTAAAACGCCAAAAAGCCAAGAAAAACCCCAGCAGCAAAAATATCTACCTCAGTTAGCAAGTGCGACCGACAATGGGAATTATCGGCATCTATCAACTCCTATCAACACAACTCAATTAGTTGCTGAAACCCCATCTTTACCAAGTACCTCAGAAACATCACCAGAATTTTCACCCCTTACTGCTTCTGGGAGTGCTGTATTATTGGGCGAACCGCTGACAATTGGTAATCCTATGCAAGAGGTGACAGCCTCTGCGGCGCAAGTATTAGCCAATAAATTAACTCAACAAAGAAAGCAAAGTCATAATCCTGCACAACAATCTCCAGGAAAAATCAATCTCTCTGAATCTGCTTTAGATAATGCAGCAAATTCTCAGTCGATCAAAAATACTATAGAATTCAAGTCTCGCAAATCGACAAATCAACCTTCAACACCCATCACGATAGAATTTGAGTCAGATATTCAACAAGCTCAACTACCTGCATCTACACTACAATCTCAACCCACAAAACAGCCACAAAGTCAACCACCTAGTACAAATGTGCCGCCAGTCAGACCTAGAGTGGTAGAAGTGACTTCAGATAAGCAAGAGTATGATGAGCAACGGCGAATTATTACGGCTGAAGGCAATGTAGTGGTGCGATTTGATGAGGCGGTTGTGGATGCCGATCGCCTACAAGTGAGTTTGGATAATTTGATTGCTGTGGGAGAAGGCAACGTCGCCTTAACAAGGGGCGATCAGGTACTGCGGGGACAACGTTTTACTTATAACTTTGTCCAAGATACTGGCGAACTGCAAAATGGTAGAGGAGAGATTTATGTACCCTCCGCTCAAACGGATTTTGCTTTCTTGCCAACTGATGTGACAGCAGGTGGAGTACCCAAGCGTCCGCTAAGCGATCGCATCAGGGCCAATCAACCCACTTCAGGTGTCGGCAGTCCTGGAGGACTGAATATCACCTCGGGACGAACTGAGGGTAGCAATGTCCCACCGCCAAGTACAGGAGGTGAAGTTAATCGCCTACGATTTGAAGCCCAAACAATTGACTTCTATCCGCGAGGTTTCCAAGCCAGAGATGTGCGAATTACCAATGACCCTTTTTCACCCCCAGAATTAGAGTTGCGTGCATCTAAAGTTACTCTCACGCGGGAGTCTCCCTTGGTAGACCGTGTTAATACACAGCAACAACGTTTAGTATTTGACCAAAAATATTCCGTACCTATCCCCGTAGATGGGCAGACTATTGATCGTCGAGAGCAGGAAGTTACCCCGGCAATAGTCTCTCCTGGCTTTGATGGAGATAAGCGGGGTGGTTTATTTCTGGAGCGCGGTTTTGTGCCGATTAATACAGAACAGGCACGCTGGACAATTACGCCGCAATTTTTAGCTCAAAAAGCTGTGCAAGAAGGCCCTAATGACATAGCAGCGTTATTTGCGGTGAAATCAAAGTTAAACGTTGTTTTGAGTCCACAAGCTGTAATTGAAGGTTCTGGTGATTTAACTAGCTTAGACTTAAACAAAGTCGAAGAAAATTTGCGGGCAAGTCTGCGATTACGCCAGTTATTAGGCGATCGCAATCCCCATACATTGAATTTAGAATATAGCTACCGCGATCGTCTCTACAATGGCACACTTGGTTTTCAAACCGTCCAAAGCAGTCTTGGCGGCGTCATCACATCTCCTGTGATTCCTTTGGGTAAAAGCGGTATTAATCTTAGCTATCAAGGAGGCGCTCAGTATATCAATGCCAACACAGATCGTCTAGACTTGCTAGAAACGAATCGGGATAATGATCGCATTTCGCTAGGTCGCTTACAAGCTAGTGCCGCCTTGAGTACAGGCATAGTACTATGGCGCGGGAAACCATTGCCACCTACGCCAACCCAAGGATTACGGTATACACCTAATCCAGTAGTGCCTTATTTACAAGCGATCGCTGGCGTTACAGGTACTACTAGCTATTACACTAACGGTGATAATCAAACTACTCTGATTGGTACGATTGGCTTAGAAGGACAGGTTGGTCATTTTTCTCGTCCCTTTTTCGACTACACCGCTTTTAATATCCGCTATTCTCAAGGTATAAACAGTGGATTATCCCCATTTTTGTTTGATCGCTCCGTTGACAATAGAGTGTTAAGTGCTGGAATATCACAGCAAATTTACGGCCCATTTCGCTTAGGCTTTCAAACAACAATTAACTTAGATACAGGAGAAGAAAGTAGTACAGATTACATATTAGAATATAATCGTCGTACCTATGGCATCACTTTGCGTTATAACCCGGTGTTGCAATTAGGCGGCTTTAGCATCCGCATTAGTGACTTTAACTGGACTGGTGGCACCGATCCCTTTTCTAATGATGAGGTGAAGCCAGTTGTGGGTGGCGTGCGACAAAATAATTAAATAATTCGTAATTCGTAATTCGTAATTCGTAATTCGTAATTAAGTTTTGTAATAGGGATTTAACGCGCAGTTGTTCATGGGGGAAACCACGCCACTTGCTTTAATCCGGGAAACCCGTCCAACGCAGTGGCTCCCCAAGATCACACTGCCTCAACTTTGTAAGACAACCCCAACACAAAACTTGCTGATTATAGAACTGGGGGACTTAAACCTACGGAACTCGTTAAATTTTATCCCAAACCTTAGCATAATAAGTATTAAAGAAATATCTTGGATTACTTATGAGTTTGTCAGATCTCCCCAATCTTTGGGTTCCGTTAGCACTTCTAGGTTTAATTGTGCTTGCTGCGGTGTTTTTTAGTATCAACGATTAGAAATCGCGTCTACACAGACAAAATCCATCTACCCTTGTTTTGTCGGAGATGCTCTTGCTAGCTTGCTTCCCTAAAGAAGTACGAAATCGCTAAGGGTGAACGTGGGTTTAATAGTTTTGATTTTGTGTTAATTCGCAGAGGCGGACTTTGCTTGTATAGTAGCGAATTATATTCGCTCAAAAGTTTTAAAACAACCTCTACTGTTTAGATTGAATTCGCTGTAATAAATCATAAAAAGATTGCCAGTTATCTTCTTGAGCGATCGCATCCCAAACAGATTCTATAATAGGTCTTAACAATGCTGTTTGAGGATTTTGCTCTGCCAAAGTTTGAGCGATCGCATTCATATTTTCTGGGTCAAAATCATTCAAAATTTTATGGTAAAGTATACACCAATTATCAAAAATTGCTGATGTGCCCAATGCTGGCACAACATCTGAATTATTCAAGACAAAAGCTGGTTCATCCCGCCATTTAGATGAAAAGGTACGAGCCATTTCATAAAAGAACTGATGATAGCCAACTTGGCTTTCTTGCAAAAATGCGATCGTTAGATGCAAAAGTTCATCAGCTTGTGGATGTTGCAACTCTATAAAGCCTAACTTTTTCAACATCAAAGCCTTGTACTCAGCATGATAATCCTGATGAAAGCTAGCTAATCCTGCCTCCAAATCCCCTTTATCAATCACCGCTTTCAAAGGTTCCTGGAGCATTTCTAAATTTAACTGACAAATACTTGGTTGCTGACTGTAACAATAGCGTCCATAATAATCAAAATATGCAGCTATAAAATATGGGTCATAAGTAGGAATAAACGCATAAGGGCCATAGTCAAAGCTTTCTCCGGTAATTGACATATTGTCGGTATTAAGAACCGCATGACAAAAGCCAACTGCCATCCATTGTGCTACTAATTTGGCAATTCGTTTCACTAATTCTGCATAAAACAGAGCATACTTATCTTTTTCGGTGTTGAGATCTTGGTAATATTGCTCAATTACATGGTCTAGCAGCTTTTTAGTCAAATCTGGACGCTGAAAAAAATGCAATCGCTCAAAAGTACCAAAGCGAATGTGTGACATACTCATTCTGATCATCACAGATGAACGGGTTGGTGAAGGTTCATCTCCACGCCACAGTGATAAACCTGTTTCAATCATGCTGAGACAGCGGGAAGTGCGTACTCCCAAGTAGTGTAATGCTTCCGCTGCCAGAACTTCCCGTACCCCACCCTTGAGTGTTAGCATTCCATCACCACCACGAGAGTAGGGCGTTCTCCCAGAACCTTTTGTGCCAAAATCGTATAGTTCGCCATCAACAGCGCGTACTTGTCCGTAGAGAAAGCCTCTACCATCACCCAAGCGTGAATTATATTCACCAAATTGATAGCCGTGGTAACGTAGTGCTAATAAGGGTTTGCGCTCTTGAAATTTGCCAAAGGCTGTGATGAAATCTTCGTCTGTGACTGTTTGGGAATCTAACCCCAAACGAGGTAACAGTGCATTGTTGCGCCAACGTAAGATGTGTTGAGGAAATTCCGCCGCCACAACTTCGTCATAGTAGTCATTGCCTAGAGATTCTAAGGCAGGTTCGTAGTTGAGGGTAAGAAAAGGATTGCTAGAATTCTTGTTGTTTGGAGTTTCAGCCAGAGTCATTACGAGCAAAGCTTAATTTATTTCTTCCTTTAATACTACCTCTGGCATCAGCATCGACAAAGAAAGCCACCTATATCTAAATATGGCAGCGCCATAATCATAATTTGGAACGCATAATGAATAAAGTTTTGCAATTAAAAAATAAATTAACTCAACTGGCAACTTTAGACGCCACATTTCAGGTATTTGGTTCAGAATCACACCAATATCAACTTAATCCTTGTTTAAGTGAAACAGATATTCAAATATTTGAAACAAAATACAAAATTACGCTACCCAGTGATTATCGCAACTTTGTATTAGAAATTGGTAATGGTGGTGCCGGCCCAGGATACGGTTTATACAGAATGCCTGGAATTACATATGAAAACACAATTTTGGTAACACCGTACCCACAAAATTGTAAAATTCTCTCCCAACCATTTCCTTTTGCAGAGGCCTGGAATAATTTAGATTTAATAGTTAAAGATGATGCAGATATTTCTGTTAACAATGATGCCTATTTTAATGAGCAGTTTATTCAAGGTAGTATAGCGATCGCTCATTATGGTTGTGGGATTTATGCAATATTAATTATCACCGGAGAGCAGCAGGGAAATATCTGGATCGATGATCGTACTAATGACAATGGTATATATCCCGCTTCCTTAAACTTCTGTCATTATTTCCATAATGCCGATCCCGATGAGTATCATCCAATTAGTGATGATAAAAAAGCCTTGAGTTTTTATAATTGGTATGAAGATTGGCTCAATAGAAGTTTAGAGCAAATTCGTTGAAATGGGGAGTAGGGAACACGCGGGGACGCTGAGAAACTTTCATTTACATTCCCCTCGTCCGCATGTCCCCGCAAGGACGGAGGCATACTATGAGAAGAATCTCCACAACCAGTGCTTGGTTTTTCTCGAATATTAATTGAAGCAGGAGAGTTAATAGAACTTCATACAGTATAAAAGTTATAATACGAGCCTAGATCTAGGAAAAAGTTTGAATAAATGGCAAAATTAACATTTTATTTGCAGATTTAAAATGCACGTTATTACTCGTAAACGGTTGAATGAATTTGCTAAAATTCATCCAGATACGAAAAATGCTCTAGCTCAGTGGTATCAATTGGTAAAAAGAAATGAGTTTGCCTCATTTGTTGAACTGCGAGAAATTTTTCCATCAGCAGATCAGGTTGGTAAATTGACTGTATTTAACATTGGTGGAAACAAAATTAGACTTATTGCTGCAATTCATTACAACCGCCAAAAGGTTTACATTCGATCTGTGTTAACGCATTCAGAATACGATGAAAGAAAGTGGAAGGAATAATGCAAAGTTTTAACCTTCACAAAGCTATCGTTGCTTGGTCATCCATTGCTGAAAATGTTTTTGTTCCTCATACTGAGGAGGAATATGAGCGATTGGTTGAGATGCTAGATTATCTCATTGATCAGGTTGGTGAAGATGAGAGTCATCCGCTTGCTTCTCTGATGGAAGTTATTGGTGTTTTAATTGAAAAATACGAGGATGAATACGTTCCTCATTTAGAGGATATTGCTTGAAACCAAGCTTTTTCCTGCAATTTACGATTTTTCTAAAATTGCTACTAGCTTAACTCCATATTCTGCTTCAAATATGCCTTTTTTATAATCTAAACTCCAAAGTTCTAAAGCACAATCATCATCAGGTTGAGATGGATAAATTAGCAGATTAAACTGCTGAAATTGTTGATAATAATCACACTGCACTCTTGCGATCGCACCAATTTGTCTACGGTCAAGTGCAACCGCTAATCTTAAAATTGCACTCAATTGACTAACAACTTGTCGGTGCTTTTTACTCAACAAGTTTTTATAATTTTCGTGCTTTTTCTTGGGCGGAGATTTGCGGTGATATCGCGCTAAATTGGCAATCACTTCTATTTCGGTTTCGGTATAACCAAGTAATTCCCCATTGCGAATTAAATAGTAAGAGTGCTTATGGTGAGCTGAATGATTGATGTAGTGCCCGCAATTGTGTAATATGGCAGCTGCCCATAACATCTGTCGTTCGTCTGCTCCCCAATGGTGTAATGTACCTTGAGTTTGATCAAATAAACTCAGAGCAAATACTGCCACGCGATCGCTATACTCTAAGTTAATGTGGTACTTATTTGCCTGTTTCAGCACACTCCGTTGGCGAATCGAACTCTGGTACCGCAGCCGATCTTCTATTAAACCGTGGGTAAGCATCCAGTCAACAATTACACCTTCGCGCAGAGAGCGTTCACATAAAGTGACCGAATCTACACCTAAAAGAATCATTGTTTCCTGTAATATTACTGCTCCTGCTAGTATAACTTCAGACCGCTTCTCAGGCATCCCCGGTATCGCAGCCCTTTCAGAGTTATTCAGTTTTCGTAAACGATTCACCCACTCTCGCAAGTCTTTAAGACTAAATTGGTAGCCATTGAGAGTTGAAGGAACAGCACCAGATTTTTCCCGCGCATGAATTAACGCGAGTGTTTCGATAGTGCCTGATGTTCCCACCAACCGAGGAGATTCACCAAACTCAATATTTGCTAGCACCTCGTCTACAGAACGTTCCAACATTCCACGTGCATAGGCTTGTAAGTATTGAAACTCGGAATTGCTAATGGGGTCAGTGTTAATTAACTCACCAGTAAGTCGCACTGCACCAACTTTAGTACTAGTAAGACTACGTGGTTGATGACTGTCCCCCAAAATAATTTCTGTAGAACCACCACCAATATCAACAATCAGGTGAGGCTGGTTGTGAAATTCCATCCCCGACAGTACGCCTAGATAGATACGTCGCGCTTCTTCTTGACCAGAAATCAGGTCAACGCATAAACCTAACTCAGATTCTACTTTTTGTAAAAAATCTTTACCATTAGGTGCTTCTCGCACAGCACTAGTTGCCACAGCAACAATTGTTTCAGCATCAAGAGTTTTGGCAACTTCTTGAAAGCGTCTTAGAGCAGCGATCGCCCTTTCAATTATCTCGGGTTTCAGCTCTCCAGTAGTCAGATTGCGATCGCCCAACCTAACAGTTTCTTTCTCTCTGGCGATCATACTAAAAGCTGGCAAAGCAGGGTCAATTTTCACCACCACCATATGTAGTGAATTTGTCCCTAAGTCAATGGCAGCAATAATCCGGTGTTGCTTAACTGGTTGAACTGTCATAGTCTCCCAGTCAGCCGAAGAAACCAAATTCAGCATTTAGATTCTCTCTCTATTCAGGAATGATATTCAAAGGGAACGCTTAACACTTAACACTTAACCTATGTTTAAAAACGGTAAAAATACTCACCCTACCTTTGATCAATCAAGTGGCTATTGAGATTTAGCCTGAGTTGCCACTTTTAGTGAAATAGCAAATAAAGATATTCTATAGATGGGAATGGGGAATAGGGAATAGGGAATTGTCATTTGTCATGACGCGACGCTCCTGTGTCGCTCTAAGCGAAGCTATGCCGCAGGCTTTACGCTGACGCTCGTACCTCACTAACGCTATCGCGGACTCGCTACCGCTACGCTAACGTCATTTGTTATTGATTATTCTCCGCGTCCCCGCGTCCCCGCGTCCCTGCGTCCCCGCGTCCCCGCGTCAACCAAAACGCGAAATCTAAAAAACCTACCCATAAGAGACTCCCCAACCCCATGCTAGGAACGCCAGAACAAAATCAACAACCCATGTGGCTTATCATTATTCGCCTTCTGAGGTGGCATAAACCGGAAGGACGCTTAATTTTGATGATTCCTGCCCTTTGGGCTGTATTTCTAGCCGCTTCTGGCAAACCACCTTTACCTTTGGTGGGTGTGATTATGTTAGGTACTCTGGCTACAAGTGCCGCTGGCTGTGTTGTCAATGATTTATGGGACAGAGATATTGATCCAGAAGTGGAGAGAACACGCGATCGCCCCTTGGCATCTCGCGCTCTTTCTGTAAAAGTTGGTATTGTTGTGGCGATTATAGCGATGATATGTGCAGCTGTTCTCGCCTTTTATCTCAATCCTCTGAGTTTTTGGTTATCTGTGGCAGCTGTGCCTGTGATTCTACTTTATCCGGGTGCGAAGCGAGTCTTTCCTGTTCCACAATTGGTGCTGTCGATTGCTTGGGGTTTTGGTGTATTGATTAGCTGGAGTGCTGTCACTCAAACCCTCTCTCAAGCAACGTGGCTTTTGTGGGGTGCAACTGTACTGTGGACATTAGGATTTGATACAGTTTATGCCATGAGCGATCGCGAAGATGATCGGCGCATTGGTGTTAATTCTAGCGCCCTCTTTTTTAGCAACTATGCCCCCATAGCCATTGGTATTTTCTTCGCTGGCACAATCTCGTTATTAGCTTGGCTAGGGGTTTTAATCCACCTTCACTTGACTTTTTGGATTACCCTAGCAATTGCTGCTGCTGGTTGGATTTGGCAGTGTCTGCGACTTAGCCAGCCCAATTTACCCAACCCTGCTTATGGTGAGATGTTCAAGCAAAATGTGTGGATTGGTTTTATTTTACTTGCTGGTATGATTACTGGGTCTTTGTAGCCAACTCTGTTGCTTTTGTCTTGGGTTAATTTGAGCAGAGGGAACCTCTGCAACGCACTGGCTTACTTTGCACCCCTCTGCGTTTAAAAAACACTAGCCCGGAACTCTGTGTTTCGAGCTAGCAATGATTTTAAATTAACCTAAATCACTTGTGACCGTTACCATTACCACCATTGCCATTGGTTTGCAAAACACGTTCAGCAAGTTTCTCCGGCACTTCTTGGAGATGGTCATATTCCCAGTGGAAAGAACCAACACCGAGAGTCAGCGATCGCAACTCGACAATAAAGTTTTGCATCTCTGCTTGCGGCAAGTATGCAGAAACATTATCCCAGCCTGACCAATCATTTTTACCCTCGTAGCCTAAAATCTGTCCACGTCTGCCACTGAGCAATTGCAGCACCTTAGAAGTAAATTCGCTAGGTGTGATTACTTGCACGCGCAAAATCGGTTCCAACAGGGTAGGTTGAGCTTGGGATATCCCCGTTTGCATCGCCAACCGGGCAGCTTGCTTGAAGGCTTGCTCAGAACTATCAACAGTATGGTAAGAACCATTGGTGAGAGTTACCGCCACATCCACCATTGGGAAACCCAAAGGCCCATGTGCCAAAAATTCCCGCACACCCATTTCTACCCCAGGAATATATTGTTTGGGAACGACACCTCCAACAATCGTTTCTCTAAAGTTAAAACCTTCACCGCGTGGTAAGGGCTTAATATCGAGGAAAACATCGCCAAATTGCCCGTGACCACCACTTTGGTGCTTATAGCGCCCATGAACTGAAGCCACGGGTTTGCGGATAGTTTCTTTGTATGGCACCTGCGGTAGATGAGTTGTCATCGGCAGGTTATACTTGCGGCGCAGTCTGTCGAGGGCGACTTGCAAATGAATCTCGCCTTGACCCCAAAGAATCACTTCATGAGTATCACCGTGTTGTTCCCAAGCCAGAGAAGGATCTTCTTCCAATAGCTTAGTAATCGCACTGCTAAGCTTGACTTCATCGTTACGTTTTTCTGGTGTAATGGCAAGGGCATACACTGGTTCGAGTTGTTCAGCTTTGGGTAATTCTATAGCTTGCTGATCTGTAGAGATAATATCCCCTGTTTTGATACCCTCTAATCGGCTCAAAGCGACAATTTCACCTGCACCAACCTCATTCACCGACTGCTGTTGTTGTCCCATCAGGCGATAAATCCCACCAGCACGAACACCATTGAAGACAATGCCGTCAGTTAATTTACCCCGCCAAACGCGTACCAAGGAAAGTTTGCCACCTTGGGGAGTGTAGTAAGTTTTCAGTACCTGCGCTAAAGGAGTATTACCTTTGGTATTTTTTAAACGATGTTCTGCTGTGGTTTCTGGTTCGGGTGCTTCTCTCAATAGCGCCTCGATTAATGGTCGGACACCATAATCTTGTTCTGCTACCCCAAAGAAGACGGGTACTACTAGATCTGCTCCTAATTCTAGTTTTAAGTCTTTAAGGATTTCTTCTTGAGGCGGTTCGATGTCTTCTAAAAGTTCTTCGAGTAAATGGTCGTCAAAATTTGCTAGGGCTTCGAGCATCTCTGCTCGTGCTGTGTGTTCTTCTTGTTTTAAATGTTCAGGAAAAGGAATAGGATCAGCGGGTGCGCCTGGATGATATTGGTATGCCTGTTCGCTGACCATATCGATAAAGCCAGTGAGCTGTTCCCCTTGCATGATGGGATATTGGTGCGCTACCAAGGGGCGGCTGGATACAGCTTTCAGGGCGTGCAACGTTTCTAGAACATGGATATTTGCCCGATCCATTTTATTCACAAAGACGAGGTGGGGAATTTCCCAATCGTCCAGGAATTTAAATAGGGGGGCAAGGGTGAGGACGCGATCGCGTATGGGTTCGCAAACTACAATTGCCGCATCGACTCCCATCAAAGCATTGTAAGTTTCTTGGGCAAATTCTACCGAACCTGGACAGTCAAGGAATGTGAAGCGCGTATCGTTATACTCTGTGCTAGCGGCACTAACTTCAACACTCATGTGGCGATCGCGCGACTCATTCGCACTATCTCCCACTGTATTACCATCCTTAACACTGCCTTTGCGGGAAATTGCCCCTGTCACAAATAACAAGCTTTCTAGGAGCGTGGTTTTTCCACTTAAATAAGGCCCAACAATTGCAACATTCCGCGAACCCGATTTTACTTTTTCGTTCATAAAACCTCCCTTGCGGTAAGTTTTTCTTACTCGCGCTATCCTGTTTGTTGCAGGGATAAAATTAATAATGTTCTGGAGGATGAATTATCCCTTCTTTAACTTGTTATTATCCTCCCTTTAATCACAAGCAAAAAAAATTGTAGTCTGTTGTAAGATTTAGCTAAAGAAAAGTTAAGCATCGCAAATTTTAATACCAAAGTTACAAGTTTTGTAAACAACTGCGTTTTCCTCAAAAAGTTTGTAAAGAAAACGTAACTTTAACTGTGAAAGTCAACAAATCAATGGCATCATCGTTCACAAAATATCGCATAGCAGGGATCGCCAGTTTGCTATTAATAACTAGCAGCACTCTCGCCCTTACTCTCCCCTCCGTTGCAGTTTCCTTGCTAGCCCAATCGAGTGCAAAAACCGCTGTAGACTGGTTAAATCAGGGCTTACAAGCCATTCAAGCAGGCAAGATCCAAGATGCGATCGCGGCCTTCAAACAAGCAATCAAGTTAGATCCAAAATTGGCAGCAGCCCATTACAACTTGGGGTTAGCACTGCGACAAGTGGGACAATTACAACCATCGGCAGATGCATTTTATCAAGCGACGCAAGCCGATCCCCAATTTGCTCCAGCCTTTGCTAATTTAGGCGGAGCCTTGTTAGAAGGAAATAATTTACAACAGGCGAATGACTATTTACAACGAGCCTTAGAACTTGATCCTAAATTAGGTTTTGCTCACTATAACTTAGGTTTAGTTCGAGAACAGCAAAAAGATTGTGAGCGGGCGATCGCTTCCTTTAGAAAAGCGATGGAATATAGTAAAAATGCCCCAGAGCCTGCTTATCATATCGGCATATGTTATCTGCAACAAAGCCAAATTGATAAAGCTAAAGCTGCTTTTCGTCAGGCGATTAAAATCAATCCTAAATATTCAGAAGCTCATTATAACCTGGGGACGATTTGGTTTAATCAAGGCAAACTACAAGAAGCATTAGAAGCCTTTAGAAAATCGGCTGAGGCTAACTCTAACTATCCCAACGCTTATTATGGAGCCGGATTAGTTTTTATCCAATTACGCCAATATGAAAATGCAGTACAAGTATTGCAATATGCCAGAGATTTATATAACACTCAAGGCATTTCTCAGTGGGCAACAAATGCTAACCAATTGTTGCAACAAGCACAAAAATTAAAACAACAATAGTCAACAATAAACTGTTTTCAAAACAGAGTAAATTGTTAAAGCAAGCCTTTCTACGTATGTATTAATTACTAATTACGCGCTTCGTAGCGTTAGCGCAGCGTAAAGCCTACGGCATAGCTTCGCTTAGAGCGAGGTACGAGCGTCCAAAGGAGCGTCATTACGAATTACGAATTACGAATTACGAATTATAAATGCTGAGGCGCGATCGCTTAATATTGCGTAACATAAGATTATGGGTAGAATTGGCCGGTGTGGTGTGAACTAGTCCCAATTGCAATGGAAATCCACATGAAAAAGCGCCTCAAGAGCCGATTTTTATTTTGCGATCGCTGGCTTGATCGGCATTCAATTGTTCGCAATATGGAAGCTTTTCAAGATCTAATTGTGATCGTCTTATGTTTAGGGTTATTTGCAGTGATGCTGCTACAGTTATGGGGAATATTTATTGCCCTCACACAACCCCTAGACTATAAACAAGTGACAGCAAAAATACTATTTGTATTGATTTTGGTAGAGCTATTTCGCTTACTCATGGTATATTTGCAAGAGCATAGCATTGCCGTCGGAGTAGCAGTTGAAGTCACAATCGTATCTGTATTGCGAGAAGTCGTTGTCCACGGCGCGTTAGAAATTTCTGGATTGCAGACAGCAGCAATTTGTGGTTTATTGTTTATTCTCGGCTCACTACTAATCGTGTGTGCCAAAACGCCACACATGGATTGCATTAGTGCCAATACCAAGTTTTGTCCTGTTGTGTATAAAGAAAGCAGAGAACTGCAAAAGGAATTGGAATTCCAGTATTCACATCGCTATGATGAAAATCAACCCATCTCTTAAAATTAGTGAACAGTGAACAGTCAGCAAAAACGTAGCTTACTAATAACTGATGCTTCTCCTGTCAAAGACGCTATGCGTAGCTTGCTTAAGCGTAGTAGACTGTTTCAGCTATTCTAGTGCATTAGATTTAATAGGCGTAGGTTGGGTTTCGTCCCTCAACCCAACCTATAAAATTTATTGCATTTTTTCAGCTAAAACAGTCCAGTAGGGGTAGGTTCAGCACAAGTAACTGATCAAGGTTCTTTCGACGTATTGAACTATACTCTTTTGGGAAGATGAATCACTCTTGAAAGGTGAGTAAAAGTTAAGTAGAAATCCTAAAAGAGGTTCAATACTATGGCTAAAAATACTGGTAACGGACAGTCTCAACAACCTATTAGCAACCTGGAATACGACTTTATCACCGTGTTGCACAACAAAGCCGAAGCAGTAAAAGCTTACGATACCTACATCAAAGATGCTAAGCAAGCCGGTTCACAGCCTTGTGTCGAGTTGTTTGAAAAATTGCGACAATCGGATATGGAACAAGCAAAAGAGATTCGGCATCATCTCCAAGAAGTAATGGAGCATGGTAAGATGTAGTCTGCCTGGGGACTGGGAAATTTGTGATTATGAGCATAGAGATGGGTAATGCGATCGCTCCTTATTCGCAACCCCAAGAAAAAATCAGGGGCGATCGTCCTTAATCACATAAAATCGCTACAAACTACCCATTCCCCATTCCCCGCAGGCTGAGCGAAGTCGAAGCTATTCCCTAACGAATTGAAAAGCGTTGTCTAATGTAAATTGCAACACCATTCAAAACTAAAATCAAGGCTAACAGCGCTATAATCGTTGCTGCTGCTGCATTGCCAAAACCCGCTTCAGGACGCGTAATGTAACTGTAAATTTGAATAGGTAACGCCATAAATCTCTGGAATAAACCAGGATCAAACGTCAGAAAACCCACAGCGCCTACAACTATTAAAGATGCAGCATCACCAATAGCACGGGATACAGAGATAATCACCCCTGTCAAAATACCAGGAATAGCATAGGGAATAACATGATGACTGATAGTTCCCCACTTAGTTACACCTAGTCCATAAGAAGCATTTCTTAAAGAATCTGGAACAGCACGAATAGCCTCTCTAGCTGTCACAATAATTACTGGTAAAGACAACAAAGATAAAGTCAATGCCCCAGAAATCAAAGCAGGGCCAAATCCCAGTAAATAATTGAAAACTCCTAACCCCAGCAGTCCATAAACGATAGAAGGTACCCCAGCCAGATTAGTGATATTAATTTCAATAATTGTTGTCCACCAAGTTTTAGGTGCATACTCTTCTAAATATAAAGCTGCTCCTACACCAATTGGCACAGTCACCAAAATTACAACAATCCCTAAAAGAACACTGCTAACAATAGCAGGACGAATACCACCTTGATCAGGGAAACGAGAAGGGTTTTCTGTGAGAAATCCAGGTGTAAAAAATCTGATTAATCCATCTCGAAAAATATCAAAAAGTAGCAATGCTAGAACAAATAAACCAATCAGTAAGCCTAACAGAAAAAGTATTTCAAATATTTTTCCTATAGTCTCTCTTTTTTCAACATTATCAGTAAATTCTGTTGCCGAATCAATATAATTGTTTGGTTGATACATTATATTTATGCCTCTTAGTCATACTTTTCTTTAAAACGATTGGCAACCCAATAGCTAATAATATTCAAAGCTAGGGTAATTAAAAACAAAACAGCACCTACAGCATATAAAGTCTTAAAATTTAGGCTACCACGCGGACTATCACCACCAGAAATTTGTGCCATGTAGGCTGTCATTGTTTCTATTGATTCTGCAAAGTTAATGGTTAGTTTTGGCTGTTGTCCAGCAGCAATGAGGACAGTCATCGTTTCACCCACAGCTCTCGAAATACCCAAAATAATCGAGGCTATAATTCCAGAAAGCGCAGCTGGAAGGACTATTTTAAAAATGCCTTCTAGCTTAGTAATTCCTAAAGCGTCAGATCCTTCTCGTAAAGAACGCGGCACTGCTTGAATAGCATCTAAGCTAATAGAACCAACAGTAGGAGTAATCATTACTCCCATCATTAACCCCGCACTTAAGGCGTTGAATATTTCCACAGGAATAATATTTCGTAGCAATGGCGTGACAAACAACAGCGCAAAGTAACCATATACTACTGTTGGTATTCCTGCCAAAAGTTCTACTGCTGGACGTAAAATGGCTGCTACTTTAGGTTGAGCATATTCACTCAAATATATGGCAGAAGATAAACCTAAAGGAATAGCAACCGCCATAGCGATCGCTGTAGTTAAAAAAGTACCACTCATTAAGGGCCAAATCCCAAAATGCCTATCTGCAAATAGAGGTGTCCATTTTGTATCTAAAAAGAATTCAGCAAACGAAACTTCTTGGAAAAAACTAAATGTTTCTTGAAAGATAATTATGACAATCCCAAAGGTAGTCAAAACAGAAACTAAAGCACAGGCAAATAAAATCACTGCAACAATCTTTTCTAAAATATCTTCAGATACATTTTTATCCAGTGACTCTCTGGATGTTTGGTAAAAATCGTCTTGAGGATTTGTACTTTGCATAAACTGTTAAATTTAAACTCCCATAATTCAGATTTCGTTTAAATAAAGTTTGTGATTGGTTGACCTGGTTTTGCTTTTTTGAATTTTGTACCAGTTTCACCAGTAGCTAGCTTTCGTTTCACTTTAACGTAAGCTTCATCAGGTAACGCTACATAACCAACACTATCAACCCACTTCCAAGAATTTTCTAAATAAAACTCCACAAATTCTTTAACAGATGGCTTGCTATCTAATGACTTTTTACTAACATAAATAAACAATGGACGAGACAAAGGTGTGTAGATATTTTTGACGACATTATCTATGGGAACTGGTTTTTCACACTTTCCTGAAGGGCTTTCTACGGCAACTAAATTGAGTTTTTCTTGGTTTTGAATATAGTAAGATATCCCGACATAACCTAATGCTGAAGCATCACCTGACACCCCTTGTACTAAAAGATTTTGATTATGGCTTGGAGTGTAATCTGTACGACCATTCTTCGCTTTGCCAGTCACAGCTTGAGTCATATAATCAAATGTTCCAGTGTCAGAAGCTGGAGCATATAACTTCAGTTTTTGGTTAGGAAATTTAGGGTTAACTTGATTCCAAGTTAAAATTTTACCATCTGATTTAGCGCTCCAGATTTTGTCTAACTCCTTAATAGTTAAACATTTAGCAAAATTATTTTGACGGTTAGCAATTACAGCAATACCATCTAAAGCAATAGGCAACTCCACAAATTCTATATTTTTACCTTTACATTTTTTGATTTCTTCATCCTTAATAGTACGAGAAGCGCCAACAATATCAATATCGCCAGCACAAAATTTACTAATTCCACCACCAGTGCCACTTGAAGCAACGCTAACTTTAGCATCGGGCTTAACCTTTCCGTATTGTTCTGCAACTGCTAAAGAAATAGGAAAACCCACAGCTGCACCATCAATACTCACCTGACTTTTTAATTCTTCACTGCTGTTACAACTAGTCACACCGTAGGCAGTAAACATTAAAGCTACTAGTAATAATTTGTCCTTCAATGAGCTAATAAAGTTCATACTTTGTAAGTGAAATTAGGTTCGTAGAAAAGTTTTGGACGAATAAAATTCGCTGCTACACAAGCGAAGTCCACCTTCGTGAGCTAATGGAAAATTAAGGTCTTGAAACCCACGGAGGTGGGTTTTGTCTGTGTAGCCAAGCCAGTGCGTTGGGCGGCTTTGCCGACTTGAAGCAACTGGCGCGCGATTTCTAATCGCTACAAGCTATATTTATATTCATGCTTTCTTAGCAGCTTGAATCTTATCAAAAATTGCCCCATCCTCAAAAAACTTTTTCTGTATACTATCCCAACCACCTAAATCTTGAGATGTAAATAAAGTTTGAATTTGAGGATATTGAGACGTTACTTCTTGAGTAACAGTAGGATTAACAGGACGATATTGTAATTTAGCGAATTCCCGTTGGGCTTCTGCTGAGTAAAGGAACTCAACAAATGCTTCTGCAACTTGTCTTGTGTTGTGCTGATCAACATTTTTATCAACGATCGCCACAGGAGTATCAATCGAAATATTCACTTGTGGTACAATGTAAGGCAGTTTTGGCCCAGTTTTCTTTGCCAAAATCACCTCATTTTCGTAGTTAATTAATACATCTCCCTGATTTTTTTGAAAAAATAAATCGCTAGCTTCACGAGCATCTTTTGTCAGTACAGGAGTATTTTTATAAACTTTGGTAACATAATCTAATGCTGTTGCCTCATCTTTTCCTGTTTGAGTGACTGAACCCCACAAAGCCAAGAATTCCCAGATAGCAATCCCAGAGGTTTTTGGGTTAGCAGCTATTAATTTCACACCATCTTTTGCTAAGTCTTGCCAAGTCTTAATATTCTTGGGGTTGCCTTCACGAGTCACGATCGCAGCAACAGATCTACTAACAATACCATTTCGAGGTGATTTAATTTCCCAACCTGATTTAATCAAACCTGCTTGCTGAATTTTATTGACATCTAAAGGCAGTGCCAGATGTACTATATCTGCTTCTTGTGTACCAGCAATCACAGCAGCTGTTTGAGCGCCAGAACCCCCATAACTCTGCTCAAAAGTGACGTTTTGTTTATGTTCTTGCTGCCACTTTTCTATAAACTTGGGAATTATTTGGTCATGAGCAGCTTTTGTCACTGAGAAAGAAACAAGCTTCAGTTTAACGTCAGTTTTAGTAGCTAAAATACTTTCAGAGCAGGCAGCGATCGCTACACTTAAAATAGTGCCTACTAACAATAGACTCACAAAACTTTGTACACGGCGTCTCTTCAACCAATTTATAGTTATACCTTGGCACAAAAGTTGTATCGTCTGTAACAATTTCACAATAGAAGCTAGCATTTCTCTAACTAAGTAATTTTTTAACCGCGTTGTATATTGAGACTCGCTATTTAGAGTTCATCATTGAAAATACGATACATTGGTCGGAATACAGTAAATTATAAGTATTGTAAAGCTTTTAGAACAATAGTTATCATTTAGCTTCATTTTTTTTTACTAAGTAAGCAATTGACCATAAATACTTAAAAATAGCCAAGCTACTACCAGGCACTATGCAAAGTCTGAAAAGCCATCCCGAACTACGTTTAAGAGCTTATTAACCCACCACGATTCTCATAATTAGCATATTTTTGACTTGATACCCAAACCATAACTGCTTGATAAAATTTGGTATTGTGAGTTTATTCCAGTAGCCTCTTGCATTACCTCTTTGCTTGTGTAGCCGCGAATTCTAACGCTTCTCAAACAACTTCTTAGACTATTGTCAGAGGAATAGTTGCTTTTTCAGAATTAATATGTGATACTGATCTACCAATAATATACTGTAAAACAATCAAGTTAGTGGAGATTATAACAACAAATGTAACTTTTTGGATTAAAAAATTATTTATTTCAATATTTTGAGGTAGATAAAGCAATAATCTTAAATTTAAGATTTGCCAATTTAAAAATATAAAAATAGCCAAAGATTAAACATTATTAACTAAAAAATAATGTATTAATATAAGTTGCTATATATTATTCTGCTTGCTTCTAATTCCCTAGTTAAATTGGTCAATTCAAGACATAAATAACAAGAGCAACTTTAGCCATAACTGACTATTATGTATCTCTTGCTAATAGTGCTTGAATGGAAAATCTAACTAATGGCTTGTCATCAATATATAGGGGTAATACAGGGTATGCGCGCGAACAATACAGTTCAAAATAGACAAGATACAGCTATTTTTCACGCTCAAGGCGTCAGAGTTTATTATGGTGGCTTTATGGCGCTGACGGAAGTAAACATGGAACTTCCTGAAAAGAAAATCGTAGCTTTTATTGGCCCTTCAGGATGCGGTAAAAGCACCTTATTGCGCTGCTTCAATCGCATGAATGATTTAATCCCAGGAGCCAAAGTTGCAGGACAGCTAAATTATCGGGGTAGAAACATCTACGACAGCAGAACAAATCCGGTAAAGCTACGGCGTCAAGTGGGGATGGTATTTCAAAGACCAAACCCTTTTCCCAAATCGATATACGAAAACATTGCTTTTGGGCCACGCGCCAACGGTTATAAAGGCAACATAGACGAACTAGTAGAAGAGTCGCTCAGACGGGCAGCTATTTGGGATGAAGTCAAAGATAAACTGAAATCAAAAGGCACAGATTTATCAGGAGGACAGCAACAACGTCTGTGTATTGCCAGAGCGATCGCCATGAAACCAGATGTATTATTAATGGATGAACCCTGTTCTGCCCTAGATCCGATTTCCACCAGAGAAATTGAAGAATTGTGTACAGAACTCAAAGAACAGTACACGATCATCATGGTGACTCACAACATGCAACAAGCCACACGCATATCAGATTTAACCGCATTCTTCAACACAGAAACTGACGAAAGTGGCAAACGGCGAGGGAAATTAGTCGAAGTCGGTTCCACCACACAAATGTTTAACTCCCCCACCTCAGAAGAGACAGCAGACTACATCAGCGGACGGTTTGGTTAATTTTAGGGATGTGGTTCGACTTCGCTCACCAACCAGGGGATGAGGGAGATGAGGGAGATGAGGGAGATAATTTCTCCGCGTCCCCGCGTCCCCACGTCCCCATTCCCCATTCCCCATTCCCCAAAGACATTAAGAAACATTTCGCCAAGCCAGCATCTTTAAAAATCGCCTCCGAAACAGAGCGGTGGCGTTTAGTACAGCCTCTACAATAGCTAAACGCGATCGCAAATTCTTGGTTAATCCTAGAGTGCTTTGATTTTGAGTTAAAAAAAATCGTATGATCTGGCTGATTTCCCCATCAAACAATGGGCTGTATGTAGTTGCATTACATACATACTACAGAACGACTTAGGCAACGCTGCTTTTGCCCATGGCATGAGCAAAGCGCGAAGTAAAGCCCAACTCTTCGCGCCTTTTGAGGCCAGGACTTATGCCGCTCTGTGTTGGGGCGTACTCATCGATGCGCCCAAACTCTCACATTTAGATATTAATTTTTGACATTGAGGTTGACCAATGAGGTATCGCGCTCTAATTGTTGCATTCTTGGCTTTGTGCCTGGGGCTAATAACTGCATGTAGTGATGGTTCTTCTACTAGCACTAGGGAGATACTCACTTACGAACAAATTCGGGGCACTGGCTTGGCTAACAAATGCCCTCAACTAACAGAAACAAGCCGTGGCTCGATTCCCATCGATTCTAGCCAGTCCTACGCCATTAAAGAGCTTTGTTTGGAGCCAACCAGTTTCTTTGTAAAAGAAGAACCAGCCAATAAACGACAAGAAGCAGAATTTGTTGCTGGCAAATTGCTGACTAGATACACTTCCACCATTGACCAAGTGCAAGGTGATCTGAAAATTAATTCAGATAAAAGCCTCACCTTTGTGGAAACAGATGGTCTTGACTTCCAAGCCATTACAGTACAACTTCCTGGTGGTGAGCGAGTTCCTTTCCTCTTCACCATCAAAAACTTGGTTGCTCAAACACAACCCGATTTGACCAGCATTAACACCTCCACCGATTTTGAAGGTAAATTTAAAGTTCCTTCCTATCGTGGTGCTGCCTTCCTAGATCCTAAAGGTCGTGGTGTAGTCAGTGGTTATGATAATGCTGTGGCTCTTCCTGCCCAAGCAGATGATGAAGAACTGACTCGTACCAACGTTAAACGTGCTGAAAATCTCGATGGTCAGATTTCTCTACAGATAGCTAAAATAGACAGCTCTAGTGGTGAAATTGCTGGTACTTTCGAGAGCGAACAGCCATCTGATACCGACTTAGGTGCTGGCGAACCTAAAGAAGTTAAGATTCGTGGTATATTCTATGCCCGTGTTGAACCAACTCGTGGCTAAACTCTTTTGAGTGCTGAGTAAAGAAGTGCTGAGTTAAAAGGCTCGCATTGTAGCAAGTGACGTCAGGGCTTTTACCAAGTGCATAAGTACTGAGTAAGTTTTAATTTACTATCAACCGAGGGACTTAGGACTCAGTACTGAGTTTTGTAAAAAATTATTACTTAAAACTCGTTACTCATTGCTCAATACATAAACACTAATTTAAACAAAGGGCATTTAGCCCTTTTTTTATTAGCTTGCGTGAATATACATAGTGATTTCTATTGGCATTTACTAATTTTTCAAAACTAAATTACAACTAAGCTAAAAAACATCTAAATTACATAATCAAATTAAATAAAACTCTTGTGGGGTGGGCATCTTGCCCGCCCTAATTATGCAAGTTATATGTGGAACAGCTTATTAAAAACTCTCCGTAATTTTACTGTTAATAAGAATTTGGCTTATTCAAACCTTATTTTTATTATTCAATATGATACTTAATTAATTAAATTAGGTACAATCTCGGTTTGAGAATTAGTAACTAATTTAATATTTTATTTCTATGTGATTCGTTAAAAGCTACAGGCCGTACTAATTCGTAATTCGTAATTTTAATGACGCTCGCGGACTCGCTACCGCTGCGCTAACGTAATTAATAAAATTAGGCTCAAATCTATAGCCTTGTTTTAAAGAATTGGTGTTATTCCTAAGCTTAATAATAAACGAAATAACAATTTCGCCTATTTAAATTTTGCTCGATTCCAACCTAACCTATAGCATTTTATTTGTAAAAAAATGTGATTTGCTATAGGAATTACTAGGACATATAGCGCGGTATTTTTCTTGAATACCGCGTAATCGCAGCTTGGTTTAAAAGCGAGTGCTTGAGCGTTGATTTATTCAATAAACACAGTGCTATGCCTACCGCAGTTACCAATGAACTAAAGCATGAAACTTGGCAGTTGTTGCGAGAATATCAGCAATATCGGTCAGAACTTATTCGCAACCAACTGGTGAAACTCAACTTTGGACTTGTGAGAAAAGAAGCTCATTATTGGATGAATCAATGTCAGGAAAACTACGAAGATTTACTCCAAGTCGGCTGTTTAGGTTTAATACGAGCCATTGAAAAATTTGAAATTTCTAGGGGACATGCCTTCAGTTCCTACGCTACTCCTTATATTCGAGGTGAAATTCAACATTACCTCCGAGATAAAGGCGTGACTGTGAGAATTCCTCGGCGGTGGTTAGCGCTACAACAGCAGGCGATAGGAGTTTCGCGTTCTTGGCGTGAAAAACATAATCGCCAACCTACTGACTCAGAATTAGCCGCAGCACTAGCAGTTTCTGCCAGCGAATGGCAAGAAATCAAATTAGCATGGATTAATCGCGCTCCCTTGAGTTTAGATGTGCCAGTGCATGATGGCGAGGAAGGCGCTACTTGTTTAGGAGAATTGGTTCCAGATCCTCACTACCGTAGCTTTCAACTGGCACAAGAAGACCAAATTCGCCTCCAACAAGCACTGGTTCAGCTAGAAAAACGCACCCGCGAAGTACTCGAATGTGTGTTTCTACACGATTTAACACAAAAACAAGTAGCAGAACACCTGGGAATTAGCGTTGTCACAGTTTCTCGTCAAGTCAAGAAGGGACTGGATTTGCTGAAAAATATCATGGGTGTTGCAGAAGATTAACGCCAGCGATCGCATCCGCAATTATGCTGAGCTATAAGTGTTAAAAGCAATGCTTGAAATCCCAAAAATATAGGTTATAAAGATAACAGAATTCGCCTTTGATAAAAATATGGGCAAAAATTTAAAAATTACAGTTGCAGCTATTTTAACCTTGGCGATCGCTGGGTGTGCTGCTGAAGAGACACCACAAGCCACTAATCCTCCGGTGCCGGTTCCGAAAATTGCGGCAAAGTCGCTACCAAAAGCTCAAGCGTTTAAAAATCCAGTAGTACCCGTCAAATATACCTCACAAGTTGCTTCTCCAACCCTGAACTTAATTCAACCAACTAATGCTACAGAACGGGTAGTTGTGATATCACAAGGACGGAATGATCCTTTTGCAGAAATTGTTGGTTCAGCTGTGGCAGCAACACCCAACACCACAGGCACAAAAACCGTACCTAAGTTACCCCCCCTACCTACCGCCAGCATTCAAACCGCATCAGCAACGTTAAGAAGGCTGCCAATACGCAGTGTGGCTTTAAATCAACCAAATAGAGTTGCAAAGCGGCCTGGCTTAACTCCGGTTCTACCTAGAGTTTTGCCTCAAGTTGTCCCTAACCCCACCTTAGTATCTGTATTACCACCAACACCACAACCCGATGCAGCAAGAGGAGTTATGGTATCTGGTGTAGTTCTCATTGGTAGGGAACCACAAGCAATTATCAAAGTACCAGACGAACCTACAAGTCGCTATGTGCAGGCAGGACAGCGATTAGCCAACGGCGTGCTAGTCAAACGCATTGAAATGAACGAAGGCTCCAACCCGATTGTAATTCTCGAACAATATGGCATTGAAGTTGCCAAAATGGTTGGTGAAGGAGCAGTTGACTCAAAATCATCAGCTACAACTGCTAGCGATAAATCTATTTCGCTGCTCACACCGCTTTAAAATCTTATTAGTGGTGGAGCTTTGTAAAGATGGAAACCAAAGAAAAAATTGAATTTGCTGGTTTACCTTTAGCAGTTTATCGAGAAATAGCGGCTCATCTGCGGCAAGTGACAGGAATAGAAGTGGATTTAATTCCCCAGTCAGACCAACATTTTGATTACAGCCAAAGTCAAATCAGCGGTTTGTGTATCTCCTGGACAGCAAACTCCAATTCAGAAAGTCGCCAACGCGTCAAGGAAATTTTGGCTTACTATCAAAATCGCTATGGTGTTTGACCGAAAAGATGGGTACAAGCCCCGTGCTTCGTTTCCCGGCTTTTTGATAGACTAGAGGAATCCGCAACACAGGCAGAGGCTCGCACTTCGGTGGAGGAACCTGTCTCGCAACGGGCGGCAAATCCTGAGAAAGTTTTGGCTTCTAGAGAGCGCACGGAATTTTCTCTACTCATCGGCGGGGCACGTCGAGGTGAAGCTTGGTGAGGGTAAAGTCGATGGACTCCCCGTGATCCAAGAATCCCCGAACTTCAGGATGGGGAGTGTCAACACTGCTAGGTTTAGGCACAATCAATGTAATAGGTAAGGTGTGAAATCGACCTTGTTGATCAGACAGGTCGATTTTTTGCTGTCAGTGTGTCCCCAACAAAAGCCGTTACCACATTGACCTTCTAGTCGCATCGTTAAATATATACAATATAGAGTAGTAGAATTCTAGCGAATGTCACAGTGTACTGAAATTCGCTAGCTTTACCAATTTCACAATCCCTATTCCTTCTCATCCACTATTTGAGCAACTGTCGTATCTGTGATCCAGACAAAAATTACTCCAGGACAACCACTGACTTCTGTACAAAAAATCGGCTTAGATTTAGTCTCTGTTTTAGGTGGCGGAGGACGAGATGTTGTCTTAGCAATTGATATTACAGCAAGCGTCGGATTAGATGATCAAGGTCGTACCCGCTTACGTCAAATAGTTGAAGATAGCTTGAAACCAGGGGATTCTGTATATATTGTCCCTTTTGCTCAGAATGTAACTTTAAGTGAAGTTACATCTGATATTACTCCGTTAGGTACACCCACTTACTTTAGTGGTAATAGTAAAGAAAATATTGACAAAATCTTAGCAAAGATACCCTTTGTATCCGACCCTAACCGTTATGGTGCAGATATTCAGCAATCTGAGTTAACTATTTATCAAGGTATTGCTCAGATTAATCAAAATCGCTTGCAAAAAAATCAACCAGTTAAGCCGCAGTCGGTTGTTTGGGTGACTGATGCACCCTTGTTTACTCAACCGGGGATTAATTCACAAGTTTGGATAGAAACACCTGCGAATAGTGCTTTTCGGATAGCAGACTCTCTAGAAAGTCAACAACGACAAGCTTGGATTAAAGCTTTAGAGGCTTTGCCAATTAAGAAGCGATCGCTATCAATTACCACCCAAGGAAATAAAGAATATAAACTCACTGTAGTAGATATTGCCCCTACAGTCCAAGAATTTTGTACACCAGCACCAGGCGGTCAAGATACTTGTTTGGTTACTCCTTATTTAATTAAAAAGTTATGGGTTCCAGGGTTAATTTCCTTAATAATATTTGTGTTGCTAGTTTGGGCTGGGTTCAAATTTTCTCGGTCACAAAAAAAGTGGGAATTAATAATAGATTTTGAAGCTACGGAAAAACCTGAAGACCAAAGATGTCGATTGCCTAACAATAAACAGATTGCGATCGGGGAATATGATGCAACTTGCGTAGCTTCTATTGACTGTCCAGGTTCAGAAGTGAGAGCATATCTAAAACGCAAAGGTGAGAAGCTTTACTTAGAACCAACTAACTTAGCGCCAATTTTTTATAATGGTGAAGAAATTACTTCATCTACTCCTATAAACAGGTCAAATTTTAGAATAAATTGCCCAGATGCTCGTAAACGCGATTACGAGATAAATATTAAATTAAAAAAATAGTGCCCAAGGAAGTATGCTATGAGTCAAGCAACTACAAATTCACTTCAATATAGGGGAATTAATCGCACAATTTGTATCGGATTAGGTGGTACAGGACGTGATGTTTTGATGCGAATTCGCAGGTTAATTGTTGACAGGCATGGAGATTTAAGTAACCTACCAATTGTCAGTTTTATCCATATCGATACAGATAAAGCAGCAACGCAAATATCTGGAATTCGTACTGGTAGTACATATCATGGAGTTGACCTCAGCTTTCGGGAAGCGGAAAAAGTTAGCGCTACAATGTCCGCTAAAGAAGTTACCATGTTCGTACAAGGATTAGAGCGGCGTTCGGCTTACGAACGTCACGGACCATACGACCATATTGGTATTTGGTTTCCTAGACAACTATTACGAGATTTAAAAGCAATTGAAGATGGTGCGAAATGTATTAGACCTTTAGGAAGACTAGCCTTTTTCCACAATTACCAAAAGATTAAAACAGCAATCGAGACAGCAGAAAATCGTACCAGAGGACATGATTCCGTATTACTGAAATCAGGTTTAAAAGTTGAGCCAGGACTGAGTATTTTTGTTGTCGGTTCTCTTTGTGGTGGTACTGGCAGCGGTATGTTTTTAGATTTAGCTTATAGTCTAAGGCATCTTTATGGCGAGCAAAGTGTGCAGATTGTTGGTTATTTAGTAGTTAGTCCAGAACTGTATACTAATACTCCAAAGATGAATGCTAATACTTATGCTGCTCTCAAAGAACTAAATTATTATACTACTCCCGGTACAAGATTTGAAGCTTGTTATGATATTCAAAATTTATTATACGTACAGGAACAACGTCCGCCATTTGACTATGCTTATCTAGTTTCTAGTCAAACAGGAGGCGAGTATTCGATTCTTGCACAAGGTAAGCTGTGTAATGTCATTGCACATAAAATTGCTTTGGACTTTTCGGGTGAATTAGCACCAGTAGTTAAAGGCAACAGAGACAATTTTATGGAACAAATGATCCAATGGGATAAGCACCCGCGTCCTAATGTACAGCGTTATTTAACATTTGGACTGGCAGCAATTTATTTCCCTCGCGATACCATTGTGCAGATTGCTTTGACATTGGTCAGTTTGGAATTGGTAAAATTTTGGTTAAATGGCAAAGGTCAAAGTCCAGACCCGAGTAGATTACTTGAGCAATTTCTCATTCAGTATGGTTGGCAGAGTGATTTAGCGAAAAAGGATGGCTTAATTACTAGGCTTTCGGAGTCTGTACAAGAATCTAACAAGACTTTTAGTAATACAATCACCGCTTGGAGAAATAAATTAGAGCGGACAATTTCTGATTGCCAAAATAGAGATGATCGTAATGGCATTCGTCAAGAACTACTGAGGCAATTTCGTGAGCAATTTCGCAAAACTCAACCTGGTGAAACTGAAAGTACCAGAGGTATTTGGTTGACTAGGCTACAGCAAATTGTGCCAACTATTACTAAAGAACTCAAAACTAATATTGATGATTTTCTAAATTTATTACTTACTCCCCTTGAGTCTAATTTTTCGGTTAAAAGCACTCGTGACTGGCTGGATGCTTTGCGGCATGAATTGAATAGTTACCAACGTAACTTGCAAGAACAAATCGCTGATTTAGGCGGAACAAAAACCCTAGAAAATCTAGAGAAAAAGTGGCGAGATGCTGAACAGTTAATCGAGGAAATTGAGCAAAAAGCTGGTATTCCCTTTATCAATAGTAAAAATAGCCAAGTTCAAGGTGAAGCAAAAAAAGTACTTCGAGAAGCCTATGACCTCGTTCAGCATAATTTTAACTTGGCAGTTTTGCAAGAAGGTCTAAAAATTGTTAATGAGCTGCAAAAACACCTGCAAATGAGAACAACTCAAGTTGCTGCTTTTAGTAGCTTAATAGAAAACTTACAAGGTAGTTATGAGAAGCAAGAAAAGGAACTGAGACAGTTAAATTTTGATGAAATGAGTGGGGAAGCAATTTTTGATAGTGAAGATATTGACCGTTGTTATCAAACGATTTTATCAGAAGATGATATTCGCAGCCAATTAGTATTAGTCAGTTCGGCAATTACAGAACCTACCGGCAGAGGACAATCTTTGGCAAGTTTTATAGATAGGGAACGGACTAGTCCTGAGCAATTACAAAAAGAAATCGATTTCAATGTTGATAGTTTATTTGCTTCTAGAGGTATTAATATCGTCAATTCCGTGATTAAGCGCTTTATGCAAAACTACTCTTTAGCGGCACGTTCAACTCGCTTGGCACAAATTATGCAGGAAGCTGAACCCCTGTTGCATTTAAATTTAAAAGACCCTTACTTTCGTGATGACCCTGCTAAAAGTAGTAAGCTAATCGGTTTTAAAGATGTAGACGAGTTAGAAGTAAAACAATTTAAAACTTTGCTTGACCAAGATTTAGCTATTACCTCAAGTTTCTTGAAACCAACACAAGCGGATGACGAAATTTTAATCGTTAATGAGTATGCTGGCTTTCCTCTACGACTCATCAGAAATTTAGAAAGAATGAGAAATTCTTATATCCGCGAACAAAATTCTGCGACATCTTTTCTCCATAATGATAACCATGCCGCTTTTCCTGATATCATTCCTCCTGATGCTAGAAGAATGGAAGAGTTGGAAGATATTTTCTATCCTTGCTTAGCATTTGATTTGTTAGAGAAAAATCCACAAAATCAGCAGTTAGAATTTCAATATTATGATGTATTAAGAGATAGTCATCATACTGCTTGTCTTAGTCCAGATTGGAGTCAGGCTTTGGAGGAACTTGCTAATCGTCAGGATATGACTGAGGCTTTACAAACAATTTTGGAGAATGAAATCTCTCAAATAGAAAGACAGCCTGAACTTTGGGAAAATGAATACTTACCTAAATTGCGGCAGTTTGTAAAAGAAGTTGATGATTTACTAGAGGAAACTCCAAATTATCCTTATAAAGCGGCAGTGGTTGGAACTACCGCAGGTACAGATCCCCTAGCAAAAGAGGGAATTATTAACCGTTTTCGTGTTAAGATGACTGAGCAGTTTGCAACTTCTGAAAAACACGGTCTAACTCCACAAGCAAACAAAGAAAATCAAAAAGTTTTGGTTGGCGAAACGGTTGATTATCCTATAAATGTTACTAACAATATAGACAAGCGACGGTCAGAAATAGAGCCACTGCGACAATATTTGGCAAATGGTTTTATAACTCAAGAAGAATACGATCGCGAGTGTCAAAAAATATTTAATAAGTACCCACTACAAAAATAATTTCAGGGTGTTTTCATGCCGTCAATACCGTCTTACTTAATTTTTTTAATTGTTGTAATTGTCATTTTACCATCTATTATTACTATTATATGCCGCTGGTTTCTCTATCGACGTTTAGTATTTTTAGAAGAACGAGTAAGAAGGCTAATTAATGAAAATTCACCAGGTAATCAGCCAAAAATAGTCAAAGAGATAGAAGCAAGATTTAGAAAAGCTAGCAGTCAATTAGATCAGATTAATACAGCAGCATTAATTGACCAAGTTTACAGTCAAGAAAAAATTTGGCGAGTTACTTATGAACAAATCGAGTATTTGTGCCGCATTATCCCAAACTTACTATTAGCTTTCGGCTTATTTGGTACTTTTCTAGGGATTACGATTAATTTATCAGAACTCAGTCAAACAATCAGCGAAACATCTACCAGCAATATTAGTGATTTAGTCGATGAATTAAAAAAACCATTAGAAGGCATGAGCATTGCCTTTACTACTAGTTTATTTGGACTTGGTTGCAGTGCTTTAGTAACATTATTCAATTTCTTTTTAAATACAAATATTATCAAATATCGACTAATTAGTTCTTTAGAAGATTATCTAGATAATATTTATCATCCCCAAGTACAGGGTGATACTCGCCTAGATAAAATAGTCAAAAAAATGGTTTCTCAGCAGGATGAGTTTTTAACTAGATTTGGTGAAACAGTCCGGGATGCAGTTGATAAATCTTTAGGACGTGTAGCCAAAGAAATTGCTCAAGGTAATAAAGAAGCAGCTGATTTAGCCAAGCAGGTTTATGAGAGATTTGCCGAAGCTTCTGGTACGATATCGGCTGCCGCTACTGAATTTGAACATGCGATCGCAGAACTAAATGCAAAATCTCATATATTTATACAATCGGCTGAAATCTTTGAAAAAAGCCAATTTCCTGACAAATTATCAGCAGCTATGACAGATTTAGCTAGTACACAAGAGAAATTTTCCCAATCTGCTGCAACTTTAGCTCAAACAGTAAGTTCTATTGACATAGTAGTCACACAAATTCAGCGTTGTAGTGAGGAATTAATCGGTTTAGGTGCAGGAATCAAGATTGTTAATCAAACTGCAATTACAGTATTAAATTCTCATCAAGAGAATCAAATTTCTCTGAGTGAAATTATCCCTCAACTCAAGCAAGGCGCTGGTAGTTTTTCTAGAGCAATTACAAAACTTGAGAAACTAGAAAACAAAATTGTAGATAAAGCTGATAGTTTGAATGAGGTAGAAAATGCTCTTAAAGAATTATTACAAACCTTGAAATTATATACAGAAGAAGTCAATTTAGAAATTGGGAATATAGGCGATCACTTGATTAATAACTTGTCTGAACAAATGGGTAGTCACAATCAAAAAATTCAGATTTTCATTAATAATTTTGAAGGCTATATCAATCAGTTTATCATGAAAACTGATACATTTAAAATAGATTTAATGGAATTAATACAAACCAATTATCAAAAATCAACTTCAGAATCTCAAAATATTAATACCTTGCTTGTTGGAAAAATTAGCCAACAAACAGAAATTAATCAACAGCTATTACAAACGTTAATCCAATACTTACAAAAATATAATACAAATGAAAATAGTAAATTCAAGCAGGAAATAGAAAACTTGGAAGAAAAACCTATACCTACTGAAAATTGAAATTATGACTCGTCGTTCGCGGCATACGAATTATCATGAAGACCTCAACATTTGGCCGGCTTTTACAGATTTAATGTCTAATGCCTTCATGATTATACTATTAATGTTATTTATAGCAAGTAGTAGTTATACAATATCGCAGATATCTAATAATCAAAATAAAGGAACTCCGCCCATTCTCTTAATTAAAGATGAAAATTATAGATTTGATTTAGGCAGCGCCGAAATTCCAATGGCCATGTTGGATTATATTACTAATAAACTCGTACCGGATATTGAAAAAACTACTAAAGATTTTAATATAAATACTGTAGAAATCATTGGTCACACCGATGAGCAACCTATTGGTAGTGTGAATAGCAATTTAGACAAGAATTTAGAAGCAGCAGCCAGTAGCGAGGGTTCAGTCAGTAATCTTAAGGCGGGTTCTAATGCTGATTTAGGACTGATGCGTTCTCTGGCAGTAGTTAAAGAACTCCTGAAAATCCAGCAACAGCAAGCGAGAATGCAAAAAATCAAGTTTCGTGCTTATTCAGCAGCACAGCTAATATTACCAAATGGAGAATTTGCTCCTATTCCTCAAGCATTGCGGCAGTCACAAGCGACACGGCGACGCATTGAAATTCGCTTTACACGACTAGGCCAAGTACGAGAAGTCAGATAAGTATAACTGTCCTACAGCAATGTTTTACTACACTCTTGTTAATCTTGCCAATATGTGAATCAAAGTATCATAATCAGGTGATGCAATTCTAAATTGCTGAGGTAAGCTTCAAGCAACAATGCAAAGTATTACAAGAGTGAATTTTCGATCTGAGCATCAATCACAATGGAACACTGGCAATTTCTGATACAGAAACAGGGCGATCGCTCTTGGCAAACCCTGGAATCGCCAAATGTAGAACTTTTGGAAGGTCAGTATAGAGTTTTGGCTCGTTCTAATCTGCCTAATATAGAAGTAGAAGTGCGAGTTATTTACTCCTCAACTCAAGAAGTTCCACCAAAGCGGCGAATTTTTAAGCGATCGCGTCGGACAAATTCCGAGGGGTTAATGGCGGTAATTCCCTTTACCTACTTCCATCCCGGAATCTGGGAGTTACGCTGCTCCGGCGATTTGATGTCGGAAATGTTTGGTATGTCCTGGCAATATAGTATCCATCTGCAAGTCTTGTCTGAGGAATTGCAGGCGGGGATAGGGGGAGATGAGGGGGATGAGGGAGTAGAAGTCACTATCGCACTAGAGAAGACTATTACTGTCTCTGCTGATGTGGTAACTACAGATAGCGATCTGGCTACAACTGTCTTAGCAACTGCTATTAAACAAGAAGATGCAGTTATTGATCAACCTGTTAGCCCCGTCTGGTTTAAAGGTGAGACAGCAGAGCAAATTTTACAAAATTTAGTAGAATTAGCTTTACCTACTTCTGACCCCTTAGTGGCGAATGAAACTGTTGCTGATTTTCCAGCAATCCAGCCACCTTTACTTTTACAAATAAATTTAGAACGAGAAACTTATATTGCCAGCTGGGGACAAACCCTTAATATCAATGGCCAGGTAGAACTAAAAGAAAAGCTAAATTTAGACTTGGCTGAAACATTATCCGTAAACCGCCTCTGCAAGCTTGAACTAGTAATTGAACTTTACTCACCTTTGGAGTCGGTGATTTTAACTCAGGTACGGCAACCTTTACTAAACAAGGCACTACCTTTGAGTGTTAATACCTCAGTTATCATCCCTGCTGAGTGCGAATCTAAGCTGATTCTGGCAGATATTAATTTGTATGGGGCACTTGACGAGTTTTGTGAAGTCAGCCTATTAGCTAGTCAATCCTTCACCATTACAGCAGATGTGATGGCATTACTGGCAATCACAGTAGCTAAGTCTAGTCAACCAGAATCGTCAAACGACGATAACGTATTGACACCTGCTGTACCAACATCACAGACACCCGTGAGCCTTGGTTTAGAACTGTTTAACCTAGTTAAGACTCCAAAAATAGATCAATCTCTGGCATTCATTCCCGCGCCAAATCAGCCTTTGCCACCGCAAATTAACGCGCGATTGCGAGAAACTAGCTTGGAGGAGCCGGGTGAGCGATCGCCGCAATTACCGAAACTGCCTGTCAACAAAATCAATGCAATCGCCCCTAGTACCGAAATTGCAGATCCTTTAATACAGGAAGAGTCTGTACAGAAAGATAATATTATGGCTGCCATTAACCTAGAGCAGTTAGTAATCAGACATCGGCGCAACCCAACTTTTCCCTACTTGAGACGGCTAAAAACTTCGCCAGCAAATAATCGCACAAAAGCAAGTAGCAAGACATCAGATGTTGCGGAATTGCCAACTCATGAGCAGTCGCCACAGCCAGACTTAATTTTATCGGAGCTTGAAAATACACCGGAATTAGTGTCTGAGAATACACAATTGCAGCAAGAATCAATTAGTGAATTGGTAACTCAACCAAATACAGAGTTGACTGATGAAACTGCCATCGAAGAAGTAGCTCAACAAAATAGTGAATCTATTGTTGAATTAGAAAATCAGCCCAGTGAGGAACCAACAGCAACAGATCATCTCCAATCATCGCGGCTAATTAGAAAGTGGATGCAGAGTCAAGGCTATTCTTTGCCTGAGTCTATTTACATCCAATACCAAGACAACGGTGATATTTTAGACCAACTAACAATACTTGAGCAACAGCCTCTCCCATCTCTAAGCGCTCAAACTCCATTAAATTTAGATTCTGAAATAGAGTTGACACTAGAAGCAGAAGCACCAGAACCAGAAGAACACCAACAAATACCCTTACCCTCCGCCTTATCTACTCAAGCAGCTTGGTTAGCGCAAGAAATAGTTATAGATGATACAGACGCTGAGCCACAAACTTATGTAGCAATAGCAACTCATCAACTATCTGAACAAGAGGATCATCCATTCTTAAATTTATCCTGTTCCTTGCCTGGAAATACAGTAATTACAGAACCTTTGCCAGTTCCGCAACTGCGTGTACCAGATGGTGAACTCATCGCTGGCAAAACTATCTTAGTACGCGTCGAACTGCCGGAAGTGTCCCCGCAAGTTGTCGTGAAATTATGGGTTGAAGATTACCAAACTCGCTGGTTACTAGATGGCCCCCATTTGCTCACACATTTGTTGCCTAAACCCTTGGGAGGGTGGGAAGTGATGACGCAATTAAATATTCCCTTCGGCTGTTTAGAAATTCGCCTAGAAGCGATCGCTCTCGACATGGCAACCCAACAGGAGAGTCACAAAGTCACAGTAGTACGGACTGTTATTCCTCCAGACTTGCCAAACTTGCAGCTAGATGAATTGATGCTTTGAGGGGCAAGGGGACGCGGGGACGCGGAGAAAATTTCTCCCTCATCCCCCTCATCCCCCTCATCTCCCTCATCCCCCCACATCGGCTGTGTTAAAAATCTTTAGAATTTCAAAAAGTGGACAGGATTTGCAGTAAGCTCATCTTGAATTGTAGTGTGATTTGACAGGAATATTTACTATGGCAGCTTCATTTTTGCCCTCGATTTTTGTACCCATAATTGGTTGGGTTCTGCCTGCTGTAACCTTCGCGTTTCTACTTGTTTACATGGAACGTGATGATATTGCTTAAATAGTTCGAGGTTGTCCTTTGTCGTTAGTCATTTGTATTTACAAAGGACAAATGACTAATGACGCTTTTCATATTTAATGAATATAACAAAACCGCCTATCTTTCTGGGATAGGCGGTTTTATGATGATGATTTCTAAACAAATGCTAGAAAATCCCAGCTAAATAGTATTCGGCTGAGACCTGTATTATATCGAAGAACCGATTCCGGCGTAGGCTCCATAAAAGAAGATGCCTAAAACAGTAATCACACCTAAACCTGCGATCGTAGCGACGACCCACAGGGGAATTCTCCCACTTCCAGACACTGGTTTTCTCCTCTCTTAACAAAACAAATCAACACAAATCAAATAAACAAAGATTAACAAACGTATTTCCAATTAGTTAAAGAAGTAACTGGAAAACAGAATCCCTAGAACGAAAATTAGTAGTAGTCCCAGGTATAGTGAAGTCCGGTTTAGTTCAACCGGCTGATTATTGGGGTTGGGCGTTCTTTCCATCAGTTGCTCCTAGCGTTGAATAAACTGCATTGCGGCGATCGCGCCCAAAAAGAACACGGTTGGCACAGCTAGTGTGTGAACCGCAAGCCATCTCACTGTAAAGATTGGATAGGTAACTGGTTGATTAACGTTGTTGCCGCTAGTCATGATCTCAAACTACTTTCCGATAAATTGTTCAACTTGTTTTTTCGCTTCAAAACGGTTCTTCACAATCGGCAATTCCTGCCGTGCTTGTGTGTAGTACTCGTCGGGGCGAGGTGTGCCAAATGCGTCATAAGCTAGACCAGTTTGCACAAATAACCAACCCGCAATAAATAATGCTGGAATGGTGATGCTATGAATTACCCAGTAGCGAACACTGGTAATAATGTCTGAAAATGGACGCTCTCCAGTGGTACCTGACATTTAGATCCCTACCTTCACAAAGACTATTATTGAGTTTATTATCCTACAAAGTTTAGAAAGAGTTACAAGTTGCAACATTCTTCTCACAAATCAGGGTGAATACCGAACACTAGGGTATCTCTAAGCGGCTTCTGATGGGGAAGTTGCTTTAGTGTCTGGGCGATATTTCAACAAAACGCCGCGATCGCCAATGATAAATCCCTGATCGGGCTGGAAGAAGACAATCTTGTACAAGTTAGCCGCTACTCCTTCTACTTCACGGTCTTTTTCCCAAGTTTTACCGCCGTCAGCACTCCGCAGTAAGTTACCGCTACCGCCGCCGATCCAAAGTTCATCAGGTGTACGGTATGCCAAATCTAGTAAACCCCAACTGGTTGCTAATTCTGGATATTGTGCCTCTTGCCACTCTTCAGGTTTTGTTGGGTCGTTAAACTGAATTTGACCGCCCCTAGCTAGCATCCACAATTGACCATTGTCAGCGAAGCCCATATTCTCTACGCGGCGAGAACTATTGCGGTTATGGGGTACCCAAGCATTTTGTCCTGGTTCCCAAGTTGAGTAAAAGTTTCCTTTGGCAGAAACAGCAACGTATTTGCCATCAGCACCACGTTCTATGTTACGTACCACACCTACAGCTGATTCTACCTGAGCTTTCCAATTTTTGCCGCCGTCTGTGGTGAGATATATTGCCCCGACATTAGTAGCCATCTCAGCTACATTTTCTTTGAGTGCTTTGACTGCGATCGGGCTACCGGGTAGCTTTTCGCTCAAGGGAATACTTGACCAAGAACGACCTTCGTCGGTTGTATGTAGCAGCAGTGAAGGCTCTCCAACAATCCAACCTTCCTTACCCGCAAAACTTACTGAGTCAAAACGAGCTTTGGGGTCATCTAATTGGAGTTTGATGGGTTGCCAAGTCTCGCCACCATCATTTGTTTCCAATAAAGTAGCACTACTACCCACTAAGTAACCATGCTGAGGATTATCAGTGAAGGCAATATCGAGCAGTTTCGCGTCTGTCGGTACAGTAATGATTTGCCAAGGATTGTAGCTGATAGAGGGAACCTTGCTACAACCAATACACATCAAGACTACCAAAAATAAGGCAAATATTTTTTGCCAACTTCTTACAATTGAACGCATCAGTATTTCTTAGTTGTTTCTAAATTTGTGTAGGGTTTTCTAAAAGGTTCATCAAAAATAGTGCTGAGTATTGATTAAAACCAAGTATATTAATGTTATTTACTCGGCAATTTGGTTACAGAGCAAGCGACTTAGAAAGAAAAAGAAACTATTTTCTGATTCAATTTTCTAAGATTAGTGTTTTTTTACACTTAAGACCCAGAACTCAGAACTCAGCACTTTCAAGATGCGAGCCTTATTGTAAGCCGTAAAGACTCATGAAAAACAAAAATCCAATAGCCAAAGCACCAAAAATCAGGAGATTTTTTTGACTTGGCGTTAGCTTATTGACACCAAAACCGTAGCCGAGATTTTCTTTAAAACCGGATGCTGTACCTGCTGGCCCAATATTGGCAAAAGCGGTCTTTTTGGCAGTGCAAACTGGACAGCGCCAATTAATGGGCAATTCTGCAAAGGCAATTCCTGAAGCAATGTCATGCTTGTCATCTCCCTTTTCGGGTTCATAAACATAACCGCAGGCGCGACACTCGTAGCGGTCTAAAACTGAAGTTTCAACAGCTTGTTCGCTCATGGCTTGGGTCTCGAAGAAGGGGAAATCTTAAATATACGTTAAAAATTATGACATAAATGTTAGAGTTTTCTATCACCACCAGAAACGAATCAAATACCTGAAGTGCATCTGTTTCCCAGATTTCAGAAAAGCCAAAAAGATATAATGTAAAAGAAAGTTACGGAATTTGGGGGATTGGGGATTGGGGATCGGGTACTGGGGATTGGGTATTGGGTATTGGAGATCGGGAATTAAATATTTTTTTCCTCAACCTCTAAAATTTTCCTTGATCTTCCCAGTCCCCAGTCCCCAGTCCCAGTCCCAGTCCCCAGTTCGATTACACCATAAGCGGTAGAAATTAACTGTGTTTGTCCTCAGCGGTTACGAGTATTTTCTAGGCTTTTTGATTATCTGTAGCCTAGTACCTGCCCTAGCGCTTTCAGCATCCAAGCTTCTACGACCCAGCGGTGCAAGCCCTGAACGGCGTACCACCTATGAATCTGGGATGGAACCCATCGGGGGAGCCTGGATTCAGTTCAATATTCGCTACTACATGTTTGCTCTAGTCTTTGTTGTCTTTGACGTAGAGACTGTGTTCTTGTATCCTTGGGCGGTAGCTTTCCATCGTTTAGGGCTACTGGCATTTATTGAAGCGCTAATCTTTATTGCAATTCTTGTAGTCGCTTTAGTTTACGCATGGCGTAAAGGAGCTTTGGAATGGTCTTGAATTCTAATCTTACAGCCCAGGACAAAGAGCGAATCATCAACCCTATTGAGCGTCCTACAATCACTCAAGACCTTTCAGAAAACGTGATTCTGACAACGGTTGATGATCTCTACAACTGGGCGCGGCTTTCTAGTTTGTGGCCGTTGCTGTTTGGTACTGCTTGCTGTTTTATCGAGTTTGCAGCCTTGATTGGCTCTCGATTTGATTTTGACCGTTTTGGGTTAATTCCCCGTTCTAGCCCCCGCCAAGCTGATTTAATTATCACAGCAGGGACAATCACGATGAAGATGGCACCTCAATTAGTGCGTCTTTATGAACAAATGCCAGAGCCAAAGTACGTAATTGCCATGGGAGCTTGTACAATTACTGGCGGGATGTTCAGTGTTGATTCTCCAACAGCGGTACGCGGAGTTGATAAACTGATTCCTGTAGATGTGTATTTGCCTGGTTGCCCTCCCCGTCCTGAAGCAATTATCGATGCTATCATCAAGCTGCGGAAGAAGATTGCTAATGATTCGATGCAAGAGCGCGATCAGATTAAGCAAACCCACCGTTATTACAGCACCACTCATAACCTCAAGCCAGTAGAGGAAATTTTAACTGGTAAGTATTTGCAGTCAGAAACTCGCTTGACGCCGCCCAAAGAATTGGCCCAAGCAATTGGAATGCCAATACCACCGGCACTACTGGCAGCAAAGGCGCAAAAAGAGGAGCAAAACCGTGGCTGAAGAAGAATCTAAACCAGTACCAGCAGAACCAGAATCTTTAGTGCAAGCTGGTAAAGTTTCTCAGTGGTTGACGGAAAATGGCTTTGACCATGAGTATTTAGCACCCGATCAAAACGGGGTAGAGATAATTAAAGTGGAAGCAGATTTCTTGCTTCCCATCGCTACAGCCCTGTATGCCTACGGGTTTAATTATCTCCAGTTTCAAGGCGGCGTTGACCTTGGCCCAGGACAAGAATTGGTGAGTGTATATCACTTAATTAAAGTTGGTGATCATAGCGATCGCCCTGATGAAGTCAGGGTCAAGGTGTTCTTACCACGAGAAAATCCGAGAGTGCCTTCAGTATACTGGATCTGGAAGACCGCAGACTGGCAAGAGCGCGAGTCTTACGATATGTTCGGCATTTTTTACGAAGGACACCCAAATCTCAAGCGGATTTTGATGCCGGAAGATTGGGTAGGTTGGCCTTTGCGAAAAGATTACATCTCGCCCGATTTCTATGAGTTGCAAGATGCTTATTAAATGCTGAGTGCGCGATAATTTTCCTAACCCCTCTTCGTTTGCGGAGAGGGGTTAATTTTTTTAACGCAGAGGGAACGCCAAGGATAGTGCAAAGGTTCGCAGAGAAATATATATTAAATTTCTGGCAGGAATACTCAAAACACCTCTTCCCCATTCCCTACTCCCTACTCCCCACTCCCTATTCAATGAATGAGAATGAACAACGAATCTTTGATTCATGGAAAATTAATGCTAAATCATGGACACGGGTAATTCATCATCAGCAAATTGAAAGCCGGGCGATCGCTACAGATGCGGCTATAATCAAGGCTGTCAAGGAACTAAATCCACAAACGTTCTTAGATGTTGGATGTGGTGAAGGCTGGTTATGTCGTCAACTTTTCTCCCCAGGTATTGATGGATGGGGAGTTGATGCCTGTGCAGATCTGATTGAGGCAGCAAGGTTATATAATGATTCTCGCTTTATTGTCTGTTCTTACTCGGATTTGCGATCGCAAAAATTTGAAAATATTCTGCGGTTTTCTTGCTTAATTTGTAACTTCTCAATTCTGGGACAACGTGATCTTACTCAAATCGCTGAGGCTGGCTGTCACCTTTTAGAAGATCATGGCAAAATAATCATCCAAACACTTCATCCTCTCATAGCCTGCGGTGATGCTCCTTATGAGGATGGGTGGAGAGAGACTTCATGGACAGGAATTGGCAATGAAGTGTTTCACCCTGCTCCTTGGTACTTCAGAACAATTGAATCATGGATTCAGGAGTTTTATGGTTATAATTACCGATTATTGAATTTACAAGAACCTTGTCATCCCATAACGAAAAAGCCCATCTCAATCATTTTTGTCTTTGAGCGATGCTAACAAAACGTGTTAAAAATTCAAGACGATTTCAGTGTTAGCAACGACAGCTTCGCCATTCATAACTACAGCTTTAAATTAAATTTTATAAATCTAAATTTAAGTTTAGATATTTTGCTCGGTAGCTTTCACGATTGCGGCTGTATAATCTATCATTCCTTGAGATTTTTGATTTCCTTTTATTTATTGTGTTTATATTGGTATTTTAAGAGTTATGGCTTTGCTGTTGAGAAAATGAGATATTAGTTACTTAGTAATTATTGATTGATGGTTTTTTATAACTAGCGATCGCTTGAACTTTTGCTACAAAAAGGATGAGCCATCATATGAATAGTTAGCATGTTGACGGCACTATCCAATGTCTCAAGAATTATTAAATTCCTTCCAAGAAGCATACAGCAATCTCGAATTGTTCCCCTTAATGGAACAGAACGAAATGACAAAATTTAGAGTCGAGTATGGTGATGATTTGATTGCAGATCTTAACCAATTAGTTGAGGATAGTCCCAATGGAGATGGCAAAATTGTCTTTACAGGACATCGAGGATGTGGTAAGTCAACTTTGTTAGCTGAATTTAGCCGACAAATTCAACAAAAGTATTTTGTGGTTTTATTTTCTATCGCTGACAAAATCGAAATGTCAGCGGTTAATCATATTAATATATTGTTTGCGATCGCAGTTAATTTAATGTCTGAGGCGGAAGCACGCCGAGTGGAAATTCCTCAATCTACTAAAGAAGCTCTTTATAAGTGGTTCGCTACCCGTACTCGTACTGAAGAACTAAATTTACACGCCGAAGCTGAAATTGGTTTTGACCTCTTAAAATTAATTAGCTCTAAATTAAAAGCTGATGCTACAGTCCGTGATGAAATCAAGCAAGAATTTGAACGCAAGATTTCAGATTTAGTCGCCAGAATTAACGAAATTGCTGCTTTAATTCAAGCTGCTACTAAACAAGACGTTTTAGTAATTATTGATGATTTAGATAAACTCGACTTAGGCCGGGTGAATGAGATTTACAGAGATAACATTAAAGCTCTTTGCCAACCTAATTTTCGGATTATCTACACCATACCCATCGCTGTGCTACGTGAAACATTTCTCAGCACTATAATTGCTACAGAAACCAATGACCAAATTGTAGTCATGCCTGTATTGAAAATTTTCGAGAAAGGTAAAAATCGACTGTCTTATGCTCAACCTCGTCTAGAAGCAACGGAGATTCTGGGTAAAGTTTTAGAAAAGCGAATTGCCAGTGAACTAATAGCAGATGCGACTGCGGATAAAATTGTCATCTATAGTGGTGGTGTCTTACGAGAACTAATTCGGATTTCTAAGGAATGTTGTCGGATTTGTTTGCGGATGATCCGACGAAATCCTACAGAAAAAATTATTATAGATGATGAAATCTTAGGACAAGCAATCAATAAAATCCGCAATGACTTTTCGATACGTTTAGGAAAAGTCGATTTAGATATCTTGCAAAGTGTTTACCAGCAATTTATACCTCATGATCCGAAGCAAGCAGAATTTTTAGATTTGCTGCATGGACTATATGTATTGGAATATCGTAATGATGAAACTTGGTACGATGTTCATCCAATTATTATAGAAAGTCTCAAAAGGCAAGGAGTGATCAATGTTGCATGAAGAAGGAGCAGATAATGAAGAATTTTTAAATCATGATGGAGATAATCAAGATGCTTATGATGATTTAATCGTTTCTATTGAAGCGCAAAAGCGGGGACTAAATTTATTAATTGCAGTTTGCGATGATGCTAACTTTCGTGATGAAATTATCGCCAAGTATGAAGCAGAGTTACAATTATCCTTTCGTGCATATCGAGTGACTCTGGCACGAAATGAACCAAGTCTCAAGGCTGCGATTAATCAACTAGTGCAACAAGAAGAATATCTTCGTCAACATCACCCAGCCATAATTACTGTAACGGGTGCTGAGCAACTTTATTTTCTCAGGCTAGGACAAGAACAATCAGAACAAGAGAAATTTTTTGGTTACTTACAGTGGACAAGGGAAGGATTACGCGAATTTCCATTTGCTATCGTTCTTTGGGTAACTAATCAAATTTTAGTCAATTTGATTAAAAAAGCTCCTGATTTTTGGAGTTGGCGCAATGGTGTGTTTCGGTTTGCTTCTAAAAAGACAAATGCGATCGCCGGCAAAGAGTTAGAATCTATACGCTTTGTTTTTAGCGACACAGAATTAGCCAGCACTGACACCGACGAAAATAACCCCTTTTTCTTGCCTATTCAAGATTTACAAAAATTTATTGAAAAAGTAGAACAAGAACGAGGAGCAAAAGACCCCAGCTTGGCTACCTTATACTCAAGATTAGGTGATATTTACCGCCGCAGACTAGATCGAGGTGAGTCTCAGGATTATAAAAAAGAACAGGAATTAGCGATTAAGTATTGGTGTCAGGCTATAGAACTGCAAAATCAATTAGGTTTACAGCTTGACTTAGCCGCTAGCTTGAATAACTTAGGATTTCTCTACCGTGTCACAGGACGCTACGACGAGGCCGAACCTCTGTTAGTCCAAGCTTTGGCAATTAGAAAAGACGTGCTGGGAGAAAATCATCCCGATGTTGCACTTAGCCTCAACAGCCTAGCATTGCTTTACCGTGCAACCGGACACTATGCTAAAGCCGAACCCCTCCTTAAGCAAGCTTTAGAAATTAAAAAATACTTACTAGGAGAAAACCATCCCGATGTTGCACTCAGCTTCAACAACTTGGCATTTCTATATGAGTCTACAGGACGCTACAGCGAAGCGGAACCTCTATTAATGCAAGCTTTAGAAATCAGAAAACGCGTACTGGGAGACCAAAATACTTATGTTGCTTCCAGCCTCAACCATCTTGCAGAACTCTACCGCGCTACAGGACGTTATGGCGAAGCAGAATCTTTATATCAACAGGCTTTAGAACTGCGAAAACGCATATTAGGAGATCATCATCCTTCCTTGGCTACTAGCTTTAACAGTTTAGCAGGACTGTATAAATCCATTGGCAACTACAGCAAAGCCGAACGCTTATATCTGCAAGCTTTAGAACTGCGGAAACGTCTGCTAGGAGACAACCATCCTGATGTCGCCGCCAGTCTCAATAACCTGGCACTACTATATGATGAACAAGGACATTACACCGAAGCCGAACCTCTCTATTTACAGTCATTAGAACTGAGAAAACACCTGCTAGGCGAAAATCATCCTTCTCTGGCGATCATTTTGAATAATCTTGCATTACTTTATTATCATCAAGAACGCTACACTGAAGCTGAACCATTATCGTTACAAGCCATAGAACTAGATCGGCGGTTTTTAGGAGAAGATAATCTCGATGTTGCTACAGATTTTCACAATTTAGCATTAATATATCGCGCTCAAGGACGTTACGACCAAGCCGAACCATTGTTTTTAAAAGCCTTGGAAATTAAGCAACGTTTCCTACAACAAGCGCATCCTTTATTAACAGATACCATCTACGCTCTTGGTTACATGTACAGAGAACAGGGACGCTATGATCAGGCGGAACCCTTGTGTATAAAAGCCTTAGAACTTGATAAACATTTGTTGGGAGACAACCATCCCCATGTTGCCGAAAGTCTCAACAACCTAGCAGAAATCTACCGCGTCACAGGACGCCACAGCGAAGCGCAACCACTTTATTTACAGGCCTTGGATATTTGCGAACGCGTTTGGGGTACAAATCATTCCCGCACTGTTGCTATTGGGCAAAATCTGGAAAAACTCAGTTTAGCAATGCAAGATAGTATGTAACAAAAGAGAGTTAAGTAGAACGGGGTGGAAAAACACAACTATGTATTGAAAAATTAAATAGATTTAAACTCTCTTTCCTCTTGCTTTTTGCCCCCTGCTTCTTACATCATCCTAATGATAAATATTCACACCAACCTACTTAAAGCCTCATTTAATTTAATCACTTTTTGGCTAAGTTAACTAGAGCGATCGCTTTTACGGGAACACAAGAAAAAATTTGCAGTCATTAGGCGAGTAAGGATTGAATATCAAAAGCTTGACTAATAATTCAGAGTTGATAAATCAGAATTAATTAGCGATATTTTTTCGCTAGTTGTAGACTGCCAAATATTTAATTTGGTGAGTGTCAAAACATTGTTCGTTTATCGAACAATCGTTGAGCTTACGCGCTTATCTGATTCAAAATACTGAATTTTGTTTAGATCGCTCTATCAGCAATTCAATTTTAGTTAAGCTTAACTTCAGTATGCAGATATAACTCTAGCATACCACATTAGGCTATTTTTCGCTCATCTTTAAGATGTCGATGATAGCTGTAGTGGGCTATGCTTAACTTTCATGCGTTCTGATTTGGTAATTTACAATTCCTACAAAATATTAGTTCTAACACTATTCCAAAGACTCAAGTTAGGTAAGTAATGAATAATCAAAACTTTGAGAAAAAGTCTATCAACATTGCTAAAGCTTTTTTGGCAGCAACGATACTGATTACTGCATCTATTAATCCTGCTTTTGCTAACGATAAAGTTGAGATTTTAGATGCAGAATATGGTGGTAATGGTTGTCCTGATGGGTCTGCTAGCGTCAGTATCAGTCCCGATGGTCAAGAATTGAGTATCCTATTTGATCAGTTTATTGCTGAGGGGAATAAATCATCACAAAGACGCAAAAGCTGTAACTTGAGCATTCCTATCAAAGTACCTCAAGGCTTTCAAATTTCCCTCTATGATGCTGATTATCGGGGCTATGTTGCCCCCTACACAACTGGAAGATTAAGAGCAGAGTACTTTTTTGCTGGTCAACGTGGCCCTGTTTTTTCTAGGACATTTAGAGGCGAAAATGACTACAATGTTAGAGATCAATTAGTCACTGTGGCTGATGTTTGGTCGCGCTGCGGTGACAGTGTAAATATGCGGGTGAATGCTGCAATGACCGCCAGTGGTCAAGGAGTGGCAACTGTTGACTCCTTTGACCTTGCTCATCGCGGGTTAGTTTATCACATTAAATATCGCCAGTGTCGTTAGTATTGAGTAGTGAGTGCTGAGTCATAAATGATTTGATACTCAGCACTTTTTTAAGTATGCGATCGCAATTCCAATTTAGCTACGATTATGGCTAAAGACGCCTACTTTATAATAAAATAATCCGGTCTTGCATAATTGCGGGATGATTTGAGAGTTTGCATCAATACATAATCCCCGCATCTTCACGTTAACCTCAATCATCCTATCATTCAGCAACGCCAATAATCCTTATTTGCCTGTCACATTTTCAATCACTTCTTTGGCTTGCTCAACAAAACTTTCTTGAGGGTTTTGTGCTTTTTCAGCTTTTAAATTTCTTTTGTATGCCTTCTCAATAGTATTGAGGTTTTCGGCATCTTTTATAGCTTGTTCATAAGCTTCTTGTCGTTCTTCTTCTTGAACACCAACACCTGGATCATATTCGTAAGCACGATTAATTTTTTCTTCTGAATTTGGCTTGTATTCTGGAGGTACTAACTTCAATTCTTCAAGTGTGGTGGCATAGCTAGGCTGTGGAACAAGAATGAATATACTAGAGATGCTGATCAGCATGAGCAAGCCAATAACTAAAAAACTAGAACGTAGCACTTGCTTTAAAGATAAAAAGATTTTTTGCATAGTAAACACTTGCCAATGTTTAAAGGTCATAGGCATCGTAATTGTTTAGGTAAAGTTCTCACTTCTACCTGAAGATATATTAAATAATTCGTAATTCGTAATGACGCGACGCTCCTGTGTCGCTAACGCTGACGCTCGTACCTCGCTACCGCTTCGCTAACGCTATCGCGGACTCGCTACCGCTGCGCTAACGTAATTAAGTTTTGTAATGGGGATTTGACCCAAACACAAAACTTGCCGATTATAGAACCGGGGGACTTAAAACCACGGAACTTGTTAATTTTTAGTTATCTCAATACAAGCGTTCATACTTATACCAATTCGCTAAAATCAAGCAACAGATACAAACCTTGTAACAATTCAAATTTTTTAAGACCAACTATGAGATATTTGAATTCCTCGACTTTGCATTGTATCTTCAAATAAATTGGTTGGTAGGGCTTCTTCCACGGCAAAAACACCTGGTTTGTGAAGTTTACCTTCTAGCAATAATTGTGCAATACTGCCCGTGCCACATCCAGAGGCGATCGCAGTATTTTCATGCACCAACTCGGAACAGAAAATAGCTGCTTCACCATTTTTTTGTCCGGTAACTTCTGAGCGGACTGCCACACCAATTCCGGTAAAGCTATTAGTTATATCTGTCATCAAATGACTCACACGAGATAGAAATTCTATAGTACTGCGCTTCTGCATCAACCATTTAGGAAATACATGAGCGGTGATCCAAGTCATGTGATTATAGAAATCGGGAACAGATCCAAATTTGGTAATCACCGTTTTAACCGAGGGGAAAGAATGAGGCATTGTAAAAGTTTCCGGCATATCAAACCAGTAAACTCCACTATATCCATAGGGTGATGAGAAATTCACTGTTTCTCTTTCACTATATGGCTCAACTAGCTGCCATTTTCCATCTATCCAAGCTTCAAAAGGATGCTGTAATCCTAAAAAAGTTGTTCGCATCACGGTGATGCCAGCACCACCAGAACCAGAAACTAAATAACTTAAATGTATTTTTTCTGGTTGGTCAAATTGCTCGACACCCTCACGTACCATGCTATTAGAAATACCTGGAAAAATCCCAGTATTAATAATGGCTGTCACACCAGCATCAGCGGCTTTTTCTTGATAGTTGAGAGCCTTACTAGTATAAGAACGATGGTCACTGACATCTAGATAATTAACGCCTTGAGCAATGCAAGTTTCAAGAACATTGGTATCTCGGTAGTGAAATGGGCCAGCACAATGGATAACTAAATTAGAGTTAGCGATCGCTTCTTGCAATTTGTCAACTTCCGCTAAGTCTAATACTAAAAAATTTACTTGTTCTCCTAAAGGCAAGCTAATGGCTTTTACAGTTTCTGGGGAACGCCCAGTAATCGTAATGTGTGCTGATGTGTGGGAGACCAAATCTTGAGCAACACTGCTACCAATTCGCCCCCGTCCTCCAATAATTAAAACGCGATCTGTCATTACTCCGGCATTGGGCAACATCACTATTATTTGAACAGTTTTATGTCCTATTTGTCATCGGTTACAAGGATGACTTGCTTGATCATTGAGAAGTGGCAACTATTCTAACGATAATTTGGTGTAGAGACGTGCTATGGCGTCTCTACAAAAGCGATCGCTAGAAACGCAATCTAAATTGTGTTAGCATTCTCACCATCCTCAGCCATATCAAACACAACCTTAAACTGTACATTGGGCATAGTCCGGCAAAGAAACTGAAAATGCCCATCAGCATCAGACCGAATGCGAAATCTAGCAATAATCAGCCATTGATTGTTTGGCAATAAACGAGCAATTGCCCAATTGTTGAGTCGTTCTCGATACGACATAATTTAGCTATCTCCATACAAATTGGAGCCAAAGCCAGCACACCAGAGCCTGACAAACTTGGGAGTGCTGGCTTTGACTTTTTAAAAGTTTTTATACTTTAGCACGAATATGTTACTAAAAAAACACTAATATGTAACTAATGATAACTTTAAAGACACAGAAATGTACGATAGAATCGACGATAAAGCACAAGAAACCGTGAGCAAACGACTTAATCTAACCTTGGCTGATGCAGTCTTTTATGCGCTAGAGCGGTGGGCAGATGCTGAAGGAAGACCCACTGCTAACTTAGCTGCATTTATAGTGGAAGCAGCAGTAAAACAAGCTGAAACAGAAAACAAAATCCCCCCAGATCCCAAAAAAATCTGAGAGGAAGCTTGAAAGATGTGCGCTTTTGGGCGTACATCTTGCTTTAATTAATTCCAAACACCGACTCTACAGTCGATTTAATCGAATCTCGCGCATCTTTGAGTGTCTGGCTAATGGGATTTTTAGTCTGCAAAAACACCCGCGCACAATTGCGTCCCGGCATTCCCGAAATAGAACCACCTGGATGTGTGCCTGCACCAGTGAGGAAGAGATTTTCAATTGGGGTTTTGTAGTTAGCTATTTCTGGTAGAGGACGGAAAAACACCATCTGATCTAAAGTCATGTCGATATGGTAGTAATTTCCTTTATATGCACCCAATCTCTCGCCTAATTCAGCGGGACTTTCGACACGGCGGGCTATTGTCGCGTTTTTTACATTGGGAGCATAACTTGCCAATTTGTCAATGACTTTATCTGCAACTTGGTTTTTTAATTCATCCGTCCAACCAGTACCTTTTAAACCCGTGCCTTCCGCACCTGCAATTTGATAAGGGGCAAAAAACTCAATCCACAAGGTATGTTTGCCTGGAGGTGCTAAGGTAGGGTCGAGGGCACTGGGCATTACCACATACATTGATGGGTCAGAATCGGGTATCTCTCCTAATGTACATTTACTGTGAGCTTGTTCAACGTGAGAAACAGAATCTGCTATCAAGATAGAACCGATGAGATACTCATCTCTGTGTGCATGATAGGGAAAACGTAGCGGTTCATCTAAAGCCAAATCTATCTTGAGGATAGTTTCGTTGTTGTTAACGATGCGACGTTCTAATCTTTCCCATAAATCGGGTTCGACTGCATTAATATCGCTTTTATCTGTCATTTGCAAGAACAACCGCTGGGCATCAATGTTGGAAATCACTCCATGTTTAGCGCGATATTCTTTACCACCAGCAACCCGCACACCAACAACTTTACCATCATCAATCAATAATTTTTCTACATGTTGATCTGTGAGAATGACGCCACCTTGGCTTGTGACTAAGTTCACCAAAGCTTGCACTAGTGCGCCAGTACCTCCACGTGGTCTTGACATACCAGGATTATGACGCATCGCCATCATAATTGCACCAATAGCAAGGGTTTTTTGCGATGGTGGCGCACCCAATTCTGACGCTAATCTTGCCAAAGGTGCTTTGAGAAACTCGGAATCAAACCACTCGTTGAGTAAATCTTCAGCGCTGGTTAACATATTGCGAATAAAATCCAGCGTTTTAGAAGGCGCACCAATTACAGAGAATAAATCTCTGAGTTTTTTGATATCGTAGTTACCAACGATGTCTATAACTGATTTTGGTGGTGCATTAAAAACGGGAATCATTGCACCGATCGCACGCTGCCAATAGTCGGTATATTCTGCATATTTCTGAGCATCACGCTGGCTATAACGGGCGATTTCTGCACAAGTTTTTTCTACCGACTTATGTCCTAAGAAATACTTGCCATCAGGATGGGGACAAAAAACAACTGGATCGCATTCTAGATATTCCAGACCATACTTTTTTAGTTCTAATTCTTCAACAACAGGCCCTAAATGAATAAATTCATGATCAATTGCACACAAGTTAAATTTAAAGCCAGGAGCCTCTTGTGGCAAACATTCTTCAGTTGTCGCTGCACCACCAGGAACAGAACGCTTTTCTAATAACAGGACACTGTAGCCAGCTTTTAGTAAATATGCGGCACAAACTAGTCCATTGTGTCCAGCACCGATAATAACAACGTCATACTCTTGCATAGTTGGAATTTTGATGAAATATCTATCTTTCTGAATATTAAAAAATTTTAACTAAATTGACATCATTCGCCAGTTACAAAATCAGTTGTGGGCGAATAGAATTCGCTACTACACAAAGCAAAGTCCACCTCCGTGGACTAACCAAAAGTTATGTATTTTAAACCCACGGAGGTGGGTTTTGTCTGTGTAGCCGCGATTTCTAATCGCTTTTAATTACGAATTACGAATTACGAATTACGAATTATTTAAGATGGTATTTGCTTTAATTTAGCCTCTACCAAAAGTATTAAACTACCTTTTTGCACGTTGAGACTTTTGACGCGTAACGCCATATCCTCGAACTCAAAATAGTTTAAATCCACCAATTCTTTTGCTTTCTGTATCAATGCCGTAATTATTTCCAGTGAAATTCCTTCACCCTGAATGCAGCGAAAACTCTCTAATAATATAGGTTGCGATCGCGTGCGTGGGCTAATCATTGCCATATATGCTAAAGGACGAGTATTTCCCTTTTCCTTTAGCAGTACTTTTCCCCTAAATTCCATTTTGCCATCACCAGGTAATGACATTTGAGTTTCTTGCAGTTCAAAACTGACAATTTCACCATCTACATCTAAATTAAACGTATTAAAATAACTATGCGTAAAGTCTGATAATAAGGTACGATTAATATCTACTTCAGTGAGCGTAACACGAGCCATAGCATTTACTGGCTCATTTAACTCTATTTGACCCAAAATTGCCCTGAAAGGATTAACAGCAATACTATCAGTTTGGATTTTGATTTCCTGAACGCGGATGTCTTCTTTGATTACTAATCCTTGACCTGTAACCGAAACACCGTCTAGCTGTCCTTGCACGACTTTCAACAAATCAGTTTGCACATCTACGTCTATTTTTTCTGCTTTATCTAGTTGGTCATATAGCCGCCTTTTAGCTTCTTGTGACAATAACTCTTCTTCCAATTTATGCTCATCTGACATTAATTTTCACTCTCTGAGTATTCCTATTACACCTTACTTTAAGCCTGGATTTACAGGAACGAATCTATAGCAAGGTATATACAACTGGGAATATATATTGTCTTGAACATAGGGAGTAGGGAAGAAATATTTTTATAGCTCCTCGTAAGAATAGTTCATAAAATCTCTTGCGAAAGTTTATTATAAATGCTTTAACTTTGGTAAAAAATGCTTAAGTGATTTCTAGGAAAAAATTTCCTAAGCTAAAAAACATCTAAATTACATAATCAAATTAAATAAAACTCTTGTGGGGTGGGCATCTTGCCCGCCCTAATTATGCAAGTTATATGTGGAACAGCTTAGAACAGTTGGTTTCGACTTCGCTCAACCAACTGAGTGGTTGAGAGTTGAGCCAAAGCAATTAATGAAATGCGATCGCCTTTTAAAATCGCCTAAAATTAAGTTGATTTGATGTCATCGCAGAGGTGGCGATCGTTTGGGTTATTCTTTATATAAGAATGACATGCTGCCTCAACAAGACCTTAATCTAAGATTTGGACTGACTTAATACCTTGGCTGCATTTTGTCACTAACAGCCATCTTTTAGCATCAGGCTCTAGTGCGGGCATGATTCGGAAGTTGAAAACATCTGCCCAAGTTTCGACACCGTGAGTGTTTGCAAAACTTACTTCAAGCTCCTTGAACCGTACCCAATCGCGATCGCTGATTGCGGTGAAAACTGGAATAACAGAGCTTAGCGGTATTAGAGTTGCTGTTTCAGTCATGTTTGTAATCCTCAAAAATACAAACTATTGGTAACGGTTCATCTTTGCTTCTTTAGAGTTTTTTTAGTTTGCAGTTTATTTTGCAGTGAAAAAGTGATCGCAGAGGTGGCGATCGCCTTTTAAAATCGCCTAAGATTAAGTTGATTTGATGTCATCGCAGAGGTGGCGATCGCCTGTAAAAATAGCAAAACTTAGTTTGATTTGATGTCATCGCAGAGGTGGCGATCGTGATCGTTTGGGTTTAGGTTATTCTTCAGATAATCGTGTAGCCAATTGCAACTCCGCGCCAGTAGTTGGTCGAAATTTTCTACTGCCCACAACCGCGCTATCCCACCAGATGATGCGGTGGCGATGGTTTTGCCATCTGGGCTGAAACTTACACTCCAAACATCGCCTTGATGCCCTTTAAATTCTGCAAGCTGCTGCCCGTTGAGGTTCCACAACCGCGCTGTTTCATCAGATGATGCGGTGGCGATAGTTTTGCCATCTGGGCTGAAACTCACACTGGTAACAACGCCTTGATGCCCTTTCAATTCCGCAAGCTGCTTCCCGCTGAGGTTCCACAACCGCGCTGTTTCATCAGATGATGCGGTGGCGATAGTTTTGCCATCTGGGCTGAAACTCACACTGGTAACAACGCCTTGATGCCCTTTCAATTCCGCAAGCTGCTTCCCGCTGAGGTTCCACAACCGCGCTGTGTTGTCCGATGATGCAATGGCAATGTTTTTGCCATCTGGGCTGAAACTTACACTCTTACCACCTGATTCATAAGTTTTCTTTAATTCTGCTAGCTGATTTTCTATCTCCTGTTTTTGTTTATTAACCAGAATTAAATTTTTTCTGGCTTGGTTTGCTTCTTTAAACTTACTTACAGTAAACGAACCAGCCAATACTAATAAACCTATAGACAAAACAGAACTAAACATCAACCTATTCCGCCCTTGGCGAATTTTTTTATCAGCCTCTTGTTGAGCATCAGCTAATATTTGATTTTTCTGCTCAACACGTTTAAGTTCCTCTTCAGTTAACTTTTGTTGCTCACGTACCTTTGCAAGTTCTGCTAACAACTCACTTCCTTGTTGTTGACGAATAAAAGATACTAAATAATCATGAACTAATTGATATCTGTCGGCTGGAGATTCTCGCAATAACAAGACCAGTCCTGATTTGACAAAAATCCCCAACACCAAATCAAGTTTTTCCACTTCTGCAACTAAATCTGCTGCCAACTCAGCACGAGTTTTGAGAGGACGAGTATCGTTTTCATCTGTGAGTAAAAATAAGACTAATCGAGCAACACGCTCATTTTCTGCACCACAATCATTAATAACTGCTTCTAAAAATCGCTCAACTAACTTTTTCTTAGTACCAGCCTGATGATATTTCTCTAAGGTTGTGATTTTCTCTGTTTGCAGTTGCGTCCCAACTACTTGTAATTCAATAGGACGCACTTCCCCAAACTCACCTGCTAAATCCCGTACTAATTCATCAATGAGCAAAGGTTCTAAGTAAAACTGTGTTTTCTCTGTCAAACTCTCGATAACAGATTTAGCATCATCTGGGGAAAAATTACCCAAATAATAGCGGATATTTTTATCAAGAATATTATTATTAATAACGCTTAAATTAAATAAACGGTCTAACTCTAATAAATAATGTAAATAATCTTCTCGTAAAGACAGAATTACCTTGACAAAAGGGATGTCTAAACAAACGCGCAGAAACTCATAAAAGGGTCGTCTTTTCCCTTGGTCGGTATAAACGAAAAATTCTTCAAATTGATCAAAAATTAAGACCGTTAATAAATTACGGTTAGCATTTTTCCGCAACTGTTCTATAATTGCTGCTGTTGACTCAAGATTGACAGTTAATTTCTTACCTCTAACTTCTTCATAACCCTCTGCTAAACTCTGTCCTAATACTTTTATCCAATCTGTATAAACTCGTATTAATAAAGGTAAAGCATCTCGTTCGCCTACAGGTTGTTGTAGTGCTGGTATTAAACCTGCCTGTAAAATTGAGCTTTTCCCTACACCCGACTGACCATGAATTACAATCAATTTATGTTCAGTACTGCTAATTTTGTCGCGCAAACGCTTGACATCCTTCCCACGCCCAGAAGCAGCAATTTCTTGAGCAATTGTTTCAGGACTTTCGATTTGCAGCTGTGCCAAATTAATTACCTGTCGCTGAGGATTGAGATATGATGCACCAATAAAAGCACGAAAACCATATTGCTGTTCAATTTTTAGTTGCTCTTGCTTAATATTGAAAGCATCTAAATATTGACTTTGCTCAAAGTAGAGTAAGCGTAATCTCTCTAAAATAGAAATATATAGTTGTGGATTATATTGAGGATCACTTTCTGATTTGACTGCTGCTAAACTGCTAATTGCTGCTGGAATTTGACCTAATCCTTGTTGTGCTTTCGCTATAATCAATCGATATAAGCTACACTCATGTGAGCGTATATTGGATATGCTAGCTAATATTAGCAGTGCTTGTTGAGCAAGCTGATTTGCTTCATCCCAATGAAACTTTTCTAAAGCTACTTCTGCTAAAAAGCCGTAATCTTGTGCTATTTGTAGAGAATTATCACCATTTTGATGTAGTGTTAAAGCTTCTTGGGCAAGACTTTGCAACTCATCCCAAGCTTTTAGTTGTCGTAGAACTTCACCTAGTTTACTAATATGTTGAGCGACTAAATCTATGCGTTGTGCTTGTTTAAAAGTATCAATGGCTTGCTGAAGATAATTTTTTGCTTCTTGCCAATAGCTTAGATTATCTAGCAGATTTTTTTGAGCTTTTCGGATATGAACTAAGGCGATATTAACTAGTAGTTTGCCTTGTCGTTCTAAATGATTAACTTGTTGCCAATAATCTAAACTTTGTTGATAATGTGCTAAAGCAGTATCTACGCTGTCATATAGATAATCGTGCAAACCAATGACAAATTCTATACTGGCTTGAATTGCTAAGTCTAATAATTCTCCACGGTTTTGCAAATCCTGACGTGCTGTTTCTAATTCCCAGCAAGTTTGAGGGTTTGGAGTGATATTACCAGCAAAGATTGTATCTATTTGTTGTTGCATGAAGTTAATTAAATTATTGGTAGTATTTTGAAAGGCAATAGTGGTAGCCCAATTTTCCAAATCTGCGGCTAAGCGAATGAGTTTTTGAAATACTTGGTCGTTCACCCACAACAGTATTGGAAACTGGAATTTTTTTCTAAACTCTTCTCTAACTTGGTTAGCTGAAGTCAAAACAGTATCGATATCTTTTACTGACTCTAAACCAAAAACCATTAGCGCTGGTGGTTGTTCATCACCGAGTTGTTCAGATATATTTGTGTAAAGTGTTTTGACTGATGCAGGGAGAGTAATTTCACGAATTGTCACAGGAGATATTTGATGCAAACGTTGTACAATGTGTTGACGTAAAGCAATATAATTACAACGCAGTAATATCAGCGAAAATTGTCCTTGAGAAAAAGCGATCGCTCGTACTAGAGTTTTTAATGAACTCTCACTGTCAGCATCTAAGTTTTCTGGTGGTTCGCGGTTATTACTCATAAGACTAATTCGTAATATTTCGACTTCGCTCAGTACAAGTTCGTAATTTGTAATTAAAATCTGGTGTGAAAAGTAATAGCTGTAGCTGTAGGTTGGGTTGAACGAAGTGAAACCCAACATAGGTCTTGGTGTTGGGTTTCGTTCCTCAACCCAACCTACGAACTAAGATGAGTTATAACCCAAATTCTTTAGCCTCTGCCAAAATTGGGTTGATATCAAACCAGGAACCATCCTCGTCACGATATTCAAATACAAACATGCTGCGGAGCAAAAGTTCGTATCTTTCATGACCTCTTAAGTTTTTTTCTTGCGCTACCTCTCTGAGTAATTCCCATTCATCGGGGGTAATTGCTAAAGTTAGTTCATTGCGGCGTTGTTTAATGACTCTGTTTATACACTCCTGCGAAATGGGAGGGTCTTCTTGTTGAAGACAGCGAAATAATAACATGAGCAAGTTACGCAAATGACCACCGCTAACTAAGCACAGTCTTTCTAATGTTTGAGGACTATCAAAGACTTCTGTAATTAAATTACGACTTTGTTCCCAACTCACAGTGGGAAAGGCCCTAGCCATGACCATTTGTTGCAGTAGTGTGACTCCCTGTGTAAATTGAGTCCCATCTTGTAGTTGTACAGGAACCATAGGCAAAACCTTGGGGTCTACGCCAAAGCGATTTGTTAATCTGCCTAATGCGTTGGAAAAAATCAATACTAAGGGAATTGTATAGACAACGTGACAACTTAATTGATTTAACTGTTCACCGCGTTCAACAAATAGATATTCTGGTTGATAATAACCCGATGGCTTTAAAGAATTATCTACCCGGTCGAGATTATCGACGATTACCACCAGTCCTTTTTTACCTTGCTGCTTGAGTTTATCTTTGGCAGGTTTGAGTAATTCTTTGTTAATCGATTCTAAAATGCCGTTGGTGCGTGGTTCTAAATACTGCCGTAACTGACTGCGGAGTTTAGGACTATCCTTAGTTTTAGCCGTAATTTTGGCAATACCTACAGATAACTCAGCCTCTGCGGAAAGGTCTATTGGGGTTTGCAGAAAATCAATAATTTCTGTGAACAGATTTTGAAAGTATCCCGGCTTGATATTAATTTTGATTGCTTCTAAACTTTGACTGACTTCGCGGGCGATCGCCAGTAAAATATCTGTAACATCAACATCAGCCATATCCAACCCTTGGCTGGACTCGAAATAAACCACATGAAACCCCTGCTGTTCCAACTCTGCCTTTAACCGCAGTAACTCAGTAGACTTGCCACACCCGATATGGCCAGTAAATAATTGACAAGTTGGTTCATTCGGTGAAAGGCGGGTAATAGTTCGCCCTAGCTCCTCAATAATCTTACCGCCCCGCACCTTCGAGAAATCAATATAATACTGCCTATCCTCTGCTTTGCTGATTACCAGAGTCTTGCTAGGGTTGCAAGCCTGGAAAAACCTGACTAAATCCAGTTTCATCGCCAATTACCCGAAATCAGCCTAACACGCCCATTGCAGTGATTATACAGATGGCAAAGCGGCTCTTTCGGAATCTTTGGTTTATTGTTATCTATATTATTTTCAATCAGCAACGCTAAATTCCTACAAACCTAACTTCACACCCCGAATTGAATAATCCAACAACTCCATTGGATGCATCACCGAAATTTCTTGACCTTGCAACTTTAAATGCTTAGTAATTTGCAAAGTACAACCAGGGTTAGCAGAAGCAATCAAATCAGCACCAGTATTCAACAAATTCTGTACTTTTTGCTTACCCAATTCCTCAGCCACCTCTGGTTGCAGCATATTATAAACCCCAGCACTACCACAACACAAAGCCGCATCAATTGGTTCCCTCAACTTCACCCCTGGTATTTGCCGTAACAACTGACGTGGTTGCACACTAATCTTTTGTCCATGCAATAAATGACAAGCATCCTGATAAACCAAATTCAAAGAATTATCACTCAAAGGCGACAACTTTGTAGTTAACCCCACAGTTGCTAAAAACTCTTGAGCATCCTTTACCTTAGCAGCAAAATCCTGAGCCTTTTCTCGATACTCTGGGTCATCTGCTAATATATGACCATACTCTTTCAAAGTATGACCACAACCAGCAGCATTAATAATCACAAAATCAACATCAGTCTTGGCAAAACTATCAATCATTTGCCTAGCTAAAGCCTGTGCCTGTACCGTTTGTCCTTGATGTTCAGGAAGTGCTGCACAACAGCCTTGCGATTTCGGAATTACAACCTCACAACCATTCGCCGTCAAAACCCTCACCGTTGCCTCATTCACTGGTGAGAAAAACAGCTGTTGCACACATCCCAAAATCACCCCAACCCGATAACGCTTTTCCCCCTGGGCGCGAATTACAGTTGGTAAATTATCTTGAAAAGATTTGAGAGTAATTGCAGGTAAAATTGACTCCATCGCCGCCAAACGAGGCGATATCTTCTGAAGTAAACCCGTAGCCCGAACCAACTTATCAAAACCCAACCTTTGATAAACCAACAAAGGCACTAAAAATACTCGTAAAACCTTTGGATATGGAAACAGCGAAAATATCAACTTACGAACTAATCTATCAGGCAAACTGCGAGAATAATTTCGTTCCACCTGATGACGAGTTGCAGAAATTAACTTGTCATACTGCACACCAGAAGGGCAAGTCGTCACACAAGCCAAACACCCCAAACAAGAATCAAAATGTTCCGTCGTTGCCGTATTCAGTGCAATTTCACCCTCATTAATTGCATCCATTAAATAGATACGTCCTCTAGGAGAATCCATCTCCTTACCAATCACCCGATAACTAGGACAAGTCGAAAGACAAAACCCACAATGTACACAACTATCAATTAACTTAGGATCAGGTGGATGCTGAACATCAAACCCCTTTAAATTCTTTAAACTAGCCGTTGCACCCTTATCAACAAAACTTTCCGAAACCTGCATAATCAACTCTTCTCCCCTCTGTGTTGGCATCTTGGCGGTTGTTTCTCAAATCCCACCCACAAAACGCCCAGGACTCAAAATACCCTTACCATCAAACTGCTGCTTAATCCCGCCCATCAAATACAAACCATTCCCAACATCACCCCAAACATCCACCTCTTTTTTAACCGCCGCTGGTGCATCTAAAATCGTCAAAAAACCACTATACTTTTGCAGGCGATCGCGCACTGCCAAAACCCGCTCTTTACTTGTAAAATGTAACAACCCCAAACCACTGCTCATATGAATCAAACCCACCTCCACCTGAGTTAAAATCTCCACAGCAGCAGTCGGTAACACTCCTATCTTGCACGTAATTTCAGACTTTGTGGGTTCCAAATGCATTCTTTGTTGCAATCTCTGCCATAAATCAGCCTCATCCTCACCCGTATAAATTGCCCCCTCCAAACCCAACTTTTCCCCCACCTCTAAAAGTCGGTTTGATTGTTCCTTCACACTCTCAACAATACTTTGGAAGCGAGTAATTAATCCCAACCCTTTACCCAAACCCAACCCAGACACCAACTGAGTCGATAACAAATCCGCTTGTGTTGGCGTTAACGCCGAACCTCTTAAAGTATTCGCCGCTTGCGATACAGCCTCCGCCGCACCAGTCAGTACCACCATTGTTGATGCTGCTTGTATCGGGTAAACACGAAAAGTTACTTGACTTATTACTCCTAATGTGCCACAAGACCCAGTAAACAACTTCATCAAATCATAGCCAGCCACATTTTTAACTACTCGTCCCCCCGCCTTCGCAATTTGGCCATCAGCACGGACAAAACTAATTCCTAGTAATTGGTCGCGTACACCACCATAACGTTGTCGCAGAGAACCTGTATCAGCAGTAGCGACAATACCGCCAATCGTTGCTAACTTTGGCTTAGCGGGGTCTAAAGCCAGAAATTGCTGTGATTTGGCCAAAATTGCTTGGAGTTGCGAGAACTTCATCCCAGCTTCTACTGTGACAGTCAAATCACCAACGGCGTGTTCTATGAGTTGGTTGATGCGTTCGGTACTAACCACCACATCAACACCCTTAGCCAAACCACCCCAGTTAAGTTTACTACCACCACCGCAAGGGAGGACGCGCCAGTTATGACTATCAGCAACGGCGATGACTGCGGCTAATTGTTCTTGAGTGTGGGGATAGACGATACAGCTAGGAGGATTTTCAGAAGCTATCGCCTGTTGGATACGTTGTTGCTGAGAGGGTTCGAGATTTTCCCACAGACAAACTGCATTTTCTTCGCCAATGATAGATGCAAGACAAGAAGCGATCGCTTTCATCAGTTTATTTTTTACTAAACGTAATTTTTCCTTTGCTTTTACCTAGTTCCCAGTCCCCAGTCCCCAATCCCCAGTCCCTTTTATCTTCAAAAAATTATAACCTGAAGTTAATCAATTTTTAACTCTTTTGTATAAGCATTCGTAGTAGAAATGCCTGTAAAAGTTAGAGTGATACCATGCTTAAGTTTAGCTGACGCAATCATCATAACACTTGCACAGTAATGTGTATGGGTATTGATACACTCATTTTCACAAGAAAAACGTAGAAATTTCAAGGAGTAACTGTGTTTTTTTTGAAAAAGCTTAATAGAAAGTTTCTCAAATTTTTGAGTGTTACTTTCTTCGTCATCACGTTAGTTTTATACCCCTCTCTTTTGGGACGCTTACCAATAGTTAGCTCACTGCCTTTAGAAAGGAACGCGATCCAAGCGTTGGCGAAGCCACTCCAAAGGAGTATCGCTCCAGAGAATGCATCAGCAATCATGCAATTTGACACTACTCAAGCAGCCTTTGCATCTGGAGGTTCCGACACCAAAGCCGCCAAAAAAGATGCCGTCATTGACTTCTTCAAAATGACGATGGGTGCATTAGCGGGTTTAGTGCTATTTATCTTCGGTGTAACTCGGCTGTCTGAAGGGTTAGAAGACCTGGGGACAGAGCGCATGAAAAATTTCTTGAGCAAATGTACCACTAATCGCTTTGCTGGTGTACTAACTGGGGCGGTAGCAACGACACTCCTAGAATCTTCTTCAGTGACAATCATCATGGTGATTGCCATGGTGAGTGCTGGCGTGCTGACCTTCGTGCAATCCTTGGGTGTAGTACTGGGGTCAAACATTGGTACCGCAGTTGGGGCGCAGATCATCTCTCTCGACATTAAACTGTATGTTCCCTTGTTGATGTTTGCTGGGTTACTGCTGTTATTTCTGGGAAGAACAGATCGCCAGAAAACCATCGGCATTATCATCCTGGGGTTTGGCTTAATGTTTTATGGGCTAGAAGCCATTGACGAAGCGATGAAGCCCTTCCGCACCTATGAGCCTTTCATCAACTGGATGGAAACTCTGGGTAGTAATCCTTTCTTAGGTGCTGTAGTCGGAGCTATTTTTACCATCATTATTCAATCTTCCTCTGCAACAGTGGCGATCGTGATTACCCTGGCAAGTTCCGGCATCATTGCTCTGCCTGCGGGGATAGCAATTATGTTAGGCGCAGAAGTTGGTACCTGTGCTGATACACTACTGTCTACCATTGGTCGAGGAAGCGCGGCTCTCAGAACAGGCGTTTTTCACTTTCTATTTAACTTGATCAGTGCCTCTATAGGGATTATTTTTGCACCTCAACTCGTGCAACTAGCTCAAGCAATCTCTGGTGGTGCAGGTGTAGGACGGCAAGTTGCTAATGCTCAGATGCTGTTTAATATCTTGGGTGTTGTGCTTTTAATTGGCTTTTTGCCTATAGTCGCTCGCCTGTTAGAAAAACTAGTTCCTGATAGTCAAGCCGACCTTGAACGCAAACGTCGGCAGGAAGAAAAGCAGAAAATATCTGAGCAAGTCGGTGCAAGTGCTTAAAGGAGGCAAAACGATCATGGTTTCTCAAACTCGAAGTTGGGCATTTGCGATCTCATTGGTAACTTTGGGATTGGCGGCTTGCAGTAACAATCAAAATGCCGATACAACGGTTTCCTTCCCAGAAGCTGTGAATAAAGCAGAGGAAATCAGTGCTTCGGAAAAATTATCAGGGTCAATCAAGATTGATGGCTCTAGTACGGTATTTCCGATTACTAAGGTGATGACAGAAGCATTCCAAAAGTCAAACACTGGTGTGCAATTCGCAGTAGGAGTGTCGGGAACAGGGGGAGGATTCAAAAAATTCTGTGCCAATGAAACCGATATTACTGGCGCATCTCGCCCCATCAATGCTGAAGAAATGCAGCTTTGTAAGCAAAATAACGTGGAGTTCGTTGAGCTACCTGTAGCCTTTGACGGTTTGGCAGTTGTAGTCAACTCCCAAAACAATTTTGCTAGCTGCTTGAAGTTAGGCGAATTGAAAAAGATGTGGGAGCCAGCCGCTCAAGGCAAGGTAACGACTTGGAATCAAGTTCGTTCTGAGTTTCCTAATCAACCTCTAAGTCTTTACGGGCCCGATACTGAGTCTGGTACTTACGACTATTTTACCCTTGCAGTTGTAGGTGAGGAAGGAAAAAGTCGCAGTGACTACGCTCCTAGCAAAACTGACACCGCTTTGGTAGAAGGAATTGCGGGTAATCCCAATGGATTGGGTTACTTTGGCTATGCCTACTACTTAGCAAATCAAGACAAACTCAAACTTGTAGCTGTTGATAGTGGTAGCGGTTGCGTGCAGCCCAGCCCCCAAACGATCGCAGATTCTCGCTACCAACCACTCGCTCGCCCTGTGTTTATCTACGTCAAGAAATCGGCCGCAGAACGTCCTGAAGTTAAAGCTTTTAGCAATTTCTATCTATCACCAGACAATGCTAATCTCATCCTGCAAGTGGGTGATGTACCGCTACCGAGCATCGCCTTAAAAGCAGCCAGTGGTCGCTTAGATAGAGGTGAAACAGGGACTAAATTTGGTGGTCAAGGTTCTGTAATTGGTGTAAAACAAGAAGCTCTCAATTAGTGTAGAAAGTGCAGCCCAGAGCAAGTGCTGAGGATAAACTTGGTTGCCTAGTGGCTTAGAGCAATCAACACTATCCTAACCTATGTGACTATAGCTGTATCTAAAATACCAATTCAATTTGATTTTCTTAATTACGAATTGGTACAGCACTTTGTATAAAACTAAGAACAAAATGTCAACTAAAACGATTGTTTCTCTTGGCTTGCTGGTGTTCATTCCGATTTCTATTGCCGCCGAGCATTGGGAATGGGGAGCGCTGGCTGTTTTCATCACATCCGCGATCGCGATCGCCCCATTGGCCATTTGGCTAAGTACGGCAACAGAGGAGATTGCAGTCGTTACAGGCCCCTCCATCGGCGGCTTGTTGAATGCTGTGTTTGGCAACGCCACAGAATTAATTATTGCTCTAGTTGCCTTAAAAGGGGGCTTAATCGATATTGTCAAAGCCAGCATCAGCGGCACCATCATCAGTAATTTGCTGCTGGTGATGGGGCTTTCTATGTTCTTAGGGGGACTACGCTATAAAGAGCAAGAGTTTCAGCCAGTAGTAGCACGGGTGAATGGCTCTACCATGACTTTAGCAGTGACTGCGCTTGTATTGCCTGCGCTTGTTACTTACTCCTCTAACAAAGTAAGCACTATCCAAATCGAGAAAATCTCGATTACAACTGCTGTAGTGTTAATCGTTGTTTACGCCCTCACCTTGGTATTTTCCCTCAAAACCCACAGCTACCTCTATGAAGTGGGAATTGTGGAACAACAGGAAAAAACCCCCATGGGTGTAGTTGAGCCAGTTGCTAAACCCAATCTTGGGTTGTGGCTAGGCATCCTAGTAATTTCGACGATCGCAGTTGCCTTTGAGTCAGAAATTTTTGTGGGTGCGGTGGAAGAAGCGACAGCCGGCTTGGGACTCACGCCCCTATTTACTGGTGTAATTCTGTTACCCCTGGTAGGTGGAGCTGCAGAGTATGTCACGGCGGTGCGGGTTGCCATCAAAAACAATATGGATTTATCTGTATCTGTGGCTATGGGTTCTAGCTTGCTGGTTGCCTTACTCGTTGCTCCTATTCTTGTATTAGTTGGAGTTGCGATCGGTCAACCAATGGATTTGAGTTTTGAGTTGTTTGAGGTGGTTGCAGTGACTATTGCGGTTGCAGTTGCCAATCTCATCAGTTTAGACGGTCGCTCTAACTGGTTAGAGGGTATTTTACTCCTGGCGACTTATACTGTTCTCGCAGCTGCTTTCTATTTTAATCCGGCATAGTTAGTTTCATTAACAGTCCTATGCAACCACATTCAGATTTTGATCTATGGGACTCTCCATCCCCACCTCCTGATACTCATGCATCCCCAGCAAATTCATCGAAAACTATTCCCGAACTCAGTGATATTACTGACCTTCATCCAGCACATCAGCGCAGACTGACCGAATCTGCACAATCACAATGGCTGTTATCGCAGGATGCCTCACCCGCCAGTCAGCCCAATGCTACTTTAGCTTTGGGAGTTCTCAAGTCACTGCCAAAAAACTTGCTCATCTTGTTGGCATCTTCCGGGATTTTAATTTTGGGGATGATCCTGGATCATCGTTGGCTAATTGTAGCTGGCATGATCGTAACTTTTTTCATGGCCCTATGGGTGTTGTGGCCTTCCTTGCTGAAAACACTAATTTTTGTGGTGAGTCAAGAGCTATCTCTGCAACTGGCTGCCGTGTTGGGCTTTTTCCTAGTGTTGCTAGGTTATCTGCATTTGACCGGAGTTCTCCAGTCCTTTGTCAGGATATACCAACAAGCCAACTGGGATGCGATCGGGGCGATTGGAGAGGGTATTGTGGGTGCCTTTGGTCAGATTTTAATTGCGATGATTGCGCTCTGGGTTGCTTGGAGACAATACAAAATTGAAAAAGAGCTGACCACCCAGCAAAATCTAATTACTCAACAGCAGACGATCGATACCTACTTTCAGGGAATTTCAGATTTGGTTGTTGATGAACAAGGATTGCTTGAGGACTGGCCCCAAGAGCGAGCGATCGCTGAAGGGCGAACAGCAGCACTTTTGGGTAGTGTTGATCGGCACGGCAAGGCCAAGATTCTGCGATTTTTGTCTCACTCAAATTTGCTGAGTCCCTTACGACGCGATCGCCATTTGGGTCGTGCCATATTGGACGGCTTAGGGGGCTTTGAAGAAGACCGAGAGGAGGGGATTCGAGTCATCAATCTAAAAATGATGTTAGCAGAGACAGACCTGTCTAACACTGATCTGCGCGGAGTAGATTTAAGCGATGCCAGTTTTTTGGCAGCTAACCTGTGCGGCAGCGATTTAACGCAAACCAATTTATCTGGGACTATTTTATGTCAGGCAAACCTCCGCAAAGCAAAACTCGACGGAGCCAGGTTGTTTTACGGCACTCTAGAAAATGCCAGTCCTCGCAGCCGCACGACTCGCCCCAACTTGCAAACTGGGGCATATACAGGTGCTGTGATTGAAGATGCAGACCTAACAGAGGTCAGAGGATTGTCAGCCGAACAGCATTACTACTGTTGTGCTTGGGGTGGTTCCAAAACTCGGGCGACGATTCCCGGTGGTTGTGAAAACATTCCTAATAAACATACTTGATAATCACTAACATTATGGAACTGAAGTGGAAACATTCGTAAACGGAGTATCTCACTTCCTAGTTTGTGGTTTGGGAAGTTTGGGACAGTACTGTGTTGCAGCTCTCAAAAAATTTGGGGGTCAAGTCAGCGGCATTGATATTAGCCAGCCACAAAGCTGGGAAGTCAAAAACTTACCAGATTTATTAGAAAATTTTTTTATTGGTGACTGTCGCCAACCGCATGTATTGCAGGAGGCGCAGATTCAACAGTATCGAGCAGTACTTATAGTCACCAATAATGAACGAATTAATATTGAAACTGCCTTCGCGGTTCGGTTACTCAATCCTCATGTCCGTCTTGTAGTTCGCTCTGCTGAACAGAAACTCAATCAACTGTTAGATGAGCAGTTGGGAAATTTTGCGGCATTTGAGATGAGCGATTTACCAGCACCCGCTTTGGCAATTGCGGCTCTCTCAAATGAAACTCAAGGACTGATTACGCTAGGTGAGCAGTTACTGCGGATTGTGCAATGCCCAATTGACTCGGCCCATCGTTGGTGCGATCGCCGCCTTGTGCAAGAATTAAACAATCGTAACCGTCGAGTGCTGAGTTATTATCCTCGTGCAACAGCCCCACCAACACAGTTTCATCAGTGGGAACCAGATGCGAGAATTCGTGCCGGAGATAGCGTCACCTACATTGAAGTCACCCAGAACTTAGATTATCTGGCTCAAACACCTGTTGTCGGTAAGCCAAAGAAAACAATTAAACAGATCTGGCAACACCTACATCAGCAACTATCAGATTTTGATTTGCGCCAATTTCCATCCCAGTTGCAACAATTCGTAACTCGGCAGCAAACCAAGCGAGCTGGCATCTTAGTTGGTATTACGGTGCTAATGCTGATTGTGTTTGGTACAACCGTTCTCAAAACAGCCCATCCACAAGAGAGTTGGCTGAAGGCTTTGTATGTGACTGGTGTGATGTTGCTTGGCTCCTACGATATTGTCTTTGGTGCCCTCAGTTCCTCGGATACCACACCTATTTGGATGCGGTTCTTTAATTTGAGTTACATGTTGGCAGGCACTGCTTCAGTTGCTGTGTTGTATGCTTTGCTCACCGAAAGCCTATTAGCAGCAAAATTCGAGTTACCTAATAAACGTCCCCCTCTTCCCCAGCAAGACCATGTAGTTTTGATTGGATTAGCTCGCGTCGGTCGCCAAGTCGTTAGATACTTACAAGAGCTAAAACAACCCTTGGTAGGAGTGAGCAACACTGCCTTAGAGCCAAACATTCTGCCAGAAATGCCGCTGATTGTTGGTGAATTTCGGGATGCTTTGTCAGATGTCAATCTGACCACTGCTAGAAGTGTGATGATCGCAACTGACAATGAAATGGCCAATTTAGAAATTGGCTTGATGGTTCACGCTGCTAATCCTGATGCCACACTCGTAATTCAAACGTTTGAGCCAGACTTTAGCAATAATCTCGCTCGCCTCTTACCCTATGCGAAAGTGTTGTGCAGTTATTCTCTAGCCGCTGAAGCATTTGCAGCTGCGGTATTTGGAGATCATATTCTTGACTTGTTGCAACTTCATGAGCGAACGGTGCTAGTGGCAGAATACGAGGTGCAACCAGAGGACGGTCTACAAGGTTTACTGTTGGCTGAAGTCGCTCACGGTTATGGAATAGTGCCAATTCTCTATCAAGATTGCACCCAAACGAATCGCTTACTATTGCCCTCCGATGATATCAAGTTAAATGTAGGCGATCGCTTAATTGTTTTGGCAACTGTAAACAGTTTGCATCAAATTGATCGCCAAGAAAAACTACCTAGAGATTGGCAGGTACATATTGATGCTGCGGCAACGAAAAGCGCTGTATTTGAAGGCGCAAGAGCCATTACCCGCATTGTCGGCTGTAGCATGAGTACAGCAACCGAAGTCATGAACCATTTACCAGCCCTTTTACCCATTCCCCTCTATAAACATCAAGCACTGCGACTTGTGCGAGAACTCAGCAAAATTCAAACTCAAGCCCATTTGGTAATTCGTAATTCGTAATTCGTAATACTTCGACTGCTTCGACTACGCTCAGCACAAGTTCGCTCAGTACAAGTTCGTAATTCAGAGACACTTCAATACTTGTGAGGCAGGCTTAGACAATATATATAGGAATCTTGTTTGATTGTTGAAAAAAATCAGTACGTACCAAAAAGCCTTTTCCCCTACTTCCTACTCCCTACTCCCTACTCCCTACTCCCTGTCAACGCAAATCAGTTAAAAAATCAAAGCGGACTACTATACTTTCATAATTTGGGATACAATACAATGCGATTTTTAAGACATTTATTGAGTTATTTAATCGATAAGCGTAAGAACAAGAATTTCTTAGTTTTTCTTGATGATATAGAAGATTTCTTTGCTAAAATTCTTTCGCTGGTGATGGTTATAGTTATTTTATTCACCATTATAGATTTGGGCATTGTCTTGAGCAAAGAGTTAATTTCCCCCCCAATGGGACGCTTTTCTACGAGTATATTAAAAATCTTTGGGCTATTTTTAAATGTCTTAATTGCTTTAGAAATTACCCAAAATATTACTTCCTATCTCAGCAATCATATTATTCAAATTGAGATGGTAATCATTACCTCTTTGATTGCTGTAGCCCGCAAGATTATTATTCTTGATTTTGAAAAAATTTCCGACACAGAACTCTTGGCACTTGCTGCCGCTATTATTGCTCTTTCAATTTGCTATTGGTTGGTGCGACGCACAAATGCCAAATATCCACCTCATTAACAGCTTGTAAGTAGGTGGACACAATTATTTATTTAATTACGAATTACGAATTACGAATTACGAATTACGAATTATTTAACATGTAATACTGCCTTGCCCAGATAACTTCTATCTAATAGTTTCTGTGCAATTTCAGCTATTTGTGTCCAGTCAGTTTCAATTTCAATAGGAGGATGTAATTGGTCTGCTGCTACTAAGCCTAAAAGCCGTTGTAGTCCTACTGCTGCTGATTCTTTTCTCAGCTCGTGGAACAAAATCAAACCATACAAACTGGTACCACCAGTTCCATAAAAGCTTTGAGCATTGAATGTCACCTCATTTCCGGCTGAGGTGCCAAATAAAACAACCGTCCCATCTTCTGCTAATAAACCGAGAGCTGTTCCCAGGATGTTTCCTCCTACAGACTCGACAATCAAATGGTAGGGGCCATACTGGTTTGCAGAAGATAAATCTTCGCCAATGACTACAGAATGAGCGCCAGCATCTTTCACGAAAGATTCGTATTCTGCACGGCGGATGTGTGCCACTACTTTTGCACCACTGAGACGCGCTAATTGAATCGCAAAGTGACCTACACCACCAGATGCACCCGTGATTAATACTGAGCGACCTAAAAGTGAACCACCTTTGAGTAAGACATGATAAGCGGTTAAACCTGCTACAGGTAATGTGGCAGCTTGAGCAAAGGAAACTGACGGTGGTAATTCTGCTAATGAGTGAGTTGAGACTGATACCAATTCTCCCCAAGCACCAGAACGGAGTAACCCAACAACCCGTTTCCCGACACTAGGCCCTGAACCATCAGCCGCCGGAGTCTCTACGACACCCGCCAAGTCCCAACCCGGACGCCAGCCTGCTTCGGCGATGCTAGAGCGTCTGACTTCTCCTCGGTTGAGGGAAATTGCTGCTACTTGAATCACGGCTTCATTAGCAGCAGGGGTAGGTGCTTTGACATCACGCAATGCTAAACGCCCTGATACATTAGGGTCAACAACGACAGCACGTATTGTACTCATATTGGAAAAACTGAATTAGGTACTTATAGATTAATTTAGTTTGTCTTGAAGATAGGGAGTAGGGAACCACTGCGTTGCGTGGGTATCCCGCGTTGTAGAAAGTGGCGTCGGGGAATAGTGGTTGTAAAATTTTCCCATGATTAGCTGTCTTTTAAATTTTTTAAAGCATACGTCCTTATTTCAATCCTCTAGTTTTAACTATAGGGTATAATTAAGCATTAAGTACTTAGATCACTGAAAACAAATTACCTCAGATCTACTACCAAAGAAAGCTCATTTCCCTCTCTAGAGAACGTGGTACTAGTTTTGTTAGGGGTTTACTATGTGACCAATTATATAAGTGCCATGAGTCTATAAAGGTAAAAACTATGGTGAACAACAAACAATTCACTCCTCATACAACTCAAATTCACCATGTAGATATAGATGAATTAGCTACTATCCGTAATCGCCGCGCACTGAAACGGCTGGTGATACAACAGTCTCTGTCAGACCGTATCCTCAAAACAATTGCGATCGCTTCTTTTGTCAGCACTAGTGTACTCGGAATTGGGGCGCTAGGGTGTTGGGGATTAGAGATTTTTGAAGCAAATACGCAATCGGTGGTAGACACCAAGCACTACGAATGGCAGACAAGAAAACATATGTGCTTGGGATGGACGCTGTTTACTCTATCTAGCTTTTTAGGTAGTGTTTCGTTGGGTAAAAAGTCTCACTAAAGATATCTGCTTTAAACATATTGACGAAGCGATCGCAGCACTATAGCCAAGGTTACTTACGGTTATTGAGTGGTTAATAAACTATTAAGACGCTTTTATTTGCTATGTGTCAACTGCCGAAAGGGAGATTGTGCAATTCAATCTTTTGTTATAAAATTTACCATAAATTATGTAACTTAATATACCATCTAATCTAAATACTGTTTCGTTGAAAGTTTGTAGCACTCACTATGTTGTTTGTGTTAGAGGACTGTTTTTGGCTTGGCTCAGAAAAGAAATCGAATATGAGCCAGATCACAATCTCATGGGTTTATTTGCTTAAAAAATTGGAGTCACACCATTAATGGCCACATTTAGCGTTACTAACACCAACGACAGTGGTATCGGTTCACTGCGGCAAGCAATATCAGATGCCAATACCCTCACAGGAGGGGACATCATCAATTTTGATGGGGTATTTGCTGACAACATCGCTCGGACTATTACCCTGAGTAGTAGTTTACAGATTACAGATGACGTGGATATTCAAGGTACAGATGCTTCCTTAATATCCGTAAGTGGGAACTACTCACAAGATTTGGATGGTAGTGAGAGTGGTTCACGCGTGTTTGAGATTAGTAGTGATACGACTGTGGAGATTGTTGGGTTAACTATCACCAAAGGATACTATGTAAGTATCGATGGCGCTAGTGGCATTTTTAACAATGGCACTCTCACATTGAATAACAGTATCGTCAGTGGTAACGTATCACAAGGTCAAGGTGCTGGCATCTTTAATAGCGGTATCTTGACTGTGAACAACAGTATTATTAGTGACAATAGTGCAGCGTTTGAAATTGTTGAAGGTGGTGGTATCTACAATAGCGGTACTTTGACTGTGAATAAAAGCACCTTCAGCGGAAACACCGCAGGCTTTGGTGGTGGCATCTTTAATACTGGAGTTGCAACTATTGATGAAAGTACTTTCAATAGTAATACTTCATACCAAATTATACTAAATGTTGGTACTATCACTTTTAGAAACAGTACTTTCATTAACAATAATGCTGATGGTTATTTTGGTGGAAGCAACGTTATACTTAACGTTGGTACTGCAACACTCAGCAATAGTACCGTTAGTGACAATTCTGGGGGGAGGGCGTCATTCGGCACCATAGTAAATGAAGGCAACTTCACAATCGCTGACAGCACTATCAGCGGTAACGATTTAGGACAAGGAGGAGCAGGCTACATCAATAACTCTGGCACCATAGCAATCATCAACAGTAGCATTAGCGATAACGATTTTAGCTTTTCTTCAGCTGGCATCTTCAACTCTGGAATTCTCTCAGTAACCACCAGTACTATTAGTAACAACATTACAACAAACAGCGGCATCAATAACTCTGGTACTGCAACGATCGCCAACAGTACTATTAACAATAATGGTGGCGAAAATGGCGGTGGTATCAATAACTCCGGCACTCTGACATTAAATAACAGTACCATTAGCAGTAATGGAGCCGCACGAGGCGGTGGTATTTACAACACTAATAACTTAACTGTAAATAACAGTACGATCGCTTTCAACTCCGGTGAAGGTATCTACAACACTAATCCATCCAATCCTGATGAAGAGATCTACGATACTACCTCTGGAACCAACACTATCTCTGGAACTGCTGTGGTAAATAACAGCATTATTGCTGGCAACATAAAAGATCCTGATACTGATCCTGTCAACAACGATGTGTTTGGTAGTTTTGTCAGTAATGGCTTTAACCTAATTGGCACTCTCAATGGTAGTACAGGTTTCAATGCTAGCGAACAACTGAATGTTCCCATTACCGACGTACTAGATACCGCTTTGCGAGATAACGGTGGCTCATCTAGGACTCATGCCCTTGTCGTTGGTAGTCCCGCAATTAATGCCGGGAAGAATGCAGATATCCCAGCAGATACAGCAGACTTGAATAACAACGGCAACATTACAGAACCAGTCCCCTTTGATGGGCGTGGTCTTGGCTTTGCTCGCGTCGTTGGTGGTAGAGTTGATATCGGTGCTTATGAAACCGCAGTCGATGTTATTGTCATTAATGGCACACCTGGTCGTGATTTTATCAAAGGTACTGCCAATAATGACATCATTACTGGTTTCCAAGGAAGAGATATTCTTACGGGCGGGGCAAGTGCAGATGCGTTTGTTTACACAAGTATCCGAGATGCCGGAGATACTATCACTGACTTTAAGACAGGTACCGATGTAATTGTGCTGCAGAAACTTTTTAGTAATCTTGGCTTGGGTTTTCTCAACTATCAAACTGCGATCGCAAATGGTTACTTGCGTTTTGAAACCAAGGGAAACAGTACAATACTCTCAATTGACCCAGATGGTTCTTTCGGTCGTGGTCGTGCAGTTAAATTTATTGACTTCAACAAGGTATCTGTCACACAGTTAAAAGACGCTACCAATTTTGTATTTTAACCTCAATAAAGAAGCAAGGGAAGGGAGTAGGGAGCAGGGAGAGAATTAACGCGTATAACCAGATTTGGCGGTAAAGTCGTTGTGTACGCGCTTTACTGGCTCTTTGGCACCATTACTTTGCTGTGACTGTTGGGCGTTACGGAGGGTGTGATTGAATACTACCACCTTGAATGCACCTGTGATATCATGTTTGTCTGAAGACTTATCGTTAGGGCTGACGCGGGGACGCGGGGACGCGGGGACAGGGAGAAATTTTAATAATAAGTAATTACCCGAACTTGATATGACTTCTTGTAAAAGCTGCTCAGCTTCTGGGTAGTAGATACGGCGCAGTTCGTCTTTGTCGTAGAAGTCACGGACAGCGCTGTGATGCTCAATAGACCGACCTCTTGCAAAAGTCGGATACTCGCCAGAAAATAAATTTTCTGGCTGATAACTCAAGTCGGTTTCAACCGACTAATAACAGTATTTTTAGTCCGTTTTAACGGACTTTTGCTATTAGGCAGAGACTTGAGTCTCTGACGGTTCAAGTATTTTTGCAATAAGTCTAATGTATGCGAATCTTTGTTGATCCAAGGAATTTACAATTACCCCTCAAGACCAACAACACGAATGGACTCAGTTCCCTACTACAGGGTATCTTCTGTAACTAAACTAGTTCTGCGGAAATAGCAAGCAGAATTTAGTCCCATCGCTTTGCAAGATTCAGCACACTTGCGGCAAACAGCGGCACAAAACATCATCGTGGCATCATTACTCATCTGCTCACAAGCCATAGCGGTGCGATCGCAAATTTCAGCGCACAGACTACAAGCATTACCCATAAACTCGGAACCGTCATCAATCATGTTGACACACATCATGCACATTTCTGCACAGTCACGGGTCATAGACAGCATAGCCATATCTATGTATTTGCCACCTTGACCTTTGCAGTATTTGAGGGTGTCAATGCAAGTGGTTTGGCATTCGATGCAGATTTGTTTGCAAGCTTGCATTTCGGCGAGTATGGATTCGGTTGTCATCATTGGAGTAGCCCCCCTGCTTTCGTTATCTTAATGTATGGCTTATTTGCAAGGTAAAGCCTTATTTTAGAGAAATCAAGAGTTTTGATAATTCCTATATTTACAAGGTCACTAAATCGATCTACTTAATGTAAATTAAGCTGCTTCTAGATATTTTCACCAATTTGCAGTAGTTAAAAACTTTGTCAATCAAGGATTAAAAAGATTTTGTTGTTTACGGACAATTACTTATACTAAGTTAACTATCTATCAGATATCAAGATTTTAGCTATCTGCTTACCTACACTTTTGACTTCCTAATCGGAAAGCGATTAATCAACGGGACTACTTTTAGTTCCGAGTCTAAAACTTGTGAAACTTTTATCTAATAAGGCTTCTAGGTATTTGGCTCATTGATAAGTCTATAACTTCAAAAAATGCCATGAGTATATATTCTTATTATCAATAAATATCAAGATTTCATGACAATTAGGACTAATCCCCAATCCCCAATCCCTTACATTTCTTTACAAAAAATACTTGCGTTTTCTAATTAACTATGCAAAAGTACTATATACAATCTACTTTATTCCTACCGACTTGCAGTAGTTTGCAATAATGACCTTGTAAATACTTATCTGGTGGAGTTTTGGGATTACTCAAATTTGGTGGGGCATAAAGGTAAATAGCCTGAATTTAGAGGTGTTATTGACCTTTTAGCAAACTTACCACAAAAGAATAATTGCTTAATACAGGGTCAACAAGGGAGGTTTTGGTATGGGTTCACAATTGCGGGGAATGCATTTGCAGCTCGAAGAGTTAACAAAATCATTTGGCACCAAAATTGAAAACGGTAAAATTGGCATGAATGTAGAGATTAACTTGCCACGTCCTCGTCCCAGAGGAGATGCAGAATTTGCCCAGACTGTCGAGAAAATTTTACAACGAGTCATGGGTAAACAGGAACGCGATCGCCTCTATAAATATGCCCTCACCTCAGAAGTTGCATAAAACCTCAACAACTCTCTGGGCGACAAACACTTTGCTCAACGGGGGAAACCCCCGCACACAAGTGCCCTCCTCTGCATCTGTGCGTGAAATATTTATACATTCAGCAACACCAACAATTAAATACTGGGAATTGGGGAAACCATACCTGTACGTGTTAACACTGCTCCTAACTGTCACCATGTTTTTCTAATCCTCCAATTCCCCTTTCCTCATCCATATTCACCACAAGGAGAACAACGGTTAATGGTACAACTCTTAGTTAAAAAAGAGTCACAAGACTGGATTAAAATTGCTACCTCCCTGTCAACAGAACTAGCTGCCACCGCAGTAGAAAGAGATATCAAAGCAGGGCTTCCAGACTTAGAAATCCAACGCCTACGAGAAACTGGCTTGCTACCTTTGGTTGTACCAAAAGAATATGGTGGTACTGGTGCGACTTGGACAGAAGCTTTAAAAATTGTCCAGGAACTCTCAAAAGTAGATGGTTCTATTGGACAGTTGTATGGCAACCACCTAAATTTAACAGCTTTAGCTCATGTTTCTGGAACACCAGAGCAAAAACAGAGATATTATCGGGAAACCACCGAGAAGAATTTATTTTGGGCCAATGCCATCAACACCAGAGATACCAGACTCAAAATAACTCCCAACGGAGAACATTTTCGGGTTAGTGGGGTGAAAAGTTTTGGCACAGGCGTTGCTATTGCAGACTTGCGCGTCTTTAGTGCTGTTCAAGATGGGGTAGAACTGCCGTTACTGTTCGTCATTCCTAAAGATAGAGCTGGCGTTGTTTCTAACCAAGATTGGGATAATATAGGGCAACGACGCACAGATAGCGATACATTCACCTTCCGCGATGTTTTGGTGAAAAAAGATGAAATTTTGGGATATTCTCATCCTCCTGATGGTGCTTTTAGTACATTTCTGGGAATCATAGCCCAACTGACAAAAACCTACATTTATTTGGGAATTGCCGAAGGAGCATTAGCAACTGCTAAACAATACACTATTACTCAGACTAAACCTTGGATTACGTCGGGTGTAGATAGTGCGACCCAAGATCCTTACATTCTGCATCATTATGGGAAGTTATGGACACAATTGCAAGCAGCAGTTAGTTTAGCTGAAAAAGTTGCTACCCAAGTGCAACAGGCATGGGAGAAAGAAGTTAACCTGACTGTTGAGGAAAGAGGAGAGGTAGCAATTGCAGTTTTCGCTGCGAAAGCTTTTGCTACTAGGGTTGGTTTGGATATCACCAATAGTATTTTTGAAGTTATGGGAACTCGTTCTACAGCTAATAAGTACGGCTTTGACCGGTACTGGCGAGATTTGCGTACTTTCACTCTTCATGACCCTGTAGATTATAAGTTGCGCGATATCGGTAATTGGTTGCTTAATGAAGAATTACCTCCGGTAACGCAATATTCTTAAGCCAAAGTTTCCGCCACATAGACCTCTCATCAGTTATGTAAGGTGGAAAACCCACCTTATTTCCTTATTTGTTTATTTCACGCAGAGGCGCACAGAGATGAGTTATGGATAGTGAGAGAGCATTTAAATTTAAGCGTCGGTCTTTTAAGTTTGCTTTTGGGAAACATCAAAATATTACTCGTCGTTCTGCATTATTTGCTCTTGGTTATGGTTTAGTACTGTCTACTACGCTGTTTAGTTGTAGTCAATCGCCAAGCAATACTCAGCCACAAGCCGCTACATCTAGTACAGTTAAGACAACTGGTAATAATGGGAATAAATTAGTCAGAATTGTACGTTCTAAACAACTTACTGCTTTAGCAGTTTTGGAACAAAAACGTATTCTCGAAAAACGCTTAGAACCTCTAGGTTATAAAGTAGAATGGCCGGAATTTGCTGCCGGGCCGCAACAGCTAGAAGCGCTGAATGCTGGTGGACTAAATATTGCCTCTACAGCCGAATCACCTGCTATTTTTTCCCAAGCAGCCGGAACGCCTCTTGTTTATTTAGCAGCTAATTCCTCTGATGGGAGAGCAGTATCGCTGTTAGTTCCGTTCAACTCTTCTGTGAAAAGTGTTAAGGATTTAATAGGGAAAAAAGTTGCTTTTCAAAAAGCATCTATTGGTCATTATTTACTACTAAGAGCATTAGAAAGAGAAGGGCTGAAACTTACTGATGTAGAATCAGTTGCTCTCCCACCTCCCGACGCAAACGTGGCATTTAGTCAGGGTAAAGTTGATGCTTGGTTTATCTGGGAACCTTTTGTTACTAGAAATGTTCAAAATAAAGTTGGTCGTGTGCTAACAGATGGCGGTAATGGTTTGCGAGATACTAACAACTATTATTCCACTACCCGCAAGTTCTATGAGGAAAATCCAGAAGTGATCAAAATATTTTTGGAAGAACTGAATAAAGCACAAAATTGGGCTAATAATAATCCCAAAAAAATTGCAAAATTACTTGCTCAAACTACTCAACTCGACGCAGTTACTTTGGAAAGTATGCATGAAAAATATGATTTTTTTCTAGTAGCAATCACAGAAAAAATTATTAGCAAACAACAAGAAGTTGCAGATAAATGGTATAGTTTAAAACTCATACCCAAAAAGGTAAATGTCAGAGACGGCTTTTTGACTCCTGAACAATACACTGAAATTACTCCTCAAGAAGTACTTGCTAAAAAGTAGTTATTAAGGTGTGTCAGTACAAGTAATTTCTTAGATTTTTATGTCTTCTATTTTGGTGGGTGTGCGCTTTTCTTTGGGTATTATGTGGCTGACAAATTGGCCATTTTGACGAAGTTGTTTGATATAGTATATAATATACATTAATAATATCGATTTAGTGTTGTTTTATTGAATTGTGGTTTCAAAGGGTAATTAAGATGGCATTAGCACAGAATATAACAACTCACAAAACTCAAAGGAAAAATTACGATTATTTGAGTAATTTACTACAACTGATAACATTGTTTAAAAAGCTGTGGTGGCACACTAAAGCATATACAATAGTTTTTAAATTTATGCTGCTAACTTTTGCTAGTCTAGGCTTTTTATATATTCATTGGTCTGGGCGAAAGTTAGCTCAAGCTTCTCATAATAACTCTGTTTTGGAACAAGAATGACTCCATCTAGAAGTTTGCGATTTGTATCTTATTTATCTCCTAATTGGTTTAAATTTTATCAAGCGATCGCAGCTTATTTAAGTCGAATTTTAGCAGTAGAAACTCAACTACATCAAGGTGAATGCGATCCCCTTGAAGATTCTTTACTGTTTGAAGACAAAATAGATCTAGCGTTTATTTGTGGATTACCATTAATTCGTTATTGTCAGAGTGTTTCAGACCAATTGCAGACATTAGTCGCGCCTGTGATGCAGGCATCTCGTTATCAAAATCGTCCTATCTATTTTGCAGATGTAATTGTGAATGCAGATAGCGATATTAAAGTGTTTGCAGATTTAGCACAGAAAACATTTTGCTACAACGACCTTGGTTCAAATAGCGGCTACAACTTGCTTCGCCACAAATTAATTCAAGAAAAATATTCTTTTGATTTTTTTGCGAAGACAATACAATCAGGCTTTCATCAGCGTTCAATTCGCTGGGTGGTTGAGGGATTGGCCGATTGTGCAGCAATTGATAGTGTAGTGCTAGGACAAGAATTACACGATTTTCCTGAACTAGCACAGCATTTACGCGTGGTAGAAGTCCTTGGCCCTTCCCCCATGCCACCGATAGTAGCAGCACGGCATTTAGGTATATCTTTAATTCAGCAAATACAATTGGCCTTACTCCGACCAGATGCAGAATTACAAAGAGTGATGGAACAATTCGGAGTCAGACGTTTTTCCGCAGTGGAATTAAAAGATTATCAAGTACTGAGTGCTGAGTCAGTAAAAAGTTTGAATTTTACCCACTAAAGTTTAGTTGTCCATTGAATTTGAGGTAAGTTTGACGAAAACTTGCTTCCTCTTGGTTGTGCCCAAACATTATTTAATGTAAAAGTTACTGAGGTAGCTTCATTGCTAATCGGTGAAGACAAAATATAATTAATCTTGATCCGGCCTTGTGGAGGCACAGTTTTACTAAGACCTGTGCCATGCATCGCTAAACTGTCTAACTCATAAGTGTTGTCAGAGTCATCAGAAATATCAAGTCTACGAGTAGAAATATCAACAGATTGATCTGGCGTACTATTAGTCAGTAATAGCGTAAACTTATTACTGCCACGCTGTAATCCTGTTACTGTTGTTTGCAACTGAACATTTGAGGTAGATCTTTCTAAAGAAGGTACATTTCCAAAAGAGGGTATATTTCCGAAGGAGTTATTAGACTTGGGAGTACAAATAATTGTAATTGTAGCTCCTTGACCCGTAGCTACATTAGGGTTACAGTCGCCATTTCCTGATCTTTGAATAATACCAGAACCAGGCTGATCGTTATCACCTGGATTACTGGGTTTTACTGTTTCTGTTGCAGAGGGATTTGGTTTAGAAATTTCTGTTGTAGAGGGACTTGGTGAAGTTGTTGGCTGCGGATTTGTCTTTGAAGAACCGTTAATAGCTTCGATTAATGCAGGTATTCCACCTGTCCCCAAAGTGGCAGTTAAAATGCCTGCTACGGCCGTGATAAAGGCAGTAACTCCCACTAATAGTTTAGCTGTGTTGCCTGATTTAGATGACATTTCTACAAATAACTATTTTGACTGGCTTGAAGTTGCGATCGCAACGCCAGTTAACTTCATACAATTTATGCCTAATTCCTAAAAATTATCCAGATTTTCAGCTTTAGCAGCATAATACGCTTTTAAATCGTTCTCGTCTTCTTCCGCATTACAAAACTTAATTACGAATTACGAATTACGTTAGCGTTAGCGAAGCTGTAGCGAGTCCTCGATAGCGTTAGCGTTAGCGGTAGCGAGGTACGAGCGTCAGCGTAAAGCCTGCGGCATAGCTTCGCTTAGAGCGACACAGGAGCGTCGCGTCATTACGAATTATTCTCAGGTGTTGTTTCAACAGTAGGCGTAGGAGTTGCTGTTGGCGTGGGTGTACTAGTAGTTTCCGTTGGTGTTGGTGATGGTGTACTAGTCTCTGTTGGTGTTGGTGTTGGTGATGGTGGGGTAGGAGTTTCGACTGTCATGCTGAGTTGATAATCTAGTGTTTTTGGTGCTGTAGACACAACAACAAACTCATAAAAACCGTTTTCTGGTAATTTTGTTGATAAACTACGTTGCTTAGAATCTTCTAAAAATGTAACTTTGCCGGAAGGCGAATAAACTGATAATAAAACTTGAGAATTTGCTTCTAGCTGCAAATCTAAAGATTGCTCTTTGGTGAGTTCGGCAATGAAAACTTTACCACCACCTGGTTTGAGAGTACCACTAACTGTTTCATTCGTCGCATCAGGATCAAAAACAAGTTTCTGGAAAGCACTACCAGCAAGGATGGCGCTGAGTTTGTCGCTGACAAATCCATACCAAACTTGCCCTATAGGCTGATTTGCAAAATCTTTACCGCGCTGCTCAGGAAATACACTTAAAAAAGCAGCATCACCTAAATCAAATAAAGAACGGCTACCAACGTTAATCTTGTTGACTTCCACTTTCCAGCGATCGCGTTCGGCTGCTGTGTAAGTTCCTAGTTGCCTACGCGCTTTAGCACTCAGTATTGAAAGTTTCTCTAACAATTGGGCTGCTGTTTTATCCCACTCCGCCCGCAAACTCTCGTCCTCTGTACCATCGCTGAGTGTACGCCCTCGCAAACTCGGATTTCTCTCCCAGAAAACTTGATTGACTAAACTGATGTAGAAGTTAGAGTCAACGCCCAACTGTTGACGGCGATCGCTTAATCTTTCTTTACGTTGCCGTTCTTGTGGTGAATATTTCGCTAAGGGATCGGTTGGCTGGCTACTAGTCGGGGTAGGGGTGGCTGTGGGGGTGGGGTTGATTTCTCCTGAGTGGCGGCTGTTATTGACTCCCCACAAAGCTAATCCAGCAGTACTCGTTAGTACTAGTGCTATTAAGAAAGTTTTGGCTGGTGTCCAAAAGGGGGGTGTGGTTCGACTTTGCTCACCAACCGGGGGTGTGGTACGACTTCGCTCACCAACCGGGGGTGTGGTACGACTTCGCTCACCAACTGGGGTGGGGGAGAGGGCGACGGTGTTAGATGTGGGATTTTGGGGGGGGTGTTGAGTTGCGGGATAGCTGACGGGGGAGGGGTTGAGGGCTGCTTGGACTTGACGGACTGATTGATAGCGATCGCCTGGCCTCGCAGAGAGCATTTTATCTAATACCTGCCCCAAAGTCGAACTCAAGTTGACTTCCCGCCGCCATTGCCAAGTTAGAGTGCGAGTATCAATCAACTCATGAGGTTGTTTTCCTGTCAGTAAAACTACTATAGTGACTGCCAAAGCATACAAATCGCTATGAGGAGACACCACCCCCGTTTGCATCTGTTCTGGAGGGGCAAATCCCACTTTACCTAAGAGAGTTGCTGGTGGAGTATGTGCAACTTCACCCGGTTGATAATACTGAGAGGCAACAGTAGCGACTACTTGTTTAACACCACCAAAGTCAATTAACACTGGTAGTTGATCGACATTGCGAAGAATTAAGTTATCTGGAGAGATATCTCGATGAATTACGCCCAGAGAGTGAATATAATCAAGAACTGGTAAAATTTGCTGTAAGAGTTGGCGTGCTTCTGCTTCTGTAAACCGTAAACCCTGCTGTAGGCGAGTATTTAATAAAGAATTATAAGTTTGCCCTTCTACATAATCTTGTACTAAAAATAAATATTCTTTACCTTCTATATTGATGCGTAACAGTTCGCGAAACCGGGGAATTTGGGGATGTTGTAGCTTATATAATACACTCGCTTCCCGCTGAAACAATTCCTCTGCTTTTTGCACAACATAAGGAGTTTGCACTTGAGGAGAAAACTCCTTTAAAACGCAAAGTTCGCGGAAACGATTAATATCTTCTGCTAGATAAGTTCGTCCGAATCCTCCTTGACCAAGTTGACGTATAATTGCATAGCGATCGCCTAAAGTTTGCCCTGGTTGGATACCATGTTTCATAGACATCTCTAATAAGTTTTCACCACACTGGAAACAAAATCGACTACCAGGAGAATTTTCGTGTCCTTTAGAGCAATATAATTTGGTCATTTGTTATTGGTCGTTGGTCATTGGTCATTTGTTATTGGTCATTAGTCATTGGTCATTTGTTATTGGTCATTAGTCATTGATTATTCTCCGCGTCCCCGCGTCCCCCTCATCTCCTGGTTGGTGAGCGGAGTCGAACCACATCTCCCTCATCTACTCTGCGCTTTACTGACTTGATCAGCAGCTAAAGCGTACCAAATTTGTCCGAAAGTCTGCTGGTTTAGTTTCTCACGTTGTTGATCGGGGAACAAGCTAGCAAATTTTTCATTGGTGTCTTTGTTGAGTTGACTAATTGTATAGTTCCCCAACTGTCCTGCTCTTGCTTGCTTTCGCCAAGTATTGTAATCTTGTTGACGAAAAGTTCCTAATTTCTGACGAGCTTCTGTACTGATATTAGCTTGTTCTATTTTATTTAAAAAATCTCCAGCAATACCATACCATTCATTGCGTAAAGCTTCATCTTCTGAGCTGGATGTAAGGCTGCGTCCCTGGAGTTCTGGCTTTTTAGCATAAAACAAGCTATCTATCACACGGGTAAAAAATCCTTCAGGAATCTCTAATTGTTGGCGACGGCTTAAAATTTGTCGAGGACTATTACCTGTTCCTTCGTTGCTATCTGGTTTATTGGTGGATTTTGGTAAGGATGGGAGTTTTGGTAACGAAATCGATGGTACTGAAATTGATGATACGCTGCGAATCACAGAATTGACGATCGCCCAAGTACCAACACCAGTTAAAATCACCAAAGCTGTTCCCCCAAAACTGACAGCGAAAGGGCGAAACCAAGTAGGTAGATGTACTTTTTGAACAAGTGCTTGTGTTTGGCTGTGGAATCTACTGATGAAGTTATTACCACTTTTTTGTTTTGGGGCAGCTACCATCGTTTTTAGTTTGGTAATATAAACGGGGGGTATGGTGGAACCTAAAGGTGGTAAATCTTTAAGGATTTGCTCAGCTCCTTGGTAGCGATCGTTCGGTTTATAAGCCAACATCTTTTTTAATACAGATTCTAGTCTGGGGCTAACATTAATTTCCTTTCCCCAATACCAAACCCCTTGATAGCTATCGTATAATTTTTGCGGTTCTCTACCTGTGAATAATACCAATGCTGTCACAGCCAGAGAGTAGAAATCGCTATTAAAATATACTACACCTTGCCTCAGTTGTTCTTCTGGAGCGTAACCTTTTTTACCTAACAAAGTATGATTAATTGCCAACTTGGTAAACCAGAAACCTTGAGAAGCTGGCAATTGCTTAACACCACCAAAATCAATCAGCACTGGCAAATTATCAGAACGCCGCCAAATTATGTTATCTGGCGAGATATCCCGGTGAACAACACCCAACGAATGAATGTAGGACAACACGGGTAAAATCTGTTTGAATAGGGTGATAATTTCCTCTTCGGTAAAAGTCTTACCTTGTTCGTGACGCTGTTCCAATAATTGGTAAAAATTATCACCTTCTATATAGTCTTGTATTAGAAAGAAAAAATCTTTATTACCTATTTTCGATTGCAGCGAAGCGTGAAAACGAGGAATTTGCAAATGCTGTAGTCTTTTTAAAACACTTGCTTCTCGCTCAAACAACTCTTTAGCTTTTTTTAAATCCTGCTGTTCTTGTACTTGGGGTGCAAATTCCTTCAGTACGCATATTTGATCAGAATTATTTATATCTTTTGCTAAGTAAGTGCGTCCAAAGCCACCTTGCCCCAGTTGACGCACAATTTGATAGCGATTATCCACAACCTGTCCAACAGCAAGAGACAATGGTTCACCACAGTGGGTGCAAAAACGATTGCTACCATTATTTGCGTGTTGTTTACTGCAATAGACATGCATAATGCTGAAGGATGAATTAGGTTTTATGAGTGGCTACAACGAGGATATCCCCGTTTGCGGATATTTCCCTAGAATCTAATCCTACCAAACGGTTGGGGGGATGCACTTCGACTTCGCTCAGTAACCGGGCACTTCGACTTCGCTCAGTAACCGGGGGATGTGGGAGAAATTTTCTCCGCGTCCCCGCGTCCCCGCGTCCCCGTGTCCCCGTGTCCCCGTGTCCCCATTCCCCATTCCCCATTCCCCATTCCCCATTCCCCATTCCCCACCAAGGAATAATCACTGGGGACGAAAAACAAGGTAAGCTATGTGAATAAAGTTAACAATTATTTACATTTTCTCCAAAATTTATCTAGACGGTACTTATACTTACCTTCATTGCTTGTCTTGTGTTTCTTCACTTGGCGGTAAGCTACGTAATCGATTCATCTGAGTTAGAGCATATCGTGCTGTTGCTTGCACATCAGCATCGGGGTCTTCCAATGCATGGCGTAACATCTGACTCATTTGTCCCATCATGTCATAAACACGAGTCAGGTCACGGATCGCATTTTGCCGTACTTGTGGACTCTCATCTTGCATGGAAATTGCTAACGCCCGATTCATTGGCTTGAGTGTGCGGACACCAATCTCTGCCAAAGCTGCCAAAATCAAGCTAACTTGTTGAGAATCTGCATCAATCATCAGGTCAACCAATGGTTGAATTGCTCGTGAGTCTCCTTGCTGACCCAAATCCCAAATAGCTTTACGTCGCTTGATGGAGTCAGAACTGCGTAAGTCTTTAATCAATTCATCAACAATATTAAGTTTAGTTAGACGAGAAGTTTTTTCTGGTGATAGTAGTTGTGTAGAGACAGGTGGTAAGCTAGCTGGAGATATTGTATTTTCATGTAAATTCGGTGATGGCGCAGGTGGTAAGCTAGCTGGAGATATTTTATTTTCACGCAAATTTGGTGTAGTGTCTGACTGCTGCGACAACGGCGTCAACGAGTTTTGGTGAGCATCACTGAAAGCTTCTGAATCGACGGTTTTGGTTTTTTGCACCTTTTTAACTTGGCCCAACCATCTCATTAGATAAATGAGTGCGCCAGTACTTCCTAAAATCCCAATACTAAGTAATGACCACCAGACGAAACCCCGCCTGGTTGACTTAGGCTGGACGTTTGATTGAGGTGTAGTCAGAGGTGTACTAGTAGGGGTGAAAATAGGAGCAGGTACAAACTGATTTTTTATCTCTGAAACTGCCTGCAAACTTCTGACAGTTGCTAAATCAGCGATACCATCGACTCTTTTTAAACCCTGTGCTTTTTGAAATTTAATCACAGCAGTTTGCGTACTCAGACCGTACCTTCCATCCACTGCACCACTATAGTATTTCAATTTTTTTAATCGAGTTTGCAGCATTCGCACACCCGAACCTCTGTTACCGAGTTTCAGAACAGTACGCTTAACAGGACTCACAGCCCTAGCTTGTGCAAGTTGTGTAGGTGTAGAGTTTGGTGTGGTTGCAGTTACACGATTTGGATAAAAACTCAAGCAAGACAAGCAGGTAAATATGAGAATTGAAGAATTGCATAGCCTCATAAGGGGAATTCGTAATAACGCTCGTTCGCGTAGCGTCTTCGACAGAAAAAAACTCGCTAACGCTACGCTGTTTTCATGCCCGAAGGGCTGTACGTAATTCGTAATTCGTAATTGGAAATGGGGAACTCGGGGCCCCCACGTTAGCGAAGCGGGGCGAAGCCCAGTGGGGATTAGGAGCATGGGGAATTGGTTATTATTTATTCCTTCCCTGCTCCCCCTGCCTCCCCTGCTTCCCCTGCTCCTCATCTCCCTCATCCCCCTCATCTCCCTCATCTTCACCTAGCCTCTAATCCCTCACCCCTACTTCTGGTTCAGATTCTCTCACAGATAAGGTCATGGTGTTTAGCTTCTTGGTGGATGCCTCTAAGACTGGTTGCTGTGTGTTGATTTTTTCATCCACAATATTAATCTTATTTTGCCCAGCAAGGCGATCGCGTTGATTAATTAGATAGATACTAACTAAAGTTAGGCATACTCCCACCCACTGGATATGACTGAGAACTTCTGAGAGTAAGAGGTTGCCAAATAACAGAGCAAATACTGGTGTGAGAAAGGTGAGGGAACTTAAGCTAGTCAAACTGCCACTAGAGGCAAAATAGAAAAATAATCCGTAGGCGATCGCACTGCCAAATACTGTAGCGTAAGCTAAAGCTGTCCAATCATATACTCCAAGATTCTGCCACTGCTGAGATTCTACAACCGATGAAATTCCCCATAATGGTAGTCCACCGATAATCATGTGCCATCCAGTAGCTGTTATCGGATCAGCATACCGACAGACAAATCGAATCAATACAGTTCCTACAGCCATCGACAAGGCTGCTAGCAACATCAACCATTCACCACTACTAAATAGCTGTTGCCAATTACCAAGGGTAATATTCGCGCCTGAGTCAAGAATATGAAAAATCCACTCATCCGGTAAACCAATTAGACTAATGCCTGTGACTCCCAATCCTAACCCCAGCCATCCCCAAAGACCAATGCGTTCCTGAAATAGCCACAACGATAGCAAAGCCACAGCCAAAGGTTGAGAATCAATCATTACAGATCCCAATCCGGCGCTAGTTCTCACTAACCCCTCTGCCAAAAAGCCTTGAAATAGTGTCCCATCAACTAGGGCAAATAAGACAATCCACAACCATGCACCCCAGCCTCTTGGCTGGGGTTTGCCCATGAATACTGCTGCAATCAGAATCAATACCCCAGCCGGTATAAGACGTACTCCCGCCATGAATAGTGGCGTGGTATGGGGTATCACTCCTTTCATAGCTACCATCGCTGTACCCCATAAGAAAAAGGGAGCGATTAATAGTAGAGGAGCGAAGGGAAGTCGAGATTCACTAAATTTCAGCTGCATGAGTTTGCTGATGCCTTTGTTTAACAAACGCAAAGATTGCTTTACCTAATTTTACCTAATCATGTCTTTTTGTGAAGGAAAGAATACTCAGTTTCAATAAAAGCGATCGCGTTCCTTAATCCTGTGGGGCTTGCCAGTTGGGATTGATCAGGCTTGTCAAAACATGATCTTCCCATTTTCCATTAATCAATAAATAGTCTCTAGCATATCCATCGACGACAAAACCGAGCCTTTTAAGTACATTACCGCTGCGTCGGTTATGAGGCATATAATTTGCCATGATGCGATGCATATTTAATTCTTGAAATAAATACTCAGTTGCTACATTTAGGGCTTCTGTCATATAACCTTTACCTTGTTTCGCTTCGGCAAGGCTATATCCTAAATAACAAAAATGAGCCGCGCCTCGGACAATGTTGTTAAAGTTGACAACTCCGATAATTTCAATTGGTTTTCTTTTGGTAAAAATAAATAATTTTAAGGATTGATCGTGAATAAATTCAAGAAAATTGTTTTCCAGTTGATACTGCCAATACTCTTCAGTGAAAAAACCATCAGACCAAGTAGGATAAAACGGAGTCAGATATGCTTTGTTATCAGTGAAGTATTTGAGAATTTGGGGTATATCTTCTTGGATCGCTACTCTTAATAACAGGCGATCGCTGGCGATTATTGGCAGTTCTGATTTCATCCAAACCTCCCAGGAGACTCCCACTTACCCTGCTAGGCTGCAATTTTCTGTTAATTACGAATTACGAATTACGAATTATTTAAAAATGGTGAGGATATTATAGCAGGGATTGGGAACTTGTACTGAGCGAAGTCGAAGTGCAGTCCCCAGTCCCCACTACCCAGACACAAGAACCGAATCTAACTGATGGGTTTGCAAGTAACGATAGAGACGATTGAGGGCGTTGATATGGGCATAAGCTGCGGCTACTACAATATCAGTGTCGGATGCTTGACCGGAAAATGTGTGTTCTTGATGTCCTAAGCGAATTGTCACGGTTCCCAGCGCATCAATGCCGCCAGTCACAGATTGTACAGAAAACTCTATCAGTTGATTGGGAATCTGCACTAGACGATTGATTGCTTGATACACTGCATCCACTGGCCCTGTACCCACAGTTGCATCCGTAAGAATTCTGCCATCAGGTGTGACAATTGTGATGGTTGCAGTTGGACAAGTGCAGTCACCACAAATTACCTGTACATGTTCTAGTTGAAAGCCGCTTTCTACTTGAATTTGTGTTTCATCCCGGACGATCGCCTCTAAATCCCAGTCGGATATTTCTTTTTTCTTATCGGCGACTTCCTTGAATCGGTTAAAGGCTTTATTCAAGTCTGTTTCATTCAACTCAAACCCCAGTTCTTTAAGCCTGGTACGGAAAGCGTTACGCCCAGAGTGCTTACCTAAAACAATCCGATTTTCTGGCAAACCGATCGCCGCCGCTTCCATGATTTCGTAGGTTTGACGGTGCTTAATAATACCGTCTTGATGGATTCCCGATTCATGGGCGAAAGCGTTTGCCCCGACAATGGCTTTGTTGGGTTGAATCAGTATCCCTGTGAGTTGAGAAACTAAGGATGAAGTTTTGTAAATCTCTGGAGTTTTGATGTTGGTTAGAGGTGCATCAGAATCAACCGCACGACCAAAGTAAGGATTGAAATAGGGTTGACGCACCTGCAAAGCCATGACAATCTCTTCTAAGGCTGCATTCCCGGCTCGTTCACCAATGCCATTAATCGTACACTCCACCTGACGCACCCCGTTTTCTATGGCTGCGAGGGCGTTAGCTGTTGCCAAACCCAAATCGTTTTGGGTGTGAATTGAAAGGATGACTTGATGAATATTCGGAACATGTTGCTGAATTCCCTGAATTAAATTTCCCATTTCTTTGGGTGTGCAATAACCAACAGTGTCGGGAATATTGATGGTGGTTGCACCGGCTCTGATCGCACCTTCGAGTACTTGATAGAGAAACTCCCGATCAGTGCGACTAGCATCCATCGGTGAGAATTCAACATCATCTACAAAGGATTTAGCATAGGCAACCATTTCTTGAGCGATCGCCAGGACTTCTCTACGGGATTTTTTCAACTGATACTGGAGGTGAATATCAGAGGTAGAAATCATTGTATGGATTCTCGGACGAGCCGCAGGTTTCAAGGCTTCGGCGGCAACTTGAATGTCTTGGCGAACAGCTCTTGCTAAACTGCAAATAATCGGCCCGCCCAGAATCCCAACTTGCTCTGCAATGCTTTGAACAGCTTGAAAATCTCCAGGACTAGCAACGGCAAATCCAGCTTCAATCACATCAACCCCAAGTAGAGAAAGTTGATGAGCGATCGCTAGTTTCTCTTGTACATTGAGAGTTGCGCCTGGTGACTGTTCGCCATCACGTAGGGTGGTGTCGAAGATAATAACTCGGTCTGGTTGAGATGCGATGCTCATAACTATCTCACGTTGTATGAATGGGATTGTTTAACTAGATTACTTTGGATATTGTATACAATATCCACAAAATTGTATACAATATAAAATATGAATTTAAATGATTTAGCAGCTAACGTACTGCAACAACAACGCAGTACCCCAGATTTAATTGCCGATGCTTTGCGGGAGGCGATTCTGCGGGGTATATTCCAGGAGGGACAATCCCTAAGACAGGATGAAATCGCTACGCAGTTTGGAGTCAGTCGCATTCCTGTACGCGAGGCACTCAAGCAGCTAGAAGCAGAAGGATTAGTTACACTGCATCTCAATCGCGGTGCGATGGTATCGGTGCTGACAGCTAAAGAGGCGCAAGAAATCTGTGAGATTCGCAGCGCTTTGGAAGTAAAAGCGATGGAGTTGGCAATTCTCAACTTCAGCCAATCAAACTTAGAAAAAGCGGCAGTAATTCTGGAAGCAACAGACCAAGCAACCGATGCAGGTCAGTTGGCCAACCTCAACTGGGAATTTCATGCCACACTCTACACAAGCGCCGACCGTCCACGACTGCTGACGATGATTAAAAATTTGCACGTTAATATAGACCGTTATGTTAGGGTGCAAATGACGCAGATGGATTATCAAGAGCGATCGCAAAAAGAACACTATCAAATTTTGGATGCCTGTCAAAAGCGAGATACCAAAACTGCTATTAGGTTACTCAAACGACATATTGACACCGCAGGAGAACAGTTAGTTGCATACTTACAGCAAAAAGCTCAGAGCTGATCCGTAAACAAAAGCTTTCGTCTTGTCTTCAATCAGCAACTAATTGGTTGAGGGCAGGGCAGGAAGAGCGCGAGTCACTGCCTTCATGGTCTCATCGTTCACCTCTTGATCGCCAATCCGAAGTTTTTTTAAAAGCTGATGTGAATGGATTTTACTTCATATTCTGAAAGATATTAGAAATATCTTTCTATTAACTTTCGCTTGCTAGCAAAATACTCTTGTATTGTAAAAATAATACTTATGAACCAAAAAATATTTAGGAACCGCAGAATCTACTTTTGTAGATTCTGTTGATATGTCCAAATGCCTATTTATTCAAAACGGAAGTTTTAACAAAGGAGACGGTGCAGATGAACGATGAGCTAACCCCTTCAAACCCAGAACAGACGGATGCCTTATTATCTGACTTACTACAAGAGGTTCAGAAATGGGAGGGAACTCTCGCTGGTGGTACAAAACTAAGTATTGGGGCGGAAGCTGTTGACAGTCTGTTTAAAACAAAAGTCAGTTTTGGCAATCCTCAAGATAAGTTAATTCGCCTCACAGAGGAGACATTTAAAAATAGCGGCATAGAACTGATTGACATTTACAAGCAGCAGATGCGCGACCAGTTAGACTTTTATTACATGACTCATACCGTAGATTTACGACCTGAGCGAGGCGCTCAGTTTCGGCGGTTAACCTGCGAGCTAGATTTTGGGCCGAAAGGAAGCAAAGAGCCAATTATTCAAAGCCTATTCCCATCCGATAAATGGCGCTCAGTAATGAGTTTTGGTGTAGGGATGGATGTGGGCTTGGGTGGTGACTTGGAATGGAGTTTAGGAATCGATAGCTCCCAGTTGGCTCAATTGTTACCATCGATTCCTGATAATCTGAAAGCAAGCTTGTCAACTAAGGATAATTTCAAGGCTTTTCTAGCCGTCCCAGCTTACAGTTATCAACTTGGTTATTCAGAAATTATCACTAACGGCGAAGGTAACTCTCTGTGTTACTGGCGTATTAATGATGACAATTTACAACGAATTGGGACAGCAAAATTTGCAATTGTCTTTAAAGTGCCCAAGGGGAATGATTCGATAACTGTGCGGGGTACGGTATGGGCTGAACCGAAGATGAACTGGTTAACTTCTACTTTAGAAGATGTAGCTGCTGCCTTGTCGGAGCGTTTTCAGAGATTATTGGGACAAGGGGATGGTGCTGCAAGCCAATTCGCCCGTGGTGATGCCGAATTCTGGACTTTAACACTTCCGAAATAAACCTAATTCACATCATTAAAATGTATGTATTGCTACGGCAAAGGCAGAAGCTAGTTCTGATATGAATAAAAGTTATTATACTTATCGCATCCGTGTAGCTAATGTTGAGCGCGTGCAGGTAGAAAAGTGGGACGCTCAACACAAGCTTTTGGGAGAACCTTCTGGTGTCTTTCGTTACAAAGATAACTTAGAAGAAATTAACTCCCTGATTAATACAGCACGAAATGGCGAAATCAAAAACTCCAAGCAAGCGCGTCTGGTTGGAGAAGTGCTATTTAATACTTTATTTGACGATACGTTGCGTCAAGACTTTGTAAATTTTCATTTCCAGGTTGTACAGCAAGAAAGCCAACTGTTGCGAGTCGAACTAGACATTGATGAGCAAAGGATGGCAGAAATCGCCGCACTGCCTTGGGAATTCATGTGCTTACCTGGGAGTGCAAACTTGGGTGAAATTTGGATAAGTACACATCCAAACTTGGTCTTTTCTCGCCGACGCGCCCAATGGCATCCAGCTCCACCAATTCAGCTAGAACAGGGAGAAAAGTTAAGGATTGCATTGGCGATCGCAGCCCCAAAGGATTTAGGTACAGTTGAGTATGAAACAGTAAAATCAGTACTGGAAGACTTAGCTCAGGAGCAATCTGAACGTATTGAGTTATTGCCAATTGTCAATCCAGCCACTCCTAACGCTATTGATGCTTTGTTAGAAAAACAGCCCCATATTTTCCACTTTATCGGTCATGGTCGTTTGCAAGATGAGGATGGTGAAGAAGTTGGACAAATTGCTTTAGTAAAAAAAGTATTTAACACAGCATCATGGATAGATGCTGGAGGTTTTGCTGAGTTACTAAATCGACATCGCCCAGGTATTGTATTGTTGCAAGCTTGTGAAAGTGGAATGTCTTCTGCATCACAAGCTTTTGTAAGTGTAGCCTCGAAAATTGTGCAGCAGAATATACCTGTAGTCGTGGCGATGCAGTACGAAGTATCTAATTTAACGGCAAGTCAATTTGCTTACGAATTCTACAAGAGATTAGCCCAAGATAACCCGGTAGATATTGCCGCGCAAAATGCACGCCGTACAATTGCACTCGATACGCAGCATGGCAAGCGCGATTTTGCTACCCCTGTTATCTTCATGCGCGTGCATGATGGGTATTTATTTAAACGTAAAGTTGTGAAAGATGAGTCGCAAGGTAATAAGGTTTCAAGTTCTAGCCAACAGACTGCTGCAACAGGTACTACATCCCAAGTGGGTAAGGATAACGTCAATATTGGCGAAGGGAAAGATATACATATAGGCGATAATTGTACACTTATTCAACTACTGGCTAAAGACAGTAATTTTGGCAATCGTTCTCAAGAATCCTTTAAAGATTTAGATTTTTCTAGTATTCCTCAAGAAAGTATTCAACAAGCATATCAAGATGCTTTGCCTCCCGATGCTGGTGTGTGGAATTTAGAGGCAAATAATATTACACAAATATTACAGGAACTTGAGGGATTCAGAAGATTATTTGAATTTTTTAATCGGTTAAGTCAAGATGAAAAAGTTCCTCAAGCAATTCGTAATAAACTGAGTATCGTTGCTGAAGAAATAGCATCAAAAAAGCATCCAGAGGAAAATAAAGATAAATACTCAACAGATTTTTTTTCTAACAAAGAAGGACAGCATGAATCCTATTTAATCGCTACCATTGAGCGCTGTGATGATAATCAGCAATTTTTACTGAATGCTTGGTTAATTATTGATGACTCAGTACCAGGAAACGACATATCTAAATTTATATCATTACTTGATAGAGACGAACAACAACTAGAAACATTATGTAAATTTGATGACATAGAAAAACAACTGAACAAATTTCTGAAGACAAGCCTCAGACATCTTAGAGGTAAACAATATCAGCTAATTATTGAGGTATTTTTACCCAGTGATTTAATTGGTACAGAGGTAGATCGCTGGAAAATTTCTGACCCGATAATAGAGGAGATAACTTTGGGGATTAAGTATCCAATTCGACTGCGATCGCTAGAACGTTTGAATCTTAATTATTTAGATTCTTATTTATCTGATTGGTATAAGTATTGGGACAGAGTTAAAGATGTTTTACACAATGAAGTGGTTCAAGAATCATTTGCACATCTAGAAGAAATGGAGAATTTTAATTGGAAATTATTAAGAAATAGTTTACAAGACAAAATAGGACTGAAGGTAACTTGCGCTCCTCCCAAAGCCAAAACCAAGGATTTATTTAATGCCATCTTAACCGCAACAACACCGATTGCAATTTGGACAAGACGTGATATTCATAATTGCGATCAGGTGAGGGAAATAGATAAAATTTTAAGCTTTAAACCATTATGTGATTTGTGTGAATCAGTTAGACAAGCTAGAAAAGAAGCTGATGCTCAGACGGAAGAGCATTTAGGTTTTCATTTAGCCCTACTTTGGGAAAATCCTCATCGTCTTACACCTAATGTCATGCTGCAATTAACAACACCGGGACAATAACAGGGAGTTTAAATTAAAAAAATGACAGATTGGAAAATCTTTCAAGGTAATAGTGAACCACACGATAATATTAATCAACTTCCTCCGCCCCCTAGTTGGCGTAAATTTCTGGGTGTAGATGATGAATTAGTAAATGAAATTGAGCAACGATGGCAAAAATTTTCTGAGGTTTTAGAGGAGGATACAAGGAATAAGCAAAGGGGTAAAAGTTTCCGCATCCACACCGATAAAAGTAATGATAAAAATACTGTTATTAATATGGTCAATGCAGCTTTGTATTTAAGACGACCTTTGTTAGTAACAGGAAAACCGGGAACAGGTAAAACTTCTTTAGCTTATGCTGTGGCTTATGAACTAAAATTAGGGGCGGTGTTACCTTGGTATATTACTGCTCGTTCCACCTTACAGGAAGGATTATATCGTTATGATGCGATCGCCCGTCTGCAAGATGTACAGATGGGTGATAAAAGTAAAGATATTGGTCGTTACATTCAACTTGGCCCACTAGGTACAGCCCTTCTTCCTTCCCGTCGTCCTCGTGTGTTGCTGATTGATGAAATAGACAAAAGTGATATTAATTTACCTAATGATTTACTCAATTTGTTTGAAGAAGGAGAATTTGAAATTCCAGAATTAGCGCGGATTTCTAAAGAAGCGAATCAGGTAGAAGTTCGCACCTATGATGGGATAGATGTTCCCATTAAAGCAGGTCGAGTGCGCTGTCAAAATTTCCCTTTTATTCTGTTAACCAACAACGGTGAGCGAGATTTTCCACCAGCATTTCTGAGGCGTTGTTTAAGGTTAAATATGCCTTATGAACCTGATGCAACCGCTTTGAAGGAAATTGTAAAGGCACATTTAGGCAGTGATGTGATAACGAAAGATGAGGTAAAAATAAATCAATTAATTGAAAAATTCAGAACATTGCGAGAAAGTGGGGATATAGCAACAGATCAACTGCTGAATGCCATTTATATAGTCACTCGTGAGTTTAAACCGCAACCAGCAGAAGAAAAAGACCTGATTGAAGTATTGCTGAAATACTTAACCAGTGCGGAGGACAGATGATTGACCAGTTAATTACTGCATTGAGTAAAGAAGTAGAAATGTCAGCCAAAGAAATTGCTGATACGATTTGGCTAGCACTACAAATGCAGGAATTTCAAGCTGAATTAGTCTTACTCCTGCCAACAGAAGACGAGAAGGAAATTAACAAAGAGGGAGGTCAGCCAAATCAGGAAATATTGCCAGAACCCAAGCCAGAAATTTCCAAGTTAAAAGAAACACCAAATCAGTCACTAGAAGAACAAAAAGCAGGTATTTATCCTCGAAATGAGCAAGCAAATTCCAAATCATCATCCTCAGATTTATCCTTTAAAGTCCCTGATGCTCCTTCTTTGCGTGAGCCTTTAACCTTAGCACGAGCGTTAAAGCCCTTAATGCGTCGTGTTCCTTCTGGGAGGGAATTAGTCTTAGATGAAGCCGCTACCATTCAAAGAATTGCGGATGAAGGGCTTTGGATACCTGTACTTAGACCCATAGTAGAACCTTGGTTAGATTTAGAGTTAGTGGTTGATGAAGCCATCTCCATGCAAATTTGGAGACATACCATTAGGGAATTAGAACGACTGCTGAAAAACTATGGAATTTTCCGAGATGTGAGGGTTTGGGGACTAATTACAGATGGAAATGAACAAGTGCAGATTCGTCGGGGTATTGGTACAGCAGCTAAAAATCAAACTCTCCGTAGTCCCAAGGAATTAATTGACCCTAATGGTCGGCGTTTGGTGTTGGTAGTCAGTGATTGTGTATCATCTCTCTGGCGCAATGGAGGGGTTACACCTGTATTAGAACTCTGGGCAAAACAAGGGTCAATGGCAATTGTCCAAATGCTTCCTAAGTGGCTGTGGAAAAGAACTGCTTTAGGTAGAGCCTCAGAAGTACGGTTGCAGGGGTTGACTCCGGGAGTGTGTAACCAGAAATTAATTGCCAAGGAAGTGTCATTCTGGGATGAACTTGATGAGGAAACGGGGGTTAAAGTTCCTGTATTTACCTTAGAACAAGATAAGGTCGCTACTTGGGCGCAAATGTTGTCGGGTAAGGGCAATATTTGGACACTGGGATATGTGTTTAAGTTAAATGCAACTCCTGTTGATAAGGAAAGTAGTTTATTTAATCTTACTCATAGTGATTTGAGTGCAGAACAGCGTGTACAGGCTTTTCGGGTGACAGCTTCACCAATGGCACGAAAATTGGCAGGATTATTAGCTTCTGCACCTGTGATTAGTTTGCCAATTGTGCGATTGATTCGGGAAACACTGTTAGACAAATCTCAACAAGTTCATGTGGCTGAGGTATTTTTAGGTGGATTATTAAAACCATTATCTGAAATTAATACAGATATCAATCCTGATTATGTTCAGTACGAATTTCTAGAGGGAGTACGGGAGTTATTAGTTGATTCTGTTCCTTCCCAGTATGTTTTGAATATAGTAGATAAGGTATCAAACTATATAGCGAAAAAAGCAGGTTTATCGCTAGAGGACTTTGCTGCTGTTTTAAAGAATCCGCCACAAGTTAGGGATAGTGAAATTGTTGAAGAAATACAATATTTTGCAACGGTTACGGCTAATATATTAAGATGCTTAGGTGGGAAGTATGCAAAAGTTGCTGAAAATTTAGAAAAATGTAATGTAACGACAAGCGATAGAAGTGCTGATGATGCTATTCTCATGCAACTGCCATCTGATAAAACGTCAGCAAAGGAAGCCCGTACTCTAGCTATTTCTGCTCTGCAATACTTGGCAGAAGAACCTGATTTAAAAGATGAGACAGTTTACCAAATTATCGATACAGCTATAAATAACTTAAATGACCTTGATGCCACTGGTTCTAAGCCAAAAACACCGATGGATGAGGCATTTTGTGCAGTAATGCAATCTCGTTTTGGACAGCTATGTCGAAATCGATTGCTGCAAAATTACGTTCAAGCTAGTAATTCCCATCGAAATAGAATTGGTCTTCTCCTAAGTTTAACAACAGAGGAGACTAATATTACTTCAGAAAACGCTGTTCAGATATTAAACCCTCTCGTTGAAAAGCTAACTGCTAGTATTTCTGTTGAAGAACGTGTTGACGCAGCAATTCATTTGATCGAAGCCTTCTTTCGTTTACAGACTAATAAAGCTGACGCAAAAATAAATTGTTTATCTGACTCATTTCTGCGTGAAACGGTTAGTGCATTGTTCACGGCTGCGGAAGAAGAGATGAATAACTACGCAGTATCAACCGCAGCTACATGGGCGCTCGCATGGTTGACTAACGCAATGACTGGCAGTTATTCCACAACTTACACTTTGACTGAAGCCGAACTCAAACGCTTACAGCAAATAGCCATGAACAAGAAGCGGGATGCTTTTGCCCGAAGCAGGGCTGCTCTTGTTCTGAGTATCTGCGCCCCTGAAAAAACTGTATTTGCCCAAGCAGACTGGCTTGATGAATGGGCACTTGTGGCAGATGGAGCCAAGTCTCACAAACAGTTACCTGTAGTAGAAACTATTGATCGTCCGCTAGATATTGATGTTCTGCAAGATCTAATCTCTTCACCTTTGCCAACACAGGCTAAACGTAACGTAGCTATCGCTCTGGGTCGATTAGGGTGTTTCGTTCCTGAAATGATAGAACCACTTTTACAAATTTTCCAAGATGATACATTGTATAAGGAAGCACGCGATGAGGCACTAGTATATTTAGCATTAACAGGTGGACATCAAGTTACCTCCGCACTCATGTTGGGAGTAAACCGTCCAAGGGATGACGCTGATCAATATAATTTTGCTATGCGTTGCTTTCTAGCACTTATCAGTATGAGCGATATAGATACACTAAAAAACCAGATTAGTCTCGGTATGGGCGAGCAGACAGAGATTAGTGCATACGCTTATACATTAGCCGGGATTGCAAGTTCAGAGGGACGAAAAGTTTTAGAGTCCATAAAGAATCATGAAAAAGAGCAGGTTCAGAATGCTGTAGCTAATGCCTTGTCAAAATCAATCCAATGGGATTCGCCAAAAGCGCAACCAGATAAGAAAAGTACCTCTAGTAAAAATGACTCTACTTATTATGTAGATCAAGTAATTTCAAGTAGAGGTCACTTAATTCATAAGCTCAAAGCTAAAGATAGCACAGGAAGATGGGCATATTACTTTGTTCTCATAAGAGATGATGTCGAACCAGCTTTTATGGAAGCACTAAAATCAACTGAAAGTATTGATTTAGAAGATTATGGAAGGGTTATCGCTTCTAACTATGGAGAGGAACCTAATGAAAATATAAAAAACTTGCTAAAAGAAAAGTATGGTTTCGATGTTTAAAATACTTTGTTCCACCTTTCCTGCTTCTTGATCTGTCAAAACATCATGTCCCAAACTACGTAATAATTCCACAACTGGAAACGGAAATTGCTCGTCTGCGTAAAATCGTGCTATCGACTAGGCTACCTCATTACGCTTAATTGCCAATTCGATTTCATCAAGATGAGTGCTTGTTATTCAACTTTTTTCTGTTTAACATAATTACGGAAGTCATCTATTGTGAGTTGATTGAGCCATTGATGACGTTCTTTAGTATAGTCACCATAACCTACTTCTAACTGCTGTAAAAACCTTAGCGTTCCTGCTACTCCTAACGCATCAATAAGAGCTTGATATCCTTGTTGCCTAATTTCCTTCAGTTTCATTGTTTTCTTCCTCTGTTTGCAAAACATTCATTAACCAAATGGTAGGGTTTTCGACTTCTATGTTCAAAATACTTGGAAACTTTTTTGCTTTCCGAAGCAGTCGGTCGTCAGTCGTTAAAAATACATCAGCATCTCCAGCTTCTGCAAAAGCCAAATGTAACGCATCGTGAAATTTAAAACTCAACTTCATTAACTCTTCTGCTCTCAAATCAATATTTTCAGTTGATTGAATATAAATATTGGCTAAATTTAGTATCAATTTGACCTGTTGTTGTTTAAATGAGTCTGAATGTAGACTAACCTCAAATTCAATAATATCGCTATTCATCAATATCCACTTGCCATCTTCGCAATTTTGAATAATTTCTGTTACTGCTTCAGCCTCCATACGCATCCGAAATTGTTCTAAATTGTCTAAAGTTTGATTCAGACAACAAACATCGAGATAAATTTTAGTCATGTTGTATTTTGACTGGAAACTGTAAAGTAGCTATGTGCGCGTAAAATCCAAAATTTACTTATTCTGACTGGGCAAAAGTGCTACAACAGTAAAATGATATAGCTGCTTTACTTTAATTACAATTCTATTGGTTACAGGTATTCAATGACACATACGCAGCAGATCCAAGAAACTCTGCATCGAGTTGAAATTGGACAGCAAACTGATGAGGATATAAAATTTTTACGTCAGCTACTTCTGGCAGGCGATCGCCAAATTGTATCGCAACTAGGCAAATACAACGTCAACATTGGTGAAGGGAAAGAGATACATATAGGCGGATGGCATTTATCAACAGTGAAATGAATAAGCGATCCAAGATTTAGTTAAAGCGATCAAAAAGTAAGTTGAGAATGTGTAGCTAATTTAACTGAGGATTTTGATGACTAAAGATATGCGACGCGAATTTACTAACCGTGATGAGTTAATCACTTACCTCCGCGAACAATTTCCAAATGCGGTGAAACGAGATGACCACATTAGCGAAACTGTCGGAGGACGCAAAGCTGCACACAAAGCACTGCAACAAATTGACCCAGTGCGCTATGCACAATCACGTAACTTTTTCACAGGTGCTGTGACGCGACTTTCGCCTTACATCCGTTATGGCGTTTTAAGCTTGCGAGAAATCCGAGAATTTGTGCTTGACCGTGTACAACATCAAGACGAAGCAACAAAACTAATTAATGAGTTAAGCTGGCGCGATTATTGGCAGCGGTTGTATTTGAAGCTAGGGAATGATATCTGGAAAGACCAAGAAGAATACAAAACTGGTTACAGCGGGAGTGAATATGCACCCGAATTGTCAGCAGATATCCGCCAAGGAACTACAGGCAGAGTTTGCATCGACAGTTTCAGCCGTGACTTGCGAGAAACTGGCTATCTACATAACCATGCACGCATGTGGTTAGCAGCATACATTATTCATTGGCGACGCATTCGTTGGCAAGCTGGAGCTAAATGGTTTCTTGAACATCTTCTAGATGGCGACCCAGCTAGTAATAATATGTCATGGCAGTGGGTTGCTAGTACCTTCAGCCATAAACCTTATTTTTTCAATCGCGAGAATTTAGAACGCTACACCAAAAATATTTATTGTCAGCAATGTCGTCTTTATGGTCATTGTGATTTTGAGGGTAGTTATGAAGAGATAGAACAGCGACTTTTCCCCAAAGGAGAATTTAACAAACAACCCAACAGCCAAACTTGGCAGCGTGGTAAGAAAAGTAAAAAGTAGGTGTTACTAATGCTGATGAAAAATTGATCTAATTTGGGAACCCTAATGGATAAGATTAGATGCCTTGTTACTTATATTTTTCTTTCTCATAGGGTGAAAGCTTGTTATGAAACAAATAAAACTTAAAATTAATCATAAATTAGAGCAATTCTTAGAGCAAAAGATTATACCTCGCTTAGTATTTTGGATAGAATATTTAGAATCGAAAATTAGACGATACAAGCATTTAGAAATTAAAGAGAAATTAAAGTTTTGCGGTTCAGGTGTTCGGTTTAAAAGAGATATTAAAATTGAACATCCACAAAATATATCTCTTGGCAATAAAGTTTATATTGGAACAGATGTTTTATTAGATGGTCGTGGTGGTATCACAATTGGTGACAATACTACAATTGGATTTAATGTTGTCGTCCTCTCTGCAAACCATGACTATCAAAGTAACGATTTGCCCTACGAACATAACGTTTACATTCATAAACCTGTGAATATTGGTCGCAATGTTTGGATTGGTGGCAATGTTTTAATTGTCCCAGGAGTAACTATTGGAGACGGGGCAATTGTGGCAGCAGGTACGGTTGTAACTGCTAATATTGAAGCTTTAGCAATTGTTGGTAATCAACCAATGAGAATAATTAAATACCGCGATCGCGAACATTATCAACAGCTAGCTCAAAAACAAGAATAATTAACAAGTTCCGTAGATTTAAGTCCCCCGATTCTCTAATCGGCAAGTTTTATGTTGGAGTGAAATCCCCATTACAAAACTTAATTACGAATTACGAATTACGAATTATTTAATACTCTCCTAAAGCAGCCTGAGAAATTTGTTCAACAGTCAAGTTTAGTTCTGGAAAAGTAGCTGATTGAATGCGGTCATTTCCCCGAAACTGAGTAATTTGATACTCACCTTCAACTAAAACATAGACTGATATTGTAGGCTGTTTAGGATTTCCAATAAACCGCCTCCCACCAAAAGCAGCATAATCAACAATCCAATATTCTAAAATGCCAACTTCCTCATACTCACCAAATTTCAGGAAATAATCATCCCGCCAATTCGTGCTGATAACTTCCACTACTAATGGAATTGATTCTGCTTGAGTAACTGTTGATGATTTTTTCCAAAATGGTTCGTTAACCAAGTTAGGGAGATTCAACACCAATACATCTGGAATATACCCAGATTTCTGATCAACTGATTTGACTAATGCTTGACCAAGAATCGCATAAGCTCTCTTCAATCTGCGAATCTCAAAATTCAGTTCTCTAATCAAAAATGCTCTGACTAACTCATGTTCTCCTGTTGGCTGCGTTTTTATTATGACTCCTTTGTGTAATTCATATCGACCATTTTCTGGTTTCCATTCGATGAATTCTTCAAATTTTATCGGTTCTACTAAAGGTTGAAACATAATGCTGTTTCCTTCAATACCTAAATTAGGATTCCAGCTTACTATAGTGGTCTGTCTTATTAATTTTGTAGGGTTCGTAGTAAGGACTTTAGTGCTTTCCTATTAAAGGACTAAAGTCCTTACTACAAACGCATTATTTTAGCTGAAACAGTCTACTAGTATTGCTTAGACTAGCACAGGCGTATTAGCACGCTTTACTTGAGGCGTTGCAATCATCCGCATCCCTGTTGGTGTGGCTAGAGTTAAACCCCGACGTACAGGACGCACAGGACGCTTGTTAGTTAACGATATTTGAAAATCTGCCAGAATAGTCGCCAAAACAACTTTCATTTCATATTGAGCAAATGCCATGCCAATACAGCGACGACTACCGCCACCAAAAGGCAAATATTCGTATGGGGAAAATTGTCTTGCTAAAAAGCGTTCTGGTTTGAATTGTTTGGGCTGTGGGTAAACTTCTTCTCGATGGTGGGCTAAATAAATACTGGGAATAATTAACGTTCCTTCTGGTAATTGATAACCCCCAATTTCAATAGGAGTTTTGACAACTCGCACGAAAGCAGTCATGGCAATTGGATAAATCCGCAAAGTTTCTTGACAAACTGCTGTTAAGTAGGGCAATTTAGCAATGCTACTCAAATCTGGATTGACATCAAGGGTAGCAAGTTCTTGTAGTAACTGCTCACGCACTTCAGGTAAATAATCAATCCAATAAAAAGCCCATGTCAATGCTGAAGCAGTAGTTTCATGTCCTGCAACGAGCAGTGTCATTAATTCATCGTGTAATTCTGCATCTGACATTGGTTGCCCATCATCATAACGAGCAGCCATCATCAAACTGAGGATATCTTGACGATTTTGGTAAGATTCAGCCCGACGTTCTCGAATTAAAGTATAAATTAATTTCTCCACTACTTGGCGTTGTCGCAAAAGCCTAGCCCAAGGACTCCATTCACCCAAGCTGCGTTGCATGAACCGTAAGAAGAAAGCGCTGGACATTATGGGTGAGCTGATAAAGTCTAGTAGAGAAGTTAGCGATCGCCTCAATTCTTCAAACAGCGGCCCTTCATCTAAACCAAACACAACCCGTAAGATAACACGCAAAGTAATCTCTTGCATCGACGCCCGGATATTAAAAGGCTTACCAATAGCCCATTCACTACTCACCTGTCTAGCAATTTCTCGGATATCCTCACCATAAGCCCGCATCCTTTCGCCATGAAAAGGAGGAGCTAAAAGTTGACGTTGACGCTGATGACGCTCACCATCCGCTAACATAAAAGAGCGATCGCCCAGCAAAAATTTTAGACCTGTATTTCCTCTACCAGACTCAAAGTGGCTAGAATCAGCAGTAAAAATCTGCTCAAGCGCTTGGGGCCGACTAAAATACACCATATGCGTGTCACCGCGTCCCCAAATCGTGAAAGTATCACCGTAAACTTTGGCAAAATCTTCTACATATTTCACTGGCTGAGCAATAAACTTAATCAGCCGTAGATAATATGGCATCTTAGGCCCATCAGGCAGATTGTAATTTGTTGTCATAGCTCGTAGAGTTGAGGGCATCTAATTCCTATTGTTAGCACGTCGCGTTGGGTTGGGGGTTGGGGGATGTGGTTCGACTTCGCTCACTAATCGGGGGATGAGGGGGATGAGGGAGATGAGGGAGATGAGGGAGAGGCGGGGACGTGGGGACGCGGGGACGCGGAGAATAATCAATTACAAATGACAAATGACAATTCCCCAATCCCCAGTCCCCAATCCCCAGTCCCCAATCCCCAATCCCCAGTCCCCAGTCCCCAATCCCCAATCCCCAATCCCCAATCCCCAATCCCCAGTCCCCAGTCCCCAATCCCCAGTCCCCAGTCCCCAATCCCCAATCCCCAGTCCCCCCATTCCCTCAACGACACACAAAGCGGTATATTCTTGTAAGGCAGCATCGGAAGTAAGCAGTGCCAAAAATCATCGCTATTCTCAACGGTAAAGGGGGAGTCGGCAAAACGACTACCGCAGTAAATCTCGCTGCAAACTTTGCTAGTAATAAAAAGGTGATCTTGATTGACGCAGATATTCAAGGATCTGCTAGTTGGTGGTGTGGACGCAATCAGCAAGGAATGGGATTTGATCTATCTCAAGAAAACGATCCAAAACTTTTGGGTGATTTACAAAAGATATCAGGTTACGATTTAGTAGTAGTAGATACACCTCCTGCGTTACACTCGGAAGCACTAGCGGCTGTAGTTGCGATCGCGGATTATCTAGTTTTGCCAACTCCCCCAGCAGCAATGGATTTAGCTATTCTTGTTGAGACAGTGAAAGAAGCTGTCAATCCTGTGGGAACTCCCCATCGAGTTCTATTAACTAAAGTTGATACACGGAGTTTGGGGGAAGCGCTAGAAGCTAAAAACACTCTCACGCGGCTAGGAATTCCGGTTTTTAGTACTCTTATCCGTGCTTATAAAGCTCATGAACGAGCAGCACTTGAGGGTGTAGCAATTACTCAATGGCGAGGAAAAAATGCACGGGAGGCGGAGTTAGACTACTGTCGTGTAGCTGATGAATTACAGCGTGATTGGAGGAAAAAATAATGGTTAGAAAACGTCTCTCCGACTTGCTACAAGAAGAAGCGGAAAAATTTACACCCTCTGAGGGTGATTCAGTAATTGAAGTTGTAGCAGAGGAAGTTATGCAAGAGAATGCTTCAGCAGATGAAGATTCCACACCAGTAGCTGAACAAACTCCAGCTAAGCGCACAAATCCTACTAAGGCTGATTTAGAAGTAATTATCAAAGAGCTAAAAGAAACTCTAGAAAAAAAAGACCAAAATGCAGCTGATCTTCAGCAAAAAATTGCTAATTTACAATCAAGCTTATCGGAGCAAGAAGCATCAGTCGAAAAGCTAACAAAAGAACTGCATGAAACTAAAAAAACTGCATTGCAACTTGCAGAATCTAATTCTCAACTCATAGAAGAGATCAATGTTTTAAAACAACCAAAGGAAAGTTTAAAACCAAAGGAAAGCTTAAAACCAAAGGAAAGCTTAAAACCAGTACATTACAGAAAATCTTACCGACTACCAGATGATCTGCCTCAAAGTCAGCCAGATGAGCAAGCTGATAGTTCTAATCAAATGTGGTTACTTGACTAGGGTAAGTACCCAAGGATAAGATACTGTATCGCTATTGTACCTCTTGCATAAATATTTTTTTGCCTCACGCAAAGGCGCAAAGAAGGACTTTTGCAAGAAATCTATTGAGATTAGTATGTTTGAAGGGCGTAGTATAGGGGATGAATTAAGTTTTAGATTATAAAGTTTGACAAAATAATTATGGTGACGTGGCTATCTTTCTCAATCATTGGCCGTTTTTAGCCCTTGTTCAAATTCGTCAATGGCTTGGATTGAATCTGAAATTACAATGCATTGCTCTAGCAGAGAAATATCCAATTTTGGCAATATCTCACTTGCTACTATTTGCTCATACCCATAAGTATCAGGGTAAATGGTGGCTTGCTCTTTGTGTTCATTGTCCCGTAGGTGTCAATTCTCGCGTTGATTTTGAGATAAACTTGAGTTACTTGCTTGACTTTATAGCTCATGTCTTACTACTAAAATCTAAAATATATTTAGCAGTGATTTCTGGCTGTTCTAAATGAGGCAGATGACCGCAATCTTGAATCCAGATTAGAGTACTTTGGGGAATCGCTCTATGAAATCTTGTGGCATCTTTAATACCCAAAATCTTATCAGAATCACCCCATAAAATCAGTGTTGGTTGGACAATTTCGGCTAACTTCTTAAATCTAAATGCTTTGTAACCACCACTCTTAGTAAAAGCAATTAAAGCTTGATGCCAGCTAGGCATCTGTAAATGTAATGCACCACAACATAGGGCATCAACAGAAACAAGAGTGGGATTTTTATATCCTATGCGAGAAACGCGATCGCGTACTTGAGGATTACGCAAAAACTCAGTTGCTAAATAATCCAACGGCGGAAACATCAATCTACTCAACGGCGAACCCCCCACCAAACCTGCACTATCAATTAACACCAACTTCTCTACCACCTCTGGATAAGAAAGCGCAAAATCAATCACCGTCGCACCTCCCATCGAAGCACCCACCAAAATTACTGGTTGGTTAATCAAGCTTTTCCAGAAATAATAAAGATGAGTCTTAATTGCACTCGGACTATAAGCAATACCAGCAAGTCTATCTGTAAATCCAAAACCCAACAAATCTACTGCCCAAGTCTGATGATTTCTCGCAAGCACGGGCAAAAGTCGCCTAAATTCCAATACAGAACTGTCAAAACCATGAATCAATAAAATAGGCGTTCCACCACTCCCCAAACGCACATAGGTTGTGGTAATTAATTGATGAGATAAAGGAGTAGCGATCGCATGACTTTGAATACTCCGAGCCAGAGCGATCGACGCAGGCTCTGTTAATTGCTCAACAGCCGTAGGAAGAAAATTAGGAAACATAAATATCAGTCTACCTTAATTCTCAATTACACAAACAAACACGCGCCTCCAAACAAACCTACATCCAAGAAAATTTTCCCAAACGTCATAATTGGGACTAAACCCTCGTACAATTGATATCACTTATTTTCATTGATCTAGGAGCTAATGCCATGCCAATGGCGGTTGGCGTAATTGAAACTTTGGGTTTTCCCGGTGTCTTAGCCGCAGCAGATGCAATGGTGAAATCTGCCGCAGTCACAATTGTGTATTATGGTCAAGCTGAAAGCGCTCGTTTACTAGTCGCCGTTAGGGGACAAGTCGCAGAAGTAACAAGAGCCGTCGAAGCAGGAATAGAAGCTGGAGAGCAAGTCAAGACTGGTACAGTAATTACTCACTACATAGTTCCTAATCCCCCGGAAAATGTAGAAAGCATTTTGCCAATCCACTTTACCGAAAAATCCGAACCGTTCCGTATCTTCTAAGCAATTTTGCTATCAAAATCTGTAACGAAGCTTCGTACAATTAATTAGTCGCGCACTTACGTTTATTCATAAAGGAGATTACTAATGTCATCTATACAGGCAGTTGGAGCGCTTGAAACTAAAGGTTTCCCTGCTGTACTAGCAGCAGCAGATGCAATGGTAAAAGCTGGCCGAGTTACCCTTGTTGGTTATATCAGAGTTGGTAGCGCTCGTTTTACAGTTAATATTCGTGGCGATGTTTCCGAAGTCAAAGCAGCCATGGCTGCTGGTGTTGAAGCCGCAGAAAACGTTTATGGTGGTACTTTAGAATCTTGGGTAATTATTCCTCGTCCCCATGAAAATGTGGAAGCTGTTCTGCCAATTGCTTATACAGATGCAGTACAACAGTATCGAGACTCCGTAGAGAACCCTATTGTTAGATCATCAAACGGACGTTAGAAACTCCAAATTTTGTAGTAAATTGTTTCAGCTAAAATAATACAAAAAATTGTAGGTTGGAGAGCCACTCACGTGCGGGGGTTCCCCCCGCCCTTGTGAAGTGGCGTTTGAGGAACGTAGACGCCCATCCTACAAGAGTTCTTTTTAATGCAACATTTAAGGCTAAACACGCCAGTACTAATTTTGTCCATTGGATTTGTGGTTAACAAGGCGAAAACAGCGCAACTACGAACCTTTTTAGTTTTTATCTATTGAGAAAATTACAATTTATTAATATAAATTAATGTAAATGTAAATAATTTATATTGAAATTTGGCGTCTTGATGTCTAACTCTTACGATAAATAAAATGCTGTCAATGATAAATGTATTAGCACATTACAAGGAAAATCAACATACCATTTGTTAAAATGTCAAAAAACTTATAGTATATGAGTTTTTGAATTTGCAAACAGACTGGGTATTGGGTATGAGGAATTGGGAAGATTATGTATTTTCCTAGTTCCAAATCTCTAATCTCCAGCCACAAAACGGCATTATCCAAAATTGATGAGGAGACAACTGCCCTATAAAGGGCGATCGCATGATGAAATGGTCTGTCATCCAAAAGCTGAAAGCAATATTTATTTTAGCATTGGCAGTTGTATCAACTAATGCTGTAGTCTCTTATAGCAATACTATCAAGCTGATTAATAATCAACAAAAAGTAACATACTCCCACCAAGTTATTACTCAACTTGAAAGTATACTTTTCTCGCTCAAAGATGCTGAAACTGCACAGCGCAGCTACTTAATTACCACCAATGCAGATGATTTAGAAACTTATCTAAGGGCCCGTCAACAGACTAATAGTAATCTCCAAATTCTGAGAAAATTAACTGCGGCTAACCAGCAAAAGCAGCAATGGGTTTTTCTGCTAGAAGAGAAAATTAATCGCAGATTTAACATCCTAGAAAAAGAAGCTGCTGTTAGTCAAAACCAGGGATTGCCAGCAGTTAGAGAGCTAATCTTATCCGAGAGAGAAAAAGGAATTAGTCAAGATATACAAAAGTTAATTAACGACTCTTTAAGTGCAGAACAAAGTCTGTTACAGCAATGGATACAGCAGTCGCAAATCAGTTCTCGCAAAACAATGGCAATATTTTTTATTGCTGCTGTTGTCGATTTAGTGCTAATAGCACTACTTTATAGTTTGCTGTGGCATTACATTAAGCGACTTCAACAGACAGAGTTGGCACTGCGCCAAAACGAAAATCGCCTGCGAGCTATGATTGATGCAGAACCAGAATGCATCAAGTTAATTGCTAGGGATGGGACTCTTTTAGAAATTAATGCCAGTGGACTGGCAATATTAGAAGTAGATAATGCAGATGTATTAATTGGTCAACCAGTTGATTTAGCGATCGCGCCAGAATATAAAGCAGCATTTGCAGCTTTGCATAAAAGTGTTTGCCAAGGCGATAAAGGGACTCTAGAATTTGAAATCGTCGGCTTGAAAGGAACCCGCCGTTGGATGGAAACCCATGCTGTACCACTACGTAACGAATCGGATGGCACATTCCTCCATTTATCGGTGACACGAGATATTACCCCGCATAAGCAAGCCGAACAGAAAATTCGCGAACAAGCCACATTAATCGATGTCGCAACTGATGCAATTGTAGTACGTAATATTCACAATCAAGTTTTATTTTGGAATAAAGGCGCAGAACGCTTGTATGGTTGGAAAATTGAAGAGGTTTTAGGTAAAAATATCCTCCAGCTTCTGTATGAAGAAATTTCTCCACAGCTAAAAGATGCTTACTTAGACACCATCAACATAGGCGAGTGGCGCGGTGAGTTGCATCAACTGACAAAAGATGGTAAAGAGATTATTGTTGAAAGTCGATGGACGCTAGTAAAACATCATAACGGTCAACCAAAGTATATTCTCAGTGTAAATACTGAAATTACTCAGAAGAAGCAACTAGAGGCTCAACTTTTGCGATCGCAGCGTTTAGAAAGTATTGGCACTCTTGCTAGCGGTATCGCCCATGACCTCAATAATGTACTGTCACCAATTTTAATGTCAGTACAGCTGTTGCAGATGAAAGTCCACGATCAAAAGAGTCAGCAGTTGCTGAAAACCTTAGAAAATAACGTCAAACGCGGGGCGAATTTGCTCAAGCAAGTCTTATCCTTTGTTCGTGGCATCGAAGGTAAGCGGACAATGATCCAAATTCAGCCTCTCTTGCAAGAAATTGAGCAAATCATCAAGCAAACATTTCCCAAATCAATTACTTGTCAGACAAACATACCAGAAAATCTGTGGTACGTATGTGGCAATACCACCCAAATACATCAAGTGCTGATGAACTTGGTAGTCAACGCTCGTGATGCCATGCCCAATGGCGGTATCTTGAGAATTGCGGCAGAAAATTTCATCATCGATGAACACTATACCCAAATAAACATAGATGCCCAAATGGGTTCTTATATTGCGATCATGGTGACAGATACAGGTATGGGTATGTCACTGGAAACTCAAGAGCGGATTTTTGAACCTTTCTTCAGTACTAAAGAGATAGGCAAAGGTACGGGATTGGGGCTTTCTACGGCGTTAGGCATTATTAAAAATCATGGTGGTTTCGTCAATGTTTACAGTCAGGTAGACAGAGGTACTCAATTTACAGTCTACTTGCCTGCTTCAGCATATAAAGACACGCGATCGCTTTCCCAAGAACTAGAACCACTGACAGGAAATGGTGAATTAATTTTGGTAGTAGATGATGAAGCAGTCATCAGGGAAATTACTAAATTATCCCTAGAAACATATAATTACCAAGTATTAACTGCTAGTGACGGAGTAGAAGCCATAGCAATTTATACTCAATATCAGCAAGAAATTAGCGTAGTATTGCTGGATATGATGATGCCATCAATGAGTGGTGCGATCGCCATCCGCAAGTTAAAAAAAATCAATCCCGACATTACAATTATTGCCACTAGCGGACTGTTATCTCATCAAAACATTACCGAAGTTGCTGGGATGGGCGTCAGCGCCTTTTTATCTAAACCCTGCACAGCGAAAGAGTTATTGCAAGCGATTAGTGCTGTGAAATGGGGAGTGGGGAGTAGGGAGTAGGGAGTGGGGAGTGGGGAGTAGGGAGTGGGGAGATGAGGGAGATGTGGGGACGCTGAGAATAACCAATGACAAATGACAATTCCCAATTCCCCACTCCCCACCTCTTATGGGTAGGTTTTTTAGATTTCGCGTTTTGGTTGACGCAAAGACGGGGAGACGCGGTGAGACAGCGAGTAAAGGAGGGTTTCCCTCCGCAGGCGACTGCGTTAGCGAGCTTGCGAGCGTCACCCGAAGGGTGACGCAAAGAAAGATTTCGGAACGGAAAAATAGGCTTTTTCAGACTGAATATGAAAAACCTACCCTTGAAAGCCACTCCCCACTCCCTACTCCCTACTCCCCCATTCCCTGTATCTTCACTGACTCTTGTTTCAAGTCCAGATTTTTTTCTTGATGTTTTTGTTAAAATTAATAAAATTTTTCCGGGAAAATACCACTATGGCTTTATATGCGGAATTGCATAGGCATCTGGGCGGCTCGGTTGTACCCCGCGTTTTGTGGCGTTACTTTGAGCGACATTCTGCGGAGTTGATTTCCCGCTTTGCAGAGTATGCAGAATTTGAAGATTTTTATACACGACCACGCAATACTCTAGATGAGTATTTGGAATTGCACACTCTTGTAGAAAGTGTGCAAACAGTCGAGACTCTGCCTTATTTTATCTATCGCCTAGTACGAGGTGCTTATATATTTGAAAATTTAGCTTATCTAGAACTGCGCTACACACCTTACTTACGTACACCTGAGCATCTGAGTCAATCCCAAAGAATTGATCAGATGGCAGAAATTGTGGCTGTGGTTGGACAAGCTAGCCGTTTGCCAGAATATCCGATTATCACTAGCCAAATTCTCTGTATGCACTCGCGTTTACCTTATGAGGTGAACAAGGCAATTGTTGATTTGGCAGCCCAAAACAAGCAATATGTCTGTGCAATAGATGTAGCAGGAGGTGATAGCTATTATGCCGATCGCCTAGAAGAATGGATTAGCTTGTATGATTATGCGCGATCGCTTGGCATTAACACCACCGGACACTTATACGAAACTACCGCTGGTTGTTATCCCCAACTGTTACCTTATCTCATGCGGATTGGTCATGGTATCCAAATTCCCCTGCTACATCCAGAGTTACTGAAAGATTTGGCAAGACGCGGCCAGTGTTTAGAAATTTGTCCGACAACATATCTAAAAACTGGTACTTTGCAGGATATACGTCAACTCAAGTTAGTTTTTGATCGCTGTTTTGATGTAGGAGTAGACATCGCTATTTGTACAGATAACGCCGGGTTGCACAATGTACGTCTCCCGTTTGAGTATGAGAATCTGTTGACTTACGACATTATTAGCTTTGATCAACTGCAAGCTTGTCAGGATGCAGCTTTCCGTCATGCTTTTGCTTGGCCTTATGGCCAACGTCCTGCATCTTTGTTGAGTGGGTTGCTCAAACCTGAACATCCTATGTTAGTGATGGGAGATGTTAATTAACAACTATGTGAACTACCCAACACCCATCTGAGTACAGATAGGGTGTGGGTTTCCCGGATTGAAACAAGTGGCGTGGTTTCCCGCTGGTGACTTTGCGCTAAATCCCCATTACAAAACTTAATTACGTTAGCGCAGCGGTAGCGAGTCCGCGAGCGTCATTACGAATTACGAATTACGAATTACGAATTATTTAACAATTGCTACTCTCCACTACGACGTGATCTCGATCACACTTTTTTTGTTCGGCCTCTTGACTTGCTTCATAATTACAAGGTAATGTTTAAAAAAATATAAATCAATCTGCCTAATCCAAATTGCCTGTAAAACACCTGTTTGCAAAAGCAAACTGGAGTAGAAAAGCTAAAGTTGAGGCATATTTTTAAGAAGGGTAAAGACTAAAGTATAAAGGATATATGAAGAGTAATACTTCGTCCTTGACGCTTCATACTTCATCCTTCAACCAAAGGGTATCTCTCAGTTATAGCCCGTCAGCTAACCTCGTCAGCATCAAGAGGAGACTAAGTGAACAGCATTCTCATAAGTAATGCCTTGTTCTCGTTAGTATCCTTGTCTGGCAGCTTTACGCTTCGTTTTATACTTCCTCGTTTCTGGCGTCTGGGGCGGAAAAGTCGCCTTTTGGAAAAGCTCAACTATGTTCCAGAATTCCAAGTGTTGCGTTACCTTCATTCAAATTGATGGTTATCCTACTGTCGAAATCTGTCCAAAAGAGGCCGGAAGTCAAAAGGATAAGACTTTATCCTACTACGCTACCGCATCAGATATCTGCGTAGTACCCATTTACTTAGATTCTACCTGTACCCAAAAACGAACCTCGATTTACAGCTTAACTTCTGTAGATTTGAGCGTGGAACCAGCATTACTTAGGTAATTGGGCCGCGCACAACATAGTCAAATAGAAACTGCTCAAACAACACTAGGGAGTCACTACCATGTTAGATATCGTAGATGATTACGCTTTGCATCAGCAAAACACACAGATTGGTCAAATTTTTGGTCATGGACATCAAGTAACAGATGGAGTTTATATAGCTACCCTCGAAGTCAGAATGAGCAAGCGCAAGGGAACTCGCCGTCAAAGCAGATTTATGGGGAATTTGCACTCTACTGGGATGTTGAAACAGACAACAGAAATCCCCAAGTTTGTTTCTATAAAGCTATCGGCTTGAGTGACTGGTTTTTATACAGCATTTTCAAGATAGGGGGAAAGTCTAGTAGATTTTCCCCTTGTTAGTTTATTGGGGACTGGGGACTGGGGACTGGGGACTGGGGACTGGGGACTGGGGACTGGGGACTGGGGACTGGGGACTGGGGACTGGGGACTGGGGACTGGGGACTGGGGACTGGGGTTTTGAACATCTACACCCCTATAACCCTACACCCCATACCCCTAAACCTTCCCCAAACCCTTGATTTTTCATATCACTGTGTAAGTCCTACCCTGCCCCCTACCCCCTGCCTCACAGGTGTAGGTATTTTACATTCAATGCGAAAAAGCCTATTTTTTCGTTCCAAAATCTTTCTGTGCGTCCCCCTGTCCCCGCATCCCCGCGTCCCCGCGTCGCTCAAAACGCAAAGTATTAAAAAACCTACACTTGTTAGCTACCCCCTGCTGTAAATATTTTCCAAGTAAAATTTGGCTCTTACTTTAGGTAGATTCGTTAACTTGCGATGTCGCCCCATTAGCCAGAGGGCGATATATTTTTGGTTTTTTAAGATTAATTTGGGATATTAAAACACAACACTGAGCTAATGTGCGTTTGGGTTACACATTCTCTGGTTAAAACCATCATTGGTCATTTGTATTTACAAAAGATGGCTTTATAAGTAAGAAATTATGCAATTTAGATGTGTTTAAGCTGATTTACAAAAGGCAATAGGAGCATTACACCATGCAATTCCAAGACCGAAGTGTGGCAGGTCAAATTTTAGGGAAAAAGTTAGCAGCTTATGCTAACTGCTCAGACATCCTGGTGTTGGGGCTACCGAGGGGTGGTGTTCCTGTTGCCTTTGAAGTTGCTAAGGCATTAAATGCACCTTTGGATGTTTTGATAGTACGTAAATTAGGTGTGCCTGGTCAAGAAGAATTAGCAATGGGTGCGATCGCTTCTGGTGGTGTGCAAATATTAAATGAGCATATCGTGCGCCAAGTTAATCTCTTCAACGAGGTAATTGCCAAAGTTTTATTGCAAGAACAACATGAACTAGAGAGGCGGGAACGACTTTATCGGGGCGATCGCTCTTTTCCAGATTTACGAGGACGCACAGTTATATTAGTGGATGATGGTTTAGCTACGGGTGCAACTATGTGGGCTGCAATCGCCGCTGTCCGAAAACAACAACCTGCTCAGATTGTGGTTGCTGTACCAGTTGCAGCACGCGAAACTTGTCAAAAGTTGCAAGCTCAAGTAGATGCTCTCGTCTGTGTTGCAAATCCTAGTCCTTTCTGTAGCGTCGGTTTATGGTATGAGAACTTTCCCCAAACCACAGATCAAGAGGTTTGCGAACTGCTGGCAAAAGCCGCAAGTGACAATCGTATCGTGTTTGCTTGAAGACTTATCCTTAGAACTGACGTAGGGACGCGGAGAAAGTTTAACTTTTAGAACGTGAATAAAGATAAGAAAAACTCGTAGAAAAATACAGATGCGATCGCTGTCTTAATCCACAAAAGAGTAAGCGGTTATTCTCCGCGTCCCCGCGTCCCCCACTCTCCACTCTCTACTTCCTTCGGATACATCAAACCGATAATTGCTTCTACCAATGCCTCTGGTTCTACTGGCTTGGGGACATGTAGTTGAAAGCCTGCTGCGAGTGCTTGCTGCTGATTGGTTTCACCTGCATAAGCTGTAAGTGCGATCGCAGGTAGTTGTCCTCCTTGCTGTGGCGATCTTTGTCGCAGTTTACGTATCAGCATATAACCATCTATCTCAGGCATTGCTATATCACTGATTAAAACATCTGGTAATGACTCAGAAAGTGATTTTAGCGCCTCCTGTGCTGAACCTACGGTGGTTACTTCAACACCATAATCTTGCAAAATAAAGCTAATTAAATCGCGGATATCTGGCTCATCATCGACTACCAGAATTTGCATGTTCGAGAGCAGCGAAGAGTCTATAGTCAGATTCAAAAGTTCATTTTCCTCACAACTAGTCTGTTCACTTTCGACCAAAAGCGGTAAATCGACATTAAAAGTTGCACCTAGTTCTTGATTTCGATCCATATTTGGCATCCTTAAAGAGGGAACAGGCAACAGGGAATAGGGGGTAACAAAAAGGCGGATTTATACCCCCTATGAAACATATCACTGATATTCATGGGGGTCTCTTACTTCGGAGAGGGAAAAGGAAATAGAAAAAACTGTTCCCTGTTCCCTTCTTCAATAACTAAATAGAAGTATCTTTTTTTATGTTAGTAGTTAACTTCACAAATAATCATCGCTTAATTTGCATAAAAGCCGCACCTATAAATAATCCTATAATTTGTAACCAGTAAAAGCTGCTACCTTGATTTACACCATTAGGTGGAATCTTTAAACTACCAATATCATAAAATATCTGTTGGATAAACCACCAAAATGCATAGAAATAAGCTGGTAGTTCGATGGGGATGTATACAATTATTAAGGGCATAATTGTATTAATTTTCACTTTAGGAAACTTAATTATATATGCCCCCAAAACAGCTGCGATCGCTCCATTTGCTCCAATTAACGGTACTGTTAAATTTGGTTCCACTAAAATTTGCATTGCTGCTGTTAAAATACCAGCCACTAAGTAAAATCTTAGATAACGCCCATGTCCTAAAATACTTTCTAAAGTATTGCCAAAAACCCACAAAAATAGCAGATTCCCTAATATTTGAGCAAAACTGCCATGTAGAAACATTCCGAAAATCAGAGAAAATGAGCGCCAAATCACAACCACCCAAGCAGCAGGATTCGAGAAGAGTGCATCTGTAATTGCTTGACTAATGTGGGCAGGAACTACGCCCCAGCTATTGACAAAGTAGCCTAACTTACCACTCAGTTCTAACCATAGTTCCCATAAAAACATGGCAAGATTAATGCCAATCAGCCAGTAATTTATAATTGGCTTACTTCGATTATAAATATAAACGTTATCGCTAATAGGAATCATTTGTCATTTGTCATTTATTATTGGGAATGGGTAACTCGGGGCCCCCACATTAGCGAAGCGGGGCGAAGCGGGGCGAAGCGGGGCGAAGCCCAGTGGGGATTAGGGACATGAGGAATGGAGAATGGGGAATTGGGAATTGTCATTTGTCATTCTCCGCGTCCCCCTACCCTTCTCCTATCGGAGACGCTGCGCGAACGGGAACGCTTTCAGCGAACGGATTCGCAGTCGCCTGCGGAGGGAAACCCTCCTTTACTCGCTGTCTCACCGCGTCTCCCTCATCCCCCCACTCTCCACAAAACAATGTGGCAAGATTGGAATCAGATCGCATTGTATTCAATTAGCAAACAAGATGCTGAAAAACACACTTGTTGGAAGATACCAAATTATTAGTCACTTGGGAGGAGGGGGTTTTGGTGAAACTTTTGTTGCTTGTGATACCCACTTACCTGACTCACCTCAGTGTGTCGTTAAGCGACTCAAGCCTCAAGCAAGCGATCCAAAAACTTTAGAGACAGCTAGACGTTTATTTGATACGGAAGCAAAAGTTTTGTATAAATTGGGTACCTACGATCGCATTCCCCAATTATTAGCTTACTTTGAAGAAAACGCCGAATTTTATCTCGTCCAAGAATTTATCGAAGGTCATGATTTAAGTCAAGAATTAACACCAGATAAAACCTGGAGTCAAGACCAAGTTATTGTATTTTTAGAAGAAATTTTGACAATCTTAGCATTTGTTCATCAACAAAATGTTATTCATCGGGATGTCAATCCTCGAAATATTTTAAGACGCCAGTTAGATGGCAAGTTAGTTTTAATTGATTTTGGTGCAGTTAAACTAATCACTACCCAGGTAATTAACTCACAAACTCCTACTAAATCTACCATCGCTATAGGCACTCCAGGATATATCCCCAGCGAACAGGCTCATGGTACACCAAAATTCAGTAGTGATATTTATGCTGCGGGGGTAATTGCTATTCAAGCGCTGACTGGTTTATTTACCGATCAGCTAGAAAAAGATGCTGATACTAATGAAATTTTTTGGCAAAATCGAACATCAGCGACACCAGAATTTGCTCAATTTTTAGATAAAATGGTGTGCTATGATTTTCGACAACGCTATTCTTCTGCAACTGTAGCATTACAAGCACTCAAAGAGTTAACCCAGCCAGAACCAGAGACGATCGCATTAACTCCTGTTGCTGCACCAAATAATTTCATCAACCCTCAACTTCCCAAAGCTAAAAAAGGTAAATTAGGAAAAATTTTACTCACAATATTTTTAGCTAGCGTCGGCACAATAGGAGCAGTATTGATTTATCATCAAGTTAATTCTAATAATGCTACAGAATTATATAAACAAGGAAATACACTGTTTGATTTGCAACGTTATCAAGATGCTTTAATAGTGTATGAAAAAGCGGTTAATATTAGACCAGAATATGCTCAAGGATGGAATGGTCAAGGTAAAACATTGTTTGCATTAAAAGAATATAAACAAGCTCTAGCTTCATATGATAGAGCAATTCAAATTCAGCCAGATTATTTAGAAGCTTGGAGTGGACGAGGTTTTGCGCTGATAAATTTACGGCGCTATCAAGAAGCGATCGCATCCTTTGACAGAGCAATACAACTAAAAGATGACGATTCAAAAGTCTGGAACGCCAAAGGCGATGCTTTAATTAGTTTAAATGAGTATGATAACGCAATTAAAGCTTATGAACAGGCAATTGAATTACAGTCAAACGATTATGAAGCTTGGTATAAGAAAGGATTAGCACTACAAAATTTAAAACGATACGAAGACGCGATCACTGCATACGAAAAAGTCGTTGAACTAAAACCAGATTATGAGCAAGCCTGGTATAACTGGGGAAATTCATTAGTTAACTTACGTCGTTATCAAGATGCATTTACAGCTTATGATAAAGCCGTGCAATATAAATCAGATTATTACCAAGCTTGGCTATCTAGAGGGAATATACTCATTAACTTACAACGTTATCCAGAAGCAATAAACTCTTTTAACCAAGTAATTAAATATAATCCAAGTAATTATCAAGCTTGGTATAATCTGGGTTGGTCGCTACATCAAACACAACGCTATGCAGAGGCAATAGAATCATATAATAAGGCAACTGCACTGAAACGAAATGACTACCAATTATGGTATAATATAGGGAATTCCCAATACAATTTAAATAAATACGCAGAAGCGATCGCATCATATAATAAAGCAGTTCGTTTCAAGCCAGATCATTACGAAAGCTGGTATAGCAAAGGCAATGCATTATTAAATTTAAAACGTTATCAAGAAGCGATCGCATCTTACGATCAAGCGATAAAATACAAGCCGAATTATCAACAAGCAATAGAAGCCCGCCAGCTAGCACAGAACCAACTACAAGGCGAAAAATTGCAGCCTATAGTTGTACCACTCATTAAAAGGGGAGTAGGGAGTGGAGAATAATTCGTAATTCGTAATTCGTAATGACGCTCGAGGACTCGCTAACGCTACGCTAACGTAATTCGTAATGACGCGACGCTCCTGTGTCGCTACCGCTGACGCTCGTACCGACGCTCGAGGACTCGCTACCGCTTCGCTAACGCTAACGCTATCGCGGACTCGCTACCGTTTGACAATTCCCCATACTTCTCCTATCGCAGACGCTCCGCGTAGTAAGCTAAAAAACATCTAAATTACATAATCAAATTAAATAAAACTCTTGTGGGGTGGGCATCTTGCCCGCCCTAATTAGCAAGTTATATATGGAACAGCTTAAGATCCCGCAGGGTACGACTTCGCTCATTACAAGTTCCCAATTCCCCACATCGAATTTGGAAATAACTGTTAAACCGTGTAAAAAGGTACTCTTGTATCCTGCTTGAGTTTGATATCTTGCTGACAACAGCTTTGTTGTTAGGTAGCATTGATGAGTCGAATTAATGGATTTTTGGGTCGTCGTGAGCTATTAAAATTGGTAGGCGCTGGTATTACAGCTACTATTTTTAGTGAGAGTTTGTGGAGTGAACAACAAAGTGCGATCGCTAATATTAATTCTGCTAACCCTAATCCAATAAACTTCGATCAAGCGTTACAAAACCTACTTGATGGCAATCAAAGATTCATACATAAAAAACGTAAATCTCCTCATCAATCACTGGAACATTTACGATTAGTTGCTAAAGCACAGTATCCTTTTGCAGCTATATTAGGCTGTGCAGATTCAAGAGTTCCTACGGAAATTATTTTCGATCAAGGACTTGGGGATTTATTTGTTGTGCGAGTTGCTGGTAATGTAGCGAGCGACATGGCTATAGGCAGTTTGGAATATTCTACAGCTGTATTGGGTACACAGTTGATTGTAGTGTTGGGTCATAGAAGATGTGGTGCAGTAGCAGAAGCTATCAAAAACGAACTTCTCCCCGGCAGAATTGGTTATATTGTTGAAAACATCAAACCAGCTATAGCAAACATCAACTCACTCACTGGTGATGTAACCGAGAATGCAGTCATAGCCAACATTAAATATCAAGCTGCTAAATTACAGCAAAGCTCGACAATCTTAGCGCGATCGCTCCACGAAGGCAAACTAAAAATTGTTAGTGCTTATTACAATCTTGACACTGGAAAAATTGATATTCTCGTGTGAAAGGAGTGGGGGGATGAGGGGGATGGGGGGGATGAGGGAGATGAGGGAGATGAGGGAGATGAGGGAGAAAATTTCTCCGCGTCCCCAATCCCCAGTCCCCAGTCCCCAATCCCCAGTCCCCAGTCCCCATGACAAAATTACTGATAAATAAAACTTAACAGCGAACAAATATCACAATACAAAAATATTACTTTTACAACTCAGTAGGTAAAATCAGCCAGTAAGATGTTAACCGACGTATTTTAAATAACGAAGTATAAAATATATCAAAAAAATATCATGATTTCTGCGATCAAAAATCATGTGGATGCGTGCTAAATTTTAAGTCCATCGTCCCTCCTTTATTGCCTCACACCATGCATCTGCACTATTTAAACCCCCAACACCTTGAGGAACTAGTCAAGAGCAGTGGTATAGATTTACACTTGACGCAGCTTAATTTCACAACACTCCAAGGCGTCAATGTTTATGAGTACTTGTTAATTTCGGAACTACTACCCCGCACTAATACGGGAATGGTGAAAAGTGGATGGTTGCAACGTTATAACCACATCACCGCAGGTGGTTGGTGGTGTTCTGGGCTAGATCCCCTCAACAATTGGCAAATGATGGAATGGGGATGCTTTAAGCCAAACCAACCCCGACAGAATCAAAAAGGTAAATCAATTAAATATGAGCATCCCCCCAGCACGCCAACGCGGGTGTTTTGTTTACGAGTCTCGCTGCCTGTTTGGGAACAAGTCGCTCAGCGTTATAATTTACCCTTGCCCAACAATATCAGTATCACCGCTGATGGTGAAGCCCAGGGCTTTTGGCAATGGATAATGGAACGCAATATCCCCGTGGTAATTTGTGAGGGTGTGAAGAAAGCGGCGGCACTGTTGACACAAGGTTATGCAGCGATCGCAATTCCTGGAATTACTAGTGGTTATCGAGTTGTTAAAGATGACTTTGGTAAAGTTACCCGGCGTCAGTTGATTCCTGACTTAGCAATTTTTGCAATTACCAAGCGTAGCTTTTATATTTGCTTTGATTTTGAAACTCAACCCAATAAAATTGCAGCTGTTAATAATGCGATCGCTCAACTTGGTTGTTTATTCCAGCAAAAAAATTGCCTGGTAAAAGTGATTGAACTTCCAGGAATTGAGAAAGGTGTTGATGAATTTCTCGTTGCCAAAGGTGCAAGTGCATTCGAGAAAATTTATCGCCAAAGTGTTGATTTAGAAATTTACCTAGCTCAAACTAAACCTCATACCGAATTAACAATTCCTGCTACACTTGTTGTTAATCGTCCCTATTTAGGGGAAATAGCTTTACCCACATCTGGATTAGTCGGAGTTAAATCAGCAAAAGGAACTGGCAAAACCACAGCATTGCAAGCTGTTGTCAAGCAAGCTAAAGGCAGAAACCAGCGTGTTTTACTAATTACTCACAGAATTTTACTAGGACGATATTTGTGTGAAACAGTTGGTATTAAGTGGGGAATGGGGAACTCGGGGCCCCCGCTCCCAGAGGAAGTGGGGATTAGGGGTAATAGGGAATGGGGAATAGGTGAAGAGTCAAAGTTATCTATTAGCAATTATTCTTTATCAGTTACTAAGTCTTTGGGATTATGTATTGATTCGATTTGGAAACTTAATCCTGATGATTGGCAAGGTGCAATCGTAATTTTAGATGAAGTAGAGCAATCTTTATGGCATCTACTCAACAGTAATACCTGTAAACATAAACGAGTCAAAATTTTAAAATTATTCCAGCAACTCATATCCACAGTCTTAACTACTGGAGGATTAATAATTGCTCAAGACGCTGATTTATCAGATGTATCACTAGAATATTTACAAGGATTAGCGGGGATTAAACTAACACCTTGGGTAGTTGTTAATGAGTGGAAACCTCAACAAGGTTGGGATGTGACTTTTTATGATTCTCCTAATCCAACTCCACTGATTCACCAATTAGAATTAGATTTACTGGCAGGACGTAAGTGTTATGTTACTACCGATAGTCGCTCTGGACGTTACAGTTGTGAAACAATTGAAAGTTACCTGAGAGAGCGGTTACAAAAATTGCGATCGCAATATCCTAAAACACTCGTAGTTAGTAGCCAAACTACAAACACACCCGGCCACGCAGCAGTTGATTTTATCGCAGCTATTAATCAAAAAATTCCAGAGTATGACAGCATTTTTGTTACCCCTAGTCTTGGTACAGGAATTAGTATTGACGTGCAACACTTCGACCGAGTTTATGGTATTTTTCAAGGGGTAATTCCTGATTCGGAAGCACGACAAGCATTAGCAAGAGTGCGGGGTGATATACCGCGTGTTGTCTGGTGTGCTAAGCGGGGTATTGGCTTAATTGGTAGTGGTAGTACAAATTATCGCTTGCTGTCTGATTGGTATCAAGAAAATCAGAAAGAAAATTTAGCTTTACTCAGTCCACTACATAAAATAGATGTAGATTTACCTTTAGTTCATGATCCTATTCACTTACGAACTTGGGCGAAGTTATCTGCAAGAGTCAATGCTTCTATTCGCCTCTACCGTCAATCAATGCAAGATGGTTTAATGGCTGATGGACATCGATTACAAATTCGCAGTAATGCTGTTCACAATAATATCATTCGAGATTTACGCCTTGCCTTTTTAGCTACCGATTCTAACGACTTAGATACCCGAAAACGACTAATTTTAGAAATCGTCAAAGTTCAGAAAGATTGGGCACAAACTCGGCAAAAAGCCAAAGAAATTAAGCGCAAAATTAAAGAAATTAAGCAGCAAAATCAACTAAGATTAGCATCCGCTGTAGCTAATGCTAGAGATATTGATTACGTAGAATATGATTTGTTAGTAGCCAAACATTCCTTAACCGATGAGGAACGCAATCAAATCAATAAATACATCATCAGACAAAGATATTGCACAGAAGTTACCCCACTACTGAAATTACAGGATGACAAAGGATATTATTGGCAATTATTAACTCATTATTATCTGACACATGAAAGTGAATATTTTCATGTCAGAGATCAGCAAGAATGGCATCAGCAATTATCTTGGGGGGAAGGAAAAGTTTTTCTCCCAGATTTAGAAACTTATACGCTGAAAGTCGAAGCCATGAGAGCGTTAGGTATATTGCAGTTTCTAGAAGCAGATAGATACTTTACGGAAAACGATGCTGATTTAATCTTATTGAAAAGTATTGCTTGTCAGCATAGTAAACATATCAAAAGAGCGCTAGGGATTAACTTAGGAAGAGAAGAAGAACAAATTTCAGCAATAAAAATACTTAGCCGACTGTTAGATTTGTTGGGCTTAAAGCTGAAGCGGACAAATGGAGTTTTTCAAATTGACAAAGAAACGCTTAATGATGACAGAGAGCAAATATTTACTATTTGGCATCAACGTGATGAGTTAATGTTAGCTAATGCTAAAAATTCGAGGTATCAAAAAGCTGATTGTAACTTCGATTGGAAGTCGTTAGTTATAAAAACATAGGGGTTTAAAATCCATCTCCTACAGATTGCTTATAACGAATCTGGCTCATCCTAGCTTTCCAGCTTTATGTAATGCTTCTATGCACTCGCATAGAAGCTTCTTCGTATACAATGTCAGCATCGATTTCTTCCCGATTGATATGATAATACGTCAGGTTAGATGGCTAATTTGATCAGCAATCTCTAGTAAAATTAATAGTGTCAGTAATTCACCATTAACCTTGAAAATTATGATATCTGCTGACGCAACTGCTCAACTTTTGATAATTCCGCCTTTAGAAAACGGCGACAAACTCACCCGTGCTGAATTTGAGCGTCGCTATCAAGCAATGCCTCATCTAAAAAAAGCAGAATTAATTGAAGGAAATGTTTACATGGCATCGCCCCTGCGGATAAAAAATCATGCCAATCCCCATGCTCGAATTATCACTTGGTTAGGAAACTATTGGGCAGCTACACCAGGGATTGAATTGGGTGACAATGCTACAGTACGTCTTGATTTTGATAATGAACCTCAACCTGATGCACTACTGAGAATTGAAGTTGGAGGACAATCCACTATTAGTCAGGATGGCTATGTGAATGGTGCTACCGAATTAATTGTGGAAATCGCTGCTTCTAGTGTTTCAATAGATTTGCATCAAAAACTCAAAGTATACCGTCGCAATGGAGTACAAGAATATCTAGTATGGCGAGTTGATGACGGTCAATTTGATTGGTTTAGGTTAAATGAAGAGGAGTATATAAAAGTTGAACCCAATAAAGATGGTGTAATATTCTCTCAAATATTTCCGGGATTGTGGTTAGATCAAGCGGCTTTATTAGCGGGAAATTTGGCGAAAGTTTTAGAAGTATTGCAACAAGGTATAGCAAGTCAGGAACATCAAGATTTTGTGCAAATTTTAGCTCAGAAATAGCTGAGGCGATCGCCCAAGCGAGATATTATTGGCAATTATTAACTCATTATTATCTGACACATGAAAGTGAATATTTTCATGTCAGAGATCAGCAAGAATGGCATCAGCAATTATCTTGGGGGGAAGGAAAAGTTTTTCTCCCAGATTTAGAAACTTATACGCTGAAAGTCGAAGCCATGAGAGCGTTAGGTATATTTGCAATCACAATCCTTTCCCGCCGCGCCCACTCAAAGGGAGCGATCGCAGCAGATTTGACATGCGCTGACTCCGGTTTGCGTCTTTCCTTGCAAGCCGCTACAAATACAACTGTCACGGTTGACGGCTAAAGTCTTTGGAGTCGATCCGCCAGGATTTGGCGAAACTCTCCACTGTCAGACTTCGAAGTGTTTGGAGCAATCGGATCAACCACAAGATCAGTTGCAGTTCCTCTCAACTCTCTTTGTATGTATAGGAATAATCTACATGGACTGTTATTACGTATTGAGCGACCAATGTTTACTAATTCGTTATTATCTATGGAATTATCCAGTCTCACTACACATCTTTTCTGAGAACCATCGCGATTAGAGAATAATTCAATATCGTACTTATAAATTGAGCGAACACCCTCAAATTGCTGCTTGCTCCACACACATATCTTGTTTGTTGGACAGGTGGAGCTAGATGTATCCAAATTTATGTCTATTAGTTGTGCGTTAACGACATCGGTTCTACCCCCATTAGGGATTGTTACAATTCCAGCAGTAAGTGCTACAGCAAACCCTAACAGTAATATTTTTTTCATTGGTTATAGAAGAGATATGATTTCGTAGTGACCATGTAATATGCATTAACAATACAGCTTATCAACAGCATAATCAAGGGTTACTACAAAACATCCCACTTTTCACACTTTTCACACTTAACTTAACGACTACTTTTGTAATTAAACATACACTTATTATCTTGTATGTAAAATTACTAGGTTTAATTGCTAACTTTTGCACTTTACTAACTCTATCTACACAAGCAATTCCCCACTGCCCAAACTTCGCCAACAGCTTTTTAATTACAATCCACAAAGCAGTGCAATTCCACAGCCTCGCCATCTGGTGTGTAAACTACTTTACCCCCAATTCCCCAAAAATTCTTAACCAAACCTTATTGTGGGTAGACTTGACACAAAACTCAAAATCTGCTAATAATAGTTGTTTGTGGAAACTTTACCTCTTAATATAAACGCTTGGCTAACGTCATTGTCATAGGTGCCCAGTGGGGCGATGAAGGGAAAGGTAAAATAACAGACTTACTCAGCCGCTCCGCAGACGTTGTGGTACGTTATCAAGGGGGTGTCAATGCTGGACACACCATTGTAGTTAATGGTCAAACCTTTAAACTGCACCTAATTCCCTCTGGTATTTTGTACCCAGATACCGCATGTATCATCGGCTGTGGGACAGTCATCGATCCACAGATTTTGATAGCAGAACTCGATCAACTAGAAAAACTAAATATTTCCACTGACAAACTGCTGATATCTGAGACAGCCCATGTCACGATGCCTTACCATCGCTTGATTGATCAAGCATCGGAAGAGAGACGGGGAACTCATAAGATCGGTACAACAGGTCGAGGTATCGGCCCGACTTACGCCGATAAATCAGAGCGTACAGGTATCAGAGTTTTAGACTTGATTGACCCTGAAGGTCTACGTGAGCAGTTAGAGTGGACGATCAATTATAAAAACGTCATTTTAGAAAAGCTGTACAATTTGCAGCCTTTAGACCCCAAAGCAGTCATTGACGAATATCTGGGGTATGCAGAACGTTTGCGGCCTTACATTATTGATACCTCGCTGAAAATATATGATGCAATTCAGCGGCGGCGTAACATTTTGTTTGAGGGCGCACAAGGCACACTTCTAGATTTAGATCACGGAACCTACCCATATGTCACCTCCTCTAACCCAGTTGCAGGGGGGGCTTGCGTTGGCACAGGGCTAGGGCCGACAATGATTGATCGCGTCATTGGCGTCTCCAAAGCGTACACAACGCGAGTTGGAGAAGGCCCATTCCCCACCGAACTAGACGGAGAACTAGGAGAATTACTGTGCGATCGCGGTGCCGAATTTGGCACAACCACCGGACGCAAACGTCGTTGCGGTTGGTTTGATGCCGTCATCGGTCGCTATGCCGTCCGCATTAACGGCATGGATTGTATGGCACTTACCAAACTAGATGTCCTTGACGAACTAGCGGAAATCAAAGTTTGTGTTGCTTATGAGATTAATGGTGAACGCTGCGAACACTTCCCAACCAGTTCCCGTTTGTTTGCTCGGTGTCGCCCCATCTACAAAACCTTACCAGGCTGGCAAGTATCAACAAGCGACTGCCGTACCTTAGAAGACTTGCCACAGCAAGCACTGGACTATCTAAAATTCCTAGCAGAATTAATGGAAGTCCCGATCGCGATCGTTTCTTTAGGAGCTAGCCGCGATCAAACTATCATCGTAGAAGACCCCATCCACGGCCCCAAACGCGCCCTACTACAAGCCGACGGTACACCCGTTTCTTTACTGAGCGCGTAGTCAGTGCTGAGTGATGAGTACTGAGTGTTGAAGCGCGGTAGCGGGGCGTTGAGCCGCCTACTGAGTACTGAGTGTGTAGTAATGTCATAGTTATTAGTCATTAGCAAATGACAAATGACAAATGACAACTGATAACTGACAACTGATAACTGACAACTGATAACCCCTATGCCTCTTACAGTCGAATCTCAAAAACGGCCTGAAGGAAGTAAGCCAAACGCTCTGCGTCGTTCTGGCTTAATACCCGCCAATCTATACGGTCATAATGTTGCCGAATCAGTTTCTTTGGTAGTTGATGCCAAGGTCGTTGAGCGTCTACTCAAACAAGTTGCTGTCAACAAAACAGAGATTGAACTTAATATTCCAGAAATTGAATGGCGCGGTACAACTGTACTGCGAGAAGTTCAGGTTCATCCAGCAAAGGGTACGCCCTATCATCTGAGCTTTTATGCTACCCCTAAAGACTAATACGATTTAGTGGAATTCACTTGAAAGTTTGTAATATTGCTGATGAAGCCAGGGGTAAAACCCTGGTTTTTTATTGAAACTGGGATAAAAGACCCAATTAATGTCTGCAAGGAAAAATCTTCTTTGTTCTGTACCCTCCATGCTTGGGCTTTGATAGCAACAACAGGGTGTGATGTTCCAAATTATATTGTACTGTCGAGGGTTGGCTGATTTCTTTAACTGTCCGATACCTTGAAAGTACACGACACCATTTTTTAATACACTATTTGATCATCCTGTCAATGCGTAAATCCTAACTTCGTATAGCTACACGAACAATTGGAATTGTTTAAATTATGTGGCGACAAGTAAACTCTTCTTCTATTGTCAGAATCAGATCCGTGAGGTTTACAGGTTTAACAATATAACGCCTTGCACCCAAATCCATTGCTCGTTCTTTGTCTGCTTTGAAAGCAAAGGCTGAAACCACAATAACGGGTATCTTTGATAAATCTGGTTTCTGCTGAATCTGTTTTAGGAGTGAATAACCATCAATATCTGGTAATTTTAAGTCTAAGAGCATTAAATCCGGCTGGAACTTCTCTACAGTTGAAAAAAAAGCAGAGCCACCTGACAAGCTGTGGACATCATATCCGAAATAACTCAGATAATCACTCAAAAACATCCTGTTCACATCGTTGTCTTCAATTAGTAAAATTCGTCTAACCTGTTGTGACTCGAATTGTCGATCTCCAGTAAGTAATTGTGCTGTCATTGCTACCTGTTAAGATCAAATCAAAATTTAGTAATGTATTCTCAGAAACTAAAATAACGCTACACACAAAACTACAAAATAAACAAGAGAAGCGTTTAATGCAATGTAGGCAAATCAAGTAATAAATTAAACTTCTCTACAGTTATATACCTAGTAAACAATATTATCCTAAATCATAAAGTTAAGCAAAAACTAAGCTTTTCTTCATTAAAGTTTTAGAATTCTGAGTGAAATTAACTAGTTTTTTACAAAACTTTTTTTACAAAATCCTGCAAGTAAATACACTTAAGAAATTTTACCAGATCTATGGAGAGCTACTTGCTAAACTCTCAAGAAATATAGGGAGTGGGGGGAGAAAGTTGACGCAGGAACACAGAAACAGAAAGACATGGTAAAGGATTTAGGAATGATATAAATCCTGTATTGTGTCAAGTTCGCATGATCGCTATTATTCAAAACTCTCTGTGTCTCTGCATACTCGCGTCTCCGTGTTAGTACTCTTGAGCAGTTTTCAATTAAACTTGATATTAGCAGGCAATATGCATAAAAAAAAGGAGCTAACTGCTCCCCTGTACCAATGTTGGATTTTGAACTTGAAATTAATACTTATGCTAAGTATTACTGAGTTTACAGTATTGAAACCGTAATTTTAACTAGATGCTTTCTTGAGCTTGCGTTGTGTGGCAAAGATACCAGCAAAACCTAGTAAACCAAGTATTGCTGAAGGTTCTGGCACTGCTGCGGGAGGTACGCCTTGAATAGTGAGTTCATAATTACCGCTGTGAGATATACCATCACTTAATTCAGTTAACCCGGAATTGGTAGCTTGAAAGCCGAATAAGTAGTCTGTTTTACCGTTATAGGTGTATTTAACAATTTCACTAGCTTGTATGACTCTACCAGCCAAAAGTGGTTGGAGACTAGAAGGTACAACAGGTAATAAAAGGCTAGTAGCATTTAAGTGACCTGCTAAACCGATACTGATTAAACCAGTAGTGTCATTTTGGTTGACGTAGGAAATATTGGGGTCACTGAAACGTTGATAGCCTCCATTATTAACAAAAGTATTGAATAAATTGTTAGCAGTTGTGTTTGTCCCAACTAAGCTACCTAAACCATTATTAATTAATGCTTGATTAAACCAATACCGTCCTAAGCTCAGTCCATCTTTGTATGTACTTGTCCAGTCACTTAAAGTAAGGCTGCTTAAGGTGAGAGATTTACCACCAATTTGTCCAGTCAAGGTGGTGTTTTTGGTGAAGTCGAAACCAGGTTGTTCACTGCTAGCTCTTAACTCTACGTTGCCAGTGGGCTGTACAGCATTGCCACCTAATACGCTTTGCACATTTGCCATTGTGGGGTTTTGCACGCGTACGGTTTTATTGCCTTGAACATCATATACATAGTAATCGCTGGCTGCGGTTCCACCAATTGTAGCGCCAGAGAGGGTGCCAGCTTGTGCAGGTGCAGTGGCGATCGCACCTACGCTAATCATCATTGAAGCACCAAGGGCAATTTTTTGAAAAGTAGCTTTCATGTTTTTCCGGTCTCCATCACTTGTAAGTTAATTTTTAAACTGATGCCGCTTCTAGATTTAGGCTGGCTTGACTACAGGATTTGGCTTTTTGGTAATGCAATTAATCACATTAGAGGTAACCAACATCCTTAGCCATGTTTAGTAGCTGAACGTACAAGGCTAGTTTATTCAACAGGGAGACATAATTGGGTAAAGTTCCTATGGTTTATCAATAAAAAGATGACCAATATTTCAAAGTTTTTTATATGTTTAAATACTTGGAATAGCAAAAATATATGTAAAAAATGCTACATTAAAAAAGATTGTAAATATGTGTAAAAATACTGATGAAATACTTCCAACAAAAAAATAAGGGGGTAAATCCCCCACTTTTTCGGATCAAGGACAAGATTTACCATTACTTTATGCAGGCAAATCTTGTAGTCCTATCCACCCAGTAATGGATTTGAGTTGTTTATTTAGATAAACAGTATTGTTTAAGGTTCTTCTTTTCTCAAGGATTGCAGATGATTCTCCTGTAACAGCCTCTACTAACTGATTAGATTTGTTCCAACTAAATACTGGCATTTCTTGCCAACAATTACGGCAAAACCAGTAAGTTTCTGAACCACGTGTGTGTTGTAAAAGTATATTAGAGCAGCAAGGACAGTAATACATATTTTTTCAATACCTGCCGATAAAAGTGTTATTTACAAATCAAAGTAGCTAGATAAATAGCCTCTTTTTACTGAAAACTAACTGGTTATATTTTGAATATAGTTTCTAAATGTGAGGAACTTGTGAAGAAAATTAAAACAAGCATGATCATATAGTATTTATACATATTTACTGAGTAATGACTTCCGATATTATTGAGCTATGTAGATGCAACAACGTTAATCGCTTCGCTCAAATTTAAAATGAAGCTCCATGGTTTAAGCCGTAGGCTTGAAGCAAGCCCATCGGATTTTTCGCGCTGTGCGTCTCGCAATAAATCTTTTGTGTATGAGACATAAATCAAGTAATTATGTCCATATATAAACAAAGACAAAAATTTCAATTTTTAAACATAAAATCTAGATAAAAGATGGATTTTAAGAGTGTATAGCACCCAGACATTAAGCATCAATATTAAATTTCCAGCTTGGAAATATAAGAATTTCCTAGACTATAGTCCTCTTAAAATTAAATTCAGATAGCAATCCTATCTGATTTGTGAAAATTCGCGGTCTCCAGATACCCGATTTCTCAAAGAAGTCGGGTATCTTAGTTTTCACGTTGCTATAGATAAAAATATATTCAGACATAATTCACAGAATTATGTCTAAGCAATCAATCTCAAAGACTTGAATTAATAGATTCAATTTGAAAATATCAAAATTAGGGCTAGATGAAGTCTAGTCTAATCTTACTTTTGATTCAAAGTACATTTTCTCTAGAGTAAAGGGGTAAGCCTAATGGCTAATATCAAAATAACAGAGTTATATCCTGCTGGATATGATCTATTTGTTGATTCCGAAAGTTTTCTGAATGAACTCGCCACTCAGGAAATGGGAACTATCGGAGGTGGTTTTTTTGGTAGTTTTAGTGGCGGTTTCTCTGGTAGTTTGTCTGGTGGCTGGTCTGGTGGTGGTGGTTCCTCTCACAGCGGTGGCGGATATTCGTCTAAATTTGGCGGCGGTCATTCTTCCAAGTTTGGCTCTTGGTTTTAAGAAAATGATATAAAAAGCTATTAGCTAAAAGCTAATAGCTTTGTTAATTAATTAACTGGAGGAGTCTTCAAAGTTACTCTTCCAGCTTTTTCTTAGGATACAAGGATTTTGGTATTAGGTTTCGCTGCGCTTAACCTAACCTACAATTTTTTTGCCGCATTTAAGGCTAGACACGCCACTATATTTTGGATATTTTTTTATCTGGAGACCACTAATTTTAGGCTAATCTTGAAACCCTTGTGGGATAAAAGGCATTTTTAATTCACATCCGACGTAAATGACAAATTAGCAACTTAGATATATTTTAGCTTATAAGCAATTAAGCTTGTTTCAATACGATTTGGAATGATATTGAAGGGAAGCTCGCTGAAACATAATTGCTGCAAAATTAGTGAGCAAACAAGTGATTGCAAGCCACAATAAAATATAAGTGGGAGCCATCACTACACCAATAATAAACCAGGTATAAACATGCAATATCATTACGGAAGCGAAAATAGTAGCGATCGCAGCAGATGGCCAAACTTGATATGATGGACGGCGAAATACTGTCAAGATAATTGTCAATAAAGTCGCAAGCAAGTTTGCTGGTACAAGAAATGCACAAATGCTCACACAGTTGGTGCGAGAGAACTCAGTTAAGATGTTGAAGAAATCAAGCATTAATTTTTGGGATAGTGTCAGCAATATATAACAACTTATTTTAACTGAATTCTAAATAACTAAACTTAAGTTAGCACATGGGTGAGTAATGCCATGATTTATGTAACATATTTTAAATTCCTTAATTTAGTGATGGTGGGCATCACTAAATGAAATAATTCGTAATTCGTAATGACGCGACGCTCCTCTGTCGCTCTAAGCGAAGCTATGCCGTAGGCTTTACGCTGACGCTATCGCTACCGCTGACGCTCGTATCTCGCTACCGCTTCGCTAACGCTAACGCTATCGAGGACTCGCTCTAAGCGAAGCTATGCCGCAGGCTTTACGCTGCGAAGCGCGTAATTAAGTTTTGTAATGGGGATTTGACCCCAACACAAAACTTGCCGATTATAGAACCGGGGGACTTAAACCCACAGAACTAGTTAACCTGGCAAAATCACTGTATCAATAACGTGAATTACACCATTATCGGCTTGAACATCTGCTGCTAAAACTGTGGCATTTTTTACCTCAAAAGCCTCAGAACAATCAACTCTGATGGGTGAACCTTCCACAGAATTAACAGTGCTGAGTTTTGCTAAATCAGCCTGTAACAACTTTCCTGGAACTACATGATACTTCAAGATTCTTGCTAGCTGAGGAATATTCTGCAACAAGGTTTGTATGGTTCCTGGTGGTAACTTCGCAAAAGCATCGTCGTTTGGCGCAAAGACAGTGAATGGCCCTGGACTTTTTAATGTTTCTACTAAACCAGCGGCTTGTACAGCCGCGACTAGTGTTTTAAAAGAATCAGCACTAACTGCAATATCAACAATATCAGCCATACATCTCACCTAATCTCTGCAAAAAATTTTAAAGGATAGTAAAACAATTTTAATTTTTATTACACAAAATCTAGTCATCTTTTGTCGTTTCTTCTTTGTAGATGCAAATGACTAACGATATTCTTAATCAAAGGCATGTTTCAAAGGCCAACCGTCCTGAAATACTAGCAGTTCTCCTGGTTGAATTGGCGTCCATACTTCGTTATCGGTGAGGGGAGTTGTGGCAATCACGGCAACGCGATCGCTTTCGGTGGTTAACTCCCGAAAATCTACGGTCATGTCTTGATCAATCAAGTGAGCTGCTGCAAAAGGTGCTTGGCGCACAATATAGCTGAGTTTAGTTGAGCAGTGGGTAAAAAAGTGTTCTCCATCTGATAATAAATAGTTAAATACACCTATTTGAGCGATTTCCTGTGTGATCTTCCGAAGTATTAGATAGAGTTCTTTGAGGGGAGGTTTACCTTGAGGAAAGCATTTTCGCAACGTTTCCAACATTAAACAGAATGCTTTTTCACTATCGGTGTTACCTACAGCTTGATAAAAGCCCATGCTGTGATGTCGAAAATCTGGTAAATTGCCGTTGTGGGCAAACACCCAATATCTACCCCAAAGTTCTCTGCGGAAAGGATGACAGTTGTGTAAAGCAATTTCACCTTGGGTAGCTTTGCGGATATGAGCAATCACATGGGTGGAGTGGATAGGAAAGTTTCGCACTAACTCCGCTACCGGAGAAATAACAGAAGGCTGGGAATCTAAAAATATCCGACATCCTTTTTCTTCAAAGAAAGCAATACCCCAACCATCGCTATGATGATCCGTTTTTCCTCCGCGTGCGGAAAATCCTTCAAAGGAAAAGCAAATATCTGTTGGAACATTGCAATTCATTCCTAATAGTTGGCACATGAATTTTGCAGCTCTAAATTTTGAACTCATCCCTGAAGATCAACATACTTCAGAATGCTGCATCGATTCTGGAGCGATCGCTTCAAATTGGGGAATGGGGAGTGGGGAGTAGGGAGTGGGAATAAATGTTAGTCTATTTTTTGTAACTGCGCTACTCTTGGGTCAAAGATTTTTTGTCCTAGACTGGCAAATTTAATCGCTACAGATGTTTTATTACCTGTACCAAAAACGTGGGTAATTTCACCTAAACCAAAAGTTTTGTGTAATACTCTATCCCCTACTTGCCAATCTTGTGCTGTCTCTGACTTGCCATTGGGTGCTGATGCAGTTTTTGTATAAGTTTGCCGCATCTTACTCTGGTTAACTAGCAGTTCTTCGGGGACTTCATCGAGGAATTGCGATCGCATTGCGGGTTCTCTTGAACCATACAGGCGGCGTTCACGAGCATGTGATAAATATAACCGCTCTTGGGCGCGGGTAATCCCTACGTAACACAGGCGACGTTCTTCCTCTAAAGCTGCGGGGTCGTTTATCGAACGGTAGTTAGGAAATAGCCCTTGTTCCAACCCAACTAAAAAGACCACGGGAAATTCTAGCCCTTTGGAAGCGTGCAGAGTCATTAAAGAAACTGCTGTCTGTCCTTCTTTTAAGTTATCCAAATCAGAACTCAAGGCGGCACTAGCAAGGAAGGCTGTTAAAGAAACATCCTCATTTTCTTCTTGAAATTGCAGTGCAGCGTTATAAAGTTCCTGCACGTTTTGGATTCTGTCTTCAGCTTCATCTGTACCTTGGGTTTGTAAGTCTTTGACGTAACCAGAATCTTCCAGAAGTCCCAGCAATATTTCCGCAACTGGAGTTGTTGTTGTTTCTTGTTGGTAACGGCAAATCATTTGAGCAAAGCCATTTACAGCCTTAGCAGAACGTCCAGCTAACGTATTAACTGATGTCTCATCACTCAGTATTTCCCACAAGGTAATGCCTAATTGCTGTCCGGCGTTATTTAAAGCATCGATGGTGGCTTTACCAATACCGCGCCGGGGGGTGTTAATAACTCGCAACAAACTGAGTGTATCAGCTGGGTTAGCGATCGCTCTTAAATAGGCTAAGACATCTTTAATTTCTTTGCGATCATAAAATTTAATTCCTCCCACAACTGTGTAAGGAATTTGATTTTTTACTAACAATTCTTCAAAGGGTCGCGATTGGGCGTTAGTGCGATAAAGTATGGCAAAACTACCCCAATTTAATTCGGGATGTTGATGTTCTAAAGTGCGAATTTGATTAATAGTAAATGCTGCTTCTGCTAGTTCATCATCAGCTTTATGACAATAAATCTGCTCACCTGCTCCCCGCGTTGGCTTGAGGATTTTATCAATTCTTTGTGTGTTGTTTTCAATTAGTTCGTTAGCTGCTTGGAGAATGTTTTCACAAGAGCGATAATTTTCTTCAAGCTTGACCATTGTGCGGGTATCTGCATCAGTTAGACCATCGCCAAAGTCTTCTTGAAATTCTAGCAAGATGGTGAAATCTGCCATTCTAAAACTGTAAATTGATTGGTCAGCATCACCTACTACAAATACAGAACGATTCCGCCATTCCCATTCACTTTTTCTATTTTCACCATTTGTCACTAACAAGCGAATGAGTTCGTATTGAGTGCGGTTAGTGTCTTGATATTCATCAACAAGGATATGGCAAAATTTCCGATGCCAATAACCCAATACTTGCTCATTTTGTTGAAATAATTTGGTGGGTATCAAAATTAAATCGTCAAAATCAAGAGCGTTGTTTTCTGCTAGTTTATCTTGATAGTTGCTGTAAACTTCTGCAATCACTCGTCCGCGATAGTTAGGTTGTTCACGCTCTAATTCTTGGGGTGAAAAACCTTGATTTTTAGCATTACTAATCGCGTAGCGCACAGAACGGGGTTCAAACTTTTTATCATCTAGCTTTAAATTTTTAGTGACGATTTCTTTAACTAAGCTTTGAGCATCAGACTCATCAAAAATAGAAAAATTGCGATTCCAGCGGCGTCCTTTTTCGTCTTGATACTTCTCAATATCAAAGCGGAGAATTCGAGAGAATAGACTGTGGAAAGTACCACACCACAAGTCTTTGATCACATTGCGCCAGACTTGCGATCGCAACTGCGTTTGATCGTATTCTGGCAACAAATCAAACCGCTGACCATATTCTTTGATTGCCAATTGTTCCGCAAACAGCTTTTGAATCCGTTCTTTCATCTCCCGCGCCGCTTTGTTGGTGAATGTGACTGCGAGGATATTTTCTGGGTCAACGCGATGTTTGAGAATTAAGTTAGCGATGCGATAAGTTAGGGCGCGTGTTTTACCGGAACCTGCGCCAGCAACAACCAGCAACGGGCCGCAGTAATGTTCAACTGCTTGGCGTTGGCTGGGGTTGAGGTGATTGAGAAAATCAATGGTTGTGGTCATGGATGCGAAAAAGCGATCGCAACTGCGTCACATCATAAAAAGAGTAACTATTGCCCAGGTTACAATATCCTACCCCCGGAATTCAAAAGTCAAGAAAAGTCGATGAGAATTTATCCCGTCAAAAGGTCTACGGTGTACACACAAACGATTAAATCACCCGCAATCTATTTTGTAGCGACTGTCTTGTGCGGCGGGACGAAAAGCCCGCCAAACAGGACGTCACTCCTACGAATGAAATAAACACTTTTTCTTCCCCCACTCCCCACTCCCTACTCCCTACTCCCTGTATTTCTTCAGAGTTAGGGCACTTCAATGGGAATCAAAGCATTTTCGGGTAAATAGTTATGAAAACGCCCATCATCGGAAAGGACTAAAATCAAGCGCAAAGGATAATCAGGGGGAACTTGTAAATCAGCCCATGGCACTGCCACCTCTAAACAACTATTTAAAGCTACTTGAGCGCGACTAAAACGGGGATGCCATTGATAATTTTCTCCCGCTTCCCGAAACTGAATCGATTGCGTCAGCAAATTAATTTCTAGATGATGGTGAAACAGATAATTAATTGGTGCTGCATCTGGCACATCTGCCAAGGGAACTGGGCTATTAAGCATTGTTTTATCTGGATAGAACCACAATAGATTTAAATCTGTCGGTAAATCGTGTCCTGGCGCAATCCCGCTTTTAAAGTCCATCCGTAAATAGAAATTGAGGTGGTCTACCCCGTACCAAAGTCTTTGGATGACACTACTGTTGTGCATTGTCCCCCGTGCCCCACCAATTTCTATGCGTCCAGCTTTGTCCCAGTCCTGTTCATCTCCTTTCCCATCGATAACTGGATGAATAAACCCTTCTGGTCTATGGTCTGCTCGAGCTGCATGAACTTCTACTGGTTGCCTGATGTACGACGGCACGGGTTCATTTAAAGCTTTGTAAATACCAAACAGGTGTTCTCTAAATAACTGGTCAAAAATGGCGTCTTGATTTGAGGAATGTCCTTCACCAAACCACCAGAACCAATCAGAACCTTCTGCGGCATATAAAGCTTCCCATGCTTCTGGGTTGTTTTCTTCTGTTGCTTCGGGGTGATTAGCTAGCACAATCCTGGCTTGGGTTAGGTAGTCCCAAGCGCGATTTTTGGCGGGATCGCCAATCCAGGTGGTGAAACTACCATCCACCCAAGAACCGCTATGCAGTTGTTCTCCGGGGATGGTTGCTGTTGGTGGGAATTGTTCAATAAATTCTGAGACGGTAACGAGTTTCAGATGGGGTTCGTTGCTTAAACTTTGGTATAAGGCTTCAAGGAAGGGTTTGCCATCTTGGGGATAAAATTCCCAGCAATTTTCTCCATCTAAAGCGATGGTAACTAACCAAGGTTGTTCGCTTTGATGGTCTCTTTGCATTTTTGCGATCGCTTGCAGGTGTCCTACTAAGTCGGCGGCTGCCTGTTTTGGCTGCATTGCCCCGTAGGTAAAGCCAATTAAATCTGATAATCTGTGGTCACGAAACACGATCGCCAAATCACCTGCGGGAGTTTGTAAGCGATACGGTCTGTATAAGATTTCTGGCTGCTGGACATTCCCTGCCCCATCCCGATGAAAGAAGTGTTTGAATGTCCATCCTAAGACGGCTTCGTCTGAGCAAATCCACTTAAAGCCTTGCTTGATTATATACGGTAATATCGCTGGACTGACTGATTGCTCTGAAGGCCATAAACCACGTGGCTCTTGGTCGAAGCGGTCTCTATAGAGTTCCCAGGCTTTACGTAAGTGACGGGGAATGTCTTCTGCCCACTGAAAACGATACTCAGGTATTGTCATATTTGGCACTGCTACCCGACCGGAGTTAGTATCAGCTAGTAAGGGTAAAATTGGATGGGTGTAAGGCGTCGTAGTGACTTCTAACTGTCCCGCCGCTTGCATTTGCCGATGCTGAGGGATGATGCGGCTGAGAATCTCACGCTGTTTGGAATAAATACGCTGGCGATCGCCTAAAGTAAAATTGCGACCCTGCTTTAACCATGCCGCAATTTCTGGATCATCCCAAAACAGAGGGTCAATCCATGCCAGATTGTGCCAAGCCAGTAAATCACCATAATCTGGTAATTCCCAATTTGCCAAACACCAAGCTTCTCCTTTTTCCCGCCTTTGTTGATACAACTCGGCATAGCGGGGATGAGGATCAATCAAGGTATGGTGATTGGCATCGAAAAAGTGTTGGATAATAAATTCCTGCTGTTGCTGGTTGAGTTGTTCAACTGGTGTCAAGCTGACTGTGAGATAAGGGTCAAAAGCAGTACCAGCGATGTAATCTTCTAATTGCAATATCAGCGATGGTACCAAATTCACCGTTTGGTGTAACTTTGGATACCGTTCTAATAACAATACCAAATCTAAATAATCTTTAGTGCCATGTAACCGTACCCAAGGTAAACGGTACTGCTGACTATGAGAAACTGAAACGCCGCTGCCAGGAGACTTGTACAGCGGCTGATGTTGATGCCAGATAAAGGCAACGTGAAGTGGGTAGGACATAGGCGTTTGGGAATTGGGAACTTGTACTGAGCGAAGTCGAAGTATGGGGAATCGGGAATTGGGAATTAGACGTTAGATATTAGGATAACTCCTCACCAGTCCCCATTACTCAGTCCTTAGTCCGTAGTAGTTTTGCAAGGCAACTTCAATGGATAAGCTAATAATCATTCAAATTGCATCCCCGCGTCTCCCCTTAAGCGCGTCCTCCGAAGTTTGCTCAACGGGGGGAACCCCCGCACGCAACTTCTCTTTGCGTCTTTCTGAGGCAAAGGATTATGCAAGTTCAAGGCAGATTAGCTTATGAGTAAATGAGAAAAACAAGATAAGTCTTTCCCTACTCCCTACTCCCTACTCCCCACTCCCTAAATTATTTGCTCAACTTCTGCAATTTCAGGAATCATTTCTCGCAAGCGGCGTTCAATACCCATTCTCAGGGTCATTGTAGAACTAGGGCAAGAACCACAAGCACCTTGCAAACGGAGTTTGACAATTGGGCCATCAAGTTCTACAAGTTCCACATTGCCCCCATCAGACATGAGATAAGGACGCATTTCATCTAATACTGTTTCTACGTTGTCTACTGTGAGTTCCATTGTTTGAGACCTGGTAAGTTAACGATTTCAATTGGTTTGGGGCTTTCCTTGGGCATTAATGATTATCCCCATGCACTAAGCCCTACTTCCTATTTCACATTCAAAATTTTATTTTCCAGCTTTATCGATCCTAGATCTAATTTTGGCTGGTTTGTGAGATATCTTGACTGCTTAGTTGCAATCGCCACTCATTAAAGAAGGGAACAGGGGATAGGAGCTTAGTTATCACTGTCCCCTGTCCCCTGTTCCCTATTTCCTAAAATTAGTTTCACTTCATCAGCAAAACTTTCCCAGCGTACAAAATGAAACGCCCCAGCGATGGAACCCCAGAGGTGTTCATCAGTTTCTAAATCTCGGCCTCGGTCTAGGCTAAAAAATTTATCTGCATCAATCTCAAATTCGTTATCAAGATAACTGTTTTTGCCGTCGCGGAACACAAGACAGCCTTTGCCAGCTTCAATCTTGCCTTTAAAGCTGTTGCCCGTCCATTCTACAACCATGTTGCAGCCTGGCATTCTCTCCAATTGGTCAACAGATAAAGCTTTGAGGCGTTCGGAGTTACGGGATGCACCGTAAAATTTTTGTTCTTCTTTGACATTGTAGTGTTCAATGACAATATGATTGTCTGCCTCAATCAACTTCATTACCCGCATCCGGTAAGGTTGTGTGAGCATATAATCATATGCCTGTTCTAGAAATAAACTCACCCCTGATAAAAATTCTAAAGGCAAAGGACGAATACACACACGAATGTGGGCAAAAAAAGGTGGGTTTTCAAAAGCTTGTTCTTGATTGCTAAAATCTGCTGCCATCCAACGCGCTAAGGTGGCAATATCCGTAGAATGAGTCATTATAGATGTTCAACCAGTTGTTTGAAAATTCACTGGGAGTATTGTAATGCTTGGGAATGGGGAGTGGGGAGTCAAGAGGGCGCGTCTTTCCCTCTTTGCGTCTTCCCCCTCCCGCGTCTTAAGAACGATTTGGGTGCAAATTCAAGGTATAACAGCTTAATTACGAATTACGTTAGCGTAGCGGTAGCGAGTCATCGATAGCGAAGCGTTAGCGACACAGGAGCGTCGCGTCATTACGAATTACGAATTTTTTAATATGCTTATGTTACGACGTTTGGGTTTTATTGTTGCGGCTACTATACTTTTTAGCAGTTCTTTGACGCTGGCGGAGAGTAAAAAGCCGAAACAGCCAGATAAATATCCTCCTAGTCCGCTAGAAGCTACCACATCTGATCCGCTGTTACCACCTTTGCTTAACAAACAGCCGTTAAGTGCCGAGGAATTGCAAAAGTTAGAGGCGGCGTTGGATGAGTTGAATCAACAAGCTGCGTCAAAACTGCAAGCTGGGGATAAGGTGGCGGCGTTTGACATTTGGAACCGAGAACTGCGCTTAAGGCGCTACTTGGGTTTAGTATCGGAGGTAAAAGCACTATCACGAGTTGGTGCGATCGCTTGGAATCAAAACGATACCCAAGAAGTACAATATATTACTCAACGATTGCAAGCTATCCAAAAACAGGCACTATCTGAAAAAAGTGTAGATCTACAATTGTGGCGATCGCTAGGTGAAGCTTACCAAAATGTGCGTGTGCCTAAGCAAGCTGTAGAAGCTTACAATCAAGTTTTGGCTATGGTGCGACAACAAAAAGATACAGCAGCAGAAGTGCAAACCTTGAAGACAATTGGCGGACTACATCTGAGTTGGTTTGATTATCCTCAAGCTGCTAAAACCTATGAAGAATTATTAAGCTTTGCTACTGCTCAAGGCGATCGCTTCAACGAGGTAGCATATTTGCAACAGTTAGCTTATATTTACGAACTGGCAAACCAACCCCAAAGTTCAATCAATACACGTAATCAGCTCGCAGAAATTTATACGAGCCAGAATAATTTTACTGAAATACCAAAATTAAAGCTAGCGATCGCCTCAAATTATGAATCCCTAGCTAAAGAAAATCCCAATTTATTGATAGAGGCTTTTAAAAACTATCAACAAGCTTATAACACTGCTTGGCAGTTACAACAGTATGTGAGATCTGGTGAAGCTTTACAGAAATTAATTGCACTGTATCGTTCTCAAGGACAAATAGATGAGGCTTTGCAAGCTAGCCAAATTCTCGTAGAGGTAGAGGAACGAGCCGTCAATTTTTATGGAATGATGCAAGCCTACGACCAAATTGGAAAATTGTATTTAGAACGCAAAGAGTATCCTCAAGCACTAACAGCTTTTCAAAAAGGGTTAGAACTGGCGCAACAAATTAAACATGAAGAAGCATATTTTACTCAGCAAATTGAAAAGTTGTCGAAGGGGAATGGGGAATAATTCTCTTGATCACCAAAATTACATATTGCATAAAAAAGTATTAAATTTAATAAAATCTTTTTCAACATAAGGTTAAATTAACAATTACTTGCTTTTTACATTTAATTAAATCTTCCTATAAATCAAGCGAGTTTTGTATAAGAGTATTACATTCTTGTCTGGGTTATACCAATTCACGAAAATCTTGATACAAATACAGACGGTGTAGAGACACACTTTTGAAGCGTCTTTACAAGATTTATGTGTATCGCCATTAATGTGAAATGGTATTAATTGTGAGTTTAAGCAATTGAAAACTCATAATCTCTGTTAGGGTAAATCCAATATTGATGAGCATAAAATTTGCAAATTAGCCATCAAGTAAACGGATTAAAATCTACTGTAATTTAGTTAAATAGTAAATAGTAAAAACTATTCTCTATTCCCCATTCCCAATTCCCCAATTTTATGACATCAATAGCAGGTAAAACAGTTCTTTTAACCGGTGCTTCTGGTGGCATTGGAGCATTTATTGCGCGTGCTTTAGCAAAAGAGCAAGCAACAGTAGTTAGCGTTTCTCGCTCACAAGCAATTCTAGAGCAAATATCTGCTGAAGTGGAAGCTTTAGGTGGTAAAGGAATCAGCATTCCATTTGATATTAGCAAAGTGGAAGAATTATCAATTTTAGTACAGCAGATTAATCAACTTGCAGGTCAAATTGATATTGTGATTAATAATGCTGCTGTTGAGAAATATCGACCTTTTCAAAATTATTCATTGGAGGATATCTATTCTATATTGACAACCAATTTAATTGCAGGGATGGAATTAACCCGTTTGATATTACCGAGTATGATAGCTCGTAATAGCGGTCATGTTGTTAATATTGCATCTGGTTCTGGCAAAAAAGGAGCGCCATATAACAGTATTTATTCAGCAAGTAAAGCTGGTTTAATTATGTGGGCTGATGCACTGCGACAAGAATTAGCTGATACTAATGTCGAGATATCGGTAGTTTGTCCAGGGTATACCGCAGCGGGAATGTTTGTCGCTTTTGGACAACCTGCACCTAGTTTAGCGCGTGTTGCTCAACCGAATGATGTGGCGATCGCAGTTCTAAAAGCAATTAAAGAAAACCAGCCAGAAGTCATGCTAGATGGAGTTCTCACAAGACTTTTGTTTTCTAATATCCAGCTTTTTCCTAAATTTGGAGATGCAATTTATCAGTGGATTGGTTTGAGAAAATTAAACAAAACCTGTGCAGAAAATCAAATGCGCGGATAAATCAGTTATCAGTTACTTCTACTGAGCGCAAGTAGCTTTGCTCCAATTCGTAATTGCTAACGACGCTGGGCTACCGCTGCGAAGAAGCGTCATTACGAATTACGAATTATTTTGTCATCTACCATTATTAATTTCTAATTACCACAGAGGAAAAAATGACTGAAGCTCATTACGATGTAATCATTATTGGCACAGGTGCTGGTGGTGGCACTTTAGCTTATAAACTAGCAGCAAGCGGTAAAAAAATTTTAGTTTTAGAGCGCGGTACTTTCTTACCTAGAAGTAAAACTAATTGGGATTCTAAGCAAGTATTGCAAAAAGAATACTATCGTACTTCCGAGATATGGTATGACAAAAACGGTAAAGCCATACATCCGCTAACGTATTATTATGTTGGTGGTAACACTAAGTTTTATGGTGGGGCACTGTTTAGATTTCGTGAACGAGACTTTGAAAAAGTTATTCATCACGGTGGGATTTCTCCTGAGTGGCCTTTAAAATATCGAGATTTTGCCCCATATTATGAGCAGGCTGAAAAACTTTATGAAGTACATGGTAGGCGAGGTCTTGATCCTACTGAACCACAAATTCATGTAGACTACCCCTCACCACCAGTCAGTCATGAACCATACATTCAAGAAATCCATGATGCTTTAAAAAATAGAGGCTTGCATCCCTTTTATTTACCTCTTGCTATCAAACTGAATGAAGTTCATCGACATTTAAGTGCTTGTATTCGTTGTGATACTTGCGATGGTTTTCCATGTTTAATTAATGCGAAAGCTGATGCTGAGATTAATGGTTTGCGTCCAGCAATGGCATCCCAAAATCTCACTTTGATCACCCAAGCTAAAGTTGTGCGTTTGCATACAAATGCATCGGGTAGAGAAATTACTAGTGTAGAGACAGAAATTGCAGGTCAAACTCAGATATTCTCTGGAGATATTATAGTTGTTGCTTGTGGTGCAATTAACTCAGCCGCACTATTATTAAAGTCTGCTAATGACCAACATCCAAATGGATTAGCTAATAGTTCTAATTTAGTGGGACGCAATTACATGGCACATAAATTCGCGGTGATCATGACGCTAAGTACAAAACTAAATCCGACAGTTTTTCAAAAGACGCTAGCAGTTAATGATTTTTATTGGGGGGAACAAGATTATTCCTATCCAATGGGAAGTATACAAATGCTGGGTAATGTTAATAAAGATAGGGTTGCCGCTCATGGGCCATCTATGATGCCCAGCATGATAGCTGAGAAAGTGGCAAATCATTCTGTTGCTTGGTTGCTAATTACTGAAGACTTACCAGATATTAATAATCGTGTGCATGTGAATGCCAATAAACTATTTATTGACTATACAAGTAATAATGATTCAGTGTTTAATCATTTAATTAAACGCTGGACTGAAGTATTAAAATCTATTGAGCAACGCCATAAAACTAGAAATTTTTCGTTACATATCCCTCAAAAGATGACTGTAAAAGAAGTCGGGCATCAGTGTGGAACCTGCCGTTTTGGTGAAGATCCCAAGACTTCAGTGCTTGATATCAATTGCCGGACTCACGAGATTGATAATCTTTACGTTGTTGATAGTAGCTTTTTCCCATCTAGCACTGCTTTAAATCCATCGCTAACAATTATTGCGAATGCATTGCGGGTTGGAGAGCATTTACTCGAAAGATTCAATTAGAGAGAGGATAGGGGATAGGGGACAGTATGAAGGTATTTATGCTTTTTTTGAATAGAAAATTCAAAAATAAATAAAGTCCGCTTTCGCGGACTTTGGACATTGGATAAGGTTAAGTTGTCACCAAGAGCGCCTACAAGGTGTTAGACACATTTATATTTTTTCTGAATGGAGTTTAAAAATCAAGTTATTTCAATCAAACATTAGGACTCAATACCTGGATTTATGTCTTATGAAAATGTGATTTTCAAATCATGTGTTGAGATGTTTAATCCGTGTATAATTAATATAAAAGCTTTTAAAAAATAAGCTAGTGAGTAAAAATTGAGATAAATAAATATGCAACTTGTTATTTAATTTACTACTTATCCAGACATAATTAAGAAATTTATGTCGAAATTTCTGTTAATAAGATCCCCGACTTCTCAAAGAAGTTGGGGATCTGAGGTTTTTAGCGATCGCTACTTGTATTTCACGCTACCTTTGCTTTCTTCGATGCTTCTACAAGTTGGTAGAGTCTGTCTTCAAACTTTTGCATACATGCCGACCAATCGAATTCGAGGATGGAAGGACGAGCTTGACTAGTCAATTCTGCTTTCAAGTCGGGGTTTTCTAAAATTGCAATTACTCTTTGAGCAAAATCCACAGGATCATTGGGTTCGGCTAGGAAACCATTACGACCGGGGAATACCTGCTCGGTAGTTGAGGGTGCAAAAGCTGCGACCACAGGAGTTCCAGACGCTAGTGCCTCATTGGTTGTGGTGCAAAAGTTTTCAGTAACGGAGGGGTTAACAAATACATCTGCTCTGGCAAACCAACCCAAAAGCTCTGTACCATGGGATTCTCCCCAGATGGTGATGCCTGTAATATTTTGGGCACGTTGACGGATTTCTTCATCTTGGGGGCCGCTACCCACAATCACCAAATGGACATTGGGGATTTTGGCAGCAATCAAAGGATATGCATCTATGAGTTGAGAGACATTCTTTTCCGCTGTGATGCGTCCAACAAACAACAAAGTTAGCCTATCGTCGTTGGGGATAGGGTTGTATGTGATGTTGCGCGGATGAAATTTTTCGCAGTCGATGCCTTGATAGGGGAGGTATTCACTGCGTTGACATTTCAAGTTTTTATATTTAGTGAGTTGTTCTCTAGAAGAGAATAAGTTGAGGTCATAAAAATCACTAAACTGCTTGACCAACGTAGGAATGATGGGACGAATCAAGTTGAAAAACGAGTCTCCCAAGTAATATTTGATATAAGCAACGATATCGGTATGAAAGAGCGATATCGTAGGAGTTCTTGTTTTCTTGGCATATTCACTACCAATCGGGCGACCATAACCTTGCAAAAAGAGCGAGTATAGTCCTCGCATTTGTGCCGCTTCTTCTACTACCACAATGTCAGGCTGGAAGTTTTCTAGTAACTTCGTATCACTCCAATGCCGATAGCTTAGTGGTTGAGGAAGAGATTTGTAGAAGATTAACGGCTTAGTGGGAAATGCATAAGCAGAAAAGTTAGAAAAAGATTGTAGCTCACTCAGTCCTTCCATGGGGCGATCACTAACCTTTTTCGGATACTGATCATTGATTTGCGGATGGACAAGAAAAACTTCATGCCCTTGCTGCAACAACCAATGAACCCGTTGATGAACTGCGATGGAAACCCCCGTTAAAAAAGGAGCATATAGTCCTGTGAATAGGGCAATGCGGAGTGGTGATTTGTTCATGGGTGTGGGGAGTGGGGAGTCGGGAGTGGGGAGTGGGGAGTGGGGAGTGGGGAGTGGGGAGTGGGGAATTGGGAATTTCTTTCTCCCTCATCCCCCGTTCACTGAGCGAAGTCGAAGTGCATCCCGTTAGAGAGAAATCTTGTCGCCTGGTTGATCTAGAAATTGATAAGGGCGGTATTCAAGTAGGCGAATGTTCCAAGGCCCCCTAACTCGATATGTGACGCCGCGCCATGTGACTGTTGGCATCCGAAAGGACGATATCATTGCTAGTCCGTAAACCCATTGTGTGAGCAGAGTTGCGATCAACATCTTGACGACTGTAGCAACTGATAATTTTGCCGTCGGCTCACCATGAGAGCGAATGACTCGCTGTACGCCTTGCTCTAAAAAGAGCATGAGCAAGACTAATCCTGTCATATAGCTCACAAAGCAAGTCAAGCACAAAGCAGCGGCATACCATTCTCCGCTCAAGAAGGCTAGGAAAAACAATGCGGTGACGAGAGTTGGAGTTAATATCGTTAAAATTGCATCTCCAACTACAAACCACCACCAAGGATGATAAAGTCGTGAAGAAAGTAGTTGGCGCTGGAGCCAGTATCTTAAGCTGGGTAAGTCGCACTCTTCCCGATTCAGCATAATCAGAGAAGGCACAAACCTAACCTGCATTCCATGTTGTGCAAGAACACTACGGATCATCGTATCTTCACCGTAGGCTTGTCCCCACTTTTCTAGCAGTCCTGTTTGGTGTAGGACTTCTGTTTTGATAGCTAAAGTTCCACCCCAAGGAATCCCGTACAGATACATTTGCACGACTGCGGAAACGTTCCAGATGTACCGCACTAAAGAACCCCAATATCTACCCGTCGGCAAATACCAACGATTACCCGTTGTCGCTCCGATCTTGGGATGAGTCAGAGGTGTGACTAATTCTCGCAGCCAATTGGGATGGGTTACTGTATCGGCATCCACTAAGGCAACAACTTGATAGGAATTATCTAACTCTGAAACAGCTTGGATGAGAGAACTACATTTGAGACTACAATTTTTCCGTATGATTCGCAGGCGGCTGATTTGAACGTTAGTCGCTCCTTGCTCTAGGACGGTATCAACGGCAATTTGCCAAGCCGGATCTTCCTGACTATCAACAATCAGCTTTAAATCATAATGTGGGTAATTCTGCTTGATGAGCGATCGCAAACAGTTTCCCAGAAAAGGATCAGCTCCGCGCAAGCACAGAATTACGGCAGTTTTGGGTAACTGCTCGTCTGGTAATGAGATGGTTTGATGTGAGTGCAGACACCGCAAAAAGACAAAGCTTAAACACACCTGAATAACCAGCCAACCCAGCAAATACTTGGATAAAAATATCGCCCATTCATTCATCTGAATTACCTCTGTGTAATTCAGGTGATTGGGGATTGGGAACTGGGGACTGGGTACTGGGGACTGGGAACTGGGAACTGGGGACTGGGGACTGGGTACTGGGGACTGGGGACTGGGGACTGGGGACTGGGGACTGGGTACTGGGGACTGGGGACTGGGTACTGGGGACTGGGGACTGGGTACTGGGGACTAGGGATTGGGAAGATGAGTATGTAGATTTAAGCCCTAACCAATCTGTGAAAATCGAAGGAGTTGCAATGCTATGAAATTGCTTAGTCATAGTAGAAGGAATATTCCATGAAAATGCTGGTTTCAGATTTAGGACTTACGCAGCAAATCATGAACATCCTGGTGAATGGGGAGTGTAAGAGGACGCGGTGACGCGGTGACACGGGGAATGTAAATGAAAGTTTCTCCGCGTCCCCGCGTCTCCCTCTGTTTGCGTCTTCTCCCTCATCCCCCTCATCCCTGACTGAGTTAGAGAGAAATCTTGCTATCAACGGGTTGATCTAACCACTGGTAGGGGCGGTATTCGATTAATCGGATTTTCCACGGCCCTTTAACTCGATAAGCGACGCCGCGCCAGGTGACTGTTGATGTCCACAGGGAAGATAGCATTGCTAAGCCATAAACCCACTGTGTTAAAGGGATGGCAATCAACATTCTCAAGACTGTGGTGAGTGATATTTTAGCGATCGCTTGGTCATTAGAACGCAGTACTTGCTGTACTCCTTGTTCTAAAATCAGCATTAGCAAGAGTAAGCCGACAGTATAGATGCAATAGCAACCACTCAACAAAGCCGCCGCTTCCCATTGTGTTTCTAACAACGACTCAATGAATAAAACTATGACTGCTGTAGGGAATAAAATCCCGGAAACAGCTTCACTGACTATAGCCAACCAACGCGGGTGATAAAGTCGAGAATAGAGGATGAGGCGTTTGAGATAGTCTAGAAAGCCAAATAAATCGCTCTCTTCGTGATTAACTATCAATGCTGAAGGTACAAATTTGACCTGCAAGCCATGCTTTCTCAAAATGCGATGAATCATCAGATCCTCGCCTAAAGCTTGTCCCCATTTATCTAGCAGTTCTGTTTGGCGAAGTATTTCTGTTTTGACAGCCAAAGTTCCGCCCCAAGGAATTTGGAAGAAAAACATTTGTACTACGGTAGATACATTCCCTATGTAGCGAATTAGAGAACCCCAATATTTTCCTGTTGGTACATACCAACGATTCCCGGTTGTTGCTCCTACTTTGGGATCAGCTAGAGGGCTGACTAGTTCCCTTAGCCAATTCCGATGAACTATCGTATCAGCATCAACTAGAGCAACTACTTTATAGGAATCGTCTAATTCTGAAACAGCTTGGACTAAGGAACTGCATTTAAGACTACAGTTGTTACGTACTATGAGCAAAGGGCTAATTTTCACATTGGTTGCTTTTTGCTCTTTGATAGTATCGTTAGCAATTTGCCAAGCTGGGTCTTCGTGACTATCAACGATTAGCCTTAAATCATACTGTGGATAGTTCTGTTTGAGAAGCGATCGCAAACAATTTGGTAGAAATGGATCAGCTCCGCGTAAGCACAGAATCACAGCTGTTTTCGGTAATTGTTCATCTGATAATAAGTTTTTAGGGCGCAAGCGCAGAAACCATAAAAAAATCAGTGTTAAAGTCGCCTGAATAGTCAGCCAACTCAGTAAAGACTTGGACAAAAATATCGTCAAATCTTTCATTAAATTATTAACCTAAGTTGCTTGATTAGTTATCAGTGAACAGTTATCAGTTAACTGATAACTGTTCACTCTTTTAGGGATCAAGTGAGTATTTCATTACAATCTTGACTGTGGTGTTTTTGCTAATTGCAACGCTGGCGTCGCGAAATTTTGGTGTGCCTGTTTGGATGGATACAGTCGGATTTTTGGATATGCCAAAACCTTCTTTGGGAATACCAAAAAAGTCACTGTTGAGTTTGCGATCGCCATTTTGATCGTCAACTACAGCAATAGCATAAGTCCCTGGTTTTAAGCCGGAGAATACTGTTTTGATAGAGCTTCCTGTAATCTTTGTGCAACCACTTTGAACTTCGCTAGTATTACTAAGAGGGAATCCTTTTTCACTGGCATAAATTCGGAAGCAAATTTCACCTTTTTGATGACGGATGCCATTAACGATGACATTAAGTGTTGCAGTTTGTTCGGCATTTGCTGTTTTAGCAAAGCTGATGCAAGCTAAAGTGGCAAGTAAAAAATGGTGAAATGGGAAGATTTTCAACATAATAAATAGGTAAAAATTGTGGTTGTAAAAAGCTGCGATCGCAAACTTTTTTTATTAAATCAAGAAGTGATTCGTCGTTTTTTGAAAAATGTTCGTTGCCAACGCTGCCAAAGTAATTGCCAAACTTTGATTAAATCTTTTAGTAGTAAATATTCTGTACCTTTCAATTTCTGAGATATACTTGCATAACAACGTAGCCGCTCAGACAAACTCAATTTGACCAACCATACAGAAACTATGTACTCCCAAAACATTTTCCAATGTGGTAGCAAAACCTTTCCTTTATTTGTTGAATCAAACCACACTGAATATGCATAGAAATCAGGCACCATCGCAGAATCTTTGGAATTATTCAAAAAAGATAGATAATCAGGCCAAAACATACTCATCGATTGTTGTGGATGATGCCTAGCAAAAAATAAATATTCTGGGATTTCATAAAATCGACCGAGAAGACCAAGCCTTAATAAGAAAATTCCATCTGCATTGCCATAACCACCCATGAGTGGTATTTTCTTCAAGGCACTAGCACGGATTACGCCATAACACTGATAACATAAATGCTTAGTCAGCAATTCATCAAAACGCTTGTATGGTTTTAGTGAATCTGTTTGAAGTTTAATATTGTAATTTTGCAGAAAATTACCCTGTTCATCAATTAAAGATGTTTGAGAGTTGCATAAAATTATGGTTGGGTCTTGGTCAAGCACCTCAACGCACTTTTGGATAAAATCTGGAGCATGTAAATCATCATATGCTGCCCATTTAAAGTACTCGCCTGAAGACAATTTAAAGACTTGATTAAAGTTCCGGGCACAACCAATATTTTGAGAATTGCGATAGTAACATATGCGTTGATCTTGCTTAGCGTATGCTCTACAAATTTCTTCGGTTTTGTCTGTAGATGCATTATCTGATATAATTAATTCAAAATCTGTAAAAGTCTGAGCTAAAAGCGAATCTATAGCTTCTTCAAGAAATTTCTCACCATTGTATACAGGTAATCCAATACTTAATCGCGGCTGACTACTATTCATAGAAAACAAGCCTCCGGAAAGTATGTAATTTGTAATTCGTAATTAAGTTATGGTTATAAGTTAAATTGAGGAACAAAGCCTAAAATTTACGTTGATTTGTTGGCTTTTACGTTACTTAACCTAACCTACCAGTAGTGTGACTGAACTAAATTTGTGTATTAGCAAATTCTTGTGGGATGGGCAAGATGCCCATCCAGCGCGGCACACTACAAGAAAGCTTAGATATCGGTGTTTTGCAGCCATTGATGTGTTCGCTGCATTCCTTCTTCTAGAGAAATCATTGGTTGATAATTTAACAAGCTTTTAGCTTTGGCAATAGAGTAAGCATAGGGACGAGTCATAAAATCTATAGACTCAGGTAAAATATCAACTTTTTTCCGAAAAAGTTTTTGTCCTTGAACTCGCAGCTTTAAAAACAGCTTAATTTCATCTTTTGGTAATGAAAGAGGAGCAGGTAAACCCTCCATTGCTGCTAGGCGCGTGAAATAGTCTTTCCAAGAAGTTTCTTCGCCATCGGTAATATTAAATATTTCACCGTGAGTTTCTTTTTCTATTGCGAGAAAGATGGCATTAATTAGATTATCTATATAGAGATGATTAATGACGCCTTTACCATCATTCGCATAAGCAAACATTTTTTGACGCATCATCGTAATTGGTCTAACTACCCAAGAAATACTACCAGGGCCATAAACATCTCCAGCTCGAATAATAATAATGCCAAAATCAGAAGAAGTATTTAGTTTTAAAAGTGCTTGTTCTGCTTCGATTTTAGTTTGACAGTAAGGATTATTTTCGTGAGCAAGAGGCCCTGATTCTCTAACACCATTAGGATAATCAAAGCCATAAACCATCACACTAGAAAGATGCACAAAGGTTTTAACCCCAGCATTTTTAGCAGCTTCAGCTATATTAACGGTGCCACCAACATTTATCTGACGAAAATCATCTAGCGGGCCAGCTTCTTCGGTGATTTGAGTTGTATGTAAAACAATATCTACTCCTTGACAAGCCTTTTGAGCAGTAGCACTATCGGTAATACTACCAACAATCACATCAACGCCTAAATTTTGCGCTTGCTTATCCTGTTGTGTAGATTGCAGTCCACGAACTTTCATTCCCTGCATTATGGCTAATTCGGCTGTACGTAAACCGATAAATCCATCAATTCCAGTAATTAAAAGAGTTTTATTTTGGAAATTCATAGAGCAGGGGATATACCTATTTGGAATTTTGATTATTAGACATCTTGCATAAATCTTTTTTACCGGGCTACGCCCCGCTTCTCTACGAGACGCTTCGCCAACGCGAACGCTAACACGCATAGACGCAGAGAAGAACGCGAAAAGAATAATTTTTGCAAGATGTGAGCGCCCAATGGGCGCGATTACACGCCCACAATAAAATCAAGAAACACATTCAAATTCAAAACCTGAAATTATTACTGGGTAAGATTTATAAAATGTGTTTCTCAGGAGTTGAGTAAAAACTCTTGCTTTTAGAAAATATCCGCTGGGTCTGCGGAACGGAGTTTATTGATAGCAAGTGCCCCGGAAGTGATGCACATTAAAATTGCTGAAGTCAAAACGAGTATTGCATTATTAGCAGTCATGACTATTGGTAGTTTAGTAGCTTCCATGGCGAAGTCATATAAACCTAAAGAAGCAATAAAGCCAGGTATATAACCTAAAAGCGCCAAGATTAAAGCTTGCTGAAAAACTACATTTAATAAATACTTGTTTGCGTAGCCAATCGCTTTTAGAGTAGCGTAAGCAACAAACTGTGTAGCAATATTGCTGTAAAGAATTTGGTAAACAATAACCACACCAACAACAGAAGCCATTGTTAGCATCAGGTTAAGAATAAAACCGATGGGTGTTCTAACTGACCAATATTTTTTTTCAAAATCAATAAAGCCTTGGCGGGTAAAAACCTGGACATCGTCGGGTAAGCTTGTTTGCAAATTTTTGAGTACTTTTTCTGGGTCAGCGCCAGGTTTGAGAGTGATGATACCGACATCAATCATTTCTGCGGGACGAGTATTAGGATTTATTCTGAGGAAGGTTGAATCACTGACAATTAAATTACCATCAACTCCAAAGGAAGGGCCTAAGCTGAATAATCCACCTATTCTCACTTTGTAGCCAATTAATGAATTAAAGGGAAATATTTCAATTGTTTGTTCTGTATCTCCTGTGTTAAATTTTTCCGCGATGGGGCCAAATTCTGTACGGGAATTCCTATCAAAAAGCATGACATCAGGGATTTTGAGTTTGTCTAAGTTCTGCTCAATTTCTGGGATGTTCATGACAGACCTGCCTGGGTCAAAACCAATAACATATATTGAATATTTCTCACCAGTTACAGGATTTTTTAACTTGGCAAATTGTAGATACATGGGGCTGCCTGATTCTACACCATCGAACCCCAATGCTTGGTACAAACGTGTCCGCGAAAAACTTTGATTTGAGGTCAAAGATTTATATTGCGAACTAACTAAAAATAAGTCTCCTCGTAGGCTTTGGTGTACTGCGGTTGCACTAGAATAAAGAGCATCTTGAAAACCAAGTTGCACAAACATCAGCAATACGATAAAAGCAATACCTGCTATAGCTACTAGAAAACGAATTTTTTGCTGAACTAGCTGTAGCCATGCTAAAGGAATTTTAAAGTTCATGGATTTTATTGTTATTTGTTAGTTTGTAGTAAGCACTAAAGTGCTTAAAGTCCTATGAGTACTAAAGTACTCACTACTAACCAGAACTAAATCCCAATAGCAACGTCAACCTGTAAGTTGGTTAAACGAGCGACTCGTTGACTATCTGCGGGACTATCGATGGAAATTTTGACTTCAACTATTCTGCGGTCTGTGTCGGAACCGGGGTTAAGGCTAAAAATACTTTGTTTATCAACTTGCCAACCTATTTCTTTGACTGTTCCCTGCAATTTTCCAGAAAAGGCGCTGCTGTTAATGGTGGCTTTTTGACCTAGACGCACTTTTTGAATGTCGGTTTGATAGACTTCAGCAATTACATACATTTGCGATGTTTTGCCGATTTCCGCAAATCCTGTGTTGCTGATGACTTCTCCGGTTTTGGTGTGAATTTTTAAAATTTTGCCGTTGATGGGAGATTTGATGTAGGTTAATTCTTGGTCGGCTTTTGCTTGTTTGACCGCAGTCATGGCGCTGGTGACTTCGGTTTGGGCGACTTCAACGTCTACGTTGCGTACTTCACTAACGCTGTTGAGTTTGGCTTGGGCTTCTTGGAGTTGGGCTTGGAGGGTGTTTTGAGTTCGGCTGAGGGTGGCTTGGGCTTCTTGGAGTTGCTGTTGTGCTGTTTTGAGTTGTAAAGCTTTGTTGTCGGCTGTGGAGGCCGCGATCGCACCTTGTTTGTATAATTGCTGGTAGCGATCGTTCTCGGTTTGAGCGTTGTCTACTTGGGCTTGGATGCGGTTAATTGTCGCTTCTTGGGCAGCAATGTCCCCTTTTAATTGTGACTCTAAATTAGCGATCGTTGCTTTTTGAGCGTCTATATCTCCGGTCTTAGCACCTGACTTAACTTGCGCTAGTTTAGCTTTAGCAAGTTGCAGTTTATCTAAAGATTGTTCTAGAGCTGTTGTAGAGCGAGCATAGTTTTCTAACAATGCTAGTACTTGCCCTGCTTTAACTGTGTCCCCTTCTTTAACTAACAGTTTTTCTACTCGCACACCGTTGTTGGAATTGGGAGCAGATAAAGAAGTAACTTCGCCTTCTGGCTGCAAACGTCCTAAAGCGGTGACTGCAACTTTAACGGGAGCTGTTTTTGGAGGGTTTGCGGGGGGAGTTTGAGCTTTTGGTTTTGACCAAAAGGGTGAAAAACTGTAGAAAGATACTAAACCGGCGGCGAAAGTAATAGAAGCTGCTAGAACTATTTGCCACCGAGCGATATTTTTTGTAAATAATCGGTTTTCTTTGTTTGCTGTCATATTTTTATCCCAATTATGCATTTTTAGGTGGTGGTCTATATGGCTACATCAGTTAATTAGAATAGGCTCAACAGATTTATCCAAAAATGAACTAAGAAGATTTTTCTTTGTGGTTTTATCTTCATAGAAAGCGATGGATTTAAGATTAATTCGTAATTTTTAGGGGCGTATTTTAATATGCCCATACTTTTTTAACCAAGTGGTTTTCAAGATATTTCCCCGTGGGTGAAATAATAAATTTTTTGCCAATTTGGTTGACTCGCTTCTTTTTCAAAGATCTTTTTTAACGTAGACGCAGAGCGGCTTCCCGCAGGGTACCGCCGATACGCTTTCTCTACGAGAGGCTTCCGCCAACGCGCAGCGTTTCCGGTAAAAGAAGGACGCAGAGGAAGAAGGAAGAGAGATGGTTTTATATTGAGAAGTGGGTAGTTAGTTTTATTTGAAGAGAGAATTTTGATGGCAGCTCTTAACATGGAGGTTTCAAATGGAGATTTATATGCTACCTGAAGCAAGTTAGTACGGGCATATTGCAAAATGCCTCTACGAAATGGGGATCTCTTATTTTCGGATAGAGAGGAAAAACTGTTCCCTTATTTGATGATTTTTGAATTATTTGCAGCCTGATAGGGCTATCTTGAAAAAGCAATAGTCTTGAACTCCGATGCTTCTTAAGTTCTATCCCAATTTTGCATTTAATCAAGTAGCGTAAAATACAATAACGGTGGATGAAAACTTTAAATCTCACGAAGGATGGAGCGCCCAAAAATTAAGCTATCAAAATGGAGTAACTAATGATTAAGTATTGCAAAAAACCTTGGAGTTGTCAACACAATAAGTTTGTCAGACTGTTCTTAGGGCTGTTGTGTACTATAAGACATTCTCATCATTTGTGAGAATAAAACCATAATTTTGCTCGTGTTCATCAAATATAATTGGGTTATTTAGCCAGAATGCTTGTCCTAATTGGATTTCTTTATTTTGAATTTTGAATTGCTTAGGTGTATCTTAGTCATATTGTTGGTGTTTTAACTGATAGCACTTAAAAATAGTAATTATGCCTACAGTGCCCATAAACCAAATCCAAGTTGGTTGTAACCGCCGTCCGGTGAAGGGCGAGAAAGTTGATGAACTGAAAGAATCGATTAGAACTAATGGTTTATTAAATCCTATTACGATAGATCAAAAGTTAAATTTGATTGCTGGATTACATCGTCTAACAGCCTGTAAGTTATTGGGGTTAGAGGAAATTGAGTGCAATATCATTACTTATACAGATTCTGAGCAGGCCCGGTTGGCGGAAATTGATGAAAATTTGATCCGCAATGAGCTAGAACCTTTGGAGCGTTCAGAGCTTTGGTTGGAACGAGATCAAATTCTCGAACGCATGGGGCTGAGAGCGAAAGCGGGCGATAACCAACATACGCTTAAAGGTGGTGAAATGATTTCACCACCTCTGAAGAGAACTTTAGAGATGGCTACACAAGCAGGATACTCCAAGCGTACTTTTCAGCACGGTAAGCAAATTGCTAAAGGTATTCACCCGGAGGTTAAACAGCTGCTTAAAGGCACTCCTGTGGCTGATAGTCCTACGGCATTGTTGAGGATAGCTAGGGCTGGTAGTGATGAACGCGCTTTAGCAGAAACGGCACAAAAAGCTTTAGATTTAGCGATTTCTCAAGGAAACCAACAAGAAGCTGAACGGCAAGTGAAACTAGTTGCTGAGTTGCAGATGAAACAAAAACAATTGCAGCTATTAGCGTATAAAAGTGTCACAGCAGAGAAAGAAGCTAAGTTAATTTTAAAGAAGCATCAGCCTCCGACTAAGAAGTTGGCAGAAAAATCAGCGGCGTCTGGTGAATTAATAGTTAAACCGGGTGACGAGTGGATGCTGGGTCGGCATTTGGTGTATTGTGGCGATACGGCAGGTAAAGACTTTAGGCATTTATTACCTTCTAATGCGGCATTAGCGATCGCCATCCTATCATCAACTTGGGAGCATAATTATTTAGTCGATGAAGCACGAGTTGTGGCTGTGTTGCTGTTTGAGGGGAACATTTATAAATTTTACCAGCGTAATCAAATGCCTTTTCAATATGAATTGGTACTGGGCAATTTATATATAGGAATTTTTTCTCATCAAGTACTTTCTAAACCACAAACACCAATTAATGTTGAAGGAGTAGAAGGAATTGTCAACTATTTGCTCAATTTGTACACCACTCAGAATAATTTTGTGATTGCCCCGTTTATGGGACACGGTGAAACCCTCATTGCTTGCGAAAGAATGGGACGCATCTGTTTTACTGGTGATCAAAATTCTGACGTAGTCAGCCGTGGGATGATGCGGTGGCAGAGGTGGAGTGGCAAGGAGGCTTGGCGGGGGGGGTGAGGTACAGGGGGCAGGGGGGCAGGGGAAGCAAAGAAGAATTAATACTCTATTCCCAATTCCCAATTCCCAATTCTCCATTCCCCACTCCCTACTCCCCACTCCCCATTTATGATGTTTCTTTGAGAAAAAAACACTTATAGCTATTTAATTCATCTATGTATTAGTTGAATTGTGACTTTCTAGACAACATAGTTGTACTGCTATCTTCATCTAGAAAAAGTTTTGTCTAACTCGTAGAAAACAAAATTTTTCACATATCCTAGCAGATAAAAATTATACTTATGCACTTGATATTATTTACAATTCACTTCAACAAGTATTTAGTCTTTTTCTAAAAATAATTTAAAGTAATGATTTAGTTTCTATGAAGTATGTTATGGTTTTTATTAATTCAATGTTTCAAAGCGGTAAGGCAAACTAGTTATTTAATTGATATTTTTAAACTAAAAATCACTAAGCTGAACCGCTTTGCTAGCCGTTGATTTCTGATAATTTATTTATTGTCTCACATGGTACAAATTGGATTTAGAGCAATGTTTTTTCTGTAACAAACTTGTCAATTTTGATTAGTCAAATCCCATAAGATATATTATCCTGGACGTTGAAACTGGCTATGGCATTCATCAAGATACAGAACGTTGTCATTAATACCAGCTACGTTGCCGCAGTCCGGCTCGATGAGCGAACTGCCTCGGGAGACAAGAGCGTTTCTGTCCTTATAGCTACTCCTAAGTTTCCATTGCTCCAGTGGGATACAATTGCTCAAACTTTGTATCATTACGAATGGATTGAATTCACTGGTCAAGCTGCTAACGCACTCCAAGATTATTTTACCAGTTTTAACAACGTCATCGACTTGTTACCGCAATATCAAGAGTCGAATGTTGGATAACATTTTTACGCGATCGCTGTTTTCCCAAATTGCCTATAAGCAAACGCCAAAAGCGTCAATTAATTCTGGCTTTACGAGGGCAGTATGTATCGTGTGGTGTTGATTTGGAGAAAAGCATTTAGCCTTTGCAGATAGGATAGCTGGCTGCTTGGAAGAAGAGATATCTTCGTTGTTCGTAGGTGAAATAAACTACTGTATCTACACAATCCACAGTACTTAAAATTAGTCTATGCCCTATGTCTGCTTATTCAATTGATACTGCTTTGGCGGAGTTAGAAGCCCAGATTAACAATTGTGAAAAGGCTTTGATTAGGTTTATAGAGGAAAAAAAAATGAAGTCAGAAAAATCCATGTCAGTTAACAAAATTAATAGACAATTACAAAATAATCCTATAGCGATCGTGGGCATGGCTTCTCTATTGCCTCAAGCAAGAAATCTCCGAGAATACTGGCAAAATATAGTTAGTAAAATTGATTGTATTACTGATGTTCCCTCTACACATTGGAGCGTCAAAGATTACTACGATCCAAATCCTAGAAACCCTGAAGATAAAACCTATTGTAAAAGAGGTGGGTTTATTCCAGAGGTGGATTTTAACCCGATGGAGTTCGGGATTCCCCCAAGTATTTTGGAAGTAACTGATGTATCGCAACTGTTAAGTTTAGTAGTTGCAAAAGAAGCGATGGAAGATGCAGGTTACGGTGAAGCGTGTGAGTTTAATCGTGAAACTGTTGGGGTAGTTTTAGGTGTGGCAATGGCGAAACAGTTAGGAATGCCGTTGTCCGCCCGGTTAGAATATCCTGTGTGGGAAAAAGTTCTTAAAAGTAGTGGTTTGTCAGACGAAGATACACAGAAAATCGTCGAGAAAATCAAAAGCGCTTACATCAAATGGGATGAGAATGCTTTCCCCGGTATGTTGGCTAATGTTGTCGCTGGTAGAATTGCCAACCGCCTGAACTTTGGCGGCATGAACTGTGTTGTTGATGCGGCTTGTGCTAGTTCCTTCGGGGCTTTAAAGATGGCAATTAGCGAACTAGTTGAGCATCGCTCTGACATGATGCTGACTGGTGGTGTTGATACCGACAACACTATCATGGCTTACATTTCCTTCAGCAAAACACCAGCCGTCTCCCCCAGTGAGAATGTCAAACCTTTTGATGCGAAATCTGATGGGATGATGCTCGGTGAAGGTATTGCCATGCTCGTACTCAAGCGCCTAGAAGATGCTGAACGCGACAACGATAAAATCTATGCAGTCATCAAAGGCATTGGAACTTCTAGCGATGGACGCTATAAGAGCATTTATGCTCCCCGCAAAGAAGGACAAGTTTCTGCCTTACGTCGTGCTTATGATGATGCTGGTTTTTCTCCCGCTACCGTTGGTTTGATGGAAGCCCACGGTACAGGTACGATGGCTGGAGATCCGACAGAGTTCGGTTCTTTGAGAGACTTCTTTGGTGAGCAGGATAGCAAAAAACAGCATATCGCTTTGGGCAGTGTTAAATCCCAAATTGGACATACCAAAGCGGCGGCGGGTGCAGCCAGCTTGATTAAAACTGCTCTGGCATTACATCACAAGATTCTACCACCAACAATTAACATCACCGAGCCGAACCCCAAACTCAATATCAAAGATTCAGCGTTCTACTTAAATACTGAAACTAGACCCTGGATTCGGGCAACAGGGGAAGCACCAAGACGGGCGGGTGTCAGTTCTTTTGGCTTTGGCGGCACTAACTATCACGTTGTCTTGGAAGAACATGAAGGTGAACAGAATTGCGCCTACCGCTTACACAACTCTGTTAGTGAAGTGCTACTGTTTGCTCCCACTGCTGCACAATTATCAACAAAATCTGAAGAGATTTTAGGGAAGTTGCAATCAGAAGGGGGTGACAGATACTACGCGCAATTAGTTCAAGAGTGCAAATCACAAGAAATTCCTCTTTCAGCAGCTAGAGTTGGATTTGTGGCAGAGAATCTCCAAGAAGCCTGCAAGTTACTGCAAATTAGCATTGATTGGCTAAAGCACAAAGGCTCAGCAGCATCTTGGGAGCATCCCCAAGGAATTTACTATCGTTCCTCTGGTATGGAACTGGGTGGTAAGGTTGTGGCTTTGTTCTCTGGACAAGGTTCACAATACTTGGAGATGGGCCGGGAAGTAGTGATGAATTTCCCTGCCATGCGCCGTCTTTATGGACACATGGATAGCCTGTTACTCAAAGATAACTTGCGATCGCTCTCCGAGATCGTTTTTCCTGTCGCAGTCTTTGAGGAAGCGGAAAAAGCTGCCCAAATTGCTGCATTGCAACGCACAGAATACGCTCAACCTGCAATCGGGGTGTTTAGTGCTGGGTTATATTCTATACTGCAACAAGCCGGGTTCAAATCAGATTTTACAGCCGGACACAGCTTTGGTGAACTGACAGCTTTGTGGGCAGCAGGCGTGTTGAGTGAAGAAGATTACTTGTTTTTGGTGAAAGCTAGAGGTCAAGCAATGGCTGCACCAGAAGACCCCGACCATGATGCAGGAAGCATGTTGGCTGTCAAGGAAGACATCAGCAAGATTGAGCCAGTGCTGAAGCATTTTCCGCAAGTGACGATCGCTAATCAAAATTCTCCCACACAATTTGTTTTGGCAGGCCCCTCCGCAGAAATCACTAAGGTGCAGCAAACTTTGCAACAGCAAGGATACGCGGCGGTGTTGTTACCTGTATCCGCAGCCTTCCACACACCGTTAATTGCCTTTGCTCAGAAATCATTTGCGATTGCCACTAAATCTGTTAAGTTTAACAGTCCGCAAATCCCTGTATTTAGCAACGTTACCAGCAAACAGTATCCCAAAGAATCGTCAGCTATTCAAAAAGTTCTCGAAACCCACCTCTCAAACTCAGTGTTGTTTAAGCAAGAGATTGAGCAAATCTATGCAGCTGGTGGTTATTGCTTCGTGGAATTTGGCCCCAAACGGATTCTTACTAATTTGGTAAAAGATATTCTTGGCGATCGCCCTCATCTTACCGTATCTCTGAATCCCAGCACCCAAAAGAATAGCGATCGTTCTCTGAGGGAAGCAGTTGTGCAGTTGCGTGTGATTGGTATGACTTTAAAAAATCTCGATCCTTACCAACTGCCTCAAGTGCTACCTGCAATCGAGAAAAAGAAAGCGTTAACAGTGCGTTTAAATGGCATCAACTACGTATCTGAAAAAACCAAAAACGCCTTCACCCAAGCATTGCAAAACGGACATCAAGTAAAACTACCTGCTGTTTCTGTAAATTCAGTAAATGCTGAGTCCGAACATCTCCCCACTTCCAATGTTTCGGCTTGTTTCGACTCTGCTCAACAACCCACGCTCAGCAACCATCCCCAATTCCCAATTCCCCACTCCACCAACGGACATAAAAAAACAACCCTCGTCGCAGCTAGTGTTACTACCCAACTAGAACCACAGATGAATCCTGTAACCCTTTTAGATCAACCAGTTCAGGAATTGAAGATGCAACCTACATCAGAAAAACTTGTTAATTACCAACGACTTTTAGAAAGTTTAGAGTATCTTTTGACACAGTTTCAGCAAAATCAGGCTGAGAATTTACAAGTTCACGAAACTTATCTCAACCATCAGATGGAATATGCCAGAACATTTTTCCAACTGATGCAACAGCAGAATTCTTTGTTAGCTGGTGCGAAATCTTCTACTGAAGCTGCCAAACTCAAGCAAGTGATTATAGAAGGCTTAGAGCGTAGCATGATGCAGTTTCACAATCAACAAGGTGAAACTCTCCGCATCCATGAGCAGTATCTTCAAGAACAACTCGAACATACTAAAAGCTTTTTCCAACTCGTACAACAAGAGTACTCCCAGCTAATTTCTGGCGAGGGTGCAACTCAACCAACACAGATATTAACAAACGGAGTTAGCGATCGCCATCAGTTTATCCCTTTAACAACAGAAACAACTGTTACCGATGCACCAGTACCACCCACAGCCAAAATAGTCGAAACTCAATCCCTGCCTGTAACTGAGCCTGTAGCTAAAAATGGCTCAAGTATTCCCACCCCTCCAATAGTAGAAACTCGTACTGAAGTTGTAGTTAAAATTAGCTCTCCTCCAGTAAGTGAAACTCCTGAAGAAGATAATCACGTAGACGTGCCTGTCAACTTGAGCCAAGCATCGCTTGAGGTTCCTAAAGCAGAGGCAACCAGCGTCACAGTGTCAGTCCCTGCAATGACAATTACTGCACCCATACCGAATGCAACCGTTAACGTTGCTGACCTGGGTAAAAACTTGTTAGCCATCACCAGCGAAAAGACTGGCTACCCAGTAGAAATGCTGGAAATGGATATGGACATGGAGGCAGACTTGGGTATCGACTCCATCAAACGAGTAGAAATACTGGGAGCATTACAAGAATTATACCCCGACTTGCCCAAGCCAAACTTAGAAGAACTGTCAGAAAAACGTACCATTGGTCAAGTTGTTGAGTATTTAGAAGCCAACGCCGCCAGAAGCATCTCTGTAGAGATTGCCATCCACGAGACACAAAAAGCAGCCGACATCGTAATCCCGGTAATCACTGCACCTGAGCCAGTTGAAGCCGTCACAGATGAGTATGCAGACTTGGGTCAAAGCTTGTTAACCATCACCAGCGAAAAGACTGGCTACCCAGTAGAAATGCTTGAGTTGGGGATGGACATGGAAGCAGACTTAGGTATTGACTCAATCAAACGCGTAGAAATCTTGGGGACGATGCAAGAAATGTACCCCAACTTACCCAAACCCGATATAGAAGAATTGGGAGATTTACGCACCATCGGTCAAATCGTTGATTATCTCCAGAAGCTAGCTGGAGGTGAAAAAAAAAAGCCTGAGTATGAGTTTTACCAACGGCCACCGCAAATAATCGATAACACCCCGCGTCTACCCGTCCAACTCAAAAGCCTACCGCGACCAGATTATCTAGATTGCACTTTACCAGAGGGACACATCTGTTTAATCACCGACGATGGTTCTCTGACCACCTCAAAATTGGCTCATTCCCTGATTGCCCAAGATTGGAAAGTAGTAGTCATGAGTTTCCCGCAATCGTTAGTTTCTGAACAATCACCCTTACCTACAGGCGTAACGCGCGTCACCCTAGCCAACATGAGCGAAGAACATCTGCAACAACAACTGCAAGCGATCGCCACTCATTGCGGTACAATTGGGGGATTGATCCATCTACATCCAGTATTTACAGGTAGTTACCATC
>JAHHHC010000083.1 GCA_019359515.1 Desmonostoc vinosum HA7617-LM4 | reverse complement strand
TGTTTGATGGAACGAAGTTTGAAGTACTTTAATTATATCTTTCCTCCTTCCGACTTCTGCCTTCTGCCCTCTGCCTTCTGCCTTACCCCAACCTAGATCACCAAAAGTTGCCAAGACCCCACTTTATCAGCAAGACCGCGAAAGAGCCAAAAAAGAAGGACAACAAGACTTAATTATACGTCAGCTAAATCATCGTCTTGGTGAGATTGATACATCGTTGATTGAACGAGTTCGAGGATTATCTATTGGACGATTGGAGGGGTTAGGAGAGGCGTTATTAGATTTTTCCGTTGTGGCAGATTTAGAAGCTTGGTTAAACCAGCAAGCAGCATAAATTACGCGATTAGTTAGGTAAGCTTTTCTCCTACTCGAAATCCGCGTATTGAGGAGGGCTAGCCCCAAGACGCTTAGTAATTCTGGGATACTTGCCCGATTGAGCTTTATCTTGTATGTTTATGACATCAATTTGATGCCACCAATCATCACCAAAATCAAACCAGTAACCAAAAGCATCATCAATAGATAAACCCAAGGACGCGATTGAAGTACTAGACACATCCCCTGTAGCCGCTGGCGTCAAATCGAAACTTGAAAATGCTTGTTTTATGCAATAGCGTCTTGCATTTGGATCTTGTGGCCCCCTACCGCCGACTTGAAATTCGTACATATGTTCTTCTTCTCGGTCGAATGCCTTGAAGATGATTTGATGTAGCTCCTCCAAAGTATTGCTGCCTTTGATCTCAATGGTTCGAGACACCACTGGATTTAGAGCAACAAATTCCTCTGTAATTGGGCCATCAATTAAAAACACATCCAGCACATATACTGCATCTTTATAAGGATTAACTGCTTTTTGGGGAATGTTTTTTGATTTGTGAGTTTTAACCATACTTGCTACATCGCTATGACGCAACAGAATCATCCTTTTGAATTATACTTACCAAAAATTATCTTCAATAGGAGCCGAACCAATTATAAAATCAAAATTACCTTCGCCCCTGCTTTGATTCAATGTTTCCATGATTTTTTGGGGGTGATCGTGGGGGCCATTAACATAGCATGGTTTCCCGTCACGACCACATTCAATACGTATTCTCCCATCCCATTCTCCGATATGCGAACGTGATTTAGAAAAGTCTTTGTGTGGCTGAAATCCTAAGCTTTCTGCATATTCACAAGCACTAAATATCATCCCTTGGGCAACTTCAAGAGGAACCTCTTGCGGTTTTCCAGGAAATAGATTGAATAGTGCTTCCGCAAATTCTGGAAATTTTACCCTGTCTACTGTACGTGGTGGTATGGTATCTTTAACACCTAAGCACCATATATCTAAAAGGTAACTACAAACTGTGATTTGATTGTATCGAGCAACTCTTGCAATAACTACTAATCCTAAACCGCGATTAATATCGTCATTGTTCTTTGCAGGGATAATTTTGGTCAGCAGATTTTTGATGGGGCTTTCTTGTGGGATTTTCGGCAATAATTGGATTAGACTCTCGCTTGCTAAACACTGATATACGGGGTCTAATTCACATGAAGCTAATCTATCTAATGTAGTTTGCTGTGCTTGATTTTGAATCGCTGCGTTAACTTCTGACACTTTAATCCCTAATTTTCGGGCTATTTGTTTGGGTGTTAAATTCAATGCCCGTAAATCCCTAATTTCCTGTTGTCGTATTTCTGTCATAAACTCAAGTTTGGGGAATATCCTGTATCGTGTCAACAACTTGTGTTGATAGATCTATATTATTAGTGACTGACACGGAATTGGAATTTGTACTTTGACGAATTGCTTCATCCCGGTTTAGCCATCGACTGAAAATCACATCTCGCTCGTCTTTGGGTGGCACAAATTCATAAACACACTCCCTGTTCTTACGCGAACCTCGCCGAGCCAGATACGTTAATCTCAGTCCTATCTTAGCGAGTAACTTTTGTGCGAACGCTACTTCAATTTCCAGATTTCGGCTAGAAGTTTGAGTTATTGTTTGAGAATAAAGCCTTATACACTGATCAAATCAAATACTACCTCGCCTAATGTTTGGGAAAACAGCCCAAAATAGAACCAGTACCATCAATAGCTACCAGAACAATCATCAGTTTTTCTGCTTTTAACTAAGTGGAGTATTTTTACTTAGCCAATCCCCTCCATTGGCAACACCTCTTCAGACAACAAGGCATAAAACTGCGGTACTAACTCTTCCAACTGCCGTAATTCCTGTACAGCAACTTCCTCCAACTCCAACACCGCACACCAGCGCAAGTCAGTACCCCAGCGCTTGAGGATACCCTTGACCGTCTCAACCCCATGCCCAATACCGTCTTTAAGCATTTGGGCACAATTGCGAATTGCGAAAAGCCGCGAGTTGCGAATTGCCTAGCGCGTTTTCTTTCTCGATGAGCAATTACATGTAGAGCAAATTCCAATTCCTGTTTCGCCAGAGAATGAATCTTCACCTGCTCACCACGAGGCCCTTCCTTGCGATTTACCAACTTCAGTCCTAACTGTTCAATCAAGGTAGCAAGTAACCAAATGGGCTGACAGTCAGCAGGCACAGTAAAACCAAGAATCGCTTTAATGTGAGCAGCACACTGAATGGCGATTTCAGTCATCCTTACTAAATGAGGATCATCGGCAGTAATTTCTGACCCCGCAACTAAGCGCTTCAATATATCATGCAGTCCTAGATTGAATCGCGCTAACCAACGAGCTGAATAATTCCCCCAGTCCATAGACAGTGGCAGCTTATCTCGCTCCGAATAATCCTTGTCTGCAACAATCTTGGGCGGTGCTGGATATTCTCTATTAGTATGTGGATCGACAACAGTACCACCTGGTTCTGATAAAATAGCTTCCATAGAAGCGATCGCCCTAACTAACCTACCCCCCTCATCCTTCTCCACAAGTGACTCAGTTACCTCCATGCCATAAGAATCTCGAATCCGAAACTTCTCGCATTCATAAACTTCTTCAGGCTTGAGGTAATCCTTACTTTTACGAGCGCGGTACTCGCTAGGAGAAATATCATTAGCTTTAGCAACGGCACTGTTATGTTCAGTATCTAAAAAAGCACCAGCATCTTGGAGGCGTTTTTTAGCATCATGATCATCATCACTGTCCATTGGTACAATCGTATTGCCCATCTCAAGGAGGAGCGATCGCAGTTCGACTCGAAGATTATAAGAAAGGCTGGCTGAAAACCCTTGAGGAACAGGCGCATAGCGCAGCGTTCCGTACTTCAGGCAAGGGATGAAAGCCGCCAAGAGGCGTTTACGCCTCATACCAATTCTATATGAGTCAAAGGCTAAGTAGAGACGGTTCAACGGTAACAAGATGGTTACAAAGAGATCGACAAGGGGGACTAGAAGAACTTTTAGAAGCCAAACCTGCCCCAGGAACGACACCTAAAATTCAAGGAGAAATCCTTAAAAAGCTGGTAGCAAGATTGGAATGTTCAGAGGGTTTTAGTAGCTATGGCCAAATTGTGGAGTGGTTAGAGCAGGAATTCCATCTGCAAGTCAAATATAAGACGGTCTATCGCTTAGTACACTATCAACTCAAGGCGACACTTAAAGTAGCTAGACCTGTTAGTAAAGATCAGGATGAACAAGCTAGAGGAATGTTTTTTTAAACATTCCTCTAGCTTTACTAACTCTGCAAAACCTTTTTGGCAAAGGCAAGCGACTGCGTTACTTGTGTCAGGATGAAACCAGACTAGGGTTGAAAACAGAAACTGGGCGAGTGATTACAGCTGGTGGTGTCAAACCCATAGTCAGCGTACAGTGGCCAAGAAAGGCATTCTGGCTGTATGGGGTGGTTGAACCATTGGCAGGATGGCATTTTTGTCAGGAATATTCTCATTTCGATAGTAAGAATTTTCAGAAATTCCTTGATGCCCTTTGTGTTGAATTGGGTGATGATATGGCAATGATGCAAATCGATCAAGCATCTGCCCATCAAGCTTTAGCACTATCTTGGCCTGAAAATCTCATCCCAATCTTTCAACCATCTCATAGTCCTCAACTCAACCCGATTGAAAGATTATGGCAGTTTATTAAACGTCAGTTTAAGGGTGAAAATTTCTCCAACTTACAACAATTGCGTCAACGGGTTCAACATGAGTTAGCTCAAATGTCTTCCGAGTTAATCTCCTCTTTGACCTGTTATGATTTCATTCTTGAAGCTCTATTTTATGAGGCTTTATTCTATGCATCTTCATAGAGAATTGGTATCAGTGGCGCAATATTTTCTAATCATCATCTCTAAATATTCACTAGCGCTGATCATTTGCTTAATGCTACGACGCTTAACTTGATTTTTCGAGTTTAACTGATTTAGAAGCTTGGTTAGAGCAACATCAAGGTGAGGTTTCACTCGGTTGACGATCGCCCAGCTTGAAAAATCTGTTCAGCAGTCAAATTTAATTCTGGGAATGTTGGGGAGATCAGGCGATCGCTACCTCGAAACTGGTTAACTTGATACTCTTCTTCTACTAAATAGTAAATAGAAATAGTCGGTTGTTTGGGATTACCTATGTACCGCCTACCACCCAAAGCTAAATAGTCAACAATCCAATATTCAGGAATGCCGAAAGTTTCATAGTCAACTAGCTTGTGTGCATAATCATCTTTCCAATTTGTGCTGACAACCTCGATAACTAGGGGAACAGATGCAGCTTGAGTCACTGTTGAAGATTTTTTCCACATTGGTTCTGATGAAAGATGGTTTTGATTAATCACTATCACATCGGGCGAATACCCAGACTCTTTATCAGGAATTTTTATTAGTGCTTGCTTGGGTATGATGTAAGGAAGTTTTAATCTTTTAAACTCGTAAGTCACCTCACCAGCTAAAAAACCATTAATCTCTTCATGATCTCCTACTGGCTGCATTTCAACAATGACCCCATCGTGTAGTTCATAACATCCGCCATCTGGCTTCCAATTCAGGAATTCTGCAAAAGTTACTGTTTTCGGTAAAGCTTGAAACATGAGATTTGCTCCTGACTCTGGTTTAAAGTTTAGCACCAAAGTTTTTCACACTATAGTTCTCAGGCTATGGGATATGCCTGCTGAGTGTGAACAGATGCTCTTGGTTTGCGATCGCATTACCAGATTGCGGATAAGACAAGTCAAAGAAGTTGAGATTAAAGGGCTAGGAGAACGCAAGGTGGAACGAGCATTTTTTGAGGCTCTTAAAGCTTTAACAGAGTTACGCGTTCGTCCTTGACGTTGGCGAAGCCATCGCAGATTGTATCGACACTTGAACCCCAGTAGCAGGTTGAAGTTTGGCAACGGGCAGTAAAAGAAGCTGGCGGTAAAGTTCCTAGTGCCAGAATTGTAATTGATGTGGTGCAGCGCATAATGGAGCGAACCAGAGTACCTAACACCTACCAGTTAGGTGAAGTCTGCCAGATTCTAGCAAAAGACAACCCGGAACTCCGAGGCAAAGGCGGTTGCTGGTGTATTGTTACCCATGTTGGTGAGTTTAGTTGTACTGTAAGGGTCTGGGATGGAGAGCTGACAGTTGGGTTAAAGCACTTGAAATCTTACGACTATCTGCCTGCGGAGTGTGAGCAGATGCAATTGCTGTCCGATCGCATCGCTCGAATATACTCCGATTCATAGGAGGAAACAGTCAGAAATCTGTTGCAGTCATTGGGGAAGCTGAATCGCCCTTATCTAACTGCTGTGGAGGAGAAATTGTTGAGTGTTCTAGAGTTTGAATATAGAAAAAGATAATCCACTCACTTTGACTAGGTAAGTATTAGTAAAGTTTTGTAAACAATTTGAATTCCCCTGGCTTCTAACTTCGATAAGCTATCAGGCAAGCAAAAGGAGATTAGAAGGTGTAATTATACTTAAACTTAAACTGATAGGGTCTGAATGACCTCTATGTGTAATAACTTTAGCACTCCTCCTTTGATTGGCTTGCTTGAGACTGCTGTAACTCTACAGGTGTAGCGAGGGGAGTTGAGAGAAGTGTGAGTTTGCTTGGTGTGGGTATCGTTATGTAAATTTGCCTTGGGAAAATGTGGAGGCAAGGCTAAAATTGGTCGATTGTGACATTCTTGCAATCACAGTTGTTAGATTTGTTGCTTAATCATTCTAATTGCTGTATGATGACAGCGTTTCTGATTTAATGTTTCTGTGTTGTTCAACGTGTTTATGTAACCAAGCTGTTGTTCGCATTCAGAACATTATGGAGTAAAGACTAGCGACTCAGAAGATAAAACTGCGATCACACCTTTATAATGCGCTTTTGCTCAAAAGCTGAATCGGCAATAACTTTCAAACTAGATTTTATTTAATTTTGAGCGATATATAGAATATCAACTCGTCAAACCTTATTCATACTGTTTCATCTGAGAGTTTGATGAGCAAATAGTGAGGTTTATATCTATATATATGTGCAAGAAGAACACAAGAAATCAAAAATAATTAAACTATTAATTATTGTTAAAGCTGATATAGCTAAATCGGATTTTTCCGTGGCTCTAAAGTGCAACAGTCATAATCATTAGATTTGTCCACAAAATCTCAATGATGACTAGTAGAGAGTTTTAAGAATTAAGTATCAAGAGCGATCGCTTGGCTAAGGTTACATAAGAATCAAGATTGTTTTGTTAATAATTTCAGAGTGAATTATTCAGAACCGAGAGTAAATATATAAACAAAAAAACGATATGAATCAGCCTCAAAATTTAGAAAAGCAACAAGCGCAAAAAGGCAATAATACTGCAAATAATAGTAGCGGTAACCCAAAAGAACAAACTAGCGGTGGCTCAATTTTTACTGAACCGACACCAGGGGGTAATCAAAAAACAGTAGCAACACTTTTTGGCGAGGTGGTTTGGCTATTCACACAGTCACCAAAGCATAAAAATTTCTTTCTTTTTGATTTGGAATGGTTAGTAATGACACCCATCATGTTCAAGCAGTTTCGGGTGTTTTATGCCACTGATAGACCGATAGGGGTAGCACTTTGGGCTTATGTGAATGAGGAAGTAGAAAAGCGGCTAATGGCGGGTAATGCGCGGCTTACACCAAATGATTGGAAATCAGGCGATCGCTTGTGGTTAGTGGATATTATTGCACCTTATGGTGGACAAGAGGAAATGATTAAGGATTTGAAAGAGAAGGTGTTTCCAAACAGGGAGATCACATTTCTTGCTTTTGCAGAAAGTAATGCGACTGCAAAGAAAATTTAAACTGTCTAACTTTAATCAATTAAACAAGTAAAAACTGGTAGGCTCAGAAAAATGGCAGAAGCAACTAATTCAACTCTAAAATATCCAACTAACAGACTTGGTGCTTTACAAGCTACTGAAGATTTTGAAAAAGGCACTGTTGGATATGGAGTGCATCAAGCAATTGATTTGATTTACAATGGGGATTCTTCATTTGGACTAGGTGCTTTTAAAAATGAATATAGTGCCAATATAGGCGCTTTTTTTCAAGATCCAGAAATACAAAATTTGATGAAAGAATCAGGTAATAATTACGAAAATCACTTAAAAATAACCCAAAAAGAAGTAGTTTATTGGCAAAGTGTCTTGAACGATCCCAAGAGTTCTGATGATGCTAAAATTGGGGCAATAATTGCGCTGCAATTTTCTCCTGAAGTTCGAGCAGAATTACAGCAATCTTACTCAGATGGGAGAAGTTTGGGTGAACTAGTAAATCTTGCATTTAAAACCCCTCTTTTTATTTACAAGTTATCACTTTTTAAATATTCAGATCAAGAAAAGAAAAAATTAATAGCCGATTTCTTAGAAAAGAAAGATCTAGATTTGAATGGGAATAATGAAATTCCTTACTGCTTTACCGCTGAAACCCCAATTTTAATGTCAGATGGTACTTATAAGCCTATCGAAAAAATCAAAATTGGCGATGAAGTAATGGCATTTGAAGGATTAGGAAAATTACAGCCTCGTCAAGTTACCAAAACCTTTATTAATCCTAATCAAAAAGTTGTTCAATTAGGAAATATTAAAGTTACATTAGGACATCATTTTTTACAACCAGATGGGAGCTTTAAAACTTTAGAAAAAATTGATAGCAATGGCTTTTTAGTTGGACTAACAGGTAAACTTATTCCCCATCCTGGCATTCAACCAATAGAGAATGAGCATACGGTCTATAACTTTACTGTTGAAGGATTACATACCTATGTCGCAGGAGGAATTCGCGTTCATAATACCTCTGTGCGAGATCATATTTTAGCTGGCAGTGAAATTAAGATAGCTTTTCAACTTCCTGATGGAACTCAAGTTGCTCTTACGGAAAGCCCAAGTGGTGAGTCCGTTACTTACATAGTCAAAGATATTGATGGCGATGGAAACACGAATCTTTTACGAACAATCGCTAATTTTGAAGACCGTGAAACGACTATTATCCGAGATGAAATTTATGACGGACAAGATAATCTTGTAGAACGTGACTTCAATGTCCGATTTGCCTCAGGTAAGGATACAGGACAACAAATTGGTACACTGTTTGGTTCTTCTCTTGGTGAAGCTATTGCTGGTGATGATATTTTTGCACAAATTGCCACTGGCTCTGTACTCTCTACCGTGTTAGGTAATGTAGGCGACTCATTACATATCTATTTCCGAGATACCAAAGCAGGTCTTGACCAAAATGCTGGCACGTTAACATTTTTAGAATCAGTCGAAGCAGGTTTCGATAGTTTCGCTAAAGACCTCTTTAATAACATCAAATCTTCAAGTTCAAATGCTATCAGTTCATTTCTTACCGCCGAATTTTCGGAATTACTGGATATTCCAGGGGATTTTGGTGGTCAGCTTTTGCGATCTTCTGTCGGCAACGTCACATCTACCGTTGTGGCTAATGTCGCGGAATATGTTGCTAACGGAGCAACTGGTACATTAGATCCCTTTTTAGGTTTTGACAAAGCTCTTGAAACTACTACTATTGTCACCAATCTGAGTTCCTTTGTTGGTGGTTATCTTGCCCGTCAAATTATCGCGCCTGAAACCACAGCAGGAGCGATTGGCGGTTCGATTGGGGGAACAATTGGGACATCCATTGGATTAGCTTTAGCAGGGGTAAAAACCGCACTTGCCAGTTTAGGCGGTAGCATTCTCACAACGTTGGGGATAACTACGTCTGCAACGGCTTTCTTAGGCTCGTTAGGCGGTGTGCTTCTCCCTGGTATTGGTGCTTTTATTGGAACAGCATTAGGTACGCTTTTCGGTGATGCCCTCGCTCCCATTATTAGTAAAATTGCTGACGATTGGTTCGGTCAAGATCCCCCCCGTGCCGATGCTTGGATTGATTATGACCCAATCTTGGAGCAGTTTATCTCCGATCCTACTGGACGAAGGCAAGAAGGAGGTCAGCGCAAAGCAGTCGTAGAAATAGCCAAATTCGTTTCAGATGCACTCAATTCTTATATTGAAGGAATTGAGGGAGAAATCATTAACCAAGAGAGCTTAAGAGAAAGTTTCCGAATTTGGCAGGATAAGAAAAGTCCTTTCCTGGTTGCAGGAAAAGGTTTCAAAACAGCCCAAAAGCAACTTGAATATGGCGTTTTAAGTAAACTACGCCAGTTAGAGATTGCCGGAGGGGATCTCTTTGCCAAGCGGGTTATCCAAAACTCTCAAGCTGAAACCCTTGAAGAATTAAGCGGTGACTTTCAGATTGCCCAAGACTATCGCCGTTATCTGGAAAATAAAGATGTCATTGATTTATTGATTGCAACAGAACCCAATTCAAACTTTAGCGCAGGTTGGGTTATTACTTTCGTTCGTGCTGAAGAATTGGGACTCACGGAATGGTCAGCCTCAGACTTTAAAGGAGGACTCGCTGGTTTCTTTGATTCTATTGAACTTGATAAAATCGGCGTAGCACCCGACAATGTGGCCATTTCTATAAATGGTACTACTCTGAAATTAGAGATCGTCGTTGATGGTAAAGTTGTCAGCACTATTGAAATTGAAGACTTTGCCAACAAGATTAATTATCAACAGTTAGCCGCCTCAACCAATGGCAGCGTTGTCACAGGGACAGATGGCAACGATATCTGGATTGCTGGTGATAGAAGTAGTATCTTTGTTGATGCAGAGACGGCAACTAACAACTCCAGCAATGATATTCTCATTGGTAGCGATTTTGCAGACACCATTAATGGCGGTGTAGGACGAGATTTTATCCGAGGTAATGGAGGAAACGACCTGTTAATTGGTAGCAATAACAACGATCTGATTTATGGGAATGACGGCAACGATACCATTTACGGCGATGAAAATAACGGCTTTGACCCTATTCCTACAGGCGGTGAATTATCCGACTCGGCTAAATCTAATGCACCGCAAGCTTTTGATGTTGTGCGTCGCACTTGGTTTGGCAAAACTGAACCCTCAGAGATTAAACTTTCCCGCAATTACACCCCATCTAAACCAGACTTTAATGAAGATGAAGTTCATGGCGGTGCTGGAAATGACCAAATTGCCGGAGGTGCAGGAGAAGATCGACTCTATGGTAATGCTGGTGCAGATACCCTGTATGGAAATGAAGGCAATGATTACCTGGTTGGTGGTGCAGGTGCAGATATCATCTATGGTAGTGTAGGTTTCGATGTCGCCAGCTATGAAGATGCACAAAAAGGAGTAAGAGTTGATCTCGCAGCAGGGAAATATTACGGTACTTCCTCAGATGGCGATCGCCTTTATAGTATTGAAGATTTAATCGGTAGTTCAAATGGCGATCGCCTCCTTGGGGATGGCTACTCCAATATCATTGATGGTGGTATGGGGAACGATACCTTGGATGGACGAGGCGGACGCGACGCAGTGAGTTTCCTCTCCAGTACCTTTGGTGTCACAATCAATATGAAGACTGGCATTGCTGTTACCAAAACCGGGGAAACGACTACACAAACAGATACCCTGCTGAATATTGAAGATGCAATTGGCTCAACCCATGATGATACGCTCATCGGTTCAACCCTGGGCGGTGGACTCGATGGAGACGCAGGGAACGATACCATTATTATTGATCGCGATGATATCGATGTTGCCAAGGGGGCAGCTACCTACAATGTACGCGGTGGAGAAGGAGTTGATACTCTCTCGTTTGCTAAATGGGATAAATCACGCGGTGTTGAGATCGATTTGAACGGTTCTGAAAGCGGACATAGTTTTAGCAGTATTGAAAAGGTGGTTGGTAGTACTTTTGCAGATAATATCACTGGTACTGCTAAAGCTGAAATCTTTGATGGTGGCAAAGGCAACGATGTTTTGAACGTCAGCGAGGGAGGTGATGTTTATTTATTGAATCGAGGAAGCAACAAAGATCAATTGCGACAAACGATTGTGCAAACCGGCTTGGATGAAACATCAGAACACGGTAGAATCAAAGTCAAAAGCGAATATTACAAAGCACTCTATCCTAGTCTCAAAAATCAAACTATTGAGTTAAAAGTTAATTACAAAGACAGCGTTAGCTATGGTGTGCTTCCCAATGAAGACGAGAAGATTTCTCAGCAGCAATCAATCGTTTTTGGTGAAGATATTACCTATCACGATATCTTTGGTGGTTTAAAGGCGATCAACCCAAATTCAATCAATCTTGCTTATGAAAAATATTTCACCAATGGTTATCCCAATGACTCAGCAATTATTACAAAACAGGAACTAATTGATTTACTGAGTTCTATCGATTTAACAATTGGTGTTAAACCAAAGAACACTGAAATTACTAACTCTCAAGCAATTTTGTCACAACTGACAGACACTATTACAATTCAAGGAGGCGGAGTTTTACCTGATAAAGATAGCAATCATCTCTCTTGGGTAGGCTTTTCAGAAAACTATGATATTCAGCGTTCGCGTTTTCTTTCTATCGTTACTCATCAGGGAACAAAATATAATTTTGGCACGAATCCACTAATCGAACGCCTTGGTTTTGCAGATTCCGGTCATCTCGAACTTGGTCAAATCAAATATTTTCAAGATGGCAGTGCAGATATAGATACCCTTGTTGCTGATACAGATAAAGCTACATGGCTTTATGGCGGTGATGCAAATGATATTATCAAAGGCAGTGAGCAAGCAGACGTTCTCATCGGCGGGAAAAATAACGACTTGCTGCAAGGGAATGGAGGAGATGACCAATATGCTTATTGGCTTGGTGATGGTTATGACATTATTGACGATCAGCTAGGCATTGATACTATCGTCTTTGGTGGTGGTATTACCCTGAATGATATTAAACTCCAAGTTGGTAAACTTGATGATGCAACCAACTACAAAAGTTTTCGAGAAATCCTTCCAGGTGAAGTATCCCCCGACCTCAAGATAGAAATTTACAATCCCGAAACTACAACACTGATTGGTTCAATTACAGTGATTGATTTTCAGGATTTAGCCAACTTCCAAGACAAACTTCGATTTGCTGGTGATCACGAGGTTTCTATTTTTGAGTTGCTAGAAAAATCAGGAGATAAACGGCTACCTACCCTAACCGGAACCACTGGTAACGACAACCTAAAAGGGACTGAAGCAGATGAAGTGTTCCGGGGACTGGCAGGTAACGATACCATGCGCGGTAACGATGGCGATGATGTTTTCCATGCTGACGGCGGTTCTGACAATATTGATGGAGATGATGGTTCGGACACTCTTGATTATCGCTACGCCACCAAGGCAGTGAGTATCAACTTTGACAATAAAAGAGTTGTAGAATCAGTTAATGTCACTGACAAATTTAACTCTATCGAAAATGCTGTTGGTTCTGATTTTGACGATACCATCATTGGTAACAGTGGTGACAATATTCTGGTTGGTCGTGCTGGAAATGATGTGATTAACGGTGATAAAGGAAACGATCGCCTACTTGGTGACTCTGGCGATGATTTGATTCAAGGGGATCGCGGTGACGATTTCCTCGATGGTGGTGCTGGTAAGGATACTTTAACAGGTGGTACGGGCAGCGATCGCTTCTCTTTCACCCAGTCTAGTTATGGCATTGACACTCTCACTGATTTTACCGTTGCCGATGATTTGATTGAAATTTCTACTTCTGGTTTTGGTGATAATTTGCCTGTTGGACAACTTGATATTAGTCGGTTTACCTTGGGAACTCAAGCTTCTACTAACGCTCACCGCTTTATCTACAATGACACTAACGGTGACTTGCTTTTTGATAGTGATGGGAATGGAACTATCTCTGCTATTGGGTTTGCTAAACTTAATCCTAACCTAACACTAACTTATCAACAGTTTGTTGTTGTCTAGTTTCTAATATGTCCTTTCAGGTTATCTTTTTAATATGCAAAGTGATTAATTTTTGGGAGTACCATCTTTTGGTTTTCTCCCAATAGCAAGTCAAGTGAGCAGCAGATATAATGCCACTTACTTTCAGGAATTATGCTGTTACCAATTCCTTGCTTTGTTGAAAATCTGCGTTCTCAAATAACTGTTGCAGTTCGTTAGGGGTTAACTGTTCAAGCTGTCTGTATGACAAGTCTTCGTGTAAAGCGGATTCAGTTTCAGCAGTAGGTAACACGTCAACCATCGACAGCCACCACACTGCATCCAACGCCGAGTCGCAGGGTATGCGCTGCTGATTCTCCCCTACACGTACAAACCACCACTGCTCATCAGTGCATCCCACTTCACCTAGCTTCACGTCATCCCTATAAATTCCATCATTGCTAATATCAAACCCGTACTTCTCACATTCGTTGAAAATCTGTGCTATGACTTCATTCCCAGTGGTACAAGATGTCTCTGTAGCGTTTTGCTCTTGTACTGGTAATGAGTTGTCCTTGTATTTCCAGCAAATAAAAAACCAAATAAGCTGAGAAAATTTAATTACTCTATAACCTGAGATAGACAAAGCTATTGAGCTTGGTCAAACTTGGGAAACCTACATCGAAAAAGTTGCTCACAACCTTAAACAGCAACCTGCTATCACGAGTAAATATCCCGTACTGTAAAAAGGAGTCAGAATACCCCAAGCAGTCCGCTTAACATCGCCCTGCTATTATGGTGATTATTGACTATTGATTTGGAAGATATCAAAGTGACATGTCGTAGGACAAAAATACACGATCACGAAATGGTTTAAGAATTTTGCGTTCCCACCAATAACCAAAGACAAAATAGCCAAAAATTGACAATAACCAGCCCGATATGCAACACCCTAAAAAGCCTATTATGAGACCTATCCAGAATTCCCAATCTGTAAAGCTTGAAATCAATAAGGAGAATGACCAGTGAGATATTAATTCTAAATTCAGCCTTAAGAAATCACTAAAACTAAAATCAATGCCATCATATTTTGTTAGGATGCTCTTAATGGTATTATTCGCTAGTTCATGATTAGTTAATAATGGTAGATAGGCGAAGACCAAATAGCCCCAGATTAAAATAGGTGACCAATGAAAAATCAACTGATAAAGCAGCGGCCACTGGATTAATCCATGTTTGAAAGCCCAGTTTGATAGATCGTTCGGCTCAAAGTGGTAATGATGGCCAGACGTAAAATTTTGAGCGAAAATATAGCTTCCGTTATTTGTATCTTTGGTAGAACCGCCCCAAATAATGCGAACCTTATGTCCAAGAGCCACTGGAAAATTATCGTGATTTAGGCAAAAACGCGTTTGATTGCCATTCGCTTCCTGAACCCAGAAAATATTTCTCTCATGGTGCGTTACGCTGGAACTGACTACTGGGGGTTCTACATAGCCACCGTATTGAGGATTAACATAACCACCACCACCGCTGGAGTGGACTCGTGTTTCAGACCATCGCTGCGTTTCATTATGCGCAACAGTTCCTTCAAGAATATTCAGCCATCCTGTACCGTTTGGGGCAGGAATTTCTAAGTACTTTTGCATAGAATGCTTTTACATCCTGATGTTGACGTTTTGGAGAAAGCTATACTGCGTCAGCAGAACAACTATTTGGCGTTGCTGATTAGTGGGATGATTTTTGTTTCACGCAAAGGCGCAAAGAATCGAGTTTCGGCTTTGTCCAAAATTCTCAATTCATCCCGCGTTTATGCAACGCTAACTATTTATTATACAGAAACTTTCCGTGTGCGATTCGTTTCTAAGTAAATTCATAGCCTAGAGTATGTATTGGGAACTTCCTCAATACGTATAACTGTTCCATTGATGTAGGTGAAAACCCTACCTTTGAGGAGACAAATACAGCAGATTGCAGGTAGATAGAGTACACTAAAGGCACTTTGCATCAACCGGGACTATGAAAGCTTATTCCATCGAATTTCGAGAAAAAATAATTAACGCTTACTCTCAAGGCGATACATCAATC
>JAHHHC010000082.1 GCA_019359515.1 Desmonostoc vinosum HA7617-LM4 | reverse complement strand
AGTCAGTGTTACTACTGATTGCTTTTCTTTAAATTCTTTAGTCTTCAGTTCAGTACTATTGTCTATTTTTTCTCTCTGATTCTCTAAGTACTTTTTTCTGAGCCTGAGCTTTTAGTCCAAACTCCAGTGAGAGCGCGATCGCCAAGCAATAACGTAAAAAAATTGTTACATTTTTTGTAAAGAAAACTCAGCTAGTTCCAACAGGAAATAGCCTGCAACGAGGTTATGAAAAAGCAAGGAGCAGGGCGAAGGTTGTATGTATATCTCCCCTACTCCCTGCCCCCTGCCCCCTGCCCCACTCCCCACTCCCCACTCCCTATTTATGAACGTCACATTACCAACCAGAGCAGCAGCAAGCCTTCCTGCTGGTGGACTCGATCCAGAGCGCTTTGACTGGCAAGAGGCTTGGTATCCTGTCTATTACGTTGAAGATTTAAACAAATCCCGGCTAACTCGCTTCACCTTACTAGAGCGAGATATTGTATTGTGGTGGGATCAAAATGAACAAACATGGCGAGCTTTTGAAGACCAATGCCCGCACCGTTTAGCTCCACTGTCCGAAGGTAGAATCAACGAAGATGGCTGGCTGGAATGTCCATATCATGGTTGGGCTTTTTCTGGTACAGGGAAATGCGAACGCATCCCCCAACAAAGGGAAGGAGGACAGGCGGAAGTTTCTGTGCGTGCGTGCGTGACTTCATTACCAACTACAGTTCGTCAAGGACTGCTATTTGTCTATGCGGGAAACTCTGAGAATGCCCCTCAAACCAAAGTTCCGATCGTTGAGCCTCTTGAAGAAGATCCTGATGGCTGGATTTGTCTGAATACATTTCGAGACTTACCCTATGATGCTCTAACCTTAATGGAAAACGTTCTCGACTCCAGTCATATACCTTATACACACCACCGCACAGTTGGCAACCGGGCGAATGTGTCTGCTGTTGACTTAGAGGTTGTAGAATCAGGGAAGTGGGGATTTAAAGGGATTTGGGCAGAAGGCCCCCGCAAAGGAACTCTAGGACGACAAGATACTACCTTCATTGCTCCTGGGCTGATGTGGCATGACCTCACCTCCAAACAGTTTGGTAGAACATTAACAGTAGTCTATGCAACTCCTATTCGCAAAGGAGAGTGTCGGCTATTTGCTCGCTTTCCCTTCCAGTTCTCCTCCAAAGTACCGGCACTGTTTCTCAAGCTAACTCCGCGTTGGTACTCACATATCGGGCAAAATAATGTCTTGGAAGATGATCAGATTTTTCTGCATTATCAAGAACGATATTTTGAAGCGCGTGGCGGTAGTGCCAACTTTACTAAAGCGTTTTATTTGCCAACCAAAGCTGATCTCTTCGTATTTGAATTGCGTTCTTGGGTGAAGCAGTATAGTGCTGAGCCATTTTCAGGTGGGAGGCTACCACCACCACTTTCCCAAGCAGCCTTACTCGATAGGTATCACTCCCATACGAAAAATTGTGCCAGTTGCAGTCAAGCCTTGACTAATCTGCAACGGCTGAGGGTAGGAGTAATTGTACTAGAAGCATTAATTTGGGGACTACTCCCCCTATTAGGGTTTATTGATCGTGATACATCCATCATCACTGCAATGATTTCGACTTTGGCAGCTGTGGGTGGTATCTTGGCTTGGTTCGGTTTGGGTAAATTAGAGCAGAAGTTCTACCAAGGAAAGGAAGTCCCGCCTCGAAACCTGCCCCAGAAAAACCAGAAGTAGAAACGCGATTGATGGCGTCTAGCAGCAAGCATCTAACCAAGAGTGTATATTTCGTGAGATGAACAAGAGTTTTTGGTGTTTTTAAGTCTTCAATCTGGTTGATTTCTTGACTGGATTTAATAGTTATGCTTGTGGAGTGTTTCATAGTTTGGTAAAGCATTTTCTCTGGTGCGATCGCTTGACAGCCTATCCTGAAATAAGCGATCGCCTTTTTATGAAACATAGGGAGTGGGGAGTAGGGAGTGGGGAGTAGGGGAAGAAAGTGTTTCTTTCATAATTTTGTGGGAGCGTTAATTACGAATTACGAATTAGTTAAAACGTTATTGGTGCAATTGGTTCAATATCAGGATCATTGCCGCCAATTTGGTTGGTGCGGAGAACCCACGCCGAAGCATTTTGCTCAAGGAAAACACGCACAACTGTATCACTTGCCAACCGAGGTAGAAGGGTTCGCCAGCTTTGCAAGGCCATGAGCAGGTTTCGCAAAGGAGCATCTTCTAGAGTGCTACCTAGATCGTATTCGTTTTTTTCCCAATCAGAGCGGATGACCCCGAATGGCTGGAGTTGCCATTTTAAAGCTTTGCCTAGCTTCATGAGTTGGGTATAGCGTCTGGCTTGCTCAGGGTTTTGCAATAACCAGTTTTGTAACAAAGATGGATTAGACTCCTTTTTGGGCCGGATTTTGCGGAGACTGGCAAATAAGGCTTCATTGGAATCTTGAGCGCAGTTATTCGCGGGGCCAACGTAGGTTGCACCAGTACCATCACCAATGCGGTAACGAGCGGTCATCGCCTGAAGTTGTGTCAACATAATATCTAGGGCAGATCTTCTGATGCCATTGTTTTCAAAGTCTCCGGTAAAAGCATCAAGTTTCACGAGAATATCGCAAACAGGACGGACACCTGCCCAACCAAATTGGCGATCGCCCATGTGGCGCGACCAGTGTAAAATACCTGCTATTAATCCATCGGTGTTATGGGTATAAACTTGGTAATACTGAATATCAAAGCGGAGTTCCTCTGCTAATGGTTCCCAGACAACCTGCGCTACTCCATAGGCGAAGTGCCCGAAAAAAATCGGTGTTGCAGCTGCGGGTTCTCGCTTTTTACCGCCAATACCGCCGTAAACATGCAAAACTAGAGCTCGTTCCCCCTCTCGCCACTCGTTGATGGCATCTTGATTGTTTTGCCTTGGGGGACTTAGCAGCACAGAGCTAATTTTTCCTTTTTGGGCTACGATATCTGCCCAAGCCTGTTTGCGAATATATTGATGGCTGGGTCGATGCCCAAAAATAATTCTATCTGGCTGGAGCCGCAAAAGCGATCGCGGCGCTAAAGATTGCACCACAAAGTTTCCTGATACATCTTTAGCTCCGTAAATATACCACCCCATTTCGTTGAGAGGAGATTGGGCAATTTGGTGTGTGCTGGAAGGAAAACAACTATTTTGATCGGCGACTACAAACGGCAGTCTGACAATTTCTTCGACTCCATCGAATTGCCTGGAGGTGCGATTAAAATGCACTACACGAAACTGATCTGTTCTTGCTAGCGGCTGTACAAATTGAATTAAGCCGCAATAGCGGCCACTAATTTGTACTGGTTGACTGCGGATGTAAAGTGTGGTTTCTTGCGCCTTCTCCACAATCACTGTATCTGTTAACATCACAATCACGTCATCATTTGGGCGTGAGCCTGCTAGAGACTCTAAAGGGTTGACTTGTTGCCAATGATTTAGGCGTACTGGATGAATTAATCCCCCATATTTGCTAGTGTACTCAGCATCTGCACTAAAATGCACATCTCGCGTCACTGCCCGTACCCAATTTTGTACTTCAGGCGCATTCACCCAACGCAAGTTGACTATCTGCCCAACTAAATCTTGAAAGTCTGCATCAGCATAGTGAACTTCAAACAACGCTCCCCGCACATTTCTGCGCTCATGTTTTTGCGGTAAAATTAAGCGGCCCATCCAGTTGCCAATTGGGCGATACCACTGGGGATCGACCATCTGATCCAAAGGATAATAATCAGGACGATTAAAGGCGGCTTGTTGATAAAGACTATAGTTGCTGGGCTTTCTGGAAATATCTTGTTCTGCGACCAGAAGTTTTTCGTTCAGAATTTTGATAATGTAATCAACAGTCTGCTCCAAATGACTACGCCCGTCTGGCAGATATGCCTCGGGATCCATTAAACCACCAGGCAGCTGATGCCCAACAGGCCCAAGGGAAATCAAGCTAATTTTACCCAACCGTTTCGCCCGATTCCAGTAGGAAAGCGCGAAAATTCGCCAGCGTCCGGGGAACATAATCGGGCCGAGTCGCTCAACCGAGTCTTGATCACCTACAAGATGATAAAGATGTTCCAGCTTGAGAATATTGCAATTACCGCTGATGACGCCACCTAAAGAAATCACATCAATGGGTGCTTGAATTGCCCGCCTGAGTAATGGTGCAGATGCCGCAGCCATTTGTCCGCCACCACTGAAGCCAATCAAGGTGACAGGAATCCCGCTTCGCGGTTGATAGCCATTGTTGCTCAGGGAATTGTACATTACCTGAGCAATACCGTGGTTGTAGAGCGAGCCATAGCGGCTATCGGCACAAACTGACACAATCAGCACATTTCGCAGATTAACGATTAAACCTAACAAACTAGCAGGGTTAGTCCAGCGAGATTGATCCGCGAGTTTCCACAGCAATGCTAGGGGACGGTCTTCATCTAGAGGGTTGTTAAGCACAGAGTAAGCAATTAACCCCCGAACTAAGGCGATATCTTCAGGTAGACTAGCGGTGAGGGCATCTAAAAAATCTTCCACATCGGGTAGATACCGAGAAGTAGACTGTCCAATGCCATCTAAGTAAATTACGTAACGGGAGATATTTTTGCCGTCTTGAACGGGTTTAGCCAAACTCCCTGTATTAATCGTTGTATCTATTTCATCGTTATACCAGCCAGCCCACCATCCCAGCGTTTCTAAAGGGGCTAAGAGTCCAGCGAAGGCGATCGCCACTATACTAATCCACAGTAAGTCAAAAACAAATTGGATCGCCTTTGGCAGTTGGTTATCCCACCCAAATAAAGCATTGCGTACAGGATTCAGCACGATCGCCACTAAAAAAGCCAGAAATGCCATAACCATTAAACTGATAAGTAGCATTAGTAACTGGCGTCGTTTGGAAGTATCAGCAGCATGACGGCCCGATGCCCTCACCTGGCGACTCTCAGATCGAGAATTTCGCTCTGTAGCGCGTTGCCTAGCTGAATTGATCAACCGTTGAGCATCGGGTTTAATGACTTGTGAAGGGTTAACCAACGGTGAAGAAGGGCGGCCAAATGCCGATTGTAGCAATTGTGCCACATCTTCCTGATGGGTTACTAGCTGCACTCCAGCAACTGTATTTGCTAGCCAGCGTCCCAGGTTAGCGATCGGTTGACCAATAGTTTGCTGTAATATCTGGAGCATCGCCCAGCCAAACGCCACATACCAAAAGGCATTTCCCACAGACACTTGAGCAACCACCGCAAACCCAACAGCCATCGCCAGCAAATGCCAGACCGACAACAGCGATAAAATCGGAACTCCCAAGTAAGGCAGTACCCCCATAAAACCAAATAGCATTGGTGCATAACTCAGCCCTAATACCCGGGCCAAAATTTCCCAAGGAACATCAACAAACCAAGGCAAAAGACAAATCAGCCAAGTGCTGAACACCAGAAATAGATAACCAAACATATATAAAACCGCGTTAATTAATAAGCTAAAAATGAAGCGTACAGGCTTGACGCGATTAATAAATAGAACTATACCTTGAGCGATCGCCAAAGATAAACCAGCTACAATCACCATTACTAGCGCCAAAATCAATCCATTAGGTAGAGTGCTAATTTCTCGGAATACCCCAGCATGAAAGCTGAATACCCCTCTCAACAATTCCCAAAATTGATTTAGACTACTTGTGAACATAGCTATATCCGAATTTAAACTGAATCTACTATCCTTCAATTGAGGTGCAAAAGTAATAATTTATCAACACGATGAGGGGGGATGCACTTCGGCTACGCTCAGTCACCGGGGGGATGCACTTCGTCTATGCTCAGTCACCGGAAGATGAGGGAGAAATTTTCTTTGCGTCCCCGCGTCCTCTTCCACTCCCTGCGGGAGCGGGGGCCCCGAGTTCCCCATCTTTCAAGGGTAGGTTTTTCATATTCAGTCTGAAAAAACCTATTTTTTCGTTCCGAAATCTTTCTTTGCGTCACCCGAAGGGGGACGCTCGCAAGCTCGCTAACGCTGCGCTAACGCAGTCGCCTGCAGAGGGAAACCCTCCTGCAGCGCTGTCTCACCGCGTCCCCGCGTCCCCGCGTCAACCAAAACGCGAAATCTAAAAAACCTACCCATAAGAGGAGTTCCCCATTCCCCCTAGACTATATCCAAACTTCACGGTAAAAATCTTGTAGATAGCGGTTGAAAAAATACCAATGAATACTCAAACAGCATTACCAGCACTAATGAGTTCGTTTAAATTAGGGGACTTACCTTTAAAAAATCGAGTAGTTATGGCTCCGATGACACGAGCGCGAGCTGGTGTTGCACGCGTACCTAATACTTTGATGGCAGAGTATTACGCTCAGCGAGCAGGAGCCGGTTTGATCATTACAGAGGCCACTGTGATTTCTACACAGGCTAATGGCTGGCAAAATACTCCTGGTATCTATACACAGGAGCAGAGTGAAGCTTGGAAACAGGTTGTAGATGCCGTTCACGCTCAAGCTACACCAATTTTTCTGCAACTATGGCACTGTGGACGAGCCTCTCACAGCAGTTTTCATGAAAATGGTCAATTGCCAGTTGCACCATCTGCGATTAAGTTGAATGGAGAATACATTCACACACCCATCGGCAAACAACCCTACGAAACTCCACGCGCCTTAGAAACAGAAGAAATCCCGCTGGTTGTGGAAGATTATCGCCGAGCATCCGAACTGGCAAAATTAGCTGGCTTCGATGGTGTAGAAATTCATGGTGCCAATGGCTATCTAATTGATGAATTCTTACAAACCAAAACCAATCATCGCACTGATCAATGGGGTGGTAGTTTGGAAAACCGTTTCCGTTTTCTCAAGGAAATTGTCGAGGCAATCCTAACGGTCTGGCCACCCCATCGGGTTGCAGTCAGGCTTTCTCCCAACGGTGTTTACAACGACATGGGTTCGGAAGATTATCGAGAAACTTTTCTTTATGTTGCTGGGCAATTAAATACTTACGGTCTATCTTATCTTCATCTTCTGGATGGTCTAGGCTTTGGTTTCCATGAATTGGGAACACCAATGACCTTGGCAGATTTCCGTGAGGTGTTTACAGGGCCACTCATGGGTAATTGTGGATACACCCAACAGGAAGCAGAAGATGCCATTGCTAGTGGGCTTGCAGATTTGATTGCTTTTGGTCGGCCCTTCATTAGCAATCCCGACTTAGTGCAGCGTTTTGCCCACAATTTACCACTCAATCCTCTAGCCGAGATGAAAGATTGGTATTCCTTTGGTGCAGAAGGTTATACAGACTTTCCAACTTATCAACAATCTCGTTCGTGAACTACCCACACTGTACTCGGTACTCCGAGTACAGTGTTAGCTTCCAAGTTCACGAAATAATTAGACTTCTTGCAAAAATACTTGAACCGTCAGAGACTCAAGTCTCTGCCTAATAGCAAAAGTCCGTTGAAACGGACTAAAAATACTGTTATTAGTCGGTTGAAACCGACTTGAGTTATCAGCCAGAAAATTTATTTTCTGGCGAGTATCCGACTTTTGCAAGAGGTCTATTGCCTTTTTGCTGCTATATAAACCCTAGATAAGTCTAGACAAGTTGTATCAGGTCATTCGCTTATATCCCCCACTTAAAAGACGTACAAGGCACAAAACCAAAAAAGTTTTGTGCCTTGTACTTGGGGGCTTTACGCATCACGACTCGTAAGTTTTTACCCATCCAATCGTAGGTAACTTTATTGATTTAAACGACTAGTATTCAACACGTATAACCTATTGCAACCATCGCGCTGCGTCTTTGGCATGATAAGTCAAAATCAAATCAGCACCAGCACGCTTAAATCCTGTCAAAGTTTCTATGACCACACGCTCCTCATCGACCCAACCATTGAGAGCCGCAGCTTTTACCATCGAATACTCACCAGAAACATTGTAGGCGGCAACGGGTAAGTTACTAGCTTGCTTCACTTGCCAGATAATATCCATGTATGCCAAGGCTGGCTTGACCATCAGCATATCAGCACCTTCGGCAATATCTAGCTCGATTTCTTTAATCGCTTCACGAGAATTACCTGGATCCATTTGGTATGTTCTGCGATCGCCAAATTGTGGTGTTGATTCTGCTGCATCGCGAAATGGGCCATAATAAGCCGAGGCATACTTAGCAGCATACGACAAAATCGGCGTATCTTGAAACCCTGCCTCATCCAACCCCTCGCGGATGGCCCTGACAAAGCCATCCATCATCCCCGAAGGCGCGATGATATCAGCACCGGCTTTGGCTTGGGAAACTGCTGTTTTCTTCAACAATTCCAAAGTGGGGTCATTTAACACCCGTCCCGTCAAATCACCAACTTGCAAATAACCACAATGACCGTGACTGGTATACTCACACAAACAAGTATCAACAACTACAATTAAATCTGGTACTGCTGATTTCACAGCAGTTGCAGCTTTTTGCACAATCCCGCAATCATGCCAAGCCCCTGTTGCATCTGCATCTTTATCTGTAGGAATTCCAAATAAAATAATCGAGGGAATTCCTAAGTCATAAACTTCTTTTGCCTCTTCGACAATTTTATCTACCGAAAGTTGGTAGACTCCAGGCATAGATTTTACTTCATTGGCGATTCCATCACCCGGAACAGCAAATAAAGGGTAAATTAAATCATTTGTTGTTAAAACAGTTTCACGAACCATCCGGCGTAGTTGGGGATGAGTGCGTAGACGACGGGGACGTTGTATGGGAAACATATAATTTTTGTAAAGAAAACAACGCAAATGGACACAAACCAAAGCGTCACAAAAGTAGGACAAAACTTTTCTGCTGTCAGACAGATTACAAAAAGTGCTTAACTGTCCTTTGCCCTACTCTTGATCTAGCTGTGGGGCAATTTTGTATTTTACAGGTTGGTTGACACCGCTACGACGAACTGAAAAAAAACAATAGAAAAGATTTTACTTTCAGCAAAAAATTGGGTATTGAGTAATAAGGAGAGACTCAATACCCAATTTTTAATTCTCCACAGTGAGCATTTATGCTAGAGAATTCGGAATATGAAAGGATAACGAAAGGGTGTATCGGGATTGCTAAACACAGAAGCAAGTGCCCAAACCGTTAATCCCCAATGCAGCAAATATCCGAGAAATCCTAATGGAATCAGCAAACCAAAAGTAACAAAAATCAGCGCTCCGATAATTACCCCATAAAACCAGACATTAAAGTGAAAGTTGATCGATTCTTTGGCATTCTCCTTAACAACAGGATCGTCACTGGCAAACAGTAGTGCGATGGGTAAACCTACAGATACAAACGCAGTGCTGAAAAAAATGGCTCCATGGCTAAGTGCTGATAAAAGCTTGCGCTTGTCCGTGTCGTACATTACTTTTTCCCCTTAAATCAGGTTGTTGGATACATTACGACCCTATCACGAGCATCGTTGTCTTAAGATTAAAAGACTCGCTAGAGTAGGAAAAAAATTAAGTTAAGTTAAAAGCAAACAAATACAATTATGTCAACTGAACCTCAATCTGAACTCCATCAAGCAGTTGAACTTCGTCGCAATTTTGCGATTATCTCTCACCCTGACGCAGGTAAAACTACATTAACAGAAAAACTACTGCTATACGGAGGTGCGATTCACGAAGCTGGTGCAGTTAAGGCACGCAGGGCACAACGCAAGGCTACCTCTGACTGGATGGCAATGGAACAACAGCGGGGTATTTCTATTACTTCCACGGTTTTGCAATTTGTGTATCGGGATTGTCAAATAAATTTATTAGACACACCTGGACACCAAGATTTCAGTGAAGATACTTACCGAACTTTAGCCGCTGCTGATAATGCAGTCATGTTGATTGACGTGGCAAAAGGTTTGGAACCCCAAACCCGTAAATTGTTTGAAGTATGCAAACTGCGTGGTATCCCCATTTTCACCTTTGTGAATAAACTTGACCGTCCGGGTAGAGAACCTCTGGAACTGTTAGATGAAATTGAGCAGGAATTAGGTTTACAAACCTACGCAGTCAACTGGCCAATTGGTATGGGCGATCGCTTTAAAGGTGTCTTTGACCGACACAAGCAACAAATTCATTTATTTGAGCGTAGCGCTCACGGCAGTCGAGAAGCCCGTGATACGATAGTGGAGTTAGGTGACGCACAAATTGAGGAACTTTTAGAACAAGACCTCTATTTTCAACTCAAAAATGATCTAGAACTGTTAGATGGAGTCGGGCCAGAACTAGATTTAGAGTTAGTCCACCAAGGCAAGATGACGCCTGTATTCTTCGGTAGCGCCATGACTAACTTTGGAGTAGAGTTATTCCTCAAAAACTTCCTCGACCATGCCCTCAAACCAGGTGTTCACAATAGCAGCGTCGGTGAAGTTCCCCCCACTTACCCTGAGTTTTCTGGGTTTGTCTTTAAACTGCAAGCCAATATGGATCCAAAACATCGCGATCGCGTCGCATTTATCCGGGTTTGCACAGGAAAGTTTGAAAAAGATATGACAGTGAATCATGCTCGTACTGGCAAGATTGTCCGCTTGTCTCGTCCCCAAAAACTATTTGCCCAAGAAAGAGAATCGATTGATGTCGCCTATCCTGGCGATGTCATCGGTTTAAACAACCCCGGCGTTTTTGCGATCGGCGATACAATTTACACCGGACAAAAGCTGGAATACGAGGGGATTCCCTATTTCTCGCCAGAACTGTTTGCAACTTTGAGAAACCCCAACCCGTCAAAGTTTAAGCAATTCCAAAAAGGCGTTGCAGAGTTGCGAGAAGAAGGTGCGGTGCAAATTATGTACTCAACTGATGAAGCCAAGCGCGATCCAATTTTGGCAGCAGTAGGTCAGTTGCAATTTGAGGTGGTGCAGTTTCGTCTACAAAACGAGTATGGTGTAGAAACCATCTTAGATTTATTACCCTATGGTGTCGCCCGTTGGGTTGAAGGTGGTTGGGAAGCTTTAAATAAGGTGGGACGAATATTCAACACCACTACAGTCAAAGACAGCATGGGACGCCCAGTGTTGCTGTTCCGTAATGAATGGAATTGTCAACAATTAGAAGGCGACCATCCAGAGTTAAAACTAAGTGCGATCGCCCCCGTATTTTCCGGTCAACAACCAGTAAACAGCGAACAGTGAACAGTTATCAATGAAAAAGAATAAAGAACAGGGAAAAGCAGCCATCTACTCATTAGCTGGGGTTTCTACCTGGATCTTTTTTCGTCAACTAAAAGCGAATTTACTCGGTAATAAATTCAATTTTAATAATTGTTAACAACCCCAACTTTAATTGGGTAAATTAACTGGTAGCTGATAACTGAATCACTAGTAACTGATAAGCTAATCTGCCTTTAACTTGCATAATCCTTTGCCTTAGAAAGACGCGGAGAGAAGTTGCGTGCGGGGGTTCCCCCCGTTGAGCAAACTTCGGAGGACGCGCTTAAGGGGAGACGCGGGGATGCAATTTGAATAATTATTAGCTTAACTGATACTTCGACTTTGCTCAGTACAAGTAACTGATATTTGGAGTGCCAAAATTAGTATGCCTTCACATACCGAATCTTTGGAGGCTGGTTTAGTCGCCCTCAAACAAGGAAATTATCAAACAGCGATCGCTGAACTAGAACCAATAGCTAGCAGCCAAGACAATGGGACTGCTAGCTTGCAGGCTAAAGTTGGTTTAGTGATGGCTTATGCCCGCACTGGCAAAATTGCCAAGGCGATCGCCTTATGTCAAACTCTCACCGAGAGTAATAATTCTCAAGTTCAAGATTGGGCAATTCGCGCTCTTGAACACTTAACAAAACCTAAAAAACGTGAAGTTGAATCAAAAAATTTAAAAACTGGATTTGTCGCTTTTAATAATTCCCAATCAAATACCGCTACATCAGAGTCAAAGCCAGAACAAACATTACAAGAAACTACTCCTGAAACTCCACCTGCTGTTTGTTCATCTCAAACTACATCAGAGAGTCAGCCAGAAGCACCAGAAACCAATCGTCCTAAAACTTCGCCTGTTATATCAGGTAGTGTCAAACAGACGGTAATTAAAAAAACACCTGTTGTATCACTCAATGGCTCAATCGGTTCTCAAGAGTGTATAGAAACAAAAACATCTAGCATTTTTTGGCGAAACGCTAAACGCGCTCAGGTCTGGCAACCTCTGCGTAAGCCTAAGTTAATACCCTTACGTTTACTGTCAGTAGGAACGTTTATCGCCTTATTTTGGGTAATCCGGGAAATAGTCAAGCTGGCAATGGGATTAACTAACCAGATTTTAGTCAAACTACCTTATCTGGAACCATTGCAATTTTTATACCATAATCCAACCTCATTTTTGCTGTCAGTGTTAGCATTCTTAATCATCGCTTCACCTTGGTTGTTGGATTGGCTATTAGCTAACTTTTATGGTCAGCGACAGTTACCCAAAGATGTACTGAACACTTACAGCCGCGAAGCAGTGCGAGTACTGCAACGTTTCTCTCAGCAGAAACACTGGCAATTACCGAAATTGCGGATTCTGCCAATTGCCGCACCAATTATTTTGACCTACGGTAATCTTCCCCGCAATGCTCGGATTGTAGTTAGTCAAGGGCTACTAGACCAACTCACAGATGATGAAATCGGTGTGATCTACGCTACTCAGTTGGGACATATTGCCCACTGGGATTTTGTTGTGATGTCTTTAGTGTTGATTGTCACATTACCACTCTACAAGTTATATCAGCAAGTATCAGAGTTGGGAGACAGGATATCTCAGGGAATTTGGCGCTGGCCAATTGCAGTCATTGCTAGTGGTATTTACGTAATTTGGTGTTTACTGACTGGTACTGCCATCCTTAACTCACGACTCAGGCTTCATTATAGCGATCGCCTCGCCGCCGAAATCACTGGTAATCCCAATGCTTTGATGCGCGCTTTCCTCAAAATGGCTATGGGAATTGCCAACGATGTCGCCAAACAAGAGCAAACCAGTTATCAATTAGAAAGTTTAAATCTCTTAATACCTATAGGCTATAAACAGAGCCTTTCTTTAGGTAGTGTAGCAGGTCAGAGTTCTTTTGAATCCTTCTTAATGTGGGATGTTTTCAACCCCTATCGCCGCTGGTTTACAATTAATAATACTCATCCTCTGGTAGGCGATCGCATCACCCGCCTCTGCAAAATCGCCCGTCACTGGCATCTAGAACCCGAATTACATATAAATACCACAGAATCTTTACAAGTCAGGCGTCAGCCATTCCTATTACACATTGCACCTTGGTTAGGAATTCCCTTGGGTTTTCTGTTTGCAGGTTTAATTTGGCTGGTTTGGCAACTCGCATTCACACTCAAGTTATTAAACCTCAAGTGGATCTACGAAGATTGGTCATTTGTTACAGGCTGCTTGTTAATTTGCTTTAGCATTGGCATGGTAATCAGAATGAATTCCTTTTTTCCTGACATTAAAACCGTCAGTGTACAAGCTGAAAACAGTTTACCAAGCCTCATAGCCAATCCATCCTCCCTACCCATCGATAGCACTACCGTGCGTCTAGTTGGCAAGCTGTTAGGCAGACAAGGTACTAATAACTGCTTAGCACAAGACTTAATTCTACAAACCAGCACCGGTTTGGTGAAATTACATCATATTTCTTGGCTAGGACAGCCAGTTAACCATCAAGACTTACTCGGTCGTCAGATTACTGTCACAGGCTGGTTTCGACGAGGAGCAACCCCTTGGATTGATGTTCAAACCCTGCAAACTCAAAGCGGTAAAACCATCAATAGCCTGCATCCGATTTGGTCTACTGTTGTGGCAGTTGCTGCACAAGCTTGGGGTGCTTACATTTTTCTTACGGGTTAGTTATTGGTCATTTGTCATTTGTATTCACAAAGAACGAAGGACACAAATGTAAAGAAAAGTTGCGAAATCCTTTGATAAGTGTTACATTTATTTACACAGTCAATAGCAACCAGCATAACTTAGCACCTAGCTTTGTTACCGCATTGGCTGTATGCGCTTATCCATCCCCGTTTATCCTCCCAACACAGCAGCAAATCAACCAGCCACTGGCTGGTTTTTGTTTGTAGATATTTGCTATTGAGAAAAAAATGTATTTTATGCTACGATGCAATAATACTATTGTCAGAAATGTGTGCGCTGAACTAGCTACGTAGAAAATACCGTGATAATGTAAGGAATGGTATTGTAATCTGCAAAAAAAGGGCATGGAAGAAAGCGTGTACTTTGGCAGGTAATAGACTATTAAATTTACAACTTTCAAAATTAAGGTGTTATTAGCTCAGCGTGGTATGCGCTTTTGAATTAAACAAGCTTGAACCCAACAAAAGACTGTATTGTATAGGTTGATAGTTGGGAGCAAAAAAATTGGTTTATGGCAGTCTTGGTTAATAGCGTCTATTTATAAAGCCAAAGCCAAGTAAGTGTTTTCTTGCCTTGCCATGTTCATTCAACTCTGGAGGTATAGTTCATGTCCGTTCGCCTATATATAGGCAATTTGCCAAAAGAAGAAATAGATCGTCAAGATCTGCAAGCAGTTTTTGCCGAAGAAGGTGATGCTGTCACCACTAAACTTATCAAAGACCGCAAGACTGGTAAATGTCGTGGATTCGGTTTTTTGACAGTTAACAATGACGAACAAGCTGACCAAATCATTGAAAAATACAATGGTCAGTTATTCAAAGAGACCCCCATTAAATTAGAGAAAGCATTACCTCGAACAAAGGGTGAAGAAGGTGAGGAGCAAGCTCCCAAAGCTGCTAGTGGTACTGCTAGCAACCCCACTCCTAACCCCAACAAAGAGGGTGGTAGCCGTCGGGAAAAAGGCTCTAAGAAACCTCGTCGTGGTGGCGGTTCTCGCGAAAGCAGTAGCAGTAACACTGAATCAGACGCTATCCGTCCAGATCCCCGTTGGGCTTCTGAGTTGGAAAAGCTCAAGCAGATGCTTGCTGCACAAGCTACAAATTAATCTTGAAAGGCAAGAAATTAAAAATTAAAAATCAGAATTATTTTTTGATTTTTAATTTTTAATTACTGATTATTTTGTAGTTCATTTAATGACGTTTACAGTACTTAGGACAAATGCGATCGCATTTGTTAAATAACATTAGATCTAAAGCTAATAAATCTCATAGATATTTAGCTATGTTGCGCTAACAGTCATGATTGCGATTGTTCAGCAAAACAAACCTCCAGAGTTCTGGATTGCCAGAGTGTAGGGCAAAAGGCATCGTTAGCTTTCCCCACAGTAGAGGCGTAGAATTACTACACGCGAATAGTACGAGAGCTTGGTAGCCCCTCGGCTTTAGCCAGGGGTGGAAAAGCGACTCGTGCAGATTTATCTGCATTCAATATTAATGCCTTTCATGATGTGGGTCATTTATATACGCCA
>JAHHHC010000081.1 GCA_019359515.1 Desmonostoc vinosum HA7617-LM4 | reverse complement strand
GCTTGTGGTACGCTACTAGCTGGCTGGGATGCTAAGTCTTCCACAATACGTACTAGCCGTTTGTTTCTCCTCGCATCCCCTAAGTCTGCTTGTTGTAATTCTGACTCTGCCCATTTTTGCATGATACGTCATCACCCACAACTATACTTTCACTCAAAACTATACCCATCAACCCTTTCGGTCTAATTTTAAGTATTTTGTCTGTTTGTTAAGAAAGATCCGGGTAATGGATAGCAATTTGGGAGAGGGACTTTGAAATTGCTCCTCTTCTCCCAAGTGTGGGAGAAGAGGTTGGGAAATGAGGGCTATTGTTGCATTCATCAACTAAATCACTATTTACATCAACTAAATCACTATTTACATCAACTAAATCACTATTTACATCAACTAAATTACTATTTACATCAACTAAATTACTATTTACATCAACTAAATTACTATTTTTGCGGCAAATACTGAGTTTATTGTTTTATTTAAAACAATTTTGTGAGGCTATTACTGAACTGAGATGTTGCTTTGGTGAGGCAAGCTAGCTCTAGAGGACAATAAAAGGAAGATACTTATGCCCTATAAAAGGCGAACATACCGCGTTCTAGAAAAAGTTGAATTGAGAGTTGCTGGACTCAAAGCAATTGATCCCCATATGGATTTTGGAGATACTTGCAACTTGCAAAATTTAATACAACTAATTGAGCGATACCGTAGCAAAATAGATGCTCATAATACCGCTTTAGCTGTGATTGATTCTTTTAAAGCTGAGATGAATGAATTGCAACAAACTTTAGCTGAACTAAGTGAGAAAATGCTCATTGGAGTTGCTTTCAAATACGGCAAAGACAGCCGTGAGTATGAAATGGCGGGTGCTGTTCGCAAAAGCGATCGCATCCGTAAAATCAGGGCAGCTCGTTCCAAGACAGTTACAGAAGAAACATCTGATGAAAAAGTGCAAACTACATAGTAAGCTGCTACGTTTTTAGATTAGACCTAAGTTTGTTGACTGTTAACTGTCAGCGGTTAACAGTCAAAAGTCAACACTCAAGGCTGTGCAGCTTATTTGTCTGGCTATTTAGACTTAGCTTCTAAGTTTTCTAAACGGCTTCTTAGTTCCTGGTTTTGTTGTTTGAGTTCGTCGAGTTCCTCGCGCAACTGACGCAAGGTTTTGTCTGCACCAATATTCTTTTGCACTGTGGAAATCTGTTCTTCAGCAGAACGGCGCACGCGTCCATCTGGAGTTTGATCGGCAAGCGATCGCAAAATCCTGATCGCCTTGGGGGTTTCCATTTGTCCTAATGCTGAGGCCACAGCTATTTGGGTTAAGAAAAAGGTTTCTTTTGCTAGTTCTGCTAGTCGTTCTAAAATTCTTTCCAAATTCACCGGGTTTTGACCTACAGAAATCTTGCCTAAAGCACGAATTGCTGCTAATCGTAGCTGTTGTGGTGTACCGAGTTTGGTATATTCTGTTAACAAATTTAAGGCTGCTTCTGAGGTTTTAAGTTCAGCTAAACCAGCGATCGCACCACTGCGGACTACTTCATTCCAACCCGCTTTTTCTTCTAAAGTGGATTTTAGCAGCTTTAAGACTTTGTCATCTTTGGGTTTTTCGTCCAAATTAGTAGCTGCGATCGCACCAATTACCCGATTTGCTGCTGCTTCTACATAGTAGCTAGGATCACCTTTTTGCACCAAATCTTTTACTAACTTATAGCTTTCATTGGTTTTGATTTGAGCTAGCGTTTCTACTACATTTCTTCGTACATAAGCATTTTTGTCTTTCAACCCAGAGATTAACCCATCAAAGGTTTGATCTAATTTGATTTCTGCTAGTTGTTTCGCTACCTCAACCCGCACGCCCCAGAATTGATCATTTTTCAGCGCCGCAGATAATGCTTTTATTGCTTCTAAGCCACCTTTTTTCGCTAAAGCTTCTGCTGCATAGATACGAGAAATAGGGTTGGGATCAAATTCTAATTGAGCTTTCAACTCTGGGATTGGATACTCCAAAGCTACTGTTTTCAAGTAATGATTCCCAACATCAAAGCTGATATATTGAGGTTTGTTTTCCAAAGGAAAATAAAAGCTTTGTTCGCGTTCATTTACCCGTACTGTGAAAGTGATGAGTTTCACAGGTTCTTCTGGTTGAGTATAGCCAAAACCAATGGGGATTTTCAGATCAAATAAATTTTTGCTGCCATTTTTGTCTGCGGCAACTTGGGTTTGAGTCACCGTCACTTTCGCCAATTTGGCATCTCCATCCCAAGTGTAAGCCACTTTAAAATCGGGATGACCGCCGCGATAAACGTATTGGTCAAAGAGGAATAGAAGATTTCTACCAGTTGCCTTTTCAATTGCTCGCAGTAAGTCTACAGTTTCGACAGTTTTATGAGCATTATCCTGCACAAATGTTTGGATTGCTTGCCAAAACAATTCGTCTTTTAGTTCTGCGCGAATCATGTGATAAACACAAGACCCTTTTTCGTAGATATGGCGATCGTATAATTCAATAGCTTCTCGATAAACGTGCGTCACCATTGGGCGACGGTAGCGGCTACTATCTTCACTCAAGTAACGACGAGCTTCTAATAAACGATAATAAGCGGCTTCTTGAGCATTGTACTCGTGTTCTGTCCACATGACTTCTGAGTAAGAAGCCATCCCTTCCTTAATCCAAGCATGAGACCAATGCTTGATCACCACCAAATCCCCAAACCACTGGTGTGCAAGTTCGTGGACAACTAAACTTTCGGTGTTGCGATTATCTAAAGCAGCGCGTTCATCCAGTAAACATCTGTCTGTTAGCAGGGTTGTGGAAGTATTTTCCATCCCGCCAAAGATAAAGTCATCGACGCACACCTGAGCATATTTCGGGAAAGCATAGGGATAGCCATACTTTTCACTCAAAAATTCGATCATGCGAGGAGTTTTACTCATGCTGCGTTTGGCGTCTTCCTCGCGTCCTTTTTCGACGTAGTAAGTCACTGGTTTACCTTGCCATTCATCTTGAATTTCGGCAAAGTCACCTACTGCCAAAGTCATCAAGTAGGTGGGATGAACTTGCTGCTGTGACCAGTGGTAAATTTTATACTCGCCCTTCTCTTCAGTGTTAATCAGTTCACCGTTGGAAATAGCAATTAGAGGTTTGGGGACACGAACACGAATTTCTGAGGTAGACAGTTGTCCTGGGTAGTCAAAGCAGGGAAACCAGAAGCGAGAGTCCTCGTCTTCTCCTTGAGTCCAAACTTGAGTAGGTTTGTTGGGGTAGTGTTTGTTTGGTTGAATAAAGTATATGCCGCGTTGCGGTTTTTCTACCGAGTAAGCGATCGCAATCAACAAGCGCTTACCAAGGGGCGCTGGTTCCGACAGTTTGATCGAAAGCTGTTCGCCATTGTAGTCAAAATTTTGCAATACCTCGTCTACCTGTACAGATTGGATATTCAGGTTGACAGCATCCAAAGTCAAACGATCAATGCCATTGCGGATTGGTAACAGGCTAATGCTACAAATACCTTGATAGCTTTGGTTAGGTATATCCAAGCTGAGGTCTAGAAAAATATGCTCTACCTGTCCTGGGCGATCGGGGTTATAGTGTGGTTTGGCCCCCGGTAATTCAAAAGGCTTGTGTCCGTTATTCCCTGTATCAAAATAAAACTGCGACATTGATGCTTACTGACCTTTTAATCCTGGAAAGTCTGGCTAGATGTATTAAAAGAAAATAGCGCTATCTGGTTAATTTTCCAAAGGGGGAAAACTCCCCTTGCTTATGGAAAAATTTTAATCAATCTCTTACATCTACTTCTTGTGATGTCATCTGATGTTCTACACTATTTTGTCATCAGGTCAAAAGTCTCTTGGCCTCGATAGATGTCCATTAAGTAGAAATACTCCTAAGAATGCTTATAACTTAGGATAACTTGCCGCTGTTGAGTGGACTATTTTTTTTGAAATGAATAACGTCAAAATTGCCGATTTGCTGCTCATTTTACTGAAGTTTTTTGAGGTAATTGTGTATTATTAGTTTGGAATAATACTATTTTTGTCAGTAAATACCGAATAAACTAATTGAGGTTGCGGATAAATCCGAAAACTCTACAATGACGTTTGTATCAACTTCAATAACAATTTGACCAAAAGAGGATAATAACAATGTCTGAAAGTAAATCAAAGTTTTTAATTCCTGCTATTGGTGCTGCTGTAGTTGCCGCAGGCACAGTGGGAGTTGCATATTATGTGTTTGTCAAAGGGCCATCAGGAGACAGCTCAGGCGCTCTGAGTAGCGCTAAAGTAGTGCCTTCAACGGCTTTGCTTGCAACTTATATTACTACTGATCCTCAAGCTTGGGCAAAGTTAGAGCAGTTTGGCACTCCCGAAGCACAAAAGTTGCTCGCCAAAGGTCTGCAAGACTTTAATCAAGATTTATTGAAAGACAGTAACATTTCTTATGAAAAAGACTTAAAACCCTGGGTAGGGGGTGTGATGGTTGCTGTTTTGCCACCAAATTCAACTAAACCAGCACAACAAAGAGATTCTACAAGTCCTAACACGCCAGTGGCACAGCAGGAACCAAATATTTTGATGGTAGTAGGCATTAAAGATAAACTCAGTGCCTTAAATTTCGCCAATAAACTCAAAGAGCAAAAAGGAGTTCAGATCAAAGAATCTGACTATAAGGGTCAAAAAATCACAGAAGCTATTGAAAAGGGTAAACCAACATATAGCGTAGTATTAAATAATACTCATATAGTGTTTGCTCCCGAAAAGCGAGCAGTAGAACAAGCAATTGATACGTTTAAAGGAGAGCCTTCTTTTGCCAGTAAAGAGGGTGCGAGTAATATTTTTGGTAAAGGCGTGGATGTGAAAAACACGCTGGTGCAAATTTATGTACCTGACTATGCAGGCATGATTGAAAAATTAATAGCCACAAGTTCCCAAGCAACACAGTTACCACCACAAACCCTAGCGCAATTAAAGCAGGTGAAATCAATGGTAGCGGGGATTGGTGTTGATGATGCGGGAGTGCGGATGAAAGCGATCGCCAATTTAGATCCACAACTGAGCAAATTCCAATATCAAACGACTCCCGCCAAAATCGTTGGACAGTTCCCCATTGATACCTTCGCTTTAGTAAATGGCAATGGCATTAGCCGTGGCTGGCAGATGCTGCTAGAACAATCGAAAGATTATCCAGAGTTTAAGCAAGTAGTTGAACAAGCCCGCACCCAACTAAAAACAACAGCCAATCTTGACTTAGATAAAGAGATTTTTGGGTGGATGGATGGAGAATTTGCCTTAGGTGCGATTCCATCGAATCAAGGTGTGTTAAAGAGTGTTGGTTTTGGGGGAGCTTTTGTATTTGATACTAGCGATCGCAAAACTGCCGAATCTACCTTGACGAAGTTGGATAACCTAGCAAAAACACAACAAGTCAGTATTAGCCAAAAGAATCTCAGCGGTAAAAACATCACAGAATGGCAAATTCCGCAACAAGGAGCTTTGTTAGCCCATGGTTGGCTAGATCAAGATACAGTATTTGTTGCTATTGGTGGCCCTGTAGCTGATGCGATCGCAGATCGTAAAAATCAATCTTTAGAAAATAGTGAGAGCTTTAAGGCTGTGACTGGTTCTTTGCAAAAACCTAATGGCGGTTATTTCTATTTAGATATGGATAAAACCGTTTCTTTAATCAATAGTATTGCTGGAGCAAGTCAACCAATCCCAGCAGAAGCAAATGCTATCTTAAGTTCTATTCGTGGTATCGGAGTTACTGCTAACAGCCGCGATAAATCAACCAGTGAATTAGAGATGCTGTTAGCTCTCAAACCAAAAACTGCCAAGTAAGGGGATTGGGGATTGGGGACTGGGGACTGGGGACTGGGGAAGACGCGGGGACGCGGGGACGCGGGGACGCGGAGAATAATCAATGACAATTCCCCATTACCCTTAACAAGTTCCGTGGGTTTAAGTCTCCCGGTTCTATAACCGACAAGTTTTGTGTTGGGGTCTGTCTTATACCAATTCGTAAACCTAACTGTTACGAGATTCTATTGTCTGGGTTAGTCTATCGAGCGCATCAGTTAATCTTTCTTGGGCTACAAGATTAGCATCTACTGGTGGCGGTTCAGCAACTTCTTCTTGTCTCTTGAATCTTTGTAAGGCTCGAATTGCCACAAATAGAATTAAAGCAATGATGATAAAGTCCACTATCGAGCCGATAAACTGACCAATCTTAATACCTGGGCCGACGGTGATTGTTCTCCAGTCTCCGCCTACACCAACTAAGGGGTTGATCAATGGCATAATTATATCTTCTACAAAAGATGTAATAATTTTGCTAAAGGCAGCACCGATGATCACTGCGATCGCCAGGTCTAGTACATTGCCTTTGAGGGCAAATTCCTGAAAATCTCTTAAAAAACCGCTTGCTCTTCTTCTTGCTCTTACCATAATTGGTTATGGAAAAGTTTGTTGTAATCTTTTTATAAATGAGACCAAGCTTGTTTCCATCTCTGCTGAGATAGATTTTGCTTAGTACAGAGATTTTACCAGTCTTGGGTAAATATCTTTAAATAGAGATAAATATGTCTGGAAAATAGGAAATAGGTAAGAGGGTAAGAGAAATTTTTATGTCATTGTTGTGCGATTGATTACGCAGTTGATCACGGCTACTTTTATCAAGCTTTCATGACATTAGTGATCAACAGCGAAGAAAACAAGCAAACTCTCAAGCAGCAATTCATCTTCTTCTGGACTGAGTTGCAGTAAGTATGTCATAAGTAGAAAAGGCTGTTGAACGCAAACTAATTTATGACTGCTGCTGTAAACACTGCTCCTGGATTAGCTTCTCGCTTGGTAAATGGAATTCTGGCAATCAAGCCTTTGGCTGATATCGCTAAGCACCAAGCTCGTCAAATGATGATTAAACGCGCGCAAAGAATTGGTGTACCTTGGACACAAGAGGTAGAGAAATTACAAGCTCGTGATTGGGCAACTGATCTAGCCCAAGTCCAAAACCTACAAATTTCCTATCCAGAATATTATTTACGACCGTTCCATGCCTACGAAGATGGAGATCTCAGCTGGCAAGCAGCTTTTGAGCTAGAAGTTGCAGCTTGTGCTGTCCACGCCGGGATTTGGCCAGATGCGGGAGCGCAAGGAGATGCTAGACTACGCCAAAGTTACCACGATATTCTCAAGACGAAAATTCCGAATCAACCGCAAGACGTTTTAGACTTAGCATGTGGTGTGGGTTTGAGTACTTTCGCTCTCCAAGAAATTTATCCCCAAGCCAAAATTACTGGCTTAGATTTATCTCCCTATTTCTTAGCTGTAGCTCATTACCGCGCTCAACAGCGTCAGGCTAAAATCAACTGGCTTCATGCTGATGCCGAATCTACTGGGCTACCGGATGCCTCATTTGATTTAGTCTCAATTTTTCTGATGTGCCATGAATTGCCACAGTCATCAACCCAAAAGATTTTTGCAGAGATGCGGCGCGTGCTGCGTCCAGGTGGCTATCTAGCGATTATGGACATGAATCCCCAGTCGGAAGTTTATCAGAAAATGCCTCCATACATCTTGACGCTGCTCAAAAGCACTGAGCCATATTTGGATGAATATTTTTCTTTAGACATTGAGCAAGCGATAGTTCAGGCGGGTTTCCAAACTCCTACCATTACTAAGAACACCCATCGGCACCGTACAATCATTGCTCAGGTGAGTGGCTGATTTATTTCTAGTACTGTGGGCAGTCATCCCGCCATTGCTGCTTTTGGCTTACTACAATTGTCGTGTTTATTCTGCCCCGTCTCTATTGTGGTTGCTGTTGTTTTTGATCTCTGGGGCAGTATCGGGTTTTTTAGCTCTTAGCCTAGAATGGGTTTTTGAAACCGTAGCCAACCAGATTGTCGAGTGGCGGCAAGTTCAGCGATCGCTTTTTGGCGTAGCTTCACGACAGCTTGTAGAGATCGGCCCAATTGAAGAAACCTGTAAGTTGATAGCAGTTATTGCCCCAACTTGCTATCTACAACGTAGGTATAGATTACGTCCAAGTAGTATTTTTCTCTTCACTATAGCCGTTGCTCTTGGATTCACTGCCCAAGAAAACTGGGTTTATCTGTTTCATGGCACAGCATCGATTCTGGATCGTAGTATTGGTACGCCAATCCACGCCATGTTTTCTGCCCCTTGGGGATATGCCCTAGCAATAAATATTTCCTCTACCACGCGATTACATCAAAACAGTCAATCACGCAAAAATTCTGCAACCACCCATATACAAAGTTCCTTACCCCACTCCCTACTCCCCACTCCCTACTCCCTGATTAATTCTGTAGTTTGTCATGCCCTCGTAAATACTCTATCTAGTACCGGGCGTTACTCACCACCTCTACAATTGCTGAGTTACGGTTTATTTCCCTTCTTGGTGTGGATGTTTTGGCGGTTAGAGCAGTTACTGCGAAAAGTACAAGGTAAGGCCACAATTACTTTAATTTCAGGTTATACACCCCAACATCGTTATTGGCAGCGTGGTTTAGTGCTGTTTGCCCTCATGCTGGGTGGAAATGCTATTTTTGGGTTATTTCTCCTAGCCAGGATTCTTAGTCCCTTGAGTTTGCCGCAGCTTTTTGATCCTGATACTCTGCGGTTTTTGTTTAACAATTTGTTGCTAAATTTTACATTTGGAATTTTGGCGTGGGTTATTTACTTCTATTTGTGGCATTCTGCACGCCGTCAGTATATTCAAGGTTAAAAATGTATTCAGAGACGCTATTCGCGTCTCTACAAATTTACACCCGTGCTAAAACTGGTTGGTTATCTACTGCATTCACAGCGTTAGCTTCTGAATCTGTACAGTAAATTTCACAGGAATTATTGGGACTTTCGATCAGTTTAACTTTGTGAAGCTTGGCTCCTAACTTTTGAATAGGCGATCGCAGCAAATTACTAATGTAAAGGGCGATATTCTCAGCAGTAGGCACAACTTCCGCAAAGTAAGGAATGTCTTTGTTTAAAAAGGTGTGATCGAATGGTTCGATTACATAATTTTCTATCACCTGATTCAAAGCACCTAAATCGACAATCATGCCGGTGCGTGAATCAATCTCTCCTTTAACGGTGACTTCTAAATGGTAGTTGTGTCCGTGTCCATGGGGACGGGCACACTTACCATAAATCTCTGAATTCTCTTCGTTACTCAGATGAGGATGAGCTAACCGATGGGCGGCGCTAAAGTGAGTACTGATGCTAAGATAAGCTTCCATTCCATTTCCCATATAATCAGCCCAAAGTTCGGGGTGTTCAAATAACTGCACGCGGACTAGAGGCAAATGAGGTGCTAACCTTTGCCAAATAACTCTTGCAATATTCTCAGTGGTAGGTAGAGTTTGTTGAAATTCTAGCCATACATCGTTGAGATAAGAGAAATCTAATTGATTAGTAACTTCTTGCTTGATGACGTGTTTTACATCGGACAAATTCAGTACCATGCCGTATTCATCTAATTCACCGACAAGGGAGATAAATAAGACATAGTTATGCCCGTGTCCGGGAAATTTAGAGCAAAGGCCAAATTTCTCAATATTCTCGGCTTCACTTAGTTCTGGCAACCAATAGCGATGACTTGCCGAAAACTGGGCACGGCGATTTACAATGCATTGCATGAGTATAATGGGAGCAAAATTTAAAATTTCTTAAACTTTTACTACTTCTAGCATAGACTAATTTCAGTCGCTTCGCGGAGTCAACAGTTCAAAGAACTTAACATTAACTATTAATTACGAATTACGAATTACGAATTATTTAACTCTTGACAACTAATTAACAGATGCTTGTGCTTCGCAATGTAATCTTGTAGCGATGCGGAATAGTTCTTGACCTGTATGCAAATAGCGCTCATCGTAATTCAAAGGGAAGTAAGCTAACTCTTCTAGTCCATCTCCCACTTGACTGAGGCTGTAGTAAAGGTGAGCTGCTGCTCTTGCTAAACTAGGGGGATTTGGTAGAGAGCGAAAAGTTATCTGTGCTTGTTTAAGATCATCTCGACACGCTTGGAGATATTCTTGAAATTCTTCTAAGAGGTCGTCATCAAAGGGATCTGCGGCTAATTGCTCCATTTGTTCCTCTAAGGAATAGAGAATGGTACAAAGTAGACGATTGACTGGTTGATAGACTAGACGCAGCCATTCTTCGACTTGTTCATCAGCATCTCGCCCTGTTTTCCGTGTAGCTTGGTATTGTTTTTGCGTCGATGCTGTACGCGTGTAGCGATCGCTATTGAATTTTTGAGCCTGATTGCGTAGCTTTTGGTCATAATTAAGACGATTTTGAGTGTCACCCAGAACCTCATACGCGGCATTAATTTGGATAATTTGCTCTTTATCTGCTGTTTTTTGATTGCTATCAGGGTGAAATAACTTAACCAAGCGACGATAAGCTTGCTTAATCTCCGCTTGGCTGGCAGTTGGGCTGACTTTGAGAGTTTCGTAATGATTAGAATCGACCATTCATCTAATTTATCGTTAGCTGACGCTAGCGGCTACCTTTGTCTCTAAATCTTGAAACAACGGTGTACTCAAATATCTCTCGCCAAAACTGGGTTGAATCATCACAATTAAGCGTCCTGCATTTTCTGGACGTTGGGCAACACGAATGGCAGCACATAAAGCAGCTCCGCTAGAAATGCCAGATAATAACCCTTCTTCTTTTGCCAAACGCTGACCGTAGGCGATCGCTTCTTCATCGGTTACAGTAATCACTTCATCAATCAACTCCATCTTTAGCACTTGAGGGACGAAACCAGGGCCAATTCCTTGAATTTTGTGCGCTCCTGGTCGTCCTCCCGATAAAACTGGGCTATTGGCTGGTTCAACAGCGATCGCCCGAAAGCTGGGTTTGCGTGCTTTAATGACTTCTGCAACACCAGTGATTGTACCACCTGTTCCCACTCCTGCCACAATTATATCTACTTCACCATCAGTATCTTCCCAGATTTCCTCTGCTGTAGTTTCTCGATGCACCTTCGCATTGGCTGGATTCCGAAACTGTTGCAACATATAGGCGTGCGGCGTAGTATTAACTATTTCCTGTGCCCGCCGAATTGCTCCACTCATCCCTTCGATTCCCGGCGTTAATTCTAGTTCAGCTCCATAAGCGCGTAACATTGCCCGTCGTTCCCCACTCATGGTGTCGGGCATTGTCAAAACCAATCGATAACCCTTAGCTGCGGCCGCCATTGCTAGGGCAATTCCAGTATTTCCAGAGGTAGGTTCTACCAAAATTGTCTTTTGAGGAGTGATTAACCCTTCTGCCTCGGCGTCATTAATCATGCTCACCCCAATTCGGTCTTTAACTGATGCAGATGGATTCATGCTTTCCATTTTCACTACAATCTGAGCTACACAACTTTCTGCTTGGGGAATATGATTCAACTGTACTAGAGGTGTACGACCAACGATTTCTGTAATGTTACGAGCTATTCGCATAATTTTGTCCTGAGTTATTTATGTATTTGAATTATATGTAGTACATAATGTCCAACTGTCTGAGGGCATCTCGTTTCTCACGCAGATCCTGGAGTGTATACTTTTGTAAAACAGTGTTTGCTACGTGACATGCTTCTTGCCATATTTCTTCTAGCAAGGAGCTGTCTAAATTTTTGGGATCAATGTCTTCTTGATATGTCTGGACATCTAACCCTTCCAAGCATTCCACAATTTCAAAGAGGTTAATTTTTCTGGGTTCTCGTGACAAGAAGTAGCCACCTTTTGACCCACGTTGGCTTTTAACTATACCCCCACGTCGCAAAGTTGCTAGTAGTTGTTCTAGATAGCGATCGGGTATGTCCTGTTGGGCAGCAATTTGTCGGATTTGCATCGGCTCGCCGCTTTCGTAATGCGTAGCCATCTCCAGTAGGGCAAGAATTGCATATTCAGATTTACACGATAGTTCCACAAGCCACAATGAAGAATGAAGGATAAAGGATAAAGGATCAAAATTTTTCATCCTTCACCCTTTCTTAGTATACTCCGGTTAATCACTGGGGTTTATTGATTACTGCCAACAAAAATAAACTCCCCGCCTCATGGCGGGGAGTAACAGAGTTCAAAATTATAGATAGATTCAGATTCTCAGTATTTTAGAAGGTGAAGGTAGTTCTCAGAGTACCAATGATTGCGTCATCAGTATCGCTGTTCTGTCCAGGAGAGGTCAGATATATCACACCAGGGGTAATTGAGATATTATCTGATACGCGATATTTGTAGAAACCTTCAAACTGATATGGTACGTCTCCACCACCGAAACCTGGGCGATTAAGAGCGTAGGGTTGGGCACCTGCAAAAATTCCCAATACGTTACCTTTCTTACCGAAGTCAGGTAAGGCTACCCCAACGCCGTAGCTCCAAACTTCGGCATCATCATTAGCACCAAAACCTGTAACATCGGTGTAGGATACGAAACCGCTGATTGACAGTTTATCGCTGGGTCTGAATGCAGCCGAGACACCGTAGGAATTACTAGAAGATGCGTTAGTTAAAGCGTTGGCTTGTTGAGTACCTACTACAGGTAGACCATCATTTCTGATCCCGCCTGCATCAAATAAAGAACTGCCTGCTCCACTGTAACCGTGAACATACGTAGCAGCTAGAGCAATGCGATCGCCAACTGCAAAGTTCAACTGACCTAAAGCCGCATAATTGCCGTTGAATAAACCTGCGCCCACACCAGGGTTGTTAGCTTCTGATGCTAAGTAACCTACGGTAATTGAGCTAGGTTTGAAAATACTACCACCTTGACCTAGTGGTAAGTTAAGTGCTATGCCTGCACCGCCACCAATCCGATAAATGGGACTTTCAGAGGCAAAGGAAGACAACGCACCATTACCACCATCGGTTTTGTCGAAGAAGTAAGGATTGTTAACAGCAGCGTAATGACTGTGTTGTCCACCAGCAGCAGCTAGGTAAACTTGAGCTGGGCCGATTGGAACTTCATAGGTCAAGCGATCTATTTCGACGCTGTTGTTACCAGTGCTACCGATTTGGAATGTTTGAGTACCTTCAGCAGTAGTTAGCTGATTACCAGCATTATCTTGAAATGCGAAGCCTAAAGCATTACCAGCTGCCAAGCGAGTGTGTAAAACGTCTCTACCTGTAAAGCTAGTTTGCAAGTCTAAACGAACTCTGTCTTGGAAAACAGTGTTGTTGGAATCGCCACTGCCATCGCCAAAAACATCCGTTACAGCAAAAATTGCTTCACCAACTAGTTTTGTGGTGGTTGAGAACTGATTTGCCTCCAACTCGGCGGTACGCGCTTCTAGAGTATCTACGCGACCCCGGAGAGTTGCCAGTTCTGCAGAAAATTCTTCTTGCAACCTTTGTAAGGTAGCTAAATCTTGTTTTGTTACCAAATCAGCTGTTGCTGTGGCGATTAATTCGTTCACCCGATCCAAACAGGCGTTTAAACCAGCAGCAAATTCATAACGGGTTAATGCGCGATTACCGCGATACGTGCTGTTGGGATAACCAGCAATACAACCATAGCGCTCAACTAAGGACTGCAACGCTTGGAACGCCCAGTCTGTTGGTTGAACATCGGAAAATTGAGATACCGATGTTACTTGAGACTGGGAGTTGTTTTGGTTGCCTTCGTTGCTGTAGCGGTTAATTTGGTCTAGGGTTGCTTGAGCAAATATTTCTGGCTGCTGGGTGGGGTCTGTTACCCCTGGTTTTGCTGATGATACTTCTGCGGTGGTATTTGGAGCTGCAATTGCTGTTGCTGAAACTAACAAAGTTGCTCCCAAAACTGCTGGACTAACCACCAGGGATCTCCATAAGAGATTAGACATATTTACCTTTTCTCCTCACACCTTGTATAGATAGATCGTGTTCGCCGCACTTAAAATTCTTAAAAATGCGATGTCTGGTTAAAACCTGTGGATGAGGCATCGTTGCCGATACTACAATTTTAGTTTTTGCAAGGCTAATAACTGATTAACTTATCGTTAAAGTTATATGGAATTAACTTATGCAAAAACACAGCCTCATAGCTTATGATTATAAAACCTCTGATTCATATCGCAAGACCGAAGCGATCGCCTCAACAACTGTCACACGTATTTACCTAAAATACTCTTGTCATGAGTAGGGTTTAGGGTATTGATTCATTCCCACTTACAGCTAAAATGCTGAAAGCTTCAATACTCAGCACTTTGGGGAACCCTTAGAAATAAATATCCAATTTTACCGAATCAAAAGGACTTTCATCTTTTCCTACCCCCTGCCCTAAAAGCGATGGGATATTTATTTGGAAATCCCTGACTGGGAGCAGTCATTTAACTAATTTGAGAAATCACTCCTGCTAAATCAAAGTCATTCTGCGTTAACCCACCTGCATCATGTGTTGTGAGAGTAATCTTGACTTTGTTATAAGAAATCTCTAAGTCTGGATGATGTCCTGCTGATTCAGCAGGCTCAACCAATTTATTTACAAATTCAATTGCTGCGATAAAATCTTTAAATTTACGGGTGGTCTGTAACTTAGACCCTTCAACGCTCCAACCAGAGAGAAGGCTTGTCTGTTGTTGAATTTCTGTGTCAGTTAGTAGTTGTGCCATATCAAAAACCCATCTATAGCCTTTGTCACATCTGAAAAGCAGAAGAAAAACAAACCTTAATTTCTTGATCCTAAACTTTGCTGATTCCGGTCTTACACCTTTATTATGTGTGGCTCTAGTCAGAAATAAAACATATAAGCTCTATTAATAGATAAGTGATTACTCACTTTCACATTAGTCAATATTAATGAAATATACTTTTCTTTTTTTAGTAAAACTTTTCAGTTATTTACATTAACTCTAGACCAATACAGTAAAAATGCAGCAATGCCGCATCTTTACTATTCAATAATTTTCACTAAAAATCTTTAACCCCAGCGTATTGAACTTATAGATAGAGATAAGATAAAAGCTACCCATAAAAAACTATCCGCTCTGATTTAGATCGGATGATCTAAGTCAGAGCGGTCTAGCGGGTCTTCAGGTTGCAACCAGACTGCCGGAAGGATCTTCTAGCTTAGCCTAGCTACTTGAGCTAACTTAGTCTCTCAAAATGACTAAGACTAACTTTTAAAGAACAGCCCCGGCACACAGCCGGCTAACTGCAACCTGATGACCCATGCATTTACTACTTTCAATCATGGGCATCACCTCCTTGTTGCCTATGCGGCTTTATTCTCAAAAAGGCAGAGCTTATTGCTCTGAGCTTGTAACCTTGAATCAATATAACACATAAATTTAGAGATTTTAACTATAGTTATAGAAAACCCCCGCTTTTTGGCGGGGGTTTGTTGAATATTAAAACGATGAAAGAAAGCTCAGTGGGATAAATTCATCGTTCAAAATTTGTGATTCTTAGAGAGCGTTACCACGTGGTAGTACCTCTTCAGGGAATACAAATTGTTCGTGAGGCTGATCTTGAGGAGCCATCCAAGCGCGGATACCCTCATTCAGCAAAATGTTTTTGGTATAGAAAGTTTCA
>JAHHHC010000079.1 GCA_019359515.1 Desmonostoc vinosum HA7617-LM4 | reverse complement strand
GTATATTAGTTGCTACCTTAAACAAACTCAAGGGTTGAAATTATTGCTTCTACCCTTCCGACTTCTGCCTTCTGCCTTCTGCCCTCTGCCTGACCCCAACCTAGATCACCAAAAGTTGCCAAGACCCTTAATGTGAGCCAACAATTTTCTTGTTTGCAAGCCGGAGCGTTTATGTTTGCGAGCCGCAAGTGTGATTCGTTCTGCCGAAAGGATATGCAGACGGAGGCACGGTGACTTGGATTGTAGGGGTACAAGTAGCAATGTACACATCTAAAACGAGTTTTAAGACTACGGTGGAATGGAATGCTATCCCCTGGCGAAAGCTAGAAAGGAAAGTATTCAAGTTGCAAAAGCGTATCTACAAAGCCTCTCAGCGTGGTGATGTCAAAGCAGTTCGTCAACTTCAAAAAACGTTGTTGCACTCCTGATCAGCAAAGTGTTTGGCGGTTCGTAGGGTAACACAAGACAACCGAGGTAAGAAGACGGCAGGAGTGGATGGGTTGAAAAACTTGTCCCCAAAAGCACGTCTTATCTTAGTATATTCCCTGAAACTAGGTGAAAAAGCCGCTCCCACTCGAAGGATGTGGATACCAAAACCCGGTTCAAAGGGAGAAAAAAGACCCCTTTCTATACCCACTCTGTATGACCGCGCCTTGCAATCGCTAGTAAAACTAGCTCTGGAACCTGAATGGGAAGCTCTCTTCGAGCCAAACTCGTTCGGTTTTCGACCAGGAAGAAGCGCCCATGATGCGATTAAGGCAATATTCAACACTATTAAGTTCAAACCTAAATATGTGTTGGATGCCGATATTGCGAAATGTTTTGACAAAATTAATCACAAGGTTCTGCTGTCAAAATTAAATACATTCCCCACCATCCGCCGACAAATTCGTGCTTGATTGAAAGCGGGAGTGATTAATTTCTCTGAATATGCTTTCAGGGAAAAATCTGACAACATAACATCAATGGGTGTTCCACAAGGGAGTACGGTTTCGCCATTATTAGCGAATATAGCCCTTCATGGCATGGAAAATCGAATTAAACAAGTTGCTCTTACCTTACCCGGGTGTAAATCGGAGAATCGTAAAGCAATAAGCTTAATTAGATTCGCAGATGATTTTGTGATTCTGCATAAAGACCTTGCCGTTATCCAAAGATGTCAGCAGATTATGGCAGAGTGGTTAAACGAATTGGGCTAGAATTAAAACCAAGCAAAACCCATATTTCTCATACACAAAATATGTATGGAGGTAACGTTGGTTTCGACTTTTTGGGTTTCACTGTTCGACAATTTCCGGTAGGAAAATATCACAGTGGTAAAAGCTCAAACGGAAAATTACTTGGTTACAAAACTCTTATCACTCCAAGCAAAACAAAGCTGAAGACACACACGCAGAAGATAGGTAAATTGATTGATGGGCATAAATCAGTACCACAATCTGATTTATGCCCATCTGAACCCCGTCATCCGTGGATGGACAAACTACTACTCAGGTGTCGTCAGTAAACGCATATTTAATCAGGCTGATACAACTTTATTCAGCCAGCTAAAAGCATGGGCAGAACATCGTCACCCTAATAAATCTTCCCGATGGAGTTGTCAAAAGTATTGGCAAACCGTAGGGTCTGATAATTGGGTTTTTAACCCTGTTTTGTCAGTTTGGGAGAAGCCTATCGCTGAAAGCCTTTTGGAGCTTTAGTTTTAAGCTTTTGGTTATAAATTTTAGTTACTGTTAGAAAATAAAGGCTCAAAGCTAGATTGGATGAAAGTTTCAGAATCTTGCTTTGATTATTACTTTCCGAGAGTGACATAAAAGGGTTAAACCCCATAACCAGAAGATTCGCTTACTCAAGCACCGTGAAACTCCTATTGTGAGACACATACAAGTGCAAGGAATCCGTAGCCCATTTGATGGTGACTGGGTGTACTGGAGTTCCAGAATGGGTAAACATCCTGAAGCGCCAACAAGGGTGGCAACACTTTTGAAGATACAAAAAGGAAAGTGTACTCATTGTGGACTGTTTTTTCGCCATGAAGACTTGATGGAAATCGACCATAAAATCCCCCGCTCCCAAGGCGGTAAGGATAGTTATGACAACCTTCAATTACTTCATGGACATTGCCATGATGCTAAAACAGCAACCGATAAAGTTGCTGTTACAGTTCCAGAAATAGATGAGGATTATCTCAACTGTAATCCCTTTTAACTTGGAATTTATAGGTGTGTTTGTCAAGCACCAAATCATCGAGGAGCCGTGTGAAGTTAACGTTTCATGCACGGTTTTGTAGCCGAGTCAGGAGGGTGACTTCCTGGCTTAGGCACCCATGTAATTGGGCGTTCGCATGACGAATGCCCAACAACTAGAGATAAGGCAATGAGTCGATGAATACACATTCCATTGAAATACTTCGTGAACGCTGGACATTAGCCGGGAAAAAAGCTTTGATTACTGGTGCTACCAAAGGAATTGGATTAGCGATCGCCCAGGAATTTCTGGCGCTGGGCGCAGAAGTTATGATTGTAGCTCGCAATGCAGCAGCAACTTGAACTGTGGAATCAACCCGGCTCCCATACTCATGGAATTGCTGCTGATGTCACAAAACCAGGAGAACGCCAGACAATCTTTGAGCGGGTTGTTCAAGAAATGGGTGGATTAGATTTGCTGATCAACAACGTAGGGACAAACATCCGAAAGCAAGCCATAGACTATACCTCAGATGAATACGAGTCAGTTTTTCAGACCAATCTGACTTCAGTGTTTGAACTGTGTCGCCTCATGTATCCATTGTTGAAAACAAGTGGTAACGGCAGCATTGTCAACATCGGTTCTGTGGCTGGCTTAGTTGCTATTCGGACTGGCGCTCCTTACGGAATGACCAAAGCCGCACTTGTGCAACTCACTCGCGCTCTGGCAGTTGAATGGGCAAACGATGGCATTCGAGTTAATACGATTGCTCCCTGGTTTATCCCTGTTTTGTCAGTTTGGGAGAAGCCTATCGCTGAAAGCCTTTTGGAGCTTTAGTTTTAAGCTTTTGGTTATAAATTTTAGTTACTGTTAGAAAATAAAGGCTCAAAGCTAGATTGGATGAAAGTTTCAGAATCTTGCTTTGATTATTACTTTCCGAGAGTGACATAAAAGGGTTATTCGCACCCCATTAACAGAACCTTTATTAGGTAATCCAGAGACGTTAGCTGCAATCCTCGCACAAACTCCCATGAAACGAGTTGGAGAACCCCAAGAAATTGCTGGCTTGGCTGCATTTCTCTGTACACCCGCCGCATCATACATGACGGGACAATGTATAGCTGTAGATGGGGGCTTTTCAGCATTTGGCTTTTGAGCATCGTCTGCAAAACCAACACTTTTGACTTCAACCATAACCTGTCAGACGTACCTTTACCGATGAATTAGCGGGCTAACGGCAAAGTTGTGACGACGCATCGCAGACTTTAGCATATATAGAGCAAGATAAATCATGCTGCACAAATGTCTGATATTGGGGCTAATGGCATTGACTGCTGCTCCTGGATGGGCGATCGCTCAGTCTTTCAATTCGACCAGCCAACGCTCGCGCGAGGTTCTGCACCACTTGATTTCAAGGGACGCTATCTCGTTTCGATTTCCGATGCAGATATGTTGGCATCGGCGTATGTAGATGGTCGGCTGGGTGCGCGAGAAGGGCAAGATACGATGCTCTTACGAGCGCGATACTCACTTGCAGAAATATTGTTAGCTTTGGCAACTGCACAATTATGTTCAGTGTTCAAAACAGAGGCGGCATCAGCAAGGCGTTTTTAGCATCAACATCATCTCACTGCCCATTGGTACGATGGTATTGCCCATCTCTAGTAATAGCGATCGCAACTCAGATCGAAGATTATTAATCAACTGGTGACGCTGGGCTAGAATTTGGCAGTATGCATCTAGAGCATAATCCTTCTCAACTCCCCGTTTCCCGATCAATTCGCAGCAAGAAAGCGGCAACTTCGTTAGTTTGTAGTAATTGCTCTTTGAGCTTAGTAGCGTTAGTTTCCTTGTAGCCGAAGGAGGGACGAGGGGCAACCCAGATGTGGAAGGGAACTTTGGGACGATGGCGGTGTAGTTGTTGGTCAGATTCACTAGAAGAGTCTGTTTGTGACTTGTCCTTACTCCTAAGTTGATTTTTATTTTCTTCCCTGATTACAGAATCGGTGTTCTAGGCAATAGGCGATCGCGGAAATACTGGCGGTATAGCTCACATCGGAGCATGACTTCATTGTCTTGCAGATGGATCAATCCCAGACTATTTAACTTAAATATCACCAGAGACTCCAAGTGAACTGTCTTATTTGTCTCGATCACCGTTAAGAACGCAGTGGCTAACTCAGGTTGCTGTTGCAAATGCCTTAAATGCTGCCGTAAATGGTTGCTATAAGGTCCTGCTTCGGTAGGTGCCACGCGCAACAGTTCTTTAAGAGTCATCTGATGTTGAACAATCTGGTAAAGCGCCATCTGCAACAAATAGGGATGCCCCCCTACCATGTTCATCAGTTGTGACACTTGGCTCTGATTCCAGTTGAGTTTATAGCGCTGGGCTAACTCTTCCACCTGAACGGGGCTGAAATCTGGCAATTCTATGCATATGCCCACATTAAACGGTGATTGATAAGTATTCAAGGGAATGTAAACTTCGGTGGAATAAGCCAGTACTAACCGCAGTTTTTGCCATACCTTACTATTTTTAGCCTCTTCATACCAAGCGCGCAGCAGGGCGAAAAAGTGAAAGGCGGTTTCGGGAGCTTGCAAAACCTCATCCACATTATCCAAAGCTAGCACTAACGGTTGATCGAGTTGCGGCAGAAGATAACTCTCAAAGTAATCCTTGCAGCTGGTTTTACTGCCAAAAATCCTATCCCAATAGTTGGCTAACTGCGTCGGTAGTTGCAGGCTGTGGGTTACCCGCGCACAAAACCATTGCAAAAACCGATCCAAATCCTGCAAATTCTGGCTATCCACTAGCTGCAAGTTTAAACAGACGGTATGATACGCCTGTTCATTGGCTCGATCCAGAATTCTTGCCAACAGCGAGGTTTTCCCCATTTGTCGGGTCGCTTTGATCCGCAGCAGGACTCCAGGCGTCAAAATTGCGTTGTAACAGCGAGCTTCAATCAGGGGGCGCTCAACATACAATTTAGACCCCAGTTCCACAGGACCTTCTACTAATTGGATATCTGTTGCAACAAGCGGTGAGGGGTTAGATCTGTCTGAGGTCGCGGGTGCTTGACTCGATTCTTCAACTGTAGCAGGTGGGATTTTCCTTGTGGTCAGATCTGAGTTGAGAAGACTGTAGCGTTCCAGAGCGGCTCGAAACGTCTTCTTGCTCACCTGTTCTTCTAATCCTGCGGACAGGAACTCCCAGAGCCTAGCACCGCTCGCCTTAATGTAGATATCAGAGCAGTGGCAATTTATGGCAATTTCCTCATATTTGCAACCAGACCACGCGCCTCGAAAGATTTGTGCTTGTAGGGTACTCAAGTGCTTACCCGTCTTGACAAAAACTAAATTGTCTGAAATTGCTAGTGCGGCTTCCACATCTATAGATACATCAGATACATCCATTGATTTACCTAAATTCTGAATTTGGCGTTCTTGTTCAGAAGAAGCTTTGTGGGATGAATTAAGTGACTCTTTGTTGCAGAAAATTTTCTTAATAAAACTTTACAATTGCAAATATTTGACTAGGGCAAACTTTTTAGATCTTTAGACAATAATTCCTCCGGGCGATAGATGTTATTTATCACAATTCTACAACCCTGAGTATACTTAATTATACTTTTTAATACTTTTTGATATTTTTATAGTTTCAAAATATTAAACGAGATGTTAAGAAAAAGCTTGTAAGTCTATGCTTTTTCTAACTTTTTTATATTGTTTAAAATGACTCTTATTCTTAAACTGTATTATTACGAACTAAAACGCTCGCATTCGAGAGCATCCCGCTTTTTAAAATGCCCAAAGAAAAAAATAATTCCGATGGGGAGTCCTGTTAGAGAGGGCTTCTGGAAATATTTTTTGCTAAATAAGATGCACCCCTTGCATTCCCAATGGATGTCAAGAAACAGAAATGTTTCTTAAAAGTTCACACACTTCTAAATTAGAACAATTTCTCAAGTATCAGAAAAGAGAATAAGATTTCTAATGCAAAGACAATTTTTAGCTAAACGCGGAGGTTGATACATATGCCAAAACTTAGAATGTCCGACATTAGAGGAAAGTCCTTGTCTCAGTTAAAACAGATTCTAGATAGCCTCATTACGGACGGCACATACAAACCTAATGATGTCGAGAAAGTCAGGAAAAAAATTGAAAAGCGACTGATCGAAGGTGACAGATTACCTGATGATGCAATGTTGAATGAGCTATTTGAGGGAATGAACTTGAGTTGAATTATGGACTAACTCATCAGCCTATTTTTTCGCAAGGCTATGAACGGAGCCTACAAAGGCTAGGATCATTTCATCGCCCTGGTGGAGCGAGCAAAACAGGTCCTAGCTGCATGATGCTGATTTGCACAAGCTCAGGAGATTATTGTATGAGCACAATCACCAGTGAAAAATTCCTAGATTTTTGGAAGTATTTTGACGCTACAAACCCAAAGCACATCAATGCTGTAGCAGAACTCTACAAATACATTCCCTCACAACAGCTGACAGATGAAAGCAACTGGATACGAATTTACCGGACACCCATTGAAGCCCCCAAACCTCCAGCAGCCAATAAGTCTATTGCCGCCTACGAGTCTGTTTGCAAGCCTTACAGCGGTATAGTGGATTGGAATGACATGAATTGCAAGGTCAGCCAGTATTTCACAGTAGCAGAAGTGACCCAAAAGGATCGCCGCCGTATTCCTACCAAGGGATCAGAAATTGAGCGCAATATCCTTGCCCTGGTAGTAGAACTGGATAAAATCCGCCAGGAATGGGGTGTTCCTATTGGAGTCACCAGTTGGTATCGTCCCCCTCTCATTAATGCGGCTGTGGGCGGTGTGGCAAATTCACAACATATTAATGGTGGGGCTATCGACATCTATACCATGGATGGCAGAGAGGTTGAATTCGAGTGTTTTCTGAAAGAACACTGGGGAGGCGGTTTAGGCTACGGCGTTGCTTCTGGCAAGGGATTCACTCATCTAGACTTACGCGGCGGTGGGTGGAGGCGAGGCGCTGGAAAAATTCGTTGGAATTATTAGTTAATGTGAGGAGGGGAGAACTTTTGGGAAGCGCTCATTAATAAAACAGTTCTGAATAAATCTCAAAAATTTCACTAAACCTCTTGCACGAATCCGGAGGCAAGGGAGAGGTAAATTCTCATTTAAGTCTGTATGTTTATGATTATGCACTTAATAAAACCGCTCTAAAGCAACAGATCCTCGATTGAGTTGGTAATTACCTACACATAAATATTTAGATATTTTGCACCACTACTTAGAAAATTTGAGGTGGCTTTGGAATGCAGACATATCCCTTAGTGTCATGAAGAGCAAAGTATGGCATCACAAAAAGTGCAAGTAAATAACAGATTTTGCTATCGTTTGACAAATGCCTTTTTAGGAGAGGGTAGATCGCTATGTGCCCGAAGTGATGGAAACAATAATCTGCTCATGGAGGAAACTGGCAACTACAGCGGACAACTTTGGAAATTGACACCGCACGATGGTAGCTATTATCGTTTTACCAATGTTTTACTGGGAGAAGATAAGTCTTTAGATACCGCCGCCATCAGGCAGACTGGCAACTACAGTAGACAAGTGTGGAAACTGACTCCACTGAGCGATAGTTATTATCGCCTGACCAACTCTTTTCAGGGGGAAGGTCAGTCATTAGATGTCTACAATGATGGAAATAATGCTCCCTGCATGGCATCAACTGGTAACTACTCTGGACAGTGGTGGAAGCTAACACCTATTATGTTCCCGCAACAATCCGTTAGCTCCCTCCAAAAAATGGAGCAGTTTGCAAATCAGTTTAAATCTCATTTAGTGCCAGCATTCCAGGAAATACAGCGGCTAGAGTCAGTTAAGGATCAACTAACACCGCAACAAGAAGCTGAGTTTGCACAGCTTTATCAGCAAACTGAAAAACTCCACTCCATTTGGAGGCAAGATGTTTTACCTAAAAGCATACAAGAGGCAGGAGTCATACAAAAACTTGCTGTTCGCTCTCAAAGAGTTCTAGATTCTAAAGAGCAAAAAACGAAAAATTTGTGGAACGCTGCAAAAGATCAAAAAACGATCCTGCTCTCAGAGTTAAAGACAGAGTTCCAAGATCTTAATTCATATGTGCAACAGGGCAAAGCTCTTCAATCTACTACGTTTAATTCCTTCCAGCAATTTGATCGAGCAGTACTCTCAGTTCGAGATGCAACATACAGAGTAAAAACTCATATGTATACCCTGATTAATCAGAAGCAAGCTTTGGAGCAACAAAAAAATATATCTGAACAACAAAAAAATGAGTTTCAGTCACAAAAAAAGCAAATAGAAGATTTAGGAATAGCTTTAATGATCTTTTCGTTAGGAATCGGTGCGATCGCATTAACGACAGTCAATAGCAAGCTTGCAGAAATCGAAGCGCATCTTAATCAAAAGCAGCGTCAGATAGAAGCTACCCAGAAATTACTCAGTTTTGCCGAAGCAAATGTTGGCCAAGTTGATGCTCTTTCAACTCACCTTTCAGGAATGAGCAAAATTGCTGAATTGCAGATGGGTACTTGGCAAGGCATCGGTGGTGATTTAAAAGGGCTAATAGACCTCCTAGAACTATCCACCTTCGATGATTGGTTAGAGAGTCCTATTTGGGCAGTATGGCAACAGATGCAATGGGAAAGCGTTGAAAAAGAGGTGACTCAGTATTTAGAAACTGTCCACCCCCTTAACCTGAGATAAAAATTCCCTTGTACACAACGGCTAGGGTCTATTCACGTTGTTTTTAGAACCAAACTTATCACTATCAAAAGGAAACATCATGACAACAAGCACACAACCACCCGTCTCAACTTCATTCGAACAGGGAGCAAAGAATCTTACCGAGCTAGATCTTATCTATCAGATGTATTCCTATGCTCTTACAATCAAGCGACTAGAGGCACCACCAAACATTCCGCCTGATGCCCCAGGCATGAAACAAGCTTTATCGATTCCTCAGCTGCTGACTAAGGCTAAGACAACAGCAGCAAAGTGGGATGGACATGTGGCTGCTATGGCACCGATCGCGTCAAACATCTCAACTTATTGCAAAACCTCCAAATCGGCGATCGCCACATTGACTAAGAGAACGCAGGAAGAATTAAATCCTACAGCATTTAATCAGTTATCTGGCGATCGCAAAGCAAGTCTGAAGCGAGAGTTTTCGGGTATTCTTGATGGTCTGAAAAGACAAGCCTTGAAATACGCAGAAGAAGCCGGAAAAGTCAAAAATCAACTAGCAGCATATCAACGTGAAATTGAGAGCGACAACGAAGATGCGAAAAAGGTTAAAGATAAATATGCTGATTGGCTTAAACAAGAGGCGGAGTCACTGGAAGCGTGGGAAAGAGAAGTGAGTGTGCCTAAGGGTGAGACAGATAAGCTGTTAACGAAGATTCAAGATGATATTGCAACATTTCAGAAAACCTATGCAGGTTTAAGCGTGGCAGCCGCCGCACAGGGTGTGGCATCTGTTACCGTTGCCTTTATGATACTGCCGCCGCTTGGGAGTATTGGCTGTTTGATTGGGATGAGCTTCACTGCCGTCGAAGCAGATAAAATGAGTAAACAAATCGCAGATTTTGAGGAAAGGCTCACTCGCATCAAACGCTTTAATGTCGTTAAAACATTTTTCGATACTGCTGAAACGACAATTAATGGTCTGATGAATGCTTGTCGGGCGGCTGTGCAGGTACTGGGTGAGATGCAAGGCCAGTGGGAAGCCATCGCTGGAACTCTCAAAGGGCTAGGGGAAGATGTCGGCACGATCAATACCCTAGCTGGCTGGGGAGACCCGTGGGAGAACCCCATTCAAGATTTTCAAGCTGAGATGGTGGTTTCCGATTATGACAAAGTTATCGAGCTATGCAGCCACTTCGTTAAGTATATGTATGTCAAGGATATAGCTGCTTAGTTACAAAGAAAGGCAGAGGGTCGAGGGCAAAAGGTTAGGAGTGTCAATTAAAACTTTAGCTTTGGGTCTGAGTAATCGTTCAAATAAGTAATTATACTGAGACTCATTACAGCGTTAGCGTTTCGTAGAGAAGCGGCACGAAGTGCGGTATAAAACGTTTACAGCCGAAGTCCCACTCTTTTAAGGGTAGGTTGCCTTCTGCCCTCTTCCCTTCGGGTGACGCTCGTTCGCTCTTAGCGTCTCCCCTTGGGAGAAGACTCGCTAACGCTGCGCTATCGCAGTCGCCTGCGGAGGAGCCAGCGTGGTCTTGGGGGTTTCCCCCATGAGCGACTGGCGTTGGAAACGCTACCAAGAGCGCTGGACTCACCTCCAGCATAGCTGCCTTCTGAAACCCAAAAGCCAGCCAGATTAAGGGGTTTGTAAGGCAAAGAACGATACAGAAGAACTAGTATTCAAACCACTAGCAAATATTGCGACAGTCTGAGTGCGATCTAATCAAGTTTTGAAAGGATGAATTGAGATGAGCGATCAACCCACAACAATAAGAGCTAATGATGTAACATCTCCCTATGCTGCTTTTAGTCAAGGCGGTATGGTGGTCGTACCGTGGGAAGTCACTATGGTCAAAGGATCTGGCTACGACTCAATTAGCAGAACCGTCTTTTCCACAGCTGCTCCCAATGATGGAGCCTCATTGAAAGCCGAACCAGCGCTGGGTCACACCAGCCAGACGGTCAGGACACGGGTGAGACGAGTAGAGAACTTGCAGCAACTGAGCGATTATTTATTAGTTCAAGCTAATGCCAACCTTAAATATGATTTGTTTTCTGGCAGCACCATTGGGCAGTTTGTTAAGGAAAGCACGGTGAATGCCTACAGCCTCTACTTTTTGGTGGAGTGCTACGTCCTGAACAGTGCTATTCAGATTAAAGGTTTTAGTATTGATCCAAAGAAGAAGGATTTAGGCCCGTCCAAGTTTCGGGCTAACTTCGGTGATTACTTTGTGGCGGGTTGGATTGAAGGCGGTTACTTGATCGGTTTAGCAGAGATATCCGTTAATTCCCGGAAAGCCTTAACCGAACTGAATACTGCTTTGTCGGCAGCTTACAAGAGCGGCGTAGAGTTTGATGGTAAGTTTCTTTCTAGTTGGCAGCAGGCGCTCTCGGAAACAGGTGTATCAGAATCGCTATCTGTTCTTTATGCTGGACTAGATGACGCTAGCTTGCAAATGAATGCCACTCCTGTCGGGAGCGGCGAACCAGGGCGAATTGTCAGCGCTCAACCCCCAAGGGAAGAAGATTATGTAGAACTGCCACCTGACGCAGATGGGGTTAAGGTCGAATACGTCGAACTTGATGAGGATGAAGAAGTCATTGAACTACCCGATGACGATGAAGCAGGAATCAAAGTTATGGTGCCGAAAAGCTTCTTGAAGTTGCTCCAGGCTAATCCGCGCTTAGACATCCCAGGGGTAGCAGACCACGCCAATATCAAGCTGACGATGGAGGGATTATTAAAGTTAGCAGCAGTGCTACCACAACAAGCTAAACAGAATGGTATCCCGCTGTATGCCGTTTTGCAGCCTTATCGCACCTTAAACGATGCCCCTGATACGGTAGATTCGATTGATAAACAAGCTTTGAATGTCCGCCGCGATCGCTTGTCTCGTATTTTCCTGAGAGCTAGGGAGATTCAGAATTCGGTGGTTTATGCCCTAGCTTCACTGCGGGGAGGCAGCCAACAGTTTGAAAAAGACGAAACCACGCTCAAACAAATCGATCGCGACATGACCGAGCTAATCAGGAAGGTTGGCGAAGCCTGGGGAACTTTGAATATGAATCCTGCCACCAAAGCGGACTCAGAGTTACAGGAACCTGATTTAGCGTTAATCCCGCGCCGCTTGTGGGGAGGAGAAAAGATCGCATTTCTGGCACCAGCTCCCTTAGTTCCCGAAAGCTTTATTCAGAGTCTTCAGGCTGTGACGCGACCAGCCAAGGCGATCGCAGACTCAGCCTTACGGGATGCAGTAATTGGTTACCTCCAGTTTGCGATCGAGCAAAGCGCCAACAATTATGTACGGGTTGCCACTTTTGTCAAAATCCTGGCTGCTGAAATCGAGAATATGGACACTCGCGCTGGCAAGCGAGAAACAACCCTGTCAGGGTTGGCAGGGCAGATTGGCATTGCCCTCAACGAATGGATCAAAACCACAGAGCTGGTGCGAAAACGCTATGAGCAACTCTCAGCCCTGGCCTCAGCCAACCCCAAACAAATCTCGTTTTTGACAGAGATTGATGCCATTTTGCGAGAACCTAACGAACCTAAATATGGGTTTCAAGGATTTTGGCAAAAACTCAAGAGCCAGTTAGAAGAATTGTCCAAGCAGGAGAAAACCTGGAGCAAAGACGATAAGACCTCCGATCTCGTCAGTTTTGGTTTGCCAAGCTGGAAGATTATCCCAGAGCAGTTTCAAACTGCCCGTACCACACTGAATACTGAGGTCAAACAGCAACTTCTTTAACAGTTATTATTTTTCAGTTTCATTACTGGGTTTAAGTCCCCTACTATCAGTTAACAGTTATCAGATGTATTGATAACAGTTAACTGTTCACTGTACAAGAATGTTCCTTGCAAAAAGAAACACCCTTGATATGGGACTGTTATGTGTGATGAACGTTTGTAAGCAGATGGTGAAGTGTGCGCGAAGCGAAAACTTAATTGAGGACGATACCCTGCTCTCTTTAAAGAATGCCGAATTCTTCTGGAAGTGGATTCCGAGAACGAACAAAGAACCTTTAAAGCTCTTGTTTTGACTGGCAAAGAAAAGAATTGATCAACTGAAAGATAATGACCAAATCTATCTCTGGGAGATTCAGTACTTTGGAACTTGACAATCATTGACTATCTTTAATGTTGCTAGCCTGACTACATTAACAGCTACTCAATTTCGAGAATTGATACACATTCAAGGAGAAAACAATGGACGTACAAAGACTTGCGAAAAAAGATTGGAAAATCAAAGCTCGTACTCCCAAAAATATTAAAACTGTAACCATAAAATATGTCAGACACCCTAGCTGGAAGAAGTATAAAGAGGAATTCAATGTTGGGTACAGACTTGTAAATGATTCCGACCATAGGTTTAATAGTCTATTTAATTGGGCACCGATCCAAATAAGTCTAGAGGGGAAAACAGTAAAATGGTTTCTGCCCGACGATATCGAGCGCGTTTTGACCATGTTCGAATGTGAAAACTGCTTGCCGATTGAAAGTGTAGTGCGCTGTTTGACGGAAGTTTGGAAGCAGATGGTGAAGTGTGCGCGAATAAAAGGTTTAACTGAGAACAAAACCAACCTCCAACTCAAGGGAAACTGTCGCATCTTCTGGACGCGGATTCCGGCAACGGACGAAAAACCTTTAAAGCTCCTGTTTGGACTGACAGAGAAAAGAATTGATCAACTGGCAGATAATGACAACATCTATCTCTGGGAGATTCAGTACGGTACTCGATAATCATTGACTACCTCTAGTTAAAGGTTGGTTGATCGAAGTGTGACCAAGTGCAGACAGGTTACCGCTATTGTCGGAGTTTTGGTTGCTGAAACCGAAACATTGATATCTGACAGGTAAGTGGAAGATGTCTTTGGTAGTGCGGTACGATCGCTCTGAGAATGAGCGATCGTGTATACATATCTGCTGAAGAATTTCAAAATTCTGTACGTTGCCCCCTTTAGCGTCACAAAATTTGAGGAAATAAGGAGAAAACAATGGACGCACAACGATTTGAGCGAGGAGATTGGACAATCATAGTTCATTCCAAAAATATTAAAACTACGAACATGAAATGTGTCAGGTACCTTACATGGGGGAAATATAAAGGGGAATTCAATGTTGATAATAGCCCTATAGACGCATACTACGATAGCTTTAAGAACATGTGTTTATGTCTAAAGATCACAATAAGGCAAGATGGGAAAAGAATAGTGTGGAATATGCCCAACCCCCCTGATTACGTTCTGTCGCTCTTCTACTGTGATAACTTGCCACTTGGTGGGCTGCTTTGTTTGCAGGATGTTTGGGATCAGATGCTAAGGTGTGCGCGAATAAAAGGTTTAATTAAGAGCAAGATTAGCCTTGAATTCAATAGAACGTGCCAAATCTTTTGGAAGCTGATTCCGAAAACGAAGGAAGAACCTTTAAAGCTCCTGTTTGGACTTACAAAGAAAAGAATTAGTGAACTGGAAGATAATGACAACATCTATCTTTGGCAGATTCAGTACCAACAACAGTGATTCAGTGGCAGCACCTGTTGACAAGGCGAATGTCTTAGCAATGTTGGATGAGGTGACGACTTTGGAAGATGTTCGCAACTTGGCAAGCGATGAAGATGTGCAAAAGTGGAAGGATGCGATCGCCCAATATTTGATACAAGTTCAAGACACTATTTCTCTTGTCCAACTGGTGCGTGTGCTGGACATGCCATTGATTGAGGTCTGGTTGGGATGGTTGTGAGGAAACAGTCAAAAATCTGTTGCAGTCGTTGGGGAAGCTGGATAGAAATGAGTCCAGAAAACGCGAATAATCTACTGCAAGCTTTAGACCAATTTGGGTTTGGTTCTTTAGGATTACAAGCTGAAAAAGTCTGCCTGACGATTGAGTACATTTTTCCATACCTCAATCACTGTAAGGCTTTTGGGTTTCGCACCGGGAACTAGTCTAAACTCCAGTTTGTACCTAGTATAATCTATCTAAACCACATCAAGCGATGGACTATCGCACTCATGATGAGTGTATTGCGATCGCCCACCAAAGGAACAGGGGATGAGGGAGATGAGGAAGATGAGGGGGAACAAGAGGGGGAAAGGTTAAAGGGTAAAGGGAAAAGGAATTAAACAAAGTTCTTCCCCTTTACCCAATACCCAGGCCAAGCCATCCCCAATGCCCAATTCCTATTACTTAAATGTCCAGTCCATCTCTCTATAAATATCAAGCAGGTGGCAGCCTTCCTGTGACTGCACCCAGCTATGTGAAACGACAGGCGGATGATGAATTATTTCAGGCGTTGCTCAAGGGAGAGTTTTGCTATGTCCTGAATGCGAGACAGATGGGAAAGTCGAGCCTGCGCGTCCGGATCGTGGATCGCCTGCAAGCTGAGGGTGTGCGATCGGGTACGATTGACATGACTACCATTGGTAGTCAACAAATGACATCCGAACAGTGGTATGCCTCAGTTTTACAAAGTATTATCAGCAGCTTCCGGCTGGGGGTAAATTTGCGAACCTGGTGGCGAGAATGCTCGCATCTCTCGCCTGTAAAACGCTTTGGTGATTTTTTGTCCACAGTTTTACTCACCGAAATTCAGCAACCTGTAGTCATTTTTATCGATGAAATTGATAGTGTTCTGGGATTAGACTTTCCCATTGATGACTTTTTTGCCTTGATTCGAGCCTGCTATAACAAGCGGGTGGAAGAACCGATTTATCAACGGCTCACCTTTACGCTGTTGGGTGTAGCCACGCCCAATTATTTAATTGCCGACAAAAGCCGGACACCGTTTAATATTGGACGGGCAATTGATTTACAAGGATTTCGCTTGTCTGAAGCCTTACCCTTGCTTCCCGGTTTGCAAGGAACAGTCAAGCAACCGGAAATTATGCTGCGTCACATTCTAGAGTGGACAAATGGACAACCCTTTTTAACTCAAAAACTTTGTCAATTGGTGCTAAATACTTGGCAGGATGGCACGATCGCCATTCCCACCGGACAGTCAGCAAGTTGGTTAGAAAAACTAGTGCGATCGCGCTTGATCGACTACTGGGAACTCCAAGATGAACCAGAACATTTACGAACCATCGCCCATCGTTTACTATATGACGAACAGCGAGCGGGGCGCTTGCTGGGTTTATATCAGCAGATTTTAGATGTCTGGGGTAAAACTGTTGCCATCGACAACAGCCCCGAACAAACTGAGTTACTGCTATCAGGCTTAGTCGTCAAGGAGCAGGGCTACTTGCAAATTCGCAACCCCATCTATGCTGAGGTGTTTAATACCGAATGGGTCGAGCAGCAATTGACAAATCTGCGTCCTTATGCTATTAATTTGAGGGCATGGCTGAGTTCAGAGCGGTTAGATGAATCGCGTCTGCTGAAAGGACAAGCTTTGAGAGATGCCGAGGTCTGGGCAGAGGGAAAACAAATTGGCGATCGCGATTATCAGTTTTTAGCCGCTTCCCATGCCCTAGAAAAACGAGAACAACAGCAAGCCCTAGAAGCCGCCCGTACCAGGGAAGTCGAAGCCCGCTTAGTGCAGGAGAAAAAAACGGCTCGACTGCAACGATACTTCTTAGGGGTAATCAGTCTGGCACTCATCGGGGTATTAGGCTTAGGGTTAACAGCTTTCTGGCAATATCAGACTGCAAAAGTAAGTGAAATTCAAGCCCTCTCCCGGAGTTCTGAAGCTTTATTTGCCTCCGATCAACACCTAGATGCTTTAATAGAAGCACTACGGGCAAAACCCCTAGCTATCTAATTGGTATACAAAGCAGATAAGCTGAGGAAAGCACCTAGCAGCAGTAAAAAATTAGTGATAGTAAAGTTGCCTCGCCATCGCCCAGAACGAAAATTCAATAATATCAAACGA
>JAHHHC010000078.1 GCA_019359515.1 Desmonostoc vinosum HA7617-LM4 | reverse complement strand
AGATTGTTTATAAGAATTTATTTTGACTTGATTTTGGCGGTAGTTCAATAATATTACGCAAAATTTTGGGTGAGTGGCGACCTTATACTTGATAGTTGCTTTGTCAAATTGTCGCAATCAATGAGAAAAATCTTCCCATCTTGAGATCGGCGCATAAAATTCTGAGACTTAATATTGTGGTGAATAAGTCCTTAACTGTATGTCTATTCCTTTTGGAATATAAGTTTGCAATTATCTAAAAAATATAGACATAAAACATTAAAATAAGTTTTAAATTATGTCCTAAAAATCTAATTAGATTTGATATTTATATGAAATTTATATATATAATCTAATTAAAAAGTGCTGATAATATTCTAAACAATCATATAGAATAAAATAGCAAATCATCTGAAGAATAGGAGATAAAAAATGGCTAAGATAGGAATTTCAGATTTTTATCCTATTGATATAGGAATGTTTTTGCATGATTTAACTCCAGCACAATTAAAGAAAGTCTTAGGAGGCTTCCCTTATGTTTATATAGAAAACATTAGTGACGCCATAAATGACCACTCATTTACATCTGAAGTTCATACTTTCCACGATAATAGGATTGATAGCAGAGACTATTCAAGGTCAAATTACACATTTGGTACTTCTTGGGTTAATCCTTGGTTCCATTAAGTGATTTAAATATCAATCCTTTACCTATCTATTAACTTGTTGATGAAGATGGGTGCAATGATGATGAGAGTATCATTAAAATTAAAGAGCAAATTAATTCTGAGCAGGAGACGGAATAATGGCTAGGATAGGAATTTTTGATATTTATACTATTGATTTAGGAACATTTTTGCACGCTTTGGTTCCAACACAAGCACAAACTATATGGGGAGGCTTTCCCTATCTTTATATAAAGAACGTCAGCGACGCTGTAAATGACAATTCGGTTACATACGAATATGATACTGTCCACGATAGTAGATTTCGTACTGTAGATTATTCAAGGTCAAATTATACGTTTGGTAGTTCCTGGATTACTCCCTGGTTTTATTAAGCTCTAGCGATTAGTAATCGCGCGCCAGTTGCTACCCTGTGGGAAGCCGCCCTCCGGGCGTCTACAAGTCGGCAAAGCCGCCCAACGCACTGGCTTGGCTACACAGATAAAACCCACGGAGGTGGGTTTGAAAGATATAACTTTTGCTTAGTCCACGGAGGTGGACTAAGCTTTGTGTAGTAGCGAATTCTATTTAACCAAAACTTTTAAAGATTCTACCATTTTTTGTATAAGATAAAAAGGTTTTATAGAAATATATCTTATTGCAAGAATAAATAATAAATTATGTTTTGCAAGCACTATATTCAAAATATTAATATGACAATTTTATCTGTAATTTACCTTAAAAATAGCTAAAAAAATAATGGCTAATAATCTAAAATATATTAGTCTAATTAACTATTGGTAACTAAACTAAGGCAATGACTAAAATAGCGATTCGCGACTTCAAATTTATCGAAGAAGAGACATTTTTATATGAGTCTGTTTCAGCAGATGAGAAAACAGTATTGGGTGGTTATCCCTCTATTCATATAACCAACATTACTGACAGTATAGATGGTTCGTCTACAACATATGAATCGAACGGTTTCCATGACAATAAAATTCATACCATAGACTATTCAAGGTCAAATTATAACTGGTTTGGTATATTCCCTAAGAAATAGTATGAGTCGTTGAAGATGATTCTTTAATTCAATCCGAACTCATTTTTGTAAAGACGTTGTAGAGCAACGTCTTTACTTTGTATGTGTTTAAAAATACTAATGACTTACGGCTGGTCAAATATTTTTATCGAAGTGATAAATTCCACAATTGTCCTGAGAAGTTTCCACAATCAGCCATAGTAATCGTACTGAGCGATCGCTTGTGGATCAAATCGGTGAAAAGCACAGTAACCCTCGTCGCGCATCACGAGAATAATCTACGTAAGGCATCAAGTAAAAATAAGTAGTGCGAGCATCTTGCTCGCGCGGGCAAGATGCCCGCACTACAAATATTAAATTGTTCAACTTATTTTTACACGAATCCTAAGGAATATATCAATTACACAATTACTGGTGTTCGTGTAGCGTCTTTGACAAACTAGACAATTGCATATGTAAGCTCAATGTATGTAGCTCATATATCAGTGTTTTTACGACTGTCATATATAACTATTGATTATCAGAATGTATAAGATATAGCTCATAAAAATTATTAAATACTAAATCTGTAGTCAAGAAGTTTATGGTTGATTTACCTACGGAGCATGTAAGTTTGACTCAGGAAATTTTATTACACCGTATTGCTAGTCGGGTGCGGCAATCTTTAGAACTACAAGAAATTTTATTAGCTACGGTTGCGGAAGTCCGCTCATTTCTCGGCACTGATCGTGTGAAAATTTACCAATTTCAACCCGATGGTCATGGGTTGGTGATTGCCGAATCAATTCAAGAAGGTCGCTTACCTCCGCTGTTAGGGCTAAATTTTCCTGCAGATGATATTCCACCGTATGCGAGAGAATTATTTGTGAGGGCACGTCAACGCAGAATAGTAGATTTAGCAACACACGAAATAGGTATTAGTCCTCTCGATAACTTAGAAACGGGTCAACCCCTCGAAGAGCAAGATATTCGCTATCGTCCTGTTGATCCTTGCCATGTGGAATATTTAACAGCGATGGACGTCATGTCTTCGGTTGTTGTGCCGATTGTTTTACAAAGTAAAGAAACTGGGAAAGATTCTTTACCATCTCTGCGACAATCATCGCAATTGTGGGGGCTATTAGTATCTCACCATTCAGAACCACGAGTTGTCACAGAGCAAGAATTACAGCTGATTCAATCGGTAGTTGATCAAGTAGCGATCGCAATTTCTCAATCTATTTTACTCAACCAAGTCAGAGAGCAAGCCCGTCAAGAAGCTATCATTAACCAAGTTACCGAACAACTTTATACTACGCCGACTGTGCAGCTGCAAGCTGCCCTAGAGGAAACGGTAGCTGCTTTTGCAGGTTCTGGAGGACGCCTTTATTTACTGCCAGACAATAAACAACCTACACAAATCTACACCTGTGGGGTACAACCTGCTGCACTTGATCGTGGAGCAGGTAGACCGATTGAGGAACATCGATTATGGCTAAAATACCTCTACTCCGCTACTAGCCCACCCGGCGATTATGACAGCATCGGAGCTAAATTATGGTCGGTGAATTGGATGAGAGCTGTTTATGCTTTGAATCCTCCACCGGATGAGCGCAATTCTGACACAAATTTGTGGGCGATCGCTGATATTTATAAAGAACCCTTATTTAGAGCGATCACTCCTTGCTTCCAAGCCACGCAAATCCGGGGTTTGTTGATTGTACCCCTGCTGTATGCTTCTACTGTCGTTGGCTGCTTAAGTATCTTCCGAGATGAAGTGGATATAGAAACTATTTGGGCTGGCTGTGTTGATACTGATTCTCGTCAACTGATGCCGCGTCAATCTTTTGAGGCATGGCGCGAACTGAAAACTGGACAGGCACAACAGTGGGCTGATGCAGATGTCAAGCTAGCACAAGCACTTGGTGAGCGCTTTTCCACTGCTATTAAGCAATATCGACTGTATCAACAAGTACAAGCCCTCAATACTAATTTAGAGCAACAAGTACGCGATCGCACTGCCGAATTGCAACAGAGCAATACCGATTTGCAACGCTCTACCATTGAGTTACAGCGATCGATTGAAAGGCAACAAGCCCTGGCTCGCATCATTGCAAATATGCGGCAATCGCTGGATGTGGAAAATATATTCCGTACTACAACTGAGGAAATTTGTCAATTAATAAAGAGCGATCGCTTAGCAGTGTATCGCTTTAATGCCGACTGGGGAGGTGAATTTGTCAGTGATTATGAATCTGCAAATCCTCGATGGCAGAATAATGTCAAGCTAGGGGTAAATACTGTGTGGGATGACACATATTTACAAGAAACCAAAGGGGGACGCTATCGCAATAATGAAACCTTCGTGGTTAATGATGTGTACAGCATGGGATTTGCCGATTGCCACATTGATTTACTCGAACAATTTCATGTCAAAGCTTTTATAATTACGCCGATTTTTGTTGGACAAGAATTATGGGGCTTATTGGGAGTTTATCAACACTCTAGCAGTCGTCATTGGGAAGTTTCAGAGGTAGAATTTTTTAAACAAATTGCTACTCAATTAGGTGTAGCCTTGCAGCAAGCTGAGTATGTGGAACAAGTGCGATCGCAAACACAACAATTGGCTCTTGTAGCAGAACAACAGCAAACTCTAGCAAGTGTAATCACCAAAGTTAGAGAATCTCTAGACTTGAATGAGATTTTTGAAACCACTACCCAAGAACTCCGCCGCGTACTCAATGCTGATCGAGTTGTGGTTTTTCGTTTCTATTCTGAATTTAGTTATGAAGGTGGCGAAGTCATAGCAGAAGATGTTGCATCTCATTTTCCTTCAACCTTAGCAGCAAAAGTCTATGATCGCTGTGTAGGCGAACAGTATACTAAGAAATTCTGTCACGGTTATATTCATGCAGTAGCAGATATCTATAACTCGGAATTAGACGATTGTTATATCTCAATGTTGTCTCGATTCTGGGTAAGGGCAAACTTAGTAGTGCCGATGCTCAAGCAAGGTAATTTATGGGGTTTACTTTGTATTCATCAATGTGAAAAATCTCGGAAATGGCAAGAGTCAGAAATTGAATTTGTGAGCCAAATTGCTTCTCAGTTAGGAGTAGCTCTACAACATGCGGTACTGCTCAAACATACACAGCAGCAGGCCACACAACTTTCACAAACTCTCGATAATTTAAAGCAAACTCAGACCCAATTAATTCATAGTGAAAAGATGTCAAGTTTGGGTCAATTAGTAGCAGGAGTAGCCCATGAAATCAATAATCCAGTTAATTTTATCTACGGCAATCTCAGCCATATTCACGAATATACACAGAACTTAATTGAGATGCTCAATCTCTATCAACAGCATTATCCTGAACCTAATCCAGAAATTAAACAACGAGCAAAAGTTACAGATTTAGAATTTATTGCAGAAGACTTACCTAAACTATTTGCCTCGCTAAAATTAGGGGCTGAGAGGATTTATGAAATTGTACTTTCGCTACGAAATTTCTCTCGTTTGGATCATGCTGAAGTGAAATCCGTCAATATCCATGAGGGAATTGATAGCACCCTATTAATATTGCAGCATCGTCTCAAATTGAATTCGTTACATTCAGGAATTGAAGTTGTCAAGCAATATGGAGATTTACCACTTGTAGAGTGTTTTGCTGGACAACTCAATCAGGTATTTATGAACTTAATAGCAAATGCGATCGATGCTTTAGAGGATATATGTCGTCAGTCTATTAAATCAGGTGCAAAAAAACATTATCCAGTGATCAATATTAAGACCCAGCGTATCGGAGATGATCGCATCCAAATTTCTATCAAAGATAATGGATTCGGGATATCACAAGAAGTACAAACTCAGCTATTCAATCCTTTTTTTACGACCAAACCCGTAGGTCAAGGCACAGGTTTAGGACTTTCAATTAGTCACCAAATCATCGAAAAGCATGGAGGTAAGTTACAGTGCGTGTCCCAACCTGGCGAAGGAGCAGAATTTATTATTGATATTCCAATTAGACAATTTAAAGATTCTAAATGAGGGAATATCGAGGTCTTGAAACCCAACCCACGAAGGTGGGTTTTGTTTGTGTAGTGGCTCCCCAAGTAGAGGAAGTGGCGCGCGATTTCTAATCGCCGGAGCTAGAAATATCCTAGAGCAATTCATCCATCAATGTCATCACCTGAATTGCCCCGTCAGATAAATTCGGTGGCGTAGTTTGTTGCAGTTGCTTTTCTAACAAACCTTTAAGAGAAATCAGTTTGAGACTATTTTCTGCTAATGTTTGAGCGATCGCCTCTGCCGCAGGTAAATAACCAATTGCCCCTAAATCCGCTAATACAGCCCGTCGCAATTGTAAATCTGGATTGGAGAGTTCTTGTATTAAGCGATCGCCATATTGATTTGCTACTTGTGGTTCGGGGGCTAACTGATACATTGCCCTGGCTGCGGCATATTTAATTCGAGGAATGGGGTGATTCAAAAAGGGTTGAATATCAGCAATTGCATCTGTTGCGCCTAGAGTTCCCAAGGCTTCTAAAATGGCGTCAAAGGGTTGGACAAGTTGTGGTGGTTCTGGGGCGGGTAGTGTTCCAGGTACACTATCGTTTAACAGTGCAATCAGCTTTGGAATACAAGACAAGTCCCTCAACATTTCCAGAGACTGCGCTGCTGCTTCTCTAACGTAAAAATCAGAACATGCCAACGCCTTAATTAGTGGCGCAACCGCCCGGCGATTGTTCAGTTTTCCCAATGCTCTCGCTGCATTGCGTCGCAGAGGATAACCACCTACCTCGGTGCGATCTGCCTCATCCTCAAGTGCTGCTATTAATACTTCAATTGCTTCTTGGGCATCAACTCGAAACCGCCCTAACCACCAAGCTGCATATACGCGTAATCCTAAATCTTCACCCTGGAGATTAGCGATCGCTTGCTCTACTGTTAATAGGTTATCTTCCTGAATTCCAGTTTCGTTTTCCATTGTGTGAAGTCAAGGGTCAATAGTCATTTGTCCTTAGCTCAAGGACGAAAAAAGTTTTTCACCCAACTCTTTACTCTCTATAAAATAATTCGTAATTCGTAATGACGCTCCTTCGTCGCTAACGCTGCGCTAACGTAATTCGTAATTCGTAATTAAAAAAACAATGCCCGGAAGGGTAAACAATCACTAACAAATGCCAGTCATTGTATGCCCCTCCGGGCAAAATTATCAACTAGCTTAGAGCGTTGATAGCGTAGTCGATGTAAGAGTTAGCTTCAACAGCAGGGTCGCCGCTCAAACCGTGGTTAGCTTTAACGTACTTCAGAGCTTCAATGTACCAGCTAGGAGATAGCTCGAATGTCCGGTTAATTTCAGCAATACCACCGATGAGGTAATCATCTAATGGGCCTGTACCACCTACAACTAGACAGTAGGTGATCATGCGGAGGTAGTAACCGATGTCACGAACGCACTTGTCTTTACCAACTTGAGTTGAGGCATAGTTGGGGCCAGAGGTGCTGGTGGTGTAGGGGAACTTGTTGTAAACCGCTTGAGCTGCACCTTGAGCTAGGGTTTGAGCGCTGGAAGTCAAAGCTTTAGCTGCTTGTAGGCTAGCTCCAGCTTGACGAAAGCGACCAAATGCAACTTGGAGTTCGGTAGAGCTGAGGAAGCGTCCTTGAGAATCAGCAGCAGCTACTGCTTCGGTTAGAGGGGTTTTCATTGTTAGCTTATCTCCCAATTATTTTGTCAAAAACGTAGCAACGGACTTGTAATCAATAGCAACCTTTACGAGTTACCCATAGCGCGATCGCGCTTTAAGCAACAGCAGAAGCAGCCTTGTCAAAATAGCCGCCCAATTCAGCAATCAAGCTGTTGCAATCGCCTCTGGTAATGTTGTTGGGGTTGTTAGCGATTCCGATCGCTGCATCTTTCATTTTCTTAACGCCCACTGCTACAGAAGCACCAGGAGTACCCAGAGCTAAGTAGGTTTCACGCAAACCGTTCAAGCAGCGGTCATCTAGAACGCTAGCGTCTCCAGAGAAGATTGCATAGGTGATGTAGCGCAAGATAATTTCCATGTCGCGCAAGCAAGCAGCCATCCGACGGCTGGTGTAAGCATTACCACCAGGAGCAATCAACTGTGGTTGCTCAGCAAACAATTCACGAGCCGCATTCGCAACAATCGCTGATGAGTTGCTGGTAATGCGGTTCACAATGTCCATACGCTTGTTGCCATCAGCAACTAAAGCACTTAGAGCATCTAGTTGAGAACCACTGAGGTATTCGCCCCGTGCGTCAGCCTGAGATACCACCTTTGCAAATGCGTCGAGAACCATATCAATCTCCTAATGTGTTTTGTTGATTACGGTTTTAGATTACAACCGGACTTGGTTAAGCTTGGCGCTAGACTGTCTAAACAGTCTTGGGAAGGCTAAGCCAGTTGATGAGTTACCAGCTAAATGTCTTCTTTTATTTCCGATTCAGAAATTTGGAAGACTTTGCATTTCTTAAAAGATTGAAGGACTTGATTAATTAGGTAGCGAACAACCTCTACCCTTTCTCTAAGCGCGTTTTTCAATCTCCTTATTTGTTTATACTATGTCGTTGGATCATTTTTTGTTACGAATTATCATGAGTTTTGTGATATTTTCGTTAACATAACTTTACAAATGACTCATATTGGGGAATTGGGAATAAGGAAAGAGTATTGATTATTTCTCCCTCATCCCCCCAGTCCCCAGTCCCCAGTCCCCAGTCCCCAGTCCCCAGTCCCCAGTCCCCAGTCCCCAGTCCCCAGTCCCCAGTCCCCAGTCCCCAGTCCCCAGTCCCCAGTCCCCACTTCACCGAACCGTTGCCAGTTTCCTCTCTAAATCAAATAAGAAGCCGTGGATATATTCTTCAGTCCATTCGGGGCCATAGAAACGGGTGAACATGCCTCGTGCTGGGTCTTTTTCGGCTCGATAGCGTAGATAACGCAGTTGAGCTTGCTCAATATCCATGAGGGAACGGGAATCTGTGACTGGCTGTGCTTGGTCAACAAAATTTAGGTATGCCTGGAGATAATCTTTAAAAGCTGCAAACACATGTGTCTCTACGGCTTCATTTTGCTGTGGACGAGTCCAGAGAAAGGCTGGTGAGAAAAAAGGACGCGCTTCTTCGGGAAAGTCTCCGCCCCATGGTAGGTGTTGTTGATATGACTCGAAAATGGGCAATATGGGCTGTGTATACTTCGCTTGGTATGCTAAATCATCCCGAAATAGCGGTTGCATATCCAAAGCGATGAGGTGTCCTCCAGGCAGCGTTACCAGATCTGCCCCGAAGAAGGGTAAATCGTAATTTAATTGTGGAAAAATCACAAAGTTCAAAACTTGTAGCGATTTACCACCTTGCACATGAGCGGCTCTGATCTGACGTAGTTTTGGGGCACTAAACGCTGTACTGGTGGTCAATACCTCTTCTTGATGTTTGCCCTTACCTACAAGTGCCGATTTAGACTCAAACCCTGTGGGAATGGGATAAGGCTGTAAGTCGAGGCGATCGCGCAGAAGGGCGATCGCATAATCCAAAAACGGCTGATATAGTGTCATAAGATAATTACTTTTTAGCTATTCCAGTAGCTAATGGCACAGCATCCTCAAACAAAAACTCATACAAAAATTTCTCAGACCATTCATGCCCAAAGTAGCTGCTGAATAGACCTGATGCTGGGTCACGCTCGGCGCTGTATTGATCGTAGTCTTTTTGGGCTTTAACAATCCGCTGAATGTCTTCTGTGGCAGTCAGGGGTTTGGCTTCCTCTAGCATCTGCCAGTAAAGATCCAAATAATCTTTAAATGCTGCAAATACTCGTGTTCTCACTGTTTCTGCATCTGTTTTGGCAAATAGCAGATATTTAGAGAAATACTGGTTGGCATCGTAGAATTTCATTTCTAAATCTTGTGCCAAGTCAGGATATTTGTTGTGTAGGGCTTTCAGAGGATGAATATACTTCTCTAGATATGCTTCATCCTGAAACAAAGGTTGAAAGTCCATAACAATCAAATTTTTAATCTGACCGAAGGAGAGAAAATCTACGCCGAGTAGCGGCAAATCGTAGTGGTAACTGGGATAAATAACGCTATTGAGGATTTGGGCACTTGCACCAGCGTCGATACTGGTGTAGCGAATTTTCCGTAACTCTGGGCATTGATAGCACCAGCTGCGAATGGTAGCAGGATTTCTGCCGCGATCGCTGACTTGATACTCTAAGCCTGCGGGAATTGGGCGACTTTGTAAATTAAAGCGTTGAAATAGAGATTGTTCTAGATGCTCAATAAAGGTTGTATACATCGATGTTGTTATGAACTCATATACCTTTATCCCTAGAGAATACGAAACATCGTGAATCCAAATCTTATTTCTCATCAATAAAGAAACAATCCTTAATCTTTTTGGTTGATTATTTTAACCAGTTCCGTGGGTTTAAGTCCCCCGGTTCTATAATCGGCAAGTTTTGTGTTGGGGTTGTCTTACAAAGTTGAGGCAGTGTGATCTTGGGGATTCCCCCTGGTGACTTTGCGCTAAATTACCATTACAAAACTTAATTACGCACTTCGCAGCGGTAGCGAGTCCTCGATAGCGTTAGCGTTAGCGTTAGCGAAGCGGTAGCGAGTCCTCGAGCGTCAGCGGTAGCGAGTCCTCGAGCGTCAGCGGTAGCGACACAGGAGCGTCGCATCATTACAAATTACGAATTACAAATTACGAATTACGAATTATTTAATGGTGAGGCGATCGTCATAGAGGCTAGAGAAGAGGATTTTTATCAGTCATAAATCAATGAGGGCAGATTGTTCGCTCACACTTCGAGTTTAGCATTGGTAAAAGTTTGGAGCGGTGAACAGAGCGATCGCACTTGCTCTTGAGGTTTGAAACTGCGATCGCTGAAATAATTACGAGGATTCTCTAGACAAATTGTGTTGTATCATTTTTGCTAAATCTTCCTCACAGACGCAGCGCCGTTCTGAACAATAGGTCATTAAATAAACACCATTCATCATGCGAACCGTGCTGGCGCGTACCCGAAAATCATTTGTGATGAACCAGCAACGCTCTTGTCCTTGATTGTTGTCATACTCTGTATCGATAGTTAAAATTCCGTCTTTACCAAACCAGTAACGACTAACTACCGGAATTTTTTCAACATAGCCCTGATCACGCAAAAGCTTACCAGAATGCCCCATCTCGTCATCTGGTACATCAACCAATACCGCTGCATAATCTGGGTTTGGCTCATTCTCATCAGTGTTACCTTGCCACATAAAGCTTGCACCTCCCGTAGCCTTTGCTGGGTCAATTCCCTGTTGTTCACAGATGCTTTTAACCCGTGGGTCATCTTTGGTAACGACGCCGATGTGAAGGTTTGATTCGCCCGACTCATCCGCCACTAAATCAAAGTGATGTACAGTGCGTTGGATAAACCAGACTCCTGCACTTTTACTAAAGAAATCGCTCATGTTCATAGGAGGGATGAGTCGCATCTTTTTTTACCTAAGAGGGAACAGGGAACAGAAGTCGTGTGCAGAAATGTTTGAATATTTATACTTAATCTGAGGGGGATGAGGGGATGAGGGAGTCACAGAGAAGTTTTTTCTGTGTCCCTAATCCCCAATTCCCAGTCCCCATGACTGTTTATTGAGCTAGTTCTTTCTCAATAGCAGCTACTAGCTGTGAGTCATGGGGAGGAACGGCACTCTTAAACCGGGCAACAACTTCTCCTTTTTTATTCACTAGAAACTTTTCAAAGTTCCAGGAAACGTTACCTGTAGGTTCTACAGCTTTAGTTAGGTGAGTGTAGAGCGGGTGCTGCTGAGCGCCCTGAGCATGTACCTTATCAAATAATGGAAAGTTTACCCCGTAGCGGGTGGTGCAGAATTCTACGATTTCTTCGTTGGTTCCTGGTTCCTGCATTCCATAATCGTTACAAGGGAATGCCAGAACTTCTAAACCTTGAGCATGATATTTCTGGTGTAACTCCTCCAATCCTTTGTATTGGGAGGTGTAGCCGCAATAGGAGGCTACATTGACAATTAAAAGTACTTTACCTAGATATTCTTTTAATAGCTGGTCTTTGCCATCAATCGTTTTGACGGAAATGTCCGCGATCGTCGTACTCATTTTGAGTCAGTCTAAATTTTTTTGCCATTCTTTATCCTACGATGATTCATGGCACATTTGCTGAGAGATTTTATCGTGTTCAAGAGATTATATAATACTAAAACTATTCACCTCAACTCATGATAGATAAGGAGATGCAACAACCATCCCAAGAGGTTTTAACTGCCCTCAAGGCAGGACAAGACTTGTATCAATTCAACTTAAGCGGTCTTGACTTTTGCACAGCCAACCTCAAGAAAGCCAATCTAATAGGAGTTAACCTTAGTGAGGCAGATTTAAGTGAGGCAGATTTGAGCGCTGCTGATTTGCGAGGAGCAGACTTGAGTAGAGCTATTCTGCGGAATACGAATTTACAAGGAGCTTATTTGTATCGTGTGGATTTAAGTGGTGCAGATCTCAGCGGTGCTAATCTAGCAGAAGCTAAGCTACAAGTATCTCGGTATGATAGCAAGACAATTTTTCCTGAAGGATTCGCATACAAAAGCTCAGGGGCGGTTGGGCCAGGTGCTAACCTGAATGGTGCTTATCTAAATACTGCTAACTTACGGAATGCTGATTTACAAGGTGCTAATTTGCTGGGAGCTTACCTTGGCGGTGCTGACTTGACAGGAGCCAATTTACAAGGTGCCAAACTCAGTAGTGCTGATTTGCGGAGAGCTTTTTTGACAGGAGCTTACTTACGAAATGCTCGGCTAAATGGAGCAAATTTAGCATCTGTTGATTTGCGGTCAGCAGACATGACTGGTGTTGAATTTGAAAATTTAGAAAGTATTGCTGGAGCAGATTTTTCTCATGTGCAGGGTTTGAGTGAACACAATAGGGCACGCCTACTCAGTTCCTCCATGCAAGAGTTAGATACCTGGAATTCATTTACGCGTAAAACAACGCGGGCAAGTTTGGGAGAATAAAACTAACAATCACCAAAGAAGCGTACACTTCAAAAGCGTCTTACCTTGATGGCGACAGCCTCCACAAACATGGTGAAAAATCCAACGGATGGAAAGCGCTAGGACAAAGGGTAAAGCGCGGAATGTATAAAAGTCGTGACGTCAAAGAACGACAACATCAGTTTAGAATCCCCCGCGTTTCCAACCGAGGGAGATGTCAACCCAGGTTAATTACACATTACTCCCGCCGTTGTTCATAATCATCCGCAGACATCGGATCTAACTCCCAACGACTATCATCACGTCCCTCTAAGATATCGTTGGTGCGAAGAAATGCGGCATCGTCCATTTCTAAACCTACGGCTGTTTCTAACTCCTCAGTGACGTTTTGATCTGGCGTTGCAGCAGTACCACCAACAGCTTCATCACCGACTGCATCTGCATCTTGCCAATATACATCAACGTCGCCGCCAGTAAGTTTTGGACTGGTTTGTGTATATTCGTGCATTTCTTCTCGTAGCGATCGCCCACCAATATTATATCCTGGCAAGTCTTTTACACCAGTGCCGTAAGATTCGGTAATTTCTTGAGGCAAATCATTAGAGGCTGTGTCTTCTTTCTGATTTTTATCTGCCATAATATCCACTATTCTCTGCATTTCCACAGTAACCTTTTTTAGCAAATAAGTTGTATTACTGGAGATGTATTGCTTTAGTAATAAAACATCTATCACTTTGGAACGAAGCTAGACCATTCTTTACAGCCTACTATTATAGGCATGAATTCACGGTCGAATAAGTTATGAGCTAGAAGTTCTAAACCCGCTTTTTCATAATACTATTCTCGCTCATAGCTATTTCTTGTTTAGCAAATTTGATTCACTCGATCTAGATTTTTGCTCATGTTTTTAACTGGCTAAATCCTCAACAATAAAGTGGAGGTGGACAATGGAATACGAAGAATTCATTACACATGTACAAAGCCTTGCCCAATCAAATTCACGTGAAGAGGCAAAGCGTGCAACCCGCGCCACCCTAGAAACAATTAAAGAACGCATTGCAGGTGATGAAGCGCAAGAATTAGCTGCCAAGTTACCGCAAGAGTTAGGTGAATATTTACGAGGGCGAGAAGGAGATAGTGGTAAGTCCTTTAATTTACAAGAGTTTATCGCTAGAGCAAGTAGCAAAGAGAATGTAGAACCTACAATTGCTGCAATTCATGTTAGAGCCGTTTTTGCAGTGTTACAAAACGCTATTAACCCAGAAGTATTTGCTACCTTTCATGCTCATTTATCGCACGATTATGAAGAATTATTTGTTACTTCGCAAATAAGGAAATCACAAACATAACAAATAACAGGAAACGGGGAGAACTAAACCACTTGTTTTCTTGTTTTGATAAAAGTTAGCTAAAACAAATTTTAAGTAGCAAATCTGCTACTTAAAATTGTTAAGCATTAACAGCCAAACTGAATGTGTAATATCTCAATTAATTAATATTAAAACTAGCCTAAAGCTAGAAGTTAACAGGAAAAATCAATGACAGATCATAACAATCATCACGGTAAAAAGAAAGTTGCTATCCTCATTGAACATGGAGTTGAGGATGTAGAATTTATGGTGCCATACAATGGGCTAAAATCAGCAGGAATGGAGGTAATTGTTCTCGGTTCACGCATGAATGAAAAATACAAAGGCAAGCGTGGCAAGCTGAGTATGCAAGCTGATGGTACTACAACAGAAGCGATCGCTTCTGAATTCGATGCTGTAGTAGTTCCCGGTGGTATGGCTCCTGATCGGATGCGGCGCAATCTCAACACAGTTAACTTTGTTAAAGAAGCGATACAGCAAGGAAAACTCGTCGCTGCGGTTTGTCACGGGCCCCAAGTTCTAATAGAAGGTGATTTACTTAAAGGTAAACAAGCTACTGGCTTTAGTGCCATCCGCAAAGACATTATTAACGCGGGTGCAAACTATATAGACGAAGCTTTGGTAGTTGATGGAAATTTAATTACATCCCGCGAACCTGGAGATTTAGCAATTTTCACTACGGCTATTTTGAGTCGTTTGGGTTATGGTGGCAAAGATGCCGCATTGCCCCATGAAAAAGACATAACAGCTGAATGGTGGAAACTAGCTGATGCTTGGAGTGGTTCAACTAAAAGCGATATTGCTAGAGGTTTGAATACTGCCTTGGCTGGTGAGCGTTATTCTCTAGAAGCATTAGAGAAATATTGTGAAAAAGAATCAGATCCAAAAGTGTTATCTCTATTTCAAGAGATGATTGGCAATAAAAAACAACATATCCAACAGCTAGAAGGGTATCTGCAAAAGCTGGGAGAGAAAGTATCTTTAGCTGCAAACGTTGCTACTCAGTATGCCAAGATGAAAGCAGCCTTAATCGGCAGTGACGATATATATCAAATACGCTGTGCTTTAGGTGATGTGCAAACAGGTATTGGTGACATTGGTAATTTGTGTACGATGTACACTGACCCTGTAGCAACGGCTATTTTCAAGAGTATTTATGACGATTTGGGGAAATACGAACAGCGATTAATCCAGCTGTATCGGCCACGAACAGCGGCTGAGGTTAAGCCTCCCAAGCCAACTACAGGGGCGGCTGTATCTTAAAAATGGCATTTGCTAATAACCAATAATCCATTTCCCAGAATTAGTAATCCATGGCAGGCAGACCGCAAAGACCACATTTTTCTGCAACAAGATACTCACAATACATACAAAATTGCAAATGAGGATGATTATGAACCGCATATTTTCTCGGCTACAAAGCGTCATCTTACGCCAGATTATGATAGTTTTTCTGGTTGGCTCAATGTTTTTTGGAATGCAAGTTTTTAACTACGGTGTAGCACAAGCCGATACTGTAAGAACTCCAGAAGGTATCTATTACAAAGGTACTCCCGATAACAATACCTCAATCAGGAATAATCAACAGTTTGATAATACTCAGAGAAACATCAGAGAAACTGCCAGAAATACCCAAGACTCGTTTTCACGGAACGTTGGCGAAACTGTAAGAACTCCAGAAGGTACTTATTACAAAGGTACACCTGACAGAAACTACAGCAATAATAACGACAAAAATATCCTAGAAAAAACCGCTGAGAACGTTAAAGAAAAGTTGAATCTTGATGAACCGCTACCTCGGAATACAAAAGAGTTTTTACGTTCATCTGAAAGCAAAGTTGAAAAGACAGTTAAACCTTTAACTCGCACTCCAGAAGGATATTACCAAACTCCTCATAGATGAGGGAGCATGGGAGGCAGGGGAAGATAAGGCACAAAGATAAGCTGTTCCACATATAACTTGCATAATTAGGGCGGGCAAGATGCCCACTCCACAAGAGTTTTATTTAATTTGATTATGTAATTTAGATGTTTTTTAGCTTATTACCCAATCCCCACTCCCGGAGGGAGCAGACCCCTTTGACTCTGAAAGTTGCGGCTTTGAACCTCAATCAACAAATATATACAACCATTGCCGAATTTACAAAGGTGAGCATGTAGTAAAATTTGCTCATCTTTCTACAGTTGAACATGGCTTTGGACTTCTCTGGTCAAAATCTCCGAGGACGCAACTTCAAAGGTAAAGACCTTGCAGGAGCAAACTTTAGCTATGCCGACATTCGAGGGGCAAACTTCACCAACGCTAATTTGACAGGGGCAAATTTCACCCATGCCAAAGCCGGACTGCAAAAGCTTTGGATCGTTAGCTTAATATTTCTATCCTTACTTCTAATAGGACTGATAGGAACGATCACAGCAGTAAATATTTATCGGGCAGAAGAGTATTATTTGAATATTGAAGGTATTCAAACACATGCTATTTTCCCCGGTGTCATTGTATACACACTATTGCTAATCTTTGCATTTATCACAATTTACCGAGGTATAGAGATAGCTTTTGGAGCTACAGCTTTGGCTTTTGCTGTAGCTGGAATTGCTATTTTAGTTTTAAGCAAAGATGAAGCTTGGTTAGTGATTTTTATGAGTTTTGGATTTGTAGTTGGGGATGTGTTTTTAGCTTTAAATGGAGCTGTAGGTGGAGTTATTATTTGGGCTGATGATTGGTCAGTAGTTCAAGCTATGACTTTATCTTGGTTTGTAGCTGGAACTTTCTTTCTAGTTTGCTTGATAATTGGGTCAAAAATTGGGACTGGGATTTCGGCTGTAGTTTGGACTGGAGGTTATGCTTTAGTTGGGGGATTGTTAGCTAATTACTGTGCCTGGCTAATTTTAGTAAAAAATCAGAAATTTACCTTAGTTCAACAGACAGCAACAGTTGTCATTGCTATGGGTGGTACTAGTTTTCGTAGTGCAAATTTAACAAATGTAAATTTCACTCTTGCAACACTTAAAAGTACAGATTTTAGAAATGCTAATCTGACTCACACTTGCTGGTTTCAAGCCCAAAAGCTTAATCTTGCTCTTGTTGACACAACTTATTTAGAAAAATCACTAGTTCGGCAGTTAGTAACCACAAGAGAAGGACAAGACAAAAACTTTGATGGCCTATCGCTACGAAGTGTTAATCTGTGTAATGCAAATCTTAAAGATACTAGCTTTATTGGTGCTGATCTCAGTGAAGCCAACTTACAAGATGCCGATTTGTCAAGAGCAAAACTCAAGCAAACCCAATTAGATGCAACAGATTTAACAGGTGCAACCCTCACAGGAG
>JAHHHC010000077.1 GCA_019359515.1 Desmonostoc vinosum HA7617-LM4 | reverse complement strand
CATTGTGATTTTTTCAGTAGTAGTTGTTGAGTTTTCACCCAATCTTTTTGAGTGTCTTCTTTATTTGGATACGCTGCTTTCGCTACTGCCCACACATATTCCGAGAGATGAAAAAAATCGAGAATCTGAACACGAATAATTTTCCGCAAAATCGCCTAAAAACCAACAAAGTCAACAGCCTAGCTTCAAACCCTTTTGGCAGAGAGAAAACAAAATCTTCCCTTCTGCCTTCTGCCCTCTGGTTGAGTCGATGGGGAGTATTATCTCCCACACCTCTCAGTTAGATCCGGACATGCCGCGTTTCCGTGCATCCGGCTCCCGATGCTCTGGTTTGCTCATGTGCAGGTAATCGTGACAGCTTTCATGGATTGCTATCAGATTATTCTTTTTTCAATTGGAGTGGTTCCCATCTTTGTGATGTAGGTTAACTTTCTCATCAGATAGGAATTTAAGTCCACAGGCTGCACAAGTATGGTTTTGCCGTTTTAAGGCAAAAGAGGTTTCGCCGTCGTAGAGTTTGCTGTTACGTTAACTCCAGTAGGCGATGTCTCCATCGAAAGGTGATTTTGTGCCTTTGACGTTGACGTGCTTGTTTTCGGAGTAAGGAACCTTGGGGAACGCTTTATCGAGCAATTTCTTGCTAGTTTCGCGGTTTAGTTTGGTTTCCTTGTTGAACACCCTAAATGCTCTGCGCTGGATATGGTACAACGAGAATTGTGAACCGTTCATCTTGCAGTAGCGATGGTAATTCCTCCATCCTCTGACTACAGGGGCTAATTTGAGAGCCTTTGTTGTAGCACCAATATTCGAGTTGTTGACAATGCGCTTTACTTTCTGACGGAATATTTTAAAGTTGTCCGCTGAAGGGACACATCTAAATTTTCCGTTGCTCTGCACCTGAAAGTGCCAGCCAAGGAAGTCAAAGCCCGAAGTCGTAGCGGTTAGCTTGGTCTTCTTCTGGCTGATATTCATTCCCCTGTCTGCTAGGAATTGGCTGATTTTGGCTTGTATTATGTTGGCATCGTCTTCTGGCTTGAGGATAAATACCATGTCGTCGGCATATCTTACCGAGTTGTGAATTTCCTCAATTCCGTTGAGTGCGATGTTAGCTAAAAGCGGACTTACCACTCCACCTTGCGGCGTTCCTTGTTCCGGAAATTCTGGATTCACTCCTGCTTTTAGGCATCGGAATATACCGAGTTTTAGCCCTTTGGGGGCAATCAGATGATCCATAATTGTTTTGTGGCAAATCCTGTCGAAGCATTTTTCGATATCAAGCTCAATGACTCGTTTATCTTTTCCGTGGTGATTGGATTGTAGATTTGTAAACAGGATTTTCTGAGCATCGTGCGTCGAGCGTCCTGTCCTAAACCCGTAGCTCCGGGAGTGGAATGTTGCTTCGTGTGCTGGTTCCAAAGCATATTTTGCAAGGCATTGCCATGCTCTGTCTGCAATGGTGGGGACTTTCAGGGTTCGAGCCTTAGTCCAGGAGTCATTTGGCTCGTTCTAAAGTGACGTGATTTAATCAATACCTTAGACTATGTTCATCCTTCTACGTCTTTCCCTCTTGCTCCCCACTGCCTGACCCTGGCAGCTACGGCTACTTTTAGCGTCTGCACTCCAACTTTTTCGTTGCCTACTCGGTTGTGACGTACCGTTAGTTACGGGTTACTCTATAAGGGTCTGGGGTAGAAATCCCAGAGAGACTACGGAGTCTCAATTTAGTTGACCTTTTTCAGGTCGCACTTCCAGCATTTAGCTGTGTTACTTGCCGAATCGCCAGTAATCTAGCCGAAGTGGATTTCAGAATCAGCTTTTGTAGTGACCGAGCTTTCCGATAGTCGTTAACTCGAACAGCTTTATACACGCGCTTTTGTAGGCGGAATAGGTTACGGCGGAACTTCTTCCACGGTAGTTCTTTCCAGGATTCACTAGTATTTCTACTGTGTCTAATCATCGCTCTTACTCCAGCCGAGTGTATTCTGAACACCTCAACCCAATTACGGGTTGTCCTACCCGAAACGAGGGGATTCCGCTACTCGTCCAGCCTACTTGGGGTTCGACCTTCCCTTAGACCCTCAGTTTCGTTTTTATTCGTTTCCTCAGAGAGATTATTTCGTTCCTTTAGGTGTAGCCAATTCAACCTTTGGATTCCCTAGACTCATGCCGCTATCGAAGACATTTGCGGCGGGAATAAATCTCCAATGGAATCGGGTTTTGTTTGTTGTGTCCCGTTCAAGGCTTGGTTGCTTTTTTAGGCTCTGTTTCACCTTGGGAACTCCCTGTTAGCGCCAGTGTCACCCCACAACGGATGTCTGATTGCGCCCTGTTTCCAGCTTCACCTTCCAGAAATCGAGTCTGGTTAGTGTGGACAGATAAGGAGTCACACCAGAGTCAGGTGGGCAGGACTTTCACCGTTAACAATCACACTGAATATAAAAGATAAATATGGAGTCACACCAGAGTCAGGTGGGCAGGACTTTCACCTGCATCTGTCTGAGAATTCAACCTTCTCTATTTCTAGATTTGGTTGGTAGGGTTATTTACGGACTGATTACCGTGATTCACCCACATCGAATCGCACGCCCTCTGCCTTTCTTTGGTGAATCGTACCCCCATCTTGTGAAATAGCCATCATGACTGCTACATCCAAAATGCAAGGTCACAAATAGGTTCTACAGCATTATATAAATGTAGTCCAAAATCTCTAGCGATCTGTTCGCAAACTCTAATTGCACGTACACTATTACCTTTGGCATCAAGAAGGGGTGAGAAAATACCAATTCCACACTTTCCGGGTATAACAGTAACTAGACCTCCACTGACTCCACTTTTAGCAGGAAGTCCAACTCGATAAGCCCATTCTCCGGCAAAGTCGTACATTCCACAGCTATGCATCAGGCTGAGAACATTTTGTACATAATACTTGTTTAGTGCCTGTTTTCCTGTGAGCGGATTGACTCCTTTATTTGCTAAAGTTGCTCCCATCATTGCCAAATCATGACAGCTAACTGAAATAGAACATTGTTGAAAGTACAGATCTAAAGTTTCCTCAATGTTGTTACTAATCATGCCAGAGTTATGCATTAAGTAAGCAAGTGCTTTATTTTTGCTCCCAGTTGCCTTTTCTGACAAGAATACAGACCAATCTAGATGATGTTCCCGTCCGGTGTAGCAACTGAACATCTTTAGTATTTGTTCAAGTCTTTTACTAGCACTATCAACCGTAAGTAAATCAGTCGTAGCGATCGCGCCTGCATTTACCATTGGATTATAAGGACGATTGTTTTTTTGATCTAGCTCAATTGAGTTAAAAGCTTGGCCTGTTGGTTCTACCCCGACTTTATTTAACATAACTTCCCTTCCATAATTTTCCAATGCCATACCGTAAACAAACGGTTTGGAGATGGATTGGATAGTAAATGTCTGTTGGTAGTCTCCAATCTGATAAATTTGACCAGTTGTGGTAACTATAGAAATACCAAACCACTCTGGATTTGCCTTTTGGAGTTCAGGAATGTAGTCTGCAACTAAACCCTCTTTTAAGGACTGATATTTTTGATGTAGTCCAAACAAATAATTATGGAATTGAAAGTTTGCATACTGATTTATCTGAGAATTATCTAATAATAATTCTAATTTAATAGACCTGTTAGTTATTTTGACTTGAGAATTTTCACGAATTAGTAAAGACACAGTTTGTTGTTGAGGTTTCATGTTTAAATTACCTTTAACAATTCAAAATTTAAAAATTAAATTTAAATTTTACCGATGTTCAATAGATAAATTCTCCAGAAGAAATGTTTATTCACTCAAGGCTTGAAATACTTAGAAGATATTTCGTAAGTCTTGAATCTTTTAATTAAATAAACAAATTTGGATGAGGTTTGCTGAGTCTAAGCCGTAGCCTTTTACCCCAAGATAGCAGTTTTTAATGGGCAAGCCTGAGACACTAATGCTTGACTTCTTTCAGATTATTACGATGATTTGTCAGATTCTTATAGCGAGGGTCGAATCTGTTTCGGTGTCATACTGGTTAAACGTTTAAAGTGCTGATTTAGATGGCTTTGGCTGGAGAACCCTACTTCTAAGGCAATGTCTGCAATCATTAAATCCGTCTTCGATAGCAGCAGTTTTGCCCGCTCTACCCGCTGTTTAATCACGTACTGACGAGGGGAAATACCTGTAGCATGTTTGAACAAACTAGCAAAGTAAGTAGGGCTGATATTAATGACTCCGGCAATTTGAACGAGTGATAAATCTTGGTCAAGGTGAGTGTTGATATAGTCGATCACTTGTTGCAATCGGGTGGGAGTTAAGCTTCTATTATTAAATGTAATTGTTGATATGGGCATGGTTAAGAAATCGGCTATTATGGATAACAAACCAGGCAAAAGTTCAGTAGTGCTGAGGAGCCAGCCGCGTGGTGAGGCAGCGCTGCGGGAGGGTTTCCCTCCGTAGGCGACTGCCGAAAGGGTTTCCCACGCCACTTGCTACAACGGGGAGGCAGCGCGGTCTTGGGGGTTTCCACGCCAGTTGCTTCAAGTCGGCAGAGCCGCCCAACGCACTGGCTCCCCATGAGCGACTGCCGTGGGAACCCCCGCAAAGCAGTGGCTCGACTTGAGGAGCCACTGCGTTGGACGGGTTTCCCGGCTTGAAGCAAGTGGCGTCGGACTGGCGTTGCTGAGTATAACCCCATAGTTAAAACTAGGCGATTGAAGCAAGGACACCGAGTTTTTCGTACATGGATGTCATAAAATTATCCTCAGTTAGACATTTAATTGGGATCGAGGATCGGGGAACTTAGTGACTTGCAGCAATAATGGCTGCCATCAACTCTGTTATTTTCCAGCGCCCGGTATACCGAATATTATTGATAAATAGGGCTGGAGCAGTCGTTACTCCACTGTGTAATCCGCTCTCAATATCTTCATTGATCCGAGCAACATGAACTTGTTGAGACAAATCTTTGAGAAACCGAGGAATATCAAGTCTTAAATCATTGGCATACTCTACAAGATAACCATTCTCTAACCCCTGTTGATGGGCAAATAAAGTATCATGCATCGGCCAAAACTGTCCCTGGGCTGCGGCTGCCTGGGCCGCCTGGGCTGCTCGTTGAGCATGAGGGTGGATCTGTGTCTGCGGAAAATGGCGGAAGACGAAGCACAAATCGTTTTCCCCAGAAGCAGCACTGATCTGTTGTCTGATGACTTTAATTAACCTATAAACGTCCGCACTCTGTTGACATTGATAGTCCCCATACATGACCAGCACCACGGCAGCAGTTAACACGCCCTGAATGTGATCCTGTATTGAAGCTGGAACGAGTAATGAACTGCGATCTTGGTTTTGGCTCACTCGAACACCTCCGAGGAAAAAATGCTGATGGTAATACCAATTCAATTAATGATTACAACAAATCCCTCGGTGGAGACGTGACAAACAGCACGTCTCTACAATGGTCTATCTGTCGCATTCTTTTTTCAAAATGGTATAGGCGATGCCTGCGGGAGACTACGCTCTACAGCCTCTTTCCACGATCCTGTATAAAGCAAACTCAAATCCTGCAATTCAATTGCCGTATGTGTTTGCCTAAATTCAATATATGCAACTATTTTTAATCTGTCGTCCACTCCCAGTTGAAACTTTTGCCCAACCCAGCAGTTGATCAATCCATCCATCTCTGAGGGGTCGAAGCGCTCCAACTCTAGTTGGACTGCAAATTCCAACCAGAGTACAACCTGCTTATAAACTGACGATCCCGCGTTTAACGGCAACAATCACGGCCTGGGTGCGATCGCTCACTCCCAATTTACTCAAAATGCGATTCACATGAGATTTGACGGTACTTTCACCAATTGTTAAAGTCGTGGCGATGTCTGAGTTGTTCATTCCTTGTGCGATCAAACCCAGTACCTCTAGTTCTCGTTCGCTCAGTTCTGGGTTGCTCAATCGCTGCACTAGTTTTGCACCCACATCTGGCGGAATGTATTGCTGACCGTGGTGAACTGTGCGAATCGCGTTCAAAAGCTCGTTGGGTTTCGCATCCTTGAGCAGATAACCCTGAGCGCCTGAATGCAAGCCACGATAGATATCTTCGTCACCATCATAGGTGGTGAGAACGATAATTCGGGCAGGTTTAAATTCAGCACAAATCGCGCTGATGGCTTCAACTCCCGATAGTTGCGGCATCCGCAAATCCATCAAGGTTACATCCGGTTGGTGTTCGCGAAAGTGGGCGATCGCCTGTTGCCCATTTTCTGCCTGAGCAACTACCGTCATTTCCGGATCGCGATTAATAATCGTTGCTAACCCTTGCCTGACAATGGAATGATCGTCAACGATGAGAACGCGAATCGGGGTAGGTTGGCTAATCATAATGCTCACTTGCGATCGACAATAACAACGATTTCTGTTCCCTGCTTTGGTTGGCTCCCGATCAGCAGTTGCGCTCCCATGTGTTCGGCTCGTTCGCTCATTCCTAATAAACCAAACCCACTGCTCAATGGGACACTACCCACTCCAAAGCCCTGTCCATCATCTTTAACTCGTAAGATGCACTGTCCATTGTCGTATACTAACTCGACGCGAATTTCACCAGCTTGAGCATATTTAATTGCATTAGTCAAGGCTTCCTGTCCAATCCGGAGTAAGTTATTTTCAACCTCGGCGGGTAATGGATAGGCTATCCCCTGAACTTTGTAAATCAGAGCAGTATCAGTCGTCGCTCTCATCTGGTTTACGAGACGCTGGAGCGCACTCGATAAATCGCCTGACTCTAACAACTGAGGACGGAGCGCTCTGACCGATCGCCGCGCCTCACTGAGTCCGGTGCGTGCTAATTCCTCGATCGTGTCTAAATGCGCTTGGGTGGCTTCTGGCTCATCTGTTAGCACTTGAGTTGCTGCACCGACCTGGATGAGAATGCCTGTAAACGCCTGGGCTAGTGTATCGTGAATTTCGCGTGCCATGCGGTTGCGTTCTTCCAGAATCGAGGCTGCTTCTGCTTGCTTGTGAACCGTAATATCTCGCGCCAGCCAAATTACTTGCTCGTGGCGGAACGGTGCAATACGCGCCGAAATCCAGGTTTCTCGTCCATTCAGAACCATACTGTACTCGACTGTGAGGATTTGTTGGGTTCTCAGCACCTGCTGAATATACCCAACGAATTCATCGGCTTGTTCCTTTCCGAATTGATGCATGGTTTTACCAATCATCTCCTCAGTGAGTTCACATCGCAGATGCGGCTCCATGATGGTCATATTGAGGATTTTCCCTTCAGCAGTCAGTACAAATAATGGATCGGGAATGGCTGCAATTAAAGCCCGTAGCTCTGTCTCTGAGGCTTGTAGTGCGGCTTCTGCTGATACGCGATCGCTAATATCTGCAATCACGCCGTCTATGCATTCATCGGCTGCATTCAGGCGAGTCGAGTAAAGTCCCCAAAACAATGTGCCATCTCGTCTTTGCAATTTCACTTCAAAGTTTTGCAGTTCACCATTCTGCTCTAGCAACTCAATGGCTCGCTGGCGATCGCTCGGATTCGCATAACAGTCTGTGCCGTGTTTAAGCCCGATCACTTCCTCTGGTGAATCAAAGCCAAATAGATCCGCAAAGCGTTGATTGGCATCGAGAATTAATCCATCCGAGAGGCGAGTGCGGAAGATGCCGACCTGGGAGTTTTCAAAGATATTGCGGAACTTGGCTTCACTGCGCTGTAAAGCTTCTTCTGCCTGTTTTCGCTGGGTGATGTCATGTCCAACCGATAAAATTTCAACTGACTCTCCCTGCTCGTTCAAAATCGCTTGATTTGACCACGCGACCCAAACTCGCCTGCCGTCTCGACACAAGTTTTCATTCTCGGACTGAAAGTAAGATTCAGGCGAGTAAGATTTAAAGTTGTGAATCACATCATGAACAAATTGTTTGAGATTTCGCCCAGAGGTTTCAGTCTCTGGAACGATCGTTTCTAAGAGGGTACGCCCTAAAATCTGATGTTCCTCATAGCCAAAAAATCTCAGCCCGTAATCGTTTAGGTATTGAATTCGCCCTTGCATATCAGAGCGAATGATGATTGAGTTCGCAGTTTTTATTAAGTTGCGATAGTTTGCTTCGCTTTGCCGTAGTGCGTCCTCTATTCGTTTGCGATCGCTAATGTCCGTAACTAGACCATATAATCCTCTGACTCGATTGTGGCGATCAAAATCGGGGATGAAAGTAGCACTGACATACTTGTTGCCAAACGGATAAGGCATTTCTGCCTCATAGGTGACGGTCTCTCCTGCCAGCACTCGATCGACATAAACTTGAACAACTTGGTAAGCCGCCTCACCCAAAAGTTCGCGGATAGACTTGCCCAGAATTTCATTTCGACTACGACAGAACCAAACTTCAAAGTTTCGGTTAACAAACTGATAGCGCTGATTTATATCGACATAGCTAATCAGGGCAGGGAGAGCATCAGTGATCAGCCGTAACTCTTGTTCTCGTTCGCGGAGTGCGGCTTCGCTTGCCTGCAAAGCTGCCGTTCGTTCCACGACTTGTTGCTCCAGGGTACGGTTATAGTCGGCAAGTAGTTTCTCGGCTTGTTTGCGCTCGGTAATGTCCTGGAAGGTAGCGATCGCATAAGCCACATTGCCCTGTTCATCAAAAACAGGCGTTCCCCATGCCTCAATTGGAATTGTGGTGTCGTCTCGCTGGATTTCTATATCATCAACCTTGGTGCGTTCGCCGCTCAGTGCTCGGACGATCGGTATTTGCTCAGTCGGATAGGGTTGATCCGTTCCCGCTAACTGAACTTGATGAATCTTTGCCAATTGCTTCACACTCAGGGCAGGATCGAACGTTTTGCCTACTAGCTGGGTTGCTTGTTGATTGGAGTAGCAAGGGCGACCTGTTGTATCCGCAACGACGATTCCCACCGGAATCGCTTCAAAGAATTGAGTTAGTTCATTTTTGCTGGCCCGTAGCTGTGAGTAGAGTTTGGCATTTTCGATGGCGATCGCTGCCTGGGTTGATAGTAAATGCAAGACCTGTGTACGCTCTGGTGTAAATGCTCCCGCCGCTAGCTGATTCTCTAAATACAGCACGCCGACTAGCTTGGCTTGATTCAGCAGCGGCAAACAGAGAATCGATTTGGTTTGGTGTTGTTGAATGTATAGCTCATTAATAAAAGCACCTTCGCAAATCGCATCGTTTAAAGTCACAGATTCCTGAGTCCGAATCACATATTGAACGATGGATTCAGGCAGTTGATCCACAGTTGGAATGGATTGCAGCACTTGCGTATCGCAGACATTCTCATCATTAAATTCACAAGCAGCTTCAATCAACCATTCTCCTGAGTTTTCCAGAATTAGATATCCAGTTTGAGCGCCAGCATTCTGAATTAAGATCTGCATCAGCGATCGCAATAACTGCTCCAGTTCAATTTCACGAGAAATTGCTTGCGAGGCTTTCATCACCGCCGCTAAATCTAAAGCAGTATGGGAAGTATTGGCGATCGTCTCAGAAGTGGTGGAGATTGATCTGGGAACCACCCTGGGAGACTGCGAGAAAAACTGCGGATAGCGAGTTTCTAAATCTGTGACCTTTGCCGCTGCGCCCCAGCGATCGTAGCAATAATGTGCCTCTTTCATGTAAGTTTGGGCAATTTTTGACCGACCTCTCGCCAAATAATGTTTTGCCGCTAATTCATACGCGAGTGCTTCTTCCTGGATAAACTCATGTTCAGAAGCACCTGCGATCGCTTGTTCATAAAACTCTTCAGCCTCAAGAAATTGCCCTAAGACTCGCGCTTTCTCTGCCTCGACTAAGTAATATTTATGCAAATAGTTCATTGGGGCGTGATCTGCCCATTTTTGCATCTTTTCTTGGTTGGTACTAACACAACTCAGCCAAGCTGCTTTTTGGGAGCTTGAAGCCTCAACAAATAGGCTCAAAAGCACCAGAGAGTCGTAGAAGTTGAATAAAGGTATAACCATCAATGGTGTTATCTCTTCAAAATACTGCCTTGCTAAAACAGCATTTTGTACAGCTTGATAGTGCTCCCCAAATAGATAGCACAGTATAACTTTGTTTAAATAAAAGCAGCAAATTCCAAGTCCGTCTTTGACTGCAACAGCGTGCGATAGCGCTTGCTCTTCATCATATACCCTACCAATTAAACGGCTAAGATTAAGAGACTTACCTAACAGATTAAGAACTGTCTGCCATAACATTGTAAGCCAATTCGACGGGTTTTCCCGTCTGATTTGACCGATCGCTTTGCTATAGGTTGCCGTTTTTTGTTCCAGTTGGGTGAGTGACTCACCGACAAAAAACAAGTAATAACATGCACCATATGCAGCATAGCTAGCATATTCAAAGTCTCCGGTTTCCACTCCGTTTTGATAAGACTCAACCAGTATTGGTATTGTTTTCCTAAAATGAACCTTCCAATGCATGACATTGGCACTCACTACCAGCAATGCTTTAACACTCCCTTTTTTGCTATTCAATCGTTCTGCCAAGCCCAGAGCTAATTTGCTAAATTGATAACCGCGTTCAATGTCTTGAACAATTCCACATAGAACAAGTCCGTAGCTAGCATAACCCAGTGGTGACCAAGTAGTATTGCCATAGTTGATTGATAAATTGACCATCTTGCACAAAATCAGTATCATCAGCAATGGTGACACCAAAAATGCAACAGCCCTGATATTCGTCAGGATGTACATTGCTGAACGCGGTTCTGATGCCGTCATCTTTGGTGAATTAATTAAGTCTGCGATTTCTCGTCCAGCTAATAGGGAAGCCGTTTCTTCCAATCCTCTTTGAACATCTAACTGGCTGGGATTTTCTGGTAAGATTACTCCCAGGAGATTTAACACTTCTAACCCAGTTTTAAGTGCTTCTTTTAGGTTGCCCTGTGACAAATAGCTTTGAATTCTACTATTGTAAACCTGCACTTTGTCAAGCACTGTCTTAGCGTGGATGAGTACCACTTCTGCGAATTGGTTCATCTTATCAAAGCGACCACGAAGATATGCTGCTTCTGCTGCTTGGGAGTACAGCGCCAAGGTGAGGTCATACTCACTGAGCCAACTATCTGTATCTAGGAGTTTAAGCCCTGTATTGAAATACTGAAGCGCTGCTTCATAAGCCGTTGCTGATTTGGCTTTCTGACCTGCCATTAAATTCAACCTGGCAATTTCAGTTCGTTCGGGTTGAGCAGTGACTAGCTCAATTCCTTGATTAAGATGATCTACAATGGCAAACAGCCGCTCTGCTCGTTGCTCTGGTGAAGTTTTTTCGAGTAAATTGCGACCGATTTGGAGATGAATAACTTGTTTGTGCGACTCATCAATCAAAGTATAAGCAGCTTGCTGGACGCGATCGTGCGAAAACTTATACTCTTGAACTAACAAATCTTCGTCCAAGTTAGACAAGGGTTGAATTAATCCAGCTTGAACTGCTGCTAGTAAATCCTGGAAAATTGCTTTCGGTGATTTTTCCCAGGCGATCGCCAACGTCTCCAAATCAAATTCAGCCCCAACACAAGCGGCTAGGCAGAGAATTTGCTGTGTTGCTTCGGGCAATTTCTGCAACTGACGTAACAGCAACTCCACCACATTGTCAGTGATATCTTGAGCGTCAATCTCAGTCAGGTTCCATTGCCAGCTCAACTGTTGTGTATCAAAGGTCAGCAGATTTTCGCCATGCAGCATTTTTAAGAATTCACCGACAAAGAAAGGGTTGCCCTCGGTTTTACGTGATACAGCTTGGGCTAGGGGACGAACGGTATCAGGATTGTGATGTAATGTCTCAGCTATCAGTTGGCTTAACGGTTCCAGTGTTAGGGGGGTGAGAATGATTTCCTGAAGTACTGCTCCCCCTTTTCGCAGTTTTTCTAGCGTCAAAACCAATGGATGCGTTGGAGTCACTTCATTATCTCGGTAGGCTCCAATTAAAAAGAGATATTGGGTTTGCTCGTCGAGTAATATAAGTTCAATTAACTTCAGTGTCGCAGAATCGATCCACTGGAGATCGTCTAAGAAGATCGCCAGGGGATGCTCTTTTGCACAAAACGCCCGCATAAACCTTTGAAAAGTTAGATTGAAGCGATTCTGTGCTTCAGTTGCTCCAACTTCTGGTACAGGCGGCTGCTTGCCAATGATTAACTCAACTTCGGGGATGACATCAATGATGATTTGTCCGTTGTTTCCCAAAGCGGTGAGTAGGTGCTCTTGCCACTGTTGCAACTGCTCGTCAGGTTCTCCCAGAAGTTGCTGCACCAATTTTTGCAGGGCATGGGCGATCGCGCTATAAGGAACATTGCGCCCAAATTGGTCAAATTTACCTGATATGAAATAGCTGTGCTTTGCCGTGATGGGTTTGTAGAGTTCCTGCACCAATGCTGTTTTGCCAACGCCAGCGTAACCAGCAACGAGCATGAGTTCGACATTGAGTTGAGCATTTTCTATGCCTTCTTCTAGTTGACATTCGCTGAATGTCTTTCCAGCTACTCTGTCAAATGCTGCTAACAATGCTTCAATCTGGGCTTCTCGTCCATACAGTTTTTGAGGAATTTGAAACTGAGCCGAGACATCTTGAAGACCGAGTTGAATCGGGTCAATTTGACCTGTTGCTTTCAGTTGATCGACGCAGCGTTGCAAGTCTGCTTTAATTCCCCAGGCACTTTGATAGCGATCCTCCGCATTTTTCGCCATCAGTTTCAAAATTAAGTCTGAAACGGGTTGGGGAATTGTTGCGTTCAATTCGTGCGGGGGAATCGGCGGTTTGGCAATATGGCAATGAACTAGTTCTAGGATGTCTTGGGTGGGGAACGGTAGCTGTCCAGTCAACAGTTCGTAAAAGGTTGCGCCTAGTGAATAAAAATCAGTGCGATAGTCGAGCATCCGGTTCATCCGCCCGGTTTGCTCTGGGGATAGATAGGCGGGGGTTCCTTCCAGAAGATGGAGACTTTTGAACGTGAGATTGGTGCGGCCCAAGCGAGTGGCAATCCCAAAATCAATGATTTTAACAACGCCAGTGTTCGGATTAAAGACAATGTTACCAGGGTTGATATCTTTATGGATGACATGAGCAGCATGGATTCTGCCTAGAGTCTTAGTAATGGCGATCGCCAGTCCTAGAAAAGTAGATAAGGGCATGGGGCAGAAGTCTGATTGCTGCCGCATCCAGTATTCTAAAGACTCTCCGCCAAAATCTTCTAGAAGAATGAAGAGCGTGCGCTGATAGTTCTGCTGACTGTATGCCTTAACTACGCCTTCGATGTTGAGGGAACAGGTAATTTCATATTCCTGCCGATAACGAGTTAATTCACAAGAAGAAGGATAATCCTGCTTCAGAACTTTAGCGATGACTGCACAATTCTCCCGCTCTCTTATGCCCCGATACACAAGAGTTAGCGAACTTTCGTAGATTTTGCTGTGGATGGTAACTCCAGGTAAGGCAATCATTGGATTTTCTTCCTATGAGTATCGTCAGCGATATCACAAAGTATATCGTTTACCAAACTCGAAAAAAATAATCTCTTCCGCAAATTTACCTTTATAGGAGGTCCCAAGCAGTTGCAGAGTAATGGTTTGAGATATTGCGATCGCAGAAGTAGTGTATTGAGTTCTCAAGCTTGATTTCTATCAGATTCTTAAGGTGAAGGGCGAACTTGCTTTGGCGTTATTCTGGTAAGGCGCTTAAACTGTTGTGTTAAGGCATCACGTAAAAATAAGTTGTACAAATGTAATCTGGAATAAGTTGTTAGCTTTACTTCCCAATCAAAAGTGTTCAAGTTATTTTTGCATGACTCCTAAATGACTCCGGCTAGAGTTACCCACTTGTAAGGTAATGTCTGCGGTAAGCGTTCGCGGAGCGTCTCGTAGAGAAGCTATCCCGAAGGGTTATCGCTAAGTCCGTTTTCGACAACATCAATTTCGCCTGTTCCACACGCTATCGGGCAAACCCACCCGACCTAGCACCGTTAGAGACGCCAAGAATTGATTTACTTCTGGATTGTCTCGCACTGCGCCACCCCCAAAGTCAGTGCGCGATCGCGCCTGGTGCAACAGCATTCACCGCAATTTGTCGATGTCCCGTTTGCGACAGAACCACCTGCCTAGCATACCCTTCGGACGACCGAACATCTGCATGAATATACTGTCTACAATGCTCATCAGTTGCTAATCGCCTCCTGTGATGCCTCTATGGTATCTAATATTGAGTTTTTAACACATTGTCATTCTGGCTAAAACTACAAACACAACATAATCGCAAACATCACAAAAGTTACTACTGATTTAGCACTAAGCAAAAAGTAATCGAAAAATTGGTATATTTTTTTCAGATTTAAATTATGATATTACGCAGAATCAACCTTTATTAGTAGTAAATTAAGTAAAAACTTTATATTAGAGTATTTTAAATTACGTCTAAATTGCCAGCAGAAATTAGAAATTTGTTGAATAGATTACCGATATAGAGAAAGTAAAATTAAACTCTAAGGGTATTTTAGTGCCAAAAAGTAAAAATTTATATCTAATTTTAGAAGTTTAATTGTTAATATATGACAATTCAAGCTAAACATTTTGACACTAGATTAAATCAGTGGATTCATACAGATGGTAATACAAATAATCCAGATTCGCTGTTAAAGGAAGAACTTAATAATACCTTACTAGAACATTTCTTTCCTGGTGTAAACTTTTCGTTTGGACACATGGACGAAAAGTCTACTGTGGAACAATTGATTAATCATCCTGAAGGTCACAAATTATTATTATCATCAAAAACTCGGTTGTTATATGGGTCGGAAGAATGTCTACATACAATTAGACAATTATGCCCAGATAACAAAGATAGAGGTGCTTACGGGTCTATCTTCCTTGGCTCATGTAAAAATGCTGTCAATAAAGAGTTAAATGTTTTAGTTGTTGATGACAGTAATGGTGAAAATGGCGGCGTTATTAGCAATGACCAAGCATATCGGCTAACGGGAGACTGTTACGGGCAAATATCTACAGACCTGTATCACGAATTAACTAAGCATCAAAAAGGTGATAAATATCGAGTCATTCAGCACCGCTTTGGTTGGACTCACCGAGACGGCGACGATAACAAATACCGCTTTGGCAAAGGTACTTTGCGACCTGCAAACCTTGACCAAATTCTTAATTATCAAGACCCAAACAACGCAACTAAAATTGACTTAATTCTTCCCTTATCTGCGTTCAAGGGAACTGATAAAGATAATCCCCATGGCGCGACTAAGCCTCAAATTCAACCTGGACTGTATAGGCAAAATATTTGGCTAGGTGAAAAATCACAATCTGAACTCGGTAAGACAGCAATATCTCAGTTACTTGCCTCTTTCCCTAACGGACTCAAAGACTTTACCGAACAGCTAGAACTTGAAGCCAAAAAGCTGAATGTTGCACAGGACGACCCTCGGCAACTTGCACAACTTATTCTTGAAAAGTACGAGAAACGGAAAGCCTTTCTTGAAGAACAAGTAACCACACTAGAAGAACAAGCAGCAGAAGATCCAACAGTAGCAGAAGATTTAGAAACTTTGCGCGATCGCCTTACTACTGACTCTTTCATTTACAAACTCATCAAAGCTGACCTTCAAGGGGAAGGTCAACTTCTCGAAACCGAGAAAGTACAGCGCGAACTCGCCCGGTTCGTCCAAAACGAGTGGAAAGAAATCGCCATTGGCAAGACGCTCACCTTTGAGCGAGCAATGGTCATTCCCTCCAAAGACCTACAAAATGAGGAAATCTGCATCCCGCATTATCAAGATAAGGAAGAAGTTCTCAACTTCCGCTCCCCTTTCCTCAACTCAAATGGTCTGTGCCTCTCAATTAACAAAATGGTAGAAGATATCCTTGGGCCTGATGGTAAACCTTTAGTAGGTGCGATCGCTGTCTCGGACGAAACAAGCGATCGCATTTACAACCGCATAAACGAGCAAATTAAATCTATCCTGCCAGAAGCTCAAGGAAAAAATCTTCAATTAGAAGGTATTACAAATTACTTAGACCAAAATATCGGCAAGCTCGAAACTAAAGACAAAATCGAGTTTACCAATAAATTTAATGAGTATATTTCATAACTCAAGTCAGCTGGTTACGAGCTAGAAATTCTTCCTCAAGAGTCCGAACAAGAGCGTCAGGCACGCGACTACGATGGTGATTGTATCGGCTTTGAGCGGGCAAGCAAGTATCCAAACCTCACCGCCGAGGCAAAGGAGCGCAACTTACCTGAAAACGCCTACGAACCAACTGTTAAACTCAAAAAACAATCTTTCTACCAAGAAGATGGCAGTCAGCCAGAATTTGAGGAAATCGCCATTCACATGAGCGATGGCTTTAGTGTCGGTGTTATCAATAATCACCTTACCTCAATTGAGGCGTTAGAGTCAGAAATTACGATTCTGAAAAATTTTGGCAGTGAAAAAGACCAAGTTGAGTACGTACAACAGGTAGCCAAACACTACGAAGATTTATTTAAAACAGAAGCCTGGGCAAAATCCAAGGGTATTGAAGGCAAGGATATTCCGACTAAGTATCGCGGTTACATGGAAGAGTTTATCCAAATTGTTCGGCAAGAACCCCTAAACCGGGCAAATGCACTAGGACGTGTCATCAATTAGGTAAACTGAAATCAGAAGGGTGTAATGTGCGATAAACAATAGGAAAAACATGACACGCCGATACGCACTACGAGATGACCAGTGGGAGAGAATCAAAAACCTGTTGCCGGGGCGAGAGGGCTATGTAGGAGTCACGGCTAAAGATAATCGATTGTTTGTAGAAGCAGTGTTGTATCGTTACCGATCAGGTATCCCTTGGCGTGACCTACCGGAGCGCTTTGGAGATTTTCGGGTGATTCATACTCGTTTGAGCAGATGGTCAAAAACAGGGGTTTGGGAGAAGGTGTTTGAGCAGTTAGCAGACGATGCCGATAATGAATATGCGATGATTGACTCGACAATTGTCCGCGCCCATCAGCATAGTGCGGGTGCAAAAGGGGGGAGCCATCCACAGAAGCGATTGGTCGTAGCAAAGGTGGATTGAGTACTAAGATTCACGCTGTGGTGGACGCTTTAGGCAACCCTCTAAGTTTTCACCTGACACCAGGGCAAGCTTGCGACCTCGATGGAGCCGACCAACTGCTACCTAATATTGTGGCAGACACAGTACTGGCAGATAAAGGGTATGATGCCGATGAGCGAGTCATTGAGCGACTTGAGTCTCTGGGCAAAACCGCAGTGATTCCTCCCAAGCGCAACCGTACTAGTCCTGGTGACTACGATCGGGATTTGTACAAAGCCCGTCATCTTATTGAAAACTTTTTTGCCAAACTCAAGCAGTATCGAGGGATTGCGACGCGCTACGATAAACGCGCTACCAATTTTCTGGGTGCAATTTATCTTGTTGCTTCTGTTATTTGGCTTAATTGATGACACGCCCTAGGATTATTGGGTTAAGCATGGTATTTCCTATTCTGGTTTTACATTGTTTGATGTTGAGAAATATTGCTTCGATTGCATCATGGGCGCTTCTTCCTGGTCGGAAGCCGTAGCTATTTGGCTCAAACTTTGCTTCCCATTCTGGTTCAAGAGCCAGTTTGGCAAGCGCTTGAGTCGCTCTGTCATGCATTGTGGGTATTCCGAGGGGGCGCTTGTCTCCGTTAGATTTGGGAATCCAAATTCGACGGGTTGCACTAACCTTTTGGTTCATGTTTAAGCTTAGAGCTGATTCGTAAACAAAAGCTTAAGAAGCCATCCGCTTGATCATCAGACGAATCAATGAGCCATAAATCATAGCTTCACTTAACTCTGTGTACAACTCATAATCCTTACTCAAACGCCGAAATC
>JAHHHC010000076.1 GCA_019359515.1 Desmonostoc vinosum HA7617-LM4 | reverse complement strand
CCAAGATGACTACGGCCCATTTGATTCCTTTTTCATAACTGAATCTGGCTACAACCCCTTGTTTTTCATGCCTTTTGCTTCCTGGGCAATACACCCGCACTCTTGCACCCTTGGTTATTTCTGGTGTAGCGATCGCCTCCTTGGTGGTTTCTTCTGAAATAGAGTTAGCCTCTGACGTCACCACGCAGTCATTATAACGAAGTTGCCGCTTTCTTGCTGCGAATTGATCGGGAAACGGGTAAGCGGGGAGTTGAGAAGGATTATGCTCTAGATGCATACTGCCAAATTCTAGCCCAGCGTCACCAGTTGATTAATAATCTTCGATCTGAGTTGCGATCGCTATTACTAGAGATGGGCAATACCATCGTACCAATGGGCAGTGAGATGATGTTGATGCTAAAAACGCCTTGCTGATGCCGCCTCTGTTTTGAACACTGAACATAATTGTGCAGTTGCCAAAGCTAACAATATTTCTGCAAGTGAGTATCGCGCTCGTAAGAGCAAAGATTACTTGAAACCCGAAGAAGTTTATGAATGTGAGAAGTTTAGAATTCCTTTCGTGGAATAGTGCTTCGTGCGCTGGTTCTATTACAAACTTTGCGAGGCATTGCCATGCTCGGTCTGCAATCGTTGGAATTTTGCTGTCGCAAGGCGTTGGTCTTCAGTCCACAATATCAACCCGCTTTAAAGCAGCAGTTAGTTCTGTCATAAATTCCACAAAAACGCGAACTTTAGCTGAGATATAGCGTTTTTGTGGATACAACACTGCGATCGGCAACCCAACTTCAGGGATATATGACTGGAGGATCAGGGTCAAGTCTCCTTTGGCGATCGCGTTGGCGGCAATAAACTTGGGCAACTGAGCTATACCCGCTCCTGCAATCACTGCCTCCAGAATGACTTCTGAGTTATCGAATTGCAGATAGCTGTCAACGGTAAGGTCGAGCAATCTACCATCTTGTTCAAACTTCCAGGTCGGCTCTTGTCGGGTTTGTGGAAAGACAAAGTTGACACAGCGATGCTGCAATAGCTCGGTCGGTACTGTGGGCGTCCCATATCGGTCAAGATACTGCGGCGCGGCACAGGTGATATAGCGTGCTGTTGCTAGGTGGTGCATGATTAGACGGCTATCGGTACTCAATCCAATTCGCACCGTTGCATCAATCCCTTTCTCAACGAGATCGATCAAGCGATCGCTAAACGACACATTCAGCTTGAGATTAGGATAGTCTGCGGCAAATTTCAACAGAGCTGGAGCAATGTGCAGTTTGCCATACGTAAAGCTCAGATCCAGCCTCAACGTTCCAAGCGGCATTGATTGCGATTGTTTGACTTCGAGTTCGGCTTCTTCCAAATCGTTGAGAATTTGCCCAGAGCGTTGATAAAATCGGTTGCCAGCTTCGGTAAGCGTCAAACTGCGAGTTGTTCGCTGGAGCAAGCGCACCCCCAAGTCATCTTCCAAGCGCAATACGGCTCGACTCACGGCTGACGGAGCCATACCTAACTGTCGTGCTGCCTCTGAAAAGCTACCATATTGAGCGGAGCGCATAAAAATCATCAGGCTTTTGAGCTTGTCCATTAACGCAAACGCATCTTTGAATTTTTTGCATAACTGTTTTGAATTTTATCTACTTTTTCTCTGTTCTTGCATAAGCTATCGTTTAACTAAGTTCAAATTTGAACTCTACAAAGAAGTAACTATCATGTACCGCTGGTTTGAGTGCGTCGGCTACGCAGCAGATTTGACGCAGTTGCAACGCGAGTTTCCGGCACCGACCGACTTTGAGTCATATTTGCGCGATCAGGGCTAGGCACTCGCCTGAAGCGCAATGAACATCAAGACAATTAGGAGAGAACGATGAAAGTATTGATGGTAGGAGCAACGGGTAAATACGCTAGCCTCGTCGTGCCCGAACTGAGGCAGCGCAGGGTAACGGTACGGGCGCTGGTGCGAGATCAGAGCAAGTCCGATGCGGCGCGGCAGCAGGGCGCGGAGGAGATCGCGATCGCAGACCTCCAAGATCCGGACAGTCTTCATGCTGCTGCTAGTGGAGTAGACGGCGTGTTTCACATCAACCCTGCCTTCGCGCCGAATGAGGCGGAGTTGGGCGTAGCGATGGTTGAGGCGGCTAAAGCCTCTGGTGTCCGAAAGTTCGTCTTCTCCAGTGTCATCCATCCATCCATCTCTAAGCTAAGCAACCATGCGGCGAAACGTCCGGTCGAAGCAGCCTTGTACGAGTCAGGCATGGATTTTACCGTATTGCAGCCAACCATGTTTATGCAAAACTTTGACAGTAGTTGGAACACTGTACTGGAGCAAGGATGCTTCTCGCTGCCCTACTCTAAATATGCAAAGGCGTCCTATGTAGACTACCGCGATGTGGCAGAGGTGGCAGCATTAGCGCTGACGGGAGATCGATTAGGCTATGGCACGTTTGAGTTATGTGCCCCTGGCATGGTCAACCGCATAGAGCTAGCGGCGATGATGAGTGAAGCGATCGGGCGCACCGTTGAGGCTGGCGAACCGTCGTTCGATGAGTGGACGCAGGCTGCACATATCTCGGAAGGTTCTAGGCGCGAGGGCATGAGAACAATGTATGCCGATTACGACCAGTATGGGTTTCCCGGTGGCAATGCATTGGTACTACGAGCGATTCTCGGACGGGAACCCCGTTCGCTACAACAGTACATCCAAACGCTAGCAAGCCGCACAACGTCCTCGTGAGTGTAGCAAGTTCGCCCCTACTTGAATTCAACGAATGGTTCATGGAGACTCTGAAGAGATCCGTTTGCGTTGACATCAAGCAACTAACAATCAAATAACCCTGGAAAAAGTGAGCTAAAAATGTAAGTTTCTGGTTGTGCTGTGTCCCAACCAATTGCCCTGCGGCATAACGACCCTGTTCACTCGCCGCCAGCCACTTCTGGGACTCAACGAAGCACGGGGCTTGTACCCATCTTTTCGGTCACAGTCGCCAGAAATCGAATTATTTGATTGCAGCTGCTGATGTCTACGAAAATTTGACAACAATTTGTTGTCAAAATTCCTCGGATAATAAGGCGAAAGTCAAGGGTATTACGCTTCAAGACTGCTGTTTTTGGGAATTTTACTTGATATGTCGTGATTTACGAAGCCAAGCATCATTGCAATCCCATTTATTTTAGGTCTCTATAGCACCTAAATCTTTCAGAGTTGCTTTTTGTGCTTCAGTAATGCCTGTAACACCTGTAATGTTCATGCCTTCATAAAAACGAATATTTCTGAATGTTCTCAAACATTCCCCTGTAACAGTATCCCAAAGTTTAATCATCTCATCAGCGCCACCACTGGCGAGAATGCGGCCTTTGCTGTGCGGTGCATAAGCCACAGCAGACACCCAAGAAGTATGACCCAGCAAGGTCTTCAAGGTTTTTCCCCTGTTGACATCCCACAGTTTTACAGTACAGTCTTGGCTGGCACTAACGATGATCTTGCCATCTGGATTCCAAGCCAGTGAAGATATCCAGTTTGTATGTTCTTGCAATGTCTTAATTAACCGTCCTGTCTTGACATCCCAAAGTTTAACAGTTGAGTCACCACCGCTACAGGCGATGATCTTGCCGTCAGGACTCCAGACCAGTGGACGGACTGCACTATTATGCTCTAAGGTCTGCAAAAGTTTTCCTGTACGGGCATCCCAGAGCCTAACAGTATGATCTTCACTAGCACTAGCCAGCATTGTCCCATTGGGACTCCACGCCACTGACCAGACCCAGTTTGTATGCCCCTGCAAGGTGTTGATCACTTGTCCTGTTTGCAAATCCCAAAGCTTGACACTGTTGTCAACGCTGCTACTAACAAGCACAGTGCCATCAAGACTCCAGTCTACCCCGAACACCCAGTTACTATGCCCTTGTAGCGTTCTCAAGACTTTGCCTGTTTGGATATTCCAGAGCTTGATGCTATTGTCAGCGCTACCACTGGCGATCATTGTGCCATCAGGACTCCATGCCACAGAGTATACCCAATTGGTATGCCCTTGTAGTGTTCTCAAAGCTTGGCCAGTATAAGCATCCCAGATTCTCACAATTTGGTCTTCACTACCACTGGCGATCATTGTGCCATCAGGACTCCATGCTATCGAGTGTAGCCAATTAGTATATCCTTGTAGTGTTCTCAAAGCTTGGCCAGTGTGGATATTCCAGAATTTGACAGTATGATCAACACTGCCACTAGCAAGCATTGTACCATCAGAATTCCATGCTACTGATCGTACCCAGTTGGTATGTCCTTGTAGCGTTTTGCTAACATTTCCAGTACTCATATCCCAAAGCTTGACGGTGCAATCATCTCCTCCACTGGCAAGTATCGTGCCATCAGAATTCCATGCTACTGATCGTACCCAGTTGGTATGTCCTTGTAGCGTTTTGCTAACATTTCCAGTACTCACATCCCAAATCTTGATTGTGTGGTCAACACTGCCACTTGCTAGTTTTGTCCCATCCGGACTCCAGATGACAGACAAAACTTGATCAGTATGCCCCAGTAGTGTTTTAATTGCTTTGCCAGTCTGTACATTCCAGAGCTTAATCGAGTGATCAAAACTGCCACTTGCCAGTATCGTTCCATTTGGGTTCCAGTTGAGAGACGATACCCAACTATTATGCCCTAATAATATATTCAAGGTTTGCCCTGTGTCAACATCCCAAAATCTGATTGTATGGTCTTCACTGCCTGTAGCAATCATAAGCTGACTGGGATGCCAACTCAGAGAATGCACTGAATCAGTATGCCCTTGTAACGTTTTCAGTGCCTGGCCAGTACGAGCCTCCCAAAGCTTAACTCTATGATCTTGACTACCACTAGCAATCATGGTTCCGTCTGGACTCCAAACCACAGACATGACCCAGTTGGTATGTGCCTTGCAAACCCAAAGTAGTTGGTTGTCTATAACTTTCCACAGGCGAATTTCGCCGCTAGGCTCTCCGGTAGCTAGGAAGGTGCCATCTGGGCTAAAAGCGAGACAGAAAATGTCACTGAAGGTTTCTGTAAATATAGACTTAGCCAAATCAGCGTAGGCAAAATTAACTTGATGTAGATTGATTTGTGATAGAAAGGCTTGCCAAATTGCTAGTCCGGAAAAGTCATAGCCTGTCAAATTCAGTTGCAACTGACAACAAAGGTTGATTAAATTGCCAGCACCGTAGTTGGATGATGAAATGGTTAATGTTCGTAAGAACTCTAGAATATTTTTAATCTGTTGCTCAATAGCTGAAGTTGAACTAAATGTTGCTTGGAACTGGTGAGCAATTGGTTGCAAAATTAACCGCACCTGACTGGCTCTGATATAATCCTTAGCAGTCGTTTTAATCAGTGCATAGCTGAGTAGCAAGGAAAGATTCTTGGTTGTCAGTTCAGTGGTGATCTTCTGAATCAAAGAATCAGTCACATATTCCATCACCACTGGCTGTTGCGTATAACTGCCCGATTGTTTTTCAATTAAAGACCGTCCCCACAATCCCTCTAAGGCTTCCAATAAATTGGCTTTGGAAACCTTAGGTAAAATATCTTCGTATAGTTCAGCGATCGCTGTCCACTCTCGATTAATGGCTAACCAATACATTATGGTTTGCTCTAATGAGGAAAGACGATTAAATTGCTGCTCTAGTAATCGCCGAATGCTGTTAAAGATAATGGTATTTTGGGTTAAAAATGCTTGAATATCCCCGTCAAACAAGTCTTGAATTGAAGTGGCGACAATCTTTAATGCTAGGGGATTATTGCTATAGCACTCACAAAGTGTTTCCACAGCAGAAGTAGATGACAATTGTTTTTGTTCATCTGCACCTACCAGCCCTTTTGCTTGTAGTAAAGCTTTTGCCACCTCTGATGATCCACTCAGTCGCAATGATCGCACCGCCAGTTCCACACCCTCCAAAGCGGCGACTTCGTGGGGCTTTTCCCGACTGGTGAGGATTAAGCAACTTTGATGAGCAGTTTCCGCAATCAACCGTAGTAGATCACCGTATCCTTCATAGCCAGCGAGATACAAGCTAATATCACCGGGCTGCAAAATTGTCTCTACATTGTCTAAAATTAGCAAACAACGGCAAGTTCGCAGGTAATGCAGCAAACGTGCTATGTCTGCCTTGGCTTCCTGCTGATCAGACAGCAGTAGTACTAGGTCAGCCAAGAGAGTTGCTATTTGTGGGGCGTTACGCAGACTTCGCCAAATCACATATTCAAATTCTACCTGAATTTCTTGTGCCAGCTTGACTGCTAAAGCCGTTTTTCCAATCCCGCCCATGCCCAGCACAGCCACCAAACGGCAGCGATCCCTGACAATCCATTGTGCTAACTTGGTAAGTTCTGGCGTACGTCCATAGAAATGAGTAACATCAATTGCCTCTTCCCAGTCTCTATGTTTGTTAGTCGTTTCTAGATGAGATTGGACAGGGACAATTTGAGATGGGACTTGATCGCCTACATCAGCAATCTCTTGCCAATCTATCTCTATTCGGCGACAAATTTCTATAAAGGTTGCATAATCAACAGATTTACCCGTTAGGAATTTGCTGACTGTGGATAAAGCCAGCCCTAAATCTTCAGCCAGGGATTTTTGGGTGGGGAAAGCAGCGTGTCTGACAGCCAATCTGACTTTTTTCAGCCATTCAGCCTTAACTTTCAGCGATCGCGCCACGATTTACCCCCTAAGTACATATAGCTAATTGTAAAGTAAATCAGTCACAAGTCAGTTACAAATCAGTTAATTATCACGTTTAAACTCGGTTGAGAACATGGTTTGATGAATTTGTCAGGCTAAAATGTCTGGCAAAATACTGAGACATCAACTCCAACCCAAGGAGTAAATAAAATGATCCAATTTTAAGGAGCTTTATTTTCCACTTTTTGTCTATAAAGTTTAGTTTCTGTTATGAAATAAAGCCTCAAACCTCGATTAAATCAAAGTCTCAAAATTTGGCTTTAATTATTGTTTTCCGAGAATGACAAAACAGGGTTAATCAATAAATTGTCAAGATTGTGCTGCCCAAGGTGGTATTTGAGTATACCCAGGATAATTAATTTACCCCAATCGCTCTGCGACTCAAATCCTGGGGCAATAGTGGGTTTGATGCACCAAATGACTTAGTAGAGGGTGAGTTGGTGCGGATGAAACCGGCGATCGCACTCCATGAAAGTGGTCGATTTGCTTTTAGCGTAGGAGAAATTGTCCTGGATTTAAGCGTCAACAATACGCCACCAGAAATCGCCGAATTCTTTGGCGTGGATGCTTCATTCTTGCGGATCAAAGGCAATGGACAGACACAAAATCCTCTTGCCACCTGCCAATCTGCTCAGTTTGGAAAACCCATCCAGGGTAGAGAATAGCATTTCGCAAGTGATCAGTTTTCAAACCGATTTACCTTTGCGCTCTACACCTGTGGGCGTTGCCAAGATTGAAGTCACTCGCCTGACTACAAATTTCCAAACTCGGAAAGTCGAGCGTACCAAACTGCTGTCTGTGAATGGCGTACAACTTTCACTTTAACTAACTTTTAATCCATGAACAAACACAAATCAAGTCATCAGAAATCCTCTGTTAGCTCAAACTTCGCTGACTTAGATATTTCATTAAAGTTGTTGGTAAATGATGTATCAGATTCTGTTCTCATTCCTCTAACGAACCTAACTGCTAATGCTAAATTTTCGCAAACAATCACAACGTCTTTTGGTAATGACTTTAATGTTAGTAAATTAGAGACATTACGTAACCAGTGGGCAGCGCGTGATTTTTCTCAATTACCTACTTTTGAAATTCGGTCAACACAAGACCTTGGTGGAGCTAGAGGAGCCTTTTCTCAAACTAATAACACGATTTACATATCAGCAGAATTCTTCAGCGAAAATGCCAGCAATTATGGCTCAATTAAGAATATTTTGCTAGAAGAAATTGGTCACTTCATCGATGCCCAAATTAATCAAGTTGATTCACCAGGGGACGAAGGAGAAATTTTTGCCAATCTGGTACAGGGACGCACCCTTACTCAGGAGCAATTGCAACAACTGAAAACAGAAAATGATGCTATTACCATTACAGTTGATGCACAAACACTACCAGCAGAAGCCGCAACCACAGCAACCGATAATCTCGGTTTGTTGGCAGGTAAAATCACCAACTCGACCAACACAGGCTTACTCGACAAAATCAAATTAACCCTAGACAGCCTAATTCCAGACACCAGCCAACTACCGCTGATTGATAAAAAACTAGACCTCAAAGGCGAAATAGACAAATTTATTGACGGGCTGAGAACTCAGATTGCGGAGGCGCTGAATAAAGGTCAAAATGACGCCGTTGGAAAAATCCAAACAGGACTATTTAATGCTCTGAGTGGAGCAGGGATACTGCTTGATTCTACTGGAGATAACCAGATTCTACTTAACGACATCGTTGTCGTTAACGATCCGAAAAATATTACCTTCGATTTCAAGCTAGGTAAAAACTTTGATCCCAACATCACATTTGATGAAAAACTGGGTCTACCAAAACTAGGTCTTAATCTCCTAGGTCTTAATCTCACTGGTGGCATTAGCTCGGATTTAAAATTTGAGTTAAGCGTAGGGTTCGGCGTTGACGATTCCACAGATCCTCAAAATGCGGTCTTCTTGAAGACATTACCATCTGCCAATGAATTCAAAGCTAATCTTGGAGTGAGGCTAAAAGACAAAACAGGCAAGCCTATAAAGTTTAGTGGTAATCTTGGTTATCTTAATCTTACTGCTGAAGACACCACTCCCGGCAACACCAATAACTTAAACGCTAACTTTGAATTTAATGTCAAAGGTGGCGATCCTACTGATGGCCGAATTAGATTTTCTAACCTCAGCAACTTGGGTATTGACCCCACCCCACTGACTGCTGATGCAAACCTCAGCTTACATCTAGACACAGGAGTTGGCAGTCAACCACCCCCAGATGATCCCAATGACCCAACGCCACCCATTAATGCTGATTTTCCCTCTGTTGAAGCTGATTTCAAACTGACAAATTTAACCTTCAACAGCAAAAACCCTGCTACACCTAAGCCCAATGTGGCGTTTAACGATGTCAATTTGGACTTTGGTTCATTTATCAGCAATTTTGGGAAAACGGTGTTCGGGAAAGTGAAAACGATTACTGGCCCCCTTGAGCCTATCATCAATACCCTAGAGAAGAAACTGCCAGTTATTGACGCTTCTCTAGTCAATATTGCTCAATTTGCTGCCGAAAGCAATCTATTTGGCTCAACTATTGGCCCAGGAACTATAAAATTTATTGATACTGTCACCAAAGTTGGTGATTTAGTTAACAAATTTCCTACTGGCGCTGGCAATATCAAGCTAGCACTGGGAAGTTTTGACCTCAGCAAAAACGATGTCCGCGATGCTAATGGCGAACTGACTCCCAATACAACCGACACAAAAAATCCCCTTGACCAACTTGCAACTGCTGGCAATGGCAACAACACAATCAATGAATTTATTACAGCACTTGTAGCTTTATTTGATAATCAGGAACCTTCGACTTCTGATAATACAAAAGCCCTAATTGCTGAAATCGCTCAAGACTTGAACTCTGATGATTTGAAGAAATTCATCCCGATTTTGGCTGACCCAACTTCTGTATTTAATGTGTTGTTAGGTAAGCAAGTAGAACTGTTTGCTTACAACACACCAGTGTTGGAGTTTAGAACAGGGTATGCTCAATCCATTCCGATTTTTGGGCCGATTAGCTTACGAATTGGTGGAAGTGTAGGTGCAAGCGCTCAGGTAAGGGTAGGCTATGACACCCAAGGGTTGATTGAATTCCAAGAAAATGGTGATGCTACCTCACTTCTGGATGGCTTTTTTGCAGGTAGACCGCTTGGAGATATCGATAAAAATGGCGCCGGAGATGGAGTTAGAGATCATAACCTAGAACTGAGTGGTGAAATCACTGCGGAAGCTGCTATTGATGTGCAATTCGCTAGTGCGGCAGTTGGGGGTGGTATTGGGCTGACAGTTGGCTTTGACCTTGGTAATGATGATGCTAACCCCAGCAACCAATTTGACCCACAAAATTACAAAATACGTGGCAGTGACATCATCGAGAACATTGATTCCCCATTTTGTTTGTTCAGCCCAAGTGGCGAATTAGCTGCAATTATTTTTGGTCAGGTAACTTTGAATCTGGGCTTTTTTAATTTCTCTAAACGCTTGGATCTTGCCAATATTAAATTGGTCAGCTTTACAGCAGATGACTTTGGGGGCGATCCTTGCGCGGGCGAACAATCAGACCACTACAATGTCGAAGACCCTGAACCACCCAAGGAAGATTCACCTTTGGGTCAAGAACTGCTTGCACAAGGCATTATTGACCGCAAAGCCACAGGCAATAAAGATATCATCACTATTGAACACCTGTCAGGAGATCAGAAGGGCGACCCAACTAACAAAGTTAACACTAGTACCGAGAAAATCAAGATCATTGGTTTAGACCCTGCACCCGGTAAGGAATACCAAAAGGTCAAGCTAATCATTTTGAGTCTTGGTGAAGGAGACGACACCTTTAGTTCCATTGGTGGTGTTCAGGCCCCCATTCAAATTAAAGGTGGTAAAGGAAATGACACCATCACCACCGGGGATGGGAATGACTTCCTCAATGGCGGTGCGGGGAACGACATCCTCAATGGCGGTGGCTCTAAGGATAACACGGCTGACTATAGCGATTCACCAAATGGTATTGTTGTCAATCTCAGTGCTAGTGTTGCTACCAATGACGGCTTTGGCAACCAGGATCTTCTCCAAAATATACAGAATGTTGTGGGGTCAAAGTTTGGTGACACCATCACTGGCACGAATGAAAAAAATGTCTTCCAAGGTGGTAAGGGAAATGATACCCTTAAAGGCTTGGGAGGCGATGATGTATTACTGGGTGAACTGGGAGCTGATGACATCGACGGTGGAGAAGGAAAAGATACAATTACCTACATCGGTTCTCTAGCGCCAGTCTACGTTAATCTTTCTACTAGTAGTGTGCCTTTTATCTCGCCAATAGATAAAACTACAGTTGGTTTGCCCCCTACTAATAGAGGAGTGGGTGGCGAAGCTGCTGGAGACAAACTCACCAGTATTGAAAATCTCCAAGGGTCGGTTCATAACGACATTCTCGCGGCTAGCGATATCGGTGGTAATGTTTCTGGCTTGGGTGGAGATGATATTCTGATTGCCGGGCCCAAAGACGATATCTTTAATGGTGACAGTGGTAACGACTGGGTTTCTTACCAACGTTCAAACGCTGGAGTTGAGGTTCATCTAGTACTACCAGATGGTAATGCTGGCGGTGGTTTTGCCGCAGGAGATAAACTGCTTTCACTCCGAAATCAAGAGAATGTTGCTACACAACGAAACTCAATTGAAAACCTGGAAGGTTCAAAATTCCAAGACGTCTTAGAGGGTGATATTGGTAATAACATTCTTAGGGGTTTAGCAGGTAATGACTTGTTGTTCGGAAATGAAGGCAATGACACCCTAATTGGAGGTGCTGATGCCGATGTTCTCGATGGCGGCGGTAGTATTGATTTGGCTGATTATAGCGAATCTTTACAGGGGGTAACTGTAAAACTACTGGGTGTCGGTGCTGGTGGTGATGCAAAAGGAGATACTTTTGCCAAGCTCGATAGTACTCATGCTACTGTCGAAAACTTACTGGGGTCAGACTTTGCCGATAACCTGACTGGTGATGGTGGTAATAATGAAATCAATCCTGGTCTAAGTAACTTCGGTACTGATGTTGTCGATGGGGGCGATGGAAACGATCGCCTAGTTATTGACTACTCTATTAATGATAAAAATGGTACTGGCGTTATTGGTGGTTTCAGTAATTTTGCTAACCCCACTAACTCCTTCTCTAGAGGCTCTGGTACTAATCCTCCCATCCAAGATGCAGTTTCTTTCAAAAATATCGAACGTCTCAAGGTTACAGCTACTAGTAAAGCAGATCAAATTTTTGGAGGTGCTGATGACGATGTGATCTTGGGTGGCGATGGTAATGATACTATTGCTGGCGGTCGAGGCAACAATCTAATTTTAGGGGATGATGGCAATGATTTTATTAAGGATCAAAACGACGCCAGTTTAGGATTTTCGGGCACACCTGGTAACAGTTTTATTATTTTGAGTGGTGGCGCGGGAGTTGATACTCTCTCAATTGACCTCTCTGGGAAATCAGAAGATATTACCTTAATCAGTCTTAATCCTTTACAGGAGAGTATTAATCAACAGTTAATTCTGTCAGATGGCAGTGTCATTACCCTATTTGAAGCTTTCCGAGACATTAAAACAGGTGTTGGCAAAGACCAACTGACTCAACTAGGCAGAGTCGATAACAACTTCACTACAGGCGGTGGTAATGACACGATTAATATTGGCCTGGGGATTGATATAGTAGATGGCGGCAGCAGTACAGGTGATGATGACCTATTGGTTATCGATTACTCAGTGGGGGATGTTGGTTCAGGTATCCTGTCTTTTTTCAATGGAACTAACGGTGGTGAGATCCACCGCAATGTTACTAACAGCACAACAGCATTAGATAAAGTGAATTTTAGTAACATTGAACGTTTGAACGTCACTGGTACGAGTAAGGCTGATCAACTTGCTGGTGGCAATGGAACTGACATACTCATTGGGAACAATGGAGATGACGTCATTATTGGTAATAAAGGCAATGATTCCTTATCTGGTGGAGCCAACAATGATTTCTTGATTGGTGTGAGATTAGGCCCTTCTCCCGCCTCTGGCAATGAAATTGATACCTTGACAGGTGGTACAGGGAAAGATGAATTTTGGCTAGGGGATGAAAGGGAAATTTACTATGATGATGAAAATCTAGTAACATCAGGGCTGAATAACCAAGGACAGATTACTGACTTTAATCCTGGTGAAGGCGACATTATTCAACTGCATGGTAAGTCCAGTGATTACATTGTCAAAGAGATACGTACAGGTACACAGATTTTCCTGCGAGACCTCAATACCGTAGATGAATTAATCGGCTTTGTGCAAGAATTTACTAAATTTGACCTCAATGCAAGTTATGTCAGGTACGTTGATAGTACCCCCGATTCTGTTTCGACTAGTAGTATTACTAGCTTGAATGCTGTACCTGTGCCAACTAATCCTGTCCAGCCTACAACAGATAACACGACAGCAACTACACCTCAACAAATCCCTACTGTAGCTGATACACTACTACCAGTTTTTGAGATCAAGCAAAATGGCAATGGCTTCGATTTACTTAATCTGCTAAGAGGTATAACCAACAACCATATTTTTGAATTCGATGTCAAACTTACTGGTGATCCTAGAGCTTTTGGTACTTTCCAAAATGATCCCTTTGGTCTAGGTGCTGGGGTAGTTCTGAGTACTGGCAAAGTCAAAGATTTAGCGGGTGTCAACACGGCCGACGGTGGTTTTGCTCCTGGTAATGGTGGCTCCCCTGGTGGTGCTAGCATTCCCCTACAATTTCAAAAATTGGCTGGCTCAACTAGCACAGGAACAGGAGTATTCCGGGCTGATCTTTCAAGCATCGGAGTTGATCTTAATTCTCTGACGATCGCTGACAATGGAAGTGGAAAAGGTGGTGCTGGTGGTAAATTTAGTGGCTTTGACTTAGATGCCATCAAACTCAGTCGGACTCTAGTGACTTCAGCAGCAGACATTGCAGCCTTACCAGGTTTGGATGTGTTCAACTTTAGTCCAATCGGAACCATTCTAACACCAGGAACTCAACGTCCTTCAACTGTACCCCCATTTGACCCTGTTGCAGCAGATTTGAATGGTACTCTCAATGGTATTGTTAACAATGCGATCGCAACCTTAGGCAAGTTTGACTCTAACTCAACTGCCACTAAATCTGCCACCTTAGGGGATGGAGGAGAAATTAGGTTTGATTTGACAAGCCCTGTTTCTACAGACAGTCCTCTGTATTTATATGTTGGGGATGCTGGAAACGATGATGGTACACCATTAGGAAATGTTAATGCCTCAAATCAACCCACTGGCGGACAAAACGACCTCAGCACTGACTTTGGTACTCCTGGGGCGGCTGATGACACTACCTCAATGGAAATTAGCTTTTTCGCTGATGAGACAGCACCAACAGCGTTCTTCCAGTTTGTCGTCAGTTCTGAGGAGTTTGTCGAATACGGTGGTAGCCAGCTCAATGATGCCTTTAGCTTTAAGTTGAATGGTCTGGATTTAGCGCAGTTGAATGACGGTTCAGCTGTAACAATCAACAACCTAACTCCCACACCGTTTAGTTCTAACTCTGATTTTATTTACAACCCCGCAGGAACTGGCCCAGCCGCCAACCAAACTAAGCTGGATGGCTATAGTAAAGTGTTAACCTTTGCTGGTCCAACGATACCCAATGTTAAAAACACCTTAGTGGTTAGTGTTAAAGATGTCCGGGATGGTTCTCTAGACTCTGCCATCTTCCTTAAAGGTGCCACACTGGGAACCGTTGATCCCAATAATCTTCCTGGTAGCGTAGACGTTACTGTTGGGGATAAAGACTCGGTAATTGCAGAAGGAGGGATTGGAACTAGCGCAACAATCGCCCTCAAAACGATTCCCAAGGATAACGTTATCATTACCATTGACCCAGATAAACAGCTAGATGCTGGCAATGGCGGTGATAAACCCCTGACGCTAACCTTTACACCAGGGAATGCTTTAACTCCTGTGGTTGTTCCAATTAAGGCGGTAGATGATACTATCTTTGAGGGAAACCACAAGGGTAAACTGTCCTTTACCATCAACAGTAATGACCCCGCCTACAAGAGTCTATCGATTCCCGACAGCACAATAGATATTATTGACAATGACTCTCTCATATTGCGTGGTAGCATCAAGATTACCCCGAAAATTAATGGACTGGCGGCTACAGAAGGTGGTGCAAAAGGCGGGTTTGCGATCGCCCTTGACACTGTTCCCACTGATACTGTTACCATCACCATCGACCCAGATAAACTCACAGGTGTAGGTCAAGGCCCAGACAAACCGCTAACATTGACCTTTACACCAGAAAATGCTTTAACACCTCAGCTTGTCGATATCACAGGAGTCGATAATCAAATCGTTGACGGCGACCACACAGGTACTATCACCTTTAAAGTCAACAGTAACGACCCAGCATACAACGGCCTGTCAATTCCCGACCAGAAGATAGCAATTAAAGACAACGATGTCTTCAACAAAATCACAGGTACACCAGGTCGAAATACCTTAGTAGGCACAAATGACCCCGACCAATTAATTGGCGACCAAGGTAAAGACATCCTTACAGGTGGAGGTGGAGGAGATCAATTTATTTACACCAAAATTAGAGATGCAGGAGATATCATCACCGACTTTACCATAGGTGAAGACCAAATTGTCCTAACACAACTTCTCAGTAGCTTAAAACTTGGTGCAGCCAACATTGGGTTTAGGGACACAGTAAATGGTACTCAAATCACCCTGTCTACAATAGATGGCGTCTTTAGACCATTCATTCTGGTACAAGGCAACGATGTGAACGCCACTACCTTGAATAATCCCAGCAACTTAGTATTTTAGTTCTTCGGTAGAGAGCGATCGCTCTCTACTTTTGACTTTGCAAAGAACCTCTCAAACCCTCATATCTCTTTGTTCTCTGCGTTCTCTACAGTTTGTTTTCCAGTAAGGATTCAGGTCTAATAGTTAGGAAGTAGAGACGGGCGAGACTGATAATTTCTACCCAAATTTCTAGCCACTCAGTACGCAGGTACTCACAGTAAAATTGTTGGCGAATTAAATCCCAATTAATAGCACGAGTTAAAATCGGTTGCAAGTTTGGATAAGCATCATTATTTCCAGTTGACGGGCGGTATAATTTCTGAACATTGATACGTTTAAGACGCGGCATTAACTGAAAACCCAATAAATGACAGAAAGCAAAAGCCACTTCATTTTGACCGTGACTATCCACATAATTTGTCTCCACTTTCATCTGGGTACAGTGGCGTAATAATCCTTCAATCATGGCTGCCACCGTCGCGCGAGTACGCGCGCCCGCTTCGCTAACAGAAGAAGAACAAGTTTTTAACTGCGAATAAATACAAACAGAATTTTTCTCAACGTGCCAATAAATCATCACACCCCGTCCACCATAACGGATGTGCCACTCAGTCATTAAGTTTTGATCCCAAGCACCAAACTTTTTCGAGTCAGAAGCGCAGGCGGTTGTACCCTCTCCCCAAATAGTGGGAATTCTGGCAGTAAAAATCGCATTTGCAACACAGGCAATAGCATTGCGTAATTGTTCTTTCTGAATAAAATGACGCTTGACATGGAGTAAATCTTGATAATTATCGCCTTTAATCTCATCACTTAAACGCTTTAATCCAGTATTTGTTCCTAAACCATATAAACAAAGTAACAAGCGTTTTTGTAAAGTATAGTCGCCTAAAACCTCTCTGGTTGATACACTCCGAAAGTGCTGACTAAAATTTACTCGCAAATCAGTTTCTTTGAGAATATCTAAGAGGCTAGTCATCCGCCAACGTCGAGTAATTTCACTTTTTAAACGAGTCAAATTAGCAGGTTCATTTTGAGGATTCAGAGGAGAAACACAAATTCGACTTTTACCTGTATTTTTAATTGTGACTAATTTATTCTTAGGTATTCCTTTAGACAATAAAGTTAATGCTTCATCCATCTGTTTTTGCAAATTAGCAATAAAGACTTCCACATCTGAGGGTTGTTTCAATGCTTGGAAATATTCTAATCTTTGCACCTCAAAATCAGCAGGTAAATCTTCTTCAGGGTTTCTGTAACGATTAGCGCCTACAACCCAGATTTCCTTGCATCTGAGCTTTTCTCTCAATGCTTGCAGCACGCTCAACTCATAATTAATGCGATTAACTTTGATTTCGCCGTCTGCTCCCACACTTCAGGGTTTAGCTCTAGCACTTGGCGTGCCTCAAGAATATTTGGATGCTGTAATCAAGGGCGAGGAAGTATCTCAGGTTAGAGGGGTTAAGTTTTGTCCTCAATGTTGGAATCCTGGCGCTGCGGTTGACCCTATGTGGGGTCATGTCAAAGCCAAGTTTTGTTACCTGTGCGGTACACCGATTCGAGCTAACTGCGCGAATTGCGGTGAGTTGGTGTTGTCTTTGAGACACCGATTTTGTCCAATTTGCGGCTGTGCTTATAAAACGCCCGTCAAAACAGCTAAAACCAAATCATGAACTCTTTTTTCTCAAACCCATATCCCACAATACTTTCAGCCTATCTTGCCCCTGGTGACAGCTTCGCTATATTTACGCCAAGATATGAGTTACTGTCGGTTGCGCTAGCGGTAGCGACGTAGGAACGTCACTGCCAAACCCAAAGGATGACGAAGATTTAGACTTCAACACCAAAACAAGCAATCCATAGGCAATGGGGTCTTAAACCCCTTTTAGCAAGGATAAAACTAAATTACATTAATGTATTTTTTTTGACGCTCATACACTTAAAAAATAATAAGCTTTTTTATCTTGAGGTAGTAAAAAAATAACTTTTCCAAGTATTTACTAGGATCCATGGTTAGTTTATCACTAAACCAAAAACAATGCATATTATTGTTTTCTAAAATGATGATGCTGCATTTCTAAATGGCTCAAAGATAGCTGGTGTTGCTGCAAGTCTTCCTAGTAATCCTAAAGTTTCTAAATTACTTGCTGGGGTTGAGGGCGAAAACAAAATATCAAGTAAGGATTCAGGTCTAATAGTTAGGAAGTAGAGACGGGCGAGACTGATAATTAATAGAATCAGCCAGTAGTGCTTGTACAAAGAAATCAATCACAGACCGACCTTGACGGCGACAGGTTTGCAC
>JAHHHC010000075.1 GCA_019359515.1 Desmonostoc vinosum HA7617-LM4 | reverse complement strand
TAAGCCCATCTTTGCTAGTACATATGTCTTATATAAATGCGATCGCCCTCTGCCAGTTGCCTCCATTATTCAATACATTTGTACTCAAATTTAGCGCTCGCCTGTGCCAGTTGCGTAAGTCCTGATTTAATTTGATTATGTAATTTAGATGTTTTTTAGCTTAGTCATCACACCCAAAGCCAGTTTGGATATCGATGAGCATTTTGCTTACATTTCTCAAGAAAACCTGAATACTGCACTTCTATTTTTTGACTCTGTAAGAGAAACTTTTGCCCAATTAGCAAAAATGCCTGGAATAGGTAGTCGATATAACTCGGCAAATCTTCGTTTAGAAGGTTTACGTAGATGGGCTGTTAAGGGATTTAAAAAGTATCTAATTTTTTACTTTGAACAAGATGAAAAGATTAATATTGTGCGGGTTCTGTATGCAAAACAAGATATAGAAAAGATTTTGGAACAGGAATGAGAATGGATAATTGATAGACGATCGCATCTTTCAGTATTGGGATTATAATTTAATGTTTGGCGATCGCTACGTCTCAACTTGATTCTTAGATATCCTCATTTTACAAACATGCAATTAGTAGCAAAGATCAAACAGCGTTTTAGTGCTTACGAGGTAGCTTTATTGAGAGTGGGGTTTGATGGAACCAACAACAGAACAGTTGAGAGCGTTTTACAGTAGATGTGTGAGAGCCAGTAATATGTTTCAGCCTATTAACGTTGTACGACTGGACGAAAGAACAAAGCGTATATACGTTTTAATTGGAGACACAATACAAATAGAGATATATCCTAACGGTGAGGTGACATTTCCATGACTAAACCTAATTATCCAGCCATGTCAGATGAGGAATTAAGAGATTGGGTTAGATATCACCCACAGGATACTGAGGCATTCCATATTTTAATGGACAGATTAGACCAGCGACCAAAGGTGATTACTCGCACAGATGAGGAATTTGCAACCGAGTTACAACGGCATATTAACCAAGCTAGCTGACAAGTAAATAAATTTGCACTAAAAAACGGTAGAGTTTTTATTACTCTACCGTTTTATAATTTTTAACTTGAGATTTAATCCCAAATTTATCTATGACTCAACAGCTTGGGGTAATAATTCCCGGCGCTGTTGCGAACTAACCTGCACATTACCACTGTCATCTACATCTACAATGGCTGTGTCACCATCTTTGATGCGTCCAGAGAGAATTTCTTCTGCTAGGCTATCTTCTAACAAGCGCATAATCGCCCGACGTAACGGCCTTGCACCGTAACTTGGGCTATAACCCTCGGTGATTAAGCGGTCTTTGAAGCGGTCTGTAACTTCTAAGGTGATACCTTTTTCGGTCAGACGCCCAAATACTTCCTTGAGCATAATTTCGGCGATTTGTGTCACCTCGGCCTTGCTCAACTGACGGAAGACGATAATTTCATCGAGTCGGTTGAGGAACTCTGGACGGAAGTATTGCTTCAGTTCTTCGTTCACCAAGGAGCGAATCTTGTTGTATTGTGATTCGCTGACATCATCGGCAAACTCAAAGCCAATGGTGCTGCCGCCTTTTTCAATCACCTTGGAACCAATGTTAGAAGTCAAAATCAGCAAGGTATTCTTAAAGTCTACCGTGCGACCTTTGGCATCGGTGAGGCGACCGTCTTCTAAGATTTGCAGCAACATGTTGAAGACATCGGGGTGCGCTTTCTCGATTTCATCAAACAGCACCACGGTGTAAGGACGACGGCGCACAGCTTCGGTTAGCTGACCACCTTCGTTATAACCAACATAACCTGGAGGTGAACCAATCAACTTACTGACGGTATGACGCTCCATGTATTCGGACATGTCTAAGCGAATCATTGCTTCTTCGGAACCGAAGAAGTAAGAAGCCAAAGACTTAGCTAACTCGGTTTTACCTACGCCAGTAGGCCCAGAGAAGACAAAGCTAGCAATGGGCCGATTGGGATTTTTCAAACCGACACGAGCGCGACGAATGGCTCGTGAAACTGCTTTGACTGCATCGTCTTGACCAATTAAACGCTGGTGCAGGGTGTCTTCCATGTGCAACAGCTTTTCGGATTCAGATTCGGTGAGCTTGTTCACCGGTACCCCAGTCCAGGAAGCGACAATGTGAGCGATGTCTTCTTCTGTAACTACGGGTTCTTCACCTTCGGTGCCGTTGGCGTTGGTTTTGCTTTGAGCGATCGCTCGAATCTCAGCTTTGATTTCCATTTCGCGATCGCGCAGTTCCCCAGCTCGGTCAAAGTCTTGGGAGCGCACAGCATCATCTTTTTCTTTTAAGATCTGCCGCAGTTCTTTGTCTAACTCTTTGGCTGCGGGTGGCAGTTGGGAGTTAATCAAGCGCACACGAGAACCGGCTTCATCAACCAAGTCGATGGCTTTATCTGGCAGGTAGCGATCGCTGATATAACGATCAGATAATTTCGCTGCTGCCACTAATGCCTCATCGGAGATTTTCAGCTTGTGGTGTTGCTCGTAGCGATCGCGCAGACCATATAAAATTTCTATTGTCTCATCTACTGTCGGTTCACCTACCATCACTGGTTGGAAACGCCGCTCTAGTGCTGCATCGCGCTCGATGTGCTTACGATATTCATCGAGGGTTGTTGCGCCGATACATTGCAATTCACCTCTAGCCAAGGCTGGCTTGAGGATATTGGCTGCATCGATTGCACCTTCGGCTGCACCTGCACCAATCAAGGTATGTACCTCGTCAATTACGAGAATTACATTACCCGCCTGCCGAATTTCATCCATGATTTTCTTCAGGCGTTCTTCAAATTCACCTCGGTACTTGGTGCCAGCAACGAGTAAGCCGATATCTAGCGTCACCACGCGCTTATCTTCTAAGATGTCGGGCACATCTTTGTTAGCAATGCGTGATGCTAAACCTTCGGCGATCGCTGTTTTACCAACCCCTGGTTCGCCTATTAATACTGGATTATTTTTAGTCCGGCGACCCAAAATCTGAATCACTCGCTCAATTTCCTTGGCGCGTCCCACCACGGGATCAAGCTTATTATCAGTTGCCATTTGGGTCAGGTTTGAGCCAAATTCATCCAATGTCGGGGTTTTTGTGCGACCGGATGAACCCCCTGGTGAAACTTCAGCAGTTTCTCCCAGCATACGAATTACTTGGGTTCTGACCTTGGATAGATCCACACCGAGGTTTTCTAGCACCCTGGCTGCTACACCTTCCCCTTCGCGGATCAGGCCCAACAGCAGATGCTCGGTGCCAATGTAGTTATGCCCCAGTTGGCGTGCTTCTTCTAGAGATAGTTCCAGAACCCGCTTTGCCCGTGGCGTAAACGGAATTTCCACGGCCACAAAGCCTGAACCCCGGCCTATAATTTTTTCAACTTCAATGCGGGCATCTTTGAGATTTACTCCCATTGATTTCAGCACTTTTGCCGCCACACCAGTGCCTTCACCAATCAGACCCAGGAGGATCTGCTCGGTGCCAACAAAGTTGTGACCTAAACGGCGGGCCTCTTCTTGGGCCAGCATGATTACCTTAATGGCTTTTTCTGTGAAGCGTTCAAACATGGCATTTTTCCCATCACCTGCGTCGTGCCGGTACGCTGATTTTAGCACAGGCAAAGCTTTTGGATGCCTGTATAAAGATTATAGACATCCAGATCTTTTTACTCAGGTTGTGATGGTAATTGTTAAGCGTTGATTACTTTTGTGTAGCTTGTGTGTTGAGGAGCTTGAGTTTACCAGCGTTTTTGGGATTGATTACAAATAAGTGAGTGCTGGTGATGAGAGTTTAGTAATTTGATCCCAAATACATATACATATCAAATTTATTTCCCATTATCAAGGAAAAATAACTACTCATAAGATATACATATAAAAAAACTTATATACGAATAATATTTAAATATAAGAAAATGTTTCAAAATGGCAATTTTTTGCTGACCGGAAAAAAAGATCAGGGGGATCAGAAAGCAAGCTACCCGTAGCAAGATCCCGTAGGGTACGGCTTTGCTCAGTGACTGGGGAGATAGCACTTCGACTTCGCTCAGTGACCAGGGAGGCAGGGAAAGAAATAACAAACACCCAATCCCTATTACCTAAACTGCCATGAGGATTGGCGGAGGCGATCGCTAATTTGGGTGTGCCCAGTATCTAAGGTTTTTTGGAATTGCGGCTGTTGTAGCTCGGAAATCCAGAGAATTAGGGCATCTTCATTATTATCTTGGTAGTAACGCCGTCGCCGCCCAGCTGTTTTAAAGCCAAATTTTTGATATAGGGATATGGCTGCTAGGTTAGAAGCGCGAACTTCGAGAGTGGCGCGTTCTAAGCCGCGATCGCAAGCAGTTTGGAGCAAAGAATATAGTACAGCTTGTCCCAAACCTTGACGGTGATATTGGGGGTGAACCGCCAAAATTGTGATGTGGGCTTCCTCTAAAATTGACCAAAAACAACCCATTCCTAGCAGTTTAGGGTCAGATAAAGGGGAAAATAAGCCTAGCAAGTCGCTGTTAGGACTGTCCAACTCTCGCTGGTAAGCATCCAAAGTCCACAAACCGCCAAAACAGGCTTGATCCAATTCTAGTATTGCACTCAGATGCTGTGGTTTTAAAAGTTGAATTTCCAGGTCTAGTGAAATCACATTTAAAAGAATGGAGAGTAAAGAGCAGGGGGCAGGGAGCAGGGAGAGTAGGGGAGGCAGGGCTTTCAAGGGTAGGGGAGGCACGGAGAGAAATAGAAAACCATTCCCCATTACCCCTAATCACCACTCCCTCCGGGAGCGGGGGCCCCGAGTTCCCTAGTCCCCAGTCCCCAATTCCTAATTCCTCATACTTTCCCTGCTCTCCTTTTCGGTAAACTGAGAATCGAAAGACTTACTCAAGCCCGTAATTTGAACAAGGACAAATCTTAAAATTATGGTATCGACTCACCCCACTGGGGTTCAACATTCTGGTAGTCAGTATTTACCTCAAAGGCGTAGCACTAACTCCAATCTTTCGCCTAACCAGCAACTTTTACCTTTAACTGCCAGAGTTCATCAACAGGACTTCCTAGAGATTGGTGGGTGTGATGTCACAACCCTAGTACAGCGGTTTGGTTCACCTCTCTATATTTTAGATGAAGAAACCCTGCGTTTGGCTTGTCAGCAATACCGAGATACTTTCAAGCAATACTATAAGGGTAATGCTCAAGTACTGTATGCTTCAAAAGCCTGGAGTTGTCTAGCAGTTTGCGCGATCGCCGCATCGGAAGGTTTAGGAATTGATGTGGCTTCTGGTGGCGAACTTTACACAGCTCTGCAAGCTGGCGTCAATTCTGATACCATTTACCTCCACAGCAATAACAAATCTCGTGAAGAACTGGTCTTTGCCGTAGAATCCGGTTGCACGATTGTGGTGGACAACTGGCATGAGCTACACACTTTGGTAGAAATTGTCGAGGATACGGAGACACGGAGATACGGAGATACGGAGAAATTACCACTCTCCGGGTTCGCAGTCGCTCATGAGGCAGACCGCGCTGTCTCACCGCGTAAGCGCGTCCCCGCGTCTCTTCCCCGGATCATGCTGCGATTGACTCCGGGCATTGAATGCCATACTCATGAATATATTCGCACGGGACAACTAGATAGTAAATTCGGCTTTGATCCCAATCAATTAGATGAATTATTTAGTTTTGTAAGCAAGCAACCTGCTCTTAACTGTGTAGGACTACATGCTCATATCGGTTCGCAAATTTTTGAGCGTCAACCGCATAGAGATTTAGCAGTTGTGATGGTGCAGTGGTTGCAGAAGGCCGCAAAATATGGTTTAAATCTGACAGAGTTAAATGTCGGTGGCGGTTTGGGAATTAGATACACAGAATCAGATGACCCACCCAGTATAGAAGAGTGGGTCAAAGCGATTTGTGAAGTCATTCAAGAAGCTTGTGCCGCTGAAAATCTGCCATTACCGAAGTTGCTTTGTGAACCGGGACGATCGCTAATTGCTACAGCTTGTGTCACAGCTTATACTATCGGTGCATCTAAAGTGATTCCAGAAATCCGCACTTACATAGCAGTTAACGGAGGCATGTCTGATAATCCCCGTCCAATTACTTACCAGTCAGTTTATCGAGCAGTAGTAGCTAACAAAATGTCTTTTCCACTGACACAAACAGTCACAATTGCTGGCAAGCATTGCGAATCAGGGGATATTCTGATTAAAGACGCTCAACTACCAAAAACTGAACCAGGGGATATTCTCGTGGTTATAGGAACTGGTGCGTACAATTACAGTATGGCATCTAACTACAACCGCTTACCGCGATCGGCAGCAGTTGTAGTGGCGAATGGCGAAGCAAATCTCATTTTGCAACGCGAAACTTATCAAGATTTAATTCGACAAGATTGCCTACCAGAAAGACTGAAAAATTAGTCATTTGTCCTTATTTAATTGTCAATTGTCAAGAGTTCTACAATTGACAATTGACAATTGACTAACTGTAATTAGAGGCAAAAGTGTAATCCAGATGTCATGAGAGATTTGTTAAAGCAATGGCTGACAAACCTGGGATGGTCGCAGTCCTTGCTGCTTGGGACTCTGGATGTCATGTTAGTACTGGCGCTGACGTACATGATACTAGTTATTATTAGTGAGCGCCGGACATTATGGATGGTGCGGGGATTTATTATCTTGATGCTAGCCTCGGCACTCAGCCACAGATTGGGATTACCTCTACTAAATTTTGTGCTGGAAAAGTTGGTAATTGGTTGCGCTGTAGCAATGGCAGTTACTTTACAGTCGGAGTTCCGGCGATTTTTGGAACAATTGGGACGTGGTGAATTTCGCCAGCTCTTTCAACCCTCAAGTTTGGCAATCCCCAAATCTGATAGTGTAATTGATGAAATTGTTGAAGCTGTTAAAGAATTGTCAAAAAATCGCATTGGAGCTTTACTAATCTTAGAAACCACAGGGCCAATTGATGAGCGTGATTTTTCTGTGCCGGGAGTAAAGCTGAATGCGGAGGTTTCAAAGGAACTGATACAGACAATTTTTCAACCAAAAACTTTGTTACACGATGGGGCAACATTGATTCGTGGTTCACGGATTGTGGCGTCGGGCATAATTTTGCCATTGTCGGGACGCACAGCCTCGCGCCAGTTGGGAACACGCCACCGGGCCGCGATGGGAATTACTGAACGGGTCGAAAATTGTATTTGTGTCGTTGTATCAGAAGAAACTGGTTCTATTTCCCTAGCGGAACGGGGAACCCTAAATAGACCACTGACTATTAGGAAACTCAAGGAGTCATTAGAGGCTCAATTAGCTCCAAATGTAGATCGGGAAGCTGTTGCTCCTGGTCTGTTGAGTTTGGCTCGTCAAATAGGTGAGAAGGCATTAGTATTAGTTTCACGTTTACTCGGACTACCATCGACCGCTTCTCGAGATAAAAAATGACAGTACAACAAACTAAACTGCAAGATTTACCCGCTGATTTAAAACGAGAACTATTGCCTCAGCACGTGGCGGTAATTATGGATGGCAATGGTCGATGGGCTAAGCGTCAAGGTCTACCCCGAATTATGGGTCATAAACGGGGAGTAGATGCTTTAAAAGATTTGCTGCGCTGTTGTAAGGATTGGGGAATTCAGGCGCTGACAGCTTATGCTTTTTCTACAGAGAATTGGAAAAGACCGCAGGAAGAAGTCGATTTTTTGATGACTCTGTTCCAGAGAGTTTTACGTCAAGAATTGCGGGAGATGGTAGAGGAGAATGTGCAAATTCGGTTTGTGGGAAATTTGAGTGTCTTACCACGATCGCTACAACAAGAAATTTCCCGTTCTATGGAAGAAACTAAAAATAATCGCGGTATCCGATTTTCGATAGCAACCAATTATGGTGGACGCCAAGAAATTTTACAAGCTTGTCGGGCGATCGCTAAACAAGTCCAACAAGGTTTGCTACAACCTGATGAAATTAATGAGGAAGTATTTGAGCGTCACTTATATACCGCTGGCGTCGCTGATCCAGATTTATTAATTCGCACTAGCGGAGAAATGCGCCTCTCGAATTTCCTGCTTTGGCAAATGGCTTATGGCGAGATTTACATTACAGATACTCTCTGGCCAGACTTTGACCGCACAGAATTTCACCGCGCCTTGTGTGCCTACCAACAACGGGAACGGCGGTTTGGAAAAGTTTAGGGAATTTAGCCAGAAAATAAATTCTCTGGCGGGTAAGGAAGCCAACACCGAAGCTATTTCTAGCTTAATCAGAAGCCACAAGTATAGTAATTCCTAGCGCGGTTGTGGCAGTAGCTTGAGATAATTTTTGCCAAGTGCCACCTAGTATTATTCCTGCGATCGCAAGAAAGTGTTTTTCAACCGCGATGCCTACGGCGTTAAACTACGCACTACTTAGTTGGATGCCCTGTCAGCAGCCAAAAGCATCCCCTTTTGACTTTCCAAGTAGGATCAAAGATTAGTAGTATGGTAACTCCCTTGCCGGGAGCAAAGTTGCACGATTTCTTAGTTTTGTCAACACATGCAGCCGTTGTTCCCACGTTAGTCTGTTGTACAGAGAAGCTTCTTTCATCGCCTATCTCTCTGGCGGGATCTGTAGCCCATTGTTTGATATTGCCATTTTTGCTGTTGAGTATGTTTTGAACACTGGCATCAGCTTCTGGTCTATCTTTGAAAGTACTAGCTGTTGTGGCTTTTCTATTGGGATTGGAATTACATGCTCGTTCACATAGCTCTGTGTTCGACTTGCCGACATGCTCTTTTACCAAATGCCCTTCTCCAGCACCGTATTTATTCTTATACCCTTCGCTCTCACTAATCAGATCTTTAGCTGTTAGGTATTCTCGATCAAATTTCTCCTGTGAACACCCTCCTTTTTTCTCATCTTCTGGTATTTTTTCATCATCCCAACTGTCAGTAGAACCACCTCCACCACTTGTGCCACCGCCACCTTGATAGCCTGAGCCTGGAGCCTCTTGACTCTTTTTCTTTCTTCCGTAATATAAAATTGCCAAGAAAATTATTATACCTATGAGTAGAAGAAGAATAATCATAGGAGTAGGGTCAGTTGGAGAATCAGGTGCAGGTCTAGGTTCAGCTGGAGGTTTGGGTGCAGGGCCAGGCGCGGGTTTACGACCGGGTATACCTGGGATGTCAATGTCAGGTAGTGGAATATTAGGACTAGGTGCAAAACCAGGAGTGACATCCGTTTTTACTTGTTTTGCTAATTCTTTGGCTGCTTGCTTGATTTGGTCAGGAACATCTACTACCTTGTATAACTCTGCGGGACTTTTGCCACTAATATCTATTACAATCTCTGGGTCAAGCTGACTCGCCCAGGATTGCAATATCTTGCCTGATTCACTATTCCAATTCACTTGAATATTACGCCAATTGGAAATCAAATTTGCCGCTTGTCCACCGCTGTTAGTAACAGAATCTACGGCTGCACCACCTTTTTCTTTAGCCAAGTCATAAACATCGCTGCCAGTTTGAGTCACGGTATCTACGGCTGCACCACCTTTTTCTTTAGCCCAGTCATAGACATCACTACCAGTTTGAGTCACGGTATCTACGGCTGCACTACCTTTTTCTTTAGCCAAGTCATAGACATCACTGCCAGTTTGAGTCACGGTATCTACGGCTGCACTACCTTTTTCTTTGACCCAGTCTAAGACACCTCCGCCGGAACTACTTTCTGATTCTTGCTTGTCTTCATCATCACCAAAAAGTGACCACCTTTGGATTGCAGGCTCAGAAACTTGAGTTTGTACTTTGTCTTCTTCGTCTTCGCAGGCTGCACATTTGCGCTGCAAAAAATTGTGTACAGGCTGTACGGAAAGAGCGTTCAACTTCCGAGGTACAATCATCCGCATCACCTGATTTGCTGCCGAGTCTGCTTGTTGCTCATACTTGTCTTTTGGTTCTCCCACCATTGGTTTTGTCTGGGGACGACGCAATGCTATGCGACTAATATCATGTCCAAAAGAGCGTTTTTCCACAGCTTCTGAGAACAAGGATTCTTCACCAGCAGTTTGTGCTTCCTCAAGGGAGGTTGATTCTTCTGTTGCGGTTTCGATGACATTTGTTGAAAGACCAAAGCCGCGCGTTGGGTTGGCCAACGTCGGGGTAGTTTGTGAGACAAGCGATGGATGTGAAAAAGCTGATGTAGCTGCTTTGTTGCGCCCAAACGTGCGATCGCCCATCTCACCTTTCCTTTATTGGTGGGTAAAGCCCTGAGTTGATATTTTCAGGTATTTTTAGTAAAGTTTACAATTTCTGGAGATGCGATCGCTATCGACTTTAGTCTATACTCTCAGACTCAGCCACCTGTTTTTGCTTCAGTATTTGTATGGACTTTGGATGATTCAAGAGGCACTGAACTACGCACCTCAACTCAAACTTCAAAGCGATCGCGTTTTGAGAAGACATTGATATCACCAAACATGCCAGTGATATATGATTCTAATATCTCCCTCCCCTCAGCATTTGGACAAACTTTAATTGCCTCTAAAGCTTGCTCTCGCTCCTTTAAAGCTGCCCAAATTAAAAAACTTTTGGTATCGATTGCATCCAAAATTTCTTTAATTCTTTCGACATTTGCAGCAATTTCGTTAGCCTCAACAAAGGCTGCAAGCTCCTGACGTTGTGGATGATCAAATTGCAAGCCATACAATAATGGCAGAGTAACTTTTCCTTGCTCTAAATCTGTGATGCCGTGCGGTTGCCAGATTGATTCCATATCATTGAGAATTTGTATAGCCAGCCCCAAATGATGGCCAAAAACTCCACAGGCATTAATCAATTCGGAGTCATTTGTACCAGCCATAGCTCCAGTAGCACAAGCCATAGCTGACGCGGCAGCTGTTTTCATTTCTATAGTTAACCAATAATCTTGAATATTTTTGGTCATTCCGGCTAGATCTCTATCCTGACCTGCAGAAATTCGCAAACACGCATCTAGAAAGGCTTGATTAATTTTTTTAAAGACTTGAGGCTCAAAAGGAGCTTTGCTTAGTATTTGAAAGCAGAGAACATTGATACTAGCAGCAGAGTTCCATGCTCTCGCTGCTCCCACTTGTTCCCATAATTGTCCAGGTCGATCTTGATCCTCTAATTCATCTAAAATACGCAAACATGCTCCAAAAGTCAAAAGAGCAGCAGAAATATGAACGGCATCTTTGGGAGTTCCGCCAACAGCTTGACAAGAAGCTAATGGTAGCATCGCCTCTGGAGACATTGGTTCTTGCAGAAAATTGCTCAGCAAGGGTTTTAATGCTGACCAGTAATCAGGAATTGAATTTTCCAGAACCTCTCTAACGTCTGTATATAAGGACTTTAGCGAGTTCATTTTAAATTTCCGCTTTGATTTTTGAAATTATATCAAGTTCGGTTAATCTATCTAAGTATTATGCCCCAAGGAATTGCGATCGCACTGCATCAAACACTGAGTCAGAATACTGCTGCTGACTTGATGAACCCTGGATTACCCACCAATTCCCGTTCGTGCATCCGAAAGGTAGAATATATTTTTAGAGTGATGATCAAGCCAAAAGTTATGTCCACAGCAATCAAAAAACTCACTCTGGACGAGTATCTTGCCTATGATGATGGTACAGATGTTCGCTATGAACTTGTGGATGGAGAGTTAGTTGAAATGCCACCGGAAAGCGATAGGAATAACTTGATTTCTCTCTATCTACTGTCACAGTTTCTCAAGTTTATCCCGATTCAACTCATTCGCCATAAAGATACAGAACTCGTGGTCATAGGCAACCGGACTCGTGTGCGACTACCTGATTTAATGATATTGACACAAGAGTTATTAGAAGCAATGGCAGGCGGACGAGCTACGATCACTCCAGATATGCCTTCTCCAAGATTAGTAGTTGAGGTCGTCTCTTCTGGAAAGGTGAATGAGGATAGAGACTACCGCTATAAACGTTCTGAGTATGCCGCACGAGGTATCCCTGAATACTGGATTGTTGATGCCTACAAAGTCCGAATTACCCTACTGAGTCTAGTAGATGGACTATATGAAGAAACTGTATTTCAGGGAACAGACATTATTAAGTCAGCGACTTTTCCAATGCTGGATGTGACCGCAGCCCAAGTATTAACGGCTGGACAAGTCTAAAATTCAACGTCTTCCTTGCCTACGCGGCCATTCCAAATGCCAGGCAAGGCGGGAGCAACGTAGCCAAGTGTTAGCAAACAAGCTGCCTTTTTTTCTCCTTAACACTTTGTTGGAACCGACACCTCGTTAACCGCCCAAAGGTGATTAGCCAAAGGTGCGGTTCAACTCCGCCGTTATGCGGTAACCAACGCTAAAATCAGGTAGTCAATCAAAGTTCAAACAAGCATGAACAAAATTGCATTAGTAACAGGAGCAAGTAGAGGTTTGGGTAAAGCTATTGCCCAACGCCTTGCCAAAGAGGGCATTGATGTTATTGTTCACTTTGGTCAAAATCAAGATGCTGCAAACGAGGTTGTGGCTGAAATTAGACAACTAGGTAGAACAGCTTTTGCAGTGCAAGCAGATGTCTCTCAGGTTTCTAGCATTTATTCCATGTTTGAGAAGATTGACACCGAGTTAGTCAATTTGGGGCAAGAGCCAAAGTTGGACATTTTGATTAATAATGCTGGTACGGCAATTGGAAAGCCTATTCAAGAATGGAAAGAAGAAGAGTTTGATTACCAGTTTAATCTGAATGTTAAGGGGCTTTTCTTTATCACACAACAAGCGATTCCCCGTTTAAAAGAGCAAGGTCGCATCATTAATATTGGGACTGGTTTGACTCGATTTTCCTATCCCGTTTACGCAGTTTATGCCGCATCCAAAGGTGCAGTAGATGTGCTGACACACTATTTAGCTCTTGAGTTAGGAACAAGGGGAATCACTGTAAATACGATCGCTCCTGGAGCAATAGACACTGACTTAAATGCAGGATGGTTGCGATCGCAGGAGGGACAACAACAGACCATTGCAATATCTGCTATCAAGCGTATCGGTATGCCTGAAGATATTGCTGATGCCGTTGCAGTCTTAGTTTCGGAAGATAGCCGTTGGATAACAGGTCAGAGAATTGAGGCATCTGGCGGCGCTCACCTGTAAATAGGCGCATCACAACCCCAATGCAGCGGACGGGCGAAAGCTGCTGGTGCTGATTTGAACGGTTGGGCTGCTTTCTTGTTTTAACGACATTGGTATTGGATGGTGAACAATTATGAGTTCAAATCAGCAGTTTCTGCAAAATTTATACGAAGCCTTCAACAAAGGCGAGATTGAAACAATCATCTCGGTGATGCACCCGGATGTGAAATGGGCGAACGGCGTGGAAGGCGGTTTCGTTTATGGACGCGACGCGGTGCGCGAATACTGGACTAATCAATATAAGGTTATTCAAGTGCAGCTTGAAACCTTAAAATTCGAGACGGATGAAAACAATCGAAATGTCGTTACCGTTCATCAAATCGTCAGAGATTTGCAAGGCAATTTGCTCGCGGATGCAACAATTCAGCAAATCTTTACTATTGAGAATAGTTTAATTAGTCTTTATGAAATTGGCGAAACCGAAACAATCCAACAAATGATTCAAAAGACGAGAAACAAAAATGAGTAATTGGGAAGGCAGTTACAATCCGAGCCGTTGCTTTTAGCGATCGCATTCAGGAGGAAGACAATATTTTCCCCATTATAGGATTTCTACATACCCTTCTGTTCCATGTACACGAATTCGTTGCCCATCTTTTATCAGTTTGGTAGCATTTTCTACTCCAACAACTGCTGGTAAGCCATATTCACGGGCGATAACTGCTCCATGAGTCATCAGTCCACCAACTTCGGTGACTAGACCTTTTATGGATACAAATAATGGTGTCCAGCTAGGGTCAGTAAAGAAGGTGACTAATATATCTCCATCTTCTAGATCAGCGTCTTCCATGTTTAAAATGACACGTGCCCGTCCCTCTATAACTCCGGAAGAAACAGCTAGACCTACAATAGCTTCGGCTGGGAGATTTTCTCGTTTGTACTCAGGAGCAATGATTTCACCATCAGACGTGATCACACGTGGAGGAGTTAGTTTTTCACATAATTTGTACTCGTCTTTTCGTTTGTTAACGATCTGGTAATCCAGTTTATTTGTGCGTACTACTTTGCGAAGTTCTTGAAAAGTGAGATAGCATATATCTTCTTTTTCATGAATAACGCCCGCTTGTACGAGTTGTTCGGCTTCTTTCAGTAAAGCTTTCTTATAAACGAAGTAGCGATTAACTATGCCGTATTTTGGATATTCACGATAACCGATGAAATTCCGGTAATGACCGATCATTCGTTTTGTTTCTTCGACTTTTTGTTCACCATCCGGTAGTTGCTTCAACCGCTCTAATAACGCTTGTTCTTTTTGCAAAGCCTCCTGTCGCCCCTGCTCAAATTTCCGATCGCCAGCACCAGGCTCAAAGTTTTTGATATGACTGAGAATCATGGGGACAAGCGTCATGGGTTTTTCGCTCCAACGAGGTCTTGTAATATCGATTTCCCCGGCACATCGCATTCCGTATTTGTTTAGATAAACATCGATAGCGTCCCTGGCTGACTGTCCACCCTCAAACTTAATCAGTTCATCCAGAAAGTTGTCATCTTTTACCTGTTGTAAATACTCAATTACTTCCGGATAAGGGCGAATCGCATCTGCGACATCCAATAGCGCCAGCCCCATGGACGAAGTAATATTGTTAGATACCGATTGAGAAAGCGTGTCTGCTGCGTTTTTTTCGCCTAACCACTCCATCATTTTTTCATTGATCCAGGATGAAGCGTTGATACCAGTCATAATCACACCAAAACTTTGTGGAGCGGCTAAACTTTTCTTTAATTGCTCTATGTCTTCCAGGATAAAATCAAACAACTCCAGTCCTGATTTCGTTTGGATGTTATGTTTTAATTCCCGTACCGATGTTTCACTACGCTCGATCAAATCACCAACGATCGCCGGATCGTACTCCTTTAGTGTTTGAAAATCCGCAGGTGACCGACCTGTATTGCTTTTACTGGAACTCTGTTCTGGCTGATCATCGGGTAACGACTTAATAAAATCTCCCCGCTCCAGGAGAGTCATCAATGCGTCTGTTATCAGCGGGTCGGATTTTCCCAAGACATCTACTATTATTCCTCTTCTAACAGGTGAAGCCAGTTCATAGGTGACATCAACAAACAACCTGCCACCAGCTTTATACATGGGGCGGGCAGCGGTTAACTGCCATAAAGACAATCCCAATGGTTTTATAGCGTCGGTCATCATTTGTTGATGCCCGACAGATACATAAACGTGATTTTCGCGATCGTTCGCTTCAGGAATCGGGTATAAAGTAGTAATTGGCCGACTTTGGACAATATAAAACGCATCATCAACCAAACACCATTCGATGTCCTGAGGGCAGCCGAAATGTGCTTCGATCTTTCTGCCTATGCTCTCAAGCTGTACAATCTGCTCACCCGTCAGCACTTGTTTATTCTGCCGCTCAGGCTCAATCTCCTGTGATTTCGTACCGCCATCTTTTACGGCGTAAATAGCCAATTTCTTGGTGGATATCTTCTTGTCGATCACCATGCCGTTCCGCACTTTATAGCTATCGGCATTCACCAGTCCGGAGACGATCGCTTCCCCAAGTCCGAAGCTGGCATCAATGGATACCACTTTCCGATTACCAGTGACAGGATCGGCAGTAAACAAAATTCCTGCCGCCTGCGGGAAGACCATCTTCTGAACCATTACAGACAGGTGGACTTTACGGTGGTCGAAGCCGTTTTGCAGGCGGTAAATTACTGCTCTCTGGGTAAATAGCGATGCCCAGCACTTGCTGATATGCTTGAGGATTGCCGCTTTGCCAATCATGTTCAAATACGTATCCTGCTGACCCGCAAAAGAAGCTGTCGGTAAATCCTCCGCAGTGGCGCTGGATCGCACGGCATAGGCATTTTTTTCACCAAGTCTGGAGAGGAGGCGGGCGATCGCTTCATTAATGTCTTCAGGAATGGCTATCCCTTCAATCACCCTGCGAATCTCACTGCTAAGTTCACCGATTTTATCCCGGTCTTCCACCAATAGATGCGATAACTGATCGAGTAATTCGTTAATCGACGGTGTTTCCCCAATGATTCTTTGAAATGCTTCAGTAGAAATACAGAAGCCGTCCGGTACGCGGATTTCTTCAATCTTGGATAGTTCCCCCAGGTTTGCGCCTTTACCCCCAACAACCGTGAGTTTTGTTTGATCAATATCTTGAAAACAAAGCACAAATGAACTCATCAGTTTCTCTCCTTTGGCAATTCATACTTTGGTAATTTTGACTGCATCATAACCGAGCGACTCTCAGCGGTCGGTGTACATGGGCGTTGTCATGCGGCGTTCACGAAGTGTGCCGTACAGCACTTCGTGCATGAAAACCGCAAAGCGTCTCCGACAGGAGAAGGTATCGCTCATGTGCTGCCGCTACGACGATGCGATCGCGTTTTCAGGATGCCAATCTGCTCGGTTCAACCAATAAACAAAACAGTCATCGTCGCCAAACCTTCGGGGTTCAACAAATTGGAAGCCAAGACGTTCATAGAAGCGGTGAGCGCGAGTATTGCTGGCAAGTGGATCGATAAGAACAGCCGTTACACGCGGGTCGGCAAAACATCGAGCGAGGGCAAGCTGCATCATTCTTGTGCCATAGCCTTTGCCCAAATCTGCTGCTTCCCCAATCCAGATATCAATGGCACGAAGATCCGGTGCAACATCGCCCCAATAGTGGCTTTCCTCTCGTGCTGGGTCGATAATTTGGATAAAGCCGATCGCTCGATCGTCGATTTCAGCAATCAGTTGTTCTCGCCAATCTGGGGTGCGATCAAGTTCTATCTCCCAGTGCCAATCATCATTTGGGTCTGAGGCAATCACATGAGATTGCTCATCCCAATGCCGCAGCAGTTCCAGATCATTGGAGGTAGCCGACCGTAGGTTCAGTATCATTTCATCGACCTTTGTGGTTGGCATACTTTTGGCATTAATGACATGAGGTTGCTCATCTTCTTGGGCGATCGCATACCCCACAACTATATCGCGATCGTTGACCGCAACCCATACCCGTTCTGCAAGTTATTGTGCAATATTGCTTTATGTTGCCAAACTTGTGTAAAGTGTTGTCATCCATGCTCCCAAGTTTGTCGTGTTAGTTGCCATTCAATTTGGTGCCATCCTCGTTTTTTCATCCAGTCCGGGCTGGATGGCATTGAGATCGCCGCAAATCCATAGCGTTGAGCCAACCGCGTTACCCGTCTATTAGCACTAACAGAAATGCCGCGAATCTCCTGGAGATCTAGAACACGAAAGCCAAACTCAATCAAAGCTTCCGCGATTTCGATGGCATAGGCATAGCGTCCCCAGAACTGCGGCGCTAGTTCTATCCCCAGTTCAGCCCAATCAGAATTATCCTTCTCGCGGCGTAGTCCAGCGCAGCCGATGAGTTGTGGTGATCGCCGATCAACAATCGCCAACTGATAGTTACGACGAGGAAACTCTGTTGCCCATTGGCTGAAAAGCTGGAGCAATTCATGACTAAAGCTGGTCGTGACTTCTGCTGCTGTACAAAATTCAGCATAGCGAGGGTCTGCACGATAGGCAGAAAATGGAGGTTCATCTTCTGGGATAAAGTCGCGCAACAAAAATCGCTGGGTGACAACTTCCATTTTAAATCTTCTGACTCATGCCTAATACTCGTTTGTAAACTTCACCAATCCCCCCTTCTGGAGTAGTTTCATGTTACAGCGTGTCATCGTTAATAGGTTCTTCGGTTACTTTTATGGAGAATTAATACTAAAGTACCAGTTTAATAAACTGCGTAATCGAAAATTGCTAAAGTTACGAAAGCCATATCCAAGTCTCTTAATCAACTTAAGTTTATGATTAATTCCTTCTACAGTACCACTCGTGGTTCTACCGTCAAAATAGCCTACTATTTCACCAAACCATCTAACCATTGTACCTATACTTTTCGGAAAACATGAAAGTGCATCAT
>JAHHHC010000074.1 GCA_019359515.1 Desmonostoc vinosum HA7617-LM4 | reverse complement strand
GGTATGTTGAGCAACAAGCGAAAACTGTAGCATTAGAAGAAATCAAGACCGTAGAAATTAGCTTTGGTGATCATGAAGTATATGCAGCTAATGAGTTGATTGCAAGTATCACCATTGACGATGACTTAACGCAACCTTGGGTAGTAATGGTGAACCATGTAGAAGTTTTTAGAGACAGTACCTATAAAAGATGCCATAGCTTCATTATTTGGCATTACAAACAAGGAAGTTTACCAAAGCCAGAGCAGCAAGCAAGTACAGACACCGCAGAAACAGCTTGCACAACTGGTAATGAAGTCATGGCACAGATAGCCAATGAATGTGAAAAGTTTGAGCTTGACCTGATGGATGATGGAATATACTGCAACGATGTGAAACTGGGTGAAGTAGGATGCAGCGATGGTAGTTGGTGGGTAGTGAGGGCGTCATCAGAGCATAAGAATAGAGTGCCGTGTGATTCTGTGGCTGAGGCGGTGTGGTCGTTACGGATGGTGGAAGTTTTAGCTAGTGGTGATGTTGATCAAGAACGTACTTCGTGTGAAAGCTTGCTTGATAAGCCAGTAGATGAGGTAACAATCTCGGAATGGGAGCGGCTTAAAAAGTACTATGCATCGCTAAATGAAACATCTGAGTTAGTGGCAGCGTAAGAGATGGGTGGGGCTTAATGCCTCACTTTGTAATTTATCTATTCAAGTATCAAAGTCAACCAAGTAATTTCTGAAGAAAAATTATTTATGAAAACAATCGAAATGCTGCAACAATTCAATGAGTGCTACGGGAAGATTCAAGCGATTGCTCAATCAAATGAATGGATAGAACTGTCAACCCGCAATGATGTCGATCCAGAAATGAAGACACATGTGACGTTCTCCCGCGTTAACTCTTGCAAGTATAACGAGGGCTTCTTGAGACTAAAATAGAGACAGTTGTACTCGATTTATGCCCCAAGCTTCTGGCTTCACAGGCGGGGTATCCCTAAGCCTCCACCAGCAGACACGATAAGTCCCACCGCGTTTAATGCTCTGTGTAAAATGTTTCGGGCCGCATTTTCATCCCGATCAATAACTGCGTTGCACTTTGAACACTCGTGAGTACGCATAGATAAAGTCTTCGGTACTTTTGCTCCACAACTAGAGCATTCTTGTGAGGTTCCATAAGGATTGACTTTAACAACGTGTACGCCGCGTTTGACCGCCACTGCTTCTAACTTGCTGATAAAGCTACCCCAAGCAACATCTAGAATTGATTTGCCTAGTCGTGTACGAGCTAAACCTCGAATATTCAAGTCTTCAACTGCGATTAAGTCATATCGATTAACGAGATTGTGTGCACTATTGTAATGAAAGTTTTCTCGGATTCTGACAACTCTTTGATGAATGAGAGCAATCTTGTTTTGTTGTTTTTTATAAGCATTACTCCCATGAAGTTTGCGTGATAAAAATCTTTGTTGTCGTGCCAGATGATTTTGAGCTTTGCGGTAGGGCTTGACTACTGGCACTGTTTGACCACAACAAGTAGTGAGAAATTCTTTTAATCCCACATCAACACCAACTACAGATTTAACTTGCTCCAATGGTAGTGGAGTCGGCACAGTTTCATCTTGCATTGAAATGCAGCAGTACCACCCATCCGCCTTATGAACTATCGTGCATGTTTTGAGTTGAAATCCAACCGGAATCGGTCGATGCATAATTACTGGCATTTCACCAATCTTTGAGAGTTTAAGAACCCCATCTCTCAAATGCGCGCCAGCTCGTTTATCGTTAACTCTAGGATAAACAAAAGACCTCAGTTCTCCGGTTTTTTTGAAGCGAGGGCGTCCACCACGTTTACCTGCTTTATCAGGGATTAACCATTTCTCCCAAGCTTGATTTAGTCGTTGTAGATTTACTTGTTGTGACTCCGCCCAAATATTTTTGTAATCCGGGAATAGTTCTTTTGTTTGCTTAAGCTGAGATTGTTGAGTGTAGTAATTAACTTTTTCGGGAATCTCCCCAATTGGTTCACTAACTAGTGAGCAACGGTCAATTTGACAACGAGTTCTGTTGAATGCATCTAACCTCTGTCCTAATGCGTAATTCCAGTGCCGACGAAGTAGCTCTAATGTATTTGACATCAAAGCTATTTGTTCAACACTAGGTTTAATTCTGTAGCAGTAAGTTAGAATCATGTAAGTAATTATATCAGTTATTGCTGCTCAATGGAAGAGTTGTATGATAAAGGTTTTCGCTCAGTTTACTCTCTTAGTGCCCACATAGTTTTTGTGACTAAATACAGAAAAAAAGTTATTAATCAGGCTATGCTGTCTCGGCTGGCTGAAATATTTCAAGATACCTGTACCAAATGGGAATGCACATTAGTAGAATTTAACGGTGAAGTTGACCATGTGCATCTATTGATTCGTTACCATCCACAGATTGAACTGAGTAAATTTATTGCTAACCTCAAAACTGTTTCTAGCCGATTGATTCGTAAAGAGTTTGAATCTCTGTTGAGTAAGGTGTACACAAAACCTGTATTGTGGACAGGTTCTTACTTTGTAGCCAGTTGTGGTGGAGTCACAGTTGAACAACTCAAAAGATATGTCGAAAACCAATCAACTCCTGAACAATAATGACTCGCTTCGGCTCGGTCATAATACACGAATGGCAATTCCCCACCCGTCAACATGAAGGTATGACGGGCGACCCCTTGCCCTATTCAAGTTGGTTACTCATTGGTTTGCTGCTGCTGTAACTCTTGTACTACTTCTAGCGATAAACCAGTCAGTCGAGCGATCGCATCAACAGCCATGCCCTCGGCTAACAAGTTGAGAGCGATTTCACGGGCTTTTCTATCGCTTCCTAATTCAATCCCTTCTTCCAATCCTTCAGTCAGTATTGATTTATAAATGACCGACTCGCGCATAATGTCCTTCCTGAGTAAACGCCCAATTACTTCTTGCTCTAATACTAACCCGGCCAAGATTGCGGTAGCAGCAGCAATATTACTTTGTGTTCGTCTTTCATTAATTTTATCAACAGCCGCAGCTACCTGTTGCAGTGTACTAGCTTTATTGTTAGTCGCACTTAATACAGCGAACGGCAGTAACCCTGGGGTTCCCAAAAATATCTCTGAAGGTTGTTCCCACAAACGAATTACTTCAAACTCATGTCGAAGTTTACTGGTAGTAAAAGTGGTTTTATAAACTTCTTCGGACTTAGTTTGATCTAAATAAATCACAACTTGGTGTATTCGTTTATTAGGAAAACGACGATAAATCCGCAAGTAGTAATCTACCATCCGAAAACCCATATCTTTATCAGGTTCAGTCTGAAACTCTATATGGAGAACAACTTCATCTGATTGCAACAAGATTAAAGCATCAGCACGAATCGGTTCTAAGGATAGTTCTGTTGGGCTTAACTTAGTTAAAGTTATAGGCTCTCCTAATAGCCAGGTTGCAAAATCAGGAGAATATAGTTCAGCAAGAAATTTACAAGTGTTGTCAAACATGGAAAAAACTGAACAATGGATATTTTTGAAAACAAGGCACAGGAATTACAACAACGGCTTCATGATTCAGGACAAGTTTACTCTCTAAATCAAGTCAAACTTGCTCTCGCTCAATGGCTTGTTCAAGCATCCTATCATTTGATAGATAACGCCACTGATTATATTTATGGTGATAATCATCCCATAGCTCAAGATTCATTTAAGCCGGAGGATTTCTTGGAAGAGAAGCGAATTGCAACTATTAAGCAATACGTTAAATAGTCAAGATTTATTGGAAATATTTTGAGGGGAGCCATGCAAAAACTAATCCCTGCTCTAATCAAAGCGAAGGCTGAATTTCAACCAATCCATAAAGACCGAATTAATCCTCATTTTAAACACAAATACGCAACGCTTGATGCAGTTTTAGATGCTGTTACCCCTGCTCTTGGTAAATACGGATTAGCGGTAATTCAAACTACATCCATAACAGAAGCGAAAACTGTGCTACAAACCCATTTGTATCACGAATCGGGAGAGAGTATCGCTAGCACTTATCCCTTGCCTGAAATTAGTGATTCCCAGAAATTTGGTGCAGCACTGACTTATGCCCGTCGCTATGCTGTATGTGCAATCTTATCAGTGACAGCTGATGAAGATGATGATGCACAAAACACAGTTACTCTTAAAAAGTCAGAACCAGCACAAAATAATATTAGATTTCGTAATCAGCAACCTCAAGTTAGGCAATTAGCTTCTCCACCAATAAATCCACAGGATTTGCGAGTTAAAGAGATTCGCCTACTGTTAGATTATCCATTAGAATTAGTCAAAGAATGGCTACATTCTCATAATGTTAATAGTCCCGGTGAGATTGAATCCGAGAGAATTGATGAATTAGTGAAAACTATGTGCTTGGCTTGGGCAGCAAATAAGTTTGACCATCTTAGTCATGCTGTTAATTCTTATCAAAGACACGTCATTGATAGCGGATTACGGGGAGTTTCAGAGTTATCGGCAATTCAAGCATGGATGGAGGGAGTACAAGCACAATTACCTTCAGTTAATGTACATCAATCATAGATGAGGTAATTATGGGTGACATGGCAGATTGGGCAGAGGATATGGTACTTAAAGAAGAATACTTTGAAAGTATTAATTGCCAAAATTTTCAGCAAAATACTAATCAGGAACTAGTAGAAATTATTGATTGTTACGTTGAAGACAATTGATTGAATGATGATAATTTTCTAGTCAAACTACGGGAATGGTTTCGAGAAAAGAAATACTTCACCACTAAACAGCGTCAGTCTGTAATTGAGCATTTGACTCGACTGCCTGACCTTGATTAATTAGAAGAAACAACGACGGAAATACAATTGATCAAATCAGAAATTAGAGAAACCTTCAGAGGTTGTCAACAGACTTTGCGGACTGTTAGCAGCAGTGAGGATTATCGACGAATTGAATCTTCTCCTGACTTTTCAACTACGAATGATGTTTATTTCTCAAATGCGGTAATTAGCAATGACAGACTATTTCAATGTTTACGACCTGGAGCCAGAAGAACGTCCAAACAATTTGATGAGTGAAGAAACTTTGGACGAGTTGGACACACAGGATAAGGAAGAAGATACAAACCAGCAAGAAAACTAAGCGATCGCTACTACAAATATCAAACAAGGAGCAAAACGATGACGGTACAACTAAGTAATTACTCTCTTAAAAGAAAATCTGCATTGATGCAACCGCAAGAGCAAATAGAGCAGCTTCAGTCCAAAGTTCACCAACTGGAGCAGCAGCACCGAGAGTATGTGCAAAAGCAACAAGAGCTTATAGGGGCAATCGCACGCATCTGCGAGAGTTCACTTCAAGAAATCGAGGCCCTACGCATTCTCGTATATCGGGGAGAAGCGGAGTGTCGGCGGTATTTGCGGAGTCTTCTGAAAAATCAGAGGAAAGCTGGGTGAGACTCAAGCGCGTAGTGACTCCGGCTGTGTACCTGATATCTCTAAAACCCGACGCAACCAATCTTGTGTTTGACTAGCAGCAGATTGCTTTTGTTGGGCATCAGTCCAAATCTCGTCCCAATGAAATAGCCAACGGGTCAAAACACGACCTAAATCAACTAATTCACAGGCTTGGTCAATGTCATCCGCCTTTACCATGTCTGGCACAGTCCATTCGATAAAGTATCTGCTTTCATCAACCAAAGCCAGTAATAAGTCTGCTGATGATGCCTCAATCCACAAAGACTGAATTTGCTCAAGGTGATTTGCTAAATGATGTAGGCGAGTGGAAACATCATCTTGCATAAAAATTTGTTGCTCTGGTGTCACTTCAATCATACATTCCCCAGGAACTCGTTAATGATTTGGGCAACTCTTTCTTTAATATTAGGGTCAGAAATTTCCATTGAGCGATTCTGGCGAGGACGAAGGTTGACCATATTATCTTTGTGACCTAATTATTCGTTGCCATTCGCCCGTTTAAACAGGTTTGAAAAAGCAGGCGACTCATGCTCACGTTCTAGAATTTGTCTGAGCAGAGTTGCAAGTGCAATCTCCTTCCACTTAGCAACAGACTGATACTGCTCATAGGCTTTCTGCGAAAGAGTAATTGTTACTTGAGGAGAATTTCTTTCTATCATTTGATAAACCCTAATTTCCACGTTCTAATACTTGCCAGATTGAGGGATATGATATACTTTCAACAAAATGCCCCCAGTGCTGACGACACTGGAGGACTACTCCAACCATAGAATAGCCCTACAGGAGGAGCAATCGCAGTATGCCACAAATTGGTATCAGACCAATACATCCTAAAGATTTTAAAAAGATTCATCATTTCTCGACTTATCAGATGAGTAGATTATCTGGTTACTCGGTTGAGACTGTGAAAAACTGGTTAGCAGATGAAAGTAGCTCCAGGTTTGTAGAACCAAAACCGTATGTACTTAATCATTTTGGAGCGATCCATAGCTGCTTAGCAAGAATATAGTGTTTGGGAAACACTAAGTTGTTTAAAAACCCCTACCCGCATGAGTGCGGGTTTTTTATTATTGAGTTAGCGATGTCAATATACAAACTTAAAGCTGTCAAATTGCTAATCAATCTGACATCACTAAAAGGACAATTGATTAGAGATATGACAATTACAACCACAAGATGATGCAGGAGTGGAAAAGTAAGCTGTTTGAATCACCAAACCCAGAGTTAGAACTGAATCTGTTAGGACTACCGTTATCAATAGCAGAAGGAACACGAATTTTAGGCATCTGTTACCGCACTTGGAAGCGATGGAACGAGTTAGCAATGGATGTACCAGAGTACAAACAGCAACATATACAAATGTTGTCAATAGTGTCCAATGCCTCGGCTAACCCACCAATACTTCGCTATCAGGTATGGGTAATAGGAAAGATTGGAGAGATTTACAGCCAACTGCCCAACGGTATTCCTAAAAAGTGGATAGCACAGGAGTATTTGCGAACCAAAGTTGACGAATTTACCCAAGAACAATACCAAAAGGAGCAGTCGAATTTTGAAAGTAAAAAATACATAGAGTCTCAGTACATCAAAAGTCAGTCCAATAATTAACGCACCAAATTTGTGAACTGCCGTTTTTTGGCTACTTACAAGCTACTACAGTTGTCAGGCATAAGCTAAAGGTGTTTTTGCCCATAATGACAAACTACATTTGTTCTGCCGGAAATATCAAAAAACAGCCAAAAAGCAGCTTTGAAAAATATCCAAAAACCATAGAGCATCATACTATAACAATGTTGCAAAGCTGTAATGATTGTGGGATAAGAGTTCAGCAAAACGTTAGCAAGTGGGATGACCCCAATGCATCCCCAAAACCCTCAATTATGAAACACATATTCCTGAAATCAGCAGTGAGTGTAATACCCCCAGTCAGAGCATGAGTGTCTATATACACATAGGAGTCGGATAATGTGTACAGGAAGCATACATATACAAAAACATCTATTGATGGAGAGACTGAAACAATAGAAACAATTGAAAAAACAGATTCCGGATTGTTAGAATTTTGTGGAGCGATCGCGGCGATAACTTTATCAATAATTGCAGCCACTCTGATATTGCAGGGTTTGAAAGATGCCAGTAGTTTTAGAAGATTGGATCAGCCAATCGATCAATCTCAAAAATCAATGTGAAAAGATTCGGGGAGCAAAGATTAGTGAGCGCACCTGGCGAAACTGGGAACGCCTTGCGGGTGCGGTATATCCTCCTGGGAAAAAGGTGTGCTTACGCTCCTACACACAGGAACAAACACAGTTGTTGTTGTGTTTGGCGTGGTATCGCAAGTGTTATCCCCGTGAGAAAGTAACATATCGCAGCTTGAGAAACTACTGGCAAAGTAATGAGTACAAAATTGAGGAAGTATTTGATGCTTTTTGTGAAGCAGTAAATTCTCCTTCATCGAAACAACCTGCAACACCAACCCCAAAACTTATAGCATTAAGCGAGGTTAAAAAGTCATGTGATGCAGTATTAAACCGTTGTCTGTCTAGAAATTGCTGGGCGAGTTGGAAACGATTTTTAGGAATAGCGAAATATGAACGTTATGTGGAAGAAGGACTCGCATCGGTGCTTGTATATATGGCCTGCTGGCGGCACGACCATCCAACTAAAAGATTTCCTTCTTTTAGGGAATTAATAGTGATGATGAGAAGTTGGTCACGTCGAGCGATGAATCTAGAGACAGCATCAAGCGCTAAGATGTGGCACGCTTGGCGAATGCGTGGCTGTCCTGGCAAAGATTTGCCTAAATATCTGGCTGCTAACGGTTACAAAGTTTCGACCCGCACTCTTTATAAGTGGGGAGGATTTAGCCAACGAAGGCATTATTCGGTGTCAGAATTATCAAACTGGATTAAATTAGCTAAGGAGAAGTATGGCACGTAGAGTTACTGACTTAACAGTCCCTTCAGCGGAAGAGACATCGTTTACTACTCAACCAAAAAGTATAGTTAGGAGCAAGAAGGAAGAAATAATTCCTGCACTTACAGCAATGGCCGTTGTAATTGAACAGTTAGAGATAGCTTTTGATGATGATTTACGACTAGCAATTTTTGAGCGTTTATTACGCGACCAAAAACTAATTCATTCACAAGCATCAGAGGAGCTAGAAATTTCTCAAGCGATGGAACTTGCTAGACTTGAGGCGATAGAAAAGGCGCGAGAGCAGGGAAAGCAAAAAGCAAGATCCCAGATGGCAGAGAGAAAAAAGAAACAATTGGCTGTGATTCAAAAACAGTTTATTGAAGTGGAATTACCACAATTACTTGATAGTTGTGAGTACCTGGGCTATGAGGCGATGAAACAGACTGTTAATACATTTGCGGCTCGTGTTGGTGTTTCATTGGAGTGGAAGGATTTAGAAGATGGACAATTTGAATGCATCCCAAGTATCGCCAGAAATTGAGTACTTTAAACAGATACTTACTGAAGGTAGGGGCTTTGGCGAAATCACAGAGATTATTCAGCAAGAGGTACAGCGTCAAGTTGAAACAGAATTAATCAATTTTCAGCAAGCAGTTGCTCAATCCAACTTAAGCGCAATTGAGGTAATGTCTGAGGAAATAAACCGTATTAAACAAGATTCTGCTACTGTCAAAGGAGTCATGGAACGCTTGGTGAGTGCTGTTGCTCCTGATTTACCCCAAGGGAATGATGAAGTTGTCAGCTTTCGTGAAGCGATTGATAATTTAGAGAAGTATGGCAGTATCATCCCTTCATCAAGCGACATCATTGCAGCACAATTGAGGGTGAAAAAGAACCAAGCTTGGTCATTAGTCTGGCAATCATTAGCCAAACTGTTAGTTGTTCAACTGCAAAAACTTTTAGATAAAAAACAACAGCGCAATCAACCAAAATCGAGAAATTCTAAGCCAGAGGTTTTATCACAAACAGAATACCCATATGAAAACAAAGATTAATAGTAGAGGAATATCCACATGAAGACAGCGCAGTTTCATCGAGCCTATTGGGATTATGACAGCAATACAGGTGCAGGTAAAATACATTATAAACCATTAGGGGTTATTGCTTTTATCTTTGAGAATGGTTGCCCCAAACTTGACGTAAATTTTCTAGATAAGGATGAAGTTTCATATTACCGTCAGCAGTACAAGAAGCAGGGAGTAACTTGGCGATTAGGGGTACAGATTGATAGAGACGTTGATTTGGTACGAGTTACGGAATCAGAAAATATCTTCACCTTTGAAGAACTTAATTTAGAGGTAAAAACTGAAGATGCTGTGAGGTCATTCCGTCAACTGAACGGAGAATGGATTGTAATCGAGAATGCCCATTTTGTGGAATACCAACGCTGTGATTCTCTGTTGCTTGTGAAGTAATATGTCAACATTGCAATCCCAACTAAATTCTCTTGAGGTTTCTATAATTAATAGATTATCTCAAGCACAAACCGAAACTCAAATTGATTATTGGGCTGAATACTTAGCAGCCACTAAATGTTATCTTCAAGCTTTTAATCATCTGAGAGTAATCCAATCAGAAACCTGTAAAGATGTCGAAACCAAAACCTCAAAATAACTCCCTTGAGCTATCAGACTTAAGTGGTAGCGTTAAAAGTGCAATTGTTTTCAGCGACAGCCACTTTGGTTTAGAATCAGCAGTTTGGCAGAATGCCCAGCGCATTGCTGACATGTTACCCATAGATGTGCAAGTCTCTGGCGACTTAAATGAAGAGATTGTACTAACTGCTGTAGACAAAGCCAAAGGTGCAGAACTTCAGGCCAAGAACTGGGGTGAATACTCCACAGCAATTAGCCGTTACCTTAAAGCCTTTTACAAGATTAAGGAGAAACAATCAGAAGTAGCTGAAAACGTTGCAGAAGCTAGACTCAAACACGCTGAGTTAGAAAAAGAACTTGGCACAACACTTGCCACCCTCGAATCGAAGTATCGTCAGGTGGTTGGTTCTTACCGTAGTGCAACAGCAGGTACCCAGGACGAACTCGAAATTAGTCTCAATCGCATTGCTACACAGTACACCAAGGCTAAATCTGCTAGGGATGAACGTGAGCAATCTGAGGAGAAAAGGGAAGAAACTCCTTATGCCAAGCAGACTGCTTCCTTGGTTGACCGCTTTCGCAAGGCTAGAGAAGCACGTTATTCAGGTGCAACAGCTGGAATTACTTGTAGAGTGAGTTAAATATGTCACAGATTTGCAAAGTATCACGATGGATGTGCGCTTTTTTGATTTCAGTTGCCATTGCTCAAGTCATTAGTTTGTTTAATTGGTCGGGATTAATTTTGGCAATAGCAGCAACAATCATTTACTTGGTAGGACAAAAGGAAAAATCAATTCAGTTGCAGGTAATTTCTATAGGACTAATCCTGGGATGGGCTAAATGTTATTTCGTTGGTTAGGTGTTGGAACTGCTGGTTTGCTTGCTTTAGTACTGGTAACAGCAAAAAGTAAGGATACTCCATTTTTACTAATATGTCGAAATCTAACTGCGATCGCACTTGTTGGGAATGCAGCGACCCAGCTGCGACGAATGGAAAAAGAGTATGAGGATATTGAACGTAAAGAAGACATGCTCTTTACTCTCAAAGAGGTGCAAGGTGAAGAGCAGTTGCAATTTTTAGAGACATCGGCCGAATCTCGTCGTAGCAATGAGCAAGCCGATAAGGATATGGAACGGCAACTGAGGATGCTGCAAGAGACAGCACCCTTATTCAGTGAATTGCTTTCGGTGACTGGGCGTAATGGAGCAGTTGAGCGCATGGCTTTGGGGATGTTGCAAGGAGGTGCTAGTCTGGGGGATGTTCTAGTTGCCACTGCCGATGCTGAAATTAAACTAGAGCAAGCTAAATTAGCAGCACAATTACAGCAAAGGCAAATGGAGATGCAAGCTGTTGCTGTTGCCACTTCAAATCAATTGCATCAAGATGTACCTATACAGGCTCCACTACCAACCAGTAACGAGCAATCTACACCACAGGCATTAAATAAAGCATCTGTCCTCAAACAGGCAGCAGCGATTGTTGGTATAAAAACCGAATGTATTCATGTAGATAAAGCACCCAGCTATGAGAGGCTGGTTTTTGGGATAAAGACTAGTGATTATAATTTGCTCAACAAGTGGAAACAGGCTGCAAAGCTTGCTCTCGGTGAGAAGTATGATCTTCCAATGTATGTTCATGGCAGTGAGAAAGTGGCGATTGAGACATCATTTTCTCCACATGAGCGCACTTTTTACGATTTTCCCATTCGACAATGGCTACAGGGCGATGCCACAGGCAACCCCTCCGGGGAACGCTTGATGATTCTGGGTCAATCTCTTGATGGTGAAGTTATTGTAGACCTAGCATCTGAGGACACCCCACAAGTATTAGTGGTAGGGACAACAGGAAGTGGTAAGAGTAATTTTCTCCGCTCTGCTGCTTACTGTTTATTGATGCAAGGGGCGAAGGTAGATATTTGCGGCGGTAAAGTCAGTGACTACGAAGATTTTCCCCCTAAATTCCCTAGCATCAGTATCAATGATATGGACAAGGCTTTTGAATATGTTGGGGAGTATTATCAAGAGTGCGATCGCCGTAACTCCATGAGCAAGGAAGAGTTAGCGCAGCAGCCAGCTTGGGTTTTACTGATTGACGAGTACAAAGGAACTGTACCGCTTGATGAACTACGCAAAACTTATGACCAACAACTATGTGAAGTGGCTCGTCGTGGTCGGGGGTTAAAAATTCATGTAATTATTGGACTGCAACGTGGGTCAAAACGTTCTGCGACAGATCCACAAGGGTTACCTCCTGATTTACGTGATAACTTGCCATGTCGCATCGCCTTTCGATGCACAGATGCAGTTGGTGGTCGCATGGTACTGCACCATCGTGGGGAAGTAGTTACCTCACTTCAAGGACGTGGTGATGGCATTGTTCAATCTGGATTACTGGATACGAGATTTCAAGCTTATCGTTTTGAAACCATTCCTTAACCCTGTTTTGTCAGTTTGGGAGAAGCCTATCGCTGAAAGCCTTTTGGAGCTTTAGTTTTAAGCTTTTGGTTATAAATTTTAGTTACTGTTAGAAAATAAAGGCTCAAAGCTAGATTGGATGAAAGTTTCAGAATCTTGCTTTGATTATTACTTTCCGAGAGTGACATAAGAGGGTTAATTATGCTCCCCTCTAAATTTATTGAAGCCGCTGGACTGCCAGACCATTGGCAAGAAAAGGATTTACAAGAATATATTGCTCAGTGCTTAAGATTGCGCGGTTTTCGTGCTGATCTTGAAGTCTCAGCTAATGGTGGCAGGGCTGATATCGCGACTAATTGGCAAAATGGAACAATTATAGAGGTGAAAAAATACCTCGACCGCAATGCAATTTATCAAGCGTTTGGGCAACTAAGCCTGTATGGATTGAATAATCAACACAAGCTTGTAGTGATGGGTTTTCTTACAGTTGATGCCAACGAACAACCATCAGCATTAAAAACTGCTTCAATGATTGAGCAGAATCCTCGCATCAAAGTAGTTTTTGTGAATCTGGAATCCGAGTGGTTGCCTACGACTCAAGTCAGACGCTCTTGGTTATTAAATTTATTTTCGTTACCGAATATATCGTTACCAAAATTACCTTTGAGTGATTGGCGCTTTTTATTAAAAATTGTGAAGAACAACCCATTACTGATAGTTTTAGTAATTGCTTTGCTATCAATTATTACATCTAACTTGAAGCAAGAATTTACACATTGTCATCAACAACAGCAGAATTGGGATTGTGTTTTTTCTTCTATTTACCAGGATTAAACCAGTGAGTATGGGGCGAACACTACTGCAATTTTAGCAGTAGAAGAGTTGATATATAAACAGGAGCAATCAGTGATGGATGTAATCCTTAATGAGATAGTACAAAAAATTATTCAGAATATCAGAGATGGTAAGAGTGCTGAAGACTCGTATATTATGCTTTTAAAAATTTATAATCTAGAGGTAATCAAGGCGGCTATGGTACTTATAAAATCACGCGCACGTTGATTTGAATCTGGTAGTTGTAATGTAAATCTTGGTACAAATAGTAATACTAAAACTAGTTAGTTAGACATTTATATATGTAAAGTGCTACAAGCTTTTGATTCGACAGAGGAAGAAATCTATGATTGTCCATTCGTGAGAGCAGCTATTGCAAGCAAAACAGAGCGAAAAAAATTATGAGTGCAGTACATCTTGAAGAAGTGTAAATGATGCTCGTATCTAGGTAAATAAGTAATTAAGTTTAAGAAGCAGCTGAACCTGAAAAAGTTTTCCAATGTAAAAGAAGAAGTACTATGCACCCAATAGAATTTAAGAAAAAGTGGAAGTTAACTTACGACCAGCTAGCCCTAGTCTTGGGGTATCCAAGTAACTACACCATCCGCAGGTGGTTTAGAAACGGCAAAAATCGCCGTCAACCTCAGAATGTTGTCTGTGTAGCTTGCCGTCTGTTGAATGACAGATGGGAAAAAGAAGGGAAAGTAATTAGCTCCTACTTCGGTCAGACATAGAAAAAGTGAACTGATACCAGACCTGAATCCTTACCCTCAAGCTCGTCTTGAGCCTCGTAGCACGGTCAGCAAGATAGCGTAGATAAATTTTGACGAAAAAATTTTTTGTGATTCCAAATGCACCTACCCCGCTAGTAAAAAAGCGGGTATTTTTATATCTATCAGAAGTTCTAAGAAGTTCTCAAAAGTACTTTGCAATTGCTTGATTAAATCCTCTACTTCTGCTCTTTTTACCCAACCAGATAGTTTCATGTTGTCGAGTTTGATAAACAGAATATTCTTACCATTAAGTAATTGACAGATTGGTAATTTAGAATAATTACCACGAAACTCAGGAGACTTGAATGTGTCTAGTGTAATTGTCATTTGGATTTACCTATTAATTGTTGAATAGAGAATTAAAAACTGTTCTACTTTCCCTTTACCCTTGTTTAATATGATTGCCATTGCTGGAACATTCTTTGACTTTCACCCCACGTTGTATAATGTTCTTGCGGTTCTCGCTTTGTATGAACCAAAAGCGGGTTTTGAACATTAGAGTGGCGCATTCTCAGGACTTCGTAATCGCCTTTAGTTGGTTCTTCAGTCCATCCCTGGCTCAGACAGAATTGCTTGAAATCTTCAAGTTTACTTGTGTGTAGTAAGTCTTGGGTTTTCATCTTTTTACTGTTTCACCTCTGTTGCATATCAGCTTGATGAAGAGATATTTGTTTGGTATTCTTCACTCAAGAAAAGAATCTATGTTTTTACACCTTATCAGCCAAGAGCAAGTCCCTTGGCTGCTTTATTACTGTCAGCAATAGAGACATTTCAACTCACTCCCGGCATTGTTAACAACTGTTGTTGTAAAATGACAACCTGGCGTTGATATTGTTCAAGCTCTGCCCGAATTTCTGCTAGAGATTCCTGTATTGAAAGTGGCTTGATTTCATACTCCATAAAATGGTATAAATCCTCGGTATGTTTGTTTGGCATCACACTATAACGCCAGCCCTCATCATATTCTTGAGCCAAGTAAGTATCCTTTGGGTAATAGTCCATCCCGACTATGATTCCTTGTTGAGTACGCTGACCAAACGTATAGCGTGGATAGTCCCAGTCACGCGCAATTGATATTGTTGGTTGCATAATATTTGTGATTGGTAAATGAAGGATTTTCAGTTTGTCAATGCACTATATGAAAAGGAAAGGAGTAGATTAAATTTCCTTTCCCTCTCATTGCTTTACGCCGCCACTAATGACTCACTTGATTGCGGCTCATACTCTTTCAATAAACGCCATTCTTCAGTTGTCAATTCTTCAAATGGCTTATCTAATAGTTTTTCAAGATTTATTTGAGCAGTTGAATTGATGGAGTTAAAGGATGCAATATTTTGGTGAATTTCTAATCCTTCAACAAGTACTAAATATTCATACCCGTTCTCGCTATTGTGAATAGTAATTCCGTCACAGTGCTGCTCTACTAAATCTGTTGATGCTCCCTTCACCAACTTCTCTAGCCGTTGTGCATTTACAAAGTTCTCAACAGCTATTTGGTGCTTACATTTGACCCCTCGGTGATAACAGTCAAGACATTCACAGCGCTGATGTGGATCTAATTCATTGAGGCGTACCACATAGCAATTACCATTTTCCTGATTCTGTACCACGTACTTATCGCCGTACTGCTCTAATACTTCAATTGTTGCGGCTTTGTGTTCACGAGTCGCGTCTTGTTCTTCGTTCACTGGAGTTTCAGCAACACTTGGAGTATTCCGTTTTTGCAATGCTTCAATAGCATCCCTAACACTCCAGAATCTACCAGCAATCCCACACTCCCAGTAGTACGATTGTTGCGTATTTTCCCAAAATTCTTCTTGGTTGCGTACTTTGAATACTATCCCTAAAAACTTATCCCCAATGTATGCGCTGTAAGCAGTTTGAGTTTTTGTTGCTGCTGCGTATATGAAGCGGTATTCATCAACTGGTGTACACAAGTCCTCTCCACGAGTGCCACGATAGCCACAATTACCACAGCCATGACCATCGCAATCAGGGCAGATTGCACCAGGTGGACAAGCCCATTTCGGCGGTGTGAAGTCCCATGCAGAGATGGTGCTATCATTTATTGTCACTTCAGCTTGTTCTGCTTGAGTGGTGGGTTGTTCTACTACATCAGCTACTTTCTCTACTTGGGAGGATTGATGAGCGATGATTGCCTCAAGCCATGCACCCTTGCAACGTTTGTCTGCAATCTCAATGCTAGCGCCCACCTGACCGTAGATTTCTTTGAGTTGGGGTAGGGATTTTTGGTTGAGGCTGGCTTGTGAATAGTGATACATTTGAAGGACTCCTTTGAAGGGGGTAAAAAGGCGATCGCGCTAGTTTCTCAGGCTTGGGGCGATCTCCTTTTGTTTGTATAGCTACAGTATATGCAATAGCTAGCTAAAAGTCAATTTTTTTTAGCTTTTGTATATGCAAATTTCAAAAAAGCTCTACATTGCAGGCATAAATAAGCATAGGCATTGCATAGACAGAGAAAGAGAGCTAGTCTATGTATAGACAAAGTGAGCAGAGGGAAACATCAGAACAAATTATGGGCCAGCTAAATATCCGAATTGATGATGAGTTAAAAGAAGCTTTCATAAGGAAAGCTAAGGAGAACAGCACTTCAGCCACAGAATTGTTGATTGACTATATGAAAGAGTATCTAGCGTCTCCTCAGAAAAGTGAATCCCAAAAAATAGACGAGTTGGAAAGAAGATTAGTAAAAGTTGAGCAAGTACTGGGGGAATTAGCAGCCTGAGAAATGAGCTTTTGTTTCTCAGGCAGTGGCGGGAGCGTGTTCGTAAATCTTTAATAGTTAATTCCAGATCCCCTGATAACGAGTCAGGGGATTTTGCATAATCGGGATGTATATACATTTCTATGCAATGCATTGACTAATCTATGCATTGCCTATATCATGACTAGATAGAGATGAAATTAAAAGATGTAATTATAGTCAAAGACACGGTTAGCTAACACAGTATCAAGGTTTACCAACAAGTAAAATGGAGCTTGGACAGGAGCATTTATGACTCAAGCTGTACCAAAATTGACGACCTTTGAAGAATTTGTGCAATGGAAGCCAGAAACGGGACGCTATGAACTGCACGATGGGGTAATTGTTGAAATGCAGCCTACAGGAGACCATGAGGAAATTAAAGGGTTCTTAATTAGAAAGCTGAACGTCGAGTTTGACCGTTTAAATCTTCCTTATCTCATACCTAATCAGGCATTGGTCAAGCCGCCAGAAAAAGAAACTGGTTATTTACCTGATGTTTTAGTAATAAATCCTCAAGAGCTAGTGAATGAACCACTATGGAAAAAGGAATCAACTATCATTCGGGGTGCATCATCTCCATTAGTCATTGAAGTTGTCAGTACTAATTGGCGAACTGATTACTTTGTCAAATTCACTGATTATGAGGAGATGGGTATCCCTGAATACTGGACTGTAGATTACTTAGCTTTAGGTGGTAAGCGTTTTATTGGCAATCCTAAGCAACCAACTATTTCTGTTAATTCTTTGGTGGAAGGTGAGTACCAAGTTAGTCAATTTCGGGGAAATGACCGCATTCAATCTCTAGCTTTCCCACAGTTGAATTTGACAGTTGAGCAAATTTTTAGGGCACGTTCATAATACCATTTCTGGCTCTGTAACTTGGAAAAATCAAACTAAACTATGCAAGAGCCAACAACATTGACTTAATGTGCGCTTCATTTTCATGCGTCAAAAATTGGAGGTTCTAAAATGACCGAATTAGAGAAAGCGCATTATGCTGCAAGGGTTTTCGCCGAAAAGAAATACAAAGGGGCTTCTTTGTGGGTGGTTGAGGAAACTGTCAAACATCGTACAGCTTATGGTCAGGTAACTAGTGCCCTAACCCGACTTCAACAAGAAATTGGTATTGATAACGCAGACCAAACATTTATTCGTGTTGTCGGTGAATTCTCTTTTACAAATAGTTATCAAGCACAAGAAGCTTATTTAATAGCTTTGGGATTAGAGAGGGCACAGGAATAAAAACCCTCCCTAATATCTTGTTTACTTTGAGTGAATGTTGTCCAGACCTGCACTCTCTGTAAGTTGTCACAAACTAAACAGTAATTTATGACTAACCCAACAATACCAAATCTCCCTGCACCATGCATGGGGGTTAACTCCGTTCGCTTGCACAAACGTCTCTATACCAGTCAAAAACGCAATAAAAGACCGCACCTAATTGCTAAGTATGGGATGCAGTGTTTTTGGTGTGATTGTGAACACGGGAGCCTACTGATTATGCATCCAGGTTGTCAGTCTACTTGCTTACATCAGGTTCCTAAGACTAACAAAGTAGTTAGCACGCGAATTAATTTAACTTTCCGTCCACACACGGGGGGAAGCAGGTAAGAGGGTTCAAGGGAAAGGGGGAAAGGGTAAAGGAATTTTCTTCATACCTTTTACCTTTAACCTTTTACCTTTCCCCCTCTAATGGGTGGTGATGGTTTTGTAATCACCGCAAGTATACCAACAGTTTGTACAACGGTATACCTATAATGCCGTTCCATTTTCATGCGTTCATATACCGGGGGTAATATGCCAGCGATCGCAATACCAAACGATGATTTTGATGATTTTCAGTCTAAGCACCTACAAGAATGGTTAGACAGTGGAGTTGATAGAGCAATTTACGATCTCAACGTCAGTTCAATCAGGGGAACCATCCCCTATCAGTTCCTGCTCTACAGCCCTAATATCTCCCGTCGCAACGATGGGCGTCTGAGAGATTACGACGGTTACGGCAATGGCAAATTTGTGACAGCAACGGCGGATATCGAAGCGGATCTGTTACTACGGTTAGCGTCTAATCGATGTCTATGGGGTAAACCTGGTGCCTATCAGGGTAGAGGTGCGCCACGTA
>JAHHHC010000073.1 GCA_019359515.1 Desmonostoc vinosum HA7617-LM4 | reverse complement strand
GGTCGTTACAGAGCAGTAGAGTTAGAAGATGAACGCTTTTGGATACCAGAATTAGAATTAGGTTTGGGTGTGTGGCAAGGACGCTATCAAGATATAGAACATACTTGGTTACGTTGGTATGATGGGGCAGGCAACTGGATGTTGACTCCCGTCCAACAACAAGAACAGCGTGCCCAAGAACAAGAACAGCGTGCCCAACAACAAGAACAACGCGCCCAACAACAAGAACAGCGTGCTGAACGTTTGGTAGCACAACTGCGATCGCTTGGCATTGAACCCGATTTAGATTAACTTGAGCTACAATGATGTATCAAAGTGATCCGCCGCTATCGGCAAAAGAAGTATTACCAACCATGTATGATCTTCCTAGTGAAGATCCAGAGGAACCAGGTTTGCCGGATGAGTTTCATTTATTACAGCCGCGTTTACTAGACGAAACCTTTCGCCCACCAAACTACCCCAGCGAGCAAATATTTGTTGCCAGCGACCTCAATCTGTATTACGATGTGCGACACACACTCTGGTACAAAAGACCAGATTGGTTTGCAGTCGTCGGTGGCGAGCGTTTGTATGAACAACGAGATTTACGTTTAAGCTACGTAGTCTGGCAAGAAGGGGTAAATCCTTTTATTATGGTGGAGTTGCTTTCTCCAGGCACAGAAAAAGAAGACTTAGGGCAAACATTACGCTCAGTTGAACAACCCCCCACAAAATGGCAAGTATATGAGCAAATACTGCGTATCCCCTACTACGCTATCTTTGACCGTTATAGTCAGAATTTCCAGATGTTCAAGTTAGATGGGGGTCGTTACAGAGCAGTAGAGTTAGAAGATGAACGCTTTTGGATACCAGAATTAGAATTAGGTTTGGGTGTGTGGCAAGGGCGCTATCAAGACATAGAACATTCTTGGTTACGTTGGTATGATGGGGCAGGGAACTGGATGTTGACTCCCTCCCAACAACAAGAACAGCGTGCCCAACAACAAGAGCAACGCGCCCAACAACAAGAGCAACGTGCCCAACAACAAGAGCAACGTGCTGAACAAGAAAAGCAACGTGCCCAACAACAAGAACAGCGTGCCCAACAACAAGAGCAACGCGCTGAACGTTTGGTAGCACAACTGCGATCGCTTGGCATTAAACCCGATTTAGAATAAAAATCAGCAAAGCGATGGCATTTTGAAATCACTTTGCTGCTTAAAGCCAATTACCAATTAATACATAGGGTGCCCAGTAACTAGGACGACTGTAATTAGGGTAGTTTGTTAATAACTTGACTTGAGCGCGACGCAAAGCTTCGGCTTTACTTACTTTGACATCAACTAATTGACGGTAAAATTCACCAATTAAAATAGCAGTAGATTTATCGTTAATGTGCCAAAGCGAAGCTACTGTACTGCGTGCGCCTGCTTTAATAGATGCCCCTGCCAAACCTAAGGTAGCACGATTATCGCCTGTGGCAGTTTGGCAAGCACTCAATACCAATAATTCTAGGGTTTGTGCGCGGGTTTCACTCTGACGACGCAGTAAATTATCAAACTGTAAGACATTAATTGAACCGTCAGTTGCGAGGATAAACGTATCTTCTGAGCGAGAACTGAATTGCCCGTGGGTTGCTAAGTGCAAGACATTAAAAGGAGCAGTTTTAATATTTTTTTCGAGAGTTCTGCTGGTAAAGTCTTTGTCTAGGAGTTTTGTGGTAGATACTCCTGTTTGAGCAATGAAGTCAAATTCTGACTTAATTTCTGGTAGAGGTGGAAATGATGAAAACTCCGGTGGTGGTTGCACTAAACCCGCAGCCAGTACTTTTAATTGTTCTTGGGCTAGAGATTTAGGAGTTAATAATTGCAGCCCCAAGCTGAGAGCTACAGCATATTTTTCTACTAAATATTTTTGACCGTCGTAAAGAGCAGCTAGTGGTATATTTCGTAATGCTCCATCTAGTACAAATACAAGAGTATTGACTTTACTTGTTCCTAAATCAGCTTCAATTGGTTTAACTAACCAACTATAAATTTCTTGGGAAAGGGCTTGCACTTCTTCTGTTCTATCTGGTTCTAAAAGATACTCGCGTAATTGTCCCAAGATACGTTCTACTTCATCTTGTGATTTATTAACTTGATAACGGTGCAGTGGTTGCTGAGGAATTTTGACAATTATCTGGAGTTGTTCTGGGAGAATAATGGGATAGAGTATGGCAGTCCTGGGATTTTCTGCGTCTACGACTTTATCCAACAGTATTTTCTGCCCTTGTAGACAGGCTTGCCGAAAAAAGTTATCCAACTCTGCTAACTGTAGCGCTTCTATGCGAGTTCTAGCTTTATCTAATATTTTGACATCGGTTTTTTTGGCAGAATTTTGCAGCAGTAAAGCAACCGACTCGCGGTAGACTGGTTCTACATGATCTCGGAAATTAAACTGGATATCCTGCTTTGCTGCTACTAAATCAGTACGCAGTGATTCTAAGGTTTCTATTGCTGCATCGTATGCTGCGATCGCTCCTGTAATTTCACCTTGGGCTTTTAATAGTCTACCTAGTTGCCATTGCCATAGGTAAGCAATTTCAGGCGCATTGCTTATTTGAGCTAAAATTAAAGCCTTTTCAGTCAGATTGCGTGCTTCAGCAAATCGTTGTATTTTTTCATGCAAGTAACCTTGATTACCTAAAGCATATGCTTCTGCACGGATATCGCCCAAGTCATGGGCTTGTTGTACAGCAGCAGCTAGCAAAACGGCTGAATGAAAATATCCATAATTTGGAATTTTTGTCAAGCTTTTAGCAAAGTTAATTCGAGCGTAAATTGATGGACGCGAGGGTGGAAGTTGTTCGAGTGGGGATTGAATTTTTGGTATTAAGTTTTTGGCTGTTGGGAATTTTTTTTCTTCTATTAGCAAGCCCAAATAATTGAGTTGTGCTTGAACTTTGGTGAGAGGTGAGGGCGATACTTCAACCGTTTTTTGGTAGAATGCGATCGCTTGGGGAATTTTTTGTTGGATACGAGCATTGTTTCCTAAACTCAGTAAACTTAAAGCAACATTTATTGAAGATTTTAGTTTTTGAGCAATCGCCAAACTTTGCTCTAAAACAATGTGAGATTTTTCCAATTCTCCTACATTTTCCAAAGTAGTGCCGAGAGAAAGTAACACTGCTACTTTTGCTAAGGAATCTCCTTGAGTGTTTAAAGTTTGACTTACTTGTTCTAGTTTATCAATAGCTCGCTGATTAAAACCTTGAGTTCGTAATGCTTGAGCTTGATAGAGACGTGCCAGAGCAATACTATTTTTATCTTCTATCTTGGTATACAAATCTTCAGTCTGTTTCCAAATAGAGAGTGCTTGTTCTGTTTGTCCTGTTAATAGTTTTAAACGTCCTTGAATATCTAGACTTTGCGCTAATAAAGCTAAGTTTTTAATTGTCTTTACTGAAGAGTTTTGTTGTTGAAATCCTTGTAATTTTAAACTTTTAGTAATTGTTGCTTGTGCTTGTTGCCAATTACCCAGTTGCTGATAAGCTAATGAGAGATTACTCAAAACTACGGCTTGTTTTAGTGTATCGCCCTGCTCTTGATATTCTTGTAATGCTTGCTGCAAGATTTGTGTTGCTTCGGCAAATCTGCCAGTGTCATATAATATTTGACTTTCGGTAATTTGGAATTTGGTATTTTGAGAATATTGAGTTGCTAAAGTTGGAGTGATTAAAATACATATTAAGATGGTCACTAAAGCTAGAAGCCAGAAATTAATTAGTTTTAATTTTCTTGGTTTTAAGTTTGCTAATAATTTATAGATTTTCATCGGGATTCATAACAAAATATTTTTTTATCTCACGCCAAGACATAGAGAAAGAGTTGTAAATTAAAAACGTAAAATTTCTCGCTCATATCCTTCTGGTAAAGGTTCTATTTCCCAAACGATCGCTTCATTTGGTTCTAGCATCACTTCAAGGTATAATTGTTCTACAGAAGTTATGGCTATATCTTCATTGTTAGTGAATGGTTGTAAATCTTCAGTGAGTAATTTGAGTTTAAACCCTACAGGAATAAGATTTTCCAAATTTAAGCTGCGTAATTCAAAGCGCCAAATTCTTTCTTCTGGATTGCCTTTAGGAAAAATACGTAATTCATATATATTGTCTACTATTAGTAGTTGTCGAGATAATCCCAAGACAGATATTTGTGGTTCTCGACTCCTCATTCCTGAAGGCAATACCGCAAATTGCCGTACTTCCCAACCTAATTGTTGGGCAAAATTTGAAACACCATCCTCAAACCATTGTAAATTTGATGCCTGTTGTGTAAATCCTTGACGCAATTCATATAATCGTTGTCGCCAACCACCATGAGTTAATAATGCTCCCCAAAGCGGAAACGGAACTTCTAAACGGGGAAATTTGATATCTGCGTTACCTAATCTTTGTAATAAATTCTCTGCTTGGGTTTGAGGTAAGAATGGTAAGGGTGTAACTGTTGCGCGTTTAGCTTCTTGAGGATAAAACTGTCGCGTTACCCACAGAACATTTAAATCGTGGATTAAATTATCATATTCTAAACTGTAGGTGCGATCGCTGTGGTCATAAACCCCAGTAGTTTTCAATTGATTATGGGTTGTGTAAGCAAAAATTCGCATCCAACCGTCGTCTGGATTAACTTGCACTCCTAGATAATAATCAGCAACCCACTCTAAAATATCTACCCATTCTTGAGGGACACGCAACTCATCTACATCCATTGCCAAAGTAGGAATTAACACCAAGCGTAAATTATCACAAGTAATTGCTGTACCATTAACAAATTCCCAAAAGCTTGGTAATGTAGCCATATTGGGATATACCCTAGCGTTGGGATTAATTTCTTCTTTTAACCAAGTTAAAAACGTATTTACACAAAGTTGATTAACCCAAGCACGTTGACGACCACCAGCTGTAGAGTAGCTATGTTCCACAGTCGAGGATATCTGAATAATCTCTAGAAGTGAGTCACTATCAATGGTACATGGAAACGATGGGTTAAACATAGCTAGATGACTCGATTTTAAGTGTGGGGGTTGACATGGCTGTAATAATTGTTGAGCCATTCTTCTAGACTTTTATTCATGGCATCTACTACGACGGGTGCAGCAGAAATATGCAGACTATTTACACTCCACTGCGTTAGGGTAGTTAGCAACGAACGTTTGATGCTGGTAAGACGGCGAGAAACTTGATATTGCTTTATATCTAGCTGTTCGGCAATTTGTTGCTGAGTTAGATGTTGTTTGTAATAAAGCTGTAGTAATTTTTGAGATTGAATATCCAGTGCTGCTAAAACATCCGTTAACACTTGGTTTAACTCAGTTTGCTGCTTTTGTCTGCTTGCAGTCTCTTCTTGGGCAATGATTTCTGTAAGTAAGCATGATTGTAAATCTATAGGTAATGTATCTAGTAAATTACCTGTTTCTTGCTCATTACTAGTAGCATCCACAGAAACAAACTTTGGATAAAGAAAATCTCGCACAGCTTTGGCGCAGTAACTCAGCCATTTTGCCAAAGTTTCTGGAGAAATAGCGGCAGGAGGTGAACTCAATTGGTTCGAGCGCTGCTGATTATAAAGATAAGTAATTTCCTGCCATATTGCAGTATTTGGTTGCCCCATTTGGCGGATAGTTTTGTTATCTGTGGTGTAAAGTTCCTTAAAGCATTCCCATGCTAAAACGTAGTTATTGACAATTTGACTGTTAAAACCAGCATTCTGTAAAGAATTAATCAGCCGTTTACGAGTAACTTTATGTAGTAATGCCCAGTCGGTGCAGATATGTACTTCTCGACAAAGACGCAGTGAGTCTTTAATAAAACCCTCAAAAGCATATTCAGCGTAATTTTTTAAGTTTCCTCCATGTTTGGGATTAAAATTTTTGAGAATTTTGTGAATACAGCAAATTGCTATCTGAAAACAATCAGCTACAGAAAACTGACTAGGAAAATTTAAGGCTATTCTTCTGGCAACCCAATAACATTCCTCTTGCAAATAAGCAGAAATATGTTCCACTGCTAAAGGACTAGATTGCATTTGCCATATTTTGTACCAGTAAAGCAACCAGAAATTCTCAGATTCCTGTTGTGGGAATTGTTCTAGGCATTTTTGGATACTCCTTTTTAGTTTGGCATCAGTTACCCAAGCGTTGAACCTGTCTGCATCAAATTGCACAAAGGTAGAGAAGATTTCAATAATGCCCTGACGGGGTTGCATGAAAATTTCGTATTTGCGAGTTTACACCTACTTCTAATATGCCGTAATCTCAACACTTTCCGTATTTTTTCCCAAAAGCTTCTATCTAAGTGCATAAAAATCAAAAGCCAGTCGTACAAATCCGCAGAAGGAGGTTCACTGACAAAGCACACTAGATTAGGTGCAAATCAGGTGAACCAAAAATAACCTCACTATAAATTTAACTTCCAAGCTAGAAGGAAAAACAACTATGGCTTATATTGTTGGTACACCTGGTAATGACTATCTTCCCGGCACTAGTGTAGCTGATACCATCGACGGTAAAACAGGGAATGATAGTATCTACGGCGATGGTGGGAATGACATAATTTTTGCTGGGCCAATAAGCCCTGTTGCTGGTTTCACAGACAATGACTATGTCAATGGCGGTACAGGTAATGACAGCATTTACGGCGGTTACGGTGATGACAAACTTTATGGTTCGACAGATAACGATTCTCTCTACGGTGAAGCTGGAAACGACACCCTAGATGGTGGTTCTGGTGGAGATAAAATGTTTGGTGGTGTTGGTAACGACATTTATTATGTTGATAATGCCTCTGACTCAGTTACTGAATACGCTTCAGAAGGAACTGATACCGTCAACTCTTCCATCAGCTACACCTTGGGCGCAAATGTCGAAAACCTAACTTTGACTGGTTTTGCTGCAATTAGTGGTACAGGTAATGACCTGAATAATACTATTAGAGGCAACAGTGCTAACAACTCAATTTATGCCAGAGGTGGCAACGATGTTGTATTGGCTGGGGCTGGTAATGATTACGTAGATGGCTGGACTGGAAACGATTATATCTACGGTGAAGCTGGAAACGATACTTTGTATGGTTATACAGGCAGTGATTACCTTTCGGGTGGCGATGGTAATGACAAACTCTATGGTGAAGGTGACAATGACACACTTATTGGCGGTGCCGGCGACGACACCCTAGATGGTGGTTCTGGTGGAGATAAAATGTTTGGTGGTGTTGGTAACGACATTTATTATGTTGATAATGCCTCTGACTCAGTTACTGAATACGCTTCAGAAGGAACTGATACCGTCAACTCTTCCATCAGCTACACCTTGGGTGCAAATGTCGAAAACCTGACTTTAACTGGTTCGGCTGCAATTAGTGGTACAGGTAATGACCTGAATAATACTATTAGAGGCAACAGTGCTAACAACTCAATTTACGCCAGAGGTGGCAACGATGTTGTATTCGCTGGGGCTGGTAATGACTACGTAGATGGCTGGACTGGAAATGATTATATCTACGGTGAAGCTGGCAATGATACTTTGTATGGTTATACAGGTAGTGACTACATCAATGGTGGTGATGGAAATGATTACCTCTACGGTGAAGCTGACAACGACACCTTAGATGGTGGAGTTGGTGATGATTATGTTTCCGGCGGAGATGGTGACGATACCGTTTATGGTTGGTCTGGCAATGATAAACTCTTTGGCGGTAATGGTAACGACAAACTTTACGGTGAAGCGGGTAACGACACTTTAGATGGTGGTGCTGGTACCGACAACCTCGATGGTTATCAAGTCGGTAGTTTAAAAGAACTTGATATCCTTACTGGTGGCGCAGGTAATGATACCTTCCAACTCGGCTATAACTTTTCTGCAACTAGTTTTGAGGTTGGTTACATAGGTGATGGCGACTTGGGATATGCTACTATCCTTGACTTCAAGTGGCCCGAAGGTGATAAAGTTCGCCTTGGTGGTATCGCTAGTGATTACACAGTTGACAAAACTATTAATCGTGTCGGTACGGCAACGCTGGATACCAGTTTGTATTACAAAGGTGACTTAATAGCTGTTTTCCAAGATAACACCAGCTTCCTCTTAGGTGCAGATGGAATACTTTAAATTAAGCGATCGCCTTTACATAGCTTAATACAACTTGCATGGGTGGATTATATTACCCACCCTGCAATTGTAATTGGTTAGCGATCGCTTTGTATGGTTAAGTTGTGGTTTATACTGAAATTATTTTGCAATTGTGGTGGGCTGCGATCGGGTTTAGCGAACTTAATTAAACTGCTTCAGGTAAATTTTTTTATTAAAAAATTATGTGGTCAACGTATTAATACTAATATTCATGGTTTAATAAAAACTGAGTTTTACGTTATCAAATAAGTAAAAATACACAAAATTACAATGAGTGATGAATTGTAATTAGAATTTTAAATGAAACAAAGTAGCGTTCATATCAAAGCTAGTCCGTTATTTTTTCAAACTAAATACATTTAAGCAGCACGAATATTGGAGACAAACTAATGAAATTAATGATGGCTTTAGCAGCTACTACGTTAATAGTAACATCAACCTTTATGGAAACAGCAGTAGCTCAAAGAAGAACAAGAAATGGCCATTCTGTAACCGGATCAAATGAAGCAAGTGTTGATATCCAGTTTGACTTAGTTAATGCAACAAGAGATGGTGTTTACATAAATCCTGAGAGGGATAGTGCTAATCCAAATTTAGTCGTTTTTCGGGGAGCGATAGAAAACTATAAGGGTGGGTTTGGACTTGCAGCTGCTTGTAGTAGGTTTGGCTTTGTAGATTCAGAACCACCTGCTGTTTGCAAACCAAGTGGTTATACTTATATAGATCCTTATTATTTTGATAGCTCTGGCTTTCTTATTTTACGAGAGGTTTATACATATAGTGGATCATTATATGATGGGGATTTATATGCTGAATTAATTCCCAACGATCCTTTATTTAGAGGTCGCGATACTATTGAATATAAGATTTTGAAGTCAGGAGAAACTCCCGAAGCCGAGCTGCTTACTCGTTATAGATTAGACTTCTCAGTTTTAGATATTAATCGAAATCAGGCTCAAAATGATTTGACATATATCTTGCAACAAAATTTGTTTAGTAAAGCAAAAGTAATTCTAACTGATTTTGATGGTTCACTATATGAAGATATAGGTGCTGTTCTTCTACAAAATAGTTTCGAGGAAGACATCAAAAACATACCTGAATCTCAGACACAAACTGGTGTACTCGTGCTAGGAATTTTAGGTTTAATATTGTTTATCAAGCGCAAGGTTAAACATCAAACAAGTTAGAAACCATGTTAGTTTCTTTAGCCAAGAAGAAGTTTTAGACTTTTTCTTTGTTTTGTAATTTTGTAGAGTTGTATTAAGTTTTAAATAGAAGTGTTGTTTTATAACCTAGCGATCGCTTTAAAATATTGTACTAGTATTCACTATTGAAATCTATGTGTTACTATTTCATTATTCTATATATATTGAGTGGAATTATTCTAAATAATTTATTCGTCAATAATCAAGCAGTAGCACAAGTTATTCCAGATAAAACATTGCCAGATAACTCAGTTGTTCCTCCTAGTTGCATAAATTGTAAAATTACGGGTGGCACAACTGTTGGCAAAAATCTATTTCATAGCTTTGAGCAATTTTCTATTCCTACAAATGGCACTGCATACTTTAATAACGCCACAAATATTGAGAATATTATTAGTCGTGTTACAGGCAAATCTATCTCTATTATTGATGGATTAATCCGTACTAATGCTGCAACTAACTTGTTTTTAATTAACCCTAATGGAATTGTTTTTGGCCCCAACGCCTCGCTTAATGTTGGTGGTTCTTTTATTGCTAGTACAGCTAGTAAAATAAAATTTGCCGATGGAACTGAATTTCTAGCTACAGTTCCTCAAAAATCTCCTCTTCTTACTATCAGTGCGCCTATAGGTTTAGGATTTGGAGAAGCACCAGGAAAAATTATTAATCAAGCTGCCTTATTAGATGAGTCTAAAAATCCTATTGGTTTACAAGTGCCATCGAATAAAACCTTAATACTTATTGGTGGAGAAGTAGCTGTGGAGGGAGGCTTCTTGACAACACCAGGAGGAAGAATTGAGTTAGGAAGTGTCTCAAGTAACAGTTTCGTAAAACTAACACCTATAGACAAAGGTTGGGTGTTAGATTATCAGGATATTTCAAACTTTCAAGATATTAGTTTATCTCAAGCAGCTTATGTTGGTTCCAGTGATTATAAAGGCGCTGATATTCAAATTCAAGGAAGGCGCGTCTTCATTAGTGAAGGGAGTCAGATTAATTCTGTAGCAAGAACTAATGCTCAACCAGGAAATCTCAAAATTTATGCATCGGAACAATTAGAGCTAATAGAAGATTCCACAGTATTTAATGAGGTAGATAAAAAAGCTACAGGAGAGGGAAAAACCCTCACAATTGAAACAAGGCGTTTAATCATTCAAGGAGGAGCGCAAGTATCAACCACTACTTATGGTACAGGTCGGGGAGTAGATCTGTCAGTAAAAGCCTTTGACTCGATTGAACTATCGGGTGTCTCATTTCTCAAGTTACCTGAGCCTAGTGAAACTGTCCCAAGTGGTTTATTCGCCAGAGTTAAGGAAGGAGCCACAGGTAATGGTGGAACATTGAGCATTGAAACTTCACGGCTACTAATTCAAGGAGGAGCGCAGATATCAACCGACACTCGTGGTGGAGGTCGTGCTGGAGATTTGCGAGTCATAGCTTTTGAGTCAGTAACAGCGGAGGGTAGAGTACCAACAACGGAGGGTAAAACACCAGATGATGAAATAAGTAGTGGTCTGTTTGCTCAGGTTAATAAGGGAGCCACAGGTGATGCCAGTAATTTAACGATTGAAACTCGCAAGCTCAATGTTTTAGGTGGAGCGCAGATTTCCACATCTGCTCGCAGTGGAGGTAAAGGAGGAGTTTTAACCATTAATGCTTTTGACTCTATTTTTTTAAGTGGAACTGCACCGACAGCCGAACCAACACCAGAGGATCGTGGTAGGAGTAATATTCTTGTATCAGCAGAAAAAGGAGCCATTCGTGATGCTGGAAAATTAAATATTACAACTGGAAGTTTGACTGTTGAAGAAGGAGCCAGAATATCAGCAGATAACTTTGGTTTAGGAGAAGGAGGAACGGCAACTTTCAATGTTAGACAATTGTTAATTCGTAATGGAGGAGAAGTTAGGGCAGGTTCTTTTAGTGAAGGGCCTGGTGGTACTTTAACTATCAACGCTACCGAATCTGTAGATGTTGTTGGAACTGGAACTATTCAAGGCAAAACTATCCCTAGTACTTTGTTCTCTCAAGCTTTAGAAGGCGGTAAAGCCGGAAACTTAATTATTAACACTCCAACTTTAAGTGTCCGCAACGGCGGAGAAGTTACTGTTAGCGCTATAGGTACAGGTACAGCAGGTAACTTAACTGCAAATGCCAACACTATTCGTCTCAATCAAGGGAAACTGACAGCAGAAACCAATGCTGGCGAAGGTGCAAATATCAGACTGGAAAACTTAAAACTGTTAACACTGCAAAATCAAAGTCTAATTTCTGCCCAAGCTTTTAATAATGCCAACGGTGGTAACATTACCATTGACTCACCAGATGGTTTTATTGTCGCTTTCCCAAATCAAAATAATGATATTGTCGCCAATGCCTTTCAAGGGCAAGGAGGCAATATCAATATTAATGCTCGTGGAATTTTTAATCTAACAGAACGCTCATCAACTCCACCAAATAACACCAATGATATAGATGCTACTTCTCAGTTTGGTTTAACAGGTACAGTCACAATTAATACACCAGACGTAGACCCCAGTCGCGGCTTAGTACAGTTACCTCAAAACTTAACAGATGCATCACAACAAATTGTTTCTAGTTGCAACCCTGGAAGTCTCGCTAGTCGTAGTTCCTTCACCATCACAGGGCGCGGAGGAATTGCACGCAGCCCTATGGAACCGTTGCAAGCAGAAGTACCAACGGCACGGTGGATAACATTAGATACACTCAATGAGAAACAACAAAGCAATGTAAATATTCAATCTCCAGTACCTGAAATAGTTGAAGCGCAAGGCTGGGTTATGGATCAAAATGGTACTGTATCTTTGGTCGCTCAAGTACCAAATATCACACCTCGGAGTTTGTCTGCTTCTATTACTGGGCGTTGCTAATAAATGTGTGAAAATCTCACGCAGAGGCGCAGAGGCACAGAGAGGAGGATTGATTAGAGAAAACCTACTTAATTAACGATAATAAAAATTAAATCTTTCTGCGTGTATTAAATCATAATTATAAATTCTTACTGTGAATAAACTAGTAATTCTAAACTTTGGAATAGGCAACTTTGAAGTGGGGTTTCCTGTAACGCTGCAAATTGGTGCTGAAGATGCCCGTCCTATTGTAGAAATTACTGGTGAGTTACCATCAAATACAGAAATTTTTCTTTGCTACCATCATTGGCAATCAATCTATCTTAACTTAGACTTTCTTGGTCGTCCTATCGGTTTACCTAAAAAATCAACGTTAACCTCTCCTTTGAAAGATTGCCAAGAAGCGGCCGATAATTTGCAAGTTTGCTTGAATAATTGGTTGCTTGCAAATTCTTTCCGTCCTATCCGCGAAAAATGGTTAGAAAAACTTTTACCTGAAGATCAAATCCGGGTACTTTTACAAACTAAAGATTTAAGATTGCAAAAGCTGCCTTGGCATTTGTGGGATTTGCTGGAACGTTATCCCCAAGCAGAAATTGCTCTGAGTGCGCTGAGTTATGAACAGGTAAGCCACAATTTTTTACCCAAATCTCAGGTGAAAATCCTAGCAGTTTTAGGTAATAGTGAGGGAATTAATATTCAAGCAGATAGTAATATTTTAGAAAAGTTACCTAACGCAAATACTACTTTATTAGCTGAACCGTCAAGTAAAGACTTAACTGATCAATTATGGCAGCAAGATTGGCAGATTTTGTTTTTTGCTGGCCATAGTTCTACTCATAAAAGTGGTGAAGGGGGAAAGTTTTATATTAACCAAACTGAAAGTTTAACAATTAGCCAGTTAAAGTATGCTTTAAGAAGAGCAGTAGAACGAGGTTTGCACCTGGCAATTTTTAACTCTTGTGATGGTTTAGGCTTGGCGCGAGAGTTTGCAGATTTGCAGATACCTCAAATAATTGTGATGCGAGAACCTGTTCCTGATAGGGTGGCACAGGAATTTCTCAAGTATTTTTTAGAAGCTTTGGCTCGTGGTGAGTCTTTATACACAGCAGTCCGAGAAGCACGAGAGCGTTTGCAAGGGCTGGAAAGCCAATTTCCCTGCGCTAGTTGGTTGCCTGTAATTTATCAAAATCCAGCAACAACACCTCTGTTATGGCAAGAATTACACGTTAATAATAGCAGTCCTCAAATATCGTCTTTAGCGCACACCCCTAAGACAAACATCAACCATCGATTTGCTTGGTTGGCGGTGTTGCTTACTAGTGTAGGTATAACAATATTATTGATGGGAATGCGGTATTTGGGTTTACTGCAATCATGGGAATTAACGGCGTTTGACCATTTACTACGTCTGCGTCCCCAGGAAAAGCCAGACTCTCGCATATTAGTAATTAATATTACTGAAGAAGATGTGCAAGCACAATCTCCACAAAGACGGGGATCTTTATCGGATGAGTCTCTTGCTAAGTTATTAGAAAAATTAGAGGCATCCCAACCACGAGCTATCGGTCTGGATATATACCGAGATTATGCTGTACAAAAAGATTATCCACAGTTGGCAGCACGAATGAAAAAAAGCGATCGCTTTGTGGCAGTATGTCAACTTAGTGATCCTCAAACCAAAAAACCAGGTATTAAATCACCACCAGAAGTTTCCCCCGTTGCTTTGGGCTTTAGTAATACCGTTATAGAAGCAGATAATGTGGTGCGGCGTCATCTATTAGCTTCAACCCCTCCTCCCTCGTCTCCTTGTGCTGCACCCTACGCCTTAAATGTGCAGTTGGCATTACGATACTTATATGGCGAAGGAATTCAGTTGCAATTTAGTCCTAATGGTGCATGGCAACTAGGCAAACTCACATTTCACCCAATAGAAGCTCATACAGGAGGTTATCAAGGAATCGATGCCCTATCACATCAAATTTTACTCAATTACCGCTCCTTGAAGAATTTAGAAGCGATCGCCCCCAATATTACTTTAAAACAAGCACTAGCAGGTCAACTATCAGCCGCCGCAGTCAAAGACCGCATAGTTCTAATTGGCACGACAGCCGAAAGTTTTCGTGATTATCACTTAACACCCTACGTCTTTTCTACAGGCAACTCCCAAGAAATAGCCGGAGTCTTCTTGCAAGCACACATGGTCAGCCAATTGCTAAGTGCAGCTTTGGATGGACGACCTCTGTTATGGACTTGGTTTGTATGGGTTGAAGGAATTTGGGTTTGGGGTTGGGCGATAATTGGGGGCTTAGTTGTTGCTTATCTGCGACAAACTACTTATGTAGCTTTGGGAATAGCGATCGCATTTTGTGGTTTATACAGCACTTGCTTAATATTATTAATACTATACGGCTGTTGGATTCCTTTAGTACCTGCGGCGATCGCTTTAGCAAGTAATGCTGTCATTTTAGTAGCCTATTTTAATTCTCAGCCAAACAAAAATAATTAAAACTTATCTTAATTACAAATTAAAAATGAAACCTTACAAGCAAAAAATTCAATTCAGCACAGCATTGGGAATGTTATTAATTAGTAACATGTTTTACCATATGCAACTTCAAGCCCTGCCAATTCCAACTCATTTTGCGTCGATAAAATTTACGCCACCACCCCCACCACCAGACCGAGGTGCAGCAGGTACAAGAGGAGGAACTGCCAGTCGTAGTCATGGATGCAGTATAGACAATCAAACAATCACTGCATTAGTGCCGATGTATGAGCAAACTGTTAGCCAAAGGAAAGAAGAATTCATTCCGATAACCAAAGTTTGGGGATTAACTAACCTAGAACATCCTTATTTCTTATTTTTTGTTCCTTATAAAATATCATCTATTGCTAACATAGAGTTTGTACTCAAAGAAGAAACAAATAATCAAAGTCAAACCCTATACCGAAGTTTTCTGACACCGCCAGCATCTCCCGGTATTATTAAAGTTGATTTACCTACAACTACCCCATTACAAATAGGAAAAATGTATCAGTGGTTTTTCAAAGTAAAAGTCAAATGCAATCCACGACAACCTATTACGCTAGATTACGTTGAGGGTTGGGTACAACGGGTGAGCCAAAATTCAGCCTTAACTGAACAACTCAAACAAGCAACACCTCAACAAAAGGTTACACTATATGCCGCAAATGGTATTTGGTACGACGCCCTGATGACTTTAGCAGAATTGCGCTTTGCAAATACTAAAGATGAGAGTTTATTGGCAAAATGGATAAGTTTGCTAAATTCTGTTGGTTTAGAAAAACTAGCTAACCAACCTCTGATTAATTGCTGCCAACCAAGCGTGATTCAGTAATGCTAAAAAAAGAGGAAAAGGGGCAGGGTGAGAACCCTATAAAGAAATTGACTTACCGTGTATCGTTTTCTTTTTCGGTTATTCGTTGAGCATACATTCCATAATAGAGTTGAGAGTCTCGTCAGGACTGCTTGATAATGTATCAAAGTGATCCGCCGCTATCGGCAAAAGAAGTATTACCAACCATGTATGATCTTCCTAGTGAAGATCCAGAGGAACCAGGTTTGCCGGATGAGTTTCATTTATTACAGCCGCGTTTACTAGACGAAACCTTTCGCCCACCAAACTACCCCAGCGAGCAAATATTTGTTGCCAGCGACCTCAATCTGTATTACGATGTGCGACACACACTCTGGTACAAAAGACCAGATTGGTTTGCAGTCGTCGGTGGCGAGCGTTTGTATGAACAACGAGATTTACGTTTAAGCTACGTAGTCTGGCAAGAAGGGGTAAATCCTTTTATTATGGTGGAGTTGCTTTCCCCAGGCACAGAAAAAGAAGACCTAGGGCAAACATTACGCTCAGTTGAACAACCCCCCACAAAATGGCAAGTATATGAGCAAATACTGCGTATCCCCTACTACGCCATCTTTGACCGTTATAGTCATGATTTTAAGATGTTCAAGTTAGATGGGGGTCGTTACAGAGCAGTAGAGTTAGAAGATGAACGCTTTTGGATACCAGAATTAGAATTAGGTTTGGGTGTGTGGCAAGGACGCTATCAGGATATAGAACATTCTTGGTTACGTTGGTATGATGGGGCAGGGAACTGGATGTTGACTCCCGCCCAACAACAAGAACAGCGTGCCCAACAACAAGAGCAACGCGCCCAACAACAAGAGCAACGTGCCCAACAACAAGAGCAACGTGCCCAACAACAAGAGCAACGTGCTGAACAAGAAAAGCAACGTGCCCAACAACAAGAGCAACGTGCTGAACAAGAAAAGCAACGTGCCCAACAACAAGAGCAACGTGCTGAACAAGAAAAGCAACGCGCTGAACGTTTGATAGCACAATTGCAATTACTCGGTATTGAACCCGATTTAGATTAATTTTGTTTTCAGCACAAATACTGTCAGATAGACTGACGTAAGTAAATCCTGGTATTATTAGGCCGTGGTTGAGTCAATCCACATACAGTAGGAAAATGGCTCTTTACCTTCATGAACCTTGATTCTATTCTGGAAATTGTTAACCGTAAACTACTTGAGACTCAAAATCGTCCCCTCAACTCTACAGAAATTCTGATTTTGCGGGGGACGTGGAATCATCATACATATAGCAAAATCGCCCAAGAGCAAGGCTACAGCCCTGGGTATTTTACTAACGTTGTTGCCCCAGAATTGTGCCGAAAGCTCAGCGAAATTATCGGACAGCGAGTTACTAAAAAAAACTGTCGAGTCTTACTAGAATCTTACGCTGCGGAACAGAACACACCACAGACAAAGCCGCATTGGCAAAATCGTATAATTAATAAACTTACTGATACCAATAATATTTCACCTCGTTTTCCCAGTGGTGCAGTTCCGCTTGACTCTTCTTTTTACATCGAAAACTCGCCTGCTTCTCACCAGGCTTATGCAGAAATTAGTAAACCTGGAGCATTAATTCGGATTAAAGCTCCCAAGGAAATGGGTAAAACCTCACTGCTAATAAGGATTCTAGAACACGCGAGTAGTATGGGCTACCGCACAGTTAGCTTGAATCTAGAGCAAATTGAGCAGAACATCTTGAGCGATTTGAATCGATTTTTGCGTTGGTTGTGTGCTAATGTCGCCCTGCAACTTCAGTTAGAACCCAAGTTAGATGATTATTGGGATGAAGACATTGGTAGCAAAGTCAGTTGCACCCTCTACTTCCGTAGCTATGTACTCGAACAAGTAGATACTCCTTTGGTTTTAGCATTGGATGAAGTGAATCAAATTTTTGAGCATCCACATGTAGCTAAAGAAGTTTTACCTCTATTGCGTTCATGGTATGAGGAAGCCAAAAGACTGCCCATTTGGCAAAAGTTTCGCTGGATTGTAGTTCATTCAACAGAAATTTATGTTCCCCTCCAGCTTCAGCAGTCCCCCTTTAACGTGGGTTTACCAATTCAGTTACACAGTTTCAATCTAGAACAGGTACAACAATTAGCCCAGTGCTACCAACTTGACTGGACTGATGGCAAGGAAGCTAGACAACTTATGGATATGGTTGGAGGACATCCTGGACTAGTAAATTTATCACTTTACCACCTCAATTGTGGTGATATAACTCTGTCGCAATTACTAGAAACTGCACCTACATCAACAGGAATTTATTACAATCACTTACAACGTCATTGGGCAACTTTGCAAAAACAACCAGAATTAGCGATCGCTCTTGGTACTGTAATGAGTGCCACTGAACCAATACCACTGGAACCTATTATTGCTTACAAGTTAAACAGTATGGGGTTAATTAAGCTAGACAATAATAAAGCAACACCCAGATGTCAGTTGTATCAACGGTATTTTCAGCCCAAATTCCTGAGTTAGCAAAATTTGCCGCTAGAGTGATGCTCAGAAATACCAGTAACCTATAATCTAGTACAAGCGCACTATCCTAAAGATGGAATGTCTGATTTAATTTTGTTTTGGCATCGCCGCGATTTACGTATTTCCGATAATACAGGACTAGCTGCGGCAAGAGAGTTGAGTCCAAAAGTGGTGGGTGTGTTTTGTCTCGATCCAAATATTTTAGAACGGGATGATATTGCCCCAGCCAGAGTTACTTACATGATTGGCTGTTTGCAGGCATTACAACAACGGTATGCTCAAGCTGGTAGTCAGTTGTTAATACTCCATGCTCATCCTGTGCAAGCAATACCAAATTTAGCAGCAGCTTTACAAGCCAAAGCTGTTTTTTGGAATTGGGATGTAGAACCTTACTCCCAAGAACGCGATCGCGCTATCATTGATGCTCTCAAAGCTAAGAGTATCCAGTTTCTCAACCAAAACTGGGATCAAATTCTCCACTCACCAGCAGAAATTCGTACAGGTAGTAATGGCCCCTACACCGTTTACACCCCTTTCTGGAAAAATTGGCACAGTAAACCCAAAGCAAACCCTGCAAACACACTACAAAATGTCGAGGGTTTAACAGCCAGCGAACAAGAAACAGCTAAAAATGCAGGTGCGATCGCATTACCAACAGCTAAAGATTTAGGATTTAGTTGGGATGGAGGATTAATTATTGCACCAGGAGAAACCGCAGCCCAAGCAAGACTGGAAGAATTCACCAATAAAGCAATCAATGAATATCAACAACAGCGTAATTTCCCAGCAGTTGATGGAACATCTCAACTGAGTGCAGCTTTAAAATTTGGCGTCATTGGTATTCGCACCGTTTGGCAAGCCACAACAGCAGCATTAGAAAATAGTCACAGCGATGAAGTACAAGCCAGTATCCAAACATGGCAACAGGAACTCGCTTGGCGAGAATTTTATCAACACGCCATGTATCACTTCCCAGAATTAGCAGAGGGTGCTTTCCGCGACGCCTTCAAAAACTTCCCTTGGGAAACCAACACAGAACATTTTCAAGCTTGGTGCGAAGGCAGAACCGGCTATCCAATCGTAGATGCAGCTATGCGCCAGTTAAACGAAATTGGCTGGATGCACAACCGTTGCCGAATGATTGTCGCTAGTTTCCTCACCAAAGACTTGCTAATTAATCCTGTATTGGGAGAAAAATACTTCATGCAGAAGCTAATTGACGGCGATTTATCTGCCAACAACGGTGGCTGGCAATGGAGTGCTTCTAGTGGGATGGATCCTAAACCTGTAAGGATTTTTAACCCAGCTAGTCAAGCACAAAAGTTCGATTCCGAAGGAGAATATATTCGGCAATGGATTCCCGAATTAAAATCTGTAGATACAGAATACTTAGTGACTGGGAAAATTCCATCTTTAGAACGCCATGCCCTTGATTACCCTGAGCCAATTGTGGATCATAAACAACAGCAAAAGCAGTTTAAAACCCGTTATCAGCAGCAAAAAACTATTGTGTGATGGGACTGGGGACTGGGGACTGGGGACTGGGGACTGGGGACTGGGGACTGGGGACTGGGGACTGGGGACTGGGGACTGGGGACTGGGGACTGGGGACTGGGGACTGGGGACTG
>JAHHHC010000072.1 GCA_019359515.1 Desmonostoc vinosum HA7617-LM4 | reverse complement strand
TTAAGCGGTTTGGTGATTACTTGATTGATATGGAGACTGTGCCACCTTCGTTGGATGAGGTCGAAAGTTTAGTGCTTGCTTAAGCGGATGGAATCCTTGTAAATGACAGGTTTTCTGTTTATTTCTTAACAAAACTTTACAACGTGTCCCATTTTGCACGTATCTCGGCGGCCACCCTAGACTAGTTAACAAAACAGGTTGCTAGATATGTGCTGATAGACGTTTGAGACAATATTTCTTAACTAAAAAACATCAGTTCAGTTACCTGTTTTTAAGTCTGTAATTACACATACAACAACACCTTTCACGCATCCCAAATTATGGATTTGTCCAACTTTACTACACTGCAAAACTTAGAAGCAGCCTTCGGTGGAGAATCGATGGCAAATCGCAAGTATCTTTTTTTTGCTGAAGTAGCGCGTAAACTTGGGTTTACAGATTTAGCGAAACTCTTCAAAGAAACAGCAGAACAAGAAACAGAACACGCCTTTGCACATTTTGAATTGCTACATCCAGAACTTGTAGTTAAAGATGCAAGTGCTTTAACCGAAGCACAAAAGCGAGAAATCATCTCTCAATGCTTATCTTTAGCAATTGCAGGCGAGACCTATGAATACACGACAATGTATCCTGATTTTGCTGCGGCTGCGAAACGCGATCGCGACAATCCAGCAGTGGCAGAATTTCTCAAACAAGCCAAAGAATCTACCGACCATGCCAACACATTTCGTGAAGCAGCACACCGATTTGGCTTACTCAAATTCATCGAAAACTACCACGCCGACCGCTACGCCGAAGCCTTAGAAGTATTAAATGGAGGACAAGCCGCAACCAGAAGCGCCAGCAATGATCCTCAAACTCGTAAATGGATTTGCAGACAATGCAGCATGATTTACGACCCCACCGCAGGCGATCCCGACTCTGGCATTGCACCCGGCACACCATTTGAGACAATTCCCGAAGATTGGCAATGTCCCATCTGTGGCGCTAGCAAAAAGACCTTTAAACCCCTTGAAGAAAAAGCCGCAGCCTAGAAAGCTAATTTATATAGTTCGTAGTAAGCACTGAAGTGCTTAACTCAGATCTTGCACCAGTTTTTTATCGAGAAATTGGGTTTAAAACCTCGTCGTAATTCGTAATTCGTAATGACGCTCCTACGTCGCTACCGCTGCGAAGCGCGTAATTAAGTTTTGTAATGGGGATTGAGCGCCAAGTCAGCAGAGGGAAACCTGCTCACTGACGGCAGTTGTTCATGGGGGAAACCACGTCACTTGCTTCAATCTGGGAAACCCGTCCAAGGTAGTGGCTCCCCAAGATCACACTGCCTCAACTTTGTAATACCAATTCTCTAAAATTCGGCTACACATTAGACCTCTTGCAAAAGTTGGATACTCGCCAGAAAATAAATTTTCTGGCTGATAACTCAAGTCGGTTTCAACCGACTAATAACAGTATTTTTAGTCCGTTTCAACGGACTTTTGCTATTAGGCAGAGACTTGAGTCTCTGACGGTTCAAGTATTTTTGCAAGAAGTCTATTCAAACTCCGAAACCCATACTAAATAAGAGTTTCTTAATTACGAATTACGTTAGCGCAGCGGTAGCGAGTCCTCGAGCGTCATTACGAATTACGAATTGGTATAAGACAGACCCCAACACAAAACTTGCCGATTATGGAACTGGGGCACTTAAACCCACGGAACTAGTTAAAAAACTGACGACATAATCCCTTAGTAAGTAAAAGCACTGTAACTAAGTTAGCAAAAGCAACCATAAACATAATTAAAATTTCGTAGGACACAGCATCTAGAGGCTTGATCCCAGCTAATAACTGACCAGTGGTGATACCTGGAATTGCCACCATACCTATAAGTGTCATTTGATTCAAGGTAGGAATCAAACCGGCTCTAATCGCTTCTTTACGGTATTGGCTAAGGGCTTGCTGTGGAGTTGCACCTAAACTCAAGTGAGTTTCGATTTCCGTAGGAGAGGCTTTAATAGTGCTGACTAGACGTTCTCCAGCGATCGCAGCTGCATTCATCGCATTGCCGATAATTATACCAGCCAAAGGCACTACATACCTTGGTTCATACCAGCTGTCGGGTTGAATAATTAAGAAATTAGTATAAAGCAGCGTCAAAACAGTACTCACCAAAATAGCACCTGACGCCAAAGGCAATACATAAGGAATTTTTTGACTAATGCGATTTCGTGCGACAATCGCCGTAATTGTGAGCATAATTGCTAAAATCGCCAAAACTGCCCAAGCATTGTTTAAAGCAAAGATCAAATCTAAAATGTATCCTAATACGAGTAGTTGTAGGATGGTTCTGCCAGTAGCAAGGGCCAAATTTAATTCTAGTCCTACTTTTTCCCATACAGATAAACCAATGGCGATCGCCATCAATCCTACAGCAGTAGCTAAATCTACTAAATCCAACTTGATCAGATCCTGCATAGGTTATCTATTTCCTCGTGCTTTTTTCAAAGGAACTGGGGGCTAGGGATGTGGTTTGACTCCGCTCACCAACCGGGAGATGAGGGAAAAAATTTCTCCCTTGTCCCCCTTCGGGTGACGCTCGCAAGCTCGCTAACGCTGCGCTAACGCAGTCGCCTGCGGAGGGAAACCCTCCTTTACTCGCTGTCTCACCGCGTCTTCGCGTCCCATTCCCCACTCCCCCCAAGAGCGGGGCCTCGAGTTCCCCAACCCCTTGTATCTTCCGATAAAATGAGAACTCATGATCCAAAGTGTAAATCCTGTTCCTGCCTTTGATATCAAGCAGCAGTACACCACAATTGAAGCAGAAGTGAGTGCAGCTGTGCTGGAAGTTCTAGCTTCCGGTCGTTATATCGGTGGCCCGATGGTCGAAGGTTTTGAGCAACAGTTTGCCGCCTATAATGGCGTAACTGAATGTATAGCTTGTAACTCTGGTACGGATGCGCTCTACTTAGCGCTACGAGCCTTGGAAATTGGTGCAGGCGATGAGGTGATTACCACGCCTTTCACTTTTATTGCCACATCTGAAGTTATTAGTGCTGTAGGTGCAAAGCCAGTTTTTGTTGATATTGACGCGATGACGTTTAATCTAGATTTGGAGCAAACAGCAGCGGCAATTACACCCAAAACTAAAGCAATTATCCCAGTTCACTTGTTTGGTCAACCTGTGGATATGACAGCACTGATGGCGATCGCTCAGTCTTATAATTTGTCAGTAATCGAAGATTGCGCTCAATCTACAGGAGCAAGTTGGGATAATCAAAAAGTCGGCAGCATTGGCCATATTGGTTGCTTCAGTTTCTACCCAACTAAAAATCTCGGTGGTTGCGGTGATGGTGGGGCAATCACAACTAATGACCAAGCGATCGCTACTAAGCTACGAATCCTACGTGATCATGGAAGTAAAATTAGATATATTCACGAGGAAATAGGTGTAAATAGCCGCTTGGATGCTCTACAAGCGGCTATTTTGCAAATTAAGCTACGTTATCTAGATATTTGGAATGAGCGCCGCCGAGCGATCGCCACTTATTATTACCAGTTCCTTAGCCAAATTCCTGTACTCACCCCACCCCAAGAATTACCCGGAGGTACTGGAGTTTGGAATCAATACACTATTCGCGCATCAGGTGAAGAACGAAATGGTTCTAGTGCCAAATATCGTGATTGGGTAAGAACTCAATTACAAGAACGGGGCGTGAGTTCAATGGTTTACTATCCCAAGCCATTACATTTACAGCCAGTTTACCAAAACCTGGGCTATCAACCGGGAGATTTGCCAGTAGCAGAGCAAACTTGCCATGAAGTCATATCTTTGCCCATGTTTCCCGAACTCACAGAAGAGCAGTTAAATAAGGTGGTTTATGCACTGAAGGATTGTTTGGGATGAGGGAATTGGGGAAGAGGACACGGGGACGCGGAGACGCGGGGACGCGGGGAGATGGGGACGCGGGGACGCGGGGAGGTGGGGACGCAGGGAGGTGGGGACGCGGGGAGGTGGAGACCGGGGACGCGGGGACGCGGGGAATGTAAATGAAAGTTTCTCCGCGTCTCCGTGTCTCCCTCTCTCCGCGTCTTCTCCTTCTCCGTGTCTTCTGAAGCTTACCAACTAGGCGATCGCCCAAGCAGTACCCAAAGCTTCTACTAAGCCACGCACAGCAGCGATCATCGCTACTTCGCTATTGAGTTGATTGATGGCAGAACCGACACCAACACCAGCAGCACCGGCGGCGATCGCTAATGGTGCTGTAACGCTAGAAATACCTGAAGCACACAATACTGGTACTGATATTACGCGGGAAATCTCGTAAGCTGCTGCCAAAGTGGGAGCAGCTTTTTCAATTAAACCCAGAGTTCCGGGGTTCACTGGGTTACTGCTAGTACCACCTTCTGTTTGGATCATGTCCGCTCCAGCTTTTACCAATTCCTCGGCTAGCTGTACCTGTTGATCTAATTTCAGGATGTGAGGAACGGTAACAGATAAGGTGATTTCCGGTAGGAGAGCGCGGGTTTGGTGAGTTAGCGCCAACACCTCAAGAGCCTCAAAGCGGCGTCCTTGAGCATAAAAAGAATCGAAATTACCAATTTCAATCAAATCAGCACCAGCAGCTACAGCCTGGACAAATTTTTCTGGTTCTACTGTTGATACACAAATAGGTAAATTTGTCAAACTCTTAGCAAGTTGAACTAAGGCAGGATCGGCGGCGATATCGACAAAAGTAGCACCGCCAAGCTCGGCAGCGTTGATAGTAGCGGCGACGTTATGAGCGTCGAAGTTATTCAAGCCGCTGATCACCTTAAGGACACGGCGGTTAGTAAATGCACGTTGGAGAGTAGGATGCATTGTCATGGTTTGTTTTTTGCAGCTATGAAAGTAGGAATATTTTTACACTACCAGGCGTTTGCGGCTAGGGGGTGAGATTAATTCGTAATTCAAAATTTTAGCTGAAACAGACATACTCCCCGCGCGGGAGTATGTCACACATTGCGACACCTTAATCTCACAATGCTTGATTTGCTACCATGATGGTCAACTGTTAAAGCCACGCCGCGTTTAGGCGTAGGCTAACGCACCGTATTTGAGTGGTTAACGGTGATTCAGATCCCCCATCACTTAAATATTGACGAATATTTACTAAATATAGAATCGCACAATATAAAATTGTACAGGAAACTTAAAGTAAAAACCAAGGGAAAATTGTATGCAATTATCACCTCAAGAGAAAGATAAATTGCTAGTTTTTACAGCAGCATTGTTAGCAGAAAGACGCAGAGAAAAGGGATTAAAGCTGAATTATCCTGAAGCAGTTGCCTATATTTCTGCCGCTATTTTAGAAGGTGCAAGAGAAGGTAAAACTGTAGAAGAATTAATGAGTTACGGCACGAATATTTTAGGCAAAGATGATGTGATGGAAGGCATACCCGAAATGATTCATGAAGTGCAAATAGAAGCTACTTTTCCTGATGGAACAAAATTAGTTACTGTACATCAACCAATTCGTAGAGCAATTGTTCCCTTAGCAAGCTCTTAACGAAGGCAGGAGGCAGGAAACTGTTTTTGTCACGGAAATTTATACTCAGATCCAAAAACTTTTTGCCTGAAAAAACGTTAGCGTAGCGGGACGAAGTCCGGTTTTAGACCAGATTGTTTCGATAACTTTTATAATTGAGGATGCTCATGATTCCAGGAGAAATAATTACTAAAGATGGGGATATCGAAATTAACGCAGGGCGAGATATCATCACAGTTTTAGTAAAAAATACAGGCGATCGCCCAATTCAAGTAGGGTCTCATTTTCACTTTTATGAAGTCAATTCTGCTTTGAAGTTTGCGGAAGTTATCTATATAGATCAAGTCAGAGAAATTATTCCTTTTGAACGGTTTAGTCCAGAAGATAAAACTAGAGGAATGCGTTTAAATATTCCAGCAGGAACAGCTGTGAGATTTGAACCAATAGACGAAGATGCTAAGGAAGTTGAATTAGTTCCTTTCGCAGGTAATCGTGAGATTTATGGTTTTAATGGACTAATTAATGGGGCTTTAACTAATTCGTAATTATAGGCGAAACGTCGGGTGTTGGATATTTTTTATCAAGATGCGATTAATTGCGTTTATTTTTAGTCAAAAATCAGGAGATTGGCGTGTCAAAATCGGTAGCAAGGTTGGGGGTAGGAGGCCCTGTTGGTAGTGGGAAAACGGCTCTTTTAGAGTGTGTTGTTCCTATGTTGATGACAAGAGGCATTGAAGTAGCAGTTGTCACCAATGATTTATTAACTACTGAAGATGCAGATCGTCTCAAAAGTCGGGGATTTCTGCTTCCTGAACGCATCATTGGCGTAGAAACGGGTAGCTGTCCCCATACGGCTATTCGAGAAGATCCATCGATGAATTTGTTGGCGGTAAAGGATTTGGAGTTGCTTTACCCGCAATTAGATATCATTTTCGTTGAAAGTGGGGGTGATAATCTGGCTTCCACCTTTAGCTATGATTTGGTAGACTCTTATATCTTTGTCATCGATGTAGGAGCAGGAGATGATATTCCTCGCAAAAAAGGCCCAGGTTTTGCTCAAGCCGATTTAGTAGTCATCAATAAAATTGATATTGCTCCCTATGTGGGTGCTGATTTAGATTTAATTCGTCAACAAGCTCCTTTATACCGACGAGGAAAACCCATTGCTTACACTAATTGCAAAACGGGAGAAGGGTTAGATCAAGTCGTCAACTTTATTCTGGAGACTGTTCTATTTCATAATTCTACTGTAATCAGAGATTGAGAATGGGGAACTTGTGCTGAGCGAAGTCGTACCCTGCGGGATCTTGCGACAGGAGAAGTATGGGGAATGGGGAGGTGAGAAATTCCTAAACGTACAAAAAATTTAGAGTTAAGGCTGGAGTGCGATCGCCAAGGATATACAATTGTTAGTTATCAATACACTGCTTATCCTTTGGGCATCTCTCGCACTTTTCGCTCTGATATTAATAATCCTCGTCATGCTTATCTATATATTACCAGTAGCTCACCTGGGTTACTGGCAAATGATCAATTGCATATCTCCTTGCAACTTGCTGCAAATACTCATCTTTACCTAAGAGATCAATCTGCAACAAAAGTTCATCCTATGCCGATTGCAGATACAAAAGCGATCGCGTATTATGACATCGAAATTGGTGAAGGAGCAACTTTAGAGTTTGTTCCTGAACCGATTATCCTTTTTAAGGATGCCATTTTAGAACAAACAATTTTTCTTAAATGTCATCCCCAAGCAAAACTTTTTTGGAGTGAAATTATTGTACCTGGGAGATTGGCTAGAGGAGAATTTTACGACTTTCAACACTACTTTAGTCGCTTGCAAGTCACTTCACTTGCAGGAGATTTATGGTTTACCGATGCTATGCGTTTAGCAGGCAACCTCAACCCTTTTAAACATAGTAATCTTTTTGCTCCTTCCCCTATCCTTGGCAATTTGATAGTGATCCAACCCCAACTAAATTTACAATTACTGAGTCAAAACCTAGAAAATATAGAAGCAGCCAACTGTCCTGGCGTCATGGTAGCAAGTTCACTCTTACCCCAAGCTAAAGGTCTATTGATTAGAACTATAGCGAATGGTACTCACGGACTCAAAAACTATCTACAATACGCCTTAAATTGCGTGCGGAGTCATCAAAATGATTGAACTAGCAGAAACTTACCTCGGTAATATTACAGAGAATGCTAGCCTATCCGAACGGATAGAAGAGTGCTTAGAAGTTTATTTAAGTCCAACGGATAGCCGTAAAGGACGAATTCACACCCGCGCTACTTCCGGTACAGATGTGGGAATTGTCAAAAGTCGAGATTGGTCACTGCAAGAAGGTGATATCTTTGTCACCCAAGAGGGAAAGTTACTACTGATTCACCTACAAGAGTATCAGGTAATGGTACTAAGTTTTACCGAACCTGTAAGTAACCGCGTCATTGACTTAATCCATTTAGGTCACGTTTTAGGTAATCATCACTGGCCGATTATCGTTCACGACGGCAAAATCTACGTAGAGTTAGTTATAGATGCAGAAGTTATAGAAGCAACAATTCGCAACTTTGCTATTCCTGACTTACAAATAGATTATGAATGGCGATCGCCCAAAGAACAACTTAACTTTTCGCAACACGCACACAAGGATTAATTCGTAATTCGTAATGACGCTCGAGGACTCGCTAACGCTACGCTAACGTAATTCGTAATGACGCTCCTTCCGCTCGTACCTCGCTCTAAGCGAAGCTATGCCGTAGGCTTTACTTCCCTATTCTCAATTCTCCAGTCCCCAAACAGATGAGTCAATCTTTTGTTGCTCAACAACTGGCTTTAATGCAGTTGTCTGATTCTTTTTTTCCTTCTGGTTCTTTTACGCTTTCTCATGGGTTAGAAGCTTTAGTGCAAGAAAATCAGCTGCTTTCGGCACAGGAGTTGCAAGTTTTTTTGCAATTGCTATTGCTGAATAAGGTAGGGCCGACGGATATTGTAGCCTTAATCCATGCTTACCGAGGAAGTGCGATCGCGGATATGGCAGCTGTGCAACAAGCAGACACCCAACTATTTGCTCAAACCTTAGTAGAAAAAACTCGTGAAACAGCACGTAAAAGTGGACGTGCTTTATTGATGGTTGCGAGTTCGACTTGGCAAGACTCGCAATTAGAAATCCTGAATCGATATGCTATTAAAGGAGAAATTCACTGCTTACATCCAGTAATCTTTGCAGTCGTTGGTAGAGTTGCAGGATTAAGCCAACAGGATACAGTCTTAGCATTTTTGCATAGCTTGATTACCGGCTTATTAGGTGCTGCCATTCGCTTGAGTATTCTAGGACACCTCCAAGCCCAACAAGTTTTACTCCAGTTAGCACCAGATATAGAAGCAACTTACGAAATTGGTGTATCTTTGCGCTTAGATCAAATGTGGTCTTGTACACCAGCGATCGATATTGCCCAAATGCGGCATCAAAAGTTAGTTCATAGATTATTTGCAAGCTAGTTAGGGGGATGCACTTCGACTTCGCTCAGTGACTGGGAGATGAGGGAACGCGGAGAATAATCAATAACAAATGACAAATGACAATTCCCCATTCCTAATACTTCGACTTCGCTCAGTACAAGTTCCCCATTTCCAATTCCCCACTCCCTACTCCCCACTCCCTACTCCCTAATTCCTTAAGGAGAAACCATGAGTTATCGGATCAATCGACGAGACTATGCCGCAATGTTCGGCCCGACGGTGGGCGATCGCGTCCGCCTTGCTGATACTGAGTTGTTTATTGAAGTAGAGGAAGACCGTACTATTTACGGTGAGGAGGTAAAATTTGGTGGTGGTAAGGTCATCCGCGATGGGATGGGGCAATCCCCTTTTATCAATGGTGAAGGCCAAGATGGTGCTGTCGATACAGTGATTACTAATGCCTTGATTCTCGACTGGTGGGGCATTGTGAAAGCTGATATCGGGATTAAAAACGGGAAAATCTACAAAATTGGCAAAGCTGGCAATCCTAATACTCAAGATCACGTTGATATTATTATCGGGCCGGGCACAGAGGCGATCGCTGCGGAGGGGAGAATTGTAACGGCGGGTGCGATCGATACCCACGTTCACTTTATTTGTCCCCAGCAAATTGAAACTGCCCTAGCTGCGGGGATCACAACCATGATTGGCGGTGGTACAGGGCCAGCCGCTGGGACTACTGCTACAACTTGCACCCCCGGCCCTTGGTATATTCACCGCATGTTACAAGCTGCTGATGCTTTTCCTATTAACTTGGGTTTCTTGGGCAAAGGCAATACCAGTGTGCGGGATGGCTTAGTACAACAAGTGGCTGCTGGTGCAATCGGTTTAAAACTACATGAAGATTGGGGAACTACTCCTGCGGCTATTGATACTTGTCTCGGTGTTGCAGATGAAGAAGATGTGCAAGTTGCTATCCATACTGACACCCTCAACGAAGCGGGATTTGTTGAAGATACTATCAGGGCTTTTAAACAACGTGTGATTCATACCTTCCATACCGAAGGCGCAGGTGGTGGTCATGCACCAGATATTCTCAAAGTCTGTAGTGAACCTTATGTTTTACCTGGTTCTACAAATCCCACTCGTCCCTACACCATCAACACCCTAGCCGAACACCGAGATATGTTAATGGTGTGCCATCACCTCGACCCCAACATTGAGGAAGATGTCAAATTTGCCGATTCTAGAATTCGCCCACAAACGATCGCAGCTGAAGATATTCTGCATGATCTGGGTGTGATTAGCATCATGTCTTCCGATTCTCAGGCGATGGGAAGAATTGGGGAAGTGATTGTGCGGACTTGGCAAACTGCCCACAAAATGAAAGTCCAGAGAGGAGGTATTTCTGTTGCTGGGGAAAACCACGATAATTATAGAGCTAAACGCTATGTTGCAAAATATACTATTAATCCGGCGCTAGCTCATGGGATTTCTCATCTTGTTGGTTCTATTGAAGAAGGGAAATTCGCTGACTTGTGTCTGTGGAAACCTGCCTTTTTTGGCGTCAAACCAGAAATGGTGATTAAAGGAGGTATGATTGTTTGGGCACAAATGGGCGACCCCAACGCCAGTATTCCTACACCTGAACCTGTGCATATGCGCCCAATGTTTGGTGCTTTTGGGGGTGCGATCAAGGCGACTTCAATTACTTTTGTTTCCCAAAAAGCTTTAGATTTAGGTGTACCTGAACAGCTTGGTTTAACTAGTCGCATCGAAGCAGTTTCTCATACACGAGATGTCATGAAAAAGGATTTGAAGCATAACGATGCTACCCCACATATTGAAGTCAATCCAGAAACTTATGAGGTGAGATCTGATGGTGAATTGTTAACTTGTGAACCTGCTTCTTATTTACCTATGGCTCAACGTTATTTCTTATTTTAGAAGTTCTTTGCTTTAAAAATAGGGAACAGGAAATTATCAAAAGTTTTGATCAAAACAATCAGGTCTAAAACCGGACTTCGTCCAAAGTTTTTGGAGCGGGGTATAAATCCCCGTTACAAAAACGACCTGCGACCTGCGTTAAAGGTTTGTATTAAGACGATTGCCTTTATCGACTGACTTGCCAAATCTTGATGGTAGCGTCATCGCTGCTACTGACGAGGGTTTTGCTATCTGGGCTAATGGCTACGGATGTCACGGTTTTGGTGTGCCCTGTCAATGTGAGAATTTCTTCTCCGGTGGCAATGTTCCATAGTTTGATGGTGCGATCGCGGCCACCGCTAACTAGGGTTTGACCATCTGGGCTGAAGGCAAGGGATGTGATGGTGTTGGCATGACCTGTGAGTGTGCGAATTTCATCTCCGGTGGCAATATTCCATAATTTGATGGTGCGATCGCGGCTACCACTGGCAAGGATGCTACCATCTGGGCTAATGGCTACGGATGTGACTGTTTGGGCGTTGCCTTTGAGTGTGTGAATGAGGCGTCCTTTGCTGAGATTCCACAGTTTGATTGTTTTGTCAAAACCACCACTGGCAAGGGTGTTACCATCGGGACTAATAGCTACTGACCTGACCCAAAATGTATGTCCTGCTAATGTGCGAATTTTTTGTCCTGTGGTCAAATTCCAGACTTTGATAGTGTTATCATCACTGCCATCAATTAGGGTTTGACCATCTGGGCTGATGGCTAGGGCATGAACCGAGTCGGTATGTCCATATAAGGTACGAATTTGCTCTTTTTTAGCGAGATTCCAAATTTTGATGGTGCTGTCATCACTACCACTAACTAGGGTTTTACCATCTAAGCTGATGGCTACGACATTCACTCGTTGAGAATGTCCGTTGAGGGCGAAAATTTCTTTTCCTGTGGCCAGATTCCAGAGTTTGATGGTGCGATCGCCACTACTAGCTATTGTCTTACTATCGGGGCTGATGGCAATTGATAAAACCGATTCGTCGTGGGCTTTAATGGTATTAGCTAAAGTAATATCTCCTAAAGCAATTTTGGGAGATTGACCCAGAACGGCTTCGCTGTTAGCTGAATTCTTTTTCTCTTGATTGAGAGTAGAAGCAAGACTAGTTTGCAAACGGCGAATTTGTTTATACCAAGATTCATCAAATCCTAACAATAAGATGACAGCACTGGCTAAGATCAAAAGTCTGAGTATGGTGTATTTTCTGCGTGAAGATTTTGGCTGCTTTGGTGTTTTGATTGTTGGCTTGGTAGCTGGTGGCAGTATCAGTGGTTGTTTTCGCGTCAAGTCTTTGATGACTTCATCAGCAGATTGGTAACGCTGTTGGATGTCTGTTGCTAACAGTTTACTGATAACTTGAGCCAATTCAGCGTTCAGTGGTTTGCGTAAATATTCTTGCCAATTGGAGACCCAAGCATACCCTTGTTCCGTCCACAATTGAAAGGGAGAAATTCCTGTTAGCAGGTGAAAACAGGTGGCCCCTAAACCAAATAAGTCGCTAGCTGGGTAGGCTTTACCATCCCTAATTTGTTCAATTGGTGAATACCCATGGGAACCAATTGATGTGCCAGTTTTATTTTGCACTCTGGCTGTTAACTGTTTGGCAGAACCAAAATCAATTAAGTTTAATTTGTCATCACTTTTACGCCGGATAATATTTTCTGGTTTAATGTCGCGATGAATCACTCCGCGATCGTGAATGAACTTGAGAACAGATAGTAAATCTAACAAAATGGCTTGAATATCTTTAGCGCTATAACTTTTTCGCTGCTGTAACTCCTTTAACAAATTTTCGCCATTGACAAATTGCTGCACTAAATATAAGCAGTTGTCTTGCTCAAAATAAGCCATCAAAGTAGGAATTTGAGCATGTTCTCCGAGTTCTTGCAGTCGCTGCGCTTCCTCACCAAATAACTCCATCGCTTTTTTTTGCGACCAAGTTCCTTGGAATTTCGGAGCTAATTGCTTAATAACGCAGCGTTCGTTTAATTTATCTGTATCTTCTGATAGATAGGTTCTGCCAAATCCCCCTTCATCTGAAAGTACTCGGATGACACGGAAGCGATTTCTCAAAAGTGGCACTAGGGGAGTACCACAATTTTGGCAAGTCTTCTTTCCATTGGGATTTAGGGGATTTGAGCAATCGGGATTTAGGCAGCAGATCATGATCTGACAGGCGCGACTGCATAAAAATTTGTGTTAAGCTTGCCCCGAATTTTCCCTTAAAAGAATTGACTCTCGAACACTTGGTAGAAAACCCTGCTTTGGGATTGGGGAATTACTTATTAAATGGTAGTCAGTTTTCCTCAAAATTGGAAAACCGCGAGAGCCATAAAAATAATTATTTTCTCGATTATATAATAAGCTAAATCGAAAAACTGTTTAAATTGCTAGATTTGGTATTTTTGCTTGTATAACGATAAATAGTCTAGTCTTAAGTATTTAACCAATTTATTGTTATTTAAGCATCTTGAACTCCTAATTACTGTTAAAATCCTTACTGAATTTATTTTTAAGATGAAAAATTGCTGATATTGATTGTGTTTATTTGATACTTGATTTTAGTAACTATTTAACTGAAAGTATGAGATTTTTTAGCATTACGCTTTGCTTGCCACTCTCGAATAGCATTAGCAGTTCTTACAGTAGGTGGAACGTAAGCTTGAGAGTTTTGTTGTTGGTTAATTTGGTTATTTGTTAGTGGTTGGATTGTTAAACAGTCAGCGAAACTATGTGAGTAGTTTTTTGTACCCAAGGCGGCGATCGCCTCGTCTGCACTCTTGAAGCGATCGGCTAGAGGAACTTTCACCATTTTGCTTAAAACATCAGCGAAATCGTCACTCACGCTGACTTCTTCTCGCCAACAGATTTCACCCGTATCAGAGTCGTAGTTAAATTCTAAGGGCCCTTTACTAGTTAACAAATAAATACAAGTCATACCCAGAGCATAAATATCGCTGGCATAAACTGGACGTAAAGAAAATTGTTCTGGTGGGGCAAATCCCATAGTCCCAACAAAACTAGTGTTAGCTATGTTGTGGAGTGAATGTTCATAAGCATTGGTTAATTCGTCTCTGACTGCACCAAAATCAATTAGTACTATCCGTTGGTCGGCTTGGTCGCGCAACAAATTTTGGGGTTTGATATCCCGATGAATCACATGATGTTTATGGAGATACTGTAATACTGGTAGTAATTCTTGTAAAAACTGTTTGACTTCGGCTTCGCTTTTGGGGCCCGTGCGCCGCACTTCTCGCGCTAAAGTAGAACCCTGTATATATTCTTGAACGAGATAAAACTCTCCGTTTGCTTCAAAGTAGTCTAAAAGTAGGGGAATTTGCGAGTGACTACCGAGTTGAGCTAATGTTTTGGCTTCTTTGGCAAAGCGATCGCATGTCTTTTGCCAACTTTGAGTATTTGTGATTTTTGGAGACAGTTGTTTAATTACACATAGGGGATTCCCTGGCAGGACAACATTTTTAGCTAGAAAAGTAATACCAAAACCACCTCTACCTAAAATTTGTAGTATTTCATAGCGATCGCGAAATAACAGCCTGGAGCCACACATCTTACCAAGCTGAGTCTGCTGTAAAGTGTAGTGATGAAAATTAGTTGTATTTGTAGAAGAGTGATTCATTGTTAAATAACAGTTACTTTATTAGGTAATGGAGACTGGATAATTCTTCTAAAATTTGAGAGGCATTAGGTATAATTCCATAATCTTTCAGCTAACAACCCAATCTATTTGACAAATTAAATTAGCTAATAGTTGTTAGTTTTACTGAATAAATATTAAACAATTCAAAATTTAAACATAAATACGAGGTATTTTGTAAAAGTTTTACACTTAATTTCTAGCGGATAGTTTTTTTACTTTTATGTTTTTGATTTTAGGGCAAATATTTTTTGATGTCAGTAGCATTACAGGATCTTTGCTAAATCTTGATTAAGCCTTTTAAGCTAGAAACAATTTTTCCTAAGTGTTTAGTGCGATCGCATTTCTGTAAATATCTGGAACTTATACCAATTCTATGTAAAGCTGGATATATTTACCCCTTAGCTATCACCGTCAAAAAATTCTCCGCGTCTCCGTGTCACTGTACTACATACCGACGCGATCGCCCAAAGTTGAATTTCCTCACGGTTTTTTCTGAAAACGAACGACAGTTTGGTACACTTGCTCGGTATGATATTTAATCTGCAAGCATTTCTTTTTGATTGAACATCTACCTCATAAAAACCAGCTATGACTCAGAACTACCACGTTACCCTACTCCCTGGCGATGGCATTGGCCCCGAAATTATGGCAGTGGCGGTAGATGTGCTGAAAGTCGTAGGGAAACAATTTGATATTCAGTTTGACTTCCAAGAAGCTTTGATTGGTGGTGTAGCAATTGATGCTACGGGCGAACCTCTACCCGCTGCTACCCTAGATACATGCCGCAACAGTGACGCTGTATTACTCGCAGCTATTGGTGGTTATAAGTGGGATTCATTGCCATCACATTTACGTCCAGAAGCGGGTTTGTTGGGACTACGCGCAGGTTTGGAACTGTTTGCCAATTTGCGTCCAGCAAAAATTTTACCCCAGTTAATTGATGCTTCGACTTTGAAACGCGAAGTTGTCGAAGGCGTCGATATTATGGTGGTGCGTGAACTCACAGGTGGAATTTACTTCGGTAAACCCAAGGGAATTTTTACTACAGAAACTGGTGAGAAACGTGGTGTGAATACAATGGCTTACACCGAATCAGAAATTGAACGTATTGGACGAGTAGCGTTTGAAACAGCACGCAAACGCAAAGGTAAACTCTGTTCTGTAGATAAATCGAACGTATTAGAAGTATCTCAGTTGTGGCGCGATCGCATCACCAAACTTTCGCAAGAATATCCCGATATCGAACTGTCTCATATATATGTAGATAATGCTGCAATGCAACTGCTACGCGCACCCAAGCAGTTCGATACGATTGTCACAGGCAATTTGTTTGGTGATATCCTCTCTGATGCTGCCGCCATGCTCACCGGTAGTATTGGCATGTTACCATCTGCTAGCTTAGGCGCTAGTGGGCCTGGCGTATTTGAACCAGTTCATGGTTCTGCCCCAGATATTGCTGGACTTGATAAAGCTAACCCTCTAGCACAAGTTTTGAGTGCGGCAATGATGTTACGCTATGGTTTAAACCAACCAGCAGCAGCAGACTTAATCGAAAACGCCGTGTTGCAAGTTTTAGAACAAGGCGATCGCACAGGAGATATAATCTCTCCAGGAACGAATTTATTGGGTTGCCGCGCTATGGGCGACGCACTAATTCAAATTCTCGAAAAAAAATAATTTTTTTCATCTAAACCTGACAATTTGGCAACCTTTGCCGAAAGTATCGGATAGACTAAAGCAAATCTAGCAAGCAAATAACATCTAATAGTGTACGCTTTACGACAAGGACAAGCAAATTTCACCGCCTCAAAGAACCAGTCGCCTTTGATTGATCCCGCCGTGATCAGAGCTGCTGGAATGATCTACTACACCCACTGTGAGGTACATCCCGAAATAGCCGGACAACCTTCAGGCGTAGCAATTAATCGCGTAACTCATCGAGGCAAGGTAATTTTCACGACCAATCCAGTTCTGCTACCTCAAGAATGCTTTGTACCCTTAAATCAGATTGAATCACATATGTATTAGTCAATAGTCAATAGTCATCAGTCATTAGTCAAGAGAATTTAACTATCGACAAATAGCGAAAGATACAAGACAAATGACAAAGGACAAATGACAAATGACAAATGACAAACAATTATGTGGACATTTTGATCGTCGTCCCGGCGAGTCTGATTGTCTTAGCTTTGGGTGCATCTATTGGTAGCTTTGTCAATGTAGTTGTTTATCGGCTACCTGCTGGCTTGTCAATTCTCTGGCCGCCTTCTCGCTGCCCCCATTGCCTAAACCAACTCAAAGCTTATGATAATGTACCAGTATTTGGCTGGTTACAGTTAAGAGGGCGATGTCGTTATTGCAAAAGTAAAATTTCTGTCCGCTATCCAGTGGTAGAGATGGTGACGGGCATGTTATTTTTACTGATTTTTTTAGTATTTAAAGTCTCAATTTTAACAATAGGCTACTGGGCTTTTTGTAGCTGGTTATTAGCTTTATCGCTGATTGACCTAGATACCATGACCTTACCCAACCCACTTACTCAGTCAGGGTTGGTATTGGGAATTGTGTTTCAAATGGTGCTTGGCTGCTTGCTTTCTGGTAGTTGGATAGAAATAGTGCATCACCTCATGAGGGCGGTAGGTGGTGCTGTCTTAGGTTTGTGGTTATTTGATGCGATCGCCATCTTAGGTGCAATTGCCTTTGGCAAAGCCGCAATGGGTGCGGGTGATGCTAAATTAGCAGCGATGATGGGGGCTTGGTTAGGTTGGAGGTACTTACTCTTAGCAGGTTTTATCGCTTGTGCTGTGGGAGCATTATTTGGTGGCAGCATCATGATGTTATCGAGGCATAAACTTGGGCAAAAAATACCTTTTGGGCCTTTTCTCGCTTTAGGGGCTGTAATTACATTATTTGGTGGCGAAGCTATTTTATCTAGCTACATACGGTTATTTTTTCCCACACTTGCAGGCTAAGCTAATCGTCATTGAAATTACATCTGGGCGCTCCCTTCAGGTGACGCTACTTTAGTTATGGGTTTTTATTCAGCACTACTGAACATTGTTGAGCGATGGCCCAATCTTCCTGAGTGTGTATTACTAAAACCCGTACAGCTGAATCGGCAGTAGCAATATCCTCATCTACGGGGTGATGCTGGTTTTTTTCTGAGTCAATTTTTACTCCCAAAAATCCAAAGGCTTCACAGGCAGCTTGGCGAATTCCGGGAGATTTTTCGCCTACACCAGCCGTAAATACTAAGGCATCTAATCCCCCCAAACTGGCAAGCATTGCCCCAATGCCAGATCGTAAGCGATGTACATACATATCCCATGCTAGTTGGGCGCGGTAATTGCCTTGAGCGATCGCTTCGGTGACTTGCGGTACATCACTGGACACTCCCGAAATTCCTCGTAAACCAGAAGCTTTATTTAATACATAATCAAGTCTTTCAGCAGAGTAATGAGATTGTCGCAACAGATAAATTAGAATACCTGGGTCGAGAGAACCGCAACGACTACCCATCATTAACCCATCGAGGGGAGTAAATCCCATCGTTGTGTCAATGCTACGACCATTTTTAATCGCTGCCAATGAGCAACCGTTACCCAGATGGCATGTAATTAATTTGAGAGATGCTAAATCTCGGCCCAGGATGGTAGCGGCACGCCCAGAACAGTATTGGTGACTGATACCATGAAACCCATAGCGACGGATACCTTGCTCAACCCATTCATAGGGGCCGGGATAGATGGCGGCGGCATCAGGTAAAGTCGAGTGAAATCCGGTATCGAATACTGCCACCTGGGGAACTTCGCCTAAGCTTTGCTCAATCGCTTCTATACCTTCTAAAGCAGCTGGATTATGTGCAGGAGCTAGGTTTGATAGACTGGCGATCGCTTTTTTTACTTCCTCAGTAATGATCACACTGTTGCGGTAATTTTGTCCACCATGTACCACACGATGTCCCACAACATCAATCTCTGATAACTGACCGATTACCTTAGTAGCACCACGAGTCAGAGTGTAAAGCATATAAGCCACATGTGCTTGCCGAGAGTCGCCATAAATTTCTTCTTGCAGCGTTGCACCTGTAATCGTTTTTACTTTAATTTCCGCCACACCCCGGTCTTGAGTCCAGTTGACTTTTCCTTGCCAAAGAGGTTCGGGTGCTTCGTTTGGTAGAGTTTCATTTATTTCATATAGACAACTTTTTTGGCTACTCGATCCAGCATTCAGTATCAGTATTTTCATATTTTTACTGTGAAAGGAGTCTTATCGGCAGTTATTTTCTAGGTTAAAAGCAATCAAGCTAATTTATAAAATGAATTTGCAAAAAAATTGCTGTTTTCCAAAAAACTGCACAGATGAACAAAAAACAAAACTTCTTTAAGATATAAAATGCTAAACTAAAAGCGTGATAGCTAGTTTCTGGGCATAGCTAGAATGAATATAGAGTTGAGTCAAGTATGCCTAAACCCAAACTTCTTCAAGAAGACAGAGAATATACTTTTCGCTCCTATTTTGAAATGAGCTATGAGCCAGAGGAAATATTGTCAGAATTTGGCTATACTCTCATCCGAGCAAAATTATTGTTACCAAAAACTCAAAAAGTTCTCGACAAAATAGAAGAACTAAAAGACCGCATTGAACGCACTCTCCCTCGTGTCAGCCTAACAAGTGAAACTGCTCGTAGAGAAACTCTTGTAGCACCGATATTATTAGAAGTTGCTACATATTATTGTAATTGTCAACTCCGTATTGAATATCCACTTTCAGTAACTAAATGGCTGAAAGGAAATCTTGATTACTTATTAAGAGCAAAACAAAGCTTGTTAGTTGTAGAAGCCAAAAATGATGATATTACCAGGGGATTTACGCAACTGGCGGTAGAATTAATTGCACTATCTCAAATTGAAGAACAAACCATTTTATATGGAGCAGTCACAATTGGTGATGTCTGGCGGTTTGGAATGCTGGATGTGAAATCTCAACGCATCACTGAAGACCTGACAATCTATTCGCTACCTGATGATTTAGAAGCATTAGTGAGTGTTTTAGTAGGAATTGTTGAAAGAAATCCTGGGGAATGAAAAATTGTGAAAACTCTCTGCATTTCTGTTTCTGTGTTTGTTGAGTTTCACTTCGTTTAACCCAACCTACTAGCATGGGTGTCTAACTTGAAAATAGGAGCTAGTTAGTAGCTGGTTAGTAGGGTATTTCAGTACGAATATTTTAGCGATAAGCTCAGGGTAGCTCGAACTGACGCATCTTACATATTAGTCTTCAACTGTATAAAAGCTCTGAAATGTCAGTGAGTAACTAATGCTTTTTAACTTTTATTGAGATTAAAGTTTTTCAGCTATATTTTTCTCAAATTATAGTGTTTAATAATACTTATTAGATAAGTAGATGAACTGTAGAAACGTCAGAAACCCCATGCCTAAAGGCGGGGGCTTGAAAAAGCCTATCTGACCAGACTAAGTACTTTGTGTACTACGTTAGAGGCAAGAGTTAAAGACCTACCAAAGGATGCGTAGCTAGTCCTTTGCTCTAGAACCAAACTAT